>NZ_QLSU01000039.1 GCF_003268775.1 Paraburkholderia unamae
CAGAGGCAGGCGGTACGCGAACAATATCTGCCCAAGCCCGATGTTCCGGTATTCCGGCCTCGGTTTTTTTGTGGCTTCTGCCATGCTAGACCCCTACTATGTAGTAACACTAATTCGCAATTTTAGCGCCTTTTTATATCGCGCTGCAGCGAAATCCACGACGGGGACGGCTGGTGCACGCGCAAGCAAAGGCACATGGGGAAGGACGCCGCGTCGTTCGCGCGGCCGCCCGTCAACTCAAATCATTCTGATAGTAGTACCCGGTTGTGACATACCATCCACGACGCACTTCGACGGGCCGGTCTCCATAGGTATAGGACACGCGCTCGACGGATAGCAATGGAAAACCTGCGGGCACCTTGAGAAGATCGGCCACCGTGGGCTCGGCGGCCACGGCGCGGATCTTCTCGGTCGCGCGGATCATGCGCGTGCCGAACTCCGTCTCGAACATCGCGTAGAGCGGACCCTTGTACTCGGCAAGGCGCTCGCTCGTGAGACCGCGGAAAATGCCGCCGGGCAGCCAGATCTCGTCGAGCACGGTGCTCTCGCCGTCGAACTGAAGCAGACGCCGGATCAACACCACCGGGTCGGAGGGCTTCAGGTCGAGCTGGCGCGCGATCTCGGCCGAGGCGCGCAGACGGCGGCATTCGAGCAGCCGGCTCACGTGCGGGTGTTCAGCGCCGTCATCGGCGAGTAATCTCAGAAAGCGAAACTGGGCGCGCTCTTCGTTGTGCGTTGCAACAAAGGTGCCCTTGCCCTGGCGGCGCACCAGCAGGTTGTCGGCAGCCAGTTCGTCGATCGCCTTGCGTACGGTCCCCTGGCTCACCTTGTAACGGGCGGCCAGTTCGACTTCGCTGGGGATGATTTCACCGGGCTTCCATTCGCCGGACTCGAGGCTCTGCGTAATGAGCCCCTTGATCTGCTGGTACAGCGGACTGAATGTCGGGGATGGCGGAACCGCGGGCGCAGACGCCTGAACGCCGCTCTCGGGAGCGGGAGGATTCGCGTTGCTGGCCGGGTTTGCACTCATGGCGCGCATTTCAACATAAAGCCCCCCACGCATCAAGCATTTTGGCTGTAATAGATATGTCTTATATAAGACATAAGATACTGTTGACTTTGACCCTGACGGCTCCTACACTCCCGTTCGAGCAAGGGTTTGCGGGCGGGTTGCCGGCCGGTTTCAGGACTTGAAACCGGCGCGATGCAGGGGCTTCGCCGGTTGCCGGCGGTTGCATCCACCCCGTGGCGCACGCGTCGCAGTCCGCCTTGCGCCATGCTGTTCCCTTACGCAGTAAACGCAGTAGTGGTTTCGATCCGCCCGGCCAGCGCGCCAGATGCAGCCTGACTGCATGCCATGCGCGCCGCGCATCTGTGGACCAGCCCGAGCGAGCTGTTGCAGGAGTCGGCACACGCGAAGCGGCCAGCGTCAGGCGCCCCTCGAAGGGCGACCCGTTCACCTCTTGCCTTGTTGCACAGGTTACCGGCACGGCGGTCCGCGCCGGCGGCTCGCATCACCGCCCGGCAGTCCATGATGTCCGGGCAAGGCGCGCACGCCAGCAAGAAGGATCGCCTGTTTCACCTACGCTTCGTGTATCGCGCATATAGAATGGCGTTTTACCCTGGCGTCTAACGCATCTTCCTGGAGATTTTCAATGGCTAAGCCCGCAAAGCGCGTTGCCGTCACCGGCGCCGCAGGTCAGATCGCTTACTCCCTGCTGTTCCGCATTGCGAACGGCGACCTGCTCGGCAAGGATCAGCCCGTCATCCTGCAACTGCTCGACCTGCCGCAAGCGCAAGCCGCCGTCAAAGGCGTCGTGATGGAACTGGACGACTGCGCATTCCCGCTGCTCGCGGGCGTGGTCATCACCGACGACCCGAAGGTCGCGTTCAAGGACGCCGACGTCGCCCTGCTGGTTGGCGCACGTCCGCGCTCGAAGGGCATGGAGCGTAAGGACCTGCTCTCGGCAAACGCCGAAATCTTCACGGTTCAGGGCAAGGCGCTGAACGACGTCGCCAGCCGCGACGTGAAGGTGCTGGTCGTCGGCAACCCGGCCAACACGAACGCCTACATCGCCATGAAGTCGGCTCCGGACCTGCCGAAGAAGAACTTCACGGCCATGCTGCGTCTGGACCACAACCGCGCGCTCTCGCAACTGGCCGCCAAGTCGGGCAAGCCGGTTGCTTCGATCGAGAAGCTGGCTGTGTGGGGCAACCACTCGCCGACGATGTACCCCGACTTCCGCGTCGCCACGGCCGAAGGCCAGTCGCTGACCGCGCTGATCAACGACGACGAATGGAACCGCAACACGTTCATCCCGACCGTGGGCAAGCGCGGCGCGGCGATCATCGAAGCACGCGGCCTCTCGTCGGCGGCATCGGCGGCCAACGCGGCAATCGACCACGTGCGTGACTGGGTCCTCGGCACGAACGGCAAGTGGGTCACGATGGGCATTCCGTCGGACGGCTCGTACGGCATCCCCGAAGACATCATCTACGGCGTGCCGGTGACCTGCGAAAACGGCGAATACAAGCGCGTTGAAGGCCTCGAAATCGACGCCTTCTCGCGTGAAAAGATGGACGGCACGCTGAACGAACTGCTCGAAGAGCGCGAAGGCGTGGCTCACCTGCTCGGCAAGTAAGCGGGCAGTACGAACGGAACGCGCTTCATGCGCGTGCGGCCCCGCCAGCGGGGCCGCGCCACGGGCCGCCAGGCGAAACTCGCCCAGCGCGGCCCGATCCGCATGCGCCTTGCCAGACGCCTTCCGGCGGCAGGACGCATTCGAATCCGGTTTCCCCTCCAACACTCGACCGACCGCCGACGCCGAAGATGCGCGCCATCACACCCGCCGAAGTGCTGTTTGACGGCGAAGCGCCGCCCGCCATCCTGCCCGCATGCGATCACTACGCGGGCAGCGAGAAACTGATGCTGAAGTCGCTTGCGCTCCAGCAACAGCTCGGTCCGGTATTCGACATCACCCTCGACTGCGAAGACGGCGCCCAGGTGGGCCGCGAGGCCGAGCACGCCGAACTCGTGGCGTCGTTCATCGGCGGCGAGCACGACCGCTTCGGTCGCGTGGGCGTGCGCATCCACGACTTCCATCACCCGCACTGGCGCGACGACGTGCGCCTGATCTTGCGCGCCGCAAAGCGCGCGCCGGCCTTCATCATGCTGCCGAAGATCCGCGCCGTGGGCGACGCCGCCGAAATGACGGCGTTCATCGAAGCCACGCGCGTCGAACTCGGCATCGACAAACCCATTCCCGTGCAACTGCTGGTCGAAACGCATGGCGCGCTCGCGCGCGTGTTCGACCTCGCCGCGCTGCGCGGCGTGGAGTCGCTGAGCTTCGGCCTGATGGACTTCGTCTCCGCGCACGACGGCGCGATTCCCGACACGGCAATGCGCTCGCCGGGCCAGTTCGATCACCCGCTCGTGCGCCGCGCGAAGCTCGAAATCGCGGCGGCTTGCCACGCGTTCGGCCGCGTGCCCTCGCACAACGTGAGCACGGAAGTGCGCGACATGGACGTGGTGGCGAACGACGCGCGCCGCGCGCGCAATGAGTTCGGCTACACGCGCATGTGGAGCATCCACCCCGCGCAGATTCCCGCGATCGTGGCCGCATTCGCCCCGCGCGACGAAGAAATCACCCTGGCCACTGACATCCTGCTGGCCGCGCAGCATGCGCAATGGGGTCCGACGCGCCATGGCGACACGCTGCACGACCGCGCGAGCTACCGCTACTACTGGTCGGTGCTGCGCCGCGCCCGCTCGACGGGCCGCGCCGTACCGGCCGAGGCGGCGCCGCTGTTCGGCGCGGGCGGCGACACGGCGGGCGCGCCGGTGAGGGAGCGGGCCTGATGCGTATGCGGCGCGTGGCCGCGGAAAACGTTTTCAACGTACTCCGCCACGACCGCAAAACGGGCCTCGCGCCGCGTCGCGCAGCAATGACGGACAAGGGGTGTTACAGGCAGTTACTTGCGAACCATGGCGCAAACAACACCGGACCGGAGAAATTGCGGTCCGTGGCGATAAATAGGTGAAAATAGCGTCCGCTGCGTGCTTTCGGGGCGCGCGCAGTGCAACCGGCGGCCGCAATCCGCAGCCGCGCACTGATCAACCGATTTAGAGAGATAAAGGTTTGACTTCCATGAAGAAACTGCTGATCGCCGCTGTTATCGGCACCCTGTCCTCGACGATGATGCTGGCCGCTACCGACGCCGCCGCGCAAGGCACGACGACCACGGCCAAGAAGCCGGCTCCGAAGCACAAGATCATCAAGCGCAAGGCCAACCCGGCCAAGGAAGCGAAGGTCGATCCGGTCCCGGCGGGCTCGGAGCACTGGAGCTGTGCCGAAGGCATGCAATTCGACCTGAAGGGCGACATGGCGCGTGACCAGATCGTCACCGTTCACTGGGCGAACAAGAACTACAACCTGCCGCGCCAGACCACGACCACGGGCGCCGACCGCTTCCACGACGCCGCCACCGGTCTTGACCTCGTCGTGATCCCGACCAAGGCCATGCTGTTCTCCGACAAGGACAGCTCGCGTCTCGCCGACGAGTGCAAGACGGTTGCCATGCAGCAAGGCGCAATGGCGCCGACGCAGGCAAACGCCCTGAACCCGGCCAACCGCGCGGCTGAAGGCGCAAGCGGCGCAGCGGGTCAGTAAGGACCACGGGAACGCCCCGATGTCCGCTCCGATCTCCAACGTCAGGCCGCAGCCGGATCAGGTACTGGTCGATATCGTCGACTACGTGCTGAACGGGGTTGGCAGCGCGCTCGCGCTGACCACGGCCCGGCATTGCCTGATCGATACCCTCGGCTGCGGACTCGAGGCGCTCTCCTACCCCGCCTGCACCAAGCTGCTCGGACCGATCGTGCCGGGCACGATCGTCCCGCACGGCGCGAAGGTGCCGGGCACCCAGTTTCAGCTCGACCCGGTTCAGGCTGCGTTCAACATTGGCGCGATGATCCGCTGGCTCGACTTCAACGACACGTGGCTCGCCGCCGAATGGGGCCATCCGTCGGACAACCTGGGCGGCATTCTCGCGACCGCCGACTGGCTCTCGCGCACCGCCGTCGCCCAGGGCAAGCCACCGCTCACCATGAAGCACGTGCTTGAAGGCATGGTGAAGGCGCACGAGATCCAGGGCTGCATTGCGCTGGAAAACTCGTTCAACAAGGTCGGTCTCGACCATGTACTGCTCGTGAAGCTCGCCTCGACCGCCGTGGTCGGGCAAATGCTCGGGCTCACGCGCGACGAACTCATCAACGCCGTGTCGCTCGCGATGGTCGACGGCCAGTCGCTGCGCACCTACCGCCACGCGCCCAATACGGGCTCGCGCAAGTCGTGGGCCGCCGGCGACGCCACCTCGCGCGCCGTGCGCCTCGCGCTCATGGCGAAAACGGGCGAAATGGGCTATCCCTCGGCGCTCACGGCGAAAACGTGGGGCTTTTACGACGTCTCGTTCAAGGGACAGCCGTTCCGTTTCCAGCGCCCCTACGGCACGTACGTGATGGAAAACGTGCTGTTCAAGATTTCGTTCCCCGCCGAATTCCACGCGCAGACCGCGGCCGAAGCCGCGATGACGCTGCACGGCGTGCTCGCGCAACGCGGCTTGACGGACGGGGACATCAAACGCATCACCATCCGCACGCACGAAGCGGCAATCCGTATCATCGACAAAAGCGGACCGCTCGCGAACCCCGCCGACCGCGACCACTGCATCCAGTATATGGTCGCCGTGCCGCTGATCTTCGGGCGCCTGACGGCCGCCGATTACGAAGACGACGTGGCGCATGACCCGCGCATCGACGCGCTGCGTGCGAAAACAGTGTGCGTGGAAGACCCGCAGTTCACGAAGGATTATCACGACCCCGCGAAGCGCTCGATCGCAAACGCGTTGACCGTCGAACTGAACGACGGCACGATGCTTGACGAGGTCGTAGTGGAGTACCCGATCGGCCACAAGCGACGCCGCGATGAAGGCATCCCGCTGTTGATCGAGAAGTTCCGCACCAACCTCGCGCGCCGCTTCCCCGCGAAGCAGCAGCAGGCGATTCTCGATGTCTCGCTGGACGAGGCGCGGCTGTGCGCCTTGCCCGTCAACGAGTACGTCGACTTGTACGTCATCTGAGCAGCAAACAGACAGGTATCAGTCACAGCAGCAACCGTGCAGTAAGCGTTATTTCCGCGATTAAACGAAGGAAAACACCATGGCCCACAACCTCCACAAAACGCTAAAGGAATTCGACAGCGGCTCCGGCAAAGGCAAGTTCTACTCGCTGCCGCAACTCGGCAAGCAGCTTGGCGTGAAGATCAATCGCCTGCCGGTCTCGATCCGTCTCGTGCTCGAGTCTGTGCTGCGTAACTACGACGGCAAGAAGATCGCGGAAGAGCACATCGAGCAACTCGCGAACTGGAAGCCGAGCGCCACGCGCGTCGACGAAATCCCGTTCGTCGTCGCCCGCGTCGTGCTGCAAGACTTCACCGGCGTGCCGCTGCTCGCCGACATCGCCGCCATGCGCGGCGTGGCCAAGCAGGTCGGCAAAGACCCGAAGGTCATCGAGCCGCTCGTGCCGGTGGACCTCGTGGTCGACCACTCGGTGCAGATCGACTACTTCCGCCAGAAGGACGCGCTCGACCTGAACATGAAACTGGAATTCCAGCGCAACAACGAGCGCTACCAGTTCATGAAGTGGGGCATGCAGGCGTTCGACACGTTCAAGGTCGTGCCGCCGGGCATCGGCATCGTCCACCAGGTGAACCTGGAATACCTCGCGCGCGGCGTGCACAAGAAGGCTGAAGGCGGCGACACCGTCTACTACCCGGACACGCTCGTCGGCACCGACTCGCACACCACGATGATCAACGGCATCGGCGTGGTGGGCTGGGGCGTGGGCGGCATCGAAGCCGAAGCCGGCATGCTCGGCCAGCCGGTGTACTTCCTCACGCCGGACGTGGTGGGCGTCGAGCTCAAGGGCAAGCTGCGCGAAGGCTGCACGGCAACCGACCTCGTGCTGACCATCACCGAAATGCTGCGCAAGGAGAAGGTCGTCGGCAAGTTCGTCGAGTTCTTCGGCGAAGGCACGGCGTCGATCGGCGTGCCCGACCGCGCGACCATCGGCAACATGGCGCCGGAATACGGCGCAACGATAGGCTTCTTCCCGGTCGACGAAAAGACGATCGACTACTTCAAGGGCACGGGCCGCACGCAAGCCGAGATCGACGCCTTCGCGAACTACTTCAAGGCGCAGGAACTCTTCGGCGTGCCGAAGGCCGGCGATATCGACTACACCAAGACGCTCACGCTCGACCTCGGCACGGTTGCGCCGTCGCTGGCGGGTCCGAAGCGCCCGCAAGACCGCATCGAAATCGGCAACGTGAAGTCGACCTTCACGGACCTGTTCTCGAAGCCGGTCGCGGAAAACGGCTTCAACAAGAAGGCCGCCGACCTCTCCGCCGAATACACGGCGGGCGAAAAGGTCAAGCTGCACAACGGCGACGTGCTGATCGCCGCGATCACGTCGTGCACGAACACGTCGAACCCGAGCGTGCTGCTGGCCGCCGGTCTGCTCGCAAAGAAGGCCGTGGAAGCCGGCCTGACGGTCGCGCCGCACATCAAGACGTCGCTCGCTCCGGGCTCGCGCATCGTCACGGAATACCTGACGAAAACGGGCTTGCTGCCGTACCTCTCGAAGCTCGGCTTCGAACTCGCGGCCTATGGCTGCACGACCTGTATCGGCAACGCGGGCGACCTCACGCCGGAACTGAACGATTCGATCGTCAAGAACGACGTCGTCGCGGCTGCGGTGCTCTCGGGCAACCGTAACTTCGAAGCGCGTATTCACCCGAACATCCGCGCGAACTTCCTGGCCTCGCCGCCGCTGGTCGTCGCTTACGCGATCGCGGGCAACATCACGCGCGACCTGATGACGGAACCGGTCGGCAAGGGCCGTGGCGGCCGCGACATCTACCTCGGCGACATCTGGCCGACGAGCGACGAAGTCAACGCGCTGCTCAAGTACGCGCTCGACCCGGACGCGTTCCAGAAGAACTACAGCCAGCTCACGAAGAAGGGCGACCTGTGGAGCAAGATCGAAGGCGAGGAAGGTCAGGTCTACGACTGGCCGAAGTCGACCTACATCGCCGAGCCGCCGTTCTTCGGCAGCCACTTCTCGATGACGCCGTCGTCGGAAGTGGCCGAGGTCAAGGGCGCGCGCGCACTGGGCATCTTCGGTGACTCGGTCACGACCGACCACATCAGCCCGGCAGGCTCGATCAAGGAAGACTCGCCCGCAGGCCGTTGGCTGAAGGAAAACGGCGTGCAGAAGGCCGACTTCAACAGCTACGGCTCGCGTCGCGGCAACCACGACGTGATGATGCGCGGCACCTTCGCGAACGTGCGGATCAAGAACCTGATGATCCCGGCGAAGGCCGACGGCACGCGCGTGGAAGGCGGCCTGACGATTCACCAGCCGAGCGGCGAACAACTGTCGATTTACGACGCCGCCATGAAGTACATCGACGCCGGCACGCCGACCATGGTGTTCGCGGGTGAAGAGTACGGCACGGGTTCGTCGCGCGACTGGGCGGCCAAGGGCACGCAACTGCTGGGCGTGAAGGCCGTGGTCGCACGCAGCTTCGAGCGTATCCACCGCTCGAACCTGGTCGGCATGGGCGTTCTGCCGTTGCAGTTCAAGGGCTCGGACAGCGTTCAGTCGCTCGGCCTGACCGGCGAGGAAACGTTCGACATCGAAGGCCTGACGGACGACTTCAAGCCGCAACAGGACCTGACGCTTGTGATCCGCCGCAAGGATGGCAAGGAAGAGCGCGTCCAGGTGCTGCTGCGTATCGACACGCCGATCGAAGTCGACTACTACAAGCACGGCGGTATTCTGCCGTTCGTGCTGCGTTCGCTGCTGGCCGCCTAACTGGCAGCTTGACTGGCAGCGCAAGCAGACAGTTTTTGCAGGTGCCGCGCCCGGCAACGGGTGCGGTCACACTTGGAGCCCGACGAAAGTCGGGCTTTTTTTTCGCCTGTGCCTGGAATCGGGTTACTCGATCAGCTTGTTCAATGTCGCGAACTCAATCAGCGCGGCGAGCGACGACACGCCGAGCTTGTCGAGCACGCGGGTCTTGTATGTGCTGACAGTTTTATCTGAAAGCCCGAGTCGCGCCGCGATGCCCTTGTTGCTCATGCCACGCGCCAGGTACTGCAACACTTCGACTTCGCGCGGCGAGAGCCCGTTGAGCGCCACGTCGCGGCCGCCACCGCAACTGCCCACCGGAAAGCAGTCGTAACCGAGCAGCACCGCCTTGACGACGCCGCACAGCTCCTCGACACCGCGGTTCTTGTTCACATAGCCGTTCGCGCCCGCCACGCGCGTGTGATTGGCCATGACCAGCTCGGGCTTGGCCGAGAGCACGAGAATGCGCGCGTCGGGCTGCTTCGCGCGGATCCCGCGGATGACGGAAAGGCCGTCGAGCCGGGGCAGTTCGAGGTCGAGGATCACGAGGTCGGGTTGCAACTCCTGCACGAGGCGCAGGCCCTCTTCGCCGTCGCCGCACTCGCCCACCAGTTCGTACTCCGTGTTCAGCACGTTGGCGAGCATCTTCAGAACGATCGGATGGTCATCGATTACAACGATGCGTTTCATTTTTTGTTCCATGGCGGAGTTTGGATGTTTGACCCTTCAGCGGGAATCTCACAGCCTGAATGACACGCCATCGTTTTTGTATAGGAAAGTTCTGAAACGACCCCGCTAAGACTCTGCTCAGACCCCGTCAGTACCGCTTCAGGGTTAACCCAAAGCTCGCGCCGTTTGAATTTAACTAACGCGTGAATTAAAGTTGAGCCATGGTCACGCGCCCCTCCCCACCCTCCGCTCCTGTCGCTTCCTCTCCCCGCCCGCGCGGACGACGCCGCGCCGACGCCGACCTCGACATGCGCGAGCGGTTGCTTGCCTGCGCCACCCAACTGTTCGGCGAACAGGGCATCGCAGCGACCACCATGGCGCAGATCGCCGCGGCTGCGGGTGTGACGTCGGCGATGGTCCACTACTACTTCACGAATCGCGAAAAGCTGCTGGACGCCGTGGTCGAAGAGCGCATCGCCCGCTTGATCGCCTTCGTGTGGGAAAGCGTGGAGGGCGACGCCGCGCACGACCCGCATGCGCTCGTAGAAGAACTCGTCACGCGTCTGTTCGACGTCACCGCGCGCATGCCCTGGCTGCCGCCGCTCTGGCTGCGCGAAATCGTCAACGAAGGTGGCCTGTTGCGCGAGCGCATGATCAAGCGTCTGCCCATCGAACAACTGCAACGCTTTGCCGCACGCATCGGCGAGGCGCAGCACGACGGCCGCGTCAACGCCGAACTCGAAGCGCCGCTGCTCTTCATCTCGATCCTCGCGCTCGTCATGCTGCCGCTCGCGACTTCGAAGCTCTGGCAAAGCGCGCGCGGCTTTCCCAGGATCGAACGCGAAGCGCTGCACCGCCACGTGAGCGCACTGTTGCGCGCGGCATTGCGGCCCGCTGCGCAGGAAAAGCGCGGGCGCCGCGCGACGACCGCCAAAGGGGAAACGTCATGAAACGCCGGACGCTGCGGGCGTACGCCTTCGTGTTCGCGCTCGCGTTCGTGCTCACGGCATGCTCTCGCAGCGAGAACGCGCGCTGGCAAGGCTATGCCGAAGGCGAGTATGTGTATCTCGCGTCGTCGCAGTCGGGCACGCTCACGGACCTCGCGGTCAAGCGCGGCCAAACCGTGGCCGCCAATGTGCCCGTCTTCGCGCTCGAAGCGGTCGAGGAAACGGCCGCGCGCGACGAAGCACAGCATCGCGTCACGGCCGCGCAGCAACAGCTCGCCGACCTGGAAACCGGCAAGCGCCCGCCCGAAGTGCGCGTGACCGAGGCACAGCTCGCGCAGGCCGAGGCCAACGCGCGCAAGGCCTCCCTTCAGCTCACGCGCGACGAGGCGCAACTGCGCGCGGGCGGCATCGCGCAGGCGCAGCTCGACGACTCGCGCGCCCAGGCCGCATCCACCGCCGCGCAGGTACGCGAGCTGCAAAACCAGGTGCGCGTGGCGAACCTGCCGGGCCGCACCGCGCAAATCGCCGCGCAAGCGGCCGAGGCCGAAGCCGCGCGCGCCTCGCTCGCGCAGGCGCAATGGCGGCTCGACCAGAAGCGCGTGAGTGCGCCGAGCGGCGGCCTTGTCTACGACACGCTGTTTCGCGTGGGCGAGTGGGTGCAGGCGGGCAACCCCGTCGTGCAGATGCTGCCGCCGCAAAACGTGAAAGTGCGCTTCTTCGTGCCCGAGACGATAGTCGGCTCGCTCGCCCCCGGCCGCAAGGTGAACGTGCGTTGCGACGGCTGCGCCGCCGACGTGCCCGCCACGATCACGTGGATTTCGAACGCCGCCGAATACACCCCGCCCGTCATCTACAGCAACGAGAATCGCGCGAAGCTGATTTTCATGATCGAGGCGCGGCCTTCGGAACAAGACGCCGTGAAGCTGCATCCGGGCCAACCGGTCGAGGTGACGCTGCAATGAGCGCACCTGGAGCGGGCAACGGCGACTACGCCATCGACGTACGCAATCTCAACAAGCGTTTCGGCAGCAAGCACGTCGTGAACGATGTCACGCTGCGCGTGGCGCGCGGCGAGATATTCGGCTTTCTCGGGCCGAACGGCAGCGGCAAGACCACGTCGATCCGCCTCATGTGCGGCCTGCTCACGCCCGACTCGGGATCGGGCACCTGCCTCGGCTACGACATCCTGCGCGAGAGCGCGCAGATCAAACGTCACGTCGGCTATATGACGCAGCGCTTCTCGTACTGGGAAGACCTGACGATCCGCGAGAATCTCGACTTCGTCGCGCGCATCTACCAGATGCCGAACCGCCGCGAAGCCGTCGATCACGCGCTCGAATCACTCGGCCTCGCGAGCCGCGCAAACCAGCTCACGGGCGCGCTTTCGGGTGGCTGGAAGCAGCGGCTCGCGCTCGCGGCCTGCATGCTGCACGAGCCCGAGCTTCTGCTGCTCGACGAACCGACCGCGGGCGTCGACCCCACCGCGCGGCGCGACTTCTGGGAAGAGTTGCACCGGCTCGCCGCGCGCGGCATCTCGGTGCTCGTGAGCACACACTACATGGATGAGGCCGAGCGCTGCCACAAGCTCGCGTATATCGCCTACGGCAAGCTGCTCACGCAGGGCACGGCCTCCGAAGTCATCGCCGAGCAGAATCTCAATACCTGGGCGATCCATGGCGAGCGGCTTTCGGCGCTCGCGGCGCAATTGCGCGAAGCGCCCGGCGTCGAGCAAACCGTCGTGTTCGGCTCCGCGCTGCACGCGAGCGGGCGCGACCATGCGGCGCTCGCCGCAGCGATCGCACGCGCCGTCGAAGGCCAGCCGCTGCGCGCCGAACGCATCGACACCGGCCTGGAAGATGTCTTCATCTATCTGATGAGCCATGTTCAGGATAACTATGCAGACAAAAGCGGAGTGACGCCGTGAAGCTGTCATTCCCGTTTTCCATGGCGCGCTGGTGGAGCATCGTGCTCAAGGAGTTCTTGCAGCTCAAGCGCGACCGCATCACGTTTGCGATGATCGTGGGCCTGCCCATCATCCAGCTCACGCTGTTCGGCTACGCCATCAACACCGACCCGAAGCATCTGCCCACGGCCATCGTCGTGGGCGAGGACAGCGTATTCGCGCGCAGCTTCGTTGCGGGCATGCGTAATTCGGCCTATTTCGACGTGATCGAAACGATGCCCGACGAAGCCACGGCGCGCCAGGCGCTCGCACGCGGCACGGTGCAGTTCGTGCTGAGCATTCCCACCGACTTTTCGCGGCGCCTCTTGCGCGGCGAGCGGCCTTCGCTGCTCGTCGAGGCCGACGCGAGCGACCCCACCGCCATCACCACCGCGCTCGCCGCGCTGCCCGGCCTCATCGGCCCCGTGGCGGCGAAAGACCTGACCGGGCCGCTTGCGCACCTGAACGGCGCGCCCGCCGCCTTCGACGTGCAGGTGCACCGGCTCTACAACCCCGAAGGCATCACGCAGTACAACGTGGTGCCGGGCCTGATGGGCGTGATCCTCACGATGACGATGGTGATGATGACGGGCCTCGCCATCACGCGCGAACGCGAACGCGGCACGATGGAGAATCTGCTCGCCACGCCCGTGCTGCCCATCGAGGTGATGACGGGCAAGATCGTCCCCTATGTGGCGATCGGGCTGATCCAGGCGACCATCATCGTGCTCGCCGCGCGCTACGTCTTCCATGTGCCGTTCGCGGGCAGTCTCATCGCGCTCTACCTCTCGGCGCTGCTTTTCATCGCGGCCAACCTCACCGTGGGCATCACGCTCTCGTCGCTCGCGCAAAACCAGTTGCAGGCCATGCAGTTGACGATGTTCTACTTCCTGCCGAGCCTGCTGCTCTCGGGCTTCATGTTTCCGTTCGGCGGCATGCCGCGCTGGGCGCAGTGGATCGGCAACCTGCTGCCGCTCACGTACTTCAACCGGCTCGTGCGCGGCATTCTGCTCAAGGGCAACGGCTGGATCGACCTGTGGCCCGCGGTGTGGCCGCTCGCCGTATTCACGGTAGCGGTGATGGCGATCGCCTTGCGCTTCTACCGGCGCACGCTCGACTAGCGCGAGATCCTCCACCATGAAGCGCTACGCACCCACCCCCTTCGTGCTGCTAATGATGCTCGCAGGCTGCACCATGGGCCCCGACTTCCACACGCCCGCCGCGCCCGACGCCACCGGCTGGACGCGCGAAGGCGTGCCGTCGGCAACCGCCGCCGCGCCCGGTCCCGGCGGCGGCGCGCAGACCTTTGCCGCCGCGGAACACGCGCCGCACGCATGGTGGACGCAGTTCGGCAGCGCCGCGCTCGACGATCTCGTCGATCAAGCCTTGCGTGCGAGCCCGACGCTCGACGCCGCGCGCGCGAAGCTCGTGGAGGCGCGCGAGAACTACAACGCCCAGGCGGGCGCGACGAATTTCCCCTCGGTCGACTTGAAGCTCTCGGGCACGCGCCAGAAGGTCGATCTTGCCGCGTTCGGCATCACCCAGGTGCCGAACCCGCCGCCGTTCACGCTCTACAACGCCTCGGTCAGCGTGTCGTATGTGTTCGATCTGTTCGGCGCGAACCGTCGCGCACTCGAAGCCACGCTGGCCCAGGTCGATTATCAGGCGTACGAACTGGAGGCCGCGCGTCTTTCGGTGGCCGCCAACGTGGTGTCCACGGCGATACGCTACGCGTCGCTGCAACAGCAGATCGCGCTCACGCGGCAACTGGCCGACACGCAGGCGCGCCAGCTCGCCATCATGCAAGCGCGTCTCGCCGCCGGCGGCGTGGCGCAAATCGACGTGCGCAGCCAGCGCACGCTGCTCGCGCAAACGCGCGCCTCGCTGCCGCCGCTCGAAACGCAGCGCGACGCCGCGGACCACCAGCTCGCGATCCTGCTGGGCGTGGCGCCGTCGAACACGCAGTTCGCGGCGCCGCTCACCGCGCTTTCGCTCGACACGCTGCATCTGCCCGACACGGTCTCGCTCACCGTGCCCTCCACGCTGGCGCGCGAGCGGCCCGACATACGCGCGAGCGAAGCGCTGCTGCATCAGGCCGGCGCGAACGTGGGCGTGGCGACCGCGAACCTCTTTCCGCAGATATCGATCTCGGCAGGCATAGGCTCGGAGCGCACGCATATCGAAGACATCGTGAGCGGGCTGAACATCTGGAACGTGGGTCTCGGCCTCACGCAGCCGCTCTTTCACGGCGGCGAATTGCGCGCGAAGAAACGTGCGGCGCAGGCCGCTTATGAGGCGGCTTTCGCGGACTATCGGCAAACCGTGCTGCAAGCGTTGCAGCAGGTCGCCGACTCGCTTCAGGCGCTGCAAAACGATGCCGTCGAATTGCAGGCGCGCGACGACGCCGCGCGCGAGGCGCAGGCCAATGCGGCGATTGCGCAGTCGCGCTACCAGGCCGGAGGCGTGAGCGAATTCTCGCTGATCGACACACAACGCCAGGCACTCCAGACGATGCTGGACCGCACGCGCGCCCACGCCGACCGACTCACCGACACGGCCGCGCTCTATCAGTCCCTGGGCGGCGCCACGCTGCCCGGCGAGGCGGACCGGATGGACGGACCAGACCAGAGGAACTAGAGGAACCAGGGAAACCAGGCGGCAACCAGCGCACCCCGGCGGCAACCGCTCGTTTCCTTTCGCTTGCGGCGCGGCTGGGCGACAATGATCCTCCCCCCTGCTCCATCCGCAAACAAGAGACACGTATGAATCAGGCATCGCCGTCCCCCGCCCGCCCGTCGCCCAACGATCTCGTGATGGCCGACGCACTCCAGCTTTCGGATTGGATACGCCTGCGCAAGGTGTCCTGCCGCGAAGTGATGAGCGCGTTTCTCGACCATATCGAGCGCGTGAACACCCCCGCCAACGCCATCGTCTCGCTACGCGAACGCGCCACGCTGCTGGCCGAGGCCGACGAACGCGACGCCCAGCTCGCGCGCGGCGAGTATCTCGGCTGGATGCACGGCATGCCGCAAGCGCCGAAGGATCTCGTCGCGGCGGCCGGTATCCCCTACACGCAAGGCTCGCCGTTGTTCCGCAACGAGGTGCCGAAGGAAGACTCACTGGTCGCCGCGCGCATGCGTGCGCAAGGCGCGATCTTCATCGGCAAAACCAACACGCCGGAATTCGGCCTTGGCTCCCACACCTACAACACGGTGTTCGGCACGACGCTCAATGCGTACGACTCCACGCGCAGCGCGGGCGGCAGCAGCGGCGGCACGGCCGTGGCGCTCGCGCTGCGCATGTTGCCCGTGGCCGACGGCAGCGACATGATGGGGTCGCTGCGCAACCCCGCGGGCTGGAACAACGTGTTCGGCTTTCGTCCGTCGCAAGGGCGTGTGCCCTCGGTGCCCGCGCATGACCTGTTCTTCAGCCAGCTTGGCTACGCAGGACCGATGGGCCGCACGGTGCGCGACCTGGCCATGCTGCTTTCCACCCAGGCGGGCTACGACGCGCGTGCGCCGCTCTCCATCGCCGAAGACCCGGCGCAGTTCGCGGGCTCGCTGGAACGCGACTTCGGCGGCGCGCGCATCGGCTGGCTCGGCGACTACGACGGCTATCTGCCGATGCAAGACGGTGTGCTCGCGCTCTGCGAAACCGCGCTCAACGACTTCGGGTCGATTGGTTGCAAGGTCGAAGCCACGCGCCCCGACTTCGCGATGGAAAAACTGTGGCAGACCTGGCTCACGCTGCGTCACTTCTCGTGCGCGGGCACGCTCGGCGCGCTCTACCGCGACCCGGAAAAGCGCGCGCTGCTCAAGCCCGAGGCGCAATGGGAGGTGGAAGGCGGCCTGAAGCTTTCGGGCGAAGATGTCTGGAACGCCACGCTCACGCGCAGCCAGTGGTACAACGCGCTGCTCGGGCTCTTCGAGCACTATGACTATCTCGTGCTGCCCAGCGCGCAGATCTTCCCGTTCGACGCGCGCGAGCCTTGGCCGAAGTCGATCGCGGGCCGCACGATGGACACCTATCATCGCTGGATGGAGGTCGTGATCGGCGGCAGTCTCGCTGGCCTGCCCGTTGCGTGCGTGCCTGCGGGCTTCAATGCGCAAGGGCTGCCCATGGGGCTACAGGTAATCGGCAAGCCGAACGCGGATCTTTCGGTGCTGCAACTCGCCCACGCCTACGATCAGGCGACACAGTGGGTCACGCGCCGCCTGCCGACGCTCCTCGAAGCGTAACGCGCAAAAGCAGAAAGGCAGCGGCGCGGCGCTGCCTTTTTTCACATCACGCCTTCACGGCGCGCGCCGCATTCCTGCCGCGCAGCCATTCGAGCGCCAGCAGCAGGCAGGTGGAGAACACAATCAGGATCGTTGCGAGCGCAGCGATTGTCGGGCTGATGTTCTCGCGTATGCCCGTGAACATCTGGCGCGGCAAGGTGGTCTGGTCGGCGCCCGCGAGGAACAGCGTCACGACCACTTCGTCGAACGACGTCGCGAACGCGAACAGCGCGCCCGAAATCACGCCCGGCGCAATCACGGGCAGCGTGATGCGGAAAAACGTCGTGACCGGATTCGCGCCGAGCGAAAGACTCGCACGTACGAGATTGTGGTTGAAGCCCTGAAGCGTGGCCGCCACCGTGGTCACGACGAACGGCACGCCAAGCGACGCGTGGGCGAGAATCAGGCCCAGGTAGGTATTGGCGAGACCGAGCGGTGCGAAGAACAGGTACATGCCCACGCCCACCACGACCACGGGTACGATCATCGGCGAGATGAGCACCGCCATGAGCACGGCCTTGCCGCGAAAGTCGGCCTTGGTGATGCCGATGGCCGCGAGCGTGCCGAGCACGGTTGCCACGAGCGTCGCGGCCGGCCCCACGATAAAGCTGTTTTTCGCGGCCATGCGCCATTCGTCGGACATGACGAGATTCTCATACCAGCGCAGCGACCAGCCCGGAATCGGATAAACGAGGAACGTGCTCGACGAAAACGAGAGCGGCACGATCGCGAGCACCGGCAGGATCAGATACAGCAACGTGAGCACGACGAGCGCGCGCAGCGTGAAGTACCAAACGCGTTCGACGGCCGAGGTATGCGGTGCAAAAAGAGGCTTGGCGAATTTCATGGTCGTGCCTCCCTTAGCCGAGGCTCAGTTGCGTGCGCGTGAGGCGCCCGTAGACGAAATACAGTACCGTGGTCGCGGCCAGCAGGAGCGCGCCGAGCGAACAGGCCATGCCCCAGTTGATCGATACGTTGGTGAAGTACGCCACGTAGTAGCTGACCATCTGGTCGGCCGGGCCGCCGAGCAGCGCCGGCGTGATGTAGTAGCCGATCGAGAGAATGAACACGAGCAGCACGCCCGCGCCCACGCCGGGATAGGTCTGCGGCACGTACACGCGCCAGAAGGCCGCGAACGGATGACTGCCGAGCGACACCGCCGCGCGCTGGTAGGTGGGCGGAATCGACTTCATCACGCTGTACAGCGGCAGCACCATGAACGGCAGCAGGATGTGCGTCATCGAGATATACACGCCCACGCGGTTGAACAGCAGCGAGAGCGGATGCGAAATGAGGCCCGTGCCCATGAGCGCCTTGTTGACCAGACCCTCGCCCTGGAGAATGACGATCCACGCGGCCACGCGCACGAGAATCGACGTCCAGAACGGAATCAGCACGAGGATCATCACGAGATTCGCGCGGCGCTCGGAGAGCGTCGAGATCCAGTAGGCAAGCGGATAGCCGAGCAGCAGCGCGAACACCGTGACGAACACGCTGATGACGAACGTACGGGCGAACACGTCGAGGTAGATCTGCTGTTCGGGGTCGGCGGCCACGATGCGGCCGAACGCGTCCTGGCGATGATCGAGCGAGGCGAGCAGATAGAACGGTGAGTAGCGCGAACTATTCTTCGCAATGGCCTGCCAGTAGGCAATGTCGCTCCAGCGGTCGTCGAGATCGACGATCTTCGCGCGCGTTTGCGCGGGCGTAAGCGTGAGCGGCTTGCCGTCGTCGTCGGCCAGCGGCATGGCGCGCGCGGTCTTGGCCACCAGCGAGCGAAAGCCCGCGATTTCCACGTTCAGGCGGCGCGCCAGCGCGCCCATTGCGTCGCCGTCCTGCACGACGGTGAGGTCCTGGGCGAGTGCGGCGTAGGCCACGTCGGGCGGCGCGCTCTTGCGGTCCCAGTCGCGCAGCGCCGCGATGGTATGCGGCAGCGCCGTCGCCACTTCGGGGTTCTGCACCGCGCGCGTGAGCAGCGCCGCAATCGGCACCACGAAAATCAGCAGCAAAAATATCGCGAGCGGCGCGATCAGCATGAGCGCCATCGTGCGCTTCTTCGCTTGCGCCACGCGCAGTTCGCGCTTCAGGCGCGCGGCTTCTTCGCGTGCCGCGCCGGCTACGTTGGTCACGGTCGTCATCGTGGTCACACCTGGTCTCCTGCCTCCAGGCCGCGTGTTGCGGCCAACCGCTCCAGCGCCTGCGCGCCGGAGCGTCTACATCACACTTACTTCGCGGCCCACGAAGCGAAACGCTGCTCCAGCTCGTCGCCGTGGTCGGTCCAGAACGTCAGGTTCTGCTGCACCGCGTTCTTGCCGTTGGCAGGCGAATTCGGCAGATTGGACAGCGTCTTCGCGTCGAGCGACTTGATCGCGTTCGAGTTCACCGGGCCGTAGGCGATATGCTGCGCGTAAGCCTGCTGCGGCTTCGGCGAGAGCGTATAGGCGATGTACTGCTCGGCCAGCGCCTTGTTCGGCGCGCCCTTCGGAATCGCCCAGTAGTCGAGGTCGTAGATGCTGCCGTTCCACACGACCTTGAGGTTCTTGCCCTCGCGCTGCGCGGCGTCGATACGGCCGTTGAACGCCGTGGACATCACCACGTCGCCCGCCACGAGGAACTGCGGCGGCTGCGCGCCCGCTTCCCACCACTGGATATAGGGCTTCAGTTCGTCGAGCTTCTTGAACGCGCGGTCCTGGCCGGCCTTGGTCGACAGCACCTTGTAGACGTCTTGCGGCGCCACGCCGTCGGCCATCAACGCGAATTCCATGTTGTACTGCGCGCCCTTGCGCATGCCGCGCTTGCCCGGGAATTTCTTCACGTCCCAGAAGTCGGCCCAGCTCGTGGGCGCGGTCTTGAGCTTGTCGGCGTTATAGGCAAGCGCCGTGGACCACACGAAGAAGCCCGCGCCGCAAGGCTGCTGCGCAGCCTTCATGAAATCGCCCTTGTTGCCGAGCTTGGCCCAGTCGAGCTTTTCATAGAGACCTTCGTCGCAGCCGCGCGCGATGTCGCCGGTTTCGACTTCGACCACGTCCCAGTCAACGTGCTTCGCGTCGACCATGGCCTTCACCTTCGCCTGCTCGCCGTTGTACTCGACCGCGGTGATCTTGTTGCCCGTTTGCGTCTGGAACGGCTCGTTGAACGCCGCTTTCTGCGCGTTGCCATTGGCGCCGCCGAAGTTCACGACGGTCAGCTCCGCGGCATGCGCCGCGCCGAACGAGAGTGCGAGTGCGGCCGCGACCGCTGCAACGCGCATGTTGCCGATCTGCTTCATGGTGTAGTCCCTTCTCCTTGGTGGTTTGTCTTGCCGGGCCCTTCGACACGAGAGACGTGGCCCGATCGTCGAGACGCCTGCTTTGCGAAGCAACGGCGCAACCGTGCGCGCCGCGCCCGCACGCCTCATGCGAACACGCGCAGATGCTCCGGCGCGAACTCCAGCGCGACCGGCTGACCGGGCGCGAAGCCGTCGAGCGCCTCGGTGCCGAGCGGCACCTTCACGAAGCACTCGTCCTGATGGGGCAGGCCACAGCGCATGCGCACGTGGTCGCCGAAATAGATGAGGCCGCGCGCCTCGCCCGCCAGCGCGTTCGCGCCGTCACGCTTAAAGCCGTGCGCCGCGAGCTTCATGCGCTCGGGCCGGATGCAGGCAATCGCGCTCGCGCCGGTCTGCGCACCCGCCACGTTGCGCCCCTTGAGACGCGTGCCGTCGGCCAGATGCATTTCGCAGTACTCGCCATCCACGGCGGCGATGGTGCCGCGCAGCCGGTTGCTGTCGCCGATGAAGTTGGCCACGAACTCGTTGCACGGCGACTCATAGAGCCGGTCCACGCTGTCGAGCTGCTGCACGATGCCCTTGTCGAACACGGCCACGCGGTCCGACATGGTGAGCGCCTCGCCCTGGTCGTGCGTGACGTAGACGAACGTGACGCCGAGCTTCTCGTGCAATGACTTCAGTTCGTACTGCATATGTTCGCGCAACTGCTTGTCGAGCGCGCCGAGCGGCTCGTCCATGAGCACGAGCTTGGGCTGGAACACGAGCGCGCGGGCGAGCGCGATACGCTGCTGCTGCCCACCCGAAAGCTGTGCGGGATAGCGCTTCGCGAAGCCTTCCATGCGCACCATCTTGAGCGCGTCGTTCACGCGCGCGGCGCGCTCGGCGGTGGGCACCTTGCGCACGCCCAGCGGGTAAGCCACGTTTTGCTCGACCGTGAGATGCGGGAACAGCGCGTAGTTCTGGAACACCATGCCGATGTCGCGCTTGTGCGGCGGCACGTTGTTGAGCAGCTTGCCTTCCAGGCGAATCTCGCCGCCGGTGGGAAACTCGAAACCGGCGAGCATCATCAGGCAGGTGGTCTTGCCCGAACCGGACGGCCCGAGCAGCGTCAAGAACTCCCCTTGATAAATATCAAGGTCAAGTTGTTTGACGACCAGCGTTTCGCCGTCATAGGTCTTGCGCACGCCGCGAAAGCTGACGATCACGTCCGAACTCTTCATCGCCCTGTCTCCTTGCTCTTCCTTGCTCTTTTCCAGAGGTTTCGCGCCTGCCCGGCCCATGGCCGAAGCGCCTGCGCGCCACCCGTTCCCTTCCGTCACGATTAAATAAATTCTGACTGAGACATTAACCGCAACTGACGTGCGAATTACTATAGATGGTTACGGCTCTATTCAATGGAGCCATTTCATTATTCCTGATGGAACCACTTCAGCCATGGTCATCCTGTCCGAATGGCTTGCGGCGCAACTCGACAAAGCGAGCGCCGAACCCGCCTACCGCCAGCTTTTGCAGCTCATGCAGCAGGCCATCCTGACCGGCCGGCTCGCGCCCGGCAGCAAGCTGCCCAGTTCGCGCACGCTCGCGGGGGACCTGGGCGTGGCGCGCAACACCGTGCTGCACGTGTACGACCAGTTGAGCGCCGAGGGCTACGTGATCTCCACCACGGGCAGCGGCACCTACGTGGCCGACACGCGCCCGGACACGGCCGCCGTGAGCAGGGCGTCGCCCGAGAGCGCGAACGCCGGGGGCGAAGACAGCGCGGACAGCGGCAATAACGAAGAAGGCACCGCCTGCCCGCGCGGCGACATGTCGACGCGCGGCCAGCGGCTCATCGACGAAGCGGGCGTATCGGCCAAGCAGTGGGGGGCGTTCATGCCGGGCGTGCCGGACGTGGCCGAATTTCCCGCGCGCACATGGAGCCGCTTGCAGGCGCGGCTATGGAAGTCGGCCAATCATGGTTTGCTGACCTACGCGCCCGGCGGCGGCTACCGGCCGCTGCGCCGCGCGCTTTCCGACTATCTGCGCGTGGCGCGTTCGGTGCGCTGCACACCCGACCAGATCATCATCACGACCGGCATCCACCAGTCCATCGATCTCGCCGTACGCCTGCTCGCCGACGTGGGCGACCGCGCCTGGGTGGAAGAACCCTGCTACTGGGGCGCGCGCAGTGTGTTGCAGTCCTCAGGATTGAAGCTCGCGCCCATTCCCGTGGATGACGAAGGGCTCAATCCGCGCGAACAGGACCTGCGCGACCCGCCGCGCATCGCGCTCGTGACGCCTTCGCACCAGTATCCGCTCGGCATGGTGATGAGCCTCGCGCGCCGCCGCACGCTGCTCGAATACGCGCGCCAGCACAAGGTGTGGATCGTCGAGGACGACTACGACAGCGAGTTCCGCTACGGCAGCCGCCCGCTCGCCTCGCTGCAAGGGCTCGACGACTCCGACCGCGTGATCTATGTGGGAAGCCTCGGCAAGCTGCTGTTTCCGGGCCTGCGCATCGGCTACATGGTCGTGCCCGAGCGGCTCGCGGCCACCTTCCGCACCGGCGTGGCGGAGCTGTATCGCGAAGGCCAGCTCATGCAGCAGGCCGTGCTGGCCGAATTCATCATGGACGGCTACCTCACCTCGCACGTGCGCCGCATGCGCACGCTGTACGGCGAGCGCCGCCAGTTGCTGATCGACGCGGTCACGCGCCATTTCGGCGACGCGCTGCCGGTCATGGGCGACGAAGCGGGCCTGCACTTCGTGCTCGGGCTGCCCGACAGCGCCGACGACCGCGCTGTCACCGCCGCCGCGTACGACGCGGGCGTGATCGTGCGGCCGCTTGCGGCTTACTATAGCGGGCGCCAGGATCGCAAAGGATTGCTAACGGGTTACGCATGCGTGCCGCATGAGCAGATCGAGCCGGCGTTTGCGACGCTCGCCCAGGTGATCGAAGAACACGCGTTTGCCAGCCCGCAAAAACTGCGGCGCGCCGGTTGAACCGTAGCGCGCCGCCAGGGAGTCGAGCCGTGAAATCGCCGCTTATTTCAGGCCGAAATCCACCCGCGTGGTCGCGCCCTTGTCGTCGATACCCTTCGCGTCCAGCTTCGGCGCGACGACGAACACGCGGCTCGGATCGACCTTGCCTTCGAAATACTGCTGCACCGCTTGCGCGCGTTCTTGCGCGAGATTGCGCAAGGTGGCGTCGTCAACGGGCGCGTGCTCGGCCAGCGCCTGCTTCATGTCGTCCACGGGCAGTGTCTTCGTGAAGCCGATCATGTTGTGCGGCTTCTTGAAGTCCGCGTCCTTATAGGCCTTGGTGAGATATTTCGCGTACTCCTTGTCATCCACCTTGACCTGCGAGGTATCCACGCTTTCGCCGTTGCCCACGGTGTCCTTCACCTTCGCCAGACGCACGAGGCGGTCCACGTAGCGCTCGCGCAGCGCGGGCGTGTCCACGGCCGGATCGACGCGGCCGATCAGGTCGATCTTGATCGAAGGCTTGTCGTCGAGCGCCTTGGCAATGGTGTCGAGCTTCTTGTTGTCCGCGTCGCTCAGCGTGGCCGTGCCGGGCGCGAACTCCACGTAGCCCAGTTCCTCGCCGCCGCCGCCGAACGCGTTGGCAAGCAGCGTGAACGGCGCGGTCACCGCCTTCGCGATGAGATTCAGCACGGCCTTCCAGATCAGACCGCCCAGGCTGAACTCGGGGTTCGAGAGCGAGCCCGACACCGGAATGTTCACGTCGATCTCACCCTTGCGATTCTTGAGCAGCGAGATGGCGAGCCGCACCGGCAGCTTCGTGGCCGTGTCGTTCTGCACATGGTCGCCGAACGTGAGCTGGTCGATGAAGATATGGTTGTTCGCCGTGAGCTGGTCGTTGGCGAGCTGGTAGTGCAGATCGACGTTGAGCTTGCCCTTCGTGATCGGATAGCCCGCGTACTTGGCCGAGTACGGCGTGAGGTTCGTGAGCTCGATGTCGTGCGCGCTCGCCGTGAGGTCGAGCGAGGGCTTCTCGATGAGCGGGTTCACCGTGCCCTTGATCGAGAGCGGCCCGTTCGCCGCGAGCTTGGCCGACACATCCACGGGCGCGGGCGTGGTCGACTCGGTGCCGAACGCCCCGACCGTGCCATGGATCTGCACGAGGTCGGCGGTGTAGTTCGGCTTGATGAAGTTGTCCGTGTAGTTCACGCGGCCGTCTTGCAGCACGAGTTCGCCGAAGTGCATGCGCACGGGGTTCTTCGGCGGCTGCGCGGCCTGCACCGTGGGCGGCGCGGATGCCGCCGCCGGTGCGGACGCCGTTTGCACGGGCGCGCTCGCCGCCTGCGGCGTGAGCGGCACGGGTTCGCGGCCGCCGTCCTTGCCGGCGTTCGCGTCCTGCGTGAGCGACTGCGCCGCGCCGGTTTGATGCGCAACCACGTCCTTGAGATTGAGCTTGCCCTGCGCATCGAGCAGCACGCGCCCGTAGAAGCCCGTGAAGGTCACGCGGCTCGCGTCCACGTCGGTGCCGCGCGCGTCGTCGTAGTTCGCCTTGAGGTTCGTGAGCGCGAGCGAGCGCCAGCCCGCGAACGGGCCCGAGGTCGCCTTGTCGAGCATGCGCACGTCCACGAGCGCCGCGTCGCCGCGGTAGTTCGCCTTGAGCGCCTTGCCCTGCTCCACCGCCAGTTGCCCTTTCATGTTGAGCAGCGCGCTCGCGATCACCGCATTGAGCTGATTGCCGAAATACGGCTCGAACGCGGCGGCGTCGAGGCGGTTCGCGTCGATCTTCAGTTGTGCCTTGAGCGGCGTGGGGTTCACGTTGCCGCTCAGCGCGAGCGTGCCCTTGCGGTTGACGGTCGCCTTCAGCTCGATCGGCAGCGGGTGTTTCAGGTCGTCGCTGATCTGCTGGATCTTCAGGTCGAACGGCGTGACGGCGAGCTTCACCGGCCGCTGCGTCGAGTTGTCCGTGAAGTTGATCGTGCCGTTGCTCAGCGTGAACGCGTCGATCGTGTAGCGCCACTCGGGGCCTTCCTGCACCGACTTCTGCGCCGCGCGAATGGCGGTGCGCTCGGGCGCGGCCTGGCGCGTGGCGGCAAGCTGCGCGAGGTCGATCTTGCCGTCCTTCTGGCGCTGCGCGTTCAGCACGAGACCGGTCAGGTCCACGGAGGCGATCTGCGCCTTGCGCGCGGCGAGGTCGACGCCGCTCACCTGCACCGTGCCCTGAGCGAGCGTGATGGCAGGCGCCTTCGCGCCGCGCGGCGCGAGCTTGAGCGATTCGAGGCCGAGCGTGCTCTCGCCGACCTGCACGGCGGCGGGCTGCTGCGCCCAGTCGGCCTTGAGCGTGGACGTGAGGTTCAGCTTGCCGTCCAGGATCTGCGCGCCGCTCAGGTTGTCGATATACGGTTGCGCCTGTGGCAGGTTCACGGACTGAAGCGCGATATTGGCCTGGGCGTTCTTGCCGGCGAGGCTGAGCGTGCCCGACGCCTTCGCCGTGCCGCCGTCGCCCGCGTTGGTCGCAAACGTGAATGGCGCACCGGCTTTCGCGGTGGTCGAGAAGTTCGTGAGCGTGGTGGAAAGCTGGCTGAATTCGAAGTTCACCGGCCGCGCGGGAAGATCGTCGCGCACGTGCACCGTGCCGTTCGTGAGCGCGAACTGGCGGATCGAGAGATCGAGCGGCGCGGGCTTCTCTTCGGCCGGCGCGGCCTGCGCGGCGGCGGCCCCCGATGCGCCGGAAGCGGCCACTGCCGCCGAAGCCGGCGCGGCGGCGGCTGCTTCCTTTTGCGCCGCCGGCGTGCCCATCAGCTTTTCGACGCTCAGCACACCTTGCTTGTCGCGCGCGACCCAGACGGTCGGCGCGTCGAGCCGGATCTCGTCGAAACGATAGACGTTGCCAAACGGTTCGAGCGAAGCCGCCGCCACATGCAGGCTGTGCGCGCCGAAAAACGGCGCGTTGGCGTTGTCGGCGGTGTCGATGTCGTCGAGGTCGGTGGTGCCCGACACGCGCAGCGTCGGCTTCTCGCCCGACATCACGAAGTCGAGCTTGAGGTTGGTCGAGAGCTTGCCGCTCTTCACCGTCACGGGCAGCTTCGTGGGCGCGTAGGTGAGCAGTTTCGGCACGTCGAGGTCGCTCAGGCGCAGCTCGACCTCCGACTCGCGCGTGGCCGAGAACGGCTTGGTCCTGCCGTCGATGGCGAGCGTGCTCGCGCCGTCGATGCGCGCGCGCAGCATCGGCTGGACGAAGATGTCGGTCTTGGACGGCAGCGTGGCGATGAACGGAATGCCGAGCGACCAGCGGTCGATCACGTGCTTTTCGTTGAGCAGGCGATCGTCGAAGGTGATCTGCCCGTTCTCGATACGGATGTTGGAAACCGAGAACGGCGTGGGCTTGCTGTTCGGCTTCGAGGGCGTCGAGAACTTCTCGATGAGGTCGGAGAAGTTGAAGTGCTGCGCGTCGAGCCGCACGATTGTCGCGCGCGGCGAGTCGAGCCGCAGTTCGTCCACGATGGGCGCGGCGCGGAAGATCGACGACCACGAGGCCTGCACGACGGCGCGCGAGACATCGAAGAACTCGCCGTTGCCGCCGCGCTCGCCGATATGCAGGCGATCCGCTTCCAGCCGCAGCGTGTACGGATTGAGCGAAATGCTGCCGATCGTGACGGGCCGGTCGAGCTGCTTGCTCAACTGCTGCTCGGCGACGTGCCGGATGATGGGTGGCGCGGCGAAGAAGCCGAGCAGCCCGAACACGATGAGAAAGATCACGACGCCCGTGAGGATGCGCCGGGTGCGGGGCGCGCGCGCGACGGCGCGCACCGATTGCAAGGAAGAGTTCAGCGACGCTTTGTTCAGGCTTGCCATGCTTGCTTGCGGATGATGCGGCAACAGGCCCGCCGCGGGATGTGGGTCTGAGCTCAGGAATACGGGTGTGCCAGCAAGAGGGTATGCCGACAGCCGGAAGTATAGGTCCGATAGAAGATCGGACGGCGGTAAAACGCCGCTTTAGGGGGCGCTATTGCGCAACAAGAAGTAACGACGCGCGTGAACGTTGCGCGCTGCATAAACGCGCGGGCGGCGGGACGCTCGATGCGTCCGCGCCGCCCGCGTTGCTGCCTGCGGTTACTGCCGCTCGACGGCGGGCGGCTGCCAGCTGCCGTCGGTCGCCTGCGGCTTCGCGGCGTAGAGGCGCAGCACGAGGCGGAAGTCGCCATGCGGCGCCGGCACCCAGTTCGCCCCGCCGCGCGGACGCTCGGCGCTCACGTGCACGTCGAGCGAGCCGTCGCGGTTGCGCCGCGCGCCGCTGCGGTCGCCGAACGCCACGCGCACGGGCGCGTCGGCATCGAGCGCGCCGTCGGCCGTGTAGGCCGTGATCGACCAGAAGCCGCGCACCGGCGGCATCTGCTTCGCCGTGAAGTGGAGGGTGTAGCGGTTCGCGCCGCTGAGCGGATGACCGTCGCTGTCCTGGCTCACGCGCGCGCGCACTTCGTCGCGGCTCGTCGGCAGGCCGGGCGAGGTGTAGGCGGCGTAGGCGCGCAGCGCGTAGTCGGGGCCGTAGTTGCCCGCGTCGGCGCCCACCCACAGCCAACCGTTGCCCGCCAGCAGATTGGGCGGCGGCGTCGCGACGCGCGTGCGGCCGTCGGCGAGACCCGCCGTCACGACCGCGGCGTCCTTCGCGCCCGATGGCAGTTGCGCCGGGTCGCCCGCGCGCACGCCGATGTCGTCGAGAATCTTGAGCGCGTGCGAGTCGTCCGATGCGGGCGGGTTGTCTTCCAGCGCCTGGGCAAGCCGGTCGAAGAAGCCGCCCGCGTCGAGCGCCGCCACCTGGGCGAACGGCGTGCCCGACGCGACCGGATCGCCGCTTTGCGTGGCGCCGCCAGGCTCGTTGCCGCGCCCCCCCCGGGCCCCGCGGCTCGCGCGATCGTCCCAGGCGGAAAGCGGCGTTGCCTGCAAGCCGCGCTGCATCTTGCGCACGGCCGCGAGGTCGCCGCCGCCGCGCGTCTGGATGCGCGCGAGGAACCAGACATAGCGCGTGGTCACTTCCACGCGTTTCACCCGCGCGGGCAGCGTGCCCTTCCAGCCGACCGGAATGAACGCAATCGTTTGCGCTTTCAGACCGCTGACATGCTCGCCGGCGGGCGCGGCGCCCGTCGACCAGACCACGTTCGTCCACATGTCGAGCGCGCGCGCGTCCATGTAGCGGCCGTGCGTGTCGGGCAGCGTGACGAGCACGGGTTCGCGCGAAACGTCGAGCCAGCCGCTGGAAGCCAGCGTGTCCAGATTGGGTTCGGGCGGGCTCGATGCGCCGACCGGCGGCAGCGTTTGCGCATGGCGCAGCGTGTTAGGCGCGGCCTGGCCGGGGCCGCTGCCGGTCGCGGCGTCGCGCGACACGTCCATCAGCACGAGCGGATAGCCGAATACGTAGGAGTCGGAGACTTCGTCCTTCACCCAGCCATTGTTCTTCTGCGCCACACCGCCCGGCGCCGAGGCGCATCCGGCGATCAGGGCAACGCAGGCCAGCGCGCAGCCGCGGCGGTACCAAGAGAACTCTCGATGTATTGTTGTCATTTGTTGGTTGTATGTGATGCAGGCGGTCCATGAAGTGACGTCGACCAGCATCCAACGCGACGCGCGGGCCCCCCCAGGGCCGTGGTGAAATGCGCGCAGCATGGAGCCAATGCCGCCGGGTGGTATCGTAGCGCTCGCGCCTGGGCATGAAAAGACCGCAGTGTGGAATATTCCTTTCTGGTCGCCTGACATAAAAGCCCCTACGCGCCAGGGGACAGATTGCCGCGCCCCTTGACCTTCCCATGATGGGAACGTAGATACTGCTTAATACCGATTACAGCAGGTATTCGTATAACCATCATGAACGAACCCCTCGTAGCAGAGCGCACCGAAACCGGCGTGGCCGAACTCGAAATTCACGGCATGACGTGCGCCTCGTGCGCCATGCGTGTCGAGAAGGCGCTGGCGAAGGTGCCGGGCGTCACGCGCGCCTCGGTCAATCTCGCCACCGAAAAGGCCACCGTCGAAGCCGACAGCGGCCTCGCCCCCGCCGCGCTCGTCGCCGCCGTCGAAAAAGCCGGCTACGAAGCCGTGCCCGTCGCCACCGAAACCGCCTCGCTCGCCATTGGCGGCATGACCTGCGCCTCGTGCGCGAACCGCGTCGAGAAAGCGCTCGCGCGCGTGCCCGGCGTGGCCGGCGTGAGCGTGAATCTCGCCACCGAGCAAGCCACCGTCAACCTGCGCGCGCCGCTCACGGGCGCATTGCAGGACCAGCTCGTCGCCGCCGTGAAGAAGGCCGGTTACGAAGCGACGCCGCTCGCCGCCGAAGAAGACGCCGCCGCCCCCGCGAAAAACGCCGCCGCCGGCAACGAGGCGCGCCGCGAATGGCACGCCGTACTGATCTCGGCCGTGCTCACCGCGCCGCTCGTCTTGCCGATGTTCGGCCACTGGCTCGGCTTCGACTGGATGCTGCCCGCCCCGGCGCAGCTCGCACTCGCCGCCGTCGTGCAGTTCGTGTTCGGCGCGCGTTTCTATCGCGCGGCCTGGAAGGCCGTGCGGGCGGGCGCGGGCAACATGGACCTGCTGGTCGCGCTCGGCACGTCGGCCGCGTTCGGCGTGAGCGTCTACGCGATGCTTGCCCACCCCGGCGACATGGCGCATCTGTACTTCGAGGCGTCGGCCGTCGTCATCACGCTCGTGCGCTTCGGCAAGTGGCTCGAAGCACGCGCCAAGCGCCAGACCACCGACGCGATCCGCGCCCTCAACGCGCTGCGCCCGGACCGCGCGCGTATCCGCATTGACGGAGCAAATGGCGTTAATGCAGAGGAGCGCGAAGTGCCGCTTGCGCAGGTGCGCGTGGGCACCGTCGTGGTCGTGCGCCCCGGCGAGCGCCTGCCCGTGGACGGCGTGGTACTGGAAGGCCGCAGCCACGTGGACGAATCGCTCATCACGGGCGAAAGCCTGCCGGTGCCCAAGGCGCCCGACGATCCCGTCACGGCCGGCTCGATCAACGGCGAAGGCGCGATCGCGGTGCGCACCACGGCCATCGGCGCGGAAACCACACTCGCGCGCATCATCCGTCTCGTGGAGAGCGCGCAGGCCGAAAAGGCGCCGATCCAGCGTCTCGTGGACCGCGTGAGCGCCGTGTTCGTCCCCGCGATTCTCGTGATCGCCGCCGTCACGCTGGGCGGCTGGCTCCTTGCGGGCGCGAGCGCCGAAACGGCGATTCTCAACGCCGTGGCCGTGCTCGTGATTGCCTGTCCGTGCGCGCTCGGCCTCGCCACGCCCGCCGCCATCATGGCGGGCACCGGCGTGGCGGCGCGCCACGGCGTACTCATCAAGGACGCCGAAGCGTTGGAAACGGCGCACAACGTGAGCGTGGTCGCTTTCGACAAGACCGGCACGCTCACGCTCGGCCAGCCCTCGCTCACCGCGTTCGATGCGGCCGAAGGCCTCGCGCGCGGCGAAGCGCTCGCACTCGCTGCCGCCGTGCAGCGGCAAAGCGATCACCCGCTCGCGAAGGCCGTGGTGCAGGCCTATGAGGCTCAGGCGCAAGGGGCCGCGCTGCCCCTCGCCGCGCATGCCCGCGCGGTGCCGGGGCGCGGCGTGGAGGCCGAGGTGAACGGCCGGCTCCTCGCGATCGGCAGCGGCCGCTGGCTCGACGAACTGGCGCTCGCGGTACCGCCCGCACTCGCGGCGCGCGCGCAGCAACTCGAAGCGGCGGGCAACACGGTGTCCTGGCTCTTCGCCGCGCATGGCGACGGCGTGCTCGCACTGCTCGCGTTCGGCGACACGGTGAAGCCCACGGCGCGCGAAGCGATCGCGAGCCTGAAGGCCTTGGGCATCCGCAGCGTGCTCGTGACGGGCGACAACGCGGGCAGCGCGGCGGCCGTGGCCGCGCAGCTCGGCATCGACGAGGTTCACGCGCAGGTGCTGCCCGACGACAAGGCGCGCACCATTCGCGATCTGAAGATGAAAAGCGGCGGCATCGTCGCGATGGCCGGCGACGGCATCAACGACGCCCCCGCGCTCGCCGCCGCCGACATCGGCATCGCCATGGCCACGGGCACCGACGTCGCCATGCACGCCGCCGGCATCACGCTCATGCGCGGCGACCCGTCGCTCGTCGCGGCCGCCGTCGATATCTCACGGCGCACCTGGCGCAAGATCCAGCAGAACCTGTTCTGGGCGTTCATCTACAACCTGATCGGGATTCCGCTCGCCGCGTTCGGCCTGCTCAACCCGATGCTCGCGGGCGCGGCCATGGCGTTCTCGAGCGTGAGCGTCGTGACCAACGCCCTGCTGCTCAGAACCTGGCGCGCACGGCGCTAAAGACACAAAACGCGCGCGAAATCTCGCCTCACGCGCGACGCCACCCCAGGGCGCAAACCGGTTTCCGGTTTGCGCCCTTTTTCATTTTCCTGGGACGCCGAAGCATCCCACACTGTGCGAACTCCGGCGGACCTGCCGCTACGCCCCGCATGCGCCATTGCGGGCGTTTTCGCGTGCGTCCCTAAAGGATCGTCCGCGCGCGCCGTAATGCGTCATGCCAGCGCCGCGAAGGCGCAGGTTCCTCTTTCCGTTTTCATCTGGAACCGATTTCATGCTTTCACGCTTTTCAGGCCGCACGAGTGTCGGCGTACGTCTCGCTTTGCTCTCGTGCGTGCTCGTCGCGGCCATCTTCGCGGTCTTCACCCTGGCGCTCACGCACTCGGCCGCCACGCAGGTCGGCGACCAGGTGCGCGCGCGCATCGCCGAGAAAGACCGCTCGGTCGCCTCGTCGATCTCGCTCATCGACGGCGCGCTCGACGCCGAAGTGGACCGCGCGATGACGCTCTTCGCGAGCTTCCTGCCCGGCGACTTCACGCTCGACCCCGCGCAAACGGTCGATATCGCGGGCAAGGCCACGCCGACCTTCAAGTCCGGCGACCACGTGCTGAACCTGGACTTCTCGATTCCCGACCAGTTCCTTGCGCGCAGCGGCGCGATCGCCACGGTGTTCGCGCGCAACGGCGACGACTTCGTGCGCGTGACCACCTCGCTCAAGAAGCAGGACGGCTCGCGCGCGATCGGCACGCTGCTCGACCGCAAGGGCCCCGCCTACGGGCCCGTTCTCGCCAATCGCACCTATACCGGCCTCGCCCAGTTGTTCGGCAAGCAGTACATCACGCAGTACAAGCCGATTCTCGACGCGAGCGGCCACGTGATCGGCGCGCTCTTCGTGGGCGTGGACGTGGGCGCGCAAATCGACGCGCTCAAGAGCGAGATCGCCAGGCTCAAGATCGGCGAGAGCGGCTATTACTTCGTGCTGGACGCCTCGGACGGCCCCTCGCGCGGCACCTTCATCGTTCACCCCGGCGCCGCGGGCCAGCACTACGACGACGCCAACGCGCCCTGGTCGCGCATGCTCGAAGCGCGCGAAGGCACGCTCGACTACACCTCGGCCGACGCGACGCTCGGCGAGCACGACGCGCGCGCGAAGTTCGTCTCGTTCGTGAGCGTGCCGCAATGGCAGTGGCTCGTGGGCGGGGTTGCGGTGCGCGACGAGATCATGGCTGACGTGAGCGCCACGCGCGACCGGTTCGCCGCGATCGGGCTCGCGCTGGTCGCGGTGTTTGCGGCGCTCTCCATCTACGCGGCGCGGCGCCTCGTGAGCCGGCCGCTCGACGCCGCCGCGCAGGCCGCCGGCCGGCTCGCCGGGGGCGACCTGACGGTGCGCATCGGCAAGGACGATGGCAGCGGCAGCGGCAACGCCGCTCAAGCTCACGACGCGGCAGGCGCCGACGAGATCGGCCGCCTCACGCACGCGATCGACGGCATTGGCGTCGGGCTCGCGCAGATCGTCGCGCAGGTGCGCGCCGCGACCGCGCAGATGAGCGACGACACTTCGCGCATCGCCCGGGGCAGCGGCGAGATCGCCTCGCGCATCGCGAGCCAGGCGAGCAGCCTGGAGGAAACAGCGGCGAGCATGGAGCAGCTCACTTCCACGGTGCAGCAAAACGCCGACCACGCCTCGCGCGCCAACACCGTGGTGACGAGCGCCGCCGACGCCGCGCTCGACGGCGGGCGCGCGGTGGGCCGCGTAGTGGAAACGATGAACGACATCAGCCGCGCATCGCACAAGATCGCTGAAATTACCGGCGTGATCGACGGTATTGCATTCCAGACCAATATCCTCGCGCTCAACGCCGCCGTGGAAGCGGCGCGCGCGGGCGAGCACGGCAAGGGTTTCGCGGTGGTGGCGAGCGAAGTGCGCGCCCTCGCGCAGCGCAGCGCGGCGGCGGCCAAGGAAATCTCGGCGCTGATTGCGGAGTCGTCGGCGACGGTGGAAACGGGCTATCGCATCGCCGGAGAGGCGAGCACGACCATGCACGGCATCGTCGCGCGCGTGGAGGAGGTGCGCTCGATCATCGGCGAGATCAGCGTGGCCTCGCGCGAGCAGTCGGGCGGCATCGAACAGGTGAACATCGCCGTTTCGCAGATCGGCGCGGCCACGCAGCAGAGCGCCGCGCTCGTGGGCGACGCCGAGCGCGCGGCCGCGACGCTCAGCGACCACGCGGCGGCGCTCGCCGAACTGGTTTCGGTGTTCAAGGTGCGCGGCCAGCACTGAGCGGGCCGCGCGGCGCTCACTCGACGATCGTCGCGGTGCGCGCCAATTCGGCCATGCGCTGCCCAAGCGCGGCCTGCATGCCCTCGTCCTGGAGCTGATGGCGAATGTCGTCCTTCGCCGCATTGAACGCGGGCACCTGCATCGGGCGCTTGCCTTCGAGACGCACGACCAGCCAGCCGTCGCCCGCATTGATCGGCTGCGGCGCGGTTTCGCCCGCCTGCAAGGTCGTGATGACCTTCACAAGCGGCATCGGCACGCCGTGCGTGTTGCCTTCGGCGAGCGGCAGCTTGAAGCTCACCCAGGGCATCTCGCCGCCATTCGCCCTGGTCGGGCCCACGCCGTACTGCTGCGCGAGCGCGGCGGCCGGCTGGCCGGCCTTCAGCGCCTGGATCACCGTGTTCGCGCTGGCCTCGTCGGCCACGGCGATGATCTGCGGCTTGTACTCTTCCTTGCCGAACGTCGCGACCACGGCGTCGTAGCGTGCCTTGACCGCGCTTTCCGTGACTTCCGGCGCGCGCACGTTGTCGACGATCCACGAGCGGATCGCGACGTCGGTCTTCTGGTCGGCGGGGGCCTGGCCGACCTCGGGGCGCTGGTCGTAGTGGGCGCTCACCGCCTGCTGACGCAGCAGTTCGCGGCCGATCAGGTCGTCCTTTATCGCCGCGCGCAGTTGCGGCGTGTCGGCCGTGCCGGTGCGGCTCACGACGTTGCGCACCGCCTCGTTGAGCGTCGATTCGGAGATGACCTGGCCGTTGACGAGCGCGGCGGCGCCGGCCGGCAACGCGGCGGACTTCGGCGCGGCGTCAGCCGCGTGCGCGAGCATGGGCAGCAGCGTGCTTGCCGCGACCGAGGTGAAGGAAATCAGGCACAGCCTGCGGATCCATTGAGACATGGGGGACATGGCGGACATTTCGATTGACTCCAGCGTGTTCGGAAAACTGACGCCGAGACACTGGTGGAGGCAATCGGCGAGAGTTGACCGGCGAATCTAGCCGATGTCCGAGCGCAATGCTGTCATGAAATGTCAAGAATCACAGGGTCGCACAGGGAGCTTGCGGCAGGTCAACCGCAAGCCCGCTGTGCACCGCGCCGCCGCGATGAGAACGGCGCGGCGACGGTCATTGTCCCTGTTGCGGCTGCGCCACGGGCGGCGTGTAAGTGGCGTTCGCGCCCGAGGTGTCGGGCTCCGCCACGTCGGGCGTCGGGGTCGGCGCGAGCGCCGGTTCCTGCGCCGGATAGGCGGGCTGCTGCGGGACTTGCGGCGGCGTACCCGACGGCCCGATGATCGGCGGCACGCCCAGCTCGCGCGCGCCCGACGCCGCGCCAGGCGCCGACGCCTCACCCACCCCCGAAGCCGCTGCTCCGCCCGCCACCGAAGCCTCCGACGCCGCCGAAGCCGGCGACGGTGCGGGCGTCACGGCCGGCGCCGTCACACGCGGCGGCGCACGCCGCACCGGCACGGCCGGCGGCGGCGTCTCGCGCGCGCCAAACAGCTTGTCCATCCACGCGCGCAGCTTCTCGCGGAAGGTCTCGAACGCGCCCGGCGTCACCTCGGTGTCGAAGCGCGCGCGCGAATCGACCAGACGCGCGCGCAACGCACGCTGGTAAAAGTCGCCGACGATCGGCAACGCGCTGCGTGCGCCCTGCCCCCAGTAGTCGTCGAGCGTCACGCGGCCGTCGTCGAAGCCCACCCAGGCGCCCGCCACAAGCTGCGGCCCCATCAGGATGAACCAGCCGTCGGTGTTGCCCTGGGTCGTGCCGGTCTTGCCCGCCACGTCGGCGCGGATGCCAAACCGCGAGCGGATGGCCGCCCCCGTGCCGCGGTTCACCACGTCGCGCATGGTGTCGAGCAGCGTACGGTCGGCGGTTTCGGAAAGCGCGCGCTCGGGCGAGGCGTCGGCGAATTGCGCGAGCACGTTGCCCTTGCGGTCCTCGATGGTCGTGACCATGCGCGGTTCGAGGTACGCGCCGTCGTTGGCGATCGTGCTGTACGCCGACACCATCTCCTTGAGCGTGACCGGGCTCGTGCCAAGCGCGAGCGACGGCACCGGGTCGAGCTGGCTGTCGCGCACGCCCATCGCGCGCGCGAGGCGCGCAACCTTGTCCGGGCCCACGGTCTGCATGAGCTGCGCCGTGATGCGGTTGCGCGAGTACGCAATCGCGTCGCGCAGCGTCATCGGGCGGTTGCTCGGCGGCACATCGTCGGTGGGCTTCCAGATTTCGCCGCCCGCGAGCGGAATTTCCACGGGCTGGTCGATGAAGGTGTCGGTCGGCTTCGCGCCCGCCGCATAGGCCGCGCCGTATACGAACGGCTTGAACGTCGAGCCCGGCTGCCGACGCGCCTGCTGCACGTGGTCGAACGGCTCGTCGGTGAAGTCACGGCTGCCCACCCACGCCCGGATCTGGCCATCGCGCGGATCGATCGCGAGGAAGCCCGCCTGCACGTCGGTCTTGTCCTTGCACAGGTTGCGCATGAAGTTGCGGTCGGCGGCGAGATGCTTGAGCGCGTCGGCGTCGTTCGCGCCCGCGTCGCGCGCGCTCTTGTAATCCTGCGTCTCGCGCATGAACGTCGCGAACAGATCGTTGCCGGCCGTGCAGCCGCTGCGCCCGCTCCACGCGCCGTTCGTGATGCCCTGCAACTGGTTCGCGTGCTGGCGCAGCGCGGCGGTCGCCATCTGCTGGAGACGCGAATCGATCGTGGTGCGCACCACGAGTCCGTCGGAATAGATGTTGTAGTCGTTGCGGTCGGCCCACGCGATCAGCCACTTGCGCAGTTGCAGCGCGAAATGCGGCGCGGGGCCGGGCGGCTCGGTCTGACGCTCGAAGTCGAGGCGCAGCGGCTTTTTCGAGAGCGTGGCGTACTGCGCGTCGCTCAGCTTGCCGTACTTCACCATCTGGCCGAGCACGGTGTTGCGCCGCGCGAGCGCGCGCTCGGGGTTGATCACCGGGTTGTAATAGGCGTTGCCCTTCAACATGCCGGTGAGCGTGGCCGCTTGCAGGATGTCGAGCTGATCGGCCGACACGCCGAAGTAGGTGCGCGCCGCCATCTCGATGCCGTAGGCGTTGTAGAGGAACGGCACCGTGTTCAGATAGGTTTCGAGAATCTGCTGCTTGCTATACACCGCCTCGATCTTGAACGCCGTGATCGCTTCCTTGATCTTGCGCGTGAGCGTGGGCGCGCGGCCGATCTCGTCGGGATAGAGGTTGCGCGCGAGCTGCTGCGTGATGGTCGAGCCGCCCTGGCGCGCACCCGAGAACGTGTGCAGCGCCGCGCCCGCCGTGCGCTTGAAGTCGATGCCGTGGTGCTCGTAGAAACGGTGGTCCTCGGTGGCGATCAGCGCGTCGACCATGTGCGGCGAGATCTGCGCGAGCGGCACCCACTCGCGGTTCGAGGGCTTGAACTCGGCGAGCACCTTGCCGTCGGCGGAAAGGATCTGCGCGGGTTCGTCCACGCGCGCCTTGCGGATGTCGCCAATACCCGGCGTGAACGGAATCAGCACGAGCACGTAGAGCACGACGATCACGGGCAGCGCCGCGGCCGTCATCAGCACGCCGCGCCGTGTGGGATGCCGCAAGTGATGAAGGCCGCGCGCGACGTAGGGGCGGGCGAATTCGCCGAGCCGCGTGGCGGCGGGCTTCAGGCGGGAAAAGAGCTTCGCGATTCGATCGCGGATCAACGGCACGTAACGCTTCACGCGGGCAGGTAGGGTCGGCTGGCAAAGCGTGCATCGTACCAAACTCGCCGGACCGCGCCGCCGTGCCGGCAGCGCAAGCCCGCGTCGGCTCGCGCCGGTTGATAACCGGCCTGGACGCTCGATGAGCGCGTTACAGCACGAGCGAGAGCGCGATCGACACCCACACCGCCGCCGCGCCGCAAAGAAAGGCGCGGCGCGCCATCAGGAAACGCGATTCGTCGTTGGGCTTCGCGGGCGAGGTGGCAAGCCAGGGCACGCTGCCAAGGCAGGCAAAGCCCGCGAGCGCGACGCCGACAACCACGCGGTCGCCGATGCGCCAGGCCGACGGCTCGTGCAGCCCCCAGTACCCCAAGGCGATCAGCCCGATCGAAAACATCGTCGAGGCGGCCGAACTGAGCGCCACCACCGATCCCGTTGGAGATTGCATGGATTGCCTCCCTCGCGCGGTCGGGCCAAGCTGTGGGCCCACACCATCGGGCCATTATCGGTGCGCGCCCCGCACGCGGCAACGCCGCGCCGCGCCGCGCCGCGCCGGGCACTCAAGCGCCTGGACGCACCATCTGGAACATCTCGCCGATCTGCGCGTAGTCGGCGCGATAGCCCGCGCGCATCACGGGCTGGGCGGCGTGCGTGTCGAACAGGCCTTCTTTGAGGAACTCCTCGCGGATATGCACGCCCACCACCTGGCCCAGCGCGAGCCAGTTGTCCATGGGCGTGCCGTCGAGCGCATTGAGCCGCACGATCTGGAGCAGCTTGCATTCGAGCGCCGCGGGCGACTCGGCCACGTGCGGCACCGCGACGCTGCGGCCCGGCGCGGCCGTGAGGCCCGCGAGCGCGAATTCGTCCACGTCGGCGGCGACGGGCGCGGACGTGCGGTTCATCTGCGCGGCCAGCGCCTTCGACGTGAGGTTCCAGACGAATTCGCCGGTCTCCTCGATATTGCCGATGCTGTCCTTGCGGCCCTCGCTACAGAACCCGATGATCGGCGGAAACGTGGCGAATGCGCCAAAAAAGCTGTAGGGCGCGAGATTGAGGACGCCGCCCTTCGAGCGGCTCGAAATCCAGCCGATCATGCGCGGCGCGACGATCGCCTTGAACGGGTCGTGCGGCAGGCCGTGGCCGCGGGCCGGGTCGTAGAAGTAGGTATCGGACATGTCGTGAAGCGTTGCGTTGCGGGGTCGCGCGCGTGCCATGCCGGTGTCATGGAGGCAGCGCGTCGATGCGGGCATCACTATGACACGAGCCGCGCGAGCTTGCCGGCGTGCCCGGCGCGGGGCGGCGACGCGAGATGAGGCCGGGCGAGGCGGCCCGGGGCGGTCCGGGGCTGCCTCAAACGCAACAAGGCCGGCTCTCTTTCGAGAGCCGGCCTTGTAGACGAAATCAGGCGGTCCGACCGGAGAAGCGCGTTGGGCGGCTCATGCCACCCGAAGCGCTTCAGCTTCGATCAGTCACGCGGCATGCCGAACGGCATGTAGTGCGAACGGCGAACACGTTCCGCTTCGCGGTGACGCGCTTCGTACGAATACTCTGCATCCATCGGCAGATACGGCGACGCGAAGAGGTCGCTCACCTTTTGAAACAGTGCGAGGATAAAGCTCATGGCGACTCCCAGATTGGCTGCATTCAGGGTTTTCCCTAGGACAGAAACGATTATAGGGTTTTCCCTAGTCAGACGCTAGTGCGGCGCAGCAAAAAAACTGCGACGCGCCGTCGCATAAGGACGAGCGGAAACGATGCGTTGCAGCAAAACAACGCATCGAGTTTCCAGATACGGGGGTGGATTACAGCGCGGGTCGCCTGGTGAGCGGCCCGGTGGACCACTTAGCGAGGCGCCTTCTGGCCCGTTTTTTGGGTGGCTTTTGCGGTGTGGTGAGCCGGAGCAGCGCGGGAGGAACGCGCCGCTGTGTGACGCGCGGGTGCAGGCGTGGCAACCGCTGCGCGGGCCGGAGCCGGAGTTTCCGCGGCAACGGCCGGTGTAGCCGCCAGTGTGGCGAGCCGCTGCGAGATGTCATCGAGCGACGACTGCTGCTTCAGGATGAATTGCTCCAGGCGAGCCTGCTCGGCGCGGGACTCGTTTGCGAGGCTGTCGAACCGCACCGATTGCGCGATCCCAAATCCCACCGAAGCCAGCACGGCCGCCGAAGCGGCAACGAGCACCCATTTGAGCCGGCGCGAAGACGCGGCGGCCATGCGGCGCTGGTCGGCAAGCGCCGACTGGAGGGCATCCAGGCGAGTCTCCACTGCGGACGCGGGCGCTTCGGCGCTCGCGTCATCCGCGGCGTGGAACGACGGCTCGGAGAGCGCTGCGGCTGGCAGCGCGACGTCCGCGTCGCCCGTCGCCAGGGTCGGCTCCGCGTCGGCCACGGACGGTGCAGCCGCTCGCTTTGTCCGCGCGGCGCGGCGCGTAGCCGTTGCAGCGGAGGCGTCATCGGCGGACGCCGGTTCGGCTTGCCCGGTCTCGGGCGTTTCGAAGCCGCTCAGCGTGGCCTGACGCACGGCTACGCCCTCCACCTCGGCGGCTACGGGCGCACTCGCGGCGTCGTGCTGCTCTTGCTGCGCGTGCGGATCAAGAGAAGGCTCGGCGCCGGGCGCCTGCGCGTTGACAGTGTCGTCGCCGGCGGGCAACCCGGAAGGATCGAACGAAGGGGACGATGCGCGACGCTTCGACGGCGCGCTGCGCTCGGGGCGCGAGGAGCTCAATGATGCGGTATCTGCGTAATCAGCCATGGGTCAACGATGCGGTTCGCGTCGCGCGCCAGCCGGTCACGGCCCCTGCGCGACGTCCTCGTGTTCTGGTTCGAGCGCCCATTGTCGCATGCCGAACCACACCGACAGAGGCTCTCGTCTGACTTATCCGGCATGCATCATCGGGAACCCGCCCGCCCCATCCACAATGCCTTGCGCAAGATCAATCATGAGACTGACGATGACCGCCGCAAGACCGTCCGCCGCCGATCCCCGGCGCCCCCAAATGGCCCGCGCATTTTGCGAATGCGTACAATCGCCGACATCATTTCTTCCCTGTGACGCGGCCGCCGCGTGCTTGCCCCATGAACACACTCCCGAGCGCAGCGAGCCTGCGTGAGCATTTCGACCGCATCGTCCTGCCGCTGTGGCTCGGGCCCGGCTTCAACGCCGCGCTGCGCCTGCCCTACGAGGCAATCGACGCGGCCGGCGTGCAGCCGCTGCCCGTCACGCGCTACCGGGCGATGGCGTGCGCGCGGCAGCTTTTCGTGTTCTCCCAGGCAAGCGACGCCGCCCAGGCGGCCCACGCCCACACGCTCTTCGAAACATTGCGCCACACCTTCCAGGATCGGGCGCACGGTGGATGGTTCTATAGCGTCGACGCCACGGGCGCACCGCTCGACACCACCAAGGACCTCTACACGCACGCATTCGTGGTGTTCGCGAGCGCCGCCTACGGCCAGCGCTTCGGCGAATCCGCGGCGCTCGACCTCGCGCGCGAGACCTCGTCGCTGATCGTCGATCGCTTCGCCGCCCGCGACGGTCTGCTGAACGCGGCGCTCGACGCGTCCTTCGCGAGCGTCACCGGCGCGCCGCTGCAAAATCCGCTGATGCACCTCACCGAAGCCTGGCTCGCCGCAAGCGACGCCACCGGCGACGCCGCGTTCGACACGGCCGTCACGCGCCTCACCGAGGCGCTCGCGCGCACATTCCTGCACGAGCCCACGGGCTGTATCGCCGAATTGCCGATTGGCGCGGCGGACAACCGGCTCGAACCGGGCCACCAGTTCGAATGGTTCTGGCTGGCGTCACGCGCGGGCGCGCGGCTGGGCGACTCGGGCCTCGATGAAGCGCTCGCGCGCGCCTTCGCTTTCGCGCAAAAGCACGGCGTGGATGCAGAGCGTGGAACCGTGGCGGCGGCGCTCGACGAACAAGGCCACGTGATCGATGCGACCCAGCGCATCTGGGCGCAGACGGAATACTTGCGCGCGCTCGCCACGCATGGCGACGCAGCCGTGCGCGCGACGCTCGCGCCGCAAATCGCGCGCTTCGCGCCGCGCTTTCTCACGCCGCAAGGCTGGGTGGAATGCCGCGCGGCCGACGGCGAGGTGGCGCGCGCAGACATGCCGTCGACCACGCCTTACCACCTTCTCACCGCCTACCAGAGCATGAGCGCCCAAGCTCGCCAGGCGGATTAAGGCAGCCTGGGCGCTCAGCCCGCCGCCAGCACCGCCGGCGAAATCTCGAACGCCGCCACGGCCTCTGAAAGCTGGCGCGTTTGCTGATGGAGCGAAGCCGCCGCAGCCGCGGCCTCCTCCACGAGCGCCGCGTTCTGCTGGGTCATCTGGTCCATCTGCGAGACGGCCTGATTGACCTGGTCAATGCCGGCGCTCTGCTCCAGCGACGACGCGCTGATGCCCGCCATCATCTGCGTCGCCCGCGAGATCGAGTTCGACACCTCGCGCATCGCGTCGCCCGCACGCTCCACGAGTTCCGAGCCGCCGCGAATCTGCGCAACCGACTCGCTGATGAGCGTCTTGATCTCCTTGGCCGACTGCGCGCTGCGCTGCGCGAGCCCGCGCACCTCGCCCGCCACGACCGCGAAGCCCCGGCCCTGCTCGCCCGCCCGCGCGGCTTCCACCGCCGCGTTCAACGCGAGAATATTGGTCTGGAAGGCAATGCCGTCGATCACACCGATGATCTCCGCGATCTTGTCCGAGCTTTGCGCGATGCCGCGCATGCGCTCGACCACCTCGCCCACCACCGCGCCACCGCGCCCGGTCGCGTCGAGCGCCGCCTCGGCCAGCGTGTTCGCTTCGCGCGCGTTCTCCGCCGTATTGCGCACCGTGCCTGTGAGTTCCTCCATGCTCGCCGCCGTTTGCTCGAGCGAAGCCGCCTGCGATTCGGTGCGCGCCGAAAGGTCGGCGTTGCCCGTGGCAATCTCGTCGGCGCCCACGTGGATCGAGCCCGCCGTCTCGCGCACCGTGTGCACCGTGCGCGCGAGACTCGACTGCATCAGCGCGAGGCCCTGGAACAGCCGGCCGATCTCGTTGTCGCCGCGCGCCGCCACGCGCTCGTCGAGCCGCCCGCGCGCGATGCGCTCGAAATGGCGGCCCGCTTCCTCCAGCGGCGCCACCACGCCGCGCCGCAGCGCGATGTGCACGCCCGTCGCGAGCGCGATCAGCACGACGAGGATGAAGAGGCCCACGCCCTGGAACAGCGCGAGACGCGAATCGATCGAATCGAGCGAGGCCCGGCTCGCCGCGCCGCTGAACTGCGTAAAGGCGTGCAGCTCGGCGAGATAAGCGTCCTGATACGACTGCGTGGGCTGGTCGAGAAACGCCTGGAGATTGTTGCCGTTGAGGTCGTCGCCGAGTTCGCCGAGCGCCTTGCGCAGCACCTGGTAGCGCTGCGCGAGCGCGGCGATGCGCGCGCGGTCCTCGTCGCTGATCGGCGGCACGGCCATGAGCGTCTCGAACGCGTGGTCGGCGGCGCTCAGTTGCTCGCGCGCGTGGTCGACGATATCGGTGGGAACGGTGCCGCCACGCACCATGCGCGTGCCCGCGCGCGAGAGATTGATGCGGGCGTCCATCAGATGCTGGGTGGTTTCGTTGGCGGCGCTCGCCTGGCGCAATGCCACTTTGGAGAGGTCGGCCACGTCGTCATGCGTGCGCGTGAGCGACCAGTAACCGAGTCCTGCGGTGACGAGCTGCAATACGCAGAACGCAACGAGAACGCATAACAGGCCGGATGCGACCTTGATCTTGCTGAACAATTGGACACCTGGGATAGCAGTGAATGAGCGGCGCGCAAGCATGTGATCGCTCGCGCCCGCTCTGCGTTTACGGCCGCGAAAACGTTGTTTTGAGCCCTGAACCGTGAATAAACCGTGAAAAACAGCCCCAAAATGCGCAATGAGTTATTTCAGAAACGATCCATTTGGCATTTCACGCATTTCTCGCAACAATGCGCGCGGGGTTTCATTCGATTCACCTTGACTAGGCCGTGGAGCGCTTCCTACAGTGGTTAGGAAACCACGCGGGGGTAGACCCAGGGAACGCGACGATGACAGACCTTTTGGATCGTGCACGCGGCGCGCTGCACGCGCAGCCGTTCAGCGTGCTGCTCGGCACCGAACTCATGCACGTGGGGGCCGACGAACTGACCCTGCGCCTGCCCGTACGCGAAGACCTCAGGCAACAACACGGTTTCGTGCACGGCGGGGTGATCAGTTATCTCGCCGACAATGCGCTGACCTTCGCCGGCGCGCTCGCACTCGGGCCGCGGGTGGTGACGGCGGAATTCAAGATCAACTATCTGCGCCCGGTGCTCAAGGGCACGCTCATGGCGCGGGCCCGCGTGGTGCACTCGGCGCGCTACCAGGCCACCTGCCAGTGCAGCGTGTACGTGATGGAAAACGGCGACGAACGGTTGGTGGCGATCGCGCAGGGGACGGTCAACCGTATGTCGGAAGCGGGCGCGCCGGAAGAGAGACCGCAGACGGGCTGAAAGACACGCTCGCAAGCACTGCGCACAAATCAGGCAAATTTGCGAAACAAGGATAAATGCAGGGAAAGACCGCATATTTCAAAATCATTACGCTTGATTTCGATTTGTAACGAATCTACGCTGCGGCCGTTTACTCGACGAGAACGCCGCAGTGTCGCCCTCCAGCAAGACCACGATCGCCGTCGCCACCCTGGCTCTGTACAGCCTGCCCTCGTTCGCGCAAAGCGAAGGCCTCGTCGTCGACGCTTTGCCGGGCGCCGACACGCAGCGCTTGCAGCAACAGCGCATCGAAGCCACGTCGACCAACGGCGCGCTCGCCAATGCGCTCGATCAGGATGCGTCGAGCAAGGATGCGGGCGCGGCGGATCTCGCGCATCTGCCCGCCGAAACGCCGTGCTTCGCGATCGGCAAAGTCGAACTTGCCAATAATCCGTTTCGCTCACTGGAGCGCGTGGTCGCGCCTGTCGTGGGCCAATGCGTCGGTGTGGACGGTCTCAAGGTCGTGCAGGATACGGCCGCCAATGCGCTGATCGCCGACGGCTACGTGACTTCGCGCGTGACCGTGCCCGCGCAATCGCTCGCCTCCGGCACGCTCAGGCTCGACGTGATGGCCGGGCGCGTTGGCGAAGTCCGCGATGCGACGGATACGGCAAGCGACGCGGAAAACGACACGCGCAACGGCAAGCATAACGAAGCGATCGGCACGCTGGCGCGCGCGTTGCCGCTGCGCGGGGGCGACCTGCTCGATCAGCACGGCATCGACCAGGGGCTGGAGAACATTCGGCGGCTCTCGTCCCAGGCCGACGCACGTTTCGACATTCTGCCCGGCGCCGACCCCGGCGAGTCGGACATCGTCCTCGTTCCCGGCGATGGAAAGCGCTGGCACGCGGCGCTCGGCTACGACAATGCCGGCCAGATCGCAACCGGCAAGAATGAAATATACGGAATCCTCACCATCGACTCGCCGCTGCATCAGTACGATCAGTTGCAGGTCTCCGGCCTCACGAACGCCAACCGTGGCGCACCGGGCCTCGGGGCGACCCAGGCCAGCGCTTCGTACAGCGTGCCGCTCGGCTATACGATGCTCGCGCTCGACGCGTACCGCACCAGCTATCTCCAGACACGCTCGTTCACGTTCGGCGACGTACAGTACACGGGCGAGCAAAAAGGCGCGGGCGTGAAGCTTTCACGCATGGTGCAACGCGGCGCGAAGTCGCGCACCGAATTGAGCGCACGCCTGTATCGCGCGATCAATCACAACTACGTGCAGGACACGCTGGTCGACGTGCAGGACCGCGACGTCTACGGCTATGAACTGGGCGTCTCGCACCGCCACTACTTCGGCCGCGTGCAGGTGGACGCCGCGCTCGGCTGGCGCGCGACGCTGCCCGGCGTCTCGCGCCAGCCCGGCTATGTGCTCAACGACGACGGCTTCAATGGCCGCGAGCAGATCGAAACCGCTTCGGTTTCCGTGCTCGCGCCGTTTCGCGTGGCCAATCAGCCGTTCTCGTATCAATTCACGTGGACGAGGCAAAACGCGCGCACACGCGTCACCTCGCCCGACTTCTTCACGATCGGCACCCGCTATGCCGTGCGCGGCTTCGACCAGCAAACGACGCTCGCAGCGGAAAACGGTTGGACCGTATCGAACGAACTCGACTGGTACGCGCCTACGTCCATCGGCGTGCAGGCGTTGTATGTGGGCCTCGACGCCGGCCGCGTGAGCGGACCGACCGCGCCGTACCTGACGGGTGACACCCTGGTGGGAACCGTGGTGGGCGTGCGAGGCACGCTTGCGCCGAAGAACCGCCTCTCGGCCGGCGTCAACTATGACGTCTCGCTCGGTTGGCCGCTCTACAAGCCCAACGCGTTTCCAAACCGCACGCCCACCCTGCTCGTTCAGGTCACCGCAGTCGTCTGAACGACTCCGCCTTTATCCATGCTGCGTTATGTAAAGGAAATAATAAGTATGACAAAGCAATATCGCAACAACGCCCAACACGCCGGCAGCACCCTCTGGTTCGCAGCTCGCGCGAGCGCCTTCGCCGCGCTGTGCGCGTTCGGCATGCAGCCGCTCGTGGCCAGCGCGCAAGCCACGCTGCCCATTACCGTGGACACGGGCGCAGCCGTGCGCCCCTCGCTCGGCACATCGGGCAACGGCACCCAGGTCGTCAACATCGTCGCGGCAAATGCGGCCGGCGTGTCGAACAACCGCTTCGCGCAGTACAACGTCGGCACCGGCGGCGTGATCCTGAACAACGCCACGAAGGCCGCGCAAACGCAGACGGGCGGCGCCGTGCAGGCCAACGCCGCACTCGGCGGACGCAGCGCGAACCTCGTGCTCATGCAGGTCACCGGCGGCCAGGCGTCGCAACTGCTCGGCACCACGGAAGTCGCGGGCCAGGGCGCCAACGTCGTGCTCGCCAATCCGGCCGGCATCACGTGCTCGGGCTGCGGCTTCCTGAACGCGCCGCGCGTCACGCTCGCCACCGGCACGCCCACGCTCAACGCGGACGGCTCGCTGGGCGCCATCGACGTCAAGCAAGGCACGATCTCGGTGGCAGGCAACGGCCTGAACGGCTCGTCGAGCGCCGTGGACCTGATCGCGCGTGCGATCACCGTCAACGCGCAGGTGCGCGGCAAGTCGATCGATGCGATTGCGGGCGCGAACCGTGTCGACTACGCGTCGAAGACTGCGACCGCGCAGGCGGGCACGGGCGCGAAGCCGGAAGTGGCGATCGACGTGCAGTCGCTCGGCAGCATGTACGGCGACGGCGCGGTGCGCATGGTCGGCACCGAAGCGGGCGTTGGCGTGCGCGACAACGGCGCGCTCACGTCGCTCACGGGCAACCTGAGCATCGCTTCGAACGGCGACGTGACGATCGGCTCGCCCGCACGCGTGAAAGCCGGTGACAGCGTGAATATCAGCGGCGCGAACGTGCGCAACGACGGCGCGATTTCGGCGCAAGGCGTGGGCATCAACGCGCAAAGCTCGCTGACCAGCGCGGGTTCAGTGGAGGGCACGCGCGAAGCCATGCTGGGCGGCAACCAGTTGACGCTCTCGGGCGGCAGCGTCAAGGGCGGCGCGGTCACGCTTCAGGGCGCGAACGTGAGCAACCAGGGCGCAACCGTCAGCGCCGCCCGGCAGCTGAACGTGACCGGCAACCGCGTCAACAACGCGGGCACGCTGAACTCGACCGGCGACATGCGTATCAGCGCCAACGACACCTTCTCCAACGCCAAGGGCACTGTCCTCGCGCAGAACAGCGTGCAGTTCAGCGGCGGCACGCTCGACAACAGCAACGGCAAGATCGCTGCGACCACGGGCGCCATAGCGGCCCAGGCGGCACGCGTCGTCAACGCGAATGGCACGATGCGCGCGGGCGACATGCTGTCGATCGACGCGCAAAACGTGGACAACACGAAGGGCACGCTCGCGTCGGCGGGCAACGCGACGATCGGCGCAGGCTCTGGCCTCAACAACACGGACGGCATGATCGACGTCGCCAAAAGCGCGAGCGTTCGCACGTCGGGCACGCTGCTGAACACGCGTGGCAGCCTGAAGGCTGGCGACCTGGCCGCGCTGGAAGCACGCAGTCTCGACAACCGTAACGGCACGCTGTCGACCACGCGCGGTTCCGCGCAGATCAACGCGCAAGAGATCCTGAACGGCAACGGCCACATCACGACGGCCGACCGGCTGAGCGTGAACGCGAGTTCGCTCGACAACGCGGCCGGCACGATCGCTATGCAGGGCCCGTCCACCATCGACGTGAACGGCAAGCTCGTCAACGACCGTGGCTCGATCGTTTCGAAGACGTTCGTCACGGGCACGGTGGGCTCGCTGTCGAACGCGGGCGGCACGATCTCCGGCGACATCCGCGTACGCTCCGGCAACGGCAACATCGTGCCGCCGGTGCCGCAACCGGACGCCAACCCGAGCGCATTCGATCCGGGCCCGGGTTACCTGCGCGTCGCGATGAAGGACTACGACCCGAACAAGTATCAGTCCGGCTTCTTCGGCCCGGACGGCTATTTCTACGCTAAGGTCGGCACGACCCTGCAAGCCATGCGCTAAGCGCCGCGTCCGCGCCACACACGCGGACATGACCGCCTGACGCAAACGGGCCCCGGCACGCATGACCGCGTGCCGGGGCCCGTTACGTTCCACCCGGTGCGCGCTTACTCGGCGGCGCGGGTTTTCTGCTGCTGCTCGCCAAGGCCTTCAATGCCAAGGCGCACCGTCTGCCCCGGCTTCAGAAACACGGGGTTCGGCTTCACGCCCATGCCTACGCCCGGCGGCGTGCCGGTGGAAATCACATCGCCCGGTTGCAGGCTCATGCACTGCGACAGATACGAAACGAGCTTCGCGACCGAGAAAATCATCGTGCGCGTGCTGCCGTTCTGGTAGCGGTGGCCGTCCACTTCGAGCCACATGGAGAGATTCTGCGGATCGGCTACTTCATCGCGCGTGACGAGCCACGGGCCGGTCGGGCCGAAGGTGTCGAAGCCCTTGCCCTTGTCCCACTGGCCGCCGCGCTCGATCTGCCATTCGCGCTCCGAAACGTCGTTGATCACGCAATAGCCCGCCACGTAGTTCAGCGCATCGGCCTCGCTCACGTTCTTCGCGTGCTTGCCGATCACCACGCCCAGTTCCACTTCCCAGTCGGTCTTCTTCGAGCCGCGCGGAATGTCGATGTCGTCGTTCGGGCCGACAATGGCGCTCGTCCACTTGTTGAAGACGACCGGCTCGCTCGGCACCGGCATGCCCGACTCGGCCGCGTGGTCGGCATAGTTCAGGCCGATACACACCATCTTGCCGATGTGGCCCACGCAAGGCCCGATGCGCGGATTGCCCTCGACGAGCGGCAGCGTTTCCGGATCGATCGTGCGCAACTGCGCGAGACCGGCATCGGAAAGCACGTCGCCCGCAATGTCGGCCACGTTGCCCGAGAGCGCGCGAATGCGGCCTTCGGCGTCGAGCAGGCCTGGTTTTTCGTGGCCCTTCGGGCCATAGCGAAGCAGTTTCATCGTCTGTGTTCCTTGAGTGTCTGAGTGCTATGCAGTCGGTCAGAATTCCTGGGGCGAAGTTTGCGGTCTATCGCGGTCTAACTAGTTAGACCACCCGCCGTCGATCACATGCGCCTGGCCGGTCGTGAATCCCGATTCGTCGGAGGCCAGGTAAAGCGCGAGCGCCGCGATTTCCTCCGGCTTGCCCACGCGCCCCATCGGCTGGCGCGCGACGAATGCGGCGCGCGCGGCGTCAACGCTCGTGCCCTGCGCCGCCGCCTGGCTTGCGATGCGCTCCTCCAGCGAGGGCGAGGCCACCGTGCCCGGGCAAATCGCGTTGCAGCGGATGCCGCGCGTCACGAAGTCCGAGGCCACCGCCTTCGTCAACCCTATCACAGCCGCCTTCGAAGCGCCGTACACGAAGCGGTTGGGCACGCCCTTCACGCTCGACGCCGCCGACGACATGTTGATGATCGACCCGCCGCCCGCCTCCAGCATGCCCGGCAGGAAGGCGCGGATGGTCCGGTACATCGCCTTCGCATTGAGGTTGAACGCGAAGTCCCAGTCCTCTTCGCTCGCTTCCAGTATCGAGCCCGCGTGCACGAAGCCCGCGCAGTTGAACAGCACGTCGACCGTGCCCACTTCCTTTGCCAGCGCCGCGATGGCCGCGCCGTCGAGCACGTCGAGCTTGCGCGCCTCGACCGGCAGCGCCGCAAGCGCGTCGATACGGATGTCCGTGGCGATCACGCGCGCGCCTTCGCGCGCGAACAGTTCAGCGGCCGCGTAGCCAATGCCCTGGCCCGCCGCGGTGATCAAGGCCGTCTTGCCGGCCAGTCTTTGTACCATCTGCCACTCCGGTTGGAAGCGCGGCACGGCGATACCCGGTATTGCAGTAGACGCACCATGCCGCGATCGAGCGATGAAATCGCGGGAAGAAGTCGGGATGACGCAAACGGCCATTATGGCGACGCAGGCGCGCCTCGTGGCGTTCGACGAACGTTTTCTAACCGGCTGGATCGGCCCCAAGCCGATAGAAAGCCGCCGCGTTGCCGCCGAACACGGCCGCGCGCTCGTCAGAGGAAAGCGCCTTCGTGAGCCGCTGGGCGCTGGCGTGCCAGCGCTCGTAGTCGCCGTTGAGGTTCAGCACGGGCCAGTCGCTGCCCCACATGAGGCGTTGCGGGCCGAACGTCGCGAGCAGATGCGCAACCCACGGCGCAAGCGTGGCGTCGTCCCAGCCGGGCGCCGCCTCGGTGGCGAGCCCCGAAAGCTTGCAATGCACTCGCGGGAACTGCGCGAAGCGCGCGATGGCCCGCGCCCACGCCGCATAGCCGCGCTCGCCGCCCGCCGCGATGGGCGGTTTCGCGCCATGATCGATCACCACGCGCAGCGCGGGATGTCGCGCGAGGAACGTGGCGAGCGCCGCCTCGTGGCGCGTGAAAACCAGCGCATCGAAGGCGAGATCGTGCGCGATGAGCGCGTCCACGGCGCGCGCGGTGTCGGCCCTCGCGATCCAGTCGTCGTCGGGCAAGTCCTGGAGCATGGGCCGCACGCCGCGCAGCTTCGGCTCGCGCGCGAGTTCGGCGATCAAGGCAGCCGCATGCGGGTCGTCGAGCGGCACCCAGCCCACCACGCCCGCAATCGATGGCTCGTCGCGCGCGAGTTCGAGCAGCCAGCGCGTTTCCTCGACCGTGGGCGCGGCCTGCACGACCACCGTGCGCGCTACGCCGCACGACGCGCGCAACGGCGCGAGATCGGCCGGAACGAACACGCGATAGAGCGCGCTCAGCGAAGGCGTGAGCCAGCCGTAATCGCCGCGCGCGGGGTCCCAGTAGTGCTGGTGGGCGTCGATGAGGTCGGACATGGCTCAGGCCTGCGGCAACGGCGCGCGCGGATCGACGAGGCCCTTGTCGCGCAGCGCGAGCCACAACTCGCGGGGCAACGGCGTTTCGAACGAGGCAACGTTCTCGCGCACCTCCTGCGGGCTGCGCGCGCCGTTGAGCACCGTCGCCACGGCCGGGTGCGCGTAAGGAAACTGGAGCGCGGCCGCCGCGAGCGGCGCGTCGTAGGTCCGGCAAATCGTATCGAGCCGTGCAACGCGCTCGATCACCTCTTGAGGCGCATCGCCGTAGTTGAACTTGAGTTCGCCAAGCAGCCCGTGCGCGAGAATGCCCGAATTGAACGCGCCGCCCAGCAGGATGCTTACGCCCTTCTTTTCGCACTCCGGCAGCAAGTCGTCGAGCGGCGCCTGTTCGAGCAACGTATAACGGCCCGCCAGCAGCGCGCAGTCGATGTCGAATTCGCGCATCGCCTCGCGTATCACTTCGCGTTCGTTCACGCCAAAGCCGATCGCCTTCACGACGCCAGCCGAGCGCAGTTCGTCGAGCGCCTTGAAGCCGCTTTCGCTCAGTTGCCGCCAGTAATGTTCATTGCGCTCGCCGTGCGTATATCGCCCGATATCGTGCACGAGCAGGATGTCGATATCGACGAGGCCAAGCCGCTGCTGGCTGTCCTCGAACGACCGCAGGATGCCGTCGCGCGTGTAGTCGAAGATCGCCTCGAAGGGCAACGGGTTTTGCCAGCCTTCGCTGCCGTCGTAGGCGTGCGTGCGCGGCACGAAATGGCGACCCACCTTGGTCGAAAGCACGTACTCGTTGCGCGCATAGCGCCGCAGCGCCGCGCCAAGGCGATGCTCGGCCTTGGTGTGGCCGTAGTGCGGCGCGGTGTCGAAGAAACGCACGCCCGCTTGCCACGCGGCATCGACGGTGGCCTGCGCCTCCTCCTCGGTAAGGTCGCGATACAGGCCGCCGAGCGGCGCGGTGCCGAGACCCAATGCGCTAACTTCGAGCGCCGTGCGGCCGATGCGGCGCCGGTGCGCCACCTTGGGATGTTGCTCCTGCGCCATCGCGTGAAATCTCCCGTATCCGGTTGCACGCGCAACCATTTCGTTCAGTGCGGCGTCATGTCGACAATCGGTACTCGCGCGCTCGCGGGCAGGCACGCCGGCCCGACCGGCTCGAAAGTCTTGTACGTGAGGATGAATTCCTGGTGGCCGAGATCCTCCGACCGTGAGCGCTCGCCGCCCGCAACCGCCAGCGTGCGCTCGAATACTTCACGGCCCACTTCGTCGAGCGTAGCGCGGCCTTCCAGAATGCGTCCGGCGTCCACGTCCATGTCGCCGGAAAGATTGCGGTACGTGAGCGGGTTCGCGCACACCTTGATGACGGGCGACAGCGCCGATCCCACCACCGAGCCGCGTCCGGTCGTGAAGAGGATCACGTGTGCGCCGCAGGCGATCAGTTCCGCAATCTCGGCGTTGTCGCTGATGTTCGGAAAGCCGAAACGCGGCTCGCCGTCGGGCACCACGTCGAGCAGATAGAGCCCGCCCGTGGGCGGCACGTCACCGGGCTTCACGATGCCGACGATGGGCGAGGCGCCGCTTTTCGCATAGGCACCAAGCGATTTTTCTTCCTGCGTGGTGAGCCCGCCGTCGGCATTGCCCACGGCGAACGAGCCGTGACCGAGAATCGAGTAATAGCGCGCCGCCTTGGCCACGCACGCCACGATCTCCGCGCCCAGTTCTGGCCGCGCCGCACGGCTCTCCATGTGGAATTCGCAGCCCACCAGTTCGCCGGTTTCCTCGAAGATGCAGGCCGCGCCCGCCGAGATCAACTGGTCGAACGCGCGGCCCACGGCCGGGTTCGCGGTGATGCCGCTGGTGCCGTCCGAGCCGCCGCAGATCGTGCCGACAACCAGTTCGTCCAGGCGCATCGGCACCTTTTTTTGCGCTGCGAGCTGCGCGCGCGCCGCGCGCACCCAGTCCACGCCGTACTGGATCGTGCTGCGCGTGCCGCCCTTTTCCTGAATCGTCAGGACTTCTACGGGACGGCCGCTTGCGCGCACCTGCTCCACGAGGTAGTGCTTGTTCATGCTCTCGCAGCCGAGCGAGACGAACAGCACCGCGCCGACGTTCGGATGCGTGGTGAGCTGCTTCAGCATCTTCTCGGCATAGCTGTTCGGAAAGCAGCCCGGAAAGCCGATCAGATGAACGGGCGGCGCTTTCGGCTGGCTTGCCCCATCCGGATCGTCGAAGGCGTCGAACGGTTCGCGGAACTGCGCGACGATCTCACGCGCCACGTGATGCGCGCACTCGACCAGATAGGCCACCGCAACCACATTGCGGATACCCTTGCGGCCGTCGCTGCGCGGCCAGCCTTCCAGCACCGGCTCGGCAGCGCGTGTAGGGGTGACGTTGGGTTCGCTCATATCGTGAATCCTGCTCGCGGCAAGCGCCGCATCTAGTGCTGGTGCGGGACGAACTCATGCCCCGCGTCGTGCGTGTAGGTCGGCAAATAATCGCTTTCGAGGTTATGCGTGTGCAGATGCTCGCCGCGCGCGACCGGGACGCTCACGTGGCCAATGCGCGCGCCGTAGCGCAGCACCTTTTCCTGCGCGGCGAGTGCGCGCCGCGCCACCTTGTGGCCCAGCTCGATCGTCTTTGCCAGCGTCACGCGTTCCCCCTCTATCTCCACGATCTCGCCCTGCGGCAGACGCGCCGCCGCAATCAGGCAGTTGTCTTCGGGAGCGAGCAGGATGAGGCGCGCGTCGGTATGGAGTGCGTTGCCGTTCACAGAAAGTCCTCCGCTCGCCTTAGTTCTGGGCCTCGCCGCCCGCGAGCCGCGCCACCATCAGCGAGCCGAGGATGATCGCGCCGTAAATCGCCTGAATCCAGAACGACGGCACCTGGGCGAGCGTGAGCAGGTTCTGCACCACGCCGAGCAGCAGCACGCCCGACAGCGCGCCGAACATCGTGCCCTTGCCGCCGTCCAGTGAAATACCGCCGATCACGGCTGCCGCGAACACGGTGAAGATCATGCCGTTGCCCTGGTTCGCATTGATCGCGCCCACGTAGCCGGTGACGATCAGACCGCCCAATGCCGCGAGCACGCTGCCGAGCACGAACACGCCCCATGTGATGCGCTCCACGCGAATGCCGGCCGCGCGCGCCGCATCGGGATTGCCGCCGATCGCGTAGAGCGCACGCCCCACGCGGTGATAACGCAGCATGAACGCGGCGATGGCGAATGCAGCGGCGGCGAGCCACACGGAAAGCGGCAGGCCGAGCACGATGGTCGTCGCGAGCGTGAAGAACGATGGCGGCATGTCGAACAGCGTGCCGCCCTTGGTGGCGCCCACCAGCATGCCGCGCAGCACGATCAGCATGGCCAGCGTCACGATGAAGGCGTTCAGGCGCAGCCGCACCACGAGAAAGCCGTTGATGAAGCCGATCAGCGCGCCCACCACCACGATGGCCGCGAGCCCCGCGAACGCGGGCCATTGCAGACCGAACCCCGCCGAGGCCGCGGGCATGACGAGCATCGCGCCGACCGCCGGCGCAATGCCCACGGTGGATTCGAGCGAGAGATCGAACTTGCCGGTGAGCACGATGAGCGATTCGGCGAGCACCACGAGCGCGAGCGCAGCCGATGCACCAAGCACGCTGATGAGATTCGCGCGCGTGAGAAAGCTCGGGCTCACGAAGCCGCCGATCACGATCAGCAGCAAGAGCGCGGGCAAGAGCGCGAAATCGCGCAGGCGCGCCAGCTCGATGCGCGGCCGCGCGCGGCGCCCGGCCGTTGCCGCGTCGCCCTGCGCCGCCGCGAATGCGGGCGTCGAAACACTATTCTTCATGAAGATCGACTCCTTCAATCGATGCGATCAGTTCGTGGTCCTGCCAGCCTGCCGCCATCTGCGCGACCACCTCGCCGCGAAACATCACGAGCACGCGGTCACAGGTACGCAAATCGTCGAGTTCGCTCGACACCACGAGCACGGCCTTGCCTTCCTCGCGCACGCGGTCCACGACCGAGAGCAGCGCTTCCTTCGATTTCACGTCCACGCCCGCCGTGGGATCGATCAGCACGAGAACGTCAGGATTGCTTGCCAATGCGCGCGCCATCACGACCTTCTGCTGATTGCCGCCCGAGAGCCCGGACACCACATGCTCCGGCCCCTGCGCGACGATGCCGAGCGTCTCGATCATGCGCTTGCCCACCTGATGCTTCTTCGCGGGCGGCGCGAAGCCGAAGCGCCCGAGCAGGCCCGCAATCGTCATCGACGCGTTCTCGGCCACCGACTGCGTGAGCACGAGCCCCTCGTGATGGCGATCCTTCGGCACGCAGCCCACGCCGCTCGCGAGCGCCGCGGGCACGTCGCCGGGCGTGAGTCGTGCACCCTTCACGCGAATCTCGCCCGCCTGCTGCGCCGCGAGTCCGGCGATCGCCTCGCCCACGCTCGTGCGGCCGCTGCTCGTCGCGCCCGTGAGTCCCACCACCTCGCCGCGCTTCAACGCGAACGACACGTCGTGGTAGTCGTGGCCCGAGAGTCCGCGCACTTCGAGCGCGAGCGGCGCATCGGCGGGCAGCGGCTCGCGCGCGGCGGCGTCCGCGACATTCAGGCCGCCGCGCTCGCCCGTCATCGCCTCGATCAACCGTTCGCGCGGCAATTCGGCCACGCTCGCGCTCACGATATGGCGCGCGTCGCGCAGCACCGTCACGGTCTGGCAGATCTCGTACACCTCTTGCAGATGGTGCGAGATGAAGAGAAAGGTCACGCCTTCGCGCTGCAATTCGTCGATGCGCCGAAAGAGGCGCTTGATTTCCTCGCCGTCGAGCTGCGCGGTGGGTTCGTCGAGGATGATGAAGCGCGCGCCGTACGACAGCGCCCGCGCGATTTCCACGAGCTGGCGCGCCTCTACCGTCAGGTCGCCCGCGCGCGCGTCCTCGCGCACGTCGATGCGCCAGTGGTCGAGCAGCGCGCGCGCGTCGCGGCGCATGGTTTGCCAGTCGATCACGCCGCGCCGCTTCGGCTGACGATTGATGAACAGATTCTCCGCGACCGTGAGGTCGCGAATGATCGTGGAATGCTGGTACACACAGGCCACGCGCTCGCGCCATGCATCGCGGTCGGCGAGCGCGGGCGCGGCCTCGCCGTTAAAGCGCACGCTGCCCTCGTCGGGCTTGCGCAGGCCGGTGAGGATCGACACGAGCGTGGACTTGCCCGCGCCGTTGCGGCCCACGAGCGCATGCGACTCGCCCGCCATCACGCGCAGGCTCACGTTGGCGAGCGCCGCCGTGGAGCCGAAGCGTTTCGTCACGCCGCTCGCCTCCACGACCGGCGGCAACGCCCGCGCGGCCGCCTCGCGGCTGCCCGTGAATACCGCGCCGCCGGGCGGCGGCGCGTTGCCCACTGCGGCCCGATCGCCCGATCGATCGCTCGTGTGGCGGCTCATGTGACCGCTCATTTGACCGCTCATTTGACCGTATTACCCCACAGGTTCTTGTCGTCGACGTTCTGCTTCGTCACGAGCGGCGCCGGCAACTGGTCTTCGAGAATGCCGGGCTGCAACTGGACGATATTGCTGTCGTGATCGGTCTTGCCCGGCTTGAACGTCTTGCCTTCCAGCGCCGCCTTGATGTAATAGAGGCCGTATTTCGCGTAGAGATCGGCAGGTTGCGAAACGGTCGCGTCGATCTCGCCCTTGCGAATGGCTTCGTACTCCTGCGGAATGCCGTCATTCGAGACGATCACGATATGCTTGGGGTCGCCCACGGGAACGAGCAATTGCTTGCGGCGCAGCGTTTGCAACGTGGGCGAGAGATACACGCCGCCCGCCTGCATGTAGATGCCCTTCACGTCCGGGTTCGCGGTCAGCAGGCTGTCCAGCGCGCTCGCCGCCACATCGCCCTTCCAGCCGGCCGGAATCTCCAGCAGCGACAGATTCGGATAGTTCTTCAGGCAGGCGCGGAACGCTTCCGAACGGTCGCGCCCGTTCACCGAGGCGAGGTCGCCCATGATCTGCACGACCTTGCCCGACTTCACATGCTCGCCGATGTATTTGCAGGCCTTCTCGCCATACGCGCGGTTGTCGGCGCGCACGACCATCGCCACGGCGCCCTGCGTGGGCGCGACGTCCACGGCCACGACTTTCACGTTCTTCTGTGCGGCGTTGTCGAGCGCGCGGCTGATCGCCGCCGAATCGATCGGGCCGACCACAATGCCCTTCGCGCCCAGATTGATCATGTTGTTCATGTCCGTGATCTGCTGGGCCGGATCGTTGTTCGAGTTCACGGGCGCGAGCACGTCGATGCCGTCCTGCTTCGCGTACACGCCGAGATAGTTGTTGTACGACTGCCAGAACGGCGAGGTGAGGAGCGGCAGGCCGAGGCCCACCTTGCCGACCTCGGCCGCGCTGGCTGCGGCCGGTGCGCCGAACGCGGCAGCGCACGCCGCGGCTACACAAAGGGTTTTGATGGCCGCACGGGGCAGCGCCGCGCGCGCCTGGCGGGTTTCGGTGGAGCGGCGGGCCAGCACGAGCCCGGATGCGAACGCCATGTCTGTCTCCTGGTCGGCCGCACGGGGCGCTTCGGCGCCCATGCGACCGCATCTGTCGTTGTTGAATTCCATGTGCTCGCCGCGCCCCGCGAGGAATGCACGAAGCGCCGGCGACCCGTTGCAACTGCCACTTCCCTTTCCAGACGACGCTGGTGTATGTTCACCAGTGAACCTATTATTCATATACGCACCGCACAAGGTCAAGGAATGTGCAGCGCAGCATGGGTCCGTGATTTCCCTGGGAACGATCGAATGGAAAACAACGCGAAAAAACGCCCGATGGACAACGCGCCCGACGAAGCCGACGAGAAAGACGACGGCGACCGCTATCGCGCGCCCGCGCTGGACAAGGGGCTCGACATCCTGGAACTGCTCGCGGAGCAGCGCGGCGGCCTCACGCGCGCGGAGATCACGAAGGCGCTGGGGCGCAACGCGAGCGAGATCTACCGCATGCTGGAGCGCCTCGTGGCGCGCCAATATGTGATGCGTTCGGAGGCGGGCGACCGCTACGCGCTCAGCCTGAAACTGTTCGCGCTCGCGCACCGGCACCCGCCCATGGAGCGCCTGATCGCCGAAGCGCTGCCGCTCATGCAGCGCTTCGCCAACGACGCGGAGCAGTCCTGCCATCTCACGGTGTACGACCGCGGCAATCTGCTCGTGATCGCGCAGGTGGACGGTCCGGGCACGTGGGGCATCGCGGTGCGGCTGGGCTCCCGCGTGGGTCTGGTCGATACCAGTTCGGGGCGCACGCTGCTCGCATGGCAAACGCCGGAGCAGCGCGCGCACATGCTCGCGGAGCATACGAAAGTGAAGGGCGAAGTGACCATCGACCACGCGGCGCTCGAGGCCGCGTGCGAGCAGGTGCGCAAGACGGGTTTCTCGCGCAAGGACAGTCAGCAGATTTTCGGCGTGACGGACGTGACGTTTCCGGTGCTCGGGCCTTCGGGTCAGGCGATCGCCGCGCTCACCTGCCCGTTTCTCAGGCGTATCGACGAGTACGTCGCGCCCTCGCTCGACGAGGCGACGCACATGCTGGGCGAGATCGTGCAGAGCCTGTCGATGCTGCGCGAAGACGGCGCGGCGTGAGGCTCAGTACGGGCGCTGTTGGATGCCCCGGCGCAACCGCGCGCTACTGCACCGCCACGGGCGTACGATCGCCAGCCTGGCCATGCACCTCGCGCCCGACGATCGCGAGATAAAGCCGCTCCAGGTCACGCGTGAACGCAGCCGTATCGAACAGCGGCGAGCTGCGCCGCGCGTGCGAGAGCTTCTCGCGCACGCGAGCCCGCCACGCCGTGTCGGTGGCTAAGCCGAGCGCGATCTGGAAGTACGCGTCGAGATCGCGCGCAACCAGCTCGTCGAGCCCCACCACGTGCAGCAAGCTCACACCCACGCGCCCCGCGAACAGGGTGCCCGGCGCGCTCACCATCGGCACGCCCGCCCAGAGCGCGTCGCTGCCCGTGGTGTGCGAACCCACCGGCAGCGTGTCGAGCGCGAGGTCCGCGAGTTGCAGCCGCGCGAGATGCGCCTCCTGCGTCACGCGCGGCGCGAAGATCACGCGCGCAACATCGACGCCTTGCGCTTCGAAGAACTGCCGCAGGTTTTCTTTGGCGCGCGCCGAACCGGGTTCGAGCAGCCACAGCACGCTACCCGGCGTGGCCTTCAGCAGCCGCGCCCAGAGCGAGGAGATCTGCGCATTCAGCTTGAACGTCTGATTGAAGCTGCAATAGACGAAGCCCTTCTCCGGCAGCCCGGCTTGCGCGCGCGAAGGCCGCGGCGCGCTCTGGCGGCGATGGTCGAGGGGCTGGTAGCAGTGCGGCATGAGCGCGAGCGTCTCGCTGAATTGCGCGGCAGCGCCAGGCGGCGTAACGATGGCGTCGGAGATCAGGTAGTCGGCGAGGCGCGCGTGGCCGAGCGAACCGGGGTAGCCCAGCCAGCTCACGATCGCGGGCGCGGGCCGCAGCGCGGTAATGCCGAGCCGCGTGCCCGTCGTAAAGCCTTTCAGGTCGACGAGCAGGTGAATGCCGTCGTGCGCGATTTGCGCGGCGGCCTGCGCATCCGAAAGCGCGCCGACGTCGTGCCACGTGCCCGGCACGTGCGCAAAGCGCGCGCGGGCGGTGGCGTCGGGGTCGGGCCCGTACGAATAGAGGTGAACGTCGAAGCGCTTCGCGTCGTGCAGTTCGAACACGCCCGCCAGCAGGCGCAACGTGGCGTGATCGTAGAAGTCCGCCGACAGATAACCGATGCGCAGGCGCTCGCCCGACTCGAAGCGCGCGAGCGCGGCGGCAAGGCCCGCGCCGCGCGCCACGAGCGGGGGCGCCGCCAGTTCGCCACGCCAGCGGCTTTGCGCGAAGCGCAGCCCGGCGTCGCGATGCAGTTCCGGCGTGAGCGCCGGAATGCCGAGCAGGCACCAGGGCGTGAGGTTGTCCGCGGCGCCGGACGACACCATGGAAAGCGCCGCCGCGTCGATCTCCCCAAGCTGCTGCCAGTGCGCCTCGCGGCGGCGCACGTACTGCGAGGCCTCCCAGCGGCCGCCGCGGCGGTAAGCTTCATCGGCCTCGTCCATGCGGTTCATGCGCTCCAGCAAGCCGCCGTAGCACTGCCAGAGGTGCGGCGAGTTCGGGGTGAGCGCGAGCGCCTGCTTGAGATTCGCCTCGGCGGCTTCGTGCTGGCCCGCGTCCTGCTGGAGCATCGCCAGGTTGCTGTAGGCGAGCGCGTAGGAGGCGTCGGTTGCAATCGCCTCGCGGTAGCAAGCCTCGGCCTGCGGCAGCGAATTGCGCTTCTTGAGCAGATTGCCGAGGTTGTTGAAGAGGCGCGCTTCGCGCAGGCCCGCGCCAATCGCGGCGCGGTAGGCTTCGATCGCCTCGCCGTCGCGGCCTTGCCACAGCAGCGTCCAGGCGAGGTCGCGCCGGCATGGCCCGCTCTCGCGCTCGGCCAGCGACGCGCGCAGGCATTGTTCGGCCGCCGCGAACTGCGACTGGCGCGCGAGCGTCACGCCCAGTTGATGGTGCGCGTCGGCATGTTTGGGGTCTTGCGCGAGGATCTCGCGAAAAAGCGCCTCGGCGAACGCGTATTTTTCGTCGTTCAACTGCGCGATGCCACGTTGAAGCATCGACTCGTGGCGCGCGTCGGCACGCGACTCGCGGCGCGAGCCCGCTGGGGAAAGAGGTCGGGATGAGTTCATCCGATGATGATAGGGACCGCCCCCAGTCAAGAAAATCGGACGGTTCCTACAAGTGCCGCGCGCAAGTGGAAGCCGGCCGGCCAAAACGGTTAGAATGGCGGCCCTCCCAAAAAACCGGTGCGCCTCGTCCTGCTGAACCACGGCGGGCAAGCGGCGGCCGCGCATTCGAAACCCATGGCGAAACTTCTCACCGATCAAGAATTCCAGCGCTTTTCCGAGCTTCAGCAGAAACAGGCCAGTTTCACGATCACGCCCGATGAAGCCGACGAGCTGCGCGACATCGTCGCGCGCGCGCAGAAAAAGCGCGACGACCGCGCCGACGCGATGAAGACCGTCGAAACCGCCATCGCGCAGTTCGAGATCGCCCCCGAGGAGTTGTTCACGGCCGACCAGATCGCCGAGGCCGCGCGCAATTTCGGCCTGATTCCGGCCACGCGCAAGGAGCGCGTGCTGCCGCCTTCGCTCACCTTCAACGGCAAGACGCACCAGTGGACCACGCGCGCGCTGCCCGATGAGATCCGCACGCCGCTGTTCGACGCGTTCCAGGGCGGCCAGTCGGTCAAGGCGTTCATCGCCACGCCCAAGGACGCCGCGCGCTGCGCCGCGACCATCGCGCGCCTCGAAAAGGAAACCGGCGCGCAATACGGCGAGGCCTGGCTCGAAGAACTCGCGCTCACGCGCGGCCAGATCGACGACGCGCTCGCCAAACTGGCCGCCTGAGCTTCCCGCTCAGTCTAGCGGCATGCGAAAACCGACCACGCCCGGGTCTTCCGTGGGCGTGACGGTAAAGCCGCAGGCGCGCGCGAGGCCGATCATCGGCGCATTCTCGCGCAGCGCCTCGCCGAGCAGCCAGTGCGTGCCGCGCGAGCGCACGTAGGCGATGATGCGCGACATCAGCAAACGCCCGAGGCCGCGCCCCTTCAGGGTAGACAGCACCGTGCACGCGAATTCGGCGGTCTCGTTGTCCGGATCGGCCACGGCGCGCACCACGCCGAGCGTGCGCGGCTCGCCGTCCTCGCCCTGCACCACGGCGATCAGCGCCATCTCGCGGTCGTAGTCGATCTGCGTCATGCGCGCGAGCTGCGTGTGATCGAAGCTGCGCACCGCCGAAAAGAAACGCAGGCGCAAATCGTCGGGCGTCATCGACTCGACGAACTTGCGATGCATCGCCTCGTCTTCAGGACGGATCGGCCGGATCGTGAGGCGATCGCCGTGCCAGTCGAGGGTTTCTTCGAGGCGGCGCGGATACGGCATGATCGCAAAACGGCTGCGCTTTTCCGCAATCTGAAGCCGCGGCTCCACGACCACGACCGCCTCGGGCAGCACGCGCAGCGTCAGGCGCAAACCCACGATCTCGCGCACCTCGCACACGCACTGCGACAGCTCGGTGAGCGCCGCGAGCGTCGGCTCGGGCGCCACGTTGCGCGCATAGGGCGAGCGCGCGATGATGTCGCGCGACAGCACGGGGTTGAGCGGCGGCAGGCTGTAGACGCGCAGTGGCGGCGAAATTTCGTCCGGCGACGGCGCGGAAAAACGGAACACCGGGCCGAAGTTGTCGTCGTCGCGAAACTGCACCGTCACGTCCACCACGGGCTTCACGCCGGGCTCGTCCTGCGCCTGGGTGACGAGTCCGAAGCGCGCGAGCAGCCGCGCCGCCTCCTCGCCCGCCAGCTCCGTGCGTCCGGCCGCCAGCGCCGCGCGCGCTTCGCCCTGGGCGGCCTCGATCGCGGCGGGGCCTTGAGCAGGCATCGTTTCCGGCGTCTGCATGAGCAGCTCGCGGCCCAGCCGGTAATCGACGAGACGCGCGAACGCGCGCGCCAGCCGGCGCGGCGTGGTGTGCACGGGAATGCCGTGCGCATGCAGCTCGTCGCGGGTTTTCTCGTCCACGCCGCCGAAGAAGCACGCAAGCATGCCGCGATACGCAAAACGCTGATGCTCGATGAGCGTGCGCGCCACCTCCTCCACCGGCGCGCTGTGCGTGGGCGCGTGCACGACGAACGCCGTGCCGCTCGAACGCTGTGAAGCGAGCGTTTGCAGCGCGAGGCCGAAGTGCTCGGGCTTCGCGGTGTCGCCCAGCACGAGCGGATTGCCTGCCTGCGCATGCGGCAGCGCAGCCTGCACCGCGGCGAGCGCTTCGTCGTTCCAGTGCGCGAGCGTGTCGCCGGCCTTCGTGAAGGCGTCGCGCGCGAGCGTCGCCACGCCCCGGTCGCTCGTGATGAGCGTGGCCGTGTCGCTCGCCGCCACGCGGCCGAGACCGAGCGTTTCGATTTCGTCGAGCAGGTCGTCGAGCGTGTCGACGCGCACGACGCCCGCGCGCCGGAACGCCGCCGTGTACAGCGCGTCGCCCGGATCGTCGCGGCCGCTCCTCAGCGCGAGCACCGGCTTGTTGCGTGCCGCCGCGCGCGCCGCCGACATGAACTTGCGCGCGGCGCGAATCGTGTCCACTTCGAGCAGGATGGCGCGCGTGCTGGGGTCGCTCGCGAGATAGTCGAGCACGTCGCCCACATCGACGTCGGCTTCGTCGCCGAGCGCGATCACGTGCGAAAAGCCGAGGCCGCGCGCGCCGGCCCAGCGCAGCACGGCGTTGGTGAGCGCGTTGGACTGCGAGACCCAGGCCACGCCGCCCTTGCGCGCGATGGACGCCGCCGCGCCCAGTTGCGCATTGAGCGCGGGCGTGAGCGCGCCGAGACTGCCTGGGCCGACGATGCGCAGCAGGTGCGGGCGCGCCGCCGCGAGCGCGTGGCGCAGGTCGGCCTGGTCGGCTTCGTCGCGCACCTCGCCCACGATGATGGCCGCGCGCGTGCCCATGCCGCCCAGGCGATGCACGAGCGCGGGCCACGTGGCGGGCCGCGTGCAGATGATCGCAACGCCGGGCGCTTCGGGCAGGTCTCCCGCGTCGGCCACCACGGGGCGGCCGTCGAACGCCTCGAAATCGCCCGTGTGGCGCGGGTTCACGGCCCACACCGGACTCGTGTAGCCGCCTTCGATGAGCCGCTGCCACACCATGCTGCCGATACTGCCGGGTCGCCGCGAAGCGCCGATCACGGCCACGGATTTCGGCTGGAACACCGCGTCGAGATTGCGTACGGTCACAGGCTCTCCTCGTTGGTCGAACGGGCGCGCGCCGCACGGGCAAGCGCCAGTTTGTCGTTTTATACCGTCACGAGAAGAGGATAGGGCAAGCGCGCAGGCGATGCGCGCTTTTCGCCCGCCGCGCCTGCGCGCGCAGGCGGCGGCATGGCGTCGCACGCCGCTGCGGGCGGGCGGGCGGGCGTGTGTCACGCACGATGCGCGAGGAGAAGTTTCGCTGGTTTGAAAACGCGGCGCGAGCGCGCCGCGCGTGTTACATCGACTTGCGGAACGGCGCGCCCGAATGTTCGCGCAGTTCGTTGAACACGATCTTCGGCCAGGCCTTTTGCGCGACCTCGATTTCGGAGACGTGCGAAGCAAGGTAGGTCGGCGCATTCGACGCGTCGTAAGCCATGCGTGCGGCGTACGAGTCGGTGAAGCGGCGCAGCTCGGCGGCGTCGTCGCAGGTCACCCAGCGCGACAGGCGATAGCGCGCGGGCATGATGCGCACTTCCACCTTGTACTCGGCCGAGAGGCGGTGCGAGACCACTTCGAACTGAAGCTGGCCCACCGCGCCCAGGATCGTCGCGCCGCCGTGCAGCGGACGGAACACCTGGATCGCGCCCTCTTCGCCCAGTTGCTTGAGCGCTTCGCCCAGTTGCTTGGCGCGCATGGGGTCGACCACTTCGATGGTCTGGAAGATTTCCGGCGCGAAGAACGGCAGCCCCGTGAATTGCAGGTCTTCGCCTTCGGTGAGCGTGTCGCCCAGACTCAACGTGCCATGGTTAGGAATACCGATGATGTCGCCAGGATACGCCTCGGCCACGGTCTCGCGGCGCTGCGAGAGGAAGCTCACCACGTTGTTGGCGCGGAAGGTCTTGTTGTTGCGCGTGACCTTCAGTTGCATGCCGCGCTCGAAGTGGCCCGAGCACACGCGGATGAATGCCACGCGGTCGCGGTGCGCGAGATCCATGTTGGCCTGCACCTTGAACACGACGCCCGTGAACTTCGGCTCGTCGGGCGACACGGCGCGCTGCACCGCGATGCGCGGCGACGGCGGCGGCGCGAGATCGACCAGCGCGTCGAGAATTTCCTTCACGCCGAAGTTGTTGATCGCCGAGCCGAACAACACCGGCGACTGCTCGCCGGCGAGGAACGCGTCGCGGTCGAACGCGGGCGTCGCGCCCGTGATCAGCTCGACTTCTTCCTTGGTGCGCTTCCAGTGATAGCCGAAACGCGCTTCGCCGTCTTCGTCGCTGATGTGTTGCAGCGTTTCCACCGCGCCGCCAAGCGATTCCTGACCCGCACGGAACACGCGCACCTGGTCGCGCTGGATGTCGTACACGCCCTGGAACTCCTTGCCCATGCCGATGGGCCAGGTGAACGGCACGGCGGCCACGCCCAGGTGCTGCTCGATTTCGTCGAGCAGGTCGAGCGGCTCGCGCACTTCGCGGTCGAGCTTGTTGATGAACGTGAGAATGGGCGTCTTGCGGCTGCGGCAGACTTCGAGCAGCTTGAGCGTTTGCGCTTCCACGCCGTTCGCGCCGTCGATCACCATCACGGCCGCGTCAACCGCCGTGAGCACACGGTAGGTGTCTTCCGAGAAGTCCTCGTGGCCCGGCGTGTCGAGCAGGTTGATGACGGCGTCGCCGTACTCGAACTGCATGACCGAGCTGGCGACCGAAATGCCGCGCTGCTTTTCGATCTCCATCCAGTCGGAGGTCGCGAAGCGGCCGCTTTTCTTGCCCTTCACGGTACCGGCGATCTGGATCGCGCCCGAAAACAGCAGCAGCTTTTCGGTGAGCGTTGTCTTGCCCGCGTCCGGGTGAGAAATGACCGCGAACGTGCGGCGGCGTCTGAGTTCGGCAACTGACATGGATAGGGCGGGTATCACTGATGAATTCGGGCAACCGGGCCGCGCGGCGGTGGTTGCGGCGAGCGCGGCGGCGCTTGCGGGCGGCTTCTGTCGCCAAATGCGAGGCAAGTGCGCGGACTGGCTCGCGCGACAAATAGCACGAGCGATCGGGAATGTTCCGGGGATGCCCGCGCAGAACGGCGCCGGGACCGAATGATACACGGCATTCGGGCCGCCGACTAAACGTTTGATGTGCGGGCCGCGCGGCCAATCCGGGCAGCGCGCCGCATGCGGCGCTCGCGAGCCTTGGCGCAGCGGCGCCGGGCGGCGGTTGAGGTGAGCTTTTACGGGAAGCGGCGGGGAAACGGCGCTGCGAGGTGCGGCGGCGGCCTTTCATGGCCCAGCCGGGTTCGTGAAGCGCGCCCCATTTTCGCGAAAATTTCGTTTCGCAACAGGCACTTGCCCGAAAGATGCGCGCGACGCCCTGACGGTCGTGCATTCCGCCCGCGCGCGCCTTGTAGCGCTCAAGGTGAGCTTTTGCGGGAGGCAACCGGCAACGTGCCCGCCGTACCTTTGAACCGCTATTCCTTGATGAGGAAGCGTTCGCGGTTCTTGCCCGCCAGCCAGCCCGGCGCGCGGCCACGGCCGCTCCAGGTTTCGCCGGTTTTCGGGTTGACGTAGCGGGCCGGCAGCGCCTTCTTGCGCGCGGGGACTGCGGCGCGGCTGGAGAAACCGAGTTCTTCCGCGGTGATGTCGTATTCCGCGATCATTTCCTTGATCTCGGCAATCGCCTGGGCAACTTCCTTTTCACGCGCCACAGCGACTTCCTTGTGAAGCTTTTCCAACTGGGCGGTCAATTGCTTGTAGCTCGGCATGAAACGTCATCTCCAGGTCGGTCACAACAACGCCATTGTGACCGGTTTGGAGCGCGAGCGCGTCATAAGGCGCGCTTTTTTACAAAACCGCCGCAAACGTTGGCGCTAGCGGCCGCGTTGCTGGAGCGCTTCGTGTTGCAGCCGGCTCTCGAGCGCGCGCAACGCGTCGTTCAGCCGCTTTACGCGCAACATTTGGGATGGCACCAGGTTGGCGTGCGAAACCGTGTCGAGCCGGCCGCGCCAATAGGAAAGTGGAATACGATCGCGGCCTGAAAGCCGCGCAATGATGTGTTCGAGATGCTCGATGTCCTTTTCGAGTTGGTGATGATTCATCGCTGCCCCCGGTAATGACAAATTTTATCGAGCGCGCACGCAATAGCGCGCACTCACTTTCGTCGCATCGGCGATTTTCCGCACGCTGCGGATAATCGAGCCGTATTGGCCTTGTGCCAGCTGGCCGCACTCAATGTGAGCCGCCACTGATTTTGCGTTTTGTTCGTTACGTGAGACGCAGAATAGGATGAGCGCGCCCAATCATCCGTTGGTTACCGCACGGAATCAGGGACGCCGGTCGTCCACGCTGACGGTTGTATCCGCATCCATAACGGAACGCAGATTAACGGGCGCTATTGCGTCTGTATATTCCTCATTTGTGGAACGCTATGCGGCCTGCATTTTGCTCGCGCATAGCCCGTCTACGACTCGAACAATGAGAACGGCGTGAAAACAAACGAATCACAATACGATCGCCTGCTGCATGCCATTTACGAAACAATCGATAATTCTTGCGCATGGAAGGATTTTTGCGCGCAATTACGCGAAACCATCGACGTGGCGTCGGTTCATTTGTTTGGCTTCGATCGGCAACGCGACCTCTTTTCCTGGAGCGACGGCTTTGCGCTTTCGAGCGCGGAGCCGCTCGAGCGGATTCGCCCGCTCTATCGCGACGACGCGCGCCTCGCGTGGCTGCGCGCCTTCCCGCCCGGCAAGTGGTTGCATTGCGGCGTGGAACTCGACGATGCGCAGGACGACCGTGCGGGCGGCCTCGCGTTCTGCCCGCTCGAAGCGGGCCATCGCTGCGTGGCGCTGTGCAAGCTCCTCGATCAGCACGGCCTCACGGTCATGCTCGCCTGTAGCGCCGGCGCCGACACCGGACCGCTGCCGTGCGAGCGCCGCGAACTGCTGGAGCGGCTCACGCCGCACCTCGTGCGCGCGGTGCGCCTCTATACGCGGCGCTTCACGCTCAACGCCGACACGCTCGCCAACCGCTCGCGCCCGCCGGCCATGCTGGTGAGCGCGCTGGGCGAAGTGCTCCACAGTAACGAGCCGGCGCAGCGGCTCCTGAAGTCGACCACGCTCGTACGCGTGCGCGCTCGGCGGCTCACGCTCGCCGCGCCCCACCACGCGCGGCTGCTGGAGGACATCGCCGTGAGCGAGGCGCGGCTGCGCAACCGGGCGAGCGGCGCGCGCACGGCGGCGGCGCGCTATCGCGCGTTGCGCATCGTTGGCGCGGACATGCCCGAGACGGCTGACGCCGCCTCCGTGGCGAACCTGAACGCGGCGGCAGAATCCGGCGCGCAGGCGTCAGCGAAGCTTGCGGCAAGCCAGCATGAAGTGCTCTACGCGTTCTATAACGTCGTGACGGCCGACGACGCCTCGGCTTCGGAGTTGCGCGCCTTCGCGGCGCTGACCTTCTATCACCCGCGCTCGGCGCCGCCCGTCGACGAGCAGGTGCTCGCCACGGCCTTCGATCTCTCGCCGGCCGAATGCCGCATCGCGCTTTTGCTCGCGGAGGGGCTCACGCAAAAGGAAATCGCGGCGCACGTGGGCGTGCAGCACGACACGGTGCGCAAGCAACTGCAATCGATCTTTCAGAAGACGGCGACCCGGCGCCAGCCGGACCTGCTGCGCCTGTTGCTGAATCTGCCGGCGAGAGGGACGGCGATCGGCACGGCCGCCGAAGGCTGAGCGCCGCGGCGCCCAGGCCGACAGGCCGCGCTTACTGGGCCTTGCGGCAGGCGAATACGAGCGTGTAATTGCCGTTGTCGGTGGACGTGGCGACGGTGTCATAACCGGCGCCGGCACAACGCGCACGCGCCTGCTGCGCGCACGAATCGCGGTCACCCGAGGCCGGGCACTGCACCTGGATCGTCGGACGGCCGTCCGAGAGGAACAGCGGCGGCCCGCTGCTGCATGCGGCGAGCGCCGCGACCAGGGCCAAGGCGCCCGCCGCGAACGGCAACTTGCGCAAACGGAACAACGACGAACCAGGACGAGTCATTGGAGCACCCCGATGGGCTTTGTAGTTTTTCGACGATGCGATTGTGCCATGCCGCGAGCCCCCTGCGCGCCATCGCGGCGAGCGCCGCGCGAGCGCGCTCAAGGCGCGGGTGCGAGGGGCTTCGCGCGGGTTTTGTAAGGCAGCGCGCCGCGCGGGTCCGGCGTCACGCGCACGAACACCTGCTCGACGTCCGCAATCGCGGCCAGCCTGCGCTCCAGCGCCGCGCTGTCGAAACCCGCGCTCACGCACCCCTCCGCGTAGACGAAGCGGCGCTGCACGGTGATCCAGACGCTCGTGTCCGCCAGCATGGCGTCGCCTTGCAGTTGTTGACGAATGGCCGCCGCGATATCGGCATCGTAGAGATACGAATTCGGCTTCGTGCATTTGTGCGCGAGCCAGCAGGTCGTGCCGCGTTCCACGCGATAGTGGGCGTCGTCGTCGGCTTCGGCTTTCGACATCAGCGGGCCGAGCGGCAGCGGGCAGTCGCGTATTGCGCCGGAAAGCGCGAAGAAGGGATCGTTGTACCAGTTCCTGAGTTCCGCCCCGGCCGGAGCCTGCGCTACCGCGCCAAGCGCTGCAAAGCCGGCGAAGGCCACGAAAGCGCCTGCGCGAGCGAGCGCAAGCGCACGCCGCACCGCGCCTCCCGTAGCCCGCGCGCCTCGCCCGGCTGAACCGTTTGCGTCCATCGTATTCTCCCTCGCCCGCCTCCTCTCTCCCGCAACGGTCGGATCGCGCGGACACGTTGACAATAACGAGACACAGCCTTTCGCTACAATCGCTGCGACGCAGCACGGCCGCTGCCAGCCGCATCAAAGCGCACTGGAAGCGCCGCCGAGAGCCATAGATCTCACAACACGCCTCGCCGCGCAACACGATCGATCCGCAGGAGACTCCATGTCGTTTGTTATCGTTCTCGCCGCCCTCGCGTTTCTCATGCTCGCCGCCTACCGCGGCTACAGCGTGATTCTCTTCGCGCCCATTGCCGCGCTCGCCGCGGTCCTCTTCACCGACCCCGCCGCCGTCGCACCGGTTTTCTCCGGCATTTTCATGGAGAAGATGGTGGGCTTCGTGAAGCTCTACTTTCCCGTGTTCCTGCTCGGCGCGGTATTCGGCAAGGTCATCGAGCTATCGGGCTTTTCCGAGGCGATCGTGCATGCCGCGATCCGCTACATCGGCCGCTCGCGCGCGAACGCCGTGATCGTGGCCGTGTGCGCGCTGCTCACGTACGGCGGCGTGTCGCTCTTCGTCGTGGTGTTCGCGGTGTACCCGTTCGCAGCCGAACTCTATCGCCAGAGCAACATTCCGAAGCGCCTCATGCCCGGCGCCATCGCGCTCGGCGCGTTCTCGTTCACGATGGATTCGCTGCCCGGCACGCCGCAGATCCAGAACATCATTCCCACCACGTTCTTCAAGACCACGGCCTGGGCCGCGCCCGCGCTCGGCGTGATCGGCTCGGTTTTCATCATCGTGGTCGGCCTTTCGTACCTCGAATGGCGCCGCCGCAGCGCCATGGCGAAAGGCGAAGGCTACGGCACTTCGCTCGTGAACGAGCCCGAGCACGTCAAGACCGACCACTTGCCGCACCCGGCGCTCGCCATCGCGCCGCTCGTGCTGGTGGGCGTGGCGAACTTCTTCCTCACGCGCTGGATCCCGCTCTGGTACGGCGACACCGTGACCGTCGCGCCCGACGTGCTGCCCGGCATTCATGCGCCGGTCACGGCCACCGTCAAGCAGGTCGTGGCGATCTGGTCGGTGCAGGGCGCGCTGCTGCTCGGCATCGTGCTCGTGATCGTGACGGCGTTCGGCCGGGTGAAGGACCGCTTCGCGACCGGCACGAAGGCGGCCGTGGCGGGCGCGCTGCTCGCTTCGATGAATACCGCCTCGGAATATGGCTTCGGCGGCGTGATCGCGGCGCTGCCCGGCTTCATCGTGGTGAGCGATGCGCTCAAGAGCATTCCGAATCCGCTCGTCAACGCCGCCGTTTCGGTGAGCGCCCTCGCGGGCATCACCGGCTCGGCTTCGGGCGGCATGAGCATCGCGCTTGCGGCCATGTCCGATCTCTTCATCAAGAGCGCGCAGGCCGCGCACATTCCGCTCGAAGTGCTGCACCGCGTGGTGGCGATGGCGAGCGGCGGCATGGACACGCTGCCGCACAACGGCGCGGTCATCACGCTGCTCGCGGTGACGGGGCTCACGCACCGCGAGTCGTATCGCGACATCTTCGCGGTGACGGTCATCAAGACGCTGGCCGTCTTCTTCGTGATCGCCGTCTACTATTCGACCGGAATCGTTTGAGCGCCTAGAAGCGGTGGCGAAGCCCCACTGCCGCAACGAACTGGTTCGCACCCGAGGCGCGCGAGAAGTTGGAAATCTGCGCGCCTTGAATGCCCGTGCCCTCAAGCTGGTTGGCACGCTGATAAAGCACCTCGCCATAAAGGTCCGTGCGCGGCGACAACGAATACACGTTCAGCACATTGATCTGATGCCACTTCGGATAATGCACGCCGGTCGGCGTATCGAAGCGGCCGTAGGTGAACACGTAAGACGCCGCGATATGCCAGCGCGGTGAAAAGTAGTAGCGCGCGTTGATTTCCGCGTTGGTGAAACGCACATCGTCGTGCGGCAGGGCGATCGCGGCGTCGGCCACGTTGTTGATCGACGTGACGTTGTCGAGGCGCGTTTCGCTCAGCACCAGACCGACCTGAACCTTCTCGAACTGATAGCTGCCGCCCGCCGCGTAGGTGCGTTGGCGGTCTGCGTTGAACGGCGCGCCGGCGGGCGCCGCGCCGTCGAGATTGGCGTCCGCCGCGTTCGAGGCGTGATTGAACTGGAAATACCCCGCGCCCACGCGCAGCGCGCCATAGTGGTACGCCGCGCCCATGCTGTATTCGCGGTTGTCGGCAAACGCACCGGCCTTGTTTGAAAACCCGTAAGTGCCGCCGAACGTCACGCCGTGAATATCGGGGCTCGCGTATTTGATCGAATTATTGGTGCGGGTGTAGTTGTCGAGATTGTCGTTGTCGTAGGGATGCGCGAACGCCGTGCCGCCATCCGCGGTGCCGCCCAGCGCGAACGGCTCGACGTATTGCACGACCGCATCGAACTGCCGCCCGAGCGTCACCGTCCCCGCGCGCTGCGACGCAAGACCCATGAACGCCTGAAAGCCGAACAAGCGCCCCTGCTGCGCGGCCGCGCCGGTCAGCGCATTAAAACCGTTCGTGAGCGTGAAGATCGCCTTCGTGTCGCTGCTGAGCGTCTCTTCCCCGCTGAGCGTCCAGCGGCTGATGTTGATGTCGCCGTTCTTTGCCTGCCATGCGCTTGCATGTCCCTGCGCGCCGCCCGCGTCGCTGACGTAGGCAATGCCCAGATCCACGAGACCGGAAAGCCGCACCGAGCTTTGCGCATGCGCAAACGGCGCCGCCGTCGCCAGCATGAGCGCAAAGCCGTGGCGCGGCCAGTGGCGTTGAGCAGCTGTGCACGCAGCAATACGGGGAGTAGCGGAAGAACCGTGGGCCTCGCGCCCTTGTTCGTTAGCAGGCCTGAAGAAGTGAATGCGTGGCATGACTGCGGCGTCTCTTGTAATGCGCGTCGCGGACAGCTTGCACCCCGGCTACCGGACGTCGTTTGTCGAATTGAAAGGTGTGGCGCGGGGCGTATATGTATCACCCGCGCCGCAACGACAAACAGCGGCCGCTCTGGAAGAGACTGTTGCGCACACAATGGGTAATGTGCCGCGTCGCCTGTGCACCCACTACGCGTCCACTAGGCGCCTATATTGAGCACGCGCGAGAGCGCGCGCTCCAGCAGCCGCCGCGCATCCGTCACGCTCGAAGCCCCGGAGTGTTGGCGCCACGCCACATACCCGTCGGGCCGAACCAGCAGCACGCCGTCTTCTTCGATTTCGCGCAGGCGCTGCCAGTCGCACCAGGGGTCCTGGTTCTCGCGCTCGCCGATCACGACCGTGCGCAGATAAGGCCGCGCCAGTTGTACCGCCGCCTCGACCCACGCCTGGCCCGAAAGCCCGGTGACGAGCGTGAATTGCCCGCGCCCCACGACGTCGAGCGTCGAGATGCGCCTGCCACGCGCGTCGATCAGCCATGCGTGCGGCAGCTTCGCACCGGGCCGCGTCGTCGCCTGCAAGTAGAGTTCGGGGTCGCGCAGCCACGGCTCGGGGCGCGCGTCGTCATCGGCCATCACGGCGGCCGATGCGTAGCGCTGGTTCATCTCCACCCCTTGCGCGTTGAATTCGCGGTTCTTCAGTTCGAGCGCGGCCTGAACATCCTTGCGCGCCTGTGCGCCGGCCGCGCCGGGATCCTTGAAACGGGCAATGCCCGCCGCAACCGGATTCTCCGCGCCTTCCACGCTGAACACTTGCCGGATCGGCGCATAGTCGAGACGCGATTGGTTCGCCCGCTCGACGATCTGCTTGCCGACCGGTGCGCGCTCGTCCGAATACGATTCCAGAAGAGCCCCACCCGCGTGGCCCTTGAGCACGAACGCCAACTTCCACGCCAGATTGAACGCGTCCTGAACACAGGTATTCAGACCGAGGCCGCTCGAAGGCGGATGCCGATGCACGGCGTCCCCGCCGCAGAACACGCGGCCCCTCGAATACTCGGTGGCGTAAGCCTGGTTCACGTACCACACCGACTTGCGAACGATCTCGACGTCGAGTTTCGGGTCGCCCACCAGCACGCGAATCTTGCGCAGCACCATTTCATCGCTCTGGTCCGGATCGCCCTTCGAAATGTCGAAGCCCCATCCGGCTATCCATTGCGTCCACGGTTTGACGGCCCGCAGCAGCCCGAGGCCGATTTCCCCGAAACTCGCGTCCGGGCTGACGATCCAGTGCAGGATGCTCGGACGGTGCGCCACGTAGGCCGAGAGATCGGCGTTGAACAGCGTGTAGAGCGTACCGGCGCGCGCCATCTCCCCTGAAATCGGCAGGCCGATGTCTTGTGCCACCTGCGAGCGCGCGCCGTCCGCGCCCACGAGATACTTCGCGCGCAGCGTGTATTCGCGTCCGGTGAGGCGGTCTTTCAGCGAGACCGTGACGCCCTGCTCGTCCTGAACATGTGCCTGGTACTCCGTATTGGTTGCAAACGTGGCGCCGCGCTCGGCGGCGTTCTTGAAGAGAATGGGTTCGATGTTCGGCTGGATCAGGTCGACCAGCGGGCAAGGGCTGCCTTGCAGATAGTCGCTCTTGCGGGCGTCGCCGGTCCCCCACGAGCGCAGCCGCACGAGTTCTTCGCCCGCCAGGCTCGTTGTGAACAGACAGTCGCCCATCAGCTCCCACGGCGTGGCATAGCGATGCGCCTCTTCCTCGATTTGCAGATCGCGATAGACCTCCATCGCGCGCTGGTTGGTGATGTGCGCGCGCGGCGTGTCCGCCAGCCAGTTCCAGCGCGACACCATATGCACCTTCACGCCGTAAGTGGCGAGCGCCAGCGCCGTGGTCGCGCCCATCGGCCCCGAGCCCACGACGAGCACGTCGGTGTCGAATGAAGTCGCGGCGCCTGCGTTTGGGTTGCGTTGTGACATCGTGATTCCGTCTCCTGAATGTGTTTCAGGGCATCGTAACGGGCGCATTGTTATCCATCCAATGCTGGCTCGATATAGACGTTATCCACTTTTCGGATAAGATCGGCGCCATGGACTCCCAACTCATCGAGTACTTTCTGCGCGTGGCCGACCTTGGCAGCATCAATCGCGCGGCGTCGGACCTGCGTCTCTCGCAGCCCGCCCTCTCGCGCCACATCGCACTGCTCGAACATCAGATCGGCGTAAAACTCTTCACGCGCACCAAGGGCGGCGTCGTGCCGACCGAAGCCGGGCGGCTGCTTTACGAGCGCGCGCGGCCCGTCCTCCGGCAACTGGAAATACTCGTCGAACAGGTGGGAAGCCGCGCCGCCGGTCAGCTTTCCGTGGGCTTTCCGCCCTCCTGGCGGCATCTGTTCACGGCGCAGTACGTTCAGGCGCTCGTCGCGCACTATCCCGGCGTTTCGCTGCGCGTTCACGAAGACGTGAGCCACGCGCTGCGCGAAGTCATGCACTCGGGCATGCTCGATATCGCGATCATTCCGTTCGAGGGGGGCTCTCCCGCCGGCTATCGCCACACGGCCTTGCTGCGCGAACCGCTCGTGCTGGTGTCGAACAAGCGCGCAAGGCTCAGGCCGGAAAAGCCCGTTCCCCTCTCGCATCTGGACAATCTGAAACTGGCGCTGCCGGGAAAGCCGAACGTCATTCGCACGCAAATCGAGCACGCCCTGGCGAGACAGGGTTACGCGTTCAAGAGCATCGTGGAAATCGACGCGATGCATCTTTCCATCGATCTGGCGCGCGAGGGCTCAGCCCATACGGTCACGCCCTGCTGCGCCGTGAGCGCCATGTCGGATCAGGATGTTTCGTGGGCGCCGGTGCGCGGGATGTATATCACCTGGGCGTTGTGCGAGAACACGGCGCGCTCGCACTCGGCTGCGGTGCTGGAAGGCCGGCGGCTCGTGCTGGAGCAGTTGTCGTCCATCGTGGCGCAGGGCACGTGGTTTGGAGCGCAGTGGTTGGGCGATAGCCTGGTGTAATGATTCAGACTCCTGAATATCAGACCAGCGCATCCAGCAAAGCCTGAACCGGATGACGCAATTGCCGCCCGCGCAAGCGCTTCACCTGGCAACGGCACGAATAACCCGTGGCCAGCAATTCGTCGCCGCCCGGTTGCGCATCGACATGCCGCGCCCACGATTGCTCGAATATCGTCTCTGACGTCCCGCGATTGCGCGCCTCGTGGCCATATGTGCCCGACATGCCGCAGCAACCACTGGCGGGCGTTGTGAGCACAAGGCCCGCAGCCTCGAATACGTCCTTCCATAGTCCCGCCGCGGCGCCCGCATTGGTCCGCTCGGTGCAATGCGCAAGCAGACGAAACGTAGCCGCCCCGCGCTTGTGCGTTTCCCGTGCGCGCAGCACACCGAGCAGCCACTCCTGCGGCAATCGCACCTCGGGCATGGCTGCAATGCCCTCGACCTTGCGGTACTCCTGACGGTAGACGAGTGTCATGGCAGGGTCCACGCCAACCAGCGGGACGCCCGTACGGGCGAGCGCAGCGAGTTGCGCAGCATTGCGGCTCGCCGCGCGCCGGAACTGCGGCAGAAATCCTTGAACATGTAGCGGCTTGCCGTTCGGAAGATACGGCGCGACGAACACCTTGAATCCAAGACGCGCAGCGAGTTCCATGAATGCAGCCAAAACCGGCGTTTCGAAGTAACGCGTAAATGCATCCTGCACGACAATCACGCTGCGCCCGCGCCCGGCTTCGCTGAGCGCGGCGAGCCGTTCCGCTGTCGCCAGTTCCGCACCCGATTTGCGCAAGACCTCGCGCCAGGAAATCGTGCTCAAGAGCGGATTGTCGACGATCCCCAACCCGCGCCCGAGCATCGACTTCACCGGGCGCGAGCGCATCAGCGCGTTGTAAAGACCGCGTGCGGCGGGCACCGCCGCCACGCGCGGCACGGTGAATTCGAGCGCACCGATCAGATAGTCGCGCAGGGGCCGCAAGTAGCGCGTGTGATAAAGCGCCAGGAAGCGCGCGCGAAACTCGGGCACGCTCACCTTCACAGGGCATTGTCCCGCACAGGACTTGCACGCGAGACAACCCGCCATGGCATCGTAGACTTCGTGCGAGAAGTCCTCTTCGCCCCGGTGTTTGCGCACACTGTTGACGACGCGGACCGGCCACGCAGCGACCGCCGGCGCGGCAGTAAGATCCGTTCCGGCATCCTGTTGCATGCGCAACCATTCGCGCATGAGCGACGCCCGCCCCTTCGGCGAAAGCACGCGCTCGCGCGTGGCCTTCCACGAGGGGCACATGGCGTCGTCCGGGTCGAAGTTGTAGCAGGCGCCGTTGCCGTTGCAGTGGACGGCGTCGGCGTTGGCCTGCCAGACCCGCTCGTCGATGCGGCGATCCCACTCGCCACGCAGCGGCGTTGCATCGATCTTCAGCAGCGGCGCGCTCGCGCCCGCAGGCGTGGCGATCTTGCCGGGGTTCAGTTGATTGTGCGGGTCGAACGCCGCCTTGAGCCGTTGCAGCGCCGGATACAAGGGGCCGAAATACGCAGGCACGTACTCGGAGCGCACGCCCTTGCCATGCTCGCCCCACAGCAGGCCGCCGTACTTGATCGTCAGCGCGGTCACCGCGTCGGAAATCGGGCGCACCAGCGCGGCCTCGGCGGGATTGCGCATGTCGAGCGCGGGGCGCACGTGCAGCACGCCCGCATCCACGTGGCCGAACATGCCGTAGCGCAGCCCGAAACCGTCGAGCAGCGCCCGGAACTCCGCGATATAGTCGGCCAGATTTTCAGGCGGCACCGCCGTGTCTTCCACGAAAGGCTGCGGGCGGCTCGCGCCGCGCACGTTGCCAAGCAGCCCCACGGCGCGCTTGCGCATGGCGTAGACGCGATTGATCGCCGCTTCGCCATCGGCGATCGTGTGGCCGAGACGCTTCACGCTCGCGTCCGAGTGCAGATGCTCCGTGAACGCCGCCACGCGTGCGCGCACTTCGCTCGCATCGTCGCCGCTGAACTCCACCATGTTGATGCCGCTCGCGCCGCCTTCCACGCCCTCGTCGTCCGGGAAATACGCAGCCACGCTTTGCCAGACGATGTCCTCGCGCGCGAGGCGCAGCACGGTCGAGTCGACCGTTTCGATCGAGAGCGGACGGTGGGCCATCAACGCCTGCGCGTCGCGCAGCGCATCCATGAAACCCTCGTAGCGAATATTGACGAGCGCGGCGTGCTTCGGAACCGGCAGCACATTCAGCGTCGCCTCCACGATCAGGCCGAGCGTGCCTTCCGAGCCGCACAACACGCTGTTGATGTCGAACCGGCCGTCGCGCTCGCGCAGGTGCGCGAGATCGTAGCCCGTCAAGCAGCGGTTCAGATTGGGAAAGCGCTCGCGTATGAGGTCGGCCTCGCGCTCGCTGATCTCGCGCGCGGTGCGCAACACCTCGCCCACCTTGTCATTGCGCGCGCAAAGCGATGTGAGCGCCGCGCTATCGACCGGCGCGCTCGACAAACACTCGCCGCCCAACAGCATTGTTTCGAGCGCGAGCACATGGTCGCGCGTTTTGCCGTAGGTGCAACTGCCCTGCCCGCTCGCGTCCGTGCTGATCATGCCGCCGATGGTCGCGCGATTCGATGTGGAGAGCTCCGGCGCGAAGAAAAGACCGTGCGGCTTCAGCGCCGCATTGAGCTGGTCCTTGACGACACCCGCTTCGACCCTCGCCGTGCGCGCAACAGGATCGATGTCGAGGATGCGGTTCATGTGCCGCGACATGTCGACCACGATGCCTTCGGTGAGCGATTGGCCATTGGTGCCCGTGCCACCGCCGCGCGCCGTCACGACCACACCGCGAAATGCCTCGCGCCCGAGCAGGCTCGCGATGCGTTGCACGTCCCTCGCATGGCGGGGAAACACGGCCGCGCGCGGATAGCGCTGGTAGATCGAATTGTCGGTGGCCAGCACGGTGCGCGTGGCGTGGCTCGTATCCACCTCGCCCTCGAAACCCGACGCCTTCAATTCATGCAAAAATTGACGGATCGGTCGCTCGTGGGTTGCGCCGATGGGAAGCCTGGCTATGGTCATATTGCTCTCGAAGTCTCGTGCAGGGCGTGTTGTGCCTTATCTGACCGATCATTGTCGCGTCCGAACCGGCGCCGGACAAACGTATGTTTGTTGGATTGATCATGAGGTTTATGAATGAATTATCGTAAGCTGACGCCGTCGATGTCGCTGCTGCTCGCATTCGAAGCGTCCGCGCGCCATGAGAGCTTCACGCGGGCCGCGCAAGAGCTCTCGCTCACGCAAAGCGCCGTGAGCCGCCAGGTGCAGGCGCTAGAAGCCATGCTCGACCTGGAACTTTTCACGCGCGAGGGCAAGCGCATCGTGCCGACCGACATCGGCCGCGCCTATATGACGGAGATTGCACAGGCGCTCACGCTGATCCGCACCGCGACATTGCAGGCGCTCACAGCGAACGCGCCGAAAACGCAGTTGCGCGTCGCGACCTTGCCCACGTTCGGCGCGAAGTGGCTGTTGCCGCGCCTGCACCGCTTTTATCAGGCGCATCCCGATCTACAGATCGACCTCGATTCGCGCATCGGGGCCGCCGACTTCGCGACCCAGGACCTCGACGCGGCCATTGTGGTGGGCGACGGGCGCTGGCCGGATGTGATCGCGCACCGGCTCTACGCGGAAGAACTGGTGCTGGTGGGAAACCCCGCCACGCTGCCGTTCGCGCGAAAGTCGAAGCGCGGCGCCGTCCCGACGATCAAGGCCCTCGAAGGTCTCACGCTGCTGCGCGTGCGCAGCTTTCCCGACGCATGGCGCGAATGGTGCGCGCATTCCGGTCTGCCGCACGACGCGCTGCGGCCCGGCCCGAGCTTCGAGCTGACCTCGCATCTGATCCAGGCGGTCGTGGCGGGTATAGGCGTGGGGCTCGTCCCGCGCATGCTCGTGGAAGACGAACTCAGGGAAAAGCGGCTGCTGAGCCCCTTCGAAGCCGTGGCGAGCTCGCGCTCGTACTATCTGGTGTATCCGGAGCGCGCGCAGCGCCACCCCGTGCTGATCGCGTTTCGCGACTGGCTGCTACAGGAGCTTGCCGCCCCCGACGCCGCGCGCTGAAACCGGCAAACGCTCGCCGCGCGCGCCGCAACGATCGAACGCGTCAGACCCTGGGCGGATAAAGCGCTTCGAGCGCATCGGTCACGCGGCCGAGCACTTCGCTCCAGTTGCCGCGCTCCGTTTGCGTGAAAAGGCGCAGGCCGGGATACCAGGGACTGTCGTCACGGTTGCGCAGCCAACGCCAGCAACCCGCGAAGCGGTTGAGCAGCCATACACGCTTGCCCATTGCCGCGGCAAGATGCGCCACCGACGTATCGACCGAAATGACGAGATCGAGCCCGTCAATCAACGCGGCCGTATCGGCGAAATCGCCAACCTCGTCCATCCAGTCAACGACCTGCGCCTGGCCGGTCGACGGCAGTGGCTTCGCTGCGGCATCGGCTTTTTGCAGGCTGACCCAGTGCGCCCCGTGCCATGCGAGCAGTTTCGCAAACGCTTGCGGCGCGATGCTGCGCCGGCGATCCGCGGTCAGCGCCGCGTGTCCGGCCCACACAACGCCGATCCGCGGCCGCGCGTCATTGCCAAGCCCGGCCAGGCGCTCGGCCCACATGCGCGCGCGTTGCGGTTCGGCGTACAGGTAAGGCACCGGCGCGGGAATGTTGTCGAGCCGCGTGCCAAGCAGCATCGGCAGCGAAAGCAGCGTGCAATATCCGTCCCAGCCGGAAAGATCGGATGGCACGTCATCGAGCAGCACAAGATTGGGCCAGCGCGCGCAGAGTGACTGTTCGAGCAGTTGCCGCAGCGGCCTCGGACACACGTAGCCAACGCAAGCGCCGTGCGCGAGCGCCATAGGTAGGTAGCGGCAAAATTGCAGCGCGTCGCCGAAGCCTTGTTCGTGCAGCACGAGCAAGCGCCGCGCGCCGCCGAGCGGGCCGCCTCGCCAAAGCGGAATCGGCAAGACCGGCGCACCCTTCTCCGCCGGCCTGTCGCCAATCTGGTTGCTGGCCCAACGATGCTCGAAATACGGCCAGCCCTCCGCATAATGGCCCGCCGCCAGCAGGGCGTGCCCAAGGTTGCTGCGCGCTTCGACATTGCGCTCGTCGAGCGCGATGGCGCGCTCGAAATGGGCAATGGCCGTGGCGAGTTCGCCGATGTCCTTCGAAACCGTGCCGAGATTGTTATGCGCCGCCCCGTGACCTGGCTGACGCGCGATGGCCTGCCGGTAGCTTTGCGCAGCCTCCGCGGGCTGGTCGTCGAGTTGCAGAACGACACCCAGGTTGTACCAGAGCAGCGTCGTGTCGGACGCCGGAAAGCGCTCGCGCGCGCGCCGCAAACCCAGGCGCGCCATTTCGGCCGCCGCTGCGTAGTCACGCAGACGCGTTTGCGTGACGCACAGGCTGTTGCAGTACGCGGGGTGGGGCTGCAACTGCACGGCGCGCGTGAGCCATGCTTGTGCGTCCGCCGGCGCGCCCAGTGCGAGTGCGATCAGGCCGCGCAGATGCAACGCGTCGCTGTTGCGCGGATTCGCAACAATGGCCTTCTCGGCGAACGTCAATGCGGTTTCATATTGACCCGCGTTGTAGGCGCGATTGGCGTTGTCTGCGAGTGACTGCGCGTGCTGGATCGACGATGACACGACTTTCATGCTTTACACTTTCAAATACGAAAACGAGGAGCCGCAGTCCACATCAAACCGGTTGAAATACGTGTTCTCCGGATCCAGCCAGGCGGTCAAAAAGTTACGCGTACAACCGGCGCGCCAGGGAAATGGCCAGTCGCCTTCATGCGCGAGATAGCTACGACTGAATTCCATGAGCACGATGCGTTTCGCCACTCGCGGGTAGCAATTGGCAATATGCATGGGTCCGGAATTCACGCCGATGAATCTCGACGCCGTGGCGATTTCCGCAGCCGATTCCCATAAATCCAGCTTGCCGCGCAAATCAATCACATTTCGCCCTTCAAGCGGTTTGTCGCTCTTTGCGCCGATTTGCACGACTAGCCAGTTCCTGTAATTTCTGCGGATTGCGGCAATGACGTCGTCACTCATGACCCTTACTTCGTCCTCGCCAAACTGATAGCGGATAGGCGCTTCGCCAGTCAGGGCGCGGTCAGAACCAGTGGTATGAACAACCACCTTGTGGGGGACGATATTGACCTCTTCGTGGATGTACAGCCGAGGATGCCGGCATGCCCCGCCTTTGAGTCCGAGCTGGTGCAATATGTACTCGGTTTGTGAGCCGAAAGTGTCGCTGTTGTATTGCTTCTCGTAGCGCCGTGCCTGCTTTTCATCACGCGCATCGGGTGTCACCATGACTTCCGTATCGCCCTGCGCCGCAGACCTGAAATCAATGTAAGGATTGTGTTTGAACACCCACATGCGCTCATCGGAATAAAACAGGCGCTCGCCTTTTTGTGCGTAATAAGCCTCGGGAATGGCCGTTACTGAGACTTGATCGCCGATGGAAAAGAATGGGATTCTTAGCTGCACTGCCATGATCTGGACCCGCTCCCTGTGAGTGCTTGATCTTTTCGTGCCAGCTTGCGGTCGCCAGATGACGCGTCCTATGCGGCAAAGCCAACGTTTGCCGCAATTAGACCAGCGTCTCAAAAATTCTCGATCAGGTAATACTTCGCGCAGGTGAAACCGAGCAAGTCAGGGGCTGCGCCATGGCACGCGGATCGTGCGCGGCGAGTAGTGTGAAGTGTCGATTCGCTGGTGTCGCGAACCGCAGACGCCAGCTATGTGAGCGGCGACTCATCGGGTCGATGAAACGAATGACGAAAGTGACGGGCCGTCAGCATTCGCCAATCCGGTCCATTGAAACACCAGGCGCCCCGCTCCGCCTTTCATTGCCTCGCGGGGCGCGTGGCCTCAGTGTGCGGCCTTCTTCGGCGCGGGCACGCCCAGCACCAGCGCCGCTCCGCTCGCCACCAGCAACGCGGCCAGCAGATACAGCGCGTTGTCCATGCTGCCCGTATGCGTCTTGATGAGGCCGATCACCCACGGACTGACAATGCCGCTCGTAATGCCGATGCTGCTGATGAGCGCGATACCCGCGGCGGCGGCCTTGCCCGACAGATACGCAGAAGGCACCGCCCAGAAGATCGGCAGCGCGGCGAAGATCAGCACCGCCGCCACGGAAAGTATCGCCATCATCGCGGCGAAGCTCGCCAGGTGCAGTGTGAGCAGCGCCAATGCAATGCCGCCGCCCATCGTGCAGGCCGCGAAGTGCCAGCGCCGTTCGGCGCGCCGGTCCGAGCGGCGTGCGATCCACATGAGGCCCACCGCGCCCACCGCATTCGGAATCACCGTGTAAAGGCTGATCCACAACACGTCATGCACGCCGAAGTCGCGAATCATGAGCGGCATCCAGAAGTTCAGCGTGAGCGACGCGCAAGTCAGCGAGAAGTAGATGAACGCGAACAGATACACACGCGGATTGCGCAGCGCCGCGCCGAACGAACGCGTGGAATGGGCGTGCGACTGCTCGCCGTCGCGCTGCGCGATGAGGTGGGCCTTTTCCGCGTCGTTGAGCCACTTCGCCTTCTCGGGGCCATCCACGAGCCAGAAGGCCGCCATCAGCCCGAGCACCACGGCGGGCACGCCTTCGATCGCGAACATCCAGCGCCAGCCGGCCAGCCCCATCACGCCGGCCAGATCGCGCATGATCCAGCCCGAGATGAGGCCGCCCAATACGCCCGCCACCGCCACGCCCGCGAAGAAGATCGAGAATACGGCGGCGCGGCGGCGCGCCGGATACCAGTACGTGAGATAGAGCACGATGCCCGGAAAGAAGCCCGCCTCGAACACGCCCAGCAGGAAGCGCAGCGCATAGAACTGCGTGGGGCTCGAGACGAACATCATGCAGGTGGAAGCAATGCCCCACAGCAGCATGATGCGCGTGAACGTGCGGCGCGCGCCAAAGCGGGCGAGCAGCATGTTGCTGGGCACTTCGCAGAGCACGTAGCCCACGTAGAACACGGCGGCGCCGAGGCCGTACATCGCGTCGCTGAAGCCGAGATCGTGCTTCATCTGCAACTGCGCGAAACCGATGTTGATGCGGTCGAGAAACGACACGACGTAGCAGATGAACAGGAACGGAATCACGTGCGCCGACACCTTGCTGTAGAGTGCGTCGTCCTGGGCATCCGACGGGGAAAGCGTGTGGGCGGGCGCGGCGTACGGGCGCGCGGCTTCGGACCCGCGGTCCGGGGCGATCGATTGAGGCATCAGCCTGTCTCCAAACATGACTCCGGCGCACCGGGCAGATCCGGGCAGACCGTTGATACGCGGCGTCTTGCGCGCCTTGCGCGGTTCGCCTGAAACGCTCGCGCCAAGGCGAGTTTCCAGGCAGTGGGCCGATCATAGGTTGGCCCCGGATAATTTGTCAATAGCGAATCTATTCGCTTTACGTTAATACGGGTTTCCCTTAGGGGTGCACCCCACGGGCACGCGGTTAGCCGCGCAAGGTCTGCCACGTCACCGATTTGTCACACGAAACCGGTTTGCGAACTTCGTCCGTCAATTATTTCGAACACCTTATTTTTTTGTTCGCACGCACTCAACCTACAATGACGCAATCGCCAATGCCGCACGCACCATTCGATTGCTTAAGATTGCTTACGTTAAGCAGCGACCCGCCGACCGGGCCGCTCAGCCGAGGAGATCGTCATGACCGCTTCTGCCCCTTCCACCGCTTCCACGCTTTCCGCCAATTTCTGGCAACCGTGGAACTACTGGATGCCCGCGCTACGTTCAGCGCTCTCGATCGACGCCGCGCCCCAGTCGCTCGACCAATCGATCCTGCCGTGGTCGTTCACGGGGCTCGTGATCAACGAGAGCAATTCGAGCAATCCGGCGGCGGAGCGCGCTATCGTCAGCGAAGAGAGTTACGGGCGACAACTGGGCCGCATTTCGGAAGCGCTCGCCTACCTGATCGATCAAACCGGCGCGGACAAATCGGTCAAGGCGATCAAGTGCTTTCTGGAGATGAAAGAGAAGATCGAAGCCATCAAGCACGAAACCGAAGACTCGCGATTCGAACGGGTGCTGGCCGACCTGGAAAGGCTCAAGGCGCGTGACGAAGCCGCCTTCGCGGCACGGCTCGCGCGCCTCGATTCGCTCGCCAAAAAATAATGCGGCGCACCTCACGGTGCGCCGCATCGACGTGCGTGGCATGAAGCGGCGCGCTGCCGCCTGGTCTTCGCCCGTGCGTTAGTGCGTTAGTGCGTCAGGAAATCGATGACCATGCGGTTGAACGCTTCCGCATGCTCCCATTGCGCCCAGTGGCCGCAACGGTTGAACACGTGCAGTTGCGCGTTCTGCATGCCTGCCAGCAGGCGCAGGCCGGTATCCATCGGCACGAAGCGGTCGTCGCGGCCCCAGATCACGAGCGTGGGCGCGGCGATCTCGCCAAGGCGCGGACCGTAGTCGCTGAACTGCTTCGGGAACGCCGCGAGGCTCTTCACGAAGTTTTCCAGGTGGTCGCGGCGCGCGAGCATGTTTTCAAGGCGCGTTTGCATCAGCTCGTCAGTGAGAGCGCTCGCGTCGTACACGAACACGTTCATCATGCGCTTGAGGTTTTCAATCGTCGGATCGCGATAGAGACCTTGCAGCAGCTTGATGCCTTCGGTGGGCATCGGCATGAAGCTGCTCGGGCCGCCGGTGCCGCCGCCCATCAGCACGAGCTTGCCCACGCGTTGCGGGTTCGCGAGCGCGAACGCCACGGCGCTGTGGCCGCCCATCGAGTTGCCGAGAATATGCACGCGCTCGATGCCGATTGCGTCGAGCAAGCCCTTGAGCACCCGGCCGTTCAGGTCGGAGCGCGAGCTCGTGCAGACGACCGGATCGCTCTTGCTCCAGCCGGGGCAGTCCATCAGGATCACGCGGTAACCGGCCGCGACGAGCGGCTCGACGTTGCGGTTGAAGTTGGCCCAACCGCTCGCGCCCGGACCCGAGCCGTGCAGCATCACGACGGTTTCGGCGCCTGCGCCCGCGTCGTTGTAGTGAATCTGGAACTCGACTTCGCCGTCCTTCACGCGCGCGAACTTGCTCGTCGAAGCTTCCGTGATTGCCTGTGCCGTACCAGTCATGATGACCATCCCTTAAAACGAATTAAATGCCGGAGAAGGCCTGCGCCTTCTCCCCGTCAATATCATGCGCCCTGCGCGCCGAGCGAGCCGCGCTGCCTGAACGCGCCCACTACGCTGAGCGCGGCGAGCGCCGCGATCACAACGAGCGGAATGCTCGCGCCTACCAGCATCGAGGGGCTCTGGCCGAGCGCGAAAAGCTGACCCGCCACGAGCGGCCCGAGAATCGAGCCGAGACGCCCCACGGCCACCGCCGCGCCCACCCCCGTGCCGCGCACTTCCGTGGGGTACGCATGGCCCGCGAGTGCGTAGAGCACCGACTGGCCGCCCACAATGAAGAAGCCGCACAGCAGGCCGCCCACCGCCGTGGAGTTCGCGCCGCTCGCGCTCGCGAGCACGGCGAGCGCCGCCACGATGCCCACATACATGCCGATCACCGTGCCGCGACGGCCGAAGCGATCCATGATCGCGGCAATCGCGATAGCGCCCACACCGCCGCCGATGTTGAACATCATCAGCACGAAGTTGGACTGCACGCGCGAGAGACCGCGCGCGAGCACCATCGAAGGCAGCCAGTTCATCAGGAAGTACAGCACGACCAGCGTGCCGAGATAGCTGATCCACAGCGCAAAGGTCGTGCGTGCGCGGCCATGATGCCAAAGCGCTTCGGCCACGCCCGGCGTGCCGGCCTTCGCGACCTTCGATGCCCGCGCCGCCACGAACTGCTGCGACTCGCGCAGGAACAGGCCGAGCAGCGGCACCATCACGATCGGCCCGAGACCGCCCACATAAAACACATGACGCCAGCTGGCGTCGCCCGTGCCGAGCATGCCGATCACGGCCGCGACGGCCGCGCCGAACGGCATGCCGCAGTACATCGCGCCCACCGCCGTGCTGCGCTGCTGCGCACCCGCGGCCTCCGAGCACAGCGCGATCAGGTTCGGCATGGCGGCACCGAGACCGAGGCCCGTGAGCAGACGCGCGACCAGCAGGCTTTCGAAGTTCCACACCATCGTCGTGGCGAGCGAGAAAAGCCCGAACAGCGCAACCGACCACATGAGCACGCGCTTGCGTCCAAAGCGGTCGGCAAGCCGCCCGCCCAGTGCCGCGCCCGGCAACAGGCCGATGGCGCCCGCGCTGAACGCCCAGCCCATTTGCTGCACGGCGAGGTGAAACTCCTTCGCCATGCGCGGACCGGCCACACCCGCCGATTGCAGGTCCAACCCTTCGAGCAGCGCAATCGCCAGACACAGGGCGATCGTTGCCTTGCCGCTCGTTGCACTGCCTCCAGCACTACTGTTTCGCGACGTCATAAAAGTCTCCATAGGTATGTATGCGAGCCGCTCTTTCCGGCGGCTATAAGTGGCAACGCCGCGCACCACCCGAAGGCGATGCGCGGCGCGCTTGATCAGGACTGCAATGCTTCCTGGCGCTTTTTCAGATCGAGCGCCACATCGACGATCATGTCTTCCTGGCCGCCCACCATCCGGCGCTTGCCCAGTTCGACGAGAATATCCACCGTCTTCAGGTCATACTTCTTCGCGGCCACTTCCGAGTGACGCAGGAAGCTCGAATACACGCCCGCATAACCGAGCGCCAGCGTTTCGCG
>NZ_QLSU01000040.1 GCF_003268775.1 Paraburkholderia unamae
TTATGTCGGCGTGGAAGCGAAGTTCGGCTGGTGATGAAAGGTATCGACAAGGGGAACGTGATGAGCACGCATCTGCATGAACTGGAACTCGCGCGTTTGCGTGCCGCCGTGCGTGCGAATCTCGACGACGCGCGCGTGTGGCGCTGGTACGCGGACCTGATGGAAGACGAGCGTGTGAGCACCACACGCTCGCGCGACGGCTGGCAGATCACCATCGACGGGCGCTGCACCGTGGAAGATGAATCGTTCGATCGCGCGGTGCGGCTTGCGGCGCGTACGTGGCTCGATATTCCGCGCGCGCCGCTCACATTGCGCCGCCGTCGCAAGCGCGCAGTGAAGGCGGCAGTGGCGCTGTTTCCGCAGATTATCTAATACGTCTGCCAGCCACAGACAAAGCATCGACGCCTTGTGCTTCGATCCGCTGCGGCTCGCCTTCGACCGGCGCATCGGAAAAGAGCGTGAGGAGGATCGTGCGCAGCCATGCCGATCCCGTGTCCGACGAAAAACGGCTATGCCAGTAAATCTTCACCGATATCTTCGGCATTTCGATCGGCAGGCTGTATAGCCGGTACTTGCCGCCGCGAGCATGGCGCTCGGCAATGCTGCGCGGAACGATCAGCGCAAGATCGCTCGTGGCGATGATATCCACCGCCACGGTGAAATGCGGCAATCGAAGCGCGATATCCCACGCGATTCCGGCTTTGCGAAACGCGCTGTCCACCAGCCCGTGCCCGGTGGAATTCGTCTGCACGTAGACGTAGCGCAGCGTCTGAAGATCGTCGGTCGTCATGGCGTCCGTGTCGAACGGATGCGCGGCGCGCACCATGCAAACGAATTCATCGGACAGAAAAGGCATGTTTTCGCATTCGTCGCTCAGGCCTGGCAAATAACCGAGCGCGAAATCGATCTCACCGCTGCGCATGGCCGAGTTCAGTTCGTCGATCGACAACTGGCGCACATCCAGATTGATATGGGGCGCACGCGTGGTCAGCGCGCCCATCAGGATCGGCAGCACGTGCTGCTCTGCGATGTCCGACATCGCGAGGCGAAACGTGCGCGAGGCTTCGGCCGGATCGAAGCGCGAATGCCGTTGCAGCGCACCATAAATGATCGCCAGCGCGTCGTCTATTGGTGCATGCAGGCGCGAGGCCGCATCCGTCGGCACCATCACGCCCGCGTTGCGCACGAACAGCGGGTCGTCGAATATTTCGCGCAAACGCCTGAGCGCGTGGCTGACCGCGGGCTGGCTCAGATGCAGCCTGTCGCCCGCCACGGTGAGGCTGCGATGCTCCCAGATCGCCACAAAAGTCTTCAAGAGATTCAGATCGACAGTGGCGAGATTGACGTGCTTCATGCTTCGTAGAGTAGGGGATGGCGGTGCGCGGGCCGCGGCAACGTTGAAGAACCGGCCGGCGGCAAAACATTCAGCGCATTTGGCGTGAAGCAACGACCGTGCCTGACCAAGTGAGCCAGTGCTGCCCGAGCCAGTCCGCTCCATTCTAGAAAGCCTCGCGCGCGTGCGCTATTCGCGTGAGTCCTGATTCCGTTTCTCATTCCTTCTCCTTCGCGCCCCTGAAAGCGATGATCAGCGCGCGCCATGCGCCGTTGTCCACCGGCATTCGAATTACGGATGGAGCGCATCAACGATACGAATTTGACCCGTCAGTTTTGGGCACCTATCGTCATCCGCAGTTTCAGACGACTTTCCGTGCGGGGCGTCCGGCCGGGCCTCACGCTTTCAACTCACTTCACGAATGGTTTCCTCAATGGACGCGAACACCGACACGGCTATGCCGATGGCCATCGAACGGACCGACGCCAAACATGGCGTGCGAAGGGCCGTCATGACATCGCTCATCGGTCAGATTCTCGAGTGGTACGACTTTTTTCTCTACGGTACGGCGGCGGCGCTCGTCTTCGGCACCGTGTTCTTTCCGGTTGGCAAGGACCCGCTCACGGGCACGATCGCGGCGTTCGGCGGCTTCGCGGTGGGCTTCGTCGCGCGTCCGATCGGCGGCGTGCTGTGCGGCCACCTCGGCGATCGATACGGCCGCAAGTTCGTGATGACGCTCACGCTCGGCGCGATGGGCTTCGCCACCTTCGCCATGGGGCTGCTGCCGGGCTATGCGGAGATCGGCATTGCGGCGCCCGTGATGCTCGTGCTGCTGCGCGTGGTCCAGGGGCTCGCGGCCGGTGGGGAGTGGAGCGGCAGCATTCTGTTCATCAGCGAGAACGCGCCGCAGCACAAGCGCGGGCGGCTTTCCGCGTGGAGCCCGTGCGGCGCCACGATCGGCTTCGTCTTGTCGAGCGGCGCCTTCATGCTGATGCAACAGATCTCGGGCGACGCCTTCGCGAACTGGGGCTGGCGCGTGCCTTTCCTCTTCAGCGCGGTGCTGATCGGGCTCGGCCTCTGGCTGCGCACGCATATGGCCGAGAGCCGCGAGTTCACCGAAGCGAGCACGGCCCATGAAGTCTCGCACCGGCCGCTCGTGGAAGTGCTGCGCACGTGTTCGCGGCAGGTCCTCATGGTGTTCGGACTGCGATTGGGCGAAGGCGGCGCGTCGTGGATCTTTTTCGCCTTTTCGATTGCTTATGGAAAATTCCTCGGCCTTTCGAATGCGTTCGTCCTTGGCTCCCTGACTTTCTCCATGATCCTGATGATTCCCGTGTCGCTGCTCTCGGGCTACGTGTGCGACCGGATAGGCCGCAAACCGGTCTATCTCGCGGGTGCATTGGGCATTGTGATCTTTGCCTGGCCGTTCTTTGCGCTGCTCGATACGCGGGATCCCGTGCTCGTGGTCCTCTCGCTCTCGATTGCCAACGGCGTCGTGCTCGGCATGCTCGAAGGCGCGCAGCCCGCGTTCATCAGCGAGTTGCTGCCCGCGCGTCTGCGCTATTCGGGCCTGGGCATTGGCCGCGAAGTCGCCTCGGTGCTGGGCGGCGGTCTCGCGCCGGTCATCGCCACGGCGCTGCTGGCGCATTACCGCAGTGCGGTGCCCATTGCGATCTACCTCGGCTGTCTCGGCATGGTCACGGTGATCACGACGCTGCTGACGCCGGAAACGTATCCCGCGCACGCACGTGCGCGTGACAGGGGCCTTGCGTAAGCAGTCGGATGCGCGCAATCGCCCTGCGTGGATTTACGCAGTGAATACACCGCATCGCAACAACGAATTGGATGGGCCTCGCGGCCCTGTCTAGAATCGCTTTGTGGATGGCGTGGCCCCATCTCCCCATATTGATACGTACTACCTATGAAAAAACAGAGGATCGAGATCGCTCGCGCGAAGCGCGGAGATCGAGAATGAAACTGCCGCACACAGGTGAAGCCGATCGCTATCGCGCGTTTGCCTTGGAGGTAGGGCTTGGCGGGCAAGGCCCCTCGGTTGCCATCAAGGACTGCATCGATATTGCCGGGTTTCCCACCCGCGCGGGCAGCGCAGCGCTTGCAGAAGCCGAACCCGCAAGCGAGCACGCTGACGTGGTCCGGCAACTCCTCGCCGCAGGGTGGCGGGTCGTTGCAAAGGCGAACATGCACGAGCTGGCCTACGGCATGACAGGTATCAACGACTGGGCGGGCACGCCGGTCAACCCGCGCGACGCGCTGCGCATTCCCGGCGGTTCGTCGAGCGGTTCGGCCGTCGCGGTGGGCGCGGGGCTCGTCGATGTCGCCATCGGCAGCGACACGGGCGGATCGATCCGCGTGCCCGCGGCGTGCTGCGGCGTGATCGGCATGAAGCCGACCTTCGGCCGTGTGAGCCGCAAGGGCGCCTGGCCGCGCGCCAGCACGCTCGACTGCATCGGCCCGTTCGCGCGGGACATGGCCTTGCTGAATGCCGCCATGAGCGTGATCGCGGCTGACTTTGACCTGGCGCGTGCGAGCCGCCCGCAAGACGCCGCCCGCGTGCGCGTGCTGGACGTCGAGGCTGAACCCGTTGTGCAAATAGCCATGCGCTCGGCCCTGGACGCCAGCGGCTGGCGCACGATCGAGGGCACCTTGCCGCTCATGCAGGCGGGGTTCGACGCGGGCCTCACGCTGATCAATGCAGAGACCTATACCGCGTTCGCGCATCTGGCCGCTGACGACCGACTAGGCGCGGACGTGGCGCAGCGCCTCGCGCTGGCGAGCACGACGACGGCGGCGGCGCGCGAGGAAGCGGAGCGTGTGCGCATCGCGCTCACGGCGGAAGTGGACCGTCAACTCGAAGACGTCGATGCGCTGGTGCTGCCGACGCTGCCGCACCTGCCGCCAACACTCCAGGCCGTGCGCGAAGGTTTTTCCGTGGTGGGCATGAGCACGTTCGTGCGGCCCTTCAATCTGAGCGGCCATCCGGCGCTCAGTCTTCCGCTGCCGGCCGAGCCGGGGCGGCCCGCCGCCAGCATTCAACTGGTCGGTCGCAAGGGCGACGACGAACGCGTCTGCGCGCTCGCCCTGCACCTGCAACGCGCGCTCGACGGCCGGCGTACCGATTTTCGAAGCAATTGAACACGACAGGGAGCGTTCAATGAGTCAACCCTTGCATTTTCAACCTCGAACGGCGGAGACGGCGTATGCCGATCTCTATCGCAACGCCATGCTCGATCCGTCGCTCTATACGGATCCGGCGATCTTCGAAGCTGAGCTCGAAAAGATTTTCTACAAGACATGGATCTGGGTCGCGCATGAAAGCGAGGTGCGCGAGCCGGGCGACTTCAAGACCGCGATGATCGGACGGCAGCCCGTCATCGTCGTGCGCGATCGCACGGGCACGATACGCGTGCTCGAAAACCGTTGCCGCCATCGCGGCGCGACGGTGTGCGACAAGCGCCAGGGCAACGCCAACGGTTTCACCTGCCCGTACCATAGCTGGTCGTACGGCCTGGACGGAAAACTGCGCGGACTGCCTTACTCCGACGGTTATGAGGACGTGCTGGAAAAGGGCGATCTGCCGCTGCGCTCGCTGCGTGTCGGCGTGTATGCGGGGATGATCTTCGCGAGCTTCAACCAGGACATCGGTTCGCTCGACGATTTCCTCGGCAACGCGCGGCCGTGGATCGACCTGTTCATGAAGCAGGGCGCGGGCTATCCGATCAAGACGCAGGGCGAGCACAAATTCCGCTTCAAGGGGAACTGGAAGATTCAACTGGAAAACACCACGGACGGCTATCACTTTCCCGTGGTCCACAAGAGCTTCCTGGAGTCGGTGGACAATGAAACGTCGGAGATGCTTTCGTTCATGACCGACGAAGCCTCCGTCACGCGCGCGCTCGGCAACGGGCATAGCGTGATGGTGATGGTTCCGGAGCACGTCGATCTCGAAGCGGACGACGGCACCGAGGTCCTGCAAGCGCGTTTCAATCATGTGATCGAGGCACTCTCCGCCGAAATGCCGATGCAGAAGGTGCGCCGCATCGTGCGCTCGCTGCACGGCGCGGGCTTCAACCTCAACCTCTTTCCCAACGTTTCGATGTCGATGTCGTTCTTCCGGGTGCTGCACCCGGTGTCGGTGAGCGAGACGCAGATTCGCCACGTCGCGCTCGGCATGGACGGCGGCCCCGAGATCGCCAACCTCGAACGCCTGCGTATTCACGAGCACTTTCAAGGCCCGTTCGGATTTGGCAGTCCTGACGATGCCGAAGCGTGGGAGCGGGTGCAGGCGGGCGCGTATACGGGTGTCGATGCGCCGCTGCTGGTCAATCGCGGCCTCAACCGTGAAAAGGTGGGCGCCGACGGCGTGCGGATCTCGCACTCGACCGACGAAACCGGCATGCGCGAAGCGTATGACATGTGGAAACGAATGATGGAGCAACAATGAACGTGACGGATCATCTCGGCGGCGACCTGGGCGAGGCAATCGTATTCATCTGGAAAGAGGCGGAACTGCTCGACCGCAAGCGCTACGAAGCATGGGCGGCGCTGTGGACCGAAGAAGGCATTTACGTGGTGCCGACCGACGCTGAAGCGACCGACTTCACCCGCACGCTGAACTACGCCTTCGACGACGCGCGCATGCGCAAGATGCGCCTCGCACGCATGACGTCGGGCGCCGCGATTTCGGCGGACAGCGCGGCGGCGACGGTGCGAACGGTCTCGCGCTTCACGTTGGGCGCCGTGCAGGACGACAGCTTCGAGGTCGATGCCGCGCAGATCGTCACGGCCTACAAGCGCGAGTCGTACACGACGTTCATCGCCAACGTGACCTATCGGCTGTGTCGCCGCGATGGCGCGCTGAAGCTCGAACGCAAGATCGTTCGCCTGATCAACGCCGCCGACAGCCTCGACGCGCTGGGTTTCCTGCTTTGATGCGGAGGTGACGATGAAACTGATCGTCGAGCGGGTGGACAATGCAACGCCCGAGATCCGCGTGTTCCGGCTCGTGCGCGCCGACGGCGCGCCGCTGCCGCCGTACGAACCCGGCGCCCATGTCGACGTGACCGGTCCCACCGGCGTCACGCGGCAATATTCCCTGTGCGGCGCGCCCGACGACGCGTCTGGCTATACCATCGCAGTCAAGCGCGAGAGCGCCTCGCGTGGAGGATCGGCCGCGCTGCACGAGCGCGTGGCGCCGGGCGCCGAGCTTGAAGTCGGCGCGCCGCGCAACCTGTTCCGGCTCGTGGAAGCCGCGAGCGAACACATACTCGTGGGCGCGGGCATTGGCATTACGCCGCTGATGAGCTTCGCTTATCGTCTGTGCGCGCAGCGTGCGCCGTTCACGCTGCATTACTTCGCGCGCTCGCGCGAGGCAGCCGCCTTCGTGCCGCTGCTGGAGTCCGGCGACTTCGCCGCCAACGTGCGCTTTCACTACGGCGTGGCGCCGGATTGCATGGCGGACGTCTTGTCTGGATGCATCGCGCACGCAAGGCAGGCGGCGCAGGTCTACACCTGCGGCCCCGCCCCGTTCATGCAGGCCGTGGTGGATCAGGTGGAGGCTACGCGGGCCGACTGCGCCGTGCATCTGGAGCATTTCGGCGCGACGCAAGCCGCCGCGCAGGATGGCGACGATCGACCCTTCACGGTCGAGATCGCGAGTTCGGGTGACGTGCTTTGCGTGCCCGCGAACGAGCGGCTGGTCGATGTTCTGCTGCGTGCGGGCATAGCCGTCGATACGTCGTGCAGGGAGGGCATTTGCGGCACCTGTGTCGTCCCGGTGCTGGACGGCGTGCCGGATCATCGCGATCATTGCCTTTCGAAGAAGGAAAAAGCCGCCAACGACCAGATCTGCGCCTGTGTGTCCCGTGCGAGATCAGAAAGGTTGTTGCTGGACCTCTAACCCATCGCACGCCCCTTGCGGGCGTGCATCGTCACTCGAATCCTGTCGCCCTCGCAAGCCGGTCAAGCAACCCGCTTGCGATTTTTTGCGTGCAGCGATAGGGGAAAATCGCAGAAGAAAGCGAAAACGGCCGACGCCGCGTAGCGCGGCAGTCGGCCTTGTGGGATGTTGAGGGGTGTTGGGGGTTACGCGGCTTGCGAACCGGAGGTTTGCGGGGCACGCCCAATACCGCGCCCCAGCGAAGCGGCGGTGTCGCCGCCAATGCCGAAGTCGGTATTGGGAATGTCCAGGATCATGACGCGCACGTGCTCGCGCGCAATCGCAAGGGCACCGGCCGCCGACGCGGTGAGCCCCTCGATGAGCCGCGCCTTTTGAGCGTCGCTGCGGCCCGCGATCAGAACCGCCTGGACAATCGCACCGGCCGCCGCCTGGGGACGCGCGCCGCCCGCGCACGCCATCCCCCCAACGGCGAAGTCCCGCGCGGCGATCTCGCACAGCCAGATGCGAACGGATTCGCGAGGGGCGTCGAGCGCGGCGACCGTCGCCCCGGTTGCGTCGGCGATCAAACGTGTTTTACACGCGTCGTCGAAGCCTTCGCAAACGGTGACCTGAATATTGGGCATGAATGGTCCTCAGTTAGCCTAAGCATCGATCAAGGGTACGGCATGCCCGGTTCGATGCCCGCAAAGAGCGCGCCTGCGCCGTCGTAAGTCGCTTCGTTGAGCGCGGCGTGCTGCGTGACCACCATCGCGTCGCGCACCAGCCATTGCAGACGGTTTTCCTTGAAGATCGCCGTGGTGCCGCCCAGCTTGTACGCGTCGATGACGACTTCGAGGCCGACGTGCGCGGCATGCGTCGCGCTCAGGCGCAGCAGGTTGGCTTGCTCGGCGGGCACCGGGTCGCCCGCGAGGATCGTCTCCCACGCGGCTTCGGCGGCTTCGTAGTAGAACGCGCGTGCGCTGCGATACGCGGCTTCGGCCTTGGCGATGTCGATGCGGTAGTAGGCGCGGTCGCCCAGCCTCGGCGCACCCATCAACGTTTTGGTGCCGCCCGCCATCTCCGTGACGATATCTAGCGCGGCGCGCGCGAGCCCAAGGTTCACGGCGGCATGGACTTCGGCCTGGTAGGCGACGGTGGGGTAGCGGTACAGCGGCTCGTCGATCGTGGCCGATGCCCCGCGCACGAAGGTCCATTCGTGCGCGATGAACTTGTTGTGCACGCGCAGATCGTGGCTGCCGGTGCCCTGCATGCCGACCACGTTCCAGTTGTCGATGATCTCGATCTGCGCGGCGGGGAACACGGCGCTCAAGGGCTTGCCCGCGGCGGCGCCGCCGCTCGCAGGCGTCCCGCCGATGCCGACGCTCAGCCAGTCGGCCGCCTTGCAGCCGCTCGCGAAACGCCACTGGCCGTTGACTTCCCAGCCGCCGTCCACCGCCTTCGCGGGCTGCAACGGATACAGTCCGCCGCCCGAAACCTGATCGGGGCCGTTCGCGTAGATCAATGCCTGCGTATCGGGCGGCAGCGCCGCGAGATACGTGTTGGCGGAACCGAATGCGGCGACCCAGCCGGCCGAGCCATCGGCCGTCGAAATGCGCTCCACGATACGCAGAAAGTCGGCGGGCGCCATGGGCTCGCCGCCAAACCGTTTCGGCGTGCTGGAGCGGAAGATGCCTACCTGCTTCATCTTCTCCACCACGTCGCGCGGGACGTGCGACAGACGATTGAACTCTTCGCGGCGCGCGGCGATTTCCGCCACGAGCGCATCGACGCTCAGGCGCTCGTGCGGCGCGCCGGCATCCGGGGGCGGTTGAAGGGTGGCAGTGCTTTCGAGTTTCACAAGACGATCTCCATGTTGGCGGACGCGGAGCCAGCAAGCTCCGCACACAGGAGACAAGGATGAGAGAGCGGCGCGAGCGCCGTCAAATTCGCATTTCTAATGTCGCTCATCGGCCGTGCGAATCGGAATGCGCTGCCCCTGCGAGGCGAGGAAAGACGATCGCGCCGATTCTCGTGACGAATGCGCGGGATTATTGATCCGAATTGGCTATGGCCATTTCGCCTGACTATGATCCGTCGAACCCATGATTTGCCTTGGAGGCTCGCAACATGATTCAGGCATGCACTCAGGCCGATTTTCGCGAGGCCATGTCGCGCTTGCTCGCTGCGGTCAATGTCATCACGACCGATGGACCCGCCGGGCGATTCGGCATGACCGCCAGCGCCATTTGTTCCGTGACCGATACGCCGCCCACGGTTCTCGCGTGCGTCAACCAGAAAAGCGGAGCGCACGAAGCGCTCGTGCGCAACGGCATGGTCTGCGTGAACATCCTGCGCAGCGATCACGAAGCGCTGGCGCGCGATTTTGCGGGCATGACCGCGCTCTCGCACGACGATCGATTCCAGAGCGGCGAATGGGAGCAGGGCGAGCAGGGTCTGCCGCGCCTCACGGCCGCGCTCGCCAGCCTTGAGGGGCGTATCGCCGATCTGCAAACGGTTGGATCGCACTCCGTACTGTTTATTGAAGTGCAATCGATCCAGTTGAGCGAGCACGGCGACGGCCTGGCCTGGTTTGGCCGGACGTTTCACCGCCTTGGCCGCGCCAACGGCGAAGCCGCGAAGCACGTCTAGTGCTTGCCGGTTCGACTACTGCTGCGACGTGGCATATCGATTCCCCCTTTGATTTGAGCCATTTTCCGTCTGGAGAGACTTCTCGATGAGTGTGTGCCTTTTTCTGAGCGCAAGCCGGGACCGGGGCTTGAGCGCGGCCGAAGCGGCGGATCTGCTGGCGTGCGTGCAGCAGTTGGCGCGAGGCGTCGTACCGTTGCGCAAGCTCGTCGCGCACGTGCCCGCCGCGCCTGGCGGTCGCGATCCCTTTCTGGAGCCGGAAAGCCCGCCCGTGTGCGTCATGCAGTTCTACTTCGACGACATCGGCCATCTGGAAGCGGCAGCCGGGGAAGGCAGCCCGCTGGCGCGCCTGCTCGACGCCGAGGCATTCCCCATGCTCGCCGGTTGCGACTGGACGCAACAGGCCATGCTGGCTCGTCCGTATGCCGTCGCGCAACCGCTGCAAGCAGAGGGCGCGCAAGACGCGTTCTGCACCTACCTGGTGGCCTACGAGGGACCGGCGGACGATCTGCACGCGTGGCTTGCGCATTACCTGCGCCACCATCCACCGATCATGGCGCGTTTGCCCGATGTGCGCGAAGTCGAAATCTACACGCGCATCGACTATTGCAGCGACCTGCGTGCACGGCGTTCCAACGCCATGCAACGCAACAAGGTGGTGTTCGACAACGCCGCCGCTCTGGCGCGCTCGCTGAACTCGCCGGTCCGGCAGGAATTGCGCGCGGACTTCGAAGCGTTTCCGCCGTTTCGCGGGGCGTCGCCTCACTACCCCATGCAGAGCTTCATCGCCTTCGCATGATCCCAATTCGATTCAGGAGACATTCCCTTGGCTGAACCCATCACGATCATTGCGACCCAGTGCGCGAAGCCGGAGCGGCGCGACGAACTTCAGGCGCAGATCCGCCTGCTCGCCGCCGCCGCGCGGGCCGAAGCGGGTTGCCTCGAATACCGGGTGGCCGTTGCGCAGGACAGCGAGGACACGTTCGTCTTCGTCGAGCGCTGGGCCACGCGCGAAGCCCTGGATGCGCATTTTCACACCGAGGCCTTCCAGGCGTTCTGGAACGCACGCATGCAGTACCTCACGCAAGACGTGGACATCGTCATAGCCTCGGATTTCGTTTAACCCGTACAGGAGCATTCCGGATGGATCTCGAACTGTTGAACAAGGAGTTTGCCTCGATCAAGGCAGAACTGCGCGTGCTGCGCGCGGAGTCGGACATTCGCCGCATCATGGCGCGCTATATGCTGCTTTGCGACGTGCCCTTGCCCGAGCACGGTCTCGACGGCCAGGGCCGCCTGCGCGAAATCGTCAACCTGTTTTCCGCCGACGCGAGTTGGGAAGGCGTGGGGTCCTATTACGACAACCAGTTCGGCGCAAGCGTCGGCCATGAGCAGTTGTACGAGCATTTCGAGCGCTTTTTCAAGCCGAGCTCGCCGCAGATGATCCTGAACTGCCACTACCTCACCTGCGAGCAGATTCACGTGCGCGGCGAGGAGGCCGAGGGCCAGTGGGTCCACTTCCAGCCGTGGATTTTCGACGACGGCTCGTCGGTGCTGCGCTCCAGCCGCCTCAACAACGCGTTTCGTTGTGTGGATGGCGTATGGAAGATGTCGCGCTATCGCACCGAGAACGTATTCATCGCGCCTTTGCCCAATGGTTGGGCCACCAACGTGCCCGACCGTTCGGTGCTCATGACCCCCGGCCTGAAGGTCGCCGCCCGAGCCTGAAGCGTACCGCAAGCCTGCCGCGCCGCCGCCCTCGCGCAGCGCCGCGCGGCGGCGGGAGCCCACGGGCTCGGGCGCACGCGCCCGTTCATGACTTCGCTCGCGGACCACCATCGCCCGTCACGCCGACGGGCATCATTCGTCCGTCGATCACGCTGCGCCGCGCCCCGCGACCGGGGCGGCGCTGTTTCGGCGAGACCTGCCTTTTCCCAACGCAAGGAGATCTCGTGAAGCCGTACTGTGCAATTCTATTAGGATGCCTGATTTTACCCGTTGGTGCGCGCGCGCAAAGCAGCGTCGCACTGTACGGCATACTCGACAATGGCGTGACGTGGTCGAGCAACCAGGGCGGTCATTCTGCGTGGCAGATGCAAGGCAGTATCTCCCAAGGAAACCGCTGGGGCGTGCGCGGCCAGGAAGACCTGGGCGGCGACTGGGCGGCGCTGTTCAGGCTGGAGGGCGGCTTCAACGGCAATACGGGCGCGCTGAGCCAGGGCGGGCGTCTGTTTGGGCGGCTTGCCTTCGTCGGTCTGTCCAGCACGCGTTACGGCACCTTGACGCTCGGGCGTCAGGGCGAAGCGATCGGCGACTATATCGGCTTGCTCTCGGCAAACGGCCAGTTGCCCGGCGGCATTCTGTTTCCGCACCCCGGCGACCTCGACAACAACGGCGTCGACTTCCACCTCAACAACGCTGTGAAATACGTCTCGCCCACGTACGGCGGCCTCACGGGCGTGGCGATCTACAGCTTTGGCGGCGTGGCGGGAGACTTCGCCCGCCAGAGCGCGAAATCGTTCGCCTTGCAGTATGCGTCGGGCGGCCTCCAGGTGGTGGGCGCCTACACCCAGATCGATCACCCGGCCGAAGCGGTTCCCGAAGGCGTATGGACGGCGTCGAACACGGTGGACGGCAATTACGGGCTCGCGGCCGGCAGCTACAAGGTGCTGGGCTTCGGCGCGGGCTACACGTTTGGCGCGGCGCGCATCAGCGCGGACTGGACGCATACGCAGTTCGGCGATCTGGACCCGACCCTCGGCGCGAAGATCGGCGGCCATGTCACGTTCAACATCGGCGAAGTCGTCGCCAGCTATATGGTCAGGCCCACGCTTCAGCTAGGGGTGGCCTTCAGCTACACGGCGGGCAGCGTGTCGGAAACCGGTCAGACGCCGCGCTATCAGGAAACGGATGCCAGCGTCGATTACTACCTGTCGAAGAGCACGGACCTTTACGCGAGCGCGACGTGGATGCATGCGAGCGGCGGCGCGGTTGCCGACCTCGCGCCGGTGCTGGCGGCGTCGAGCGGTTCTGACCAGGTGGCGCTGCGGGTGGGCTTGCGCAAGAAGTTCTGACGCGCGGGCGATTGACGCAATCCAATGACAATCCGATGGAGGGGACATGCGTAACCTGAACGAAGTGACGATAACGCAGGCGGTGACCGCATCGCTCGCGGGCTGCGAGGATGCGCGGCTACGCAGCGTCGTCACGAAGCTCATCGAGCATTTGCACGCATTCGCTCGCGAAACGAAGCTGACCGAGGCGGAATGGGCGAAGGCCATCGCTTTCCTCACCGCCGTCGGCCATATCACCGACGACAAGCGTCAGGAGTTCATTCTCCTTTCCGACGTGCTGGGCTTGTCGACGCTCGTTGTCGCGCAAAGCCACGCGAAGCCCGAGGGATGCACGGAAGCCACCGTGTTCGGGCCGTTTTACGTGGCGGACAGCCCGCAATACGCGCAGTTCGACGATATCGCCAATGGCGCGCGCGGCGAACCGTGCTTTGTCGGTGGGCAGGTGCGCTCGCTGGACGGCGAACCCGTTGCGCACGCATCGATCGAGGTCTGGCAGGCCGACGAGGAAGGGCATTACGACGTGCAGGTGCCCGAGGCGGACGGCACGGTGACGCATCGCGCGCGCGGCCGGCTGCACACCGACGCCGATGGCCGTTTCGCGTTCCGCTCGATCCTCGCCGAGCCGTATCCCATTCCGCACGACGGGCCGGTAGGCAAGCTGCTCGAAGCGCTTGGACGGCACCCGTGGCGGCCCGCGCATCTGCATTTCATGATTGAGGCGCCGGGTTTCGAAACGCTCATCACGCATGTGTTCCGCGACGGCGACCGCTATCTCGACTCCGACGTGGTGTTCGGCGTGCGCTCGACGCTGGTTGCGCAGTGGGTTCGCCACGAGCCGGGCACCGCGCCCGACGGCTCGCCTGTCGATGTGCCGTTCTACACGCTCGACTACGACTTCGTCCTCAATCGGGCGGCAGCGGCGGTACCGGCATGAACGCGTTCATTTACGAGGCGCGGCCGTCGCGCGTGATCTTCGGCGCGGGCAGCCTGTGTCATCTGGAGCGCGAGGTGCTCGCGCTGGGCGCGCGCCGCGCGATCGTGCTCTGCACGCCGGGGCAGCACGCGCTCGCGCAGTCGGCGCTGGAGCGGCTGGGTTCACGCGCGGCGGGACTGTATGACCGCGCCACCATGCACGTGCCGCTGGAAGTCGCGCGCGACGCCCGCGAATTCGCACGCGCCCGCCACGCCGATTGCGCCGTCGCCATGGGCGGCGGCTCGGTGATCGGACTCGGCAAGGCGATCGCGCTCGACAGCGGCCTGCCGATCCTAGCCATTCCCACGACCTACGCGGGCAGCGAGATGACGCCCATCTACGGGTTGACGGAGCGAGGCTACAAGCGCACCGGCACGGATGCGCGCGTTCTGCCGAAGACGGTGATCTACGATCCCGAACTCACGGTGTCCTTGCCGGTCGATCTTTCGGTCACGAGCGGCATCAACGCGATCGCGCATGCGGCGGAGGGGCTCTACGCGCACAACGCGAACCCGGTGATGAGCCTGATGGCCGAGGAGGGCATACGCGCGCTCGCGCAGGCGTTGCCGCGCGTGCGGGCGAACGCGGCCGACGTGGCGGCTCGCGGCGACGCGCTTTACGGCGCGTGGCTATGCGGCTTCGTGCTGGGCAGCGTGGGCATGGCGCTGCATCACAAGCTCTGCCACACGCTGGGCGGCAGTTTCAATCTGCCGCACGCGCCAACGCATACGGCCGTGTTGCCTCACGTGCTGGCCTACAACGCGGCGCATGCGCCGGAGGCGATGCGGCGCATGGCGCGCGCGCTCGGCGCGAGCGACGCCGCAAGCGGTATCCATGCGCTCGCGCGCGATAACGGCGCGCTCACTTCGCTCAAGGCACTCGGGATGCAACACGCGGATCTCGACCGCGCGGCCGATATCGCCGTCGAGAATCCCTACTGGAACCCCCGGCCGGTGGAGCGCGGCGCATTGCGCGCGCTGTTGCAGGACGCGTTCGACGGCACGCCGCCGCGCTCGACGATGTCGTGAGGCGCGGTGAGCGCCCACGCGCTCACCACACCGCCTGGCTCGTGATCGCGAACTGCTTGAATGCCGAATCCACACGCAGGGGCTCGCCGCGCTCCGTCTTCTCGATGTGATCGACGATCGGCAGGCCCACGCCTTCGAGCCAGTCGGAAAGACCCAGATCGTCAGGCGTATCGATGCGCACGAACATGCCCGCGTTGGAGGCGAGCCAATGGCTGATCAGCGCCTTGGCGCGGCACGCGTCGGGCGAATCGGGGGCGATCACGGGGCCGATCACATGCCCGTCGCCAAAGCGGCGAAAGAGCGCGAAGCCGATCAGTTCGCCGTCGCGGTCGAGCGCGATGCCGCTTGCCTGATCGAGCAGTTTCGGCAGCATCTCCGAGCGGTCGAGGCCGCTTGCGCGCGTGGCCAGTTCGATCAGGCGCGGCCGGTCGCTCGCGCCGATCGGGCGCAGCCGCTCGCCCGCGGGCAGCGAGACGAGCGGCGGCTGGAACGCCGCGCCCTGGTGTTGCTGGATGCGCCCGATGCGCGTGAAGCCGAGCCGCTCGACGAGCGGCCAGCCCGTGTCGCTCGCATGCAGCAGCAGCGTGCGCGAGGCGAGCGCTTCCATCCAGTGCTCGATCATGGCGCGGCCAATGCCGCGGCGTTGATGACTGGGCCTGACGATCAGCATGCCGAGCGTCGCCGCGTTGGGGCCGAACAGCCAGGAAAAGGCCGTGCCGACGAGCGTGCCGCTTTCATCCACGGCCACGATGCCCTCGCCGATGCGGGCGGCGAAGCGCCAGTCTTCGGGACGGTGCCGCCAGCGCACCGCCATCGACAATGCGTGGGCGGCGGGCAGGTCATCAGCGGTAAAAGCGCGATAGGTAATGACGCTGTTCAGGTTTGGGTCGGACACGCCGGCCTCCAGATTCTGTATACGCGTACCGTGACTATCGCATCGCCCGCTGTGGCTGACTAGGACGATCTTCCTGTTTGTGCACGCGAGCGGCCCGCGCCCGTGATGCAATGCAAAACGCGGGGTTGGACCGACAATAACGCGTCGATTCTGCTGATTGCGCCTTTTTGTCGGCGAAAAATGCGGTGGCAGTGGACCTACGATATTTCCCATCGAGACCAAGTCGAGGGAAGCCAGTCATGGACCAGTTCGATCCCGCCGCAGCCGCTGCCAGCATCGCTGAAAGAAGCGGCCATTTCATTGGCGGCGAGTATGTTGCCGGGGGCGCGGCGCGCATCGAGGTCGCGCGGCCGTCGGACGGCGTGGTCTATGCCTCGGTGCCGCTCGGCGATGCGCAACTGGTGGAGCGCGCCGTCGAGAACGCAAGGCGCGCGTTTCGCGAGAGCGGCTGGGCGCGCATGGCGCCGCGCGAGCGCGCCCGCATCCTGCGCCGCTTCGCGGACCTGATCGCCGCCGACACCGCCACGCTCGCGCCGCTCGAAGCGCTCGGCTCGACGCGTCCCGTGCGCGACGTGTGCGCGTGGGACGTGCCGTTCACGGCGGAAGGCATCCGCTTCTATGCCGAGTTCGCCGACAAGGTCGGCGGCGAGGTCGTGGCCACCGACCACGATCACCTGGGCATGACGATCGCCGAGCCTTATGGCGTGGTTGGTGCGATCGCGCCGTGGAATTTCCCGCTTGTGATGGCCTCGTGGAAGATCGGCCCGGCGCTCGCGGCGGGCAATGCGGTGGTGCTCAAGCCTTCGGAAATGACGCCGTTCTCCGTGCTGCGCCTGGCCGAACTCGCGATCGAGGCGGGCATTCCGCCTGGCATCTTCAACGTCGTGCAAGGCGACGGCGTGACGACGGGCGATGCGCTCGTGCGCCATCCGGATGTCGCGAAGGTCACGTTCACGGGCTCGACGCGCGCGGGCGCCGCGATCATGGCGGCCTGCGCGCAAAGCGGCACGAAGCCGCTCACGCTGGAGCTGGGCGGCAAGAGCCCGCAACTCGTGTTCGCCGACGCGCCGAAGCTCGATGAAGTCGCTCGCCGCATCGCCGGTGCGATTGCCGGCAACGCGGGGCAAGTGTGCGTGGCCGGCTCGCGGCTGCTGGTCGAGCGCGGCGTCGCGGACCAACTGGTGTCGCGCATCGAGCAGTCGTTCGCGACCCTGCGCGCCGGGGCGACATGGGCTTCGGGCACGACGCTGCCGCCCATCATTTCGCAGGCGCAGGCGGCGCGCATCGAAGCCATTGTCGAGCGCAGCGTGGCAGAAGGCGCCACGCTATCGTGCGGCGGCCGCCGCGCGGACGCGCCCGTGCCCGGCGCGTTCTATCTGCCCACCATCCTCACGGGCGTCACGCCGCACACCGAGGCCGTGCGCGCCGAGGTGTTCGGCCCCGTGCTCACGGTGCAAACCTTCGAGACGGAGGAGGAAGCGCTCGCGCTCGCCTCGCATCCCGAATACGGCCTCGCGGCGGGCGTGCATACGGCGGACATCGGCCGCGCGCTGCGCCTCGTGCGCGCGCTGGAGGCGGGCACCGTGTGGGTGAACCGCTACGGGCGCAGCAACGACTTCATGATCCCCACGGGCGGATACAAGCGCTCGGGCATGGGCAAGGATCTCGGCCGCCAGGGCTATGAAGCGCACCTGCGCTTCAAGAGCGTGCTGATCGATACGCGGACCTGACGACATGCCGACTGCAATGCTGACAAATCGCATGGGAAAACGCACGGCCATGCCGTTATCGCGCGCTCGATGGCGCCGCCGCAGAATCTGCTGCGGCGAGCCCTCCAAACGCGTGATTTATACCGCGCAGGCCCCACGATTCGACGCCAACCCCCAATTTTGTGCTGTTTAAATTTTCCACAGGGACGTACTTCCTCCTGTTTTCGCCACTGAGCCCGCAGCGGGTTCATCACACGAAAGGATTGCCATCATGATCGATTTCGAGCCGAAGTACATCACGTTCGACTGCTACGGCACGCTGACGAAGTTCCGCATGGCCGACATGGCGCGCGAGATGTACGGCGAGCGCCTCAAGGGCGCGGAACTCGAGAAGTTCGTTGCGTTCTTCGCGGGTTATCGCCGCGACGAAGTGCTCGGCGCATGGAAGCCGTACCGCGACGTGGTCGTCAATGCGGTGCGCCGCACCTGCAAGCGCATGAACGTCGAGTTCATCGAGTCGGAAGCCGAAAAGTTCTACACCGCCGTGCCGACCTGGGGCCCGCACCCGGACGTGCCCGAAGGCCTCTCGCGTCTCGCGAAGAAGTACAAGCTCGTGATTCTCTCGAACGCGTCGGACGACCAGATCCAGAGCAACGTGGACAAACTCGGCGCGCCGTTCCACCGCGTGTTCACGGCGCAGCAGGCGCAGTCGTACAAGCCGCGCATGCAGGGCTTCGAGTACATGTTCGACCAGTTGAACTGCAACCCCGGCGACGTGCTGCACGTCTCGTCGAGCCTGCGCTACGACCTCATGACGGCGCACGACCTGGGCATCAAGCACAAGGCGTTCGTCAAGCGCGGCCACGAGCCGGGCACGCCGTACTACGAGTACTACGAAGTCGACACGATCGGCGACCTCGCCACGCAACTGGGTCTCTGATAACCGATCACGCCAAGGCCGCCCGATGAAGCTCGATTCCTACTGGCTGGATACCGCCCCCGGCGGCCTGCTCGCAAGCGAGGGGCCGGTGGAGGGCCGCGTGGACGTCGCCGTGGTCGGCGGCGGTTTCACGGGGCTTTCCGCGGCGCTCGCCTTCGGCCACCGCGGCGCGAGCGTCGCGGTGCTCGACGCGGGCCGCATGGGCGGCGGCGCTTCGGGGCGCAACGGTGGCCAGTGCAACACGGGCGTGGCGCAGGACTATGCGGCGCTGCGCGCGCAACTGGGCGTGGAGCGCGCGCAAGGCTGCTACCGCGCGTATGCGGCGGCGGTCGAGACCGTCGAGCGGTTGATACGCGAAGAGGGCATCGACTGCGACTACCTCGCCTCGGGCAAGCTCAAGCTCGCTGCGAAGCCGCATCACCTGGCGCATATCGAACGCACGGCCGAACTGATTCGCCGCGAGGTCGATCCCGACATCGAGGTCCTGGGCCGCGAGCAGATTCGCAGCGAAGTGGATTCGGACAGCTTCTACGGCGGCCTGCTCCAGAAGCATGGCGGCCAGATGCACATGGGCCGCTTCGCGGTGGGGCTCGCAAACGCCGCCGTGCGGCGCGGCGCGCGGCTCTACGAGCATGCGGCCGTGACGTCCATCGCGAAGGAAGGCGGTGGCTACCGCGTGGAATCGTCGCGCGGCACGTTGCGCGCGCAACAGGTTCTGATCGCGACGGGGCCTTCGCGGCACGGCCCGTTCGCGTGGTACCGGCGGCGTCTCGCGCCGGTCGGCTCGTTCATCGTCGTGACCGAGCCGCTGCCGCCCGCGCAGCTCACGCGCCTTTTGCCCAACCGCCGCTCGTACACGACGAGCCGCCTCATGCACAACTATTTCCGCGTGACGCCGGATTCGCGCCTGCTGTTCGGCGGCCGTGCACGCTTCACCGCCTCCGAGCAGCCGTCCGATGCAAAGAGCGGCCGCATTCTTCAGCGCAATCTCGCGCAGCTCTTTCCGGCGCTCGCGAACGTGCGCATCGATTACTGCTGGGGCGGGCTCGTCGACATCACGGCGGACCGCCTGCCGCGCGCGGGCCAGCACGAAGGCGTGTGGTTCTCCATGGGCTACAGCGGCCACGGCACGCAGATGTCCACGCACATGGGCCAGGTGATGGCCGAGGTGATGAGCGGCAACGCTGCGGCGAACCCGTGGCGCGATTTCACGTGGCCCGCCATTCCCGGCCACACGGGCAAACCGTGGTTTTTGCCGCTCGTCGGCGCGTACTACCAGATCAAAGACGCTTTTTACTGACCCTGCTTTTTCACCTGCTTTTCCATAACACACAGCCTCGATACGTCGGGCTGCGGCCCCCCACATCAGACGCGGAGAAGTTTCATGAGCATCGACAAATCGCCTGAAGACATCGCCCACGCGGGCGTGCGGCTCGAGGAATTGACGAAGCGCGGCGCCTCGCGCCGCGACCTCCTTCGCGCGATGGTCGCGGGGGGCATGATGTCGATGACGGGCGCGGGCCTCCTCACCGCGAGCGGCGCCGCCTTCGCGCAGGAAAAGCCGAAGCAGGGCGGCAAGATCCGCGTGGCGACGCAGTCCTCGTCGGCCTCCGACACGCTCGATCCCGCGAAGGAGTCGGTGTCCACCGACTATGTGCGCGCCTACATGGTGTACAACGGGCTGACGGAGTACGACGCGCACCTCGGCGCGCAGATGGCGCTGGCGCAGTCGCTCGAAACGAAGGACGCGACGGTGTGGGTCGTGAAGCTGCGCAGCGGTGTGCAGTTCCACGACGGCAAGACGCTCGCGCCCGCCGACGTGGTCTACTCGCTCATGCGCCACAAGGACCCCGCGGTGGCCTCGAAGGTCAAGACGCTCGCCGACCAGTTCCAGGACGTGAAGGCCACGGGTCCGAACGAAGTGACGATCACGCTCACGGGGGCGAACGCCGACCTGCCCGTGATCCTCGCCGACTCGCACTTCATGATCATCAAGGACGGCACGACCGACTTCAAGACGGCCGTGGGCACCGGCCCGTTCAAGCTCAAGGACTTCTCGCCGGGCGTGCGCACGGTGGTCGTGCGCAACGAGCGCTACTGGAAGCCGGGCCTGCCGCATCTGGACGAGATCGAACTGGTCGGCATCGGCGACGAATCGGCGCGCGTGAACGCGCTGCTCTCGGGCGACGTGCAGCTCATCAACCAGGTGAGCCCGCGCTCGACCTCGCGCATCAAGGGCACGCAGGGCTTCGCCGTGAAGGAAACGAAGACGGGCCAGTACACCGACCTCATCATGCGCGACGAAGGCGGCATCACGGGCAACGCCGATTTCCGCCGCGGCATGATGCACCTGTTCGACCGCGAGCAGATCCGCAACGCCGTGTTCCTCGGCTACGGCGCGATCGGCAACGACCAGCCGATCGACCCGACCAATAAATACTATTTCGCAGGGTTGCCCGAGCGCACCTACGATCCGCAGAAGGCGAAGTTCTACTTCCAGAAGGCGAAACTCGGCAGCACGCCGCTACAGATCTACGCGTCCCCGGCGGCGGACGGCTCGGTCGAAATGGCGATGCTGCTCCAGCAGGTCGCCCCGCAGGCGGGCCTGAACCTCCAGGTGGTGCGCACGCCGGGCGACGGCTACTGGTCGAACCACTGGATGAAGCACCCGCTGACCTTCGGCAACATCAACGCGCGCCCGAGCGCCGACGTGATCTTCACGCAGTTCTTCAAGTCGGACGCGCCGTGGAACGAGGCGAACTGGAAGGACCCGAAGTTCGACCAGATGCTGCTGGCCGCGCGCGGCGAACCCGACGACGCCAAGCGCAAGAAGATCTACGGCGACATGCAGGTGCTCGTGCACAGCGACGGCGGCATCGGCATTCCGCTGTTCCTGAGCTCGCTCGACGCGCACACCACGAAGCTCAAGGGCCTCGGCTCGATTCCGATTGCGGGCCTCATGGGCTTCAAGTTCGCCGAGAACGTCTGGCTCGAAGCGTGATTGAAGCGTGATGGATGCTTGATGATTGCGGCCGGGCGCGCCTGAGTTGGCAAGTTCGGCCACCGATTTCCCGCTTCACCAGGATGAGGAGGCGACACCCGATGAAAGCTCACGCGCAACGACTCATTGCCGCGCGTCTCGGTCTCGCGCTGCTCACGTTGCTGATCGTCTCGGCAATCGTGTTCGGCCTCACGGGCCTCTTGCCCGGCGACGCCGCGCAGCAGGCGCTCGGCCAGGCGGCCACGCCCGAGCAGGTGGCCGCGCTGCGTCACCAGTTCGGCCTCGACCAGCCCGCGCTCACGCGCTACCTGCACTGGCTCCTGCATGCCGCGACGGGCAACTTCGGCACGTCGGTGTCGAATAATCAGCCGGTGAGCGAATTGATCGCCACGCGCCTGCCCAACTCGCTCGTGCTGGCGGGGCTCACCACGCTTGTTTCGGTGCCGCTCGCGCTCGCCATCGGCATCTTTTCCGCCGTGTTCCGCGGCTCGCTGCTCGATCGCGCGCTCAACGTCCTCACGCTTTCCGCCGTGGCCGTGCCCGAGTTCCTCGTCGCCACCATCGCCGTGCTGATCTTCGCGGTGAAGCTGCGCTGGCTGCCCGCGCTCTCGTACCTCTCGGAGGTGGATTCGTTCGGCACGCTGCTGCGCATCTACGCCATGCCGGTCATGACGCTGTGCTGCGTGATCGTCGCGCAGATGGCGCGCATGACGCGCGCGGCCGTGCTCGACCAGCTCGGTGCGCCGTATGTGGAAATGGCGCGCCTGAAGGGCGCGTCGCCCGCCCGCATCGTGCTGCGCCATGTGCTGCCCAACACGATCGGCCCAATCGCCAACGCCGTCGCGCTGAGCCTCTCTTACCTCTTTGGCGGCGTGGTGATCGTGGAGTCGATCTTCAACTATCCGGGCCTCGCGAGCCTCATGGTCGACGCCGTGACGAACCGCGACCTGCCGCTCGTGCAGGGCTGCGTGATGGTGTTCTGCGCCGCGTATCTGGTGCTCGTGCTGATCGCGGACCTGTGTCAAATCGTATCCAACCCGAGGCTGCGTCAACGATGAACCGACCCGCCACATCTCACGCCACGACCGTGCTCTACGCAACCAGCGAGAGCGAGGAACGGCCCGCCGCCGAAGCCGCGAAGGAAGCGCCGAACGACATTCCCACGCCGCCGCGCTCGCCGCTGCGCCGTCTCGCCGGCCGCCTTTCGGTGCTCGGCCTGATCGGTCTTGCGATTGTCGTGTTCTGGCTCGGCGTGGCCTTCATCGGGCCGCTCGTCGCGCCCTACAAGGGCGGCGCGATCACCTCCACGGAAATCTTCGGCTCGTACAGCGCGGCGCATCTGCTCGGCACCGATTTCCTCGGCCGCGACATGCTGAGCCGCGTGCTCTACGGCACGCAGTACACCGTGGGCCTCGCGCTCGCCGCCACGCTGCTCGCAAGCGGCATCGGCATATTCTTCGGACTGCTTGCCGCTGTCGCGCCGCGCTGGATCGACGAGGTGTTGAGCCGCATTTTCGACGCGCTGATCTCCATTCCGAGCAAGGTGCTCGCGCTCGTGGTGATCGCGGCGTTCGGCTCCTCGGTGCCGATGCTGATTACGGTGGCGGCGCTCGCCTATATTCCGGGCGCGTTCCGCATTTCGCGCTCGCTCGCCGTGAATCTGATGACGCTCGAATACGTGCAGGTCGCCAGAGCCCGCGGCGAAGGGCTGTTCTACATTGCCCGCGTGGAAGTGCTGCCGAACATGATCCACCCCATGCTTGCCGACTTCGGCCTGCGCTTCGTGTTCATCGTGCTGCTGCTGAGCGGCCTGTCGTTCCTGGGTCTGGGCGTCCAGCCGCCGGATGCGGACTGGGGCTCGCTCGTGCGCGAGAACATCGGCGGCCTCGCGGAAGGCGCGCCCGCTGTGCTGATGCCGGCCGTGGCCATCGCGACGCTCACGGTCGGCGTGAACCTGCTCATCGACAGCCTGCGTCGCCACGGCGGCCGCGCGCATGGAGGCGGAAAATGAACATGATCGAAGTGACGGACCTGCGCGTGGTCGCGGGCGCGGCGCCCGATCCGGTCGTCGAGATCGTCAAGGGCGTCGACTTCACCGTGAAGAAGGGCGAAGTGCTCGCGCTGATCGGCGAGTCGGGCTCGGGCAAGACCACCATCGCGCTCTCGCTGCTCGGCCATGCGCGCGACGGTTGCGCCATTGCGGGCGGCAGCGTGAAGATCGGCGGCACCGACGTGCTCGCGCTTGACGAACGCGGCCGCCGCGCGTTGCGCGCGCGCACCGTGGCCTATGTCGCGCAGAGCGCCTCGGCGGGCTTCAACCCCGCGCGCACGATCATGGACCAGGTGACCGAGCCCGCGCTGCTGCACAAGCTCATGTCGCCCGCGGCGGCGCGCGAGAAGGCGGTGAGCCTGTTCCGCGCGCTCGCGCTGCCCGCGCCGGAGACGATCGGCGCGCGCTATCCGCACCAGGTGTCGGGCGGCCAGTTGCAGCGCCTCATGGCCGCGATGGCGCTCATCACCGACCCCGCCGTGGTCGTGTTCGACGAACCTACCACGGCGCTCGACGTGACCACGCAGATCGAAGTGCTGGCGGCCTTCCGCAAGGTCGTGCGCGAACTGGGCACGACAGCCGTGTACGTGTCGCACGATCTCGCGGTGGTCGCGCAGATGGCCGATCGTATCGTCGTCCTGAACAATGGCACGGTGCGCGAGAACGGCACGACGCTCCAGGTGCTCGACGCGCCTGAGGACGACTACACGCGCGCGCTGCTGGCGGCGCGCCGCCACCCCGACCCCGGTCCGCCCGCCGCGCCCCCGGCCGCCGAAGTGCCGCTGCTCGAAGTGCGCAACCTGATCGCGGGCTACGGCCGCGTGGATGCGAACGGCGTGCCCGCCGCGCGCGTGCTGGAGGACGTGAGCCTGCGCATTGCGCGCGGCAGCGCGCTGGGCGTGATCGGCGAATCGGGTTCGGGCAAGACGACGCTCGCGCGCGTGGTGGCGGGGCTCGTGGAACGCGCGCGCGGCGAAGTGCTGCTCGACGGCGTGCCGCTGCCCGCCACGCTATCGGCGCGCACGCCCGACCAGTACCGCCGCATCCAGATCGTGTTCCAGAACGCCGACACGGCGCTCAACCCGAGCCGCACGATCGCCGACATCCTCGCGCGGCCCATGTGCTTCTATCACGGCCTGCGCGGCGCGGCGGCGAAAAAGCGCATGCTCGAACTGCTCGATCTCGTGAAGCTGCCCGCCTCGATTGCGAAGCGTCAGCCGGGCGGTCTCTCGGGCGGCCAGAAGCAGCGCGTGAACCTGGCCCGCGCACTCGCGGCGGAACCGGCGTTGATTCTGTGCGACGAGGTGACGTCCGCGCTCGACACCGTGGTCGGCGCGGCGATTCTCGACCTGCTCGGCGAATTGCGCCGCGAGCTGGGCATCTCGTACATGTTCATCAGCCACGATATTTCCACGGTGCGCGCGATTTGCGACGACGTGGTCGTGCTGTACGGCGGCCAGTGCGTCGAGGCGGGCCAGCGCGACGTGCTGGAGGCGCCGCCTTATCACCCCTACACGGGCCTGCTGGTCGATTCGGTTCCGGCGTTGCAGCCGGGCTGGCTCGACGCGCGGCGCGCCGTGGCGGGCGCGGCGCTGCCGCCGCTCGGGGCGTCGGCCGAGGTGCGCGAGCTGTGCGCGTTTCGCGCGCGTTGCCCCGTGCGTATCGATGGCGCGTGCAACGTGAGCGCGCCCGCGATGAAGCGCCTGCCGGGCGGTGCGCAGATTCTTTGCCATCACACGACGGCGGAACTGGAGCGCTTGCAGACGGCACAGGCTGCTCAGGTCGCTCAGGTCGCGCAAGCCACTCAATCGACTCAATCGACGAAGAGGGCCGCCGCATGAACGCGCGCTTCGTGAGAGTCGCGGAAGCGGGCCGCCCGACCTTCGACATCGAGATCGATGGCCGCGTGGCCCAGGCCGCCGAAGGCGACACGCTGATGGTCGCGCTGCTCGCCACCCAGGACGCGCTGCGCGACTGCGAGTTCGACGAAGGGCGGCGCGCCGGTTTCTGCCTGATGGGCGCTTGCCAGGACTGCTGGGTGTGGACCGCGCAGGGCGAGCGGCTGCGCGCCTGCACGACGCCCGCCGCGCCCGGCATGTCGATCGTCACGCGCAACGCGCTTGCCGGGGAGGGCGTATGGCCGCGCGCGCGCAACTGAAGGTGGTCGTGATCGGCGCGGGGCCCGCGGGCGTGCGCGCGGCGCAGGCGCTGGTGAGCGCCGGGCTGCGCCCGGTCGTCGTCGACGAAGGCCGGCGCGACGGCGGGCAAATCTACCGCCGCCAGCCTGAAGGGTTCAAGCGCGGCTACGAAACGCTCTACGGCACCGAGGCCGCGCGTGCGGCGGCCCTGCACCGCGACTTCGACGCGCTGCGCCCGCAGATCGACTACCGGCCCGACACGCTGGTCTGGAACGTCGGGCCGCAGTCCGTGCATCTGGCGAGCGGCGCGCGCTACGAGGAAGTGGCCTTCGACGCGCTGATCGTTTGTAGCGGCGCGACCGACCGGCTCATGCCCGTGCCCGGCTGGCAGCTGGCGGGCGCGTACAGCCTGGGCGGCGCGCAGGTGGCGCTGAAGTCGCAGGGCTGCGCCATTGGCGCGCGCACCGTCATGATGGGCACGGGCCCGCTGCTGTACCTCGTCGCCGCGCAATACGTGAAGGCGGGCGCGACGGTGAGCGCGGTGCTCGACACCTCCACGTTCGGCCAGCGCGTGCGCGCGCTGCCCGATCTGCTGCAAGTGCCCGCCGCGTTGCGCAAGGGCATGGCGCTTTTGCGCACGCTGCGCCGCGCGGGCGTGCCGGTGCATCGCGGCGTCACGCCGCTCGCCATCGAAGGCACGCCGGAGCACGGCGTGGACGCGGTGCGGGTGACGCTCGCCGACGGCCGCGAGCAGCGCGTGGCGTGCGATGCGGTCGCACTGGGCTACCACCTGCGCTCCGAAACGCAAATCGCCGATCTCGCGGGCTGTGCGTTTCGCTTCGACGCCGCCGCGCGGCAATGGCTGCCCGACGTCGATCACGACGGCCGCAGCGGCGTGGCGGGCGTGTATCTGGCCGGCGACGGCGTGCGCGTGCGCGGCGCCGACGCCGCCGAGCGCGCGGGGCGTCTCGCCGCGCTGGCCGCGTTGCAGGACGCGGGCGTGGTTTTGTCATCGGCGACGCTCGCCGAAGCGGCGAGACTGCGCGTCGAACTCGCGCGCTACACGCGCTTCGCCCAAGGCTTGCGCAAGGCGTTTCCGTGGCCTGCGCATTTTGCGGCGGCGCTGCCCGACGACACCGTGGTGTGCCGCTGCGAGTCCATCACGGCGGGCGAATTGCGCCGCGTGGTGCGCGAAACGGGCGCAACCGAAGCGAACCGCGCGAAGGCATTTTCACGCGTGGGCATGGGGCGCTGCCAGGGCCGCTTCTGTGCGCATGCAGGCGCCGAAGTGATCGCCGCCGAGGCGCGCGTGCCGCTCGAAGCCGTGGGCCGCCTGCGCGGGCAAGCGCCGGTGAAGCCGCTCACGATGACCTTGAGCGCCGCCGCGAACGGGATCGACGAAGCGCATGCGGCCCTCGCCGCGCAAACGCAGCACGGCGCGTGCTGCGCCAAGGAGTTCAGCGAATGACGGATCGCGCCGATGTGATCGTGATTGGAGGCGGCATCATCGGAACGTCGACGGCGTTCTTCCTGCGCCGCCGCCAGCGCTCAGTTATCCTGATCGAACGCGGGCTCACGGGCCAGCAGGCGAGCGGCGTGAACTTCGGCGGCGTGCGCCGCCAGGGCCGCGCGCTTTCGCAGCTCGCCATGTCCAATCGCGCGCTCGATATCTGGTATCGCGCGCAGTCGCTGCTGGGCGAGGACGTGGAGTTCCTGCCTTCGGGCCATACGCGTGTGTGCTATCACGCGCACGACGCCGAATACTTTCATCGCTACGCCGGGCAGGCGCGCGAGCACGGGCTCGATCTCGAAGTGCTCGAAGGCGCGGCGATGTTCAAGCGCTTTCCGTTCCTTGGCCGCGATGTGCTGGCCGCCTCGATCTCGCCGCGCGACGGGCACGCCAATCCGCGTCTCGCAGCACCGGCTTTCGGGCGCGCGGCCGCGCGGCTCGGCGCGCATCTCGTGGAGAACACCGAGATCGTGCGCGTGGAAAAGGAAGCGGGTGGTTTTCGCGTGGAGAGCGCCACAGGTGAGGTGTGGCGCGCGGAGCAACTGCTCATCTGCGCGGGCGCCTGGGCGGGCGCGCTTTCCGGGCAATTCGGCGAGCCGGTGCCGCTCGTCGCGCGCGGGCCGCAAATGGCCGTGACCGAGCCCGTGCCTTACCGCTTCATGCATTCCATGGGCGTCTATACGTCGGTGAAGGAAGAGAGCGTGTACTTCCGGCAGATTCCGCGCGGCAACCTCGTGCTGGGCGGCGGCCCCGCGGGCCCCGCCGATGCGCAAACGCGCCGCGCCGGCGTGCTGCCCGGCAACACCGTGCAGCAGATCGCGCAGTTCCGCCGCCTCGTCCCCGCGCTCGCGCCGTTGCATGTGATCCGCGTATGGAGCGGCGTGGAGAGCTACTTGCCGGACTCGGAGCCGGTGATCGGTCCCAGTTCGACGACGGACGGCCTCTTCTACGCGTTCGGCTTCAGCGGCTCGGGCTTCCAGATCGGGCCGGGCGTGGGCGAGACGCTCGCGGAACTGCTCGACTCGGGCGCCACCGACATGCCGCTCGACCCGTTTTCGATCGCGCGTTTCGCACACGCGGCGCGCGCCGGTTCCGAGCTTTGCGCGAGCGTATCGACGGCATCGACCGCCAGCGAGGCTTGACGATGCAGACCTTCAACGCCCCGGTCACACCGCTGCGCGACGCGCTGGCCTATATCGAAGAGAACTTCGACAAGTCCGTGAGCCTCGCCGAACTCGCCGAGGTGTCGGCGCTCAGCGTCTCGCGGTTCGCCACCGTGTTTCGTCAGCAGGTGGGTCTCTCGCCGTACAAGTACCTGTGCGAAGTGCGCGTGCGCCGCGCGCAACTCTTGCTGCTGGCGGGCGTGCCGGGCGCCGTGGTCGCGACCCAGGTGGGCTTTTTCGATCAGAGCCATCTGGCGCGTCATTTCAAGCGCTTTTGCGGCGTGACGCCGAGCGCCTTTCTTCAGCAGGCGAGGGCGCTCGAAGCCGCTTGAGCGCTCCCCGCTTGCGTCTTGCGTTACAGAATGACGTAGACCTTGCGCATGGTTTCGTCGACTTCCCACGTGCCTTCCGTGTTCGCCGCGAAAAAGAGCGTGTCGCCGCCGCGAAAATGCACGGTTGCCTCGCCGTCGGGCGTGAAGCGCCCGCAGCCGCTCAGGATGTGCATGACTTCCGCTTCCTTCACCGAACGGCGATAGGTGCCGCTGGTGCATTCGAAGAGGCCGGTATCGACGGACTCCGTGCCCGGAATCACCTTTTGCACGCCGAAAACGCGTATCGTCTGCGCGCCGGGTGTGCCCGCCGTGCCCCAGTCTTCCAGTGCCTGCACGTTGGCGCTTTGCGCGATCTGCTGAACTTTCATGATTCGTTAGCTAACCTGATTAAAGGGGGTGGGGCTCAACCCGGTTGCACAATGCGCTGCTCGATCTTGCCGAGACGGACCACGGTCACGCCGGGACGCAACTGGCGCAGCGAAGGCATCACGAGAATGCAGTCGTCGTAGGGCGTGAGAACCGGCTCGCCGTCGGACCAGCCGATCACCGCGCCCGCTTTGGGGAACACTTCGAGTCCCGTGTAGTCGCCCGCGAAGCGGAAGTCCATGCTCTTCGCCACGACAGGTTCCGTGACGCGCACCACGCGCATTTCAGCCGGCAGCGGTTGCAGCCAGTCCGCAGGCAGATCCGCTGCGTCCACCACGCCCGAGAGCCGCAAAAAGCGCGCGCTCACATCGCGCGCCACGGTCACGGCGCTCGCTTCCCAGTGCTGTCCGCACTCGATCAACAAGGCGTTCTTCGCGCTCGCCGCGTCGCCGAAGCCTTCGTAATCGCGCATGCGCCGCCCTTCGGGATGGCCTTCGTCGCAGATCACGGTGGCGGGCGCGCCGAGCCGCGCGGAGAGTTCGACGCCCTTGGCAAGCGGTCCCGCGACAATGAGCGGCATGCACTTCTCATGCATCGAATGCAGGTCGAGCAGCAGATCGACGTCGTCGATCACAGGGCGCATCGCGCGGGCGCGGCGCAGCTCGCTCGAATCGCGCACGAGGTCGTCGAGCGCCTGCGCGGTCCATACGCGGTTGAAGTCCTGATCGACGAAACGCGCGGCGTCGGGGTGCTGCGGGTCGAAGCGGCGATACGCCTCGACGTTGGCGAACGCGAGCGTGAGCTTGCCGCGCCGCGGCCGCAGCCGCGCGCGCAACAGCGCATCCACGACGATCGCGCCGCACACCTCGTTGCCGTGCGTGAGCGCGTTGATCATCACATGCGGGCCCGCTACGCCCGAATCGAACGTATGAACATAGGGGATGCCCGTTTCGCTGCGCTCGTGCGCGGCGATGTCGGGAAACGCGACTTCGATCGGATAGGTGCTCATGCGAGCCCTCCCTGGCAGAGGTATTTGATGGAGAGGTAATCGTCGAGCCCGTACTTCGAGCCTTCGCGGCCATAGCCCGATTCCTTCACGCCGCCGAAGGGCGCCGCCTCGCTGGCGAGCGCGCCTTCGTTGATGCCGACGATGCCCGCTTCTAGCTGCCGCGCCACGCGGTCGATGCGGCGCACGTCCTGGCTGTAGAAGTACGAGGCGAGGCCGTAGGGCGTGTCGTTGGCGGCGTGAATCGCCTCGGCTTCGTCGTCGAAGCGGAACAGCGGCACCACGGGGCCGAAGGTCTCTTCGCAGCTTAGCTGCATGTCGGCAGTCGCGCCCGCGAGCACGGTGGGCGCGTACCAGTTCGGGCCGAGTTCGGCGAGGCGCTTGCCGCCCGTGAGCACGCGTGCGCCACGGGTCACGGCGTCGTCCACGTGGCGCGCGATCTTTTCCACCGCGCGCGCGTTGATCATCGGGCCGATCTGCGCGGCGGGGTCGGTCGCGGGCGCGACTTTCAGGGCCGCCACGCGCGTGGCGAGCTTGTCGGCGAAGCGCTCGAACACGCCCGACTGCACGTACACGCGATTCGGGCACACGCAGGTCTGCCCGCCGTTGCGGAACTTCGCGGCCATGAGGCCTTCCACGGCGGCGTCGAGATCGGCGTCGTCGAACACGATGAACGGTGCGTTGCCGCCCAGTTCGAGCGAGAGCTTCTTCAACGTGCCGGCCGATTCCCTCGCGAGATGCTTGCCCACCGGCGTCGAGCCGGTGAACGTGATCTTGCGCACGCGGCTGTCGGCGAGCCAGTCGGCGACGGCGCTCACGCCACGCTCGCGCGACGCGCAGATGAGGTTCAGCACGCCGGGCGGCACGCCCGCTTCGTGCGCGAGCATGACGAGCGCAAGCGCCGTGAGCGGCGTGTCCTCGGCGGGCTTGCCGACCACGGTGCAACCGGCGGCCAGCGCCGGTGCGATCTTGCGCGCGATCATCGCGAGCGGGAAGTTCCAGGGCGTGATCGCCGCGACCACGCCAACGGGCTCCTTCACCGCGCTCATGCGCTTGCCGCGCTGCTGCTGCGGGATGAGGTCGCCGTAGATGCGCGTGGCTTCATCGGCGAACCAGGCGACGTACGACGCGCCATACATCGCTTCGCCGCGTCCTTCGTGCAGGGGCTTGCCTTGTTCGAGCGAGATCAGTTGACCGAGTTCGTCGGCGTTCGCGACGATCAGCGCGTGCCAGCGGCGCAGCACCGCGGCGCGTTCGGCGGGCAGCGTGTCGCGCCACGCGGGAAACGCGCGGGCGGCCGCGTCGGTGGCGGCGCGTGCGTCGTGCGCGTCGCTGTCGGCGACTTCGGCAATCGTGTTGCCGGTGGCGGGATCGGTCACGGCGAAGCGCGCGCCCGAGGCGGCGCTCATCCATTGCCCGTCGATGAAATTGTCGCTGCGCATCAATGCGCTCAAGGGATAACGCGTAGTCATATGCCGATTCCTTTCCGCCCGTGCGGAAGACGTTGGATCGATGCGAGGGAGTGAGCGCGCACGACGACTGCGCCGAAACCGGAAGGAGGTTTCAGCGCGAAGCGTGGGCGAGAAAATGGAGGCGGGACGCAGGCGCGCGAGGCACGTGCCTCACGTCCGTCGCCCATGCTCAGGAATGCAGGTTCTGCGAGAACAGCGTTTCGAGCGGATAGTGCGTCTTGACGAACGCTGTCTTGATGATGACGTAGCTGAAGTACTTCTCGATGCCGATGTCGCGCTCCAGCAGCCCTTCCACGATGCTCTGATAGTGGCTCACGCTGCGCGCGACGAACTTCAGCAGATAGTCGTAGCCGCCGCTCGCGAGATGGCACTCGACCACCTCGTCCACCTCGCGTATCGCTTTCTCGAACTTGATGAAGTCCTCGCGGCGATGGTCGGCGAGCGTGACCTCGGTGAACACCATCTGCACGTCGCCCAGCTTTTCGAGCTGAATCTGCGCGCCGTAGCCGACGATGAACCCCGCCTTCTCCAGACGTTTCACGCGGATCAGGCAGGGGCTGGGCGACAGCCCGACTGCGTCGGCCAGTTCGACATTCGTGATGCGCCCCCGCTTCTGGAGTTGCGAGAGGATGCGCAGGTCGATTCGGTCCAGCTTGCAGTCGTTGCTCATCGTGATGGGGGCGGCCCTGCATGTCGAAGGTTCGAGTGATGTTATCACGCGGCGACACGGGCGCTGACCCCATTGCCGGCCTTTAATGCCGCGCGGACCTCGGGCTGCGCGAGCACGTCGTCGAGCGTTTTTTCGAGGCGTTCGAACAGCAGGTCGAACTCGCTTTCGGTGAACGAGAGCGCGGGCGCGAAGCCGAGAATGTTGTCGCCGAACGCGCGGAAAACAAGGCCGTTGCCGTATGCGGCGGCCGCGATGCGATCGGGCAGGCCGAGCGAGGTATCGAAGCGCTGCTTGCTGTCCTTGTCGGCGACGAGTTCGAGCGCGCCGAGCAGGCCGCGATGACGCGAATCGCCCACGAGCGGGTGATCGAGCAGCGCATCGAGCCCCTGCGCGAAGCGCGGCGCGCGCGCCACGCCGTTCGCGAGCAGGCCGCCTTCGTGATAGAGACGCATGACTTCGAGGCCGATGGCCGCGCTCACCGGATGCGCCGAATACGTATGACCGTGGCCGACCACGGCGGCGGCGTCGCCATCGGCAATGCCTTGATAGACGGCGTCCGACATCAGCACGGCGCCCATCGGCGCGTAGCCCGCCGTGAGGCCCTTGGCGACGGTCATCAGGTCCGGCTCGACGTCTTCCGCCTGGCATGCGAACAGCGGTCCCGTGCGGCCGAAGCCCGTGATGACTTCGTCGGCGACGAACAGGATGTCGAGCTTGCGGCACGCTTCGCGCATGGCTTTCAGCCAACCGACGGGCGGCACGATCACGCCGCCCGAACCCTGGATCGGCTCGCAGAAAAACGCGGCGACATGATCGGCGCCCAGTGCGGCGACCTTCGCTTCGAGCGCGGCGACCGAGGCGGCGATGAGCGCGGCATCGTCCGCATGCTCGCTGCGATAGGCGTAAGGCGAGGGAATGTGATGCTGCGTGGCGAGCGGCAAGTCGAAGTGTCGATGAAACGCGGGCAAGGCCGTGAGGCCCGCACCGACCGCCGACGAGCCGTGATAGCCGCGCTCCTGCGCGATCACATGCTTCTTCGCGGGGCGGCCCGTTGCGTTGTAGTAGTGCGTAATGAAGCGCAGCGCCGAATCCACGGCGTCCGAACCGCCCAGCGTGAAGTACACGTGTTGCAGCGAAGCGGGCGCGCGTTCCACGAGTTGCGCGGCCAGTTCGATGGCGGGCTCCGAGCCGAAGTGGAAATAGCCCGTTGCGTAGGGCAGGCGCGACATCTGGCGCGTGGCGGCTTCGACGATGCTTTGATGGCCGTAGCCCGTGTTCACGCACCACAGGCCCGAGAATGCGTCGAGCAGTTCGCGGCCATCGGCGTCGCGCAGGAACACGCCCTGGGCGGATTCGAGCACGGTCACGCCGCGCTTCTCGTGCGCGCGGTAGTTCACGACGGGGTGGATCAGATGCTTGCGGTCGGCTTCGATGAGATGGCGGTTCGGCATGGTTCGGTTCCCGGCTGAAAAGTCAGAGGAGTGCGGCGCTTGGCGGTTGGCTGGCGGTTGCTTGTCCGTCGCTTGTCCGTCGCTTGTTCGTCGTTACGCCGTTGATTCACCGTTCCATGCTACCGGGCCGCCGCCGGTGGACGCTTCGCCAAATAATTCGCGAAATAGCGTGTTTGTGGCGTTTTGATCGGCGCGCGCAGCATATTCTGCTGCGCCCCGGTCACGCTCAATAACCGCGCGTGCGGTCGATGAGGCCGAGCATCGGCATGCCCGCGCGGTGGCGGCGAATGTTGTCGAGCACGACGTCGACGGCGGTTTCGGGCCGCGTGGCGCTGGCGATATGCGGCGTCAAGCGCACGCACGGATGGGTCCAGAACGCGTGTTCGGGCGGCAGCGGCTCGGGGTCCGCGACGTCGAGAATCGCATGGCGCAAGTGGCCGCTGTCGAGCGCGTCGATGAGCGCCTGCTGGTCCAGTTGCGGCCCGCGCCCGACGTTGATGAACGACGCGCCCGGCGGCAGCTTCGCGAACAGCGCGGCGTCGAGCAGGCCGCGCGTCGCCTCGGTGAGCGGCAGCAGGCAGATGAGGATATCGGTGCGCGCGAGGAAGGCGTCCAGCGCTTGCGCGCCCGCGTAGCACTCCACACCCGGCAAGGTGCGTGGCGAGCGGCTCCAGCCCGCGCAGGCAAAGCCGAAAAGGCGCAAGCGTTCGAGCACCGCGCCGCCCAGCATGCCGAGGCCGAGCACACCAACGCGGCGCGACGCGGCGGCGCGCACGGGCAGCGCGCGCCACACGCGCTGCCGCTGCTGCCCGGCATATTCGAACAGATCGCGGTGAATGGTCAGGACCGCCTGGGTCACATACTCGACCATGCCTTCGACAATGCCCGGCTCGATCATGCGCACGACCGCCACGTGCTCCGGCACGCCGGAAAGATCGAACTGATCGATGCCCGCGCCCACCGAGAAGATCACTTCGAGATTGGGCAGCGTGCGCGCGGGGTCCTCGGGGGGCTGCCAGGCCGCGAGGTAGCGCACGGCCGCGAGGTCGCCGGTATCGGGCCAGAGGCGAAAGCCGATCTCGGGGGCCTTGTGCGCGAAGAGCTGCGCCCATTGCTTGCCGCGCTCGGGGTCGGCCTTGTAGAGGAGCGTCATGATGGCGTGCCTTTGATTGGCGAGGCGGAGGAGCCCGGCGGCTTAGCCGAGCGCCTGCGTGACGATGGCGTATTGCAGCGTGGCGGGGTCGCGCGCGGGCTCGCCGTTGCGCGCCATCTTCACGACCGTGTCGACGCGCGCGAGTCCGACCGATTCGAGCCAGGGGCCGAGGCCCTGCTCGTCGGGCGTGTCGAGGCGCGTGAAAGCGCCCGCGTTGGCCGCGAGGCGGTTGGCGATCAGCGCCTGCGCGCGCTGCCTGTGCAGGCCGTCGTCGGCGACCACGGGCACCGGACCGATCGCATGACCCCGGCCGAACGGGCGCAGGAGCGCAAAGCCGACCACGGTATCTCCTTTGACCAGCGCCACGCCTTGCGACATATCGAGCAGCGGCGGCAGCAACGCGCTGCGATCGAGCCCGCTTGCGCGTGTCGCGAGTTCGATCAGGCGCGGCGTGTCGCCCGCTTCGAGCGGACGCAGGCGCTCGCCTGGCGGCGGCTCGACGAACGGCGCGGCAAAGCCTGTGGCTTGATACTGGTGCAGCAGGCCGACCTTGCGGAAGCCGAGCTTTTCATAGAGCGGCTGGCCGGCCTGCGTGGCGTGCAGCACGGTCATGCGCGGGCCGAGCGCGTCGAGCAGGCGCTCCATGAGCATGCGGCCGATGCCGCGCCCCTGCTGGCTGGCCGCGACGACGACGAGCCCGAGCGTGGCGCCGCCCTCGCCCCAGGGCCAGCACAGCGCCGTACCGATGACCGTGCCGCTTTCGCGAACCACGAAGCCGCGCCCCGTTGCGGCGGCGAAGCGCCAATCCTCGCGGGTATGCGGCCAGCCGAATTGCAGCGAAAGCGCGTGCGCGCCCTCAACGTCGGATTCGGAAAAGGTCTCGCAGACAAGACTCGGGAACGCGGGCTGACCGGACACGGCGGGCTCCTTGATCGGGATTGGATGCCCACTTTGACAGGATCGCAGCCGCGCGAATAGGACGATCCTCTCGCGCGAGCGCAGCCTGCGTATTCGATTCGCTACTGGCGCCGGAGGCTGAAAAGCCGCAACAACTCGTCGCGCAGGCCGGAGATATCGAGGACATGCTGCGCACGCGTGAGCGCGACGTAGAGCAGGCGCAGTTCGTCGTCTTCGGGCATGGGGTTGCCGTCGGGGCCGCGCAGCCGGAAATCGTCGGCGACCTTGACGCGCTTCCATTCGAGGCCCTTGGCGCGGTGGACGGTCGAGATCACGTAATCGGCGGCGTCCGCTTGCGCCGAGCGCTGCGCGAGCGCCCGCAGATAGCCGGTGCCCAGCTCGTCGACGATGCGCACGAGCGGCAGAAGGTCCTGGCCAAACGCGCTGCGCGCGAACGCCTGGGCGTCGCTCCACGTTTCGAACAGCGAAAACGCGGCCGGGCGGAAGGCGCGCTGGCCGGCCAGCAGGCGTTCCGCGCCTTCGGCGTAGGCCAGGATCTCGGCAGGGCTCATGCGGATCGCGGGCCGCTCTCCCGCCTCCAGTCCCGCCGCGAACTGCCAGATCGCCGTGACGTTCTTGCGGCACAGGATCGCGTCCACCGGGGGCGCGAGCGCGGGATCTTCCACCATGATCGAGCCGATCGCATCCTGTCCCCGTATGGGCGTGCGCTCCCCCAGCAGCGCGAGCAGGCGGCTCGCGAGCGCCGCGAAGGTCGCGCCAAAGCGGAACGACTCCGTGAGCGCGCGCTCGGGCGCGTGGATCTGCTCCATCGCATTGACCGCGCCTCGCCACTCGTAAATTTGCTGGTAAGGGTCGCCCACGTAGATGATCTGCGCGTGGCGCTGGCGGCCGAGGACCGAGAGCATCACGCCGTCGCTGTCCTGGGCTTCGTCGAACAGGATGAAATCCGCCTCGACGCGCGGCTCCGAGAGCGCCCAGCGCTTCAGCAGCACGTCCGGCGAGATGGCGCCGCTCGCGCTACTCGTGCGGGTAGCCGCGCCTTCTTCCCACATGCGCCCGACATAGGGCAGCAGCCACGCGCGCAGTTGCGCGGCCACCGCCTCGTCGATCTTGTCGTCGACGACGATATGCGGCAACGCGGGCCGCAGATCGGCGGAGCGGCAGAACCTGTCGCGCGCCTCGGCAATCATGCGCCCGATCTCGAACGGCGCGATCTCGACGGCCTTGCCCGTCACCGTGCGCACTTCCAGCGCGCCCAGTCCGTAGCGCGCGGCAAGTTCGTGCGGCGGCTCGCCCTGGAGGCTCATGCGGTTTCTGAGCGAGGCATCGACGCCGGCCCACGCCAGCGAATGCATCGTGCGTGAATCGACGTGAGCGGGAAAGCGCCGCGCCGCGCTGGCCGCGATTTCGCGGTTGAACGCGAGGTACATGCCGCGCCGCTCGCCGAATTGCTCGGCCACGAGCTGGAGCGTGGAGGTTTTGCCCGCGCCCGCGAACGCCTTGATCTTGAGGTCGCCCGCGCCACGCGCCGCCTCGATCACGGCCTCTTGCTCCGCCGTTGGAATGAAGCCCCTTTTCACGCGATTCCCGACCTCATGTGCGCTCGCTCCTGGCGACGTTGAGTCGCTGATTTTCGCATGGACCGGCGCGGCGCATGCCCGGAACACGCCCACGCATGCTTAGAGCACGCCCACGCGCGCCTGCTTGCCCAGCACCTCGCCGCACAAGGCGAGCCAGGCGCGCGCGGCATGCGACATGTAACGATCCGGCGACCAGATGTGCGTGAGCGTCCAGTCGAGCGCGGGCTCCGTCACGCGCGCCAGCGCGAGATTGCTGACATCGAGGTGCGCGAGAAACGGTTCGGGCAGGAACGTGGTGCCGAGCCCCGCCGCCGCCATCGCCGCAAGAAAGTCCCAGTGCCCGCTTCTGGCCACGACGTGCGGCTCGATCCCGGCGTCCTGAAATGCCGCACGCAGGCGGCGGGTCAGGGCAAAGGCGTCGTCCAGCAGGATCAGCGGCTGGTCCTTGAGCGCGGCGAGCTTCACGGTGCGCCGTCCCGCCCACGGCGCCTCGCGCGGCCCCACGGCCCAGATCGTGTAGCGCGCGATCACGCGGGTCGCGAGCTTCTCTTGGCTCGCGCCCGGCAACAGCACGGTGGCGCCGACTTCCAGTTCGCCGTCGATGACTTTCTGTTCGAGCAATTGCCCGCCATGTTCGGCGAGCCGCAGTTCGAGCTTGGGGTAACGCTGCTGAAAGGCGCGAACGGCGGCCGGGAAGAACAGGTTGCCCATTGGCGGCATGCCCACCGTGAGCTGGCCCCGGCCGAGCTGCGCGACGTCGGCGACTTCCGTTTGCAGTTCGCGGATCACCGAAAGCGCCTGCAAGCCGCGCTCATAGACCACGCGCCCGACGTCGGTGAGCTGCACCTGGCGGCCGTCGCGGATCAGCAGCGGTTGCCCGACTTCGTCTTCGAGCTGCCGCACCATCTTGCTGATTGTCGACTGGGTGACAAACACGGCGGCCGCGGCCTGGGTGAAGCTGCCCAGTTGAACGGTTTCGACAAAGTAGCGCAGCGCGCGGACATCGATGGGCATCGTCGTAAGGAGAAAGAGACGGCGGAAGGCATGAAAAAAACGACTGGATTTCATGACATTAAATCACGTTATGCATCGAAGAATCTTCATTAAACTTGATGACATCTGGAGTCGGATAGGCGTCATTCATCGTACGGATGGGCGGCAAACCGGCGGACAGTGGCATACCAAAGGAGACAGAAGTGCTTGAGGAGCGGATTCGCCTGGCGCCGTTGCGCGACAGGATCGTGACGGCGGACGAGGCCGCGTCGCTGATTCATGACGGCATGACCGTCGGCATGAGCGGCTTTGGCGCCGCCGGTGACTGCAAGGCGGTTCCGCTGGCGCTGGCCGAGCGCGCCCGCAAGCACTCCTTACGGATTACGCTGATGACGGGCGCGTCGGTGGGCCACGAAGTGGACGGCGTGCTCGCCGAAGCGGGCGCCATCGAGCGGCGCATGCCGTTTCAGTCGGACCGCACCCTGCGCAAGCAGATCAACGCGGGCGAGGCGATGTTCATCGACCTCCATCTTTCCGAAATGGCGGAGCAGTTGCGCGACGGCCACCTCGGCGCGGTCGACGTGGCCGTGATCGAAGCGGTGGCGGTGGGCGAGGCCGGTATCGTGCCGACGATGTCGGTCGGCAATTCGGCCGTGTTCGCGGCGCTCGCGAAGCAGGTGATCGTCGAGATCAACCTGGAGATGCCGCTCGGGCTCGAAGGGCTGCACGACGTTTATGTGCCGCGCGCGCGTCCCGATCGCGAGCCGCTTGCGCTGACCAGCGCCGCGCAGCGCATCGGTCTTCCCTTTATTCCGCTGGACCCGCAAAAGATTGCGGCGATCGTCGTCACGCGCAAGGGCGACAGCCCCAACAAGGTGCTGCCGCCGGATTCGGACACCACGCAGATCGCCGGGCACCTGAGCGGCTTTCTCGCCAACGAAGTGCGCGCGGGCCGGCTCGGCCCCTCGTTGCGGCCGCTTCAGGCGGGCGTGGGCTCCATCGCCAACGCGGTGCTGCACGGGCTCGTCGATTCGGACTTTCGCGGTTTGCGCATGTATTCGGAGGTGCTTCAGGACGGCGCCATCGAACTCATCGACACGGGCTGTGTCGATTTCGCCTGTGCCTCCGCGATCATGCTGTCGAGTGAATATCAGAAGCGCTTTTTCGAGGGCCTGGAGCGCTACCGCTCGCGCGTCCTGCTGCGGCCGCAAGAGGTCAGCAACCATCCCGAGGTCATTCGGCGGCTGGGCGTCATTGCGGTGAACACCGCGCTCGAATGCGACATTTACGGCAACGTGAACTCGACGCACGTGGGCGGCACGCACATGATGAACGGCATCGGCGGCTCGGGCGATTTCGCGCGCAATGCGTATCTGTCCGTGTTCGTGACGAAGTCGCTGGCGAAGGACGGCGACATTTCGAGCATCGTCCCGATGGTGTCGCACGTCGATCATATCGGCCAGGATGTGGACGTCATCGTCACCGAGCACGGGCTGGCGGACCTGCGCGGCCTCGCGCCGCGCGAGCGCGCGCAGCAGATCATCGCGCATTGCGCGGACCCGTCGTACCGTGACGTGCTGCGTGACTACGTGACGAAGGCGGCCGCGCGCGGCGGCCACACGCCTCATCTGATCGAGGAAGCGCTCGCGTGGCACGCGCGCTATCGCGAGCGCGGCAGCATGCGCGCCGATCAGACCGTGCGCGCGCCTTCGCAAGCGCTTACCGAGCCTGCCTGACTTTGCCTGATCTTGCACGATGGATACGTTACAAAACATGCGGGTGTTCGTCCGCATCGTCGAGGCCGGCAGTTTCACCGCCGCGGCCCACTCGCTCGATTCGACCACGGGCGCCATGTCGCGCGCGCTCTCCGAACTGGAGGCGCATCTGCGCACGCGCCTGCTCAACCGCTCCACGCGGCGCCTCGCGCTCACGCCCGCCGGCGAGCTTTATCTGAAGCGCTGCAAGCAGATTCTCGCGGATCTCGGCAGCGCCGAGGAGGAAGCCAGCGGCGCGCATGAACGTCCGGCGGGCGCGTTGCGTCTGCACAGCTTCGCGAGCATCGGGCAACAGTACGTGCTGCCCGCGATCTCGAAGTACCGCGCGTTGCATCCCGAGGTGACGATCGAGCTCACGCTCTCGCAGCGCATGGCCGATTTGTTCGAGGGCAGCAGCGATGTGTCGGTGGTGACGGCCACTTCGCTGCCGAACTCAGATCTCGTATCGCATCAACTGGGGGCGTCGTGCAGCGTCCTGTGCGCGTCGCCGGGCTATGTGCGTACCCACGGCGCGCCGCACACGCCCGCCGATCTCGCGCATCACGACTGCCTGATCCTCAAGACGCCGACCTCGCCCGTGCACGAATGGACGCTCGAAGGCCCGGAGGGCAGCGTGGCCATGCACGTGGACGGCCCGGTGCAGGTGAATATCGCGGAATCGCTCGCGGTGGCGATTCGCGAGGGCATGGGCATCGGCATGCTGCCCGTTTATGCGGCCATCGACGGGCTGCGCAACGGCACGCTCGTGCGCGTGCTGCCGCAGCACATTCTCCAGAAGGTCAACGTGTATGCGCTGTATCCGTCGCGCAAGTTCGTCGATGCGAAGACGAAGACCTGGGTGGAGTTCTTGCGCGCCCATCTGCCCGAGGTGATCGCTCGCGACATGGCGCTGCTGGAAAAACTGACACGCGAGCCGCTCGCGCATACGCCCTTGATCGAGCCGCATGAAGCGTCGGCGGACGTGTCGTGAATTTTTCCCATGCAGCCCCCGTGCCGCTAGAAACGATGCCGCAGGCCCACGGCCGCGACGAGCTGGTTCGCGCCTGACGCACGCGAGAAGTTCGAGATCTGTGCGCCTTGAATGCCGGTGCCTTCGAGCTGGTTCGCGCGTTGATAGATCGTCTCGACATAGACGTCGGTGCGCGGCGAGAGGAAATACGTGGACACGATGCCCGCCTGGTGCCATTTCGGATAGCGCACGCCGGTTGGCGTGGCGAAGCGGCCTAGCGTGAAGGTGTAGCCCGCGGAGAGGTTCCAGTTCGGCGTCACGTAATAGCGGATATTCACTTCGACGTTGTCGAAGCGCACGTCATCGCCCGGCAGGCTGATGGCGGTGTCGGCCACGTTGTTGATCGAGGTGGCGTTGTCGAGCCGCGTTTCGCTGAAGATGAGGCCTGCCGCGCCGGAGCCGAAATGGTAAAGGCCGCCTGCGGCCCACGTGCGCTGCCGCTCGGCATTGAAGGGCGCGCCGGCGGGCACGGCGCCATCGGTGTTGGCCGTTGCGAGGTTCGAGGCGCGGTCCAGCTGGAAGTAGCCCGCGCCGGTGTCGAGATTGCCGTACTGATACGAGAAGCCGAAGCTGTACGCGCGGTTGTTCGCGAAGCCGCCCGCTGCGTTCGAGAACCCGTACAGCGCGCCGAGTTTCAGGTTGCCCAGCACCGGCGTGACGTATTTGACCGAATTGTTGATGCGGGTGTAGTTGTCGAGATTGTCGTTGTCGTAGACGTGCGCGAAGCCCGCGCCGCCATACGAGGTTCCGCCGAGCGAGAACGGTTCGACGAACTGCACGACTTCGTCGAACTGGCGTCCCATCGTGAGCGTGCCCGCGCGCTGCGACGATAGCCCCATCCACGCCTGGAAGCCGAACAGGCGCCCTTGTTGCGCCGCGTTGCCGTTCATCACGGAAAAGCCGTTGGTGAGCGTGAAGATCGCGCTGAGATCGCTGCTGAGCGGCTCGTTGCCGGTCAAGGCCCAGCGGCTGATGTTGATGTCGCCGTTTTTCGCCTGCCAGGCGCTTTGATGGCCGTTCGTGTTGCCCGCGTCGCTCACGTACGCGATACCGGCGTCGACGGAGCCGGACAGGCGGACGGACTGGGCATGGCTCGCGGAACTCGCGAAGGCGATCGCGACGCTCGCGAGACCCATGTCGAGTTTGATTCTACGGACCTGCATTGGCTTTCCCCTTATTTTCAGTAATGCTTATGAATTTATCGAAGCGTTTTCCGCTGCTATACGTTGTTCGTGCGGTTTGCGCGTCGGTATGGTCGATGGGGAGCGGCGGCGGAAAAATCGCGGCGAACGCAAGAGAGTGTTCCAGATCGCTCAACGAAGCCGGTGGCAGGCGAGGGCGGGCGCTGCGAGGGGTATCGATCGATTTGCGAAATGGAAATCGCCATATCTTGCTTGACGCGCCTGCGTGAGCCGGTACGGCCATGTTTCATCTGTAACCTTGCGGTTGCCCGCCTGGCATCCACAGGCAACCGTGCTCCCGTAAACTAACGGCGCTGGCTCGTTTTCCGGGCCGGCGCCCAGCGGCCGGGTCCGTGGCCGGGAGCAGGCGCGGCCATGTCCCATTCGATTCTTGTGCTGGAAGACGATGCCGGCACGCGCGAGCTGATCGTGGCGACGCTGCGCGAAGCGGGCTTCCTCGCCCACGCCCACGCCGACACGCTCGAACGCCTGCCCGATGTGCGCGCCCAAAGCGTCGGCGTGATCGTTGTTGCGCTGGGCGAGCCGAAATGCGATGGCGCCGCGCAATTGCGCCGCCTGCGCGAGCGATATCCGCACGCGCGCATCGTCGCGATCTCGGGCCGCTTCCGCTTCAACGTGGGGACGGCCGCTTCCGTGGCGCGCCAACTGGGCGCGGACCGCGTGATCGCCAAGCCGCTCGATTGCGCCGCGCTGCTCGCCAACGTCCGGCAATTGATGGCATCGCTTGCATCATGAAGCGGCCCGCCTGGTTCGCCCGCCCGCACGACGCCGATGAAAACGCGCGCCCCGCGAGCCATCGCACGACGCTCGCGGGCGGTCTGCTGGTCGTGCTCGTGCTGTGCGCGGCGGCCTTCGTGAACGTCTGGCAAAGCCGCGGCGCTACGCTCGCCGAAGGGCAGCGCGCGTTGCAGCTCGTCGCGCAGGTGTGGGCCGGGCAGGTCGGGCAGACGCTCGACCGGATGCCGGGCACGCCCCCCGTCTACGCGCGCGGCGAGTGCGAAGCGCTGCTCGCCGGGCTCGCACAGGTTGCGCGCGACGAACAGCTGTCGCTTGCGATCGAGGGCACCGGCGAGGCTCGCGCGTTCGCCTGTGAAATCGCCACCGAACGCGCAACGCAGGCCGCTGCCGCCCCGTTGACCGCGCGCGTGGCCGTGCCGGGCCATCCGCTCGTCGTCGAAGTCGGCCGTTCGCGCGCGCAGGTGCTAGGCGGCTGGCGCAGCACCACGCGCGCCACGCTCGCGCGCACGTTCGCGATCTCGGCGTTCGTGCTCGTGCTGCTTTATCTGCTGATGCGCCAGGTGCGCCGCCAGGACCGCGCGCATGCCGGTTTGCGCGCGGGCGAGCAGCGGTGGCGCGCCGTGTTCGACAACGCGCCGGTCGGCATCGTCATGCTCTTGCCCAATCAGCCGTACATGGTCGCGAATCCGGCTTTCTGCCGCATGGTCGGCTATACGCTGGAGGCGCTGCACGGGCTCGCGCCCGACGACATCACGCACCCCGACGACGTCGCGCTCACGCGCGCCAAGGTGGCGGAACTGGAGCGCGGCGCGCGCTCGCACGTGACGTTCGGCAAGCGCTACGTGCACCGCGACGGCACGGTGATCTGGACGGAAATGAGCATTTCGCGGCTGTCCGCTTCGGGCGAACTCGACGGCATGCTGGTGGCCGTCATCGACGACGTGAGCGCGCGCCGCGCCGCCGAAGCCGAGCGGCTGCGTCTCGAAGCGCAACTGCGCCAGGCGCAGAAGCTCGAAGCGCTCGGGACGTTCGCGGGCGGCATCGCGCACGACTTCAACAATATTCTCAGCGCGATTCTGGGCTATGGCGAACGCGTTTTCGCCGCGCTGCCCGCCGATTCGCCCGCGCGCCGCGACGCGCAGCAGGTGCTCAACGCGGGCACGCGCGCGAGCCAGCTGGTCGAGCGCATTCTCGCGTTCAGCCGCAGCGGCATGGCGGCGCGGCTGCCGGTCCATGTCGCCTCGGTGGTGGAGGAAACCGTCGATCTGTTCAAGGCGCAGGTGCCGCGCGGCGTGCGCATCGCATTGCGCATCGACGCGCCCGACGCCGTCGTGCAGGGCGATCCCACGCATCTGCATCAGGTCGTCATGAATTTGTGCAGCAACGCGCTGCACGCGCTGGAGGGGCCAGGCGCGATCACGGTTTCGGTCGATGAGAGCGACATGAGCGATGTGAGCGGCGCCGTTGCCGCGCCGCCAGCGTCGCGTTACGTGCGCATCGGCGTGGCCGACACCGGCGCGGGCATCGCGCCCGAGGTGCGCGAGCGGATCTTCGATCCGTTCTTCACGACGCGCCGGCGCGGCGCGGGCACCGGACTCGGGCTCTCGCTCGTCGACGGCATCGTGAAGGAGTATGGCGGGGTGATCGACGTGCAGAGCGCGCCCGGCGAGGGCGCGTGCTTTTTCATCTATCTGCCGATCGCGCAGGCGTTCTCCCGCGACGCGCGCGCCGCCGCAGGCGACGAGCGTGAGGCGGCCGCGCGTGCGCCGCAAGGCAACGGCGAAACGATCCTGCTGGTGGACGACGAGCGCACGCTCGTCGAACTCGGCGAGGAATGGCTGGCGGAACTCGGTTACGAGCCGGTGGGCTTCGCTTCGCCGCAGGCGGCGCTCGACGCCTTTCTCAGCGAGCCGCAGCGCTTCGACCTCGTGCTCACCGACCAGACCATGCCGGAGATGAGCGGCATCGAACTGATCGAGCGGCTGCACGCGCTGCGCCCCGAGCTGCCCGCGTTGCTCGTGAGCGGTTATGGCACGGCGCTGCTCGACGAGGCGGCGCGCGCGGCGGGCGTGCACGCGGTGCTGAAAAAGCCCGTGAATCGCGAGGCGCTCGGGCGCGCGATCCGCGCGGCGCTGCCGCTATAATTTTCAGTCGTCATTGCGCGACCCTACGCAAAAAATCAGGCCGAAACCCGTGCTGTCATGAACGAGCCCAACCTGCCCCATATTCTCGTGGTCGACGACGACCCGGCCATTCGCGAACTCATCGCCGCCTATCTCGTCGAGAACGGCATGCGCGTGAGCGCGGCGGCCAGCGGCAAGGAGATGTCCGTCGCGCTGGCCGAGGAGGCGATCGACCTGGTGATACTCGATCTGCGCATGCCGGGCGAGGACGGCATCGAAATCGCCCGGCGCATCCGCGTGCAGTCGGCGTTGCCGATCATCGTGGTGTCCGGTTTGCGCGAGGAGGCCGATCGCGTGATGGCGCTCGAACTGGGCGCCGACGACTATCTCACCAAGCCCTTCAGCTCGCGCGAATTGCTTGCGCGCGTGCGGGCGCTGCTGCGCCGCGCGAGCGTCACGGCGGCCGGCTCGGCGCCCGCCACGGGGCGGCAGATCGATGCGCGCGCGTACCGCTTCGCCGGTTGGGAACTGAATATCGGCACGCGCAAGCTCACGTCGCCTCGCGGCGAAGTCGTGCCGCTCACCAACGGCGAATTCAGCCTGCTCAATGCGTTTCTGGCCGCGCCGGGCTGCGTGCTCGCGCGCGAGCAGTTGCTGGAGGCGAGCCGCATGTACGACGACGTGTACGACCGCTCGATCGACGTGCAGATCCTGCGGCTGCGCCGCAAGATCGAGGCGGTGCCCGCGCGGCCCGAGTTCATCAAGACGGCGCGCGGCGCCGGGTATGTGTTCGCGGCGCCGGTGGAGAAGCTCAGCAACGCCGCGGGCTGGAGCGGCGTGCGCTAAGGCCGCGCGCGGGCCAGGGCGGGCTCAGTCGAGCACGTCGGGCAACACCATCGACACGGCCAGCGCGCCCTCGATCACCTCATGTTCGATATGACGCGCGAAGAACGAGCGGGCGCTGCCGGTGGGCTCGGCTTCGGCCTCGGCTTGCAGATGCGCGCGCAGGCTGGCGCGTTCCTCGCGCGTCGCGCGCAGCAGCGCGCTCACCGACTGCGCGAGCGCGGCGAGACGCGCGCGGTCGGCGGCGTCGAGCGCGGCATCGGCGCCTTCCAGCGGCGACACCACGCCCACGAGCTTGCGCAGACGCAGCATCAGCACGCTCGCGTGCGCCGCGCGGTGATTCGAACTCAGCGATTCGAGCCGCGTGGCGGCGATCACGGCTTCGAGCGCATCCACCGCGAGGCAGGCCTGCCTGCGCAGCGCGGCGATCGCACGCGTGTCGCTGTCGCTCGCTTCGGACTTTTCCGCTTTTTCGATGGCTTCCTGCGCTTGCGCCTCGTGGTCCGGCGCGTGCCCGCGCAGCACCGCCTGCACATAGTCGCTCACGCACGCAAGGGCGCGTGATGCGGCGGGCGCGAGCTTGTGCTGCTCCCACTCGGGCCAGGCGAGAAAGCTCGCCGCCACGCCCACCGCCACGCCCGCGAGGCTGTTGAGCACGCGCGAGACCGCGAGATCCCACGGCTCGCCAACCGGCGTGCCCAGGTGCGCGACCAGCACGAAGTGCGAGGTGAGAAAGAGGATGTACGAGACATAGCTCACCGCGCGCGCGGCGAGCGTGCCGGTGGCGAGCGGCAGGATCGCGAGCGCGAGCAGGATCGGGCTGTGGATCAGGAGCGCGAGCGCCGAGGCGAGCACCGCGCCGAGCATCGTGCCGCCGATGCGCAGGCTCGACACCCTGACCGTTTGCGAGAAGGTCGGCTGCACGATGAACATGGTCGTGAGCGCGAGCCAGTAACCTTGCTCCGCGCTGCGCCAGCGCGCGAGCGTGACGGCCACCATGGCCGCGAGCGCGAGGCGCGCGGCGTAGCGCGCGAACACGCCTTGCGTGCGCACTTGCGCGATCACGGCCGCGAAGGCGTCGCGCCACGGCCGGCTCGTGCGCGTGGCGCTCGCCGGGGCGCCGTGCGTCGCGCCGCGCGTCTCGCTGTCCGCTTCGGCGACCAGGGTGGCGAGGCGCGCGCTCAACGTCATGAACGCGTCGCGCCACGCGCGCGCATCGCGCGGCGCGTCGGCTGCCAGGGCTTCGGCCTCGACCTGCGAGCGCGCGAGTTCGGCATGTCCGGCATGTTCAACGTGGGCGGCATAGTCGGCGAAAGGACGCAGGCGCGCGGCGGTCGTGGCGGGGTCGGGCGGCGTGGCGCGGCGCACGTCCAGCGCGCAGGCGTCGATGCCTTCCGCCAGCCGCTTGAGCGTGGCGGCGATCAGGTCGAGCGTGGCGCGCTCCACGGCCGGTTGCGGCGCGCGCCGCCTGCTGTGCAACAGGCTTTCGATCCCGGCGAGCAACGCCATGGCCTGTTCGGCGTCGGCCAGCCAGCGGCGGCAGCCAGGCGCGACTTCGCCGGGCGCGGCCGTGATCGCGGCGCTCATGGCGTCGAGCGCGGTGCGCAGTTCCGCACGGCTCGCCGCCGCGCCGTGGCGAAGATCGGGCGTTTGCGCGAGCTTGCTCACATAGGAGCCCAACGCGTAGAGCCAGGCAAATGTCGCGGCGCGTACACGCGTATCGGCGCTGTATTGCCAGAGCGCGAGATTGCAGGCGATGGCCCAGAGCCCGCCGCCAAGAAAGAAAACGGCATAGTCGAGCGCGGCTTGGGCGCCATGCACCGGGAACGCCGCGCACACCGCGAAGGCGGTCGCGGCGAGCAAGCCGCGCAGCCCCGGCAGCGCGCCCCGGCAGCGCACCAGCGCGCCGAGCCACGCGCTCACGCCCGCGAGCGCGACGGCTAAGCCGGGCACCGCGCCCGCCGCGATCGCGCAGCCCGCGGCGAGCGCACCGAGCACCGCGAACACGAGCCCCTGCGTCATACGCTGGCGCGGCCGCGTGCCCGAGTCGTCGCACAGGCAGGTCCAGAATGCGGCGATCGCCGACCAGCAGAGCAGCGGCTCGTGCCAGGCCGCCGCGAGCACGGCGGGCGCGGCGCAGATCAACCCGCCGCGTACCGATTCGGCGAACGGCAGCCGGTGACGGCCGTGCGAAATGGAGCGCAGGAGGGCGGCGCGGGCGTCCATCGAGAAGATCATGCGCGGCCTCGTGAGACTAGCTTGCCGCGCGCGGCTGGCGCACGGGCACGATGGTCAGCGAGCGGATGCCCTGTGCGCCGCGAATCAGCACGCCTTCGATGTCGGCGGTGGCCGACGGCCCGCTCATGAGCACCGCATAGCGGGACTCGAAGAACTCGCGCCGCCGGTAGGCGTGATGCAGATTGCTCACGATCTGATCGGGATCGAGCAGCGCGACCAGGTGCTGCGGGAGATAGCCGAGCGCATTCACGCGATACTCGTGCTCGCTCAGCCAGATCGAGCCGGTTTCCGCGACCGCGAATGCGGGCCGCACCACGCCCACGTCCACGTCTTCGAGATCGTGCGGGCGGGCGATCGTTGCCAGGTCGCGCGTGCCGCGCACTTCGGGCGTGGCCGAGCAGATCACGCGCGCGGACGCAAAGCGCGTGCGAATGAAGGCGTCGAGATCGCCGTCGGCGGGCGGCTCGCACCATACGCCGCCCAGTCGCGCGAGCGAGGTCTTGAAGGTGTCGAGCACGGCCTCGGGCGGTATGTCGTACAGAGGGACGGCGGGCAGCGGACGCGCGGCGCGCTCCACCTCGCGCAAACGGGAAAGAATGGCTTCGCGGCTACTCATGGCTTGTTCCTCTTGTTGTGCTTCAGATACCAGTCGCGGAAGGTTTCCTTCGGCGCCTCGGGTAGCTCGCGCTGCTTGCCCCATGCGTTGAGCGGATTGTAGAGCACCGCGCGCGGCAACGTCGCCACCGCTTTGCCCGCGCCCTTGATCGCCGCGCGATACAGCTTCGGATGCGCGAGCACTTTGCCCGCGACCTTCATGGCTTCGCGCTTGACGAAGGGCAGTTCGTGCTGTTCGGCGATGATCTGCCGCCATTTGTAGATCTGTTCGTGAATATTGATCTTCACGGGGCAGACGTTGGTGCAACTGCCGTTGAGCGTCGAGGCGAACGGCAGCGAGCTGTACTTCTTCAGGTCGAAGGTGGGATTGATGATCGCGCCGATCGGCCCGGAATACACGCCGCCATAGCTCAGGCCGCTGCTGCGCCGGTACACCGGGCAGGTGTTCATGCAGGCGCCGCAGCGAATGCATTTGAGCGAGTACCAGAAGTCGTCCATCGCGAGGCGCGCCGAGCGGCCGTTGTCGACCAGCACGAAGTGCATCTCGCCGCCGTCGCGCGGGCCGCGAAAATGCGAGGTGTATTGCGTGATGGGCGAGCCGAGCGCATTGCGCGAGAGCATGCGGATAAATACGCCGAGATGTTCGAGCTTGGGAATGAGCTTCTCGATGCCGATCGAGGCGATATGCAGCGGCGGCACGTTGGCGCTCAGGTCGGCATTGCCTTCGTTGGTGCAGACGGTGATGCCGCCCGTTTCCGCGACCGCGAAATTGCAGCCCGTCATGCCCGCGTCGGCGCGCAGAATGCGCGGGCGCGTGGCCTGGCGCTGCGCTTCGGCCAGCTTCGGAATGTCGCTTTCGTTCGGGTCGGTGCCGTAGTTCTGCGCGAAGGTTTTCGCCACGTCGGTCGCGAGCTTGTGCACGGCGGGCACGACGATATGCGAGGGCATCTGGTCGTCGAGCTGCTGGATCTGCTCGCCGAGATCGGTCTCCACCACGGCAATGCCGCGCGCCTCCAGATACGGGCGCATTTCGCATTCCTCAGTGAGCATCGACTTGCTTTTCACGAGCAGCCGCGCGCCGCGCGCGCTGAGAATCTCGTGGACGATGCGGTTGTGTTCCTCCGCGTCCTTCGCCCAGTGCACGACGACGCCGTTGGCCGTGGCGTTGCGCTCGAATTCCTCCAGATAGTCGGGCAAATGGGTCAGCGTGTGCTCCTTGATCGCGGACGCGAGCGAGCGCAGTTCCTCCCATTCGGCAATGCCGTGCACCTCGACGTCGCGCGCGGAGCGCAAATCCCACAGGCGCTTGTCGTGAAACGCAATGTGCTTTTCGTCGGCGATGAACTGCTTCGAATACCCCGCATGATCGACGCGCTTCATGCCGTTGCTCCGTTGAGAATCTGTGCGATGTGGATGAACTTCAGACCGAGGCCCAGGCGCTCCGAGCAGCCTTTCTGATGCATCAGGCACGACGAATCCGCCGAGACGATGTATTCGGCGCCGTTGCGCTTGTGGTCGCGCACCTTGTCGCCGCCCATGCGCGCGGAAACGGGTTCCTCCGACACGCAGAACGTGCCGCCGAAGCCGCAGCATTCGTCGGGGCGATCGGGGTGAATGAATTCGATGCCCTTGACGTTTTGCAGCAGCGCAAGCGGCTTGGAGAAGAACGGCTCGTCGATTTCCGACGTGCTGGCGGTGTGAAGACCGCGCAGCGTGCCGCAACTGTTGTGCAGCCCGACCTTGTGCGGAAACGACGCCCACGGGAATGCGCGCACGTTGAGCACGTCGTGGATGAATTCCACCAGCTCGAACGTACGGCGGCGCACCGCGAGGGTGTCGCGCGACTGGTCGGCCGCGGTCAAGTGGTCGCGCACGTGATGCACGCAACTGCCGCTTGGCGAAACGATGTAATCGTAGCCCGTGAAATTGCGCACGAAGAGATTCTCCGTGGCGGCGGCCTCTTTTTCGCAGCCGCTGTTGCCCATCGGCTGGCCGCAGCAGGTCTGATCCAACGGATAGTCCACCGTGCAGCCCAGACGCTCCAGCAGTTGCAAGGTGGCGACGCCCACTTCGGGGAAGAAGGCGTCGATGAAACACGGAATAAACAGCGCGACTTTCATTGCATCGGCTCCTCGAACAAAGCCTGCGCATGCGGGCGGCGCGGCCCGGCGCAGGCGTGATCGAGAGTGTGCAAGCGCGCGATTGCGCCCGCATTTCGAGGCGGGCCGCGCGCATTACATCTGTAACGCGGCATGTAACCGGGTGGCCGCGCGAGTGTCGCCGGCCCATGACCGCTAGTTCCGATCGGACAATTACGGTCTCCTTGCGCATGGAAGACCGGATAGCGCGGGTTGGCGTGGTAGTTTGGATGCTCTCTCGCTGACGGGCTTCGGCTACCGGTTGCCGCCCGTCAGTCCCCTCGCCGCACCGCCGTTGGCGACGGTGCGGCGCCTTTTTTTCGGCTGCGCAAATTCGACGGACGCCCCGGCAGAGGAAAGCACTATGGACGACCACGGCATCGTGAAGAACGCGCATCTGCGCAATGCAATCGATCATGCCCGGCGGCAGATCGATGCGCTCGACCCCAAAGATCCGCAGCAGGGGCTTTGGCGGCGCTCCTGGGAAGAGAAGGTCGAACAGTGGACCGAATGGCAGAACGGCGAGCCCGCGCCTTTCGAAGAGGAAATCTCGCGCGTGCTCGACGTCAATGCGAACGCCGAGGCCGAGATTCAGCAGCGGCGCGCGCGCATGGCCGCGCTGGAGACACTGCTCGCAACCGAGACGAACCCGCGCCACCGCCTGATGGCGGAGCAGGAAATGCAGATGCATGCGCGCAACATCGCGGAACTCGCGGCGTTGAACGAGCGCTTCAAGCAAGCGCTCGATCTTTAGGCCCTAGTTCCGATCGGACAAAGCCGTTCACATTCCGGCAGAAGGCTGGACCGCGCCGCACCGCATGTTAGCCTCGAAGCTCTCCCAGTTGATGGGTATCAGGAGCGAGAGTCCCGCCCGTCAGCTTGTTGGCCGCACCGGGGCAAGTCCGGTGCGGCGTTTTTTCGTGTGGTGGCCGTGCGTTATTCACCATCGTGCTGACTCGCCATCGATCGATCCCCGCCGCCGCACGCTGGCGTCATGTTCCGCGCCGCCAATACCGGCGCAGGACCTGGCTGCGCCGGTATTGGCTGCCGTGAAGCCGGGCACGTCCCGCCTCACGCTCGCCCTTACGCGGCTGGCGCGACCGACGCGCCCACGATCCCATGCCGCGCGAGCGCCTCGGCGACGAAGCCGGATGCCTTGGCCTCTTCGACGAACGCATGCAGCGCCTGCGCCGCCGCTGCGCCACGGCTTTTCGGCACGCCCATCGCCTGGCGGATCACCATGAAACGCTCGTCGAGCAGGCGCAGGCCGTGGGCCTCGCGCGCATCGGCTTCGAGTTGCTGCTTCACGCCCGCCGCGACTTCCAGGTTTTGGTCGAGGAAGGTCTGCACGACGCTCGGCGAGGTCGGCGCGCGCACGATCTGCGCGTGCTTCAATTCGCGCGTGAGGAACAGATCGTAGGCGCTGCCTTTGCCCACGGTCACGCGGTGTTGCGGCTGGTCGACCTCCTCGTTGCGGCGAATCGGCGAGGCGTCTCGCACGAGGTAGTAGCCTTCGATCAGCACGTATGGCGCGGTAAACGCGATGGTTTCGCCGCGCAGCGGGTCCACGGCGAAGAAGCCGAAGTCCGCGCGCTCCTCGCTCACCGCCTGCACGGACTTGCCGGCCGCATCGAACACCACGAGTTCCAGTTCCACGCCGAGCGTGGCGGCAAAGGCGCGCGCGAGATCGACCGACACGCCGGCCGGCGTGCCGCTTGCGTCCGTGCCCGCGAGAATGGGGTTGCCCAGATTGATCGATGCCCGCAGCTTGCCCGTGGGCGTGAAGGCGCGAATGATGGACGGATCGGGTTTCATGTTGGTGGAATGGAATTGAGGTTAGGGATGCGTTCAGCCGCAGATGCGCGCTTCGCTTGACTCGCGCCGCGCGCTTGCTCGCGGTCGCAGCAGGATCGCCACGGCCAGCACGCTGGCGAGCGCGATGCCGCCCGCCAGCACGAACGCGCTGAAGAACGTGTGGCTTTGCTGGACGAGAAAGCCCGTGACCGCCGGGCCGACGATACCCGCGCAGTTCGCGATCGCATGCACGCAGCCGCCGACGCTGCCGAGCTTCGGGCCGGGAATCGTGTCCTGAATCAGCGCCCAGTACGTGCTGCCGCTCAAGTACAGCGCGAACACGGCAACGGCCATCAGCAGCAGCGCGCCGGCCGTGGTCGTCACGGCGCCCGCGAGCGTCACGCAAACGCCCGCGGCGCCCAGGCATACGATCAACACCCACTTGCGCGCGCGCAGCGCGTTGCCCGTGCGGCGGAAGATCAGGTCGGAGAGCACGCCGCTCAGGCCGTAGCCGATAAAGCCCAGCAGCCATGGCAGCACCGTCGCGAGGCTCATGCTTTTCAGGCTCAGATGGCGGTCCATTGTCAGGAAGCTCGGGAACCACGTGAGGAAGAAGAACAGGATGTAGCTATAGCCGAAGTACGAGATCATCGCCGCGAGAATGGCAGGCTGCTTGAGGTAGAAGCCGAGGGGCTTCACGTCGGCGGGATCGTCGGACACGCTGCGGTCGGATTCGATCAGGCGGCGCTCGTCGGCCGAGACGCGCGGATGCTGATGCGGTTTGTCGGTGGCCATGAAGTGCCAGAAGATCAGCCAGAGCAGCCCGAAGCACGCGACGCCCGCGAATGCGACGCGCCAGCCGTACGCGGCCGTCAGCAGCCCGACCACCGGACCCGCCACCGCGCCGCCCAGCGGCAGGCCGCAATTGGCGAAGCCGAACGCGGTGGCCGATTCCTTGTGAGGGAACCAGTTGTTCACGATCTTGTTGATCGTCGTGGCGAGCGGTCCCTCGGCCATGCCGAAGAAGGTGCGGACCGCCAGCAGCGAGCCGAAGCCGGTGACGAGTCCGGTGGCGCCGCACAGCAGCGACCACGCGAGGATCGCGCCGGAGAACACGCGCTTGCCGCCCCAGCGGTCGGCCGCCCAGCCGCCGATGAAATTGAATGCCGCATAGCCGATGAAGAAGGTCGAGAATACGAGGCCCAGACTCGCCGGGGAAATGCGCAGTTCCTGCGCCACGGCGGGCGCGGCGACGGAAAGCGCCGAGCGGTCGAGATAATTGATGAAGCCTGCGATGAACAGCAGCAGGACGATGCGCCATCGAATGTTTGTCACCTGTCGCTCCCTGGAGCTTGTTATGGGCTTGGCGGACCGTGCGCCCGGATGCGCCGCACGGTCGGCCGCCTGTGTTTGACTGTGTTTGCCTGTCTTTGCCGCCTTCAGCGTTGCGGCCGCGCGGTCGCTTCCAGCATTGCGAGCTGGGCCGCGCCGATGTCGATGCCTTCGGCCATCTGCCGCTCCAGGCGCCCGAGTTCGATCTCGCCTGGCACGATCACGGGCGCATCCGGATTGGCGGGTGCGGAGCCGTGCAGGATCGCCGCATAGTCGGCCATGCGCGCGGCGAGCCAGGCGGTGCTGCCGAGCCTGTTCGTATCGATCAGGATAAAGAAGTGGCCGAGGTTCTGCGGCTGTTCCGGGTCGTCTTCCCACGACTTTACGTGCGTCAGGTAGGCCGCGCCGGAAAGCAGCCCCGCGAGCAGGTCGACGACCAGCGCGAGCCCGTAGCCCTTGTGGCCGCCAATCGGCAGCAGGAAGCCGTCTAGCGCCGCTTTCGGGTCGGTGGTCGGCTTGCCTTGCGCGTCGGTCGCCCAGTCGCCGGGAATCGCTTCGCCGCGCTTGAGCGCGTTGCGGATCTTGGCCCGCGCCGCGACGCTGATCGCCATGTCCAGGAGGAACGGGTGGCCTTGCGGGTTCGGCACGCCGAAGCCTACCGGGCTGTTGCCCAGGCGCGCGTCGGTGCCGCCCCACGGCGCGATGGTCGTTGTCGCGTTGCTGCCGATGATGCTGGCGAAGCCTTGCTTGGCGGCCAGGTACGAGTACGGCGACACCGGGCCGAAGTGATTGCTGCCGCGCACGAACACGCATGCGATGCCGTTTTCGCGCGCGGCAGCCATCGCCAGATCGAGCGCGCGATAGCCCACGAGCGGGCCTACGCCGTTGTCGCCGTCGAGGCGGTGAAGCGCCGGGCCGACCTGCTCGGCGGTGATCGACGGCGTGGGATTGATGCCGCCGATGCGCAGGCGGGCGCCGTACGATTCGATCCGGCTCGTGCCGTGCGTGCGCAAACCGAACAGGTCGGCGAGCACGAGAACGGTGGCGGTGTCGGTGGCGTCGGCGCGATTCAGGCCGAGTGTGCACAGCGCTTCGATGGTCAGTTCGGTCAGTTGAGCCTGGCTGACGATGCCTTGTGGGGTGGAGGTGGGCTGGGTCATGGAACGGGTCGTCTCCTTCGATCTGAAAACCGTGGGTCAAGCGGCTGCTGCGTCACAGCGCTTGCGTTTCGCAGATGATCGGATAGAAGCGGTGCCCGGAACAAACGCATATTTTCGTGCGATTGGTGCGCTTGACGCACGAATCGCACTGAGCGCACGACATCAAGGGAGGGTCGCTTACGCGGGCGCGCTGGCGGGAAGCGCGTCGGGCGCGCGCATTTCCGTCAACAACTGAAGGAAGAAGCGCGCGGCGGAAGACAAACCGCGTCCGCGCCGCTGGAGGACGCCCAGCGTGCGCCGGATCGGCGGATCGACCAGCGCGACGCTCGTGAGCGCTTTGTGCGGACCGCGCGGCATGGCGAGCCGGGGCACGACGCCCACGCCCAGTCCCGCTTCGATCAGGCTCACCAGCGCGGGCACATGGCGCACCTCGCAAAACCATTTCGGGCGGCCGGCCACACCGGCCAGCGCTTCGTCGATGACCGCGCGATTGCCGCTGCCCTGCGCGATCGCCAGATAGTCGAGGTTGACGAGTTCCGCCCACGCCACGGATTTGCGTTTCGCGAGCGGGTGGCTGCGCGGGCAGGCGAGCACGAACGGGTCGTCCAGCAGCGGCGTGAATTCGATGTCCGGCTCCTGGGTGCCGACGTAGGTGAGGCCGAAATCGGCTTCGCCGCGCGCGACAGCGAGAAACACCATCGACGAAGGCTCGTCGATCAGGCGCAGGCGAATGCCGGGGTAACGCTGGTGATAGACCGCAATGGCTTCCGGCAGGAAATAGCGCACCGCCGAGGGCACGCACGCGATCGTGAGTTCGCCTGTCATCTTGCGCGCGAGATCGTCGAACTCCAGCATCGAGTTGTCGACCTCGTTGAGGATTCGGTGCGCGCGCTCCAGAAAGCCCCGACCGACGATGGTCAGGTCCATCTTGCGCGTGGTGCGCTCGAAAAGCCGCACGCCCAACGCCTCCTCAAGCTTCTCGATGCGACGCGACAACGCCGATGGCGACAGATGCAGCGTGTCGGCGGCGGCGCGAAAGCTGCCCAGGTCCGCTGTCGCGACAAAGGCGCGCAAGTCCGAAATCTCGAAGTTCATGCCAGTGGCCACGCAGGAGGGAAGAGGCGTTCAGTGTCGACGCGCTGCCGCGCGCTGTCAATTCGTGCGTGAGGCACACGAATCGGCAGATCACCGCAAACGGTGACAATCAATGTCGGACTGCTGATTAACGTTGCGCTCGGCGTGTCGGCGCGCTACGCGTTCGCATCGCCGCTGCGGGCAATGCCGGTCTCGATGCCGGCCAGAATGAGGTCGATGCCCGCCAGGAATTGCTCGCGGTCGTCGTGCCCGGCCAGCATCGTCGCCACTTGGCGCACGAACGGGTGCTCCACCGGGTCGAGTTGCGCCCATTTCGCCGCGACGCTTTCGAGAATCGCCACCCGGTCCATGCCGTCCTCGCAAGCGCGGGGCCGCGAAGCGTACTGGCCCGCAAGACCGAGAATGAAGCTCATGAGGGCCGTGGCCGCGTTGAACTGCGCGTGCTCGGGCACACCCAGCGCCTGGACCTGCCCGCCTATGCCTTCCAGAATGCGCAGGACCGCGTACTGCCACGGATCGCGCGATAGCTGCCCGCCCACCCAGGGGTGCGCGTCGATGGCGTCGAACACGCCGAGCGCGAGTGCGCGGATCGCGTCCTGCGGCCGGGGCAGGCTCACCGCCTCGGTCAGCACGGCCGCGATGATCTGGTCAGTGGCTGCCGCGAGCAGTTCTTGCTTGTCGGCAACGTGCCAGTAGAGCGCGCCGCTGCCGGTCGCGAGGCGCGCCGCCAGGGCGCGGAAAGTCAGGGCGTCCTCGCCGTCCTGGTCGAGGATCGCGATCGCCGCCTCGACGATCCGCTCCTTGGTGAGCGCGTCGGCGCGCCGTCTGGTCCGAATTTCCGTAGTCATGGGCGTAGCTTGACACGCATGGAACATTGTTCCAAACTATTTTTTCCATGGAACAACGTTCCATACTCAATGGAAGAAGCTTTGATGGCGACCCCAGTGACCTTTACGCCCCCAACCACCCCCGTCACGATTGTCGGCGCGGGACTCGGCGGCCTCGTGCTCGCGCGGGTGCTGCACCTGCACGGCATTCCGGTGACCGTCTACGAGGCGGAGCCGTCGGCGCAAGCGCGCACGCAAGGCGGTTTGCTCGACATCCACGAGCATGACGGGCAGGCCGCGCTCGCGGCGGCCGGGCTCACCGAAGCATTCCGCGCGATCGTTCACGCAGGCGGCGAGGCCACGCGTGTGCTGGACTCGCAGGGCCGGGTGCTGTTCGAGGAATCAGACGATGGTACGGGCGGGCGGCCGGAGGCGCCGCGCGGCGAACTGCGGCGCATTCTCATCGAGTCGCTGCCGCCACAGACGATCCGGTGGGGGAAGAAGCTCAGCCACGTCACGCCGCTCGGCCAGGGCGAGCATCGGCTGAGCTTTGCCGACGGATCGAGCGAGGTCAGCCGCCTGCTCGTCGGCGCCGATGGCGCGTGGTCGAAGGTCAGGCCGCTGCTCTCCGGGGCGCAGCCCGAGTATGTCGGCACGTCGTTCATCGAAACCTGCCTGCACGACGCCGATGCGCGGCACGCTCCGGCGGCGGCGGCCGTAGGCGGCGGGGCGCTGTTCGCGCTCGCGCCGGGCAAGGGGATCTTCGCGCACCGGGAACCCGGCGCGGTGCTGCACGCGTATATCGCGCTGAAGCGCCCGCTGGCATGGTTCGACGCCCTCGACTTCGCCGACGCCGCGAGCGTGACGGCGAAAGTCGCGGCCGAGTTCGACGGCTGGTCGCCCGCGCTCAGGGCGCTCATCACCGAGGGCGAGGCCGCGCCGGTCCTGCGGCCGCTCCATATGCTGCCGGTCGGCCATCGATGGAGTCGCGTGCGCGGGGTGACGCTGCTGGGCGACGCCGCGCACCTCGCGCCTCCGGCGGGCGAGGGCGCGAACCTCGCCATGCTCGACGGCGCGGAGCTTGGGGCGGCGATTGCGGCGCATCCCGGCGATGTCGAGACCGCGCTCGCCGCGTACGAAGCCACGATGTTCGCGCGCAGCGCGGCCGCCGCCGCGGATTCCTGCGCGACGCTTGAACTGTGCCTCGACGAGCGCGCGCCGTTGAGCCTTGTCGACTTCCTGGGCGGCGTGGCGGGAACACAGCAGGCATCGCTTCGGGAGCCGTCCGCGTGAGCCATGACGTCGTCATTGCAGGGGGCGGCCCGGTCGGCCTCTTTCTCGCTTGCGAGCTTCGCCTGGCGGGCGTCACGGTGCGGGTGCTGGAGCAGGCCGAAGACCCGCGCGCCGCGTTGAAGCGTCTGCCGTTCGGCATGCGTGGCCTCTCGGCGCCCACCCTCGAAGCGTTCCACCGTCGCGGCTTGCTGGACGACATCACGAGGTCGCAACGCGCGAAGCACGACACAGGCGGTGCGCCACCCGGCGCGCACTGGATGCAGCAGGCGCGCCGCCCCGCGGGCCACTTCGCCGGTATCCCGTTCTTTCACGAGGCCATCGACGCCTCGCAGTGGCCGTACCGGTTGCCCGGCCCGGCCGGTACCCGCATGGCGGTTGATATGGAGTCCCTGGAAACGGCGCTCGCGGCGCGTGCGCACGCGCTGGGCGTGGAGATCCGGCGCGGCCTCGCGGTCGAGGGCTTCGATCAGTCCGGAGACGGCGTGAGCGTGCACGCCGGTGGCGAGACGTTCCACGCGCGCTGGCTGGTGGGTTGCGACGGTGGGCGCAGCACGGTCCGCAAAGCGGGCGGCTTCGCGTTCGCGGGCACCGATGCCGAGTTCACCGGCTATTGCGTCGAAGTCGAACTGGCTCAGCCGGACCTGCTCGAACCCGGCCGCCATTACACGCCGACGGGCATGTACACGTTTGCGCGTCCTGGAACGATCGCGATGGTCGATTTCGACGGCGGCGCGTTCCACCGTACCCGTTCGATTCCGCTCGACCACGTGCAGGCCGTCCTGCGGCGGATCTCCGGCATCGACGTCACCTTGACCGCCTTGCACCTCGCCGCGACATGGACGGATCGCGCACGGCAGGCGACGGCTTACCGCGCGGGCCGCGCGGGTCGCGTATTGCTGGCGGGCGACGCCGCGCACATCCATTCCCCGCTGGGTGGCCAGGGGCTCAATCTGGGCCTGGGCGACGCGATGAACCTGGGCTGGAAACTGGCCGCGACGATACGCGGCGACGCACCGGCGGCCCTGCTCGACAGCTATGAGCGGGAGCGGCATCCCGTCGGTGCGCAGGTGCTGGACTGGTCGCGCGCCCAGGTCGCCCTGATGCGCCCGACGCCCAGCACGCGCGCGCTCGAAGCGATCATGCGCGATCTCGTCGGCACGCGCGACGGCGCGACGTATTTCGCCGAGCGCGTGTGGGCGGTGTCCCTGCGCTACGACCTCGGGGGCGACCATCCGCTCGTTGGCCGCAGCGTTCCCGACTTTGCGTTGGCGGACGGGACGACCGTGGGCGAGCGGCTCAGAACGGGCTCGGGCCTGCTGCTGGACTTTGATTCGCGTCCGTCGCTCGAAGCGCTTGCAAGCCGTTGGCGCGGCCGCATCGCGTATGTGGCGGGCGACGTCAAGCAGCGCCTCGGTCTGAATGCGCTGCTCGTGCGCCCTGATGGCTTCGTCGCCTGGGCCGCCGACGATGCGCCGAGGCCGGAGGCCCTGGCCGAAGCGGCCGAGCGGTGGTTCGGCCAACCCGCGTGACCGGTTTGCGGCTTGTGGCGCTTAGAGCGCGGCCTGGGACGTTTGGGCAGTACGCGCAGTTTGCGACGTTTGGGACCAGCCGCCGCCCAGCACCTTGTACAGCGTGACCTGGTTCGACAGCTTCGCCAACTGGTCGGTGACCAGTTGCTCCTGCGCGGTATAGAGCGTGCGCTGCGCGCTCAGCACCGTGAGGAAGCTGTCGGTGCCGGTCCTGAAACGCGCCTGCGCAAGATCGTAGTAGTCCTGAGCGGATTTCACATAGTCGCGGTCCGCCGCGACCTGATCGTCATAGGTCGCACGGCCCGCCAGCGCATTCGACACTTCCTTGAACGCCGTCTGGATCGTCTTTTCGTAGTCGGCCACGTCGATGTCCTTTTCGATCTTCGCGACGTCGAGCGAAGCCTTGTTGCTGCCGTAGTCGAAGATCGGCATCGTGATCGTCGGCGCGAACGTCCACGCGCCCGTGCTCGCCTTGAAGAGTTGCGACAGGCTCGTGCTGGCGGTCCCCGCCGTGGCGGTCAGCTCGATCTTGGGAAAGAACGCCGCGCGCGCGGCGCCGATGTTCGCGTTGGCCGCCTTCAGCGTGTGCTCGGCCTCGATGATATCGGGCCGCCGCGCGAGCAGATCGGACGGCAAGCCCGCGCCGATGTCGGCGAACATGGCGTCGCTCTCCAGCAGCGTGGGGCCGCCGCCGCCGAAGTCGTCGGGCAGCGGGCAGCCGATCTCGGCGACCAGATTGTTGCGGTCCTGCGCCACGGCGCGTGTGTACGAGGCCACGCTCGCACGCGCGCTGGCAAGCGAAGTCTGCGCCTCGCGCACGTCCTGCAACGACGCGCTGCCGATCTTCATCATGCTGACGGTCAGGTCATAGGTGCTCTGGTTGGCCGTGGCGGTGTCGGTCGCGACTTTCAGCAAGGCCTCGTCGGACAGCAGTTGCAGATAGTCGGTCGCCACGTCCGCCACGAGCGATAGCTGCGTGCTGGTGCGCGACGCCTGGGTCGAGAGATAGGTTTCCAGCGCCTGACGCTTCAGGCTGCGCAGCCGCCCGAAGAAGTCGATCTCCCACGACGTCGTGCCGACCGAGACGGTATTCGAATGGCTCACCGCGCCGTCGCTGCGCGTGTTCGTGAGCGAGCCGCCCGCGTCGATCGCGGGCGCGAGCGCCGCGCGCGTGATGCGGTACTGCGCCTCGTATTCGGCCACCTGCAACGCCGCGACCCGCAGGTCGCGATTGTGGTCGAGCGCGAGGGCGATCAGCTTTTGCAGGCGCGCGTCCTTGAAGAAGTCCTGCCAGCCGACATCGGGCGCGAACGATGAAGCGTCGGCCGGGGTTGCCGGTGTTGCCGATGCGCTCGTCGCGTACGCCTCGCCCGTGGGCCATGCGGCGGCGACGGGGGAGGCCGGCCGTTGATAAACGGGGTCGAGGGAACAGGCGCTCAGCGCTATTGCACAGAGCGCGCACAGAAGCTTCACTTTCATTCCGGATCCTTTGCGGGCTGTGCTGCGCCGCCATGCTCGTTGAACAGCCTGCGCACGACGATGAAGAACACGGGCACGAAGAAGATGGCGAGCGCCGTTGCCGCGATCATGCCGCCCGCCACGCCGGTGCCGATCGCATGGCGCGCGGCCGAGCCCGCGCCGGTGCTGATCACGAGCGGAAACACGCCGAACACGAAGGCGAGCGACGTCATGAGGATGGGCCGCAAGCGCTGGTGCGCGGCTTCGAGCGTGGCTTCCACGAGGCCGTGGCCCTGTGCCTGGAGATCCTTGGCGAATTCCACGATCAGGATCGCGTTCTTCGTCGCGAGACCAATGGTCGTCAGCAAGCCGACCTTGAAGTAGACGTCGTTCGAGAGCCCGCGCATATGCGCGCCCAGCAAAGCGCCGAGCACGCCGATCGGCACCACGAGAATGACCGCGATCGGCACCGACCAGCTTTCGTACAGCCCGGCAAGACACAGGAACACCACGATCAGCGAGATGGCGTACAGATACGTCGCCTGCGAGCCCGCGAGCACCTCCTGATACGACTGCCCCGTCCACTCGATGCCGAACCCGGCGGGCAACTGTTTCGCGAGGTTCTCGACGGCGCTCATCGCCTGGCCCGTGCTCACGCCGGGTGCGGGCTGTGCGCTCATTTCCATCGCGAGTTCGCGGTTGTAGCGTTCGATCTGCGGCGGCCCGAACGTCCAGCGCGTTTTCGCGAATGCGGAGAACGGCACCATCTGCCCGTCGTAGTCCGTTGTCGATGTTGAGGATGACGAACTTGATGAGGAACTCGACGACGACGAATCCGCCCGCACGTACCACTGCCCGATGTCGCCGGGCATCATGCGGTACGGTGCGTCGGCCTGCACGTAGACCTTCTGGATGCGCCCCGTGTCGATATAGTTGTTCACGTACGACGAGCCGAACGCGGTGGAGAGCGTGGAATCGACGTCGGCGATCGACAGCCCGAGCGCGCTGGCCTTCTCGCGGTCGATATCGACATAGAGTTGCGGCGTGTCTTCGAGACCGGCGGGACGCGTCATCGCCAGCAACGGATCTTTCGCGGCCAGCGCGACGAACTGATTGCGCGCCTTCAGCAGCTTGTCATGCCCCTGGCCCGCGCGGTCCTCGATCTCGAAGTCGAGGCCGCTTTGCGTGCCCAGGCCGTGAATGGCCGGTTCGTTCATCACGAAGATCTGCGCGTCGCGGTTGCCCGCGAAGGCGGCATTCGCGCGGCCGATCACGGCCTGGGCGCTGTCGTTTGAACCGCGCTGGCTCCAGTCCTTCAACTGCACGAAAGCGAGTGCGTTGTTCTGCCCCTGCCCGTTGAAGCTGAAGCCGTTCACGGCCATCACATGCGAGACCGCCGGTTGCTTCAGGAAGTACTGCTCGACAGCAGCCACGGTCTTGAGCGTTTTCGAAGACGGCGTGCCGACCGGCGCCGAGATCGACACCATGATCGACCCCTGATCTTCCTCGGGCAGATACGACGAAGGCAGCGTCACGTACAGAATGCCGACCACGCCCGCGATGAGCGCATAGCCCAGCATCCAGCGCACGGGCTTCGCGACCACGCCCGCGAGCGAGGCGCTGTAGCGCGCGTTGCTCCGCGAAAAGAGCCGGTTGAACGCGCCGAGCAGGCCGCGCTTTTCCTGGTGCGCCACGGCGGCCGGGCTCAGCAGGCTTGCGCATAGCGCGGGGGTAAGCGTCATGGCGAGGAACACCGAGAGCACCATGGCGGAAACGATCGTGACCGAAAACTGCCGGTAGATCGCGCCGGTCGAGCCGGAAAAGAAGGCCATCGGAATGAACACGGCGGTGAGCACGGTCGTCACGCCCACGAGCGCGCCGGTGATCTGGCTCATGGCCTTTTTCGTCGCCGCCTTCGCGTCGAGTCGTTCCTCGGCCATGATGCGCTCGACGTTCTCGACGACGACGATCGCGTCGTCCACGAGCAGGCCGATCGCGAGCACCATCGCGAACATCGACAGCACGTTGATCGAGAAGCCGATCACCGACATCACGCCCAGCGTGCCGAGCAGCGCGACCGGCACGACGATCGTGGGAATCAGCGTCGCGCGCAGGTTTTGCAGGAACAGGTACATCACGAGGAACACGAGGATCACCGCTTCGAAGAGCGTCTTCATGACCTCCTCGATCGAGATCTTCACGAACGGCGTGGAATCGTACGGGTACGCTATCGCCACGTCCTTGGGCAGTTGCGGCTGGAGTTCGACGAGCTTCGCGCGCACGGCCTTCGCAACCGCCATGGCGTTCGCACCGGTCGAGAGCTTCACGGCCAGCGCGGCGGCCGGCTTGCCGTCGAGGCGCGACGACGTATCGTACGAGTCGCCGCCCACCTCCACGCGCGCGACGTCGCGCAGCCGGACCTTGGAGCCGTCGGTGTTCACGCGCAGGAGGATGTCGCCGAACTCCTGGGGCGTGGTCAGCAGGCTGGAAGACGAGATCGTGGCGTTGATTGCCTGGGAGTCCGTAGCGGGTGCGCCGCCCAGTTCGCCCACCGAGAGCTGCACGTTCTGGTTGGTCACGGCCGTCGTCACGTCGGACGCGGTGAGGCCGACACTGCGCAGCTTCACCGGATCGAGCCAGATCCGCATGGCGTGCTGTGCCCCGAACAGCGTGACGTCGCCCACGCCGTTGATCTGCGTGAGCGGGTCTTCGAGCTGCGTGGCGATGACGTTGCCGAGATCGATGGAGTTGAGCGAGCCGCCCGGCGACGACAGCGCGACGATCATGAGGAAGTCGCTCGACGCCTTCGCGACCTGCACGCCTTGTTCCTGCACGGTTTCGGGCAGGGACGCGCTCGCCTGGGTCACCTTGTTCTGCACCTGCACCTGGGCGATGTCCGGATTGGTGCCGGGCTTGAAGGTCAGGTTGATGGTCGCCTGGCCCGCACCGCTGCTCGTCGACGACATGTAGAGCAGATTGTCGATGCCGGACAGCTTCTGCTCGATCACCTGGGTGACGGTCTTGGCGACCGTGTCGGCGGACGCGCCCGGATAGGTCGCGGTGACCTGCACCGAAGGCGGCGCGATGGTCGGGTATTGCTCGATCGGCAACGTCGTGGTTGCGGCGCCGCCGATCAGCATGATCACGATGGCGATGACCCACGCGAGAATGGGGCGCTGGATGAAAAAACCTGCCATGCGTCCTCCTTACGACGCGGCCACGTGGACCGCCACGCCCGCCTGGACCTTCTGGAGCCCGCTGACGATCACGCGGTCGCCCGCTTTCAGCCCGCTCGTGACGATCCACTGGTCGCCATAGGCGCTGTCGGCGCGCACCGCGACCTGCTTCGCGTGCCCGCTTGCGTCGACCACCCAGACGCTCGCGCCGCCGTCGGAGGCGCGCGTGACCGCGAGCTGCGGCACGAGCAGCGCGCTGGCGCTTTCGCCCTCGTCCAGTTGCGCGCGCACGAACATGCCGGGCAGCAGTTCGCCTTCGGGGTTCGGGAAGATCATGCGCAGCGTGACCGAGCCGGTCGTCGCGTCGACGGTGATGCCGGAAAACTGGAGCACGCCCGCGTGGGCGTACGGCGTGCCGTCCTCCATCACGAGCTGCACGGCCGCGCCGCTGCCCGCGTGCTTGAGGCGGCCCGAGGCGAAGGCCTGGCGCAGCCGCAGCCAGTCGGCGCTCGAACGCGTGACGTCGAGGTACATCTCGTCGTACGCGTGAATGGTCGCGAGCGCCGTGGTCTGGTCCGCGGTCACGAGCGCGCCTTCGGTCACCGAGGAAGCGCCGATGCGCCCCGAGATCGGCGCCGTGATGCGCGTGTAGCCGAGGTTGATGCGCGCCGATTCGAGCGAGGCGCGATCCGCGAGCACATCGGCCTCGTCTTCACGCACGGCCGCGATGGCGTCGTCGTTGTCCTGCGCGCTGACGGCGTTGATCTTCACGAGCTGCGCGTAGCGATCGGCCTTCGTTTTCGCGGAGGCGAGCGTTGCCTGCGCTTTCGCGAGCGTGCCGCGCGCCTGGTCGTAGGTCGCCTGGTAGGTGGCCGGATCGATCTGGTAGAGCACCTGGCCTGCCTTCACGTCGGAGCCTTCGGCGAACAGCCGCTTCTGCACGATGCCGCCGATCTGCGGACGCACGTCGGAGACCTTGAGCGACGAAAGGCGGCCGGACAGTTCGGCCGTCATCACGATGCGTTGCGGCGCGAGCGTTTTGACGCCGACGTCGACGCTTTGCGCCACGGGCATCTCGGCGCCGTGACGTTGGCAACCGGCGATCAGGATGGCGGATGAGCAGACGAGTGCGGCGGCAAGCCGGCGCGTTTTCCTCTCCCACCCAATGCTTGAATGATTGAGTTGCGGCATAGATTCCATCAAATGGTGGACGTTGAAGCGCCTGGCCGGCATGCGGGCAGGCGCGAAGCGGTAGCGAGCGGCTTCGTGAAGGATTCGCAACGGAGAAACGCACGAAAGCCAGGGTGAGGCCGGCGAAGCAGGTCCGGCCTGTTCACTCGGACTACTAATCGATAAGGCGCGTGCGATCCGGTGAACCCTGGCACGCCGATATTGGAGGAGGCGCCGGGGCGCAGCGTCGCAGCCGGTGAATGCCGCGTCTTGCTCAGGCCCCGGCTTGCGAGGTACGCATCACGGTTCGAGCTTCGATTCCATACTCCCGCCTCTATAACTAAACTGTACGGTATGGTTTATAATGGAACGATGGATCGCTGTCAATCGAATGACCCGCCTTCGCGGCCGCATGAATGTTTCAAAGCATGACCGGCGCGGCGGCTTGCATGAATGCACGATGTGTACGCACAAGCGTTGCGTCATGGCGGGTCGGGACTGGAGACTGTATGAGAAAGAAAACGGAAGAAAAGCGCCAATCCATTATTGACGCTGCCCTGGAGGTGTTCCGGGAGGTCGGCTTCGAGCAGGCCTCGATGGCGGAAATCGCCGCACGTTCCGGCGCGTCGAAAGCGACGCTCTACAGCTATTTCGAGTCGAAAGACGTGTTATTTGCTGAAACAATGACGAGCCGTGCCGGAACGGAGATACGGGACGCATTCGATCAACTGACGCTCGACGTTCCGCTACGCGACGCGCTGGCGTCGTTCGGGCAGCACTACCTGGCGGCCGTGCTGCAACCCTCGTTTCTCGCGACGCGCCGCCTTTGCTTTCAGGAGGTCGACCGCTCGAACGTAGGCCGGACCTTATATGAAGCGGGGCCGCGCCGTGGCTTGATGCACGTTCGCGACTTCCTGGCCGGTGCGATCGAGGCGCGCACCGTTCGCCGTTGCGACCCGGAAGTCGCGGCGCGCCATCTGCTGGCGCTGCTGGAGGCCGAACTGGTCGAGATCGCGACGCTGGGTTATGAGGTGAAAGCCACGCGCGCGAAACTGCTGCCGGTCGTCACCCGCGCGGTGGAGGTCTTTCTCGCGGCGTATGCCACGCCTCACGCGCAGTGATGCGTCACGTCTCCCATGGTCACTGTGCGGAGGCTGCTGCGGGCATATAAGCTCCGAATCATAAATCTCAGAATGAGATTGATGACTGTTGTGTATTTCCTGTTTGAGATATATGATCCTGTCGGGTGGGCTTACGGCCCGGCAAGGGCGAGGGCCGTCGGCTCGGGACCATTTGAATCGAAACGATTCGATTCGAACTCAGCGGACGCACCGGTCGCGTCAATCATGATCGTGCAGGCAAACGCAGCGAGGACTTATGAACGCACAGCACGTGCAGCATTTCTTGAAAGCGCTTGGTGTCGAAAAGCCCATCATTCAGGCGCCAATGGCCGGTGTGACGACGCCCGCGCTCGCCGCGGCGGTGTCTAACGCGGGCGCGCTGGGTTCGATCGGTCTGGGTGCGATGAATGCCGCGGACGCGCGCAAGGCCATCGCAGCGACGCGTGCGCTGACCGGCAAGCCGTTCAACGTGAATGTCTTCTGCCACAGCCCGGCGGCTGCGAACCCGCAAACGGAGGCCGCGTGGCTGAAGTGGCTGGAGCGCCACTTCTCACGCTTCGACGCGACACCGCCTGCGCAGCTCAAGGAGATCTACACGAGCTTCGTTGTCGATCCCGATATGCAGCGCGTGCTTCTCGAAGAACGCCCGGCGGTCGTGAGCTTCCACTTCGGGCTGCCCGACGCGTCGGTGATCAAGGCGTTCAAGGAAGCGGGCATCGTTGTGCTGGCAAGCGCGACGAGCCTTGACGAAGCACGGCAGATCGAAGCGGCGGGCGTGGATGCGATCGTTGCGCAAGGCATCGAGGCCGGTGGCCATCGCGGCGTTTTCGATTCGACCGGGCGCGACGAACTGCTGGGCACGTTCGCCCTCACGCGCCTGATCGCGACGCAGTGCGGCCTGCCGGTTATCGCCGCGGGCGGGATCATGGACGGCGCGGGCGTGGTTGCCGCGCTGGCGCTGGGCGCGAGCGCCGCGCAACTCGGCACGGCCTTCGTGGCGTGCGCCGAAACCTCGATCGACGAAGGTTATCGGCGCGCGCTGCTTGGTGAAGCTGCCGCGCATACCGTGTTCACGCGGGCGATTTCGGGTCGCCCGGCGCGCTCGATCGTCAATGCGTTTACCGAGCTTGAGCATGAAGACGGGTATCCGCAGGCGTTGCCGGCCTATCCCATCGCCTACGATGCGGGCAAGGCGCTGAACGCGGCGGCGAAAGCCAAGGGGGTATACGACTACGGCGCTCAATGGGCGGGACAGGCGGCGCCTTTGGCGCGCGCGCTGCCGGCGGCCGAACTGGTCGAAACGCTCGTGGCCGAGATGCACGCCGCGATAGCCGAACTCCAGCGCTTGAATTAAGGCTTCACAGCTTGTGTGAATGGCGCGGATGTCGTAGCGGCTTCCTGCATGGCGCGAGCGGCGTGAGATGAACCTCGCCGCACGCGCCCCTCACCTCTGTTACTGGCTCGGTAACAGACGCACGAGTTCATCGAACGCCGCGCTCTGGTACGACGCTCGCGAAACGAGGTAGGTGTCGATATCGCAGATCGGGCGGCTCTGGATCGTGGCGGAAGCGGGGACCGTGGAAAGCACGGACTTCGGCAAGACGGCAACCGCGGTGCCGGCCGCAACGGCCGCGTAAATCGCGTGGTAAGACGCGTACTCGATGATTCGCGGACGGAAGCCTTCCGAATCGGCCTGCGCTTCCAGCCATTGTTCGGCAATGCGCCGATACGTGCAGCCCGCCGCGAAAGCCGCGAGCGGATAGCGGTCCGAGGATTGCGCGAACTGCGCCAGGTCGAGCCGGCCGGGCGCGACGAGCAGCAGTGTTTCCCGGAACGCCCGCACGGCCGCCAGGCCCGTATCGCCTGAAGCGAATTCGGCGTCGGCGCGCTCCGCGGTTTCCGCCACAAACGCGCAATCCAGCCGGCTCGCGCGCACGTAGTCGAGGAGCACGCGAGTCGTGCCCGTGAGGACTTCGAGGCTCACGTCGGGCCACAGGCTCTGATAGGCGCCGAGGATCGCCGGCAGACGCGCTGCCGCCGTGCTTTCCATCGAGCCGACTCGCAGGCGTCCCACCGGCGTGTGGGACTGCATGGACTGACGCGCTTCCTCCGCGAGCGTGAGCATGCGCTGGGCGTAGCCCAGAAACCGCTGGCCCTCGGCAGTCAGGGTCATGCGCTTGCCGTCACGGGAAAAAAGCTGAACCTTGAGCTCATCTTCCAGTTGCTTCACGCGCGTCGTGACATTCGACTGAACGCGGTTCAGGAGGTGAGCGGCACGCGTGACGCTGTTCTCTTTCGCAACGGTGCTGAAAATTTCGAGGTCTAATAGGTCCATCTGAGAGGTCCATCTGAGGCCTGTCTGCGGGACGGGATCGCAGGAGAGGAAAGCGCCACAATTATCTCATTTTGAGAATGTCGGCGCAAACTGGATCTCGGTGCAGCACGCCTTTCCCTCAACAACATCTCACCACGAAACTCCATGGCATCCGTTGAAGACGATATCGCGAGCCGCGTGTTCTCGCCCTCGAGGTTGTCGATCGGTCTGTCCTTGCCCGTGCTGCGCCAGCAGTCGGACATCGCGGACTTCCGCGAGCAGATCGAGATTGCCCGCCATGCCGATGCCGCCGGGTTTCGCGCGCTATGGGTGCGCGACGTGCCGCTCAACAGCGCGGACTATCCCGATCCGGTCGGGCATCTGGACCCGTGGGTTCTGCTCGGCGCGCTTGCGGCCCACACGAAGCAGGCCGCGCTGATTAGCGGCGCCATCGTGCTGACGCTGCGGCACCCGTTGCATATCGCCAAGGGCGCGGTTTCCGTGAGCCATCTGTCCGGCGGGCGCTTCATATTGGGGCTCGGCTCGGGCGACCGGCCTCCCGAGTACGCTGCGTTCGGGCAGGACGCCGAGCAAAGGCGCGATCTGTATCGCGAGCACTGGGGCACCGTGGCCGCCGCGCTCGCCCCTGTTGCGCGCGTGATTCCCGATCTCGCGCCGCCCGGCGCTCCTGAGTTCTTCCTGTTGCCGCGTCCCGCCGCTCAGGTGCCGATGCTCGCCGTGGGCTCGGGCGGTCAAAGTGTCGACTGGATCGCTCGCCATGCCATCGGCTGGATGACCTACCACCGCGAGCCCGACGTGCAGCGCGCGCGCTACGCCATGTGGCGTGCGGCGGTGGAGCGTTCCGCAGCGGGTGCGTTCCGTGCGTTCGGCGCGGCCATGCGCCTCGAGTTGAGCGAGCAGGCGAACGAGCCCGCAACACCCGTTGCGCTCGGCTATCGCACAGGACGCCTCGCGCTCGTGGACCTGCTGCAAGCCATGCGCGAGGCGGGCACGCATCACGTGACGTTCAACCTCGCCACGCAGCGCCCGGCGCGGGACGTGCTCGACGAACTGGCCTCCGAGGTGCTGCCTCTCTTTCACGGCCTTTGAGCGCGCCAGGCGGCCTCTGGCGCATGTCGTGGCCGGTTTTGTCAGCAAATCGGCCGGTTTGACCAGTCCGCCCGTGTGCCGTTCGCGCTAGGATCGCCACCACGTGGCCTGGACGCATCACCGGCATGGGCCGGAACCCTTTTCAGCGGCCGACGCGCTCCCCGGCGCGCCGCGCAAGACAAATCATCAAGGACTCCAAATGAACAAGGAAGTCGTGGTCGTGGGCGGCGTGCGTACCGCCATCGGCAAATTTGGCGGCAGCCTCAAAGACGTGGCGCCGACCGAACTCGGCGCGCTCGTCGTGCGCGAATTGCTCGCGCGCAGCAAGGTGGAAGCGAAGGACGTGGGCCATGTGGTGTTCGGCAACGTGATTGCCACGGAGCCGCGCGACTTCTACCTCTCGCGCGTTGCGGCCGTCAATGCGGGCATTCCGGCCGAGACGCCCGCTTTCAACGTGAACCGTCTGTGCGGTTCGGGCTTGCAGGCGATCGTCTCCGCCGCGCAAACCATTCTGCTCGGCGACGCCGACGTGGCAATCGGCGCGGGCGCCGAGAACATGAGCCGCGCGCCGTACATCACGACCGATGCGCGCTTCGGCGCCCGCATGGGCGACGCGCGCCTCGTCGACATGATGTTGGGCGCGCTCAACGACCCGTTCCATACCGTGCCCATGGGCGTGACCGCCGAAAACGTGGCGGGCCGTTACGGCATTACGCGCGAGCGCCAGGACAACCTCGCGCTGGAGTCGCATCGCCGCGCGGCGCGCGCCATCGCCGAGGGCCGTTTCGCAAGCCAGATCGTGCCGGTCACGCGCACGGTGAAAGGGCGCGAAACGGTGTTCGACACCGACGAGCATTTGCGCCACGACGCCACCATCGACGACTTCGCGAAGCTCAAGCCGGTGTTCGCCAAAGAGAACGGCACGGTGACGGCGGGCAACGCCTCCGGCATCAACGACGCGGCGGCGGCCGTCCTGCTGATGTCGCGGGAAGCGGCCCAGGCGCGCGGCCTCGCGCCGATGGCGCGGCTCGTCTCTTACGCGCACGCGGGCGTGGACCCGCTCTACATGGGCATCGGTCCCGTGCCCGCCACGCGGCTCGCGCTGCAACGCGCGGGGCTGTCCGTTGCGGACCTCGACGTGATCGAGTCGAACGAGGCCTTCGCGGCCCAGGCCTGTGCCGTGACGCAGGAACTGGGACTCGACCCGGAGAAGGTGAACCCCAATGGATCGGGGATCTCGCTCGGCCATCCGATTGGCGCGACCGGCACGCTCATTACCGTGAAGGCACTGCACGAACTCAAGCGCATTGGCGGCCGCTACGCGCTCGTCACGATGTGCATCGGCGGCGGCCAGGGGATCGCCGCCATTTTCGAAAACGTCCAGTAATTCCACTTACTTTGGCGCGCGTTTCATCGCGCGGAGACTATATCGATGCAAATCGAAACATTGGGAGTCGTCGGCGCCGGGACCATGGGTGCCGGCATCGCGCAGGTCGCGGCCCTCGCCGGCCTGCACGTGATCATGGTGGACGTGACCGAGGCGGCGCTCGACAAAGGCATCAAGGCGCTGAAGGGCAGCCTTGAGCGCCTCATGGCGAAAGAGAAGCTGGATGCGGCGGCGCGCGACGCCGCGCTCGCGCGCATCGAAACCACCACGGACTATCAGCGCCTGGGTGCTGCCGGTTTGATCATCGAGGCGGCGACGGAAAACCTCGATCTGAAACTGCGGATCCTGAAGCAGATCGAAGCGGTCGCACGGCCCGAGGCCATCATCGCCTCCAATACGTCGTCGATCTCCATCACCACGCTGGGCGCGGCGCTGGCCGATCCGTCGCGGTTCGTCGGGATGCACTTCTTCAATCCGGTGCCGTTGATGCCGCTCGTCGAGATCATCGCCGGTCTCGCAACCGGCAGCGAAGCCGTGCAGGCGGTTCGCGAACTGACCGAGCGCCTCGGCAAATCGCCGATCAGCGTGCGCAATGCGCCGGGCTTCGTGGTCAACCGTATTCTCGTGCCGATGATCAACGAGGCGTTTTTCCTGCTCGCCGAGGGCGTGGCCCCGGCCGAGGATATCGATACGGGCATGCGGCTGGGCGCGAATCACCCGATCGGGCCGCTCGCGCTTGCCGACCTCGTCGGGCTCGACGTGTGTCTTTCGGTCATGGACGTCTTTCTCAAGGACTTCGGCGATCCAAAGTACCGGGCTTGCCCGCTGCTGCGCGAACTGGTGGCCGCGGGACGTCTGGGCAGGAAGACGGGACGGGGCGTATACGACTACGCTTGACACGAAGCGCCGGGGAACCGGCGCTTTTTTGTTTGGCAGGTGATTTAGCGCGGGTTCACGCGCGCTGCGCGTAGACGTTGCACCAGCCGTCTGCCGCAACGGCCTTGCCGGGGAACATCGGGCACGGGCCCGCCGCCTCGCCGGCCGCGCCCGTGTAGAAGCGGCAATTCGCGCAACGCTGGCCTTTGGCGTACTTCGGAAATTTGGCGGCGTCCACGCTGCCGGCGTTGGCGCGATAACCGAGCGACTTCGCCGTGGTGTCGCTTTCGTCGACGAGGGCGGGCGCGGCGAATGCGCGTCCGCCCGTGGCGAGCGCGGCGCACAGACCGGCGGCATGGAGGATGAAGGTTCTGCGATTGCGGGTGTTCATGCGGGTTTCCAGGGTGAGAATGCTGATGTTTCGTGCTGCCAGGTTTTCTTCAACGCTTAATGGCGAGGCCCGGCGTTGAGCGGCGTGGTTGATGACTGCGCGGTGTCGGCGCTCAGCTTGGCGTTGCCTGCGTCATAGCCATTCGTATAGAGCAGGAACGCCATCAGGTCCGCGTATTCCTGATCGGTCATCTTGCCGGGTCGGTCGGCCGGCATGTTGGTCGACATGTACTGGTAGATGCCGCCTATCGTCAGATGCGAATTCGCCGCCGGTGCGAACGCCGGTCCGCTCAGCGCGGGCGCGGTGATGCCTTCGAGCTTCTCGCCGTGGCATTTTGCACAGGAGTCCGCATAAAGATGCTCGCCGTGAACGACCTGATCGTGGTCGAATGCGGGCGCGCTGCCGCCTGTCGTCGCGGCATGCACGGGTACGTGCGCGGCGCTTGCCGCAAGCGCGATGGTGAGGGCGATATGGGTGAGTCGGATATTCATGGTCATACGTTCCAGTAAAAGCAGGGGACGCCGCGCCCGCAAGCCCGGCGTGCGCGGCGGATAACAGGAGGCGTGCTCAGCCCCGGACAAGTCCGAATACGTAGACGTTGTCTTTCGGTGTGCTGACAAAGAGATAGTCACCGTTGACGATCGGCGTCGCCTCGAAGCTCTGGCTCAGTTTGGCGGGAAACGGGTAGCGCCATGCCTGTTTCAACTGGCCCACGTTGGAAGCGTCGATCCGCTTGAGCGGCGAATGCGACTGGCCGTTGTAGCTGCGGGAGTCGGTGAGCCAGCCCGGATCGCTTGGGGCGCGGGTCAGGCGGTCGCAGGTCACGGGCGGATAGTCCGGAGCGGCATCCACCGGACCGGCGTTCAGGGTCGTCGCCGTGTCGACGACCATTGCGCAGGTCGTGAGCCGGCTTGCCGCCGCCGAGCGTCTCTTCATCTTCGTCTCCTGGGTATTGATGGGTGCACGGCCGGCAAGCGCTCCGGTCCGGGTGTGCAACCGTCATTGCAAGTCGTGTGCCATTTGCCGCGAAGCGTTGCGCGCCGGGCGATGCGGGCGCGACGGGCGAATTGTCCGGCCGCCGCCAAGGTGCACCGGCGAGGCCGATGTGTTGCATCCGGGTACAGGCCGGGTACAGGCGAAAACAACAGATGTTGGCGAATGTGACAGTGCTTCGCCGGCGGCGTGTGGCTTCACGTCGCCGCGCGGGCGCGTTTGCCGTGCCGGGCCGGCGTCCTCGCAGGTCGGCATGGCCCTTGCTTTGAAGAACCCGGCCGCAACTTCGATGCGGTACTTCGACCCAATCTCAAACAAGGAGACATGTCATGCAGTGGACCCCCCCCTCGTACACCGACCTGCGTTTCGGCTTTGAAATCACGATGTATATCGCCAACCGCTGAGCGCGCGTCAGCGCGCCGCCCGCGTGGCCATCAAGGCGAGGCGGGCGGCGCGTCGCGAGAACGATCATGAAGATCAGGATACGGATCAACGCGCCACCGGACGTGGCGCTTCCAATCGAAGACATCGCATGATCGACCGGCTCGACACGTTGCCGAGCGGCACGCGCAGGCTGCTTACGCCTGTCAAGAACACGAAACAATACGAATGCGATTCTTGTCCCGCATTCCGTCGAACGCGCGCAGGTGCGCGTGCACGAGATACATGGGAATCCGAAGGAATCAGATTCGCGACATTGCCTTCGATCATGTCCGGTCGCTCCCCGATGCGGTGAAAAAAAGCATGGCTCCTATGAATCCGATGCTGCCCGATGCCGTCAGTGGCGTGCCGTTGCGCCCGTGTTTGCGCGTCATGTACCGCTTGCAGTGGGAAGCGGATCAGGGCGTGTATGTGCTGCTCTATCCGGAAGGGCGGGTGAAGCTCAATGCGGGCGCGGCCGAGATACTCGCGCGTTGCGACGGCGTGCACGAACTCGACCAGATCATTGGCGAGGTGGAGCGCCTTTTCAGTTCGACCGAACTCGCGCCGGACATCTACCGTTTTCTCGATCACGCGCGGCTGCGCGGCTGGCTCGACTGAAAACGCGCAGCGCTGCGAGCGACGCTCGTCGTGATCGAAAGAGAACTGTTAGCTGTCCTGTTTGATGACATCAAGATTGCCCGGCTGCAACGAAATGCAACACCTGTCCTGATTCGTGTTGCATCTTCGCGGCGGCCCCAAAGCACTGAAAAAGCCGCGCAAACCCTTGTGCAGCAACGATTTGTGCGGTGCTGGCACAAGGTTTGCAATCAAGCGTGGCCTGGCAGGCCAAGGCCCGTCCGGGCGCCCGGCGTACTTGCCAGTTTTCGACCGCTCTCACAAATACACATGGAGACAACAATGAACGAACGTGTAGTTTCGGCATTCCGCAAGACGTCATGGGGAATCGGGCTTGCCACGGCCGCCCTGATGAGCGGCGGCATGGCCTACGCGGCCGCCGATTATCCGGCCGTTACTTTCGACCGGCTGACCAAGGCGCAGAGCGATACGGGCTGGCTGACCTACTATCGCACCTATGACGGCCAGTCGCATTCGCCGCTCAAGCAGATCAACCAGGCGAACGTCGCGAACCTGAAGCAGGCCTGGGCGTACAAGTTCCCGGACGAACTGAAGCAGGGCTTCGAGGCCACGCCGATCGTCAACGGCGACTATCTGTTCGTGACCACACCCAAGGACAACGTCTACGCCTTCAATGCGAAGACCGGCGAGCAGCTCTGGAAGTTCGAGCCGAAGCTCGGGCCGGAGTCGTTCAAGACGGCCTGCTGTGACGTGGTGAACCGTGGTGTCGCGCTGTACGGCAAGAACGTCTACGTCGCGATGCTCAGCGGCGAAGTGGCCGCGCTCGACGCGCAAACGGGCAGCCTCGTGTGGCAAAAGCAGATGTTCGATCCGGGCCAGGGGTATGCGTTTTCGCTCGCGCCGCTCGCGCTGAACGGGTCGATCGTGGTCGGCACGTCGGGCGGCGAATATGGCATTCGCGGCTATATCGCGGCGCTGAGCCCCGAGGATGGCTCGATCCAGTGGAAGCGCTACACGATTCCGGGCAAGGGCGAGAAGGGCAGCGAGACCTGGCCCGACGGCATGCAGGACCACGGCGGCGGCGCGGCATGGCTGACCGGCACCTACGACGTCGGCTCGAACACGCTCTACTGGGGCGTGGGCAACCCTGGTCCGTGGCTGGCCGCGCTGCGCCCCGGCGACAACCTGTACTCCGACTCGCTGCTCGCGCTCGACCCGAAGAACGGTTCGCTCAAGTGGCACTACCAGTACACGCGCGGCGACACGTGGGACTATGACGGCGTCAACACGCCGATCCTCGCGAAGATCAAGTACCACGGCAAGGACTACGATGCCATCGTCCACGCGGACCGCAACGGCTTTTTCCACGCGATCGATCGCGAGACCGGCAAGCTGATCTACGCCAAGCCGTTCGTCAAGGCCGATTCCGTGACGGGCTACACGAAAGACGGCCAGCCGATCGCCGACCCGAGCAAGTTCCCCAAGGCCGGGACGACGATCGAAACCTGCCCGAGCTTCCTGGGCGGCAAGAACTGGTGGTCGGTGTCGTATGACCCGGCCCGTCATATCGCCGTGGTGCCCACCCTGCACGCGTGTATGAGCCTCTCGGGCAAAGCGGTGAGCTACATGGAAGGCCTGCCGTATCTCGGCGAAGGCTTCGAGATCAAGCCGGAACCGGGCAGCGAGGGCTATGGCGAACTCCAGGGCATCGACGTGAACACGGGCAAGAAACTCTGGAGTCACTGGACGAAGATGCCGTGGAACGGCGGCGTGGCCACCACGTCCAGTGGCCTTGCGTTCAGCGGCTCGCTCGACGGCCATCTGTACGCATTCGATACCGCAACCGGCAAGATTCTCTGGACCAGCCCGCAACTGGCGAGCGGCGTGATTGCGCAGCCTTCGGTGTTCGAGGTGGATGGCAAGGAGTACGTAGCGGTGCTGGCAGGCTACGGCGGCGCCAACCCGATCTGGGGCGGCCCGATGGCCGACGTGGCGAAGGACGTGCCGCGCGGCGGCACGCTCTACGTGTTCGCGTTGGGCCAGGACTGATTGCGTCCTGCGCCGCGCCCTGTCGCCAACAGGGCGCGGCGAATTCGCTTCGGCCCGAACGTCTCGCAGAGTCGCGCAACGACTCGACTGTCGTCTTCGTTCCGGGCCTTCGCCAGCGGCCACGACGCCGCCACGCTCCACCTGAAAGCAGCGCCGCCGCTCATTGCCGGCTTCCGACAATGGGCCGGTGCGCCGCACCCCACGAATTCAATCTATTCCTAACCGTGGCGTTTCCAGCATGACATTGACTGTTGGCGCACTTCTGGCGCTTTCCTTCCTGATCTCCGTGCTCGGCCTGTTCCTGTTCATCTGGGCCCAGACAAAAGGGCTCATGCGCGCAGGCCCGGCAGCGGCCGAGGTGATCTTCGCGCCGCACGAAGTCGGTCTCGTCGAGGATCCGGCCGCACCCGCGCAACAACTCGCGGAACTGCAAGATGTCGAGCGCGCGGCGCAGGGTGCGACCCACGGCGGCGCGGCGCACCGGACGCTCGCGCACGACGTGGCCGGGCAGCGCCTGAACCAGGATCGTTCGAGCCGCCGTCCGGCTTTCGCGTTCCTCGCATCGTCGATCGTCTGGCTCGTGCTGGGGTCGCTCGCCGGGCTGATTGCATCGCAGAAGCTCACCTCGCCCGACTTCCTCACGCAAAGCGCCTGGCTCACGTTCGGGCGGATCCGTACGGCGCATCTGAACATGGTCGCCTACGGCTGGGCTTCGATGGCGGGTCTCGGCGTCGTGCTGTGGATGCTGCCGCGTCTGCTCGGTACGGAACTGGCCGGCGCGCGCTTCGCGACGCTTGGGGCGCTGTTCTGGAACGGCGCGGTGGCGGGTGGCGTCGCGGCGATCCTGTGCGGCTGGACCGATGGCCAGCAGTGGCTGGAGATCCCCTGGCAGATCGGCATTCTCTTTGCCGTGGGCGGTGCGCTTTGCGCGGTGCCGCTGTTGTGCACGCTGCGCCGTCGCACGGTCGATCACCTGTACGTGTCGGTCTGGTATGCGAGCGCGGCGCTGCTGTGGTTCCCCATTCTCTACGTGGTCGCCAAGGTTCCGCACGTGCACGCGGGCGTCGAGCAGGCCATTGTCAACTGGTGGTACGCGCACAACGTGCTGGGCCTCTGGCTCACGCCGATCGGCCTCGCCTCGGCGTACTACTTCATCGCCAAGGTGCTCGGGCGTCCTATCTATTCGTACAGCCTTTCACTGGTCGGCTTCTGGGCGCTCGCCATGTTCTACAGCCAGGCCGGTATCCACCATCTGATCGGCGGGCCGGTGCCGGGCTGGCTCGTCAGCGTGTCGGTGGTGCAAAGCGTGATGATGATCGTGCCGGTGCTCGCGGTCGGTGTGAACCAGCATATGACGGTGGTGGGGCGCTTCGCCGCCCTGCGCCATTCGCCTACGCTGCGCTTCATCGTGCCCGGCGCGATGCTCTACACGCTGGTTTCCCTGCAAGGCGCACTGGAGGCCGTGCCGTTCTTCAACCGCCTGGTCCATTTCACGCAGTACAAGGTGGCGCACGCGCACCTCGGCGTCTACGGCTTCTTTTCCATGATCATGTTCGGCTCGATCTATTTCATCATGCCGCGTGTGGTCGAACGCCCGTGGCCGTATCCGCGGCTCATCGCGGCGCACTTCTGGCTGGTCTGCGTCGGCTTTGCCATCTACTTCGTCATGCTGACGATAGGCGGCGTGCTGCAAGGCATCGCGCTGCTCGACGCGAGCCGTCCGTTCATCGAGTCGGTAACGCTGCTGGAGCCGTATTTGCTCGCGCGCACGATTGGCGGCGCATTGATGACGCTCGGTCACGTGATCTTCGCCGTCCATTTCGTTGCGATGGCAACCGGCCGCCGGGCGCGAGTTGCCTCTCACGCGGCAATTCGCGAGGTCAACGTTGCCGGGGTGCAGGCATGAACCGGCTGCTGACCATTTTTATCGGCGCGCTGATCATGCTCGCGCTCGCCACGCTGATGCTGGTGGCCTTGCCGTACCGCGAACTGCGCGCCGTGCAGGCGCCGGAAGCGCTTGCCCCATACACCGTCGCCCAGTTGCGCGGCCGCGCCACCTATGTCTCCATGGGCTGCGTCTATTGCCATACGCAGCAGCCGCGCGCCGCGAGCTTCGGCCCCGATGCGCTGCGCGGCTGGGGCCGTCCCTCGGTGCCGGCGGACTATGCCTACGACGATCCGCATCTGCTCGGCGTGGCGCGCACCGGGCCCGACCTGTTCAATATCGGCGCGCGCCAGCCGAGCCTCGACTGGCAACTGGCGCACCTGTACCAGCCGCGAGCGGTGTCGCCGGGCAGCGTGATGCCGTCGTATCCGTTTCTGTTCCGGCATGTCGAGCGCGCCGCGCCCGGCGAAGCGGTGGTGAGCCTGCCGCCGCAGTACGCGCCCGCGCACGGCCAGATCGTCGCCACGCAGGAAGCGCTCGATCTGGTGGCCTACCTGATTTCGCTGAATCACACCTATCCCATTCCCGCTTCCGAAGCCGGAGCCATGCAATGAACCGCCGTACCGAACATGACCTCTTGATTGATCTGCGCGAGCACACCGAGCCTGAGGAGCGCACGAATCCCGTCCCCTGGCTGCTGTGGATCACCGTGCTTTCGCTCACGGTGTGGGGTGCCTGCTATTTCTGGCTGGAAATCTATTCCGGCGAGCAGGGGGCGGCGGCCGTCACGACCGCCCAGGCGGGTGCGAAGGCCGCGCCGGGGCCGGACGGCGCGCAGATTTTCGCGAGCCGCTGCGCCGCGTGTCACCAGGCGACGGGCGCCGGTTTGCCCGGCATGTTCCCGCCGCTCGCGGGATCGGAGTGGGTGAACGGCGACGCGCACAAGCTCGCCGATATCCTGCTGCTCGGCGTGGAGGGCGCGCTGTCGGTCAAGGGCGAGCCCTTCAACGGCACCATGCCGACGTTCGGCGCGATGTTGTCCGATGCGGAAATCGCTGCGGTCGGCAGCTATGTGCGCGCGAGTTTCGGCAATCATGCGGCCGCGCTCGACGCCTCGCTCGTCAAGGCCGAACGCGATCGACTCGGCAATCGCGCGACGCCGTGGAAGGGCGAAGCCGAACTCAACGCGGCGAAATAATCAGACGCCCATGACGACCTCAGCGACCCTCGACAGCATCACGCTCGACGTGCGCGGCATGTGGTGCACGAGTTGCGCCAACGCCGTGGAGCGCGTGCTGAAGCGTCAGCCTGGGGTGCTCGACGCCACGGTCAGCTTCGCCGCGGAGTCGGCGCAGCTTCAGTGGGATCCGCATGCGGCAACGTTGGCGCAGATCGTCGCGGCCGTGGAAAAGATCGGCTACCCCTGTGTGGCCGAGGGCGACGGCCACGATCGCCGCGCGCACTTCGCGAGGATCAAGCGGGATCTGGGCTTGCGTCTCGTTGTGGCGGTGTTCTTCGACATGTGGGTGATGGCCGCGCAATGGCCGCTCTATCTGTTTGCCGACAGCGCGTTGTCCCGGCCCGCGCAATACGCGCTTTCGCTGTTTGCCGGGTTGATGTGCCTGCCCGTCGTAGCCTGGTGCGCGTTGCCCTTCCTTCGCGCGGGCTGGCGCACCTTGCGCGCCGGCGCGCCGGGCATGGACGTGCTGGTGTCGCTTGGCGCACTGGGCGCGTTCGCCTTGTCGGTGTGGCGTCTCACGCAGGGCGACCCGGCGGTCTACTTCGATTCCGCGGCGACCATCGTGACCTTTCTGCTCGCGGGACGCCTGATCGAAATGTCCGTTCGCGCGCGTTCGGCGGACGCCGTACGCACGCTGCTCGATCTGCCGCCCGAGCAGGTCGGTGTCGTCAACGCCGACGGATCGGAGGTGGCCACGCTCGTCAAACGGGTGGCGCCGGGCAGCGTCGTGCGCATCCGGCCGGGCGAGCGCATCGCGCTCGACGGCTTCGTCACGCACGGCACGTCGCGAATCGATCGCTCGCTGCTGACCGGCGAGACGCAACCCGCAAGCGTTCGCTGCGGCGACGCGGTGGAAGCGGGCACGCTCAACGGCGACGGCGAACTGATCGTGCGGGTGCAAGCCGCATGGGGCGCGCGCCGGGTCGACCGGATCGCAGGCGAGGTGCGCCGCATGCTCGCGCGCAAGACCGCTTCGCAAACGCTCGCCGAGCGCTTCACGCGCCATCTGGCGACTGTGGTCTGCGTGCTCGCGTTGGTGGCCTGCGCGCTGGGCCGCTATCGCGGCATGACGTGGCCGGTGGCGCTGGAGCATGCAGTGGCGGTGCTGGTGATCACGTGCCCGTGCGCGCTCGGCATGGCGGTGCCGCTGGCGCTGTCTGCGGGAGTGGGCCGGGCGGCGCGCGAAGGCATTCTGTTCCGGGACGTCGAAGCGCTGGAAAAGGCGGGGCGCATCTCGCAGGTCTATCTGGACAAGACGGGAACGCTGACCGAGGGGCGGCCCACGCTCGTGGACCTGCGCCTTGCGCCCGGCGTCGCGCGCGATGATCTGATCGAGACGGCGGCGCTGGCCGAACGCGGCAGCGAGCATGCGCTCGCGAAGTCGATTCGCTCGCTGGTGCCGGCGGCGCGCCTCGACGCGCTCGATCGCGCCACTGGCGTGTGCCGGGCAGTGCCTGGCGCCGGCGTCGAATGGCGGGGCGAGGACGGCGTTTGCCTGCGCGTGGGGCAGGCCGCGTGGCTGGCCGGCAACGGCGTCGCGGTGCCGTCCGGGCCCGCGCAGCACACGCTGGCGCACGTGGCGCGCGCAGATCGCTGGCTGGGTGCGCTGGCCTTCGCCGATGCGCCGCGGCCGGGAGCGCGTGAGGCCGTGAGGCGTCTGCGCGCGTCGGGGCTGGCCGTCGCGATCCTGAGCGGCGACGCCGACCCCGTGGCGCGGGACATCGCACACCAGGTGGGGATCGCGCAAACCGGGGTCTTCAGCGGGCAGTCGCCCGAGGACAAGGCGCGCCGCGTGCAGGCCGCGCAAGCTTCGCTCGCATGCGTGATGTTCGTCGGCGACGGGCTCAACGACGCCCCGGCGCTGGCCGCGGCCGATCTCGGCGTGGCGGTGGAGGGCGCCACGGCGTCGTCGGTGGCGTCGGCCGCGATCGTGCTGATGGGCGGCGACATTGCGCGGCTCGACCATGCCCTGGCGAGCGCCAGGCTGACCGCGCGAACCATGAAGCAGAACCTGGCGGCGGCGGCGGTCTACAACCTGATGGCGATTCCGCTAGCGTTGACGGGCCATGTCTCGCCGGCCATGGCCGCCGCGCTGATGGTTGCAAGCTCGCTCTCCGTCACGTTCAACTCCGCGCGCCTGCTGTGGGCGGGCAATTCACGCGACGTGGCGGCGCTCAAGGCCGACGGGTTATCCCATGTCTGTGCATGACGCCGGATGCGCCTGCCGGCGCGGGGCGAGACGCGAAGCGCTCGGCGCGCCACGCATCGTGTCGCGCGCATTGCGGCTGGCGTTTTTCGCGCTACAGATCGCGGCGCCGAAGTGCGCGATTTGCTGGACCACCTACGCGGGGCTATTCGGCGCAAGCTGGTTTGCGGCGACGCGCGACAACGGGCTCTGGTTCGGCACAGCCCTGAGCCTCATGTTCGTTGCGGCGTTCTTGTCGTGGCGCGAGGCGAGGCGCACGCGCCGCTTCGCCGCTGCGTGCGCGAGCCTGCCGGGCTGGTTGTTGATGCTTGCGGGCGCGTTTGTCGGGATCGATTGCATCCGATGGGCGGGCGTGGCGTGGCTGGGTGTCGCGCTGGCGCTATCGCGTTGGTCAGGATGGGGCGGCAGACGCCGTATTCGCTGAGATTTTTGACGTAGAGATGCTCAAACGGCCAACGTTCCCCGTCATTAATTAGGTAAACAAATTATAAGGATGCCATATGAAAACGTAGGAATTGAAGTGGTTCATGAAAACCAGCTTCCAACCAACCCCATTCCGGCGGTTCGCGGTTGCAAAGAAAAGAAGACGTTCACGTTTGACCCAATCAGAAAATCAAGGAGACACGATGCACACTCGACAGTATCGGCAGATCACGCTGGCCGTGGCACTGGCAACGCTCGCAGGCACGGCGGCGGCGCAATCCTCGGTCACGCTCTACGGCATCATCGATGCCGGCGTGCTCTACCAGAATCATGCGGCCAACGGCCAGGGCTCGCAGGTCCAGCTCGCGACCGGCGGCACGAATCCGAGCGTCTGGGGCTTGAAGGGCAATGAGGATCTGGGCGGCGGATACGCGGCTACCTTCAACCTGGAATCTCACTTCGCGAGCAACAGCGGCGCCCTGATCATGGGCCCCGGCTACGAGTCGCAGATCTTCCGGCGTCAGGCCAACGTCGGCTTGACCACGCCATACGGCTCGCTCACGTTGGGCCGCATGTACAGCCCCTCGCTGCTGGCCGCCATCACGACCGAGCCGCGTGCCTTCGCGGAGAATCTGTCGAACCTTTACACATGGGCCTATAACCAGTTGTCCGCGCCCGGCAATGCGCTGGGTGCGGGCACCAACCCCGGCAACGACGTTGGCGTGTTCATCGGCAACGCGGTGCAGTATTCGAACACGCTCGGTCCCGTCTGGCTGGGCGCGGCCTGGTCGTTCGGCGGCGTGGCGGGCAGCTTGCACAAGGGCAGCGAGATTTCGCTGGGTGCGACCTATACCGGCCCCGTTACGGCGTCCGCCGCTTTCCAGCAGGTGGCGGATTCCGTGACCGGCGAGAACGTGAGCCGCCTGTGGAGCGTGGGCCTCGCCAAATCGTTTGGCCCGGTGACCGGCAAGCTCAACTACTTCGACGTGATCGACCGCGCGCTCGACGGCGGGGACGTCTCGCACGTGACGTCGATCAGCCCCGGCGTGAGCTACCAGTGGAACGCCGCGAATACGACAGGGCTTGCCGGCTACTACAACCGGTATCGCGGCAGCCACAACAGCACGACGCGCTCGCTCGTGCTGAGCAACGACTACGCGGTCTCCAAGCGCACGGTCCTGTATGCGCAGCTCGCCTACGTCGACGCCGGCTATGTCGGCACGGCCGATCCGCTCGAAAGCCTCAAGACCTCGATCGTCAACGGCGGCACCGCGCCGGGGGAAAAGACCGTGCTGGTCAACGTCGGCATCTCGCACCACTTCTGATCGATGCGGCCGCACTTGTGCTCGAAGCCCGGCCTCTGGGTGCAAGTGCGCCGGTTCACGATGAAACCGCTACCCGCACCCGCCTGGCCGGCATGTGCCGAACTGCAACAGACGCGCGGCCTGTTACATCCGGTGATCCGTATTGGAACACCTATGCGCGCGCAACCGAGGGCGGCATGCAGGTAAGGCCGCGCCCGGGCGGTTTGCGCGCGCAGGCACACTATTTGCAGATAGGTGCCGTGCCGTTAGCACGATTCCAACCCCGTACAATGAGCAGGAGACGCAAGATGAACCCGTTTGACATGAAGCAGCTGGGCCTCGACATCGAGTATCCGTATCGTAAGCAGTACGAAAACTATATCGGCGGCAAGTGGGTGCCGCCGATCGACGGCGATTATTTCGAAAACGTCTCGCCGATCAACGGCAAGCCGTTTTGCAGCATTCCCCGCTCGCGCGCGGCCGATATCGACCTCGCCATCGACGCCGCCCACGCGGTGCGCCGCAAATGGGCCAAGACGTCGGTGACCGAGCGCGCGAACCTGTTGCTCGCGGCCGCTGACCGCATGGAAAAGAATCTCCGGGTGCTCGCCGTGGCCGAGACGATCGACAACGGGAAGCCGCTGCGCGAAACGATGGTTGCCGACCTGCCGCTCGCCATCGATCATTTCCGCTATTTCGCGGGCTGCATCCGTGCGCAGGAAGGCGGCATCTCCGAGATCGACGACAACACGGTCGCCTATCATTTCCACGAGCCGCTGGGCGTGGTCGGCCAGATCATTCCGTGGAATTTTCCGCTGCTGATGGCGGCGTGGAAGCTTGCACCCGCACTCGCCGCGGGCTGCTGCGTCGTGATGAAGCCCGCCGAGCAGACGCCCGCGTCGGTGCTCGTGCTGATCGAACTGATCGGCGACCTGTTCCCGGCCGGGGTGATCAACATCGTCAACGGCTTCGGCAGGGAAGCGGGTGAAGCGCTCGCGACCAGCACGCGTATTGCGAAGATCGCGTTCACGGGCTCGACGCCGGTTGGCAAGCGCATTCTGCACGCCGCGGCGGAAAACCTGATTCCCTCGACGGTCGAACTGGGCGGCAAGAGCCCGAACATCTTCTTCGCCGACGTGCTCGATCAAGATGACGTGTTCCTCGACAAGGCGCTCGAAGGCCTCGCCATGTTCGCGCTGAACCAGGGTGAGGTCTGCACGTGCCCGTCGCGCGTGCTGGTTCAGGAGTCGATTTACGAGCGTTTCATCGAGAAGGCCATTGCGCGCGTCGAGCGCATCAAGATCGGGCATCCGCTCGACCTCGATACGATGATCGGCGCGCAGGCGTCGCAGCAGCAGCTCGACAAGATCATGTCGTATATCGACATCGGCCGCGAGGAAGGCGCACGCTGTCTGACCGGCGGCGAGCGTGCGGCCCCTGGCGAAGGACTCGGCAGCGGCTACTACGTGAAGCCGACCATGCTGTTCGGTCACAACAAGATGCGGGTGTTCCAGGAGGAGATCTTCGGGCCGGTTGCCTCGGTGATGACGTTCAAGGACGAACAGGAAGCCATCGAGATCGCCAACGACACGTACTTCGGCCTGGGCGCGGGCGTCTGGACGCGCGACGGCACGCGCGCATACCGCATGGGCCGCGAGATCGAGGCGGGACGCGTGTGGACCAATTGCTACCACCTGTACCCCGCGCATGCGGCGTTCGGCGGCTACAAGCAGTCGGGCATCGGGCGCGAGACGCACAAGATGGCGCTGTCGAACTATCAGCAGACCAAGTGCCTGCTCGTGAGCTATCAGCCCGAGGCGCTCGGCTTCTTCTGAGCGAATGGCGTGACGCCTGCCTGCGGCGCGAGCCCCCGGCAGGCGTCATTGCGCGCGCTCGATATACAAAACGGAATCAACATGTCTGCGATTGAATCGGTTCTTCAGGAACGCCGGGTCTTTGCGCCTTCAGAACAAACGGTGGCCAGTGCCACGGTGTCCGGCATGGACGCCTA
>NZ_QLSU01000041.1 GCF_003268775.1 Paraburkholderia unamae
ATCGAAGGCCAGACGCTCGTGGCGATCACTTCGGGCGCGAACATGAACTTCGACCGCATGCGCTTCGTGGCCGAGCGCGCCGAGGTGGGCGAAGCACGCGAAGCCGTGTTCGCGGTGACGATTCCCGAGGAGCGCGGCAGCTTCAGGCGCTTCTGCGAACTGGTCGGCACGCGCAGCGTGACGGAGTTCAACTACCGCATCGACGACGCCGAGCGCGCGCACATCTTCGTGGGCGTGCAGATCCGTAACCGTGGCGAGTCGCAGCAGATCGCCAAAACGTTCGTCGATCACGGCTTTCCGACCGTCGATCTCACCGGCGATGAGCTCTCGAAGCAGCACATCCGCTACATGGTGGGCGGCCGCTCGCCGCTCGCGCACGACGAGCGCCTGTTCCGCTTCGAGTTTCCGGAGCGGCCGGGCGCGCTCATGCGCTTCCTCTCGTCGATGGCACCGAACTGGAATATCAGCCTCTTTCACTACCGCAACCAGGGCGCGGACTACAGCTCGATTCTGGTGGGTATCCAGGTGCCCGCAGCGGAAGACGCCGAGTTCCGCCGCTTCCTCGCCACGCTCGGTTATCCGTACTGGGAAGAGACGAGCAACCCGGCGTATCGGTTGTTCCTCGCGTAACGGGCGGCCATCTTGTCCGTGTCGCTCTCCGACAAGCTCGTCGTCGCCATTTCGTCGCGCGCCCTCTTCGACTTCGAAGAGGAAAACCGCATCTACGAAACCGGCGAGCTGCAAGCCTACGAAGCCCTTCAGCGCGACCGCCTGAACGTGCCCGCGCAACCGGGCGTGGCGTTCGCGCTGATCCGCAAGCTGCTTGCGCTCAACAACGGCGCGCATCACGTGGAAGTGGTGATCCTCTCGCGCAGCGATCCCATCAGCGGCCTGCGCGCGTTCAACTCGTGCCGCGAGCACGGGCTCGACATCCAGCGCGGCGTGTTCACGCGCGGGAGCGAGCCCTGGCATTACCTCAAGCCGCTCAACGCTTCGCTGTTCCTTTCCGCGAACCCGGCCGATGTGAAGAGCGCGCTCGACGCCGGTTTCCCCGCCGCGCGCGTCTTCCCGCGCCTTGACCAAAATTCGGCGACAATGGCGGAACGCAACGCGCACGAGATTCGTATCGCGTTCGACGGCGATGCGGTGCTGTTTTCCGACGAAGCCGAGCAGATCTTCCAGAGCGAAGGCCTTTCCGCCTTCGTGAGCCACGAGCGCGACAACCGCGAACTGCCGCTCGCGCACGGGCCGCTCCAACCGCTGCTCGCGGCGCTCAACCGTCTGCAAAAGCTCGCCGACGCGAACGCGCAAATGCACATTCGCACCGCCCTCGTCACCGCGCGCTCCGCGCCGGCGCACGAGCGCGCAATCCGTACGCTGATGGCCTGGAACATCGAAATCGACGAAGCGATGTTCCTTGGCGGACTCGACAAAGGCCCGTTCCTGCGCGAGTTCGAACCCGATTTTTTCTTCGACGACCAGATCCGCCACTGCGAATCCGCGCGCTCGGTCACGGCCACCGGGCATGTGGCCAGTGGCGTGACCAATCTCGCAACCGAAGCCAAAGCATCATGACTCCCGACCAATCCCCGCTCGGCAAGCCTGCCGCCTACACCGAACAGTACGACGCCTCGCTGCTGTTTCCGATTCCGCGCGCCGGCGCGCGCGAGCAGATCGGCATTGGCGCGCAACTGCCCTTCTTCGGCACCGATATCTGGAACGCCTACGAGCTCTCGTGGCTCAACGCGCGCGGCAAGCCGCAGATCGCGATCGCGACGTTCTTCATTCCCGCCGACTCGCCCAACATCATCGAATCGAAGTCGTTCAAGCTCTATCTGGGCTCGTTCGCGCAAACGCCGTTCGAATCCGCCGACGCGGTGCGCGACACCATCCGGCGCGATGTGACGGCCGCGTGCGGCGCATCGGTTTCGGTGCGGCTGGAGCAGCCGGGCGCGTTCGGCAAGATCCCGTTCGAGGAGTTCGACGGGCTTTCGCTCGATCGACTCGATCTCGACACGGAGATCTATCACCCCGAGCCGACGCTCCTGAAGGCGGCGCTGGACGAAGCGCCGGTGGAGGAAACGCTGGTCTCGAACCTGCTCAAGTCGAATTGCCCGGTCACGGGCCAGCCCGACTGGGGCAGCGTGCAGATCCATTACGTCGGGCCGCAGATCGATCAGGCGGGCCTCTTGCGCTACATCATTTCGTACCGCAATCACACGGGCTTTCACGAGCAGTGCGCCGAGCGCATCTTCATGGACATCCTGCGCGAGTGCAAACCGGACCGGCTCGCCGTCTACGCGCGCTACACGCGGCGCGGCGGCCTCGACATCAATCCGTTTCGCACCAACTTCAACATGCCGATGCCGGATAACGCGCGGCTTGCGCGCCAGTAAGCGTCACATCGCACGCCGTTGAAAGCAGAACGCGCCGCAAAAGCGGCGCGTTTTTCGTTGGCGCTCCAGTTGGCTTCAGTGCGCCTCAATGCGGCAGTTCGGCCGCCCCCATGCGCCGCGCGATGACGGCTGTGCGCTGCGCGAGATACGGCGAGTTGCGATGCTCGTCGAAATACTTGGGACGCGGCAGCATCACCGCGAGCCGCGCGGACTGCCAGGGCGTGAGCTTCGCGGCCGTGGTGCGGTAGTAATAGCGCGCGGCGGCCTGCGCGCCGTACACGCCGTTGCCCCACTCCACCGAATTCAGATAGATCTCAAAGATGCGCTCCTTGTCGAGCAGCGCCTCCAGCATCCACGTGATGATGAGCTCCTGGCCCTTGCGGATATAGCTCTGCTCGCGCGAGAGGAACAGATTGCGCGCGAGCTGCTGCGAGATGGTCGAGCCGCCGGCCACGATATGGCCGCGCTTCTTGTTCTTCTCCCACGCTTGCAGGATGGCGTCGGTTTCGTAGCCGTTGTTATTGGCGAAGTTCGCGTCCTCCGACGCGATGATCGCGCGCTTCAGGTTGCGCGAAATCTGGTCGTACGGCACCCACTGATGCTGGATCGAGAGATCGGGGCGGTCGGCGGAAAGGCGCGCGGCGTCGGTGCGCATGAACGCCGTGGTTTGCGGATCGACGAAATTCCAGAGCGCGATTTGCGCAGCGTAGAAGAGTTGCGTGGCGATCCACGCAACCGCGAACACCGCGACCACCCAGGCAAGCCAGCGCAGCGCGCCTGGCCGCTCGTCGCGAAGTGCGTGGCGGCTGCTGCTGCTCGCCGCCGCCACGGATTTCGCTCCAGGGGCCTCCCTGCGCATGGCGTCGTCTCCTCGGGATCGAGAGGCGCCGGTCGCTTACGCGGCCTGCGCGGCGAGCTGCTCGCGCAGCGCCGCCAGCACCGGCGCGCCCTCGGGACGCACGCCGCGCCACACGAAGAACGACTCGGCGGCCTGCTCGACCAGCATGCCGAGACCGTCGGCCGCGCGCGCGCCGAGTGCTTGCGCGTGGCGCATGAACACGGTGGGTTGCGCGCCGTACATCATGTCGTAGGCAAGCGTGCCCGCGCCGAACGCGCGCTCGTCGCACTCGGGCAACGCGGCGTCGAGGCTGCCCGCCGTCGCGTTGACGATCACGTCGTAGGGTTTGGCATCGACCGGGTCGAGATAGATTGCATGCGGACCGCCGCCGTTGAGCAAGCACCCGAACTCGCCCGCCGCGCCTTCGAACTGCGCGAGGAGCGCATGCGCCTTGGGCGCCGTGCGGTTCACGATGGTGATCTCGCGCGGACGGCGCTCGAGCATCGGCAGCACGACGCCGCGCGCCGCGCCACCCGCGCCGAGCAGCAGCACGCGCGCGCCTTCGAGCGAAACGCCCAGGTTCACCTCGATGTCACGCACGAGGCCGAAGCCGTCGGTGTTGTCGCCGTAGATGCCGTCTTCGTCGAAACGCAGCGTGTTCACCGCACCCGCCGCCGCCGCACGCGGCGACAGCTTGTGTGCAAGCGCATGCGCTTCCAGCTTGAACGGCACGGTCACGTTCAGGCCACGGCCGCCTGCGGCGCGAAACGCCTGCACGTGCTCGACGAAGCCGTCGAGCGGCGCGAGCAAGCGGTCGTATTCGACACGCTCGCCGGTTTGCGCCGCGAATTGCGTGTGGATGTACGGCGACTTGCTGTGCGCCACCGGGTTGCCGACCACGGCGTAGCGGTCGGCCTGCTGGCCGGTGCGTGTTTCGCTGGCGCTCATTCGCGCGGCTCCGTTGCGTGCTGTTCGCTCGATTGTTCTTCCGCGGCAGGCGCTTCGCCGGCTTCATCGTCTGCGGCTTCGTCCGCTTCGGCGACGGCTTCCGCTTCGCTTTGTGCGGACTCGTCGGCGGCTTCGATCAGCTCTTCGTCTTCACCCGCGTCTTCTTCGGCTTGCTCGCCGCTCGTCACGACCGGCGCGTCGAGCACGCGCAGCATGCGCACGGAGGCCTCGATGGTCAGCTCGTCGATCGACAGCACGTCCATCATCAGGCGCGTGCCACGCGCGTGCACGCCAAGCGCGGGCACGTGCATGAGCAGCGGCACTTCCTCGAAGCGCACGAGATCGTCCTTCACCACGCTCGCCGGGAATTCACGGCGCGGCTCGCGGCCGTCTTCACCGCGCATTTCCTGCTGGAGCCAGCGCAGGCACCAGAAGTACTCCATGCGGCGCTGGTGATCGGCGTAAGCGGTGTAGGTTTCGTCGAAGCCCTGCACGACGGCGAAGAGATCGGCGTCCTTGGGCTTGAACGGCGCGACGAGCTTGGCGGCCACGCCATGCTCCACGCACGCGAGCAGCTGCCACTGGTTCACGAGGTCCACGTAGCGGCGCAGCGGCGAGGTGCTCCACGCATATTGCGCGACGCCCAGCCCTTCGTGCGGCGCGGCGTTGGTCTGCATGCGCGTGCGCTTGGGGCCCGTGGGCGCGCCGAACGCGCGCTGCGAGCGATAGATGCCCGGCACGCCATGATCGTGCAGGAAGGCGCCCCACGTGGAGTTCGCGAGAATCGCCAGTTCCGCGACGATCAGGTCGAGCGGCGAGCCACGGCGGCGCGGCGAAATGGTGACATGCTCGCCTTCCACGTAGAAGTTGAAGTCGGTGTTGCGCTGGACTTCGCGGCGCAGGCCGTAGCCCGCGCGCGCCTGCTGGCGCTTCTCGAACAGCGCCTGCGCGAACGGCCACAGCACGGCGATGTCGTCCTTGTGCGCATACTCGCCGGTGCCCGCCGCGAGCGTCTCTTCGGTCACGACTTCGTCGAGCGTGTTGTGGCGCAGGTTGCTCTTCACGAACACGCGCTCGGCGCGCGTTTCGGTCGCGACGATCTCCTGCGTCTCGCGGTTCACGATGCAGTAGAGCGAGAGCGCCGGGCGCAGGCCGCCTTCCTTGAGCGTGAACGCGTCGACGAAATCGTCGGGCAGCATCGTGATCTTGTCGCCGGGCATGTAGACCGTCGAAAGGCGCGTGCGCGCGATCGTGTCGGCCGTGTCGCCGCGCTGGATGCCCAGCGCCGGCGCCGCGATGTGAACGCCGATGCGCACGCGGCCGTCGGCCAGGTGCTCGATCGAGAACGCATCGTCGATTTCGGTCGTGGTGACGTCGTCGATCGAGAACGCCTGCACGTGCTCGGCGGCGTCGGGCAGATCCTCGGGCAGCGTACCCACTTCAACGGGCGGGAAGCCCGTGCCGTGCGGGAAGAAGTCCGCGAGAAAGCGCGCTTCGTGCAGCGCGCGCGGCGAAGCGATGCCGCCGCATTCGAGCATGAGGCGCGGCATCGAAATGCCGCGCGCGGCCGCCGCCGCTTCGAGCGCCTTGTATTCGATCGAGTTCTTGTCGGGCTTCGTGAGCAGGCCAAGCGCCTTGCCCTTGAACGCCTCGGGCAGCTTGCCCGCCTTCAGCTCCTCTTCGTAGCCCGCCTGCACGAGCGCCTGCTGACGCTTGCGCTCGAGCGAGGCGAGCGCCATCTTGAGCTGCTCTTCGGGCGCGCGCTGATACTGGCCGCGGCCCTTGCGGCGGAAGTACACGGGCGAACCGTGCAGGCGCAGCACGAGCGCGGCGCGCTCGACGGGGCCGTAGGTTTCGCCGAAGTACTCGCTCGCGAGCGCGGTATAGGCGAACTCGTCGGCGGGCGCGCACTCCCACAGGAAATCGAGATCGATCTCCTGGGCGGCGGCGTCCGCCTGTTCCAGCAATTCGCTCGCAGCCGGCTTCTCGAACTCGATCAACACGTCCTTCGCGCGCACCTTCGCGCGCCGGCCGCCCGGCAGCTCGACCTGAAACGCATCGCCCTGGCGCGACAGCACGCTGCCGGCCTTGAAACTGCCCGATTCCTCAAAGAAAACGTTCACTCAATACTCTCGTTCAGACTTGCTTCGACCGCCGGCGCGGCGCGCAGGCGGTGCTGTATACATATAGGCGTTCGCACGCATCAAGGCGCGTCGCAGAAACGGATCACTTCGTCGACGTAATCTGCAAACTCGCTGATGCCATGATCGCTGCCTTCGATCAGGTGTGTGGACACACCCGGATAGTGCGCGAGCATCTCGCGGTAATCGAGCACTTCGTCGCCGGTCGCGGCGATCAGATAGTAGCGCGCGGGCTGCGTCACCGTCGTCACGGCCAGTGCGCGCAATTCTTCCAGATGACGCGGCTCGACGACGATGCTGCCGCCGCCGTGCCAGAGCGGCTGCTCGCCGAGATACTTCGACAGATCGCGCTCGGGCACCACGGCGGGGTTCAGCAGCGCCGCGCGCCAGCCGTGCTTTTGCGCGAGATGCGTGGCGAAGTAACCGCCGAGCGAGCTGCCGATGAGCGTCACGCGCTCGCCGGGCTTCAGGCGCTCGCCAATCTCGCGTTCGGTAAGCGCGATGGCTTCCTGCGGCGAGACCGGCAGTGTCGGGCAAAGCCATTCGCTGCCGCGGCCCAGTTCGGCGAGGCGCGCGGCCAGCAGGCGCGCCTTGAACGACTGCGGCGACGAGCGAAAACCGTGCAGATAGACGATCACGCTGCGCTCCGTGCCGAAAGGGCATCGAGCAGCTTTTGATGCACGCCGCCAAAGCCGCCGTTGCTCATCACGAGCACCTGGTCGCCGGGGCGCGCGGCCGCGACGACGGCCTTCACGAGCGCTTCGAGATCGTGAAACGCGCGCGCCTTGTCGCCGAGCGGCGCGAGCGCGCCCGCGAGATCCCAACCCAGCGCGTCCTTGCCGCTCGGTGCGCCGTAGCCGAACACGAGGTCGGCGCCGGCGAGACTGGCGGGCAGTTGGGCCTTCATCACGCCGAGCTTCATCGTGTTCGAGCGCGGCTCCAGCACGGCGAGGATGCGGGTGTTTTCGTGACCTACGCGCGTGCGCAATCCGGCGATGGTCGTTTCGATGGCCGTGGGATGGTGCGCAAAGTCGTCGTAGACGGTCACGCCGTCCACGCTGCCGCGCACTTCCATGCGGCGCTTCACGTTGCGGAAGCTGGCGAGCGACTGAGCGGCCTGCGCGGGCGGCACGCCCACGCTGCGCGCGGCGGCGATGGCCGCGAGCGCGTTCAGGCGGTTGTGCTCGCCCTGGATCTGCCAGTCCACCACGCCCACGCGCTCGCTGTTGTGATACACGGCGAAGCGCTCGTCGATCGCCACGCCCTCTTCGGCGGGCAGCGCCTGCCAGCCGCCATCCACGCCGAAGCGCTCGACCTCGCTCCACACGCCGCGCGTGAGCACACGCTCCAGCGCGTCCGAGCGGCCGTTCGTGACGACGCGGCCCACGCCCGGAATCGTGCGCACGAGGTGATGGAACTGCGTTTCGATCGCGGCGAGATCGGGGAAGATGTCGGCGTGATCGAATTCGAGATTGTTGAGCAGCGCCGTGCGCGGACGGTAATGGACGAACTTCGAGCGCTTGTCGAAGAACGCCGTGTCGTATTCGTCGGCTTCGATCACGAAGAAGCTCGAATCGGTGAGACGCGCCGAGATGCCGAAGTTCAGCGGCACGCCGCCGATCAGGAAGCCGGGGTTCAGGCCCGCGTCTTCGAGCAGCCACGCGAGCATCGAGCTCGTGGTGGTCTTGCCGTGCGTGCCCGCCACCGCGAGCACCCACTTGTCGTGCAGCACGTGCTCGCCGAGCCACTGCGGACCCGACGTATACGGCAGGCCGCGATTGAGGATCTCCTCCATCAGCGGATTGCCGCGCGTAACCACGTTGCCGATCACATAGAGGTCGGGATTGAGCTCGACCTGGCTTGCGTCGTAACCCTCGATGAGGCGAATGCCCTGCGCTTCGAGCTGGGTGCTCATCGGCGGATACACGCCCGCGTCGCAGCCGGTCACCGTGTGACCCGCGCTGCGCGCGAGCACGGCGAGTCCGCCCATGAACGTGCCGCAGATGCCGAGGATATGGATGTGCATGAGCCTGTCGCGCCGCGCGGGCGTCGTGAACGGGTTATCGGAATGGGGAAGCCGGGACGGCGGCCTTGTCGCGTGTTGCGAGCGTCCTGCGCCGTCGGAGCAAAGACCGGTATTGTACCCGAGGCCCCGGCCCGGATTGGCTCGCGCCAGGCCCGCCCGGCTCCCGACGCGCGCGAAGCGCGCAGCCGGCGACCGCCGGGTACCCAGGGCGATCTCTAGTATCATGGAAGGATGGTTCGCAGATCACATTTCGATCCTCAGCGCGTGCGCGAGGAAATCGCCATCGCCGCAGCAAGGATGATCGCCGAGGACGGCCTCGATTACGCCACCGCCAAACGCAAGGCAGCCCGGCAGGTGGTGGGGGAAACACGCATCGAAGGCACATGGTTGCCCGATAACGACCAGATCGAGGAAGAGATCCGCGAGTATCAGGCCCTCTTTCAGAGCGACAGCCAGCCCGCGGTGCTGCGCCGCCTGCGCGAAATCGCGCTCGAATGGATGCAGCGGCTCGAAGCGTTCAATCCGTTCCTGACCGGCGCGGTGCTCAACGGGACGGCGGGCGAGCACTCCGATATCCATCTGCAAATTTTTTGCGACAACTCGAAGGATGTCGCGATCTGGCTCCTGAATGCGAACGTGCAGTACGACGTATCGGAAACACGCCATTTCGCGGCGCGCGGCCTCGTGGAGACGCTCAGCTTCATGTGGCGGCCCTCGCGTGCCGAGGAGCCGGTGGGCATACACGTTGCGCTCTACAATACGGACGACTTGCGCGGCGCCGTGCGCGCCGACGGACGTGGGAGGCTCCCACGCGCCAATGCGCAGGCTCTCCAGGCGCTGATCGAGAAGACCGGCGCCACTTCTTCCACAACCTGAAAACGGCAGCGATGAATACGAAGCGGATTCTGGCCGGCGTGGCAGTGGCGGCGATCGCCGCGGGCGGCGGCATACTGGCCGGGCACTGGGCAACCAGCGGAAGCGCCGGCGTGGCCGACGCGGCCTCGGTGAGCGGCAAGCAGAACGCGGTCGGCCAGCTCTGGTCGGCGGCGGTCACGAACCCTGAGGGCAAGCCGCAATCGCTCGCCATCTACAAGGGCCGGCCGATCGTGGTCAACTTCTGGGCCTCCTGGTGCGGCCCGTGCGTGGAAGAAATGCCGGAGTTGTCCGCGCTTCAGCGCGAGTACGCCAAAAAGGGCATTCAGTTCGTCGGCGTGGGCGTCGACTCCACCACGAACATCAAGAATTTCCTGAAGAAAGTCCCCGTCGACTATCCGATCTATATCGCCGGTTTTGGCGGCGCGGACGTCGCGCGCGCGTTCGGCAACACCGCGGGCGGCTTGCCTTACACCGTCGTAATCGACGCGAACGGCGCCGTTCGTGCGACAAAATTAGGACAAATCAAGCCCGACGAGCTGCGACGCACGCTGGACGCGCTTTGACGCAGGGGAACCGCAGTGGAACTTTTGACCCGAGCTTAAGCGCCGTAAGGCACTTTTTGCCGTGAGAATTACGTCTTTTGACTGAAGATCGGACCAGACGCGCGCCGCGAGGCGTAGTCGGGGCCATATCACCTTATCGGAAAACTAGACAAATTTCTCTAATCGGCGCTAAAGTTCGCGCAACTCCACGGAAAAAGAAGCGACCATGACGCGACTGCTGGTTCTGCACGGCCCCAACCTCAATCTTCTCGGCACCCGGGAACCGGAGGTGTATGGGCGCGTGACGCTGCCGCAGATCGATCAGGCGCTCTCGGACCGTGCGGCGGACGCCGGCGTGGAGCTCGCAACGTTCCAGAGCAACCACGAAGGCGCGCTGGTCGACCGCATTCAGGCGGCCCGCACCGAGCAAACCGACTTCATTCTGATCAACCCGGCCGCGTACACGCACACGAGCGTCGCGATCCGGGACGCGCTGGCAGGCGTCGGCATTCCGTTCGTCGAGATTCACCTGTCGAACGTGCATCGCCGTGAGTCCTTCCGGCACCATTCGTATTTTTCCGACCAGGCCGAAGGCGTGATCTGCGGCCTCGGCTGGAAGGGTTATCTCTACGCGCTCGAATACGCGCTCGACCGGCTCGCTGCCCGGTCGGCCGCCTGATTCCGGCGCGGGATGACCGTCAACGCCTAGACAATACCCAACCCGTGCCGGGGACGCGTGCGTCCCGGCACCTCACGTATTCAAAGCATAAGGGGCTGCACCATGGATCTACGTAAGCTGAAGACTCTGATCGACCTCGTCTCCGAATCGGGCATCTCGGAGCTCGAAGTGACCGAGGGTGAAGGCAAGGTGCGCATCGTCAAGAACGCGCCGCCCGTTTACGTGCAGCCGGGCCCCGCGCAATATGCAGCGCCGATGGCCGGTGCCCCGCTCGCCGCGCCCGCCCATGTCGGCGAACCCGCCGCAGCGGCCCCTGCCGCGCCCGCCGCGCCGCAAGGCCACGTCGTGACCTCGCCGATGGTGGGCACGTTCTACCGCGCGCCGTCGCCGGGCGCCGACCCGTTCGTCCAGGTTGGCGACACGGTCAAGGAAGGCCAGACGCTGTGCATCATCGAAGCGATGAAGCTCCTGAACGAGATCGAGTCGGACGTCGCCGGCGTGGTCAAGGAAGTCCTCGTCGAGAACGGTCAGGCGGTCGAATACGGCCAGCCGCTCTACGTGATCGCCTAAGCTTTTCTGCGCGCGGCGGCGGCCTTTCTTTTACTGGCCGAGCCGCGTTTGTCGCGTTTGTAGCGTTTGGCGCCCCATGCTGGCGACGCACGCGACCGATCCTCTGAGGTGTCCGCACAAGCAACTAGCGGCGCCCTTTGATGAGTCGAATACCCACCATGTTTGAAAAAATCCTCATTGCCAATCGTGGCGAAATCGCGCTCCGCATCCAGCGCGCGTGCCGCGAACTCGGCGTCAAGACGGTCGTCGTCTATTCGGAAGCCGACAAGGAAGCCAAGTACGTGAAGCTCGCCGACGAGGCGGTCTGCATCGGCCCGGCGCCTTCGAACCTGAGCTATCTGAATATGCCGGCGCTCATCAGCGCGGCCGAAGTCACCGACGCCGAAGCGATCCACCCCGGCTACGGCTTCCTCTCCGAGAACGCCGACTTCGCCGAACGTGTCGAGCAGTCGGGCTTCACGTTCATTGGCCCGCGCCCGGAAACGATCCGCATGATGGGCGACAAGGTCACGGCGAAGCAGACCATGATCAAGACCGGCGTGCCCTGCGTGCCGGGCTCGGAAGGCGCACTGCCCGACGATCCGAAAGAAATCGTGAAGATCGCGCGCACGATCGGCTACCCCGTCATCATCAAGGCCTCGGGTGGCGGCGGCGGTCGCGGCATGCGCGTCGTGCACACGGAAGCGGCGCTCGTGAACGCGGTGAACATGACCAAGGAAGAAGCGGGCCGCGCGTTCGGCAACCCGCAGGTCTACATGGAGAAGTACCTCGAGAATCCGCGTCACATCGAGATTCAGGTGCTCTCCGACTCGTTCAAGAACGCCGTGTGGCTCGGCGAGCGCGACTGCTCCATGCAGCGCCGCCACCAGAAGGTGATCGAGGAAGCGCCGGCGCCGGGCATCGCGCGCCGCCTGCTCGATCGCATTGGCGACCGTTGTGCCGACGCGTGCAAGAAGATGGGCTACCTCGGCGCGGGCACGTTCGAGTTTCTGTACGAAAACGGCGAGTTCTACTTCATCGAAATGAACACGCGCGTGCAGGTCGAGCACCCGGTCACCGAACTGATCACGGGCATCGACATCGTGCAGGAGCAGATCCGCATCGCCGCGGGCGAAAAGCTCTCGTTCCGCCAGCGCGACATCCAGTTGAAGGGCCACGCGATCGAGTGCCGTATCAACGCGGAAGATCCGTTCAAGTTCACGCCGTCGCCGGGCCGCCTCACGTCGTGGCACATGCCGGGTGGTCCTGGCGTGCGCGTCGACTCGCATGCCTACAATGGCTATTTCGTGCCGCCGAACTATGATTCGATGATCGGCAAGCTGATCACCTACGGCGCCACGCGCGAGCAGGCCATTCAGCGCATGCGCATCGCGCTCTCGGAAATGGTGGTTGAAGGCATTTCGACCAACATCCCGCTGCACCGCGAGCTGATGCTCGACGCGAAGTTTGTCGAGGGCGGCACGAGCATTCACTACCTCGAAAGCCGCCTGGCCGAACGTCAGGCAGTGAAGAAGGACGAAGCGTAATTCATGAGCTACCGGGAACTGATCGTCGAGCTGGACCGCAATCGCGCCGAGGCGCTCTCCGACGCACTGATCGAGCTCGGCGCCCTTTCGGTGTCGGTGGAAGACGCCGACGCCGACACGCCCGACGAGCAACCGCTCTTCGGCGAACCGGGCCTCACGCCCGAGCGCACCGCGTGGCAGCATTCGCGCGTGATTGCGCTGATCGGCGCCGATCAGGATCCCGCCGTGCTGCTCGCGGCCGCTTCGAACGAACTGGCCCTGCCCGAGACGCCGAAGTATTCGCTGCGCGAAGTCGAGGAGCAGGACTGGGTACGCTTGACGCAATCGCAGTTCGACCCGATCCAGATCGGCGAGCGCATCTGGGTCGTGCCTTCGTGGCACGACGCCCCCGACCCGAGCGCGCTCGTGCTCGAACTCGACCCCGGTCTTGCATTCGGCACGGGCAGCCATCCCACCACGCGTTTGTGCATGGAGTGGCTCGAACAGCACGTCAAGCCGGGCAATTCGTTGCTCGACTACGGCTGCGGCTCGGGCATTCTCGCGATTCTTGCGAAGAAGTGCGGTGCGAATCCCGTGATCGGCATCGACATCGATCCGCAGGCCGTCGAATCGGCGCGTCACAACAGTGAGCGCAATCACGCGGAGGTCACCTATGGCCTGCCCGACGATTGCCCCGCCGGCGAGTTCGACATCGTCGTCGCCAACATTCTTTCGAATCCGCTCAAGCTGATGGCCTCGATGCTCTCCTCGCGCGTGAAGCCGGGCGGGCGCATCGCGCTCTCGGGCATCCTCGCGCGCCAGGCCGAGGAAGTGGCGCAGGTCTACGCAAGCTGGATCGATATCTCGGTCTGGCGCGAGCACGAAGGCTGGGTCTGCCTCGCAGGCACGCGCCGCGCGTGATGCCGGGCCGGGCCTGATCGTGCCCCAGCCGGGACGACCGAAGTCGTTGACCGCCGTGGATTGCCAGTAGAATGCGGATATCGCCAACCTACCGGTCTATCCAGATCCTCGGCCCACATGCATCTGGCAACGCGCTGTCCCTTCTGTGAAACCGTATTCCGCATCCAGCCCACGCAGCTTGCCGTGCGGCGCGGCCTCGTGCGTTGCGGACATTGCCAGGAAGCGTTCGATGCGTCGGGCAGTCTTTACGAGGTGCCCGAAGGCGCTGACTTCTCGACCGCCGTACCGGTCGCCGCGGAGATCGCGGCCAGCCTGACCGCGCCTGCGGCAGCGGACTTCGGTTCACAATTTGCAGCACAGCCGGACACGCCGCCCGCGGCTGCCGTACCGCCTCAGGAGCCGCCGCCGGAACTGCGCCCCACGCCCAATTTCGCGAATCGCGCGTGGGACCCGTGGGCACCGCCCGCGAACAGCCAGATCGATCCCCGCCTGAAGTACAGCGCCGACCAACTGCCGGGCGGCGGCCGAGCGCCGGCCGCCACGCCGGGCGTCACGCGCGGCGTCGAGTCGCAAATCATCTTCGACGACGAACCAGCGTTCGCGCGCACGCCGCATGAAGCACCGGGTGCGCCTGCGCTCGCCGTCGATGCAACCGCCACCGCAGCACCGCCGCCCACGCCACCCGCGCCACCCGTGACGCCGGCGGCCCCGCAGCAACCCCAGGCCGCCGAGCCCTTCCCGCCCGCCGAACGCTGGACGCGCGTGGAGCCGGATCTCGGCGCGCCCGCTCACACCGAGCCGCACTTTTCGGCCAACGAAGCAACGGCGGCCCGCGCCAGCGACCCGGAACCCACGTTCGGCCAGCCCGCTCGTGAAGCCGCGCCCGAGCCGGCCTTCAGCGCACTCTCGCCCAACGAAGGCGCCGCACCGTTCGCCGTCACGCGCGAAGCACCGGCCCGCCCGCGCGGCTCGCGCCGCCCTGGCTGGCGCATTCTCGGCACGCTCCTCGCCATCCTGCTGTTCGCACTGCTCATCGTGCAGCTTGCCTGGTGGCAACGCGAAACGGTGATGGTCTACTGGCCCGACTCGCAGTCGCTCTATCAGCAGGCGTGCGAGCAGATCGGCTGCCGCGTGACGCCGCCGCGCGACATCGACGGCCTGCTCGTCGAGCCATCCGACCTGCGCCAGGTCGACAACGAGCCGCATCATCTCGAACTGAAGGTGCCGCTGCGCAACCGCTTCAACGTGGCGCTCGCCTACCCCGCCATCGAGCTCACGCTGCTCGACCGGCAGAACAACATCGTCGTGCGGCGCGTGATGTGGCCGCAGGACTACGTCACACCCGGCACGCCCATCGAAGCCGGTCTGCCCGCACGCACCACGCAGACGATGATCGTGCGGCTCGACACCGGCGACGTCGTGGCATCGAATTTCCGCATCGAAATTTTCTACCCCTGATTCACCGTCTGTTCGCGGGCGCACCGGCGTGCCCCGCGTGTTTCCCGGCGTCCGGCACGGCCGGTCGCGCCATTCACCACAACATGCATTTCCGGAGAGCACATCATGAGTCAAGTCACGCTAGGCGGTAACCCGATCGACGTCGCCGGCACGTTCCCGAGCGTCGGCCAGAAGGCCCCGGCGTTCTCGCTCGTCGGCAAGGATCTCAAGCCGGTCTCGCTCGCCGACTTCGCCGGCAAGCGCAAGGTGCTGAACATCGTGCCGAGCCTCGACACGCCGGTTTGCGCCACGTCCACGCGCAAGTTCAACGAAGCCGCGGCCAAGCTCGACAACACGGCTGTCGTCGTGATCTCGGGCGACCTGCCGTTCGCCGCCGCGCGCTTTTGCACGACCGAAGGCATCGCGAACGTCACGACGGCCTCGACCTTCCGCGGTCATGACTTCGCCCAGGCCTATGGCGTGGACGTCACGAGCGGCCCGCTCACGGGCCTGACCGCACGCGCGGTCGTCGTGCTCGACGCGAACGACAACGTCGTCTACGCCGAGCGCGTCAGCGAGATCAAGAACGAACCGAACTACGACGCCGCACTCGCCGCGCTGAAGTAATCCGGCAGCGGCGCGCGCCCCGCACCTCCGGGGCCGGCGCGCCGCGCCCTCTCCTACCACGCCCTACAGGAATTTCCGCCTTGGCTACGCTGATCTGCGGCTCGCTCGCCTACGACAACATCATGACCTTCGAAGGTCGCTTCCGCGAGCACATCCTGCCCGAGCAGGTGCACATCCTGAACGTGAGCTTCCTCGTGCCGACGATGCGCCGCGAGTTCGGCGGCTGTGCCGGCAATATCGCGTACGCGCTGCACCTGCTCGGCGGCGACGCGCGCATCATGGCAACGCTCGGCGCGGCCGACGCGCAACCGTACATCGATCGTCTCGACACGCTCGGCCTCAACAAGGCGCACGTGCGCGTGCTGCCCGACACGTGGTCCGCGCAGGCGATGATCACGACCGATCTCGAAAACAACCAGATCACCGCGTTCCACCCGGGCGCGATGATGCAATCGCATTTGAACCGCGCCGACGAAGCGCCGGGCGTGAAGCTCGGCATCGTCGCGCCGGACGGCTTCGACGGCATGGTCCAGCACGTCGAGCAATTCGCGAAGGCCGGCATCCCGTTCGTCTTTGATCCGGGTCAGGGTCTGCCGCTCTTCGATGGTGCGTCGCTGCGCCGCGCGATTGAACTTGCGACCTACGTTGCGGTCAACGATTACGAAGCCAACCTTGTGAGCCATCGTACGGGCTGGTCGTTCGAAGAAATTGCCAGCCATGTCGACGCGCTGATCATCACGCGCGGCGAGCACGGCTCGCAGATCTTCCACGGCGGCAAGATCGAGGAGATTCCTCCGGTCAAGGCCGCTCAGGTGCTCGACCCGACCGGCTGCGGCGACGCGTTCCGCGGCGGCCTGCTCTACGGCATCGAGAACGGCCTCGACTGGGCGACCACGGGACGTCTCGCCAGCCTGATGGGCGCGCTCAAGATCGAACAGCAAGGACCGCAGAACTACGCGCCCACGCGGGCGCAGATCAACGAAAGGTTCAAGGAGGCATTCGGTTACGAATTGCCGGCCTGAACGCGGGAGCCGCACACGAGCGGCGCCCATTGGAGCTACGGGAATGAAAATAACAAGTCGTCTGATTGTTGCAGCCGCGATCGCGGGGTCGCTCGCCATGTCGGGCTGTGCCTATAACAGCAGTTCCGCCGATGTGTACACGGCCTCGCAGGCGCAGCGCGAGCAAACCGTGCGCATGGGCACCGTCGAAAGCGTGCGCGCGGTGAAGATCAGCTCGAACAACGGCCAGCCTAGCGGCCTGGGCGCCATCGGCGGCGGCGCGCTCGGCGCCGTGGCCGGCAGTTCGATCGGCGGCGGCACGGGCTCGATCGTCACCGGCATCATCGGCGGCATCGCGGGCGCCGTGGCGGGCAACGCGGTAGAAAACGGCGTGGCCATGCGCGACGGCCTCGAAGTCACCGTGCGCCTCGACAACGGCGACTATCGCGCCATCACTCAAACGGCGACCGGCGAAGTCTTCAACGCCGGCGACCGCGTGCGGCTGCTCTCCAGCGGCGGCGTCACGCGCGTCACGCACTAAAGCTTTCCCCTGTACCGCAGCGGCGCCTGGCGCCGGATGCGGAACCTCAGGCGCATGTGCTCCCCTGTGCATGCGCCTTTTTTCATGCCCGCGCGCTACGGCACACTCGTCGCGCCAACGCGTACGAAGTCCGGACGAAAAAAATCCCGTCGCGGGAAACCCGGCGACGGGATCGGGATCGAGCCTGGCACTCTATGCCGCCCGGCTCGGTCAACGAAGCTCGCCGGCAGACTGGCCGGCGCGCTTCGTCTCGCACTGCTTACGGACGGCTGCCGGTCGGGAACGGCCATGCTGCGGCCGGGTTCAGGGCAGTCTTGACCGTTGCTGCGGGCGCGGACGGTTGCGCAGCAGGGGCAGCAGGTGCGGCAGGGGCAGCCTTCGCAGGTGCCTTCTTGGCAGCCTTCTTCGCAGCAGCCTTCTTCGCAGGCGCAGCCTTCTTGGCAGCGGCCTTCTTCGCAGGCGCCTTCTTGGCAACCTTCTTCGCTGCGACCTTCTTCGCCGCTGCCTTCTTCGCCGGTGCTGCCTTCTTCGCAGCAACCTTCTTCACGGCGACTTTCTTGGCTGCAACCTTCTTCGCTGCGACCTTCTTCGCCGGTGCTGCCTTCTTCGCAGCAACCTTCTTCACAGCGACTTTCTTCGCTGCAACCTTCTTGGCGGCGACCTTCTTCGCTGCGACCTTCTTCGCCGGTGCTGCCTTCTTCGCAGCAACCTTCTTCACGGCGACTTTCTTGGCTGCAACCTTCTTGACCGCGACCTTCTTCGCTGCGACCTTCTTGGCCGGCGCTGCCTTCTTCGCTGCAACCTTCTTCACAGCAGCCTTCTTCGCCGCCGGTTTTTTCTTGGCAGTTACCATTTTTTTCTCCTTCAGGTTCAGATGAGAGTCAGTTCAAACTACACCCTTCGTCAAAACCCGCTTCCCGCGAGCGCTTCTCACGGCGCACACTGCGAAGCGGGCTATTCATCGGCGTACGCTGGTCCCGCGCGCTTACGCTAATGAATGCGGTAAGGCGCGCCGTGTCACGAGACACAGCGCGCCGAGTCATTCCGGCGTCGGCTACCGACACCGGGCAACGTTCGTTGAAGACGCTGGTCGCATCACTCGCGTAGCCAGCGCCCTTTTCCGGGGGGAAGTTTGCCCATCCCACTGAAGGGTTCGCAAAGTGCCTTGCACGTATGTGAGCCACCTGGGCTCCGGGCACGCTTTGCATCAGGCGTTCCTGCTCCTAATCATCATGCCGGTCGAGGCGGCTCGCGCGCCGCCTCCGGCAACCCCTAAAAGATGGCACCAAGGTGCGCCCGGGTTATTCCCAGGACAGCGCACCGCCCGTCTGATATTCGATCACGCGCGTCTCGAAGAAGTTGCGTTCCTTCTTCAAGTCGATCATCTCGCTCATCCACGGGAACGGATTCTCTTCGTTCGGGAACAGCTGGTCGAGACCGATCTGCTGGCAACGGCGGTTGCAGATGAAGCGCAGATAGCTCTTGAACATCGATGCGTTCAGACCCAGCACGCCGCGCGGCATGGTGTCTTCGGCATAGCGGTACTCGAGTTCGACCGCTTGCTTGAACAGATCGGTGATCTCCGCACGGAACGCCGGGGTCCACAATTGCGGGTTCTCGAGCTTGATCTGGTTGATGAGGTCGATGCCGAAGTTGCAGTGCATCGACTCGTCGCGCAGGATGTACTGATACTGCTCCGCGGCGCCGGTCATCTTGTTCTGGCGACCGAGCGCGAGAATTTGCGTGAAGCCCACATAGAAGAACAGGCCTTCCATGATGCAGGCGAACACGATGAGCGACCTGAGCAGCGTCTGGTCGGCTTCGAGCGTGCCGGTCTTGAACGACGGATCAGTCAGCGTCTGGATGAACGGGATCAGGAACTCGTCCTTGTCGCGGATCGACTTGACCTCGTGGTACGCGTTGAAGATCTCGCTTTCGTCCAGGCCCAGCGACTCGACGATGTACTGGTATGCGTGCGTGTGGATCGCCTCTTCGAACGCCTGGCGCAGCAGGAACTGGCGGCATTCGGGCGCCGTGATGTGCCGGTAGGTGCCGAGCACGATGTTGTTCGCGGCGAGCGAGTCGGCGGTCACGAAGAAGCCGAGGTTGCGCTTGACGATGCGGCGCTCGTCCTCGGTCAGACCGTTCGGGTCCTTCCACAGGGCGATGTCGCGGGACATGTTGACTTCCTGCGGCATCCAGTGGTTCGCGCAACCCGCGAGGTACTTCTCCCAGGCCCACTTGTACTTGAACGGCACCAACTGGTTCACGTCGGTCTGGCCGTTGATGATGCGCTTGTCGGCGACATTCACGCGCGCTTCGGTCGAGACCGGCGCTTGCGGCGGCGGTGCGACGGCGAAGTCGCTGGCGAAGATGTTGGTCGCCGATGAAGCCTGAGGAGCGGAACGCAGACCAAACTGCACCTCGGCAGCCTGGACAGCCTGACCCGCGGGGTTGCGCAACGCGTTTTGCTGCGCACCGCTCGACGGAGTTACGGCCGTGATCTCGTCATCCCAGTTGAGCATAAATGTCACCATCAATTTAGATCGGTTTGTACCATCTTTTCGTGAGCGATAAAAGGGTTCGCACACGAAAAATCCTGTTTTCGATTCGCGTTGCGACCTCGATACAACACTTTGTTATCGCATCGTGTCGATTGCATCGCGCAAGCACTGCGTAGAGAGCACTGATTCGTCGTGCTCACATCGCGCGTGCGATGCGCTTCGAAGGTCATCGCGACATCGAGAGCGTGTGTGAAAGACAGCGTGCGCCGCGCGCTTTTCGCTCGCGCCGCGAGTGCGTTTTCACTCGCCGCTCACTGCTTGCCGCGCGCTGCGCTTTTCGCTCGCGCGGCCTGAGTTGGGTCCCTGCGCGAAACTCCAGGGATTCCTTCCTGTTGTCTCTTTCGCGTCGTGCAACGCGCGTGCAGAGCGTTGCCGGGAGAGACGGCGCGCATTGCGCGCGCCTCATTCGTTGTTACATCTCTTCTACTGTTTACTACTGATGCGCTACCGATGCTTCGGTCCTCGCATGATGCGAGCGGCGTTGCACCGCACGCATCATGCGCAGCCCGCTTTACTGGCAAGCCTCGCACTCTTCGAAGCCGGCATCGCCCGGACGCATCATGCACACCGGACCTTCCGCTTCCGGTGCGGCTTCCACCTCGGCTTGCGCTGCGGCCTGCATCGTGGTCGAGCCTGCTGCACCGCCGAACGCGCCACCCGATGCACCACCGAATGCGCCGCCGGCATTGCCGCCGCCGTCACCACCCGTCGGCACAGCGTTGAGCGCGCCGTGCGCGACCGTCGACTTCTCGACGTGCGTGGCCGCCATCGTGCGCAGGTAGTACGTGGTCTTCAGGCCGCGCACCCATGCGAGCTTGTAGATCTCGTCGAGCTTCTTGCCCGATGCGCCCGCCATGAAGATGTTCAGCGACTGCGCCTGGTCGATCCACTTCTGGCGGCGCGACGCCGCTTCGACGAGCCACGTCGGGTCCACTTCGAACGCCGTTGCATACACAGCGCGCAGATCGGCCGGCACGCGGTCGATGCGCGAGAGCATGCCGTCGAAGTACTTGAGGTCGGCGACCATGACTTCGTCCCACAGGCCGCGTGCCTTCAGGTCACGCACGAGGTAGTCGTTCACCACCGTGAATTCGCCCGAGAGGTTCGACTTCACGTACAGGTTCTGGAACGTCGGCTCGATGCAAGGCGACACGCCGATGATGTTCGAAATGGTCGCGGTCGGTGCGATTGCGATGCAGTTCGAATTGCGCATGCCGTGTGCCGCGATGCGCTCGCGCAGCGACGTCCAGTCCATCGACTCGCTCGAGTCGACTTCGACGTAGCCGCCACGCGCTTCGGCGAGCAGCTTGAGCGTGTCCTGCGGGAGGATGCCGCGATCCCACAGCGAGCCGCGGTAGGTCGAGTAGCGGCCGCGCTCGGCTGCCAGCTCCATCGACGCCCAGTACGCGTAGTAGCAGACGGCTTCCATCGAGCGGTCGGCGAACTCCACGGCTTCTTGCGAAGCAAACGGCGTGCGCAGAACGTGCAGGCAGTCCTGGAAGCCCATGATGCCCATGCCCACCGGACGGTGCTTCAGGTTCGAGTTACGCGCCTTCGACACCGCGTAGTAGTTGATGTCGATGACGTTGTCGAGCATGCGCATCGCCACGCTGATGGTGCGCTTGAGCTTCTCGTGGTCGAGTGCGAACGTGCCGTCGGCCTGTTCGACCATGTGCGCGACCAGGTTCACCGAACCCAGGTTACACACGGCGATTTCGCTGTCGCTCGTGTTCAGCGTGATTTCCGTGCACAGGTTCGACGAGTGGACGACGCCCACGTGCTGCTGCGGCGAACGGATGTTGCACGGATCCTTGAACGTGATCCACGGATGGCCGGTCTCGAACAGCATGCCGAGCATCTTGCGCCACAGTTGCGCGGCCGGCAGCTTCTTGAACAGCTTGATCTCGCCGCGCGCGACTTTCTCTTCGTAAGCCGTGTAAGCCTGTTCGAACTCGGCGCCGAACTTGTCGTGCAGGTCCGGGCAGGTCGAGGGCGAGAAGAGCGTCCAGTCACCGCCTTCCATCACGCGCTTCATGAACAGGTCGGGAATCCAGTTCGCCGTGTTCATGTCGTGGGTGCGGCGACGGTCGTCGCCCGTGTTCTTGCGCAGCTCGAGGAATTCTTCGATGTCGAGGTGCCACGATTCCAGGTAGGCGCACACCGCGCCCTTGCGCTTGCCGCCCTGGTTCACGGCCACTGCCGTGTCGTTCACCACCTTCAGGAAGGGAACCACGCCTTGCGACTTGCCGTTGGTGCCCTTGATGTGCGAGCCGAGCGCGCGCACGCGCGTCCAGTCGTTGCCGAGACCACCGGCAAACTTCGAGAGCAGCGCGTTGTCCTTGAGCGCTTCGTAGATGCCGTCGAGGTCGTCAGCAACCGTCGTGAGGTAGCACGACGAGAGCTGCGAGCGGTGCGTGCCCGAGTTGAACAGCGTGGGCGTGGACGACATGAAGTCGAACGACGAGAGCACGTTGTAGAACTCGATCGCGCGCGCTTCACGGTCGATCTCGTTGAGCGAGAGGCCCATCGCGACGCGCATGAAGAATGCCTGCGGCATTTCGATGCGCGTGCCGTGCACGTGCAGGAAGTAGCGGTCGTACAGCGTTTGCAGGCCGAGGTAGCCGAATTGCAGATCGCGGTTCGAGTCGAGCGCGTTACCGAGGCGCTTCAGGTCGAACTGCTGGAGCTTGTCGTCGAGCAGGCCCGCTTCGACGCCGCGCTTGATGAACTGCGGGAAGTAGTCCGCATAACGCATGCCCATTTCGGCTTGCGTGACTTCATCTTCGAGAATTTCGCGACGGATCGTGTGCAGCAGGATGCGAGCCGTGACCTGGCTGTATGCCGGGTCCTTTTCGATCATCGTGCGAGCCGCGAGGATGGCCGAGTCGTAGACCTGGGTCATCGGCACGCCGTCGTACAGGTTCTTCACCGTTTCCGCGACGATCGGGTCGGCGTTGACCGCGTCGCCGAGACCGTCGCAAGCCGAGACGATCAGTGCGCGCAGCGCCTGCATGTCGAGCGGACGCGTCACGCCGTTGTCGGTGACGTTGATGCCGGGCGCGGCGGGCGCTGCCGATTCCGGTGCGTGCGCGCGCTCCTGGTTGCGCTTCTCGCGATACAGCACGTAGGCGCGCGCGACGTTGTGCTCGCCGCCGCGCATCAGCGCGAGTTCGACCTGATCCTGGATGTCTTCGATATGGAACGTGCCGCCGTTCGGACGGCTGCGCACGAGCGCGCGCACGACGTTCTGCGTGAGCTGCTCGACGAGCTCGCGCACGCGCGCCGAAGCCGCGCCCTGGCCGCCGTTCACGGCGAGAAATGCCTTCGTCATCGCGATCGCGACTTTCGAAGGTTCGAACGACACCACGCTACCGTTGCGGCGAATCACCTTGTGGTCGGCGAACTGCTGCGCGCTCGTCTGGCCGTCCTGCGGCTGGCCACCCAGCGTGTGCGCGCCAGGCGCGCCTTCATACCGGGTCGAGACGTTATCGGTCGTTTGCATGTGCAAAGCTCCTGTGGTCCTGGAAAGGTGCGAAGAGTTTTCGCGGATTAGTACGGACGCCGCGCCTGTCGTGCCCCCGTGTGCACGCACAAATCGACATATCAGCGGGCGGAGAGAAAAGACCAGCCTGGCGAGGCTGCCGGATGCGACAAGGCAGATGACACACGAACGGCTGCGGTCTTCATCGTGGATGTCGCGATCATTGGCTGTACCTTCTCTCTCGATTACAGCCGGTGCGCCGGACTTCCTGGCCGGGCGGCACCGTACAAAGTTTCTTTTTTTCCTATGCCGGTAACGCGCGCGGCGCCATGCTCGTGGAGCGGGGCGCCGCGGTACAACACAACATATGGTGTGAAGCCTTGTTTCGAGTACAAAGTATAGTGGAAGATGCGGGGCGGTCAAACGCCTTTTTTTACTGGTCCTATCTTGACAAGACGGTAAGCCAAGCGGCGCGGGCGTTGCCGCCGGATGGCGCTTCCAGTGGTCTGCGAGGCGCGCGTGAACACCCCGCTTGCGAGCGCGGGATGTGCTTGTTTCGTGGGCAGCCGGTGCGCGTTCAACGGCGAATCGAGCGCGTCACGACGCCGCGTCCTGCGCGTCGCGCCCCTGGATATAGGGGAAGCTCGCGTTCGCGAGCTGCGTGTCGTGTTGCAGACGCGCCCAGTCGAAATGCGGGCCGGGGTCGGTCTTGCGGCCAGGGGCGATGTCCGAATGGCCCGCCAGCGCCTCGATCGGATAGCGCGCGACGAGCGCCTTCACGAGCGCCGCGAGCGTGACGTACTGCGCCGCTTCGAAGGCCGTCGTGTCGCTGCCTTCCAGTTCGATGCCGATGGCGAAATCGTTGCAGCGCTCGCGCCCGAAGAAGCTCGACGCGCCCGCGTGCCACGCCCGCTCGTCGCATGAGACGAACTGCTCCAGCGCCCCGTCGCGATGAATCACGAAATGCGCCGAGACGCGCACGCCGCGCAGATGCGCATCGAAATACGGATGCGCGTCGCAGTCGAGTCGATTGAGGAAGAGATCGGCGATCTCGGGGCCGCCGAACACGTTGGGCGGCAGGCTGATGTTGTGCACGACGATGAGCGTCGGCACCGCGCCTTGCGGGCGCGCTTCGAAGTTCGGCGAAGGCAGATGACGTGCGCCGGGCACCCAGCCCCGCGCATCGACCTCACAGGCAGGCGATGCAGGTGCAGCAGCGCTCATCGTGCGGGGCGGTCCTGCGCCGTCGTGCGCGCGTCGTAAGCGCGTGCGTGCTCGGCGCTACAGAACGAGCGCGCGCCCACCGTCACCGACTCGCTGCGCGGCGCATGCACGCCGCACTCGGCGCAGCGCACCATCGGCTCGGGCAGCGCGCCCTTGCCTGCCGCGCTCGCGCCGCCGTTGGCGCCACGCGCGGCACCCTGCCCCGGCGCGCCCTGCCCCGGTTGAGCGCCGGGACGCGTTTGCGTCTGCGCACGGCGCAGCGCCTTGACGAACCACTGTCCGACGACGAACAGCAGCACGAGGAGAAGTATCTGTCTCATCGGAACACGCGACTCACACGACTCAAACCACGGGGCGGTGCAGCAGCACCTCGAAAACGAAACGGCTGCCCACATAGGCGAGCAGCAACGCGACGAACGACGCGATCACCCAGCGCAGCGCGGCGCGGCCGCGCCAGCCGGAGATCTTGCGCGCGGTGAGCAGCGCGCCGAACATGAGCCACGAAAGAATCGCGAACACGGTCTTGTGATCGAGCGAGAGCGGCCGGTCGATCAACTGCTCGCTAAAGAGGATGCCGGAGACGAGCGTGGCCGTGAGCAGCACGAAGCCCGCGCCGATCAGACGGAACAGCAGCTTTTCCATCGTGAGCAGCGGCGGCAGCGTCTCGATCCAGTTCGACAGCCAGCCGCCGCCGCGATGGTTCGCATTGCGCTGGAAGCCGGCGCCCTTGAGCGCATGCAGGCGGCGCTCGACGGCGAGCATGAGCACCGCGTGCAGCGCGGCGATCGCGAAGAGCCCGTAGGCGACGTTCGCGATGACGAAATGCAGCTTGAACATCGGCGCGGCCGCATACGGCAGCACGCGCACGCCGCCGAACACGAGCGGCAGGATCGACGCGAGCGCGGCCAGGGGCAGCAGCAACAGACGCAAGCCGTCGAGGGAGAAGAAAAAGCTCTCGATCCAGTAGATGCCCGCGCCGAGCCAGAACATGGCCGACAACGCGAACGCGAAGCCGAACACCATTTCGTTGGCCGGGAAAATCGTCATGTGCAGCAACACGCCGTGCGCGGCGAGCGCGACGAACAGCAGCGAGCGCGAAAGCGGGCCGAAGGTGCGCGTGCGCAGGGCGTCGTCGCCCGCGCCGACCGTCACCGGCACAGGCGGCACGCTGCCGAGCAGCGGCGCGGCGCCGGCGCGGCGCAGCGCGCGCCAGTCGGCGGCGCACAATCCGCCGTACAGGAGCACGGTGAGGGCATACAGTACAATATCCATGTTCGAAGTTTACTATAGGCCCCCTGGCCGCGCGGGATCGCGACGCAATGCTGCGCCTTCCTGTTTCGCGTGCGCGGGCCGGGCCGCACTGCTCACCGCCTCCCCATGCTCGATAATCTCACTCAACGGATGGCGCGCGTCGTCAAGACGCTGCGCGGCGAAGCCCGGCTGACCGAAGCCAATACCCAGGAAATGCTCCGAGAGGTGCGTCTCGCGCTGCTCGAAGCCGACGTGGCGCTGCCCGTCGTGCGCGAATTCATCGCCAAGGTGAAGGAAAAGGCGCTCGGCGAGGAAGTGATCGCCAGCCTCTCGCCCGGCCAGGCGCTCGTCGGCGTGGTGCAGCGCGAGCTGACCGCCGTGATCGGCGGCGACTACGAAGGCAAGGCCGCCGAGCTCGATCTCGCCGTCACGCCGCCCGCGGTCATCCTGATGGCGGGTCTGCAAGGCGCGGGTAAAACCACCACCACCGGCAAGCTCGCCAAGCTCCTGCGCGAGAAATACAAGAAGAAGGTCCTCACCGTTTCGTGTGACGTCTACCGCCCCGCCGCTATCGCGCAGCTGAAGACGGTGACGGAACAGGTCGGCGCCGACTTCTTCCCCTCGCAGCCCGACCAGAAGCCGGTCGAGATTGCCGCCGCGGCCGTGGACTGGGCCAAGCGCCACTACCACGACGTGCTGCTCGTCGACACGGCCGGCCGCCTCGGTATCGACGAGGCGATGATGAACGAGATCACCGCGCTGCACGCCACGCTCAAACCCGCCGAAACGCTGTTCGTGGTCGACGCGATGCTCGGCCAGGACGCGGTCAACACGGCCAAGGCGTTCAACGACGCCCTGCCGCTCACCGGCGTCGTGCTCACCAAGCTCGACGGCGATTCGCGCGGCGGCGCGGCGCTCTCCGTGCGCCACATCACGGGCAAGCCGATCAAGTTCGTCGGCGTCGCAGAAAAGCTCGACGGCCTCGAGGTGTTCTACCCCGAGCGCATGGCCAACCGTATTCTCGGCATGGGCGACATTCTCGCGCTCGTCGAGGAAGCGCAGCGCGGCGTGGACGTTCAGGCCGCGCAAAAGCTCGCCGACAAGGTCAAGAAAGGCGGCGACTTCGACCTCAACGATTTCCGCGCGCAACTGTCGCAGATGAAGAAAATGGGCGGCCTGTCGTCGCTCATGGACAAGCTGCCCGCGCAGTTCCAGCAAGCCGCCTCGGGCGCCGACATGGGCCAGGCCGAAAAGCAGATGCGCCGCATGGAAGGCATCATCAACTCGATGACGGCCCAGGAGCGCGCCAAGCCCGATCTCATCAAGGCCACGCGCAAGCGCCGCATCGCGGCGGGCGCGGGCGTGCAGGTGCAGGAGGTCAACCGCCTGCTGAACCAGTACGATCAGATGCGCACCATGATGAAGAAGCTGAAGGGCGGCAACCTGCAAAAGATGATGCGCGGCATGAAGGGCATGATGCCCGGCATGCGCTAACGCACCTTGCGGGCCGCGTGTCGCGTCATGCGCACCCGGCCCCACACGACGCGGCGCGTGATGGAACAAACGCGCGGGTATATGCTGTAGCGCGCGCCGCCGTTATTTTCCACACTTCAATAGCTACAGCCACCGCCCGCCAGAGTCATGAATCGCGAAGAAGCCCTGCACATTTTCCGCCACTCCGAAGAGATCGTTTCGGAGGGCGACGTCAATGCGTCGATCGGCAGCATGGCCGACGCCATCCGCGCCGAGATCAGCGAGGACTTCCCGCTCGTGCTGTCGGTGATGGGCGGCGCGGCGGTGTTCACCGGCATGCTGCTGCCGCACCTCGACTTCCCGCTGGAGTTCGATTACATCCACCTCACGCGCTACCGCAACGCCATCAAGGGCAGCGCGGAGATGCAATGGCGCGTCGCGCCGCGCGAGTCGGTGAAGGACCGCGTGGTGCTCGTGCTCGACGACATCCTCGATGAGGGTGAAACCATGGCCGCGATCCGCGACCGCATCATGGACATGGGCGCGAAGCGTTTCCTCTCGGCCGTGCTGTGCGAAAAGACGCTCACGAAGGCCAAGCCGCTGCATCCCGACTACTGCGGCTTTTCGGTGCCGGACCGCTATGTGTTCGGCTGCGGCATGGACGCGAAGGGTTACTGGCGCAATCTGCCGACCATCCGTGCGCTGACCGAAGGCGCTTGAATCGAGCATGCGGCGTGCTCGCGGGTCAACCGCGGCGCCATGAAAAAAAGCAGCCCTCGGGCTGCTTTTTTATTGCCTGCGACGCCTGCCGCGCGCGATGTCAGAGGTGATGCACGAAGTTGGCGATGCCCGCGAGGATCATCTCCACGGAAATCGCCACGAGCACGAGCCCCATCAGCCGCTCGAAGGCCGTCACCACGCGCTCGCCGAGCCATTGCTGAATGCGCTCGGCCATCACCAGCACGGCCGCGCAGATCACCATCGTGACGACGAGCGCCGCCACCCACTCATAGAGCTTGCCGGGCGCCTGCGAGGTGAGCAGCATGACCGTGGCGAGCGCCGAAGGCCCCGCCAGCGCGGGAATGGCGAGCGGCACGATGAGCGGCTCGCCGCCCTTGTCGCCCCCGCCAAACGGTCCGCCCGGATGCGGAAAGATCATGCGCAGCGCGATGAGGAACAGCACGATGCCGCCGCCGATGCGCAGCGACGTGTCGGTGAGCCCCATCATGCGCAGGAAGCTGTTGCCCGCCACCATGAAGATGAGCAGGATGAAAAACGCGATCGCGACCTCGCGCAGGATCACGATCGCGCGGCGTTGCTGGGCAACGCCGCGCAGGCAGCTAATGAAGAGCGGGATATTGCCGAGCGGGTCGGTAATGAGGAGCAGCAGAACCGTAGCGGACAGAAAACTGTACTCCACGCTAGCTGCGCTCCTTTAGCCGAGGTTGCCGCAATGGGCGATTGAACTGCGGGGCGATCGAACCGCGCTTACACCGCGAGCGCGGCGCGGATCTTCTGCGCCACTGCCTGCGCGGCCTCGTCGGCCGGGAGCAGCGTCGCTTCCGTCTCGCGGCGGCCCTGGTACTCGATCTTGCCTTCCTTCAGGCCACGATCGCCGATCACGAGACGATGCGGCACGCCGATCAGCTCCCAGTCGGCGAACATCACGCCCGGGCGCTCGCCGCGGTCGTCGAGAATCACGTCCACGCCCGCTTCGAGCAGTTCGTTGTACACACGCTCGGCGTGCTCGCGCACGAGCTCGCTGCGGTCCATGCCCATCGGGCACACGACGACCTGGAACGGCGCGATCGACTCAGGCCAGATAATGCCCTTCTCGTCGAAGTTCTGCTCGATGGCTGCACCGAGAATACGCGTGACGCCAATACCGTAGCAGCCCATCTGCATCGGCGCGGGCTTGCCGTTCTCGGCGAGGTACGTGGCGTTCATCGCTTCCGAGTACTTCGTGCCGAGCTGGAACACGTGGCCCACTTCGATGCCGCGGCAGATGTCGATCACACCCTTGCCGTCCGGCGAGGGGTCGCCCTTCTTCACGTTGCGGATGTCGGCGACGACCGGCTCCGGCAGGTCGCGGCCCCAGTTCACACCCGTGGTGTGGAAGTCCACTTCGTTCGAGCCCACCACGAAGTCGCTCATGTTCGCGACCGTGCGATCGGCGATCACCTTGACCGGCTTCTTCGTGTTGAGCGGACCGAGGTAGCCCGGCGGCGTGCCGAACCACTCGACGATTTCCGCTTCGGTCGCGAAGCGGAAGCCGCCCAGGCCTTCGAGCTTGCCGGCCTTGATCTCGTTCAGATCGTGGTCGCCGCGCAGCATGAGCAACCAGATGGTCGGCTCGGCGCCTTCGTTGTCGGTGGCGAGAATGATCGACTTGATCGTGCTTTCGAGCGCAATGCCGAGCAACTCCGCCACGGCCTCGCACTTGGCCGCGCCAGGCGTGGGCGTTTTCGTGAGCGCTTGCGTGGGCGCGCCGCGCTGCGCGATGAGCGGCAGCGCATCGGCGGCTTCGACGTTGGCCGCGAAGTCCGACGTCGGGCAGTAGGCGATATCGTCCTCGCCCGTTTCCGCGATCACGTGGAATTCGTGCGAACCGCTGCCGCCGATCGAGCCGTTGTCGGCCGCGACCGCGCGGAACTCGAGACCGAGACGCGTGAAGATGCGCGTGTAGGCGTCGTACATCTTCTGGTACGAGACCTTGAGACCTTCGACGTCCTTATCGAACGAGTACGCGTCCTTCATGATGAACTCGCGGCCGCGCATCACACCGAAACGGGGACGGATTTCATCGCGAAACTTCGTCTGCACCTGGTAGAAGTTCACCGGCAGCTGGCGATAGCTCTTGATCTGGCCGCGCGCGATGTCGGTGACGACTTCTTCGTGCGTCGGGCCCATCACGAAGTCGCTCTGCTTGCGATCCTTGAAGCGCAGCAGTTCCGGCCCGTATTGTTCCCAGCGTCCCGATTCCTGCCACAGCTCCGCCGGTTGCACGGCCGGCATCAGCAACTCGATGGCGCCGGCGCGGTTCATTTCCTCGCGCACGATCTGTTCGACCTTGCGGATCGAGCGCAGGCCGATCGGCAGATAGTTGTAGATGCCGCCGGCGACGCGACGGATCATGCCCGCGCGAACCATCAACTTGTGGCTGACGATTTCCGCGTCAGAGGGCGCTTCCTTCAGGGTGCCGATAAAGAAACGGGAGGCTTTCATTCAAATTATCCAAAAGCGGCGGCCCGGTGCAGACCGCCCGAAGAGATGACCAACGGAGGAGTTCACGAACCCGCCATTATGACAACACGCCGTGCGCTGCGCCGGAGACCGGCGATGACCGCGGTTGGCCTGAGCCAGGATGGCCGCCGGATGCGAAGCCGATCCCGCCCCGAGCGCGTTGTTGCGCGGCAGCGGTAAATCGTTCCAACTTTCCGGCCGCCGGGTGCGTGAGGTCCGTTATCTGTTTATAATCAAAGCAATTTTAAAGGATTCGAAGGTGGTTGTATGCTGGATCGTGAGGGGTTTCGCCCGAACGTCGGCATCATCCTCTTGAACGCGCGAAACGAGGTGTTTTGGGGCAAACGGGTTCGCGAACATTCCTGGCAGTTTCCGCAAGGGGGCATCAAGTACGGTGAGACCCCCATGCAGGCAATGTTTAGGGAGTTGCACGAAGAAACCGGTCTGCATCCGGAGCATGTCAAGATCGTCGGTCGCACGCGCGACTGGTTGCGTTATGAGGTGCCGGACAAGTTCATCAAGCGCGAAGTGCGCGGCCATTATCGCGGTCAGAAACAGATCTGGTTTCTGCTGCGCATGGTCGGGCGCGACTGCGATATCTGCCTGAGGGCAACGGAGCATCCCGAGTTCGATGCGTGGCGCTGGAACGAATACTGGGTGCCGCTCGAAGCGGTCATCGAGTTCAAGCGCGACGTCTATCAGCTTGCGCTCACCGAGCTCTCGCGTTTCCTGCGCCGGCCCGCGCCGCGCCAGGAGCGTTTGGGTGTGCAGGCTCACGAGGTGCGCTACCCGCGCATCGTGACGTCGGCGCATGCCGACGCCGTGCACGCCCTGCCGTACGCGAGCATGCCGGACGACGTGCCGCAGCTTGCGCCGATCGAGAGCGATTGCGCTTCGGCGCAGAGTATCATCGAGCCTGCGCAGGACGAGCACGACCAAGGGGCTTGAGCCAACGCAAAGAACGCCCGAACCGGCGAGACCGGCGCACCACGCGCCGGGCCTCGCGGTTCGCATTCGCGGCGCTGCACGTTCGTGAGCACGGCGCCGGTGCTTCGAGGAAAACCAATTTGAAACGATTTGCTCTTGCTGCGACTTGCGTCGCAGGCGGTGTGCTGCTTTTGACCGGGCTGGCCGGGTGTTCCAGTTCCGGTCCCACCAACAAGGACGACAGCGCGTTCACCTATTTGCTGGACCGCCAGGGCACCTGGCAGGAGAACAAGGTCGAAAGCCTGCCGGCGCTGCCGCAAGCGGGCGCGACGCTGCTGCCGTTCGACGTCTCGAATAATTCGCCGCTCAAGTTCGCCATCGACCCCGACTCGCTCACGGTCGGCACCGACGGCGTCGTGCGCTACACGGTCGTCATCACGAGCCCGACGGGCGCGCGCAACGTGAACTACGAAGGGATTCGCTGCGACACCTACGAGTGGCGCCTCTATGCGAGCCTCGACGCCGATCACAACGGCTGGGACCAGACCGTCGCGAACAACTGGTCGCGCATCGAGAACGGCACGCTCAACGCGTATCAGTCGCGGCTTTATCAAGACTACTTCTGCGCGAACAAGATGCCGCTCGCGAAAGCGCCGGCCATTGTCCAGAATCTGCGCTACGGGCGCACGCAGTCGATGCTGGTGCGCTAACGCGCCGTCATTGCCCGTTGTCACGGGCATGAAAAAAGCCGCTGCGGCCTTGGGGCCGCAGCGGCTTTTTTACGCGTTCGCGCTGATGCGCGCGCTCAAACGAGCACGAGATTGTCGCGGTGAATCAGCTCCGGCTCGAGCATGTAGCCGAGGATGCCTTCGATCTCGCCGCTCGCATGCCGCTGGATCAGTTTCGTCTCGGCGCTGCTGTAGTTGGTGAGCCCGCGCGCCACTTCCACGCCCGCGCCGTTCAGGCACGCGATCACCTCGCCGCGCGCGAAGGCGCCCTGCACGCCCGTCACGCCGATCGGCAGCAGGCTCTTGCCGTCGTCCGTCACCTTCTGCACGGCGCCGTCGTCGATCACCACATGGCCGCGCACCTGGAGATGGTCGGCCATCCACTGCTTGCGCGCGGCCATGCGTGCCGTGCGCGCGATGAGTTGCGTGCCGATCGCCTCGCCCGAAGCGAGCCGCACCAGCACCTCGGCCTCGCGGCCGCTCGCGATCACGGTGTTCGCGCCGCTGTGCGCGGCACGCTTGGCCGCGAGAATCTTGGTGAGCATGCCGCCGCGGCCGATGCTCGACCCCGCGCCGCCCGCCATCGCTTCCAGTTCCGGCTTGCCCGCGTCGGCTTCCTGCACGAGCGTCGCCGTGGGATCCTTGCGCGGATCGGCCGTGTAGAGCCCGCTCTGGTCGGTGAGGATGACGAGCGCGTCGCCTTCGATCAGGTTCGCGACGAGCGCGCCGAGCGTGTCGTTGTCGCCGAACTTGATTTCGTCGGTGACGACGGTATCGTTCTCGTTGATGATCGGCACGACGCCGAGGCGCAGCAGCGTGAGCAGCGTGGAGCGCGCATTGAGATAGCGTTCGCGATCGGCCAGGTCCGCGTGCGTGAGCAGGATTTGCGCCGTGCGAATGTCATGTTCGGCAAAGCGGCTCTCGTACACCTGCGCGAGGCCCATCTGCCCGACCGCTGCGGCGGCCTGAAGCTCGTCGATCTCGCGCGGCCGCTTCGTCCAGCCAAGGCGCTGCATGCCTTCGGCAATGGCGCCCGAACTCACGAGCACGACTTCCTTGCCCTGCGCGCGCAGCGCCGCGATCTGCGCGGCCCAGCGGCCGATTGCCGCATGATCGAGGCCGCGCCCGTCGTTGGTGACGAGGCTCGAACCGACTTTCACTACCAGACGCCGCGAATCGGCGATGACGGAACGCATGCTGCGCGGTCTCCCAAATGACTGATGACGCGTGACGTTTCCAAGGAGCGGCCGGCGCGGCTCGCGCGCCGGCATGCGCCGGATTACTCTTGCGGCTGCCCGGCGTTCCCGCCCTGTCCTTCACGGAAGCGCACGTCGGAGGCGAGGTCTTCGGCTTCCGCCGCGCGGCGCGCGTCCGAATGCGCCGAGACGTAGTCGTACACCGCGTAGCACAGGTTCTCGCAGCCCTGCCCCGTGAGCGCCGAAATCTCGAACACCGGGCCGTCCCACTCGAAGCGCTTCACGAAGTCGGCAATGCGCTCGACGCGCTCGTCTTCCGGCACCATGTCGAGCTTGTTGAGCACGAGCCAGCGCGGCTTCTCGAAGAGCGTCTCGTCGTACTTGCGCAGCTCGCCGACGATCGCCCTGGCTTCCGCCACGGGATCGACGCTTTCGTCGAACGGCGCGAGATCGACCAGATGCAGCAGCAGGTTCGTGCGCTGGAGGTGACGCAGGAACTGGTGACCGAGGCCCGCGCCTTCCGCTGCGCCTTCGATCAGGCCCGGAATGTCGGCGATCACGAAGCTCTTGCTCGGCCCCACGCGCACCACGCCCAGGTTCGGCGCGAGCGTCGTGAAGGGGTAGTCGGCGATCTTCGGCTTGGCGTTGGACACCGAGGAGATGAATGTGGACTTGCCCGCGTTCGGCATGCCGAGCAGGCCGACGTCGGCCAGCACCTTCAGCTCCAGCTTGAGCATGCGGCGCTCGCCGGGCTTGCCGTCGGTTTTCTGGCGCGGCGCGCGGTTCGTGGACGACTTGAAATGCAGGTTGCCGAGGCCGCCCGCCCCGCCCTGGGCGACCAGCACGCGCTGGTCGTGCTCGGTCAGGTCGGCGATCAGTTCGCCCGTGTCCTGGTCGGTGATGGCGGTGCCCACCGGCATGCGCAGCGTGATGTCGTCGCCGCCCTTGCCATAGCAGTCCGAGCCGCGGCCGTTTTCGCCGTTGCGCGCCTGGTGCTTCTTCGTGTAGCGGTAATCGATAAGGGTGTTGATGTTGCGGTCAGCCACAGCGTAGACGCTGCCGCCACGCCCGCCGTCGCCGCCGTCCGGCCCGCCGAACGGGACGAACTTCTCGCGTCGCATCGACGCGCTGCCATCGCCCCCATCGCCGGCGATGACTTCGATCTTCGCTTCGTCAATGAACTTCATGCGTTACTCCGTCCCGTGAATGTCGGTATTTTGCCCGCCGCGGCCGAAACTGGCCAATCTGGCCGAATGGCCAGCGACGCTGCGTTTATCCGCCGCTTCAATTCGATGCGACCCCGGAAGGTCGCGGATAAACAAAAAGGCCCCGCAAACTTCGCGGGGCCTTCTTTGCGTCGCGTGTAGCCCGCTCGCGAGCGGTCTAAAGCTTAGGCCGCTGCCGGGACGACGTTGACCAGTTGCTTGTTGGCTGCGCCCTTGATCGCGAACGAGACGTGGCCGTCGACCAGCGCGTAGAGCGTGTGGTCCTTGCCGATGCCGACGTTCAGGCCCGGGTGCATACGCGTACCGCGCTGGCGAACGATGATGCCGCCTGCGAGGATAGCCTGGCCGCCGAACACCTTCACGCCAAGTCGTTTCGACTCTGAGTCGCGGCCGTTACGTGACGACCCGCCTGCCTTTTTGTGTGCCATTTGTTTGCTCCTTTACCTGCGTGCGCTTACGCGTTGATCGCGTCGATGCGCAGTTCGGTGTAGTTCTGGCGGTGGCCGCCATGCTTCTGGTAGTGCTTCCGGCGACGCATCTTGAAGATGGTCACTTTGGCGTGTCGGCCTTGCGACACAACGGTGGCCTTGACGGAAGCCCCACTGACCAGCGGCGTACCGAACTTAATCGATTCGCCTTCGCCCACTGCGAGAACCTGGTCGAGCGTGATTTCTGCGTCAATGTCAGCCGGTATCTGTTCTACTTTAAGTTTTTCGCCAACGGCAACTTTGTACTGCTTGCCGCCGGTTTTTATGACCGCGTACATTGAGAACCTCACTCTAAAATATCTTTTCAGACGCACTGCGCGCCCGAAACCTTAGATTATACATAGAGTTAGCTACGCGGTCAAAGACAATGCGCGCCCGTCGCGCGAGCGCCTCAGGCCCCGCCGGGCGGCCCTGGCAGCCAGCCGCACGACGCAGCGCCAGCATCCAGGCACCATCTCGGGCAAGGCTGAAATAGAGGGAACCATCGGCCGGACGGCATGGGAGCGTCCGGCAGGAAGCCGATTCGCCTTATAATCCGCGGCACTACCCATATTTGCCATCATGTCGTCCACCGCCACCCCATCCCCCAGCGCAGCCACCCTGCTCGCCCCCATCGCCAGTGACATGGAGCAGGTGAATCGTGTCATCCGGCAGAGCCTGGCGTCCGAGGTGATGCTGATCAATCAGATCTCCGAGTACATCATCGGTGCGGGCGGCAAGCGGCTGCGCCCGGCGCTCCTGCTGCTCGTGGCCGGCGCGCTCGGCGACCGCGGCACGCATCGCCATGTGCTCGCAGCGGTCGTCGAATTCATTCACACGGCCACGCTGCTGCACGACGACGTCGTCGACGAGTCCGACCTGCGGCGCGGCCGCCAGACGGCCAACGCGCTGTTCGGCAACGCCGCCAGCGTGCTGGTTGGCGACTATCTGTACTCGCGCTCGTTCGAGATGATGGTGGGTGTGGGCAAGATGCGCGTGATGGAGATTCTTTCGGCGGCCACGACGATCATCTCCGAAGGCGAAGTCCTGCAACTCCTGAACATGCACGACGCCGACGTGGACACCGACCGCTACATGCAGGTGATCCGCTACAAGACCGCCAAGCTGTTCGAAGCCGCGGCGCAGCTCGGCGCGGTGCTTTCGGGTGCGGATGCGCGCGCCGAGGAAGCGGCGGCCGAGTACGGCCGGCGCATCGGCACGGCGTTCCAGATCATGGACGACTGGCTCGACTACACCGGCACGCCGGAATCGATGGGCAAGAACGCCGGCGACGACCTGCGCGAAGGCAAGCCCACGCTGCCGCTCATCTGGCTGATCGAGCACGGCACGGCGGCGGAAGCCGCACTGGCGCGCGAAGCGATCGAGCAAGGCGGCACGACGCGCTTCGACGAAATCTTCGCGGCGATCACGCGTTCGGGCGCGCTCGAACACACGCTGCAATGCGCGCGTGCCGAGGCCCAGGCCGCCGCCGATGCAATTTCAGCGTTCCCCCCTTCCATTTACAAAGATAGCCTGCTAGAATTATGTTCTTACTCGACGACGCGCCAGTCTTGAAACAGACGAAGCGGGTTGTGGAGTCCAGCAGTAAATTCGGGGTGTAGCTTAGCCTGGTAGAGCGCTACGTTCGGGACGTAGAGGCCGGAGGTTCGAATCCTCTCACCCCGACCAGAATTTCAAAAAAAACCGCGCATGCACTGCGCGGTTTTTTTTCGTCCGTACATTACGCCCTGTGTGCGCAGGCGGTGCACGTTGCGCGACGCCTTGTCCGTTCGGCCAATTGCCGAGGACTGGCCAGGACTGCGGCCCCGGAACCCCGGCACCCCTCTGTTATAGTTTCCCCATCCGCCCCCTCACTGTCTCGACGCGTGGACCACCTCCCCTTATGGGCGCAGATTTGCGCCGTCTTCGTCCTGCTCATCTGCTCCAGCTTCTTCTCCATCTCCGAAACGGCGATGATGGCGCTCAATCGCCATCGGCTCAAATATCTTGCGAACCACGGCGCGCTCGGTGCGAAAACCACGCAGAAGCTGCTCGCGCGCACCGACCTGCTGCTGTCGGTCATCCTGATCGGCAACAATCTCTTCAACACGATCATCCCGGTCCTCACGACCTCGATCGCGCTGCACACGTTCGGCCACGACAATCTCGTGCTTTCGGTCGCCACGGGCATCGTCGCGTTTCTCATCATCGTGTTCGCTGAAATCACGCCGAAGATTGTGGGCGCAACGTTTCCCGAGAAAATCGCGCTGCCGGCGAGCCTGCTGATCGCGCCGCTCATGCGCGTGACCAAGCCGCTGATCTGGTTCGTCAACATGTTCGCAAACGCGATCCTGCGCGTGCTGCACATCAACACGCACAAGGCGCGTGACCAGCGGCTCTCAACGGAAGAGCTGCGCACCATCGTGCTCGAGTCGGGCAGCTTCATGCCCACCAAGCACCGCAGCATTCTGCTGAACCTGTTCGATCTGGAGAACATCACGGTCGACGACGTGATGATCCCGCGCCGGCGCATCGAGGCGCTCGACTTCGAAGCGCCGCTCGAAGAGATCCTGCATCAGCTCGAAACCTGCTATCACAACAAGTTGATCGTCTATCAGGGCGACATCGACCGCGTGCTCGGCGTGCTCCACGTGCGCAAGACGCTCGCCGCCCTGCACAACCAGGATTTCGAGCGCGAAACGCTGCGCGAACTGCTCACCGAGCCGTATTTCGTGCCCACCGGCACGCCCGTGTTCCAGCAACTTCAGTACTTCCAGGAAAGCCGTCATCGCATCGCGCTTGTCGTCAACGAATACGGCGAGATGGAAGGGCTCGTCACGCCCGAAGACATCATCGAGGAACTGATCGGCGAATTCACGACGACGATGCCGCGCAGCGGCACCGGGCGCGGCGGCTGGAACGACGATGGCGAATGCATCGTGCCGGGCAGCATGCCCCTGCGCGAGCTCAATCGCTGGCTCCAGATCAAGCTGCCCACCGACGGCCCGAAAACGCTCAACGGTCTGATTCTCGAAGTGCTCGAAGAGATTCCCGAAGGCGACGTGTGCTTGCAGATCGGCGACGTGAAACTCGAAGTGCTGCGCAGCGACGATCAGGCGGTGCGCACCGTCAAGCTGTTCAAGCCCGGCGCGAAACAGCGCACGGGCACGCTGCAAAAAGCGAAGAAGTTGTTGCCGGGACGTTAGCCGTTCGGCCAGGTGCCGGTGTCACGCCCCACGCGCGATGATGAAGTCGTCATCTGTTCGAGGCGGCTTCGCGCCGGCATGCCATGCTTTCCACTCCTTATCGTCACGCGCGCCCCGCCTTCGCCGCGCTTTCCGAAGCCGGCATGAGCGGCGGCGGCGCGGCTCGCGCACCCGCCCCGGCTTCGCCACCACCGCTCGACGACGCCCCCGCCGTACGCCTGCTCGCCGAAACGCTGCGCGAAGCCGCGCGGCGCAATGCCTCCGACCTGCATGTCGAGCCGATGGAGCACGGCTGGCGCGTGCGTCTGCGCATCGACGGCGTGCTGCACGAAATGGCGCGGCCGCCCGTGCATTTGCGTGACGCGTTCGCCACGCGCATCAAGGTGCTCGCGCGCATGGACATCGCCGAGCGGCGCGTGCCGCAGGACGGCAGGCTGCGCCTCGCGCCTGTCGCTGCGTCGCAGGCCGCCGAGGACTACCGCGTGAATTCACTGCCCACGCTGCACGGCGAGAAGCTCGTGCTGCGCCGCCTCGAAGCGTTGCCCGCCGACCTGTCTCTTGCCGAACTCGGGCTCGATGAAGCACAACAACGCACGGTAGCCGCAGCCATTGGCGCGCCGCACGGTCTCGTGCTCGTCACCGGCCCCACCGGCAGCGGCAAGACGCTCTCGCTCTACTGCTTTCTGCAAATGCTCAACGGCGCCGCGCGCAATCTCTGTTCGGTGGAAGACCCGGCCGAAATCCAGCTCGCGGGCATCAACCAGGTCAACGTGCGCGAGAAGGCCGGGCTCACCTTCGCGGTGGCGTTGCGCGCCTTGCTGCGTCAGGATCCCGACGTCATCATGATCGGCGAAATCCGCGACGAGGAAACCGCGAGCGTCGCCGTGAAGGCCGCGCAAACCGGCCATCTCGTGCTCTCCACCGTGCACACGAACGACGCGAGCGCGGCGTGCGCGCGCCTGATCGACATCGGCGTCGAGCCCTACAACCTGGCGGGCGCGCTGCGGCTCGTGACCGCGCAACGGCTCGTGCGGCGCGTGTGTCCGCACTGTCGCGTGCGAGGTGATGAGTCGGAAGCGGCGCTGAGCGCAGCGGGCTTCGACCTAAGCGACGGCGAGATCCCACAGCCCTACATTGCGCGCGGCTGCGAGGCTTGCCACGGCATCGGCTATCGCGGGCGCGTGGGCATACACGAAGTGATGCCGGTATCGGCGGCCATTCGCGACCTGATCGTTAGCGGGCGCAGCGCGCTCGAGATTGCGCACGAAGCACGCAAGCAAGGAGTCGCGACCTTGCGCGACGCGGCGCTCGCGCGTGTGCGCGACGGCACCACCAGCCTCGCGGAAGCGCTCGCTGCAACGGAAGCGCCATGAACGCCGCGCACACCTACGACAACGCATCGGAGTGGCGCTACACGTGGCGCGGCCTCGACGCAACGGGCGCAACGAAACGCGGCACCCTGATTGCGTTCGACGCCGCCTCGGTGCGCATCGCGCTCAAGCGCGAGCGCATCACCGTTCTTTCGGTCGAGCGGCAAGGAAGCGCGCCATCGCCAAAGGCAAGCCACGCAGACGTCACGCGTTTCACACGCCAGCTTGCGAGCCTCCTGCGCGCGGGCCTGCCGCTCGCGGGCGCGCTCGATCTGCTCGCGCAATCGCCGGGGCCGCACGGCATGCCGCGCATCGCCGCCGCGCTTGCGCGCGAAATCACCGCCGGCCTGCGCTTTGCCGACTCGCTCGCGCGCCATCCGGCACGCTTCAACGCGCTCTATTGCCAGCTTGTTTCGGTGGGCGAAGCATCGGGTGCGCTCGCCGCCGTGCTCGCCCGCCTCGCCGACGACCGCGAACGCGCCGCCGCGCAACGCGCCAAGGTGCGCGCCGCGCTCACCTATCCCGTTGCGGTGTTGCTGCTCGCCTTCGTCATTACCGCGGCGCTGCTGGTGTGGGTCGTGCCCACGTTCAAACAGATCTTCGACGGATTCGGCGCCGCGCTGCCCGCGCCCACGCAGTTCGTGCTGATGCTCTCGGCGGCCGCGGCACGTTTGAGCGTTCCGGCCGCACTCGCTATCGCAGCCTGCACGCTGGCCGTTCGCGCCGGCTTGCGCCGTTCGGAAGCGGCGCGCATCGCATTCGGACGCCTGCTGCTGAAGCTCCCGCTATGCGGCGCGCTCCTCACCACGCTCTGCGCGGCGCGCTGGAGCCGCGCGCTCGGCACGCTGCTCGCCGCCGGCACGCCGCTCGCCGACGCCTTCGATTCACTCGCGCATGCGAGCGGCAATGCCTGCTTCGATCGCGCGAGCGCGGGCATCAGCGCGCGTCTGCGCCACGGCGAACGGCTTGCCGCCGCCATGCGCGCGGCGGGCTGCTTCCCGGCCGACGTGGTCCAGCCCGTGGCCGTTGCGGAGGAGTCGGGCGCGCTCGACGCCATGCTGCTCGATGTGGCCTCGCTCGCCGACCGTCAGGTCGACGAAAAGATCGCGCTCGTGTCGAGCCTTTGCGAACCGCTCGTGATCGTCGTGCTCGGCGCGCTGGTCGGCGGGCTCGTCGTCGCGATGTATCTTCCCATCATTCAACTGGGCAACGTGGTGTAGCATCGCTGCCAGATTACGGTTCCCACTCATGCCCGTTCATTTTCTGTCCGCGCCCGACCCGGCCGCCGCCGCAACACCGTTCGAAGCCGCTCTCGGCGCCCTGCCTTTCGGCGTGCTGATCGGCTTCGCCATCGTGCTCGGGCTCGTCATCGGCAGTTTTCTCAATGTCGTCGTGCATCGCCTGCCGGTCATGCTCGAGCGCGCCTGGCGCGCCGATGTGGCCGAAGCGGCGGGCACCTCCGGCCCGCTCTTCGAAGACGACGGGCTGCCCGCGCGCTACAACCTGTGGCTGCCGCGCAGCGCCTGCCCGCACTGCGGCCACGTGCTGCGCGCATGGGAGAACATCCCGGTGTTCAGCTGGATCGCGCTGCGCGGGCGCTGCTCGCATTGCCACGTGCGCGTGAGCGTGCGCTACCCGCTCATCGAACTGGCAAGCGCCGCCTGCGCCCTTGCCGCGCTGCTGGCATTCGGGCCATCGGGCAAGGCGCTTGCGGCCTTCGGGCTGTGCGCCGTGCTCATCGCCGCAAGCGCAATCGACCTCGAACACCAGATGCTGTACGACGAGATCACGCAGCCGCTGCTGTGGGCGGGTCTCATCATCAACTTCGCGGGCACGTTCGCCGGGCTGCGCGAAGCGGTGATCGGTGCGATCGCCGGCTACCTGGCGCTCTGGTCCGTCTACTGGGTCTTCAAGTTGCTGCGCGGCGTGGAGGGCATGGGCCACGGCGACTTCAAGCTGCTTGCGGCGCTCGGCGCGTGGCTCGGCTGGAGCGCGCTGCCGCAGATCGTCGTGATCGCCGCCGTGGCCGGTGCGCTCGTGGGCATCGCGGCGACCCTGAGCGGGCGCATGCGCTTCGAGGAGCCGTTGCCCTTCGGACCTTATCTCGCCGCGGGCGCGCTCATCACGCTGTTCGCGGGTACACCGCTTTATGGCGTTTTTGCGTGGGGGAACTGATCAATGTTCGTGATCGGATTGACGGGTGGCATCGGTAGCGGCAAATCCACCGTCGCAGATCTCTTCGCGGCGCGCGGCGTGCCGATCGTCGACACCGATCTCATCGCGCATCGCATCACCGCGCCGCACGGCGTCGCGATGGCGCAGATCGCCCAAGCGTTCGGCGCTGAATTCGTCGCGCCCGACGGCTCGATGGACCGCGCGCGCATGCGCACGCTCGTGTTCGGCGACGAGTCCGCGCGCAAGCGGCTCGAGGCCATCACTCATCCCCTGATCCGTTCGGAGACCGAACGCGAAACACGTGAGGCCAACGGCCCATACGTGATCGTGGTCGTACCCTTGCTCGTGGAGTCGGGCACGTGGAAAACGCGCGTCGATCGCGTGCTCACCGTCGATTGCAGCGTCGAGACGCAAATCGCGCGCGTCATGCGCCGCAACGCCTTCACGCGAGAGCAGGTGCTCGCCATCATCGCGCGTCAAGCCACACGTGAGGCGCGTCTCGCGGCCGCCGACGATGTAGTGGTCAACGACAACGGCGCGACGCTCGAAACGCTTGGGCATGACGTCGAGGCCTTGCATCAGACGTTTCTGACACTCGCCGCAAAAAGAGCCGACAAAGCCTAGAACACTCACAGAAAAGCGCACACACCCGGCCTTCACGCGAGAACTCGCAAGCGTCCTGCCAGTCGAAACGCATCGCAAGGCCACGGGTCCGGACTCGCAGGCGAAAATCGCGGGACACATCGGCAAAACGCCGTGCCGGCGCGATTGCGACCGTAGTCCCACGGCATTAGAATGTCCTGCAACCCGTCACCTACCACGCCCGAGGCGAGCGCGCTTGATTCTTTACGAGTATCCCTTCAACGAGCGAATCCGGACGCTGCTGCGCCTCGAGGACCTGTTCGAGCGCTTCACGTTTTTCCTGACCCAGGAGGATCCGAGGGAACATCACGTCGCGCTCACGACGCTCTTCGAAATCGCCGAAGTCGCAGGCCGTGCCGACTTGAAGTCGGACCTCATGAAGGAGCTCGAAAGGCAGCGGCAAACGCTCGCGCCGTTTCGCGGCAATCCCGGCATCGAGCAAAATGCGCTCGAAACCGTGCTGGGCGAAATCGAGCAGACGCTCACCGGCCTCACGCAGATGCAAGGCAAGACCGGCCAGCATCTGATGGACAACGAGTGGCTCACGAGCATTCGCAGCCGCGCGATCATTCCGGGCGGCACGTGCAAGTTCGACCTGCCGTCGTATTACGCCTGGCAGCAGCTGCATCCGGATCAACGCCGTCAGGACATCGCGAAGTGGGTCACGCCGCTCCTGCCGCTGCGCGACGCCGCCGCCATCGTGCTGCGCCTCGCGCGCGAATCGGGTCAGGCGTCCAAGGTGATGGCGATGCAGGGCAGCTATCAGCAAATGTTGTCGGGCCGCGCCTATCAGCTCATGCAGGTGCGTGTGGCGCCGGAAATGCACGTGATTCCGGAGGCGAGCGCCAACAAGTACATGTTGTGGGTGCGCTTCACCGTGCAGGACGGCGATCTGCGACCGCGCTCCGTCGATCAGGACGTGCCGTTCCAGCTCACGCTTTGCAGCCTGTGAAGCGGGCCGCATCGCTACACCAGACTCAACGCAACCCAAGTTCTATCGCATGACCACTGTCGTCAAATGCCCCACCTGCGGCAAGGATGTCAAATGGGTGCCGGAAAACCGCTTCCGCCCTTTCTGCTCCGAGCGCTGCAAGCAAATGGATCTCGGCGCGTGGGCGGCCGAAAAGTACCGCATCGGTGGCGCCGACGACGAGACGCCGCCTGAAGACGCACCGCCCACGGATACGCGTCAATAGCGCCAACCCATAAAAAAGGCCGCTGTGCATCGTGCACAGCGGCCTTTTTGCATCGCCTCGCTCCACTCGCAACCGTCACTCGGCGGCGAGCCACTCCAGCACGGGTATCGTCGCGGGCAGCAGCGGCTCGACGCTCGCGGGCAGCGACTGCCACACGAACGCCTGACCTTCGCGGCCATGCGGCTCACCGGTCCACTCGGTCACCTTGCAGAAGTAGAGCCGCACATAGGCGTGCGGGTAATCGTGCTCCAGCGTATGCCAGCGGTGGCATGCCTTCACGTCGATGCCCAGTTCCTCGTGCAACTCGCGCGCGAGCGCGGCCTCGACCGTCTCGCCCGCTTCCAGCTTGCCGCCCGGAAACTCCCAGTAGCCGGCGTACGGCTTGCCCTCGGGGCGCTGCGCGAGCAGATAGCGGCCATCGGGCTGCACCAGCACGCCCACGGCGACTTCCGTCACCGGGCGAACGCTGGCTGTCGCGTCCTTCGCCGCGCTCGTGTCGGCGCTCATGCCTCTTGCGCCTTCTTGCCCGACCAGTCGCGCGAGAACTGCCACGCCACGCGACCCGAGCGCGAACCACGCTCCAACGCCCAGACGAGTGCGTCGCCGCGCGCCGATTCGACTTCGGCGTCGTCACAGCCGAAGTGATGCAGCCAGTGGCCGACGATCGTCAGATAGTCGTCCTGCTTGAACGGATAGAAGCTCACCCAAAGGCCGAAGCGCTCGGACAGCGAGATCTTTTCTTCCACCACTTCGCCCGGATGAATCTCGCCGTCAGGCATGTGCTTGTACGTCTCGTTGTCGCTCATGTACTCGGGCAGCAGATGGCGGCGGTTCGAGGTCGCGTAGATCAGCACGTTGTCCGACTGCGCGGCGACCGACCCGTCCAGCGCCACCTTCAGCGCCTTGTAGCCCGACTCGCCTTCCTCGAACGAGAGGTCGTCGCAGAACACGATGAAGCGCTCGGGGCGCGTCGAGATGAGATCGACGATATCGCCGAGGTCATGCAGATCGTCCTTGTCGACTTCGATCAAACGCAGACCGTCCTTCGCGTACGCGTTCAGGCAGGCCTTGATGAGCGACGACTTGCCGGTGCCGCGCGCACCGGTGAGCAGCACGTTGTTCGCGGGCTTTTTCTGCACGAACTGGCGCGTGTTGCGGTCGATGAGATCTTTCTGGCGGTCGATGTTCTGCAAGTCGTCGAGCGAAATCAGCGAGATCGCAGGCACCGGTTGCAGGAAGCCGCGCCCCTGGCGCTTGCGCCAGCGAAACGCGACAGCCGCGTTCCAGTCGACATCGGGTGCCGACGGCGGCAGCACGGCTTCAAGACGGCCGAGCAGCGCTTCGGCACGGGTCAGAAACTGTTCGAGCTTATCCATGTGATGAAAGGTGCGAATCAGGAACGAGTCAGGAACAAATCAGGAACGGTAGTCGGCGTTGATGCTCACGTAGTCGTGCGAGAGATCGCAGGTCCAGATCGTGGCCTGCGCATCGCCACGGCCAAGCAGCACGCGAATCAGGATCTCGCTCTTCTTCATGACGCGCTGACCGTCTTCTTCGCGGTACGCCGGGTTGCGGCCGCCCGCCTTGGCGACGAGCACGTCGTCGAGATAGAGGTCGATCTTGTCGACGTCGAGGTCGGTCACGCCCGCATAGCCGATCGCGGCGAGGATACGGCCGAGGTTGGGGTCCGAGGCGTAGAACGCCGTCTTCACGAGCGGCGAGTGGCCGATCGCGTAGGCGATCTGGCGGCACTCGGCCACGTCCTTGCCGCCTTCCACCTGCACGGTCATGAACTTGGTCGCGCCTTCGCCATCGCGCACGATCAGTTGCGAGAGTTCCTGGGCGACGGCCGTCACCGCGTCGCGCAGCGCGGCATACGCGGGCGAGTCCGTCGAGGTGATCGCGGGCAGGCTGGCCTTGCCCGAGGCGATCATGATGAACGAGTCGTTGGTCGAGGTATCGCCGTCGATGGTCACGCAGTTGAACGAGCGATCGGCCACGTACTTCACGAGTTCGTCGAGCACGGGCTGCGCGACGTTCGCGTCGAAGGCGAGGAAGCCGAGCATGGTCGCCATGTTCGGCTTGATCATGCCCGCGCCCTTGCTGATGCCCGTGAACGTGATCGTGTGGCCGTCGACCGTCACCTGGCGCGACACGGCCTTCGGCAGCGTGTCGGTCGTCATGATGGCCTGCGCGGCGTCGTACCAGTTCGCGGCCTTGCGGTTTTCCAGCGCGGCGGGCAGGCCCGCCTTCAAACGGTCGATCGGCAGCGGCTCGAGAATCACGCCCGTCGAGAACGGCAGCACCTGCGAAGGCTCGAGGCCCGCGAGGCGCGCGAGTTCGTCGCAGGTCTCGCGTGCGTGCTTCATGCCCGGCTCGCCGGTGCCGGCATTCGCGTTGCCGGTATTCACCACCAACGCGCGGATACCCTTGCCACCCGCGCGCACCTTCGCGAGGTGCTCGCGGCACACCGTCACCGGCGCGGCGCAGAAGCGGTTCAGCGTGAATACGCCGGCCACGCTCGCGCCTTCGTCGACGGAAATCACCAGCACGTCCTTGCGATTGGGCTTGCGGATATTGGCTTCCGCCCAGCCGAGCGTCACGCCGGCGACCGGATGAAGTTGAGCGGGATCAATCGAGGGGAAATTGACAGCCATGGGGCGACCTGTCGAAAAGGCGATGCCGGCCAAGGCGCTCAAGGCCTGGCCGGCATCGGGATTCAAAACGCAAGGCCCGCCATGAAAAGCGGGCCACCGGAATCTACGTTCAAGCCTGCGTCACGCGATCTTGCCGTGGCACTGCTTGTACTTCTTGCCGCTGCCGCACGGGCACGGATCGTTGCGGCCGACCTTCGGCAGGTCGCTGCCCACCGGCGGCGTATGGCTCATGGCCGCGCCCACCATGGCAGCGGCTGCGTCGGCGGCCACGGGTGCGGCAGCCGCGGGAGCCGGCGCCGCGTCGGCTTCGGCGAACTCGGCATGGCGGAACTCGACGTTCTCGACATGATGGCCCTGCTCTTCGATCTGCTCGGCCGCCTGTTCGAGTTGCTCCGGCGACTGGATCTGCACGTTCATCACGATACGCGTGACTTCGAGCTTCACGGCTTCGAGCATCGCGGCGAACAGTTCGAACGCCTCGCGCTTGTACTCCTGCTTCGGGTTCTTCTGCGCATAGCCGCGCAGGTGAATGCCCTGACGCAGGTGGTCGAGCGCAGCCAGGTGTTCGCGCCAGCTACGGTCGAGCGTTTGCAGCATGACCGAGCGCTCGAACGCGCTGAACGATTCGCGACCCACCAGCGCGACCTTCTGGTCGTACGCTTCGTCGGCGGCGGCGAGCACGGCTTCGAGAATTTCATCGGAGTCGATCGACGACGACTCGTTGATCATCTCCTGGATCGCGAGGTCGAGCTGCCACTCGTTGCGCAGCACTTCTTCGAGCTCGGGCACGTCCCACTGCTCTTCGATACTGCCGTGCGGCACATATTGACGCACGATATCCGTGACCACACCATGACGCATCGCGCCGATGGTTTCGGTGATGTCATGCGCTTCGAGCAGTTCGTTGCGCTGCTGGTAGATCACCTTGCGCTGGTCGTTCGACACGTCGTCGTATTCGAGCAGCTGCTTGCGGATGTCGAAGTTGCGCGCTTCGACCTTGCGCTGCGCCGACTCGATCGAACGCGTGACGATGCCCGCCTCGATCGCCTCGCCTTCCGGCATCTTCAGGCGGTCCATGATCGCGCGCACGCGGTCGCCCGCGAAAATGCGCAGCAGCGGGTCTTCGAGCGAGAGATAGAAGCGCGACGAACCCGGGTCACCCTGACGGCCCGCACGGCCGCGCAGCTGGTTGTCGATCCGGCGCGATTCGTGACGCTCGGTGCCGATGATGTGCAGGCCGCCCGCAGCCTTCACGCGATCGTGCAGCGTCTGCCATTCGTCATGCAATTGCTGGATGCGGCGCGCCTTTTCGTCGGCGGGAATCGCATCGTCGGCTTCGATGAACGCGGCCTGCTTTTCCGCATTGCCGCCCAGCACGATGTCGGTACCGCGGCCCGCCATGTTGGTGGCGATGGTGACGCGTTGCGGACGGCCCGCTTCGGCGACGATCGCGGCTTCACGCGCGTGCTGCTTCGCGTTGAGCACTTCGTGCGGCAAACCGGCCTTCGTGAGCAGGTCCGAGAGCAGTTCCGAGTTCTCGATCGATGTCGTGCCGACCAGCACCGGCTGACCACGCTCGTAGCAGTCGCGGATGTCGCGAATCACGGCGTCGTAGCGTTCCTTCGCCGTCTTGTAGATCTGATCCTGCTTGTCGATCCGCTTGGGCGTGCGGTTCGTCGGGACCACCACCGTTTCGAGGCCGTAGATCTCGTTGAATTCGTACGCTTCGGTGTCGGCCGTACCCGTCATGCCCGAGAGCTTCGCGTACATGCGGAAGTAGTTCTGGAACGTGATCGAAGCGAGCGTCTGGTTCTCGCTCTGGATCTTCACGTGCTCCTTCGCTTCCACGGCCTGGTGCAGGCCGTCCGACCAGCGGCGGCCGGCCATCAGACGGCCGGTGAATTCATCGACGATGATGACTTCGCCGTTCTGCACCACGTAGTGCTGGTCCTTGTGGAACAGCGTGTGGGCGCGCAGCGCCGCGTACACGTGGTGCATCAGCGTGATGTTCTGCGGCGCGTAGAGGCTCTCGCCCTGGCCGATCAGGCCCCACTCGGCGAGCATGCGCTCGGCCTTCTCGTGGCCCGACTCCGTGAGGAACACCTGGCGCGCCTTTTCGTCGAGCGTGTAGTCGCCCGGCTTTTCCACGCCCGTGCCGTCGGCCTTCTCTTCGCCGATCTGCTGCTCGAGCAGCGGCGGCAGCGCGTTCATGCGCACGTAGAGTTCGGTGTGGTCTTCGGCCTGGCCCGAGATGATGAGCGGCGTACGCGCTTCGTCGATCAGGATCGAGTCCACCTCGTCGACCACGGCGAAGTTCAGCGCACGCTGCACGCGCGCCTCGGTCTCGTAGACCATGTTGTCGCGCAGGTAGTCGAAGCCGAACTCGTTGTTCGTGCCATAGGTGATGTCCGACGCGTAAGCCTGCTGCTTCGTCGCGTGATCCATCTGCGACAGGTTGATGCCGACGGACAGACCGAGGAAGTTGTACAGACGCGCCATCCACTCGGCGTCGCGCTGGGCGAGGTAGTCGTTCACCGTGACCACGTGCACGCCACGCCCCGAGAGCGCGTTCAGGTACACGGGCAACGTGGCGACGAGCGTCTTGCCTTCGCCGGTGCGCATTTCAGCGATCTTGCCGTAATGCAGCACCATGCCGCCGATCAGCTGCACGTCGAAGTGGCGCATCTTCAACACGCGCTTGCTCGCTTCGCGGCAAACGGCGAACGCCTCGGGCAGCAGGTCGTCGAGCGAAGTGCCGTTGGCCACGCGCTCGCGGAACTCGACCGTTTTCGCGCGCAGCTGCTCGTCGGTGTACTGCTCGATCTTCGGTTCGAGCGCGTTGATCGCCGCGACCGTCTTCTGATATTGCTTGATCAGGCGCTGATTGCGGCTGCCAAAGATTTTCTGTAAGAAACCGGTGGTCATCGGATCGGTGTCTGCGTCGCGGCTTCGGCCGGGATTCCTGGCGGGAGGGTTCAGCTGGTCGTGCGGCGCCTGCTACGGCACCCGCACACTGCGCACCCGGACCGGAAGGACCTCGGCGGCTTAAGCCCCAAAATGGTGGATTCGAATCGGGCATTTTAGCACGCGCCCTCACACCCGCCCGTGTCAGCGGAAAGACGGCGCAGGCTTGCGCGATGCCCGCACGGACGGCCTTCCCGCCGTGCGGCGAAGGGCCGCGATGCGGACTTGGCCGAATGGCGCGAAGGCGCGGTAAAAGCTCGCAAAAGCGAGATGGGGTGCGCCGCGCGGGCTACAATGGCCGCATCGATGCATCCACGGCGGCGCCGCTTGCGCGCTTGCCCCTCTCTTCGCCACATGAGCCGTTTCTCGCCGTTTTCAAGGTCCAGGGGACCACGCGCCCCGCAGCCGCTCGCCGAAGTGCTGAGCCGCACGGACGCGTTCGCGCCGCTGCGCGCCGGCGTCGAGCAGATCGCGGCGATCCAGCGCGACCTCAATGCGCTGCTGCCCGACTATCTCGCCGCGAGCGTGGAGCCGGGCTTCATCAAGGACGGCACGCTGGCCCTCTTTGCCGCGCACAACGCGCTCGCGGCGCGGCTGCGGCATCTGGAGCCGCGGCTCGTGGCCGACTTGCAGGCGCGCGGCTGGCCGCTGAACAGCGTGCGCATCCGTGTGCGTCCCCAAACCGTGAAAGACCCCGCGCCGCCCAAGCAGGCCCGCATGACGCCCACCGGCGCCGCCGCGCTCATGGCGCTCAGCGAGTCGCTGGAGCCCTCGCCCTTGCAGGCCGCGCTCGCGAAAATGGCGGCGCGCCACATCAAGTCGCGCTGAACCCCGGCGCAACGCTTGCGAATCGTGCAAAAGTAAAAAGGGCGGCATAAAGCCGCCCTTTTTTACTGGCCAATTCCGCAAGACTCAGGCAAACGCGGTCTGCGCCTCGTAGCCGAAACCGCGCGGCGCCTTCTGCGGATCGTCGAACGTGACGATCTCGTAGGCGTCTTCGTTCGCGAGCAGCTCGCGCAGCAACTGGTTGTTCAGGCCGTGGCCCGACTTGTACGCGTCGTAAGCCGCCAGCAGCGGATGGCCGACCACGTAAAGGTCGCCGATCGCGTCCAGCATCTTGTGCTTCACGAACTCGTCGTCGTAGCGCAGGCCGTCGTTGTTCAGGATGCGGTACTCGTCCAGCACGATCGCGTTGTCCATGCTGCCGCCGCGCGCGAGACCGAGCTCGCGCATCATTTCGACTTCGTGTGCGAAGCCGAACGTGCGCGCGCGCGCGATTTCACGCACGTACGAGGTATTCGCGAAGTCCACTTCGAGCGCCTGGCCCGTTTTATCGACGGCCGGGTGACGGAAGTCGATCGTGAACTTGAGCTTGAAGCCGAAATAGGGATCGAGGCGTGCGAACTTGTCGCCGTCACGGATCTCGACCGGCTTCTTGACCTTGATGAACTTCTTCGGTGCGTTCTGTTCTTCAATGCCCGCCGACTGGATCAGGAACACGAACGAAGCCGCGCTGCCGTCCATGATCGGGATTTCCTCGGCGGTGACGTCCACATAGAGGTTGTCGATGCCGAGACCCGCGCAGGCCGACATGAGGTGCTCGATCGTCGAGACACGTGCGCCGTCCTTCTGCAACACCGAGGCGAGGCGCGTGTCGCCAATCGCCTTCGCCGATGCGGGGATATCCACCGGCGTCGGCAAATCCACGCGCGAAAACACGATGCCCGTGTTCGGCGCAGCCGGACGGAGCGTCAGGTCGACTTTGCGGCCCGAGTGCAGGCCGATGCCGACTGTCTTCACGATCGATTTGATGGTTCGCTGCTTCAACATGGTTTTCTGCTCATTGAAAATCCCAATCGGGACTTTTTAACTCATAGCTCGAATTATACTCCAGTTGCGGCAAGTCCGTCGTCCTCACGGGCGTGACAAACTGTTTCCCCTTGTTACCCAGTCGGGATGAAGGGCGGGCCGATGCCCGGAACGGAGGCGTTCCCGGGGTAATCGGCCCGCTGGGCGCACGTAATCGCCTGTCACATTTGCGTCGCATTTCACGTTGCAACGGGGCAACGCAAAGCCGCGAACGCGTTCATGCGCGGGTCAACGTGGCAAGTATGCTCGCGGCATCGCTCACTTCGAACTTGCCGGGTGCCTCGACGTGCAGCGTCTTGACCACGCCGTCGTCGATCACCATCGCATAGCGCTGGGAGCGGATTCCCATGCCACGCGCCGACAAATCCTGCTCCAGTCCGAGTGCACGAGTCAACGCCGCGCTGCCGTCGGCCATCATGCGTACCTTGCCCGAGGTACGCTGATCGCGCCCCCACGCGCCCATCACGAACGCGTCGTTGACGGACACGCACCAGATTTCGTCGACACCGGCCGCGCGCAGCGCGTCGTAGTGCTCGACGTAACCCGGCACGTGCTTCGCGGAGCACGTGGGCGTGAACGCGCCCGGCAATCCGAAGATCACCACGCGCTTGCCTGCTGCTTCCTTTCGCACGTCGAAGCTGTTGGGCCCCAGCGTGCAGCCCTCGCGTGCGTCTTCGATGAACTCGAAGAGGGTCGCTTCGGGCAGCGTTTCACCCTGTTTGATCATGACTCGTCCTTTGCAGCGATGCGCAAGCGTGTCGCGCCGGCGTCCCGCAATGTTGGGCAACGATGTACTCCAAGGTTACACAGAAACGACTGGCGACACCGCGCCTGTCCCCCACGCTCAACGCGTGGCGGGCAACCGTCCCTGCCGCGCATCCTCGCGGATGCGGCCTCGCTGGTCTTGCTCGCCTTCATTGCGACGCCGCGCGTCATCTGTCTGCGGGCGAGGGCGATGCGTGCTTTCGCGCCCTGCCGCAGTCAGATCGGCTCGCGTGTCAGTCCGCCTGCTTGCGCAGGAACGCCGGAATGTCGTACGTGTCGACGCCCTTTTCCTGAAGCGCCTGCACGTGCGAAGCCGCGGTGTCGCGCGACGTGCGCCACACAGCCGGCGTGTCGAGCGCGCCGTAGTCGGCCGTGTTGCCGTGGCCGCTGTGCTGAGGTGCGTACGAACCTGCCGGAGCCGGGATCGGATGGTTGTCCGTGCCCGTGCGCAGCAGTTGCATCGGCGCGGCTTGCTGCTTCTTCGCAGCGCGGCCAAGGCCCGTTGCCACCACCGTCACGCGCAGCGCGTCGCCCATCGCGTCGTCGTACACCGCACCGAAGATCACCGTCGCATCTTCCGCAGCGTAGCTCTTGATGGTGTTCATCACTTCGCGCGTTTCCGACAGGCGCAGCGAACGGCTCGACGTGATGTTGACCAGCACGCCACGCGCGCCCGACAGATCGACGCCTTCGAGCAGCGGGCTCGCCACGGCCTGTTCCGCCGCGAGGCGCGCGCGATCGACACCGGCCACCGTCGCCGTGCCCATCATCGCCTTGCCCTGCTCGCCCATCACCGTCTTCACGTCTTCAAAGTCGACGTTCACGAGGCCGTCGACATTGATGATTTCGGCGATGCCGGCCACTGCGTTGTTCAGAACGTCGTCCGCGCACTGGAAGCACTTGTCCATCTCGGCGTCATCGCCCATCACGTCGAACAGCTTGTCGTTCAGAACGACGATCAGCGAGTCGACGTGATCCTCCAGTTGCTGCGAGCCGGCTTCCGCCACGCGCATGCGCTTGCCGCCTTCGAACTCGAACGGCTTGCTCACCACGCCAACGGTGAGAATGCCCATTTCCTTGGCGATCTGCGCGACCACGGGTGCCGCACCCGTACCCGTGCCGCCGCCCATGCCGGCGGTGATGAACACCATGTGCGCGCCGCGCAGCGAATCGGCGATACGCTCACGGGCTTCTTCCGCTGCCGCGCGACCCATCTCCGGCTTGGCTCCTGCACCCAGGCCCGTGTTGCCGAGCTGGATCACGGCCGATGCACGCGAGCGCGAAAGCGCCTGTGCGTCCGTGTTCATCACGATGAAATCGACGCCTTGCACGCCGCGGTTGATCATGTGCTGCACGGCATTGCCGCCAGCACCACCAACGCCTACCACCTTGATGATGGTGCCGTTGGTTTCCGTTTCCAGCATCTGGAATTCCATGTTGCCTCCGTCAAGAAAAAGATTCCGCTCCTCGGCCGTTATCCAGTGGAAGATCGGGCAACCCTCCACTGCGCGCCAGCCGCCGTCACCGGCGCGGTTTTCGAAGCTTGTACTTCGCCTTCTGTCCTGCGACTTCTGCTCTTAGAAGTTGCCGAGGAACCAGTCCTTCATGCGAGTGAAGACCTGACCCATCGACCCCGACTGCACTGCAACCTTGCGCCCGCGCATGCGCTGCGAGCGGCCTTCGACGAGCAGGCCCATCGCCGTCGAGTAGCGCGGATTGCGCACCACGTCGGCAAGCCCGCCCGCGTATTCCGGCACGCCAATGCGCACCGGCTTGAGGAAAATGTCCTCGCCCAGCTCGACCATGCCCGGCATCATCGCGGCGCCGCCCGTGAGCACGACGCCCGAGCTCAGCAATTCTTCGTAGCCCGACTCGCGCACCACCTGCTGCACGAGCGAGAAAAGCTCTTCCACGCGCGGCTCGATCACGGCCGCGAGCGCCTGGCGCGACAGCGTGCGCGGACCGCGCTCGCCCAGACCCGGCACTTCGATCATCTCGTCCGGGTCGGCCAAGGCCTGCTTCGCGATGCCGTAGCTCACCTTGATGTCTTCCGCGTCGGGCGTCGGCGTGCGCAGCGCCATGGCGATGTCGCTCGTCACCTGGTCGCCCGCGATCGGAATCACTGCGGTATGGCGAATCGCGCCTTCGCTGAAGATCGCGATATCGGTCGTGCCGCCGCCTACGTCGACGAGCACCACGCCCAGCTCCTTCTCGTCCTCGGTCAGCACCGCCAGCGACGAAGCGAGCGGTTGCAGGATGAGGTCGTTCACTTCGAGGCCGCAGCGGCGCACGCACTTCACGATGTTCTGCGCGGCGCTCACCGCACCCGTCACGATATGCACCTTCACTTCGAGGCGAATGCCGCTCATGCCGATCGGCTCGCGCACATCTTCCTGACCGTCGATGATGAATTCCTGCGTGAGGATATGCAGCACCTGTTGATCGGTCGGGATGTTGATCGCCTTCGCCGTTTCGATCACGCGCGCGACGTCCGCCTGCGTGACTTCCTTCTCCTTGATGGCGACCATGCCGCTCGAGTTGAAGCTGCGAATGTGGCTGCCCGCAATGCCGGTGAATACGTTAGTGATCTTGCAGTCGGCCATGAGTTCCGCTTCTTCGAGCGCTCGCTGGATAGACTGCACCGTGGCCTCGATGTTCACCACCACGCCCTTCTTGAGACCTTTCGATTCGCTCTGGCCGAGGCCGATCACTTCGTAGTGGCCATCGCCCTTCATTTCGGCGACGACGGCCACCACCTTCGACGTCCCGATGTCGAGGCTGACCAGCAGATCCTTATAGTCTTTACTCATATCGTGCTCGTTGCGTGTGATGTCCTGTTACTTCTTGCCCGGAGCGGGCGTGTCGCTGATGAAGCGCATGCCGGCCGCCCTTATCGCAAACCCGTTCGGATAACGCAGGTCCGCATATTCGATCTCTTTGCCCCAACGCTGCGTGACCGCCGTCCACGCCGCGATGAGCCGATGCGAGCGCTCGCCCAGCGTGTCGGCGTTGCGCTCGCGGCCCAGCTCCACCTGCGTGCCGTTCGAGAGCTTCACCGTCCACGCGTAGCGCGGCGAGAGCGTCACTTCGTCGGGCGTGAGCCCGAGCGGCGCGAACCACTTCTCGAAGTCGTGATAACGCGCGACCACTTCGGGCGCGGTGCCGTCCGGGCCGTCGAACGCGGGCAGGTCCTCGTCGAGTTCGCCCTGGTTCGCGGTGAACAGCTCGCCATCGGTGCTCACGAGCTGATCGCTGCCCCACGTGCCCAACGGTTTGTACTCTTCGAGCGTGACAGCCAGCGCATTGGGCCACACGCGGCGCACGCTCGCGTGGCGCACCCACGGCATCTGCTCGAACGCGGTGCGCGCCGTGTCGAGATCGACGGTGAAGAAGTTGCCCTTCAGGCGGCCGACCACGCTCGCGCGCACCGTGGGCGAGTTGATGTGCTCGGTGTCGCCTTCGATGCGGATTTCGCGCAGCGCGAAGTTGGGCCGCTGCACGAGCCAGTAGCAGCCGGCCGCCAGCAGCGCGAGCGCGAGCATCGCGTGCAACGCGTTGGCGGCAAGGTTGAGCTGGCGTACGTTATTCCACATGTCGAGATTGTCGGTTCAGTGCAGGTTCGGCAATTCGTCGGTCAGAGATTAATCAGGGCCTCAATTGTTCAACGTAAGCGCGAGCACGCGCACCACGAGGTCGCGATACTCGATGCCCACCGCGCGCGCGGCCTTCGGCGGCAGCGAGTGATCGGTCATGCCGGGCGCCGTGTTCACTTCGAGGAAATACGCGTTGCCCGCGCCGTCCATCATGAAGTCGGCGCGGCCCCAGTCGGTGCAACCAAGCACGTCGAACGCGCGGCGCGCGAGCTTCTTCAGTTCCGCTTCCTTCTCGGGCGCGACGCCGCAGGGAATCAGATACTGCGTCGTGTCGAGGATGTACTTCGCGTCGTAGTCGTAGAACTCGCCCGCCGGCACGATCTTGATGATCGGCAGATCGAGGTCGCCCGCGATGCACGCGGTGTACTCGCCGCCGCCTTCGATGCTCTTTTCCACCAGCACGATCTTGTCGAACTTCGCAGCTTCCACGAGCGCCGGCACGAGTTCGGCTTCGGCCTTCACCTTGATGACCGCGACGCTCGACCCTTCGCTCGCCGGCTTCACGAACAGCGGCAGGCCGAGCTTCGCGACGATCTGCGGCGCGCGCGCCGCGTAGTCGTCGCCGCGCAGCACGGTTTCGAACGGCGGCGTCGGAATGCCGAGCTGTTGCCACACGAGCTTGCTGCGGAACTTGTCGAGCCCGAGCGCCGAGCCGAGCACGCCCGTGCCCGTATAGCGGATGCCGTAGAAGTCGAGCGCGCCCTGGATCTGGCCGTTCTCGCCATAACCGCCATGCAGCGCGTTGAACGCGCGCACGAAGCCTTCGTCCTTCAACGCCGAAAGCGGACGCTCCGAGGGGTCGAACGCATGCGCGTCGATACCGGCGCTTTGCAGCGCCTGAAGCACCAGCGAGCCCGACTTGAGCGACACCTCGCGCTCGGCGGACACGCCGCCGAGCAATACCGCCACCTTGCCAAATTGTTTCGCGTCGATACTGCTCATGTCACTCACGCCTTTTGTTCCTGTGCGGCGATCCGGCCCGGCACACCGCCGATCGAACCCGCGCCCATCGTAATCACCACATCGCCGTCGCGCACCACCGCGGCCAGCGCGTCCGGCATCTCATCCACCGTTTCGATAAACACCGGCTCGACCTTGCCCGCCACGCGAATCGCGCGGGCGAGCGCACGGCCGTCGGCCGCGACGATCGGCGCTTCGCCGGCCGCGTAGACATCGGTTAGCACGAGCGCGTCGACGGTCGAGAGCACGCGCACGAAATCTTCGAAGCAGTCGCGCGTGCGCGTATAGCGGTGCGGCTGGAACGCCAGCACGAGCCGGCGCTCGGGAAACGCGCCGCGCGCCGCTGCAATCGTCGCCGCCATTTCCACCGGGTGATGGCCGTAGTCGTCGATCAACGTGTAAGCGCCGCCGCCGTTGACGGGAATTTCGCCGTAGCGCTGGAAACGGCGGCCCACGCCGTTGAATTCCGCGAGCGCGCGCTGAATGTCGGCGTCCTTCACTTCGAGTTCGGTCGCGATCGCGATCGCCGCCAGCGCGTTCTGCACGTTGTGCGTGCCCGGCAGGTTCAGCACGATGTCGAGCGACGGCGCGTCTTCGCGCATCACCGTGAAGTGCATCTTGCCTTCGCGCGCGACCACGTTCACCGCGCGCACCTGCGCGTCGGACGCGAGGCCGTAACGGATGATCGGCTTCGACACGAACGGCAGGATCTCCTTCACGTTCGGGTCGTCCACGCACAGCACGGCAATGCCATAGAACGGCAGGCGATGCGTGAATTCGATGAACGCCTGCTTCAGGCGCGCGAAGTCGTGCCCGTAGGTGTCCATGTGATCGGCGTCGATGTTCGTAATGACTTCGATCACCGGGAAGAGGTTCAGGAACGATGCGTCGGATTCATCGGCTTCCGCCACGATGAAGTCGCCCGTGCCGAGGCGCGCATTCGCGCCCGCGCTGATGAGGCGTCCGCCGATCACGAAGGTCGGGTCGAGCCCGCCCGCCGCCAGCACGCTCGCCACCAGCGACGTGGTGGTGGTCTTGCCGTGCGTGCCCGCGATCGCGATGCCCTGCTTCAGACGCATGAGTTCCGCGAGCATCACGGCACGCGGCACGATGGGAATGCGGCGATGGCGCGCCGCGAGCACTTCCGGGTTGTCGCTGCGCACGGCCGTGGAAACGACCACGGCGTTCGCGCCTTCGATGTTCTCTTCGGCATGGCCGATCGCGATGCGCGCGCCGAGCGCGGCGAGTCGATCGGTGACCCCGTTCTTTGCGAGGTCCGAGCCGCTTACCTGGTAGCCGAGGTTGACGAGCACTTCGGCGATACCGCTCATGCCTGCGCCGCCGATGCCGACGAAATGGATATGTTTGACGATGTGTTTCATTGCTTTCCTCCCGCTACTACGCCCGCCACGGTCGCGCAGATGCGTGCGACCTGATCGGCGGCGTCGGGTTTCGCGAGCGCGCGAGCGCGCTCGGCCATTTCCGCCAGCGATGTTCTGGTCTGATGCCGCAACCAGTCGGCAAGTCCTTCCGCCGTCAGGTCGCGTTGCTGCACCACGAGCGCTGCGTCCTTGTCGGCAAGGAACGCGGCGTTGGTGGTCTGGTGGTCGTCCACGGCGTAGGGGAACGGCACGAAGCATGCCGCCACGCCCACCGCCGCGATCTCGGCCACCGTCATGGCGCCCGAACGGCAGATCACGAGATCCGCGTTCTGGTAGGCGCTCGCCATGTCGTCGATGAACGGCACGAGTTGCACCGCGTCGTCCCCTTCGTTCGAAAGGAGACCGGCGCCGATATAGTTTTGACGCAAGGCGTCGATGTGCTTCGCGCCCGCCTGATGCACGACGTGCGGGCGCTCTTGCGGCGCGAGCAGCGAGAGCGCACGCGGCACGACTTCGTTGAGCGCCGTGGCGCCGAGACTGCCGCCCACCACGAGCACGCGCAGCGGACCGGTGCGCGCCGCATAGCGCGCCTTCGGCTGATCGACGTGCTCCAGCGCCTCGCGGATCGGATTGCCGGTCCACTCGGCGTCGGGCAGCGCGCCGGGGAACGCCACGAGCACGCGCTTCGCGAGCCTGGCGAGCACCTTGTTCGCGAGACCCGCGATCGAATTCTGTTCGTGCAGCACGAGCGGACGGCCCGACAGCGCACTCATCACGCCCGCCGGGAACGTGATGTAGCCGCCCATGCCGAGCACGACATCGGGCTTCACGCGGTGCAGCGCCGCGAGGCTCTGCGTGCAGGCGCGCAGCAGATTGAGCGGCAGCATCAGCTTGGTCTTGATGCCCTTGCCGCGCACGCCGCCAAAGCGCACGTATTCCATCGCGATGCCGTGCCTGGGCACGAGCGTCGCTTCCATGCCTGCGGGATTGCCGAGCCACACCACGCGCCAGCCCCACTGCTCCATGCGATGCGCGACGGCGAGCCCCGGGAACACGTGTCCCCCGGTGCCGCCGGCCATCACCATGAGCGTGCGCGTTGCTGCGGTCATACTTTCCCTCCGCGCATCAGGACCCGGTTCTCGTAATCGACGCGCAACAGCAGTGCCACCGCGACGCAGTTGAGCAAAATGCCCGAGCCGCCGTAACTCACGAGCGGCAGCGTGAGACCCTTGGTCGGCAACAGACCCAGGTTCACGCCCATGTTGATGAAGGCCTGCGCGCCGAACCACACGCCCAGGCCCTTGGCGACGAGACCCGCGAACGTGCGGTCGAGCGCGAGCGCCTGGCGGCCGATTTCGAACGCGCGGCGCACGATCCAGTAGAACAGCAGGATCACGACCAGCACGCCGACGAAACCGAGTTCCTCGCCGATCACGGCGAGAATGAAGTCGGTATGCGCTTCAGGCAGATAGTTGAGCTTTTCGACGCTGCCGCCGAGGCCCACGCCGAACCACTCGCCGCGACCGAACGCGATGAGCGAGTGCGTGAGCTGATAGGCCTTGCCCTGCGCGTAGCGGTCGTCCCACGGATCGAGGTACGCGAAGATCCGCTCGCGGCGCCACGGCGACGCCCACACGAGCAGCGTGAAGGTGCCCACGGCCGTGGCCACGAGGCCGCCGAACAGCTTGCCGTTCACGCCGCCGAGGAACAGCACACCCATCGCGATCGCGGCGATCACCATGAACGCGCCCATGTCGGGTTCGAGCAGCAGCAGCGCGCCGACCACGCCCACAGCAAACGCCATCGGCAAGAAGCCCTTCGCGAAGCTGTGCATGTACTCCTGCTTGCGCACCGTGTAGTTCGCCGCATAGATCGTCACGGCGAGCTTCATGATTTCCGACGGCTGCATGTTCGTGACGCCGAGCGGAATCCAGCGCCGCGCGCCGTTCACGCCCTTGCCGATGTGCGGAATCAGCACGACCACGAGCATGGCGAGCGAGATGAGAAAGAGCTTTGGCGCGTAGCGTTCCCATGTGGAAACGGGAATGCGGAACGCAACGAGCGCGGCGATCGTCGCGATCGTGAGCGAGACGAGGTGGCGCACGAGGAACGCCCAGTCGCGGTACGACGCGTATTTGGGCGAATCGGGCATGGCGATCGAAGCCGAGTAGACCATCACCACACCAAGTCCGAGCAAAGCGATCACGGCCCACAGCAGCGAGTGATCGTAGTCGAGCATGCGCGAGCGGCCCGGCCGCACGCCGTTGACGACGCTCGCGAGGCCGCTCGAGCGCGGCGCGCCGCCGTTCGTCGAGCCGCCCGCCCCACCGCCCTCACGCGATAAACGCGCACCGAATCGTTCGGACCAGCTCATATCATCGTCCCCCGTTCTGCGGCGATGTCTTCCACCGTGTCGCGGAACACGGCCGCGCGATGGGCGTAGTTGCGGAACATGTCGAGGCTCGCGCATGCGGGCGAGAGCAACACCACGTCGCCCGGCTGCGCGAGCGCCGTGGCGGCGCGCGTCGCTTCTTCGAGCGTCGCGTGGTCGCTCATCGCGACGCCGGTTTCTCCGAGCGCGGCGCGAATCTTCGCTGCGTCGCGGCCGATCAGCATCACGGCGCGGCACCAGCGCGCAACCGGTGCGACGAGCGGATCGAAGTCCTGGCCCTTGCCGTCGCCACCGGCAATCAGCACCGTGCGCTGCGCGAGTCCGTCGAGCGCCGCGACCGTCGCGCCCACGTTCGTGCCCTTGCTGTCGTCCACGTAGTCGATCCCTTCGATCGACGCGATCAGCTCCACGCGATGCGGCTCGCCGCGATACTCGCGCAGGCCGTGCAGGAGCGGCGCGGGCGGCAGCTGGATCGCGCGCGTAAGCGCAAATGCCGCAAGCGCGTTCGCCGCGTTGTGCAGGCCGCGAATGCGCAGCGCGTCGGCGGGCATGAGGCGTTTCATGCCGAGATTCACGGGCGCGGCTTCCTGCTGCTTGCGACGGCGCGGGGACACCGGCACATCGGCCGCGTCGAGATCGTGCGCCTGCACGAGCCACTGCATGCCGTTTTCGCGCAGCAGACCGAGGTCGCCGTCGTTCCCGGGCTCGTCCAGGCCGAAGGTCACGACCTTCGCGTCCGCGCTTGCCTTCACGCTTGCGAGCGACATCACGCGCGCGTCGTCACGGTTGAGCACGCGCGTCGTGCGCGGTCCGAAGATGCGGCCCTTCGCGGCCGCGTAGGCGTCGAGGCCGCCGTGCCAGTCGAGGTGGTCTTGCGTGATGTTGAGCACAGCGGCCGCATCGGGCTCGAACGTGTGCGCCGTTTCCAGCTGAAAACTCGACAGTTCGAGCACCCAGATGTCGGGCAGCGCGGTGTTGTCGATCGCCTCGGCGAGCTTGTCGAGCATCGCCGGGCTGATGTTGCCCGCCACCGCCACGCGCTTGCCCGCGCGCTCGCAGAGCATGCCCGTCAAGCTCGTCGTGGTGGTCTTGCCGTTCGTGCCGGTAATGGCGAGCACCTTCGGCGCGTAGCCGCTTTCGCCGAGATGGCGCAGCGCCTGCGCGAAGAGTTCGAGCTCGCCCCACACTTCGATGCCGCGCTCGCGCGCCGCCGCGATCAGCGGCACGAGATCTTCGGCGAGCGGCGAAAGGCCCGGGCTGATGGCGACCAGCTCCACGCCTTCGAGCAAGGCGGTCGTGAACGGGCCGCCCACGAAATCGGCGTCGATGCCGCGCGCGGCGAGTTCGGGCAAATTAGGCGGCGTTTCGCGCGTGTCGGCAACGCGCAGGCGGCAACCATGCCGCGCGCACCAACGCGCCATCGCGAGACCCGATTCCCCGAGTCCCAGCACGAGCACCATCGGCTTTTGCCGATCCCGAAACTTCTCGCCAAACATCGCTTGCTTCCTTCCCTTACCTTGGTGAACGCCTAAGATCGATCAACGCAGCTTCAGAGTCGACAGGCCGATCAGACACAGCATCAGCGTGATGACCCAGAAGCGCACGACAACCTGCGTCTCTTTCCAGCCGGACAGCTCGAAATGGTGATGCAGCGGCGCCATCTTGAAGATGCGGCGCCCTTCGCCGTAACGCTTTTTCGTGTATTTGAACCAGGTGACCTGGAGCATCACCGAGAGCGTTTCCGCCACGAAAATGCCGCCCATGATGAACAGCACGATTTCCTGACGCACGATCACGGCGATGGTGCCGAGCGCGCCGCCGAGCGCGAGCGCGCCCACGTCGCCCATGAACACCTGCGCGGGATACGTGTTGAACCAGAGGAACGCCAGGCCCGCCCCGCCCATGGCCGAGCAGAAGATCAGCAATTCGCCGGCGCCGGCAATGTGCGGGAAAAGCAGGTATTTGGAGTAGACCGAGCTACCCATCACGTAGGCAAACACGCCGAGCGACGCGCCGACCAGCACGACCGGCATGATCACGAGGCCGTCGAGGCCGTCGGTGAGGTTCACGGCGTTGCTCGCGCCGACGATCACGAAATACGTGAGCGCGATGAAGCCCCACACGCCAAGCGGATAGCTGATCGACTTGAGGAACGGCAGCAGCAGGTCGGCGCGCGCGGGCAGGCCCATCGACAGGCCGCTGCGCACCCACGCCATGAAGAGGTCGAACACGCGCACATTGCTCGCTTCGGACACGCTGAACGCGAGATACACCGCCGCGAACAGACCAATCACCGACTGCCAGAAGTACTTCTCGCGCGAGGACATGCCGCGCGGGTCCTTGTAGACGACCTTGCGATAGTCGTCGACCCAACCGATCGCGCCAAAACCGAACGTGACGAGCATCACGATCCAGATAAAGCGGTTCGTGAGGTCGCCCCACAGCAGCGTGGAAACCGCGATGCCGAGCAGAATCAGCACGCCGCCCATGGTGGGCGTGCCGGACTTCACGAGGTGCGATTGCGGGCCGTCCGTACGCACGGCCTGGCCGACCTTCATCGCGGTGAGCTTGCGGATCACCCACGGGCCGAGGAAAAGCCCGATCCCCATCGCGGTGATGGTGGCCATCACCGCACGGAACGTCAGATAACTGAACACGCGCAAGAAGCTTGCGTCATTCTGCAGCCATTGCGCCAGCGCCAGTAGCATGCCTTGTATTCCTTAGTATTTCAGTGCGCGCCGGACGCAGCGTCCGGCGCAGGGGTTTGCGGATTCGTGGGCGGGTTTGTCAAAGCCGCCACCACGCGCTCCATCTGCATGAAACGCGAGCCTTTCACGAGGATCGTTGCGCCCGCGCCGTAACCGGCTCCGGCCAGCGCCTGCACGAGCTCGCCCACGCTCGCCGCGTGCAGCGCCTGTGCGCCGAACGCAACGGTGATGTCTCGCGCCGCGTCGCCGAGCGTGTAGAGCGCGTCGATGCCGCGCTCCTTCGCATACGCGCCGACCTCGCGGTGAAACGCGGGGCCGTCGTCGCCGACTTCACCCATGTCGCCCAGCACGAGCACGCGCGGCGACGCGTGCGAAGCGAGCACGTCGATCGCGGCGCGCACCGAATCGGGATTCGCGTTGTAGGTGTCGTCGATCACGGTGGCGCCCGCCAGTTCGCCAAGCGCCGCGCGCTTGACCTGCAAGCGGCCCTTCACCGGCTCGAACGCCTCCAGCCCGCGGCCGATCGCCTCGAGCGGCACGCCCGCGGCAATCGCCGCGGCCGTGGCCGCGAGCGCGTTGCGCGCGTTGTGCGCGCCAAGCACCTTCAACGCCACTTCGAGATGGCCTTCCGGCGTCGCGATCGCGAGACGGTTGCCGCCCGGCTTACCGACGAGCTTGCCGGTCACCGCCGCCTCGACCGCGCTTTCATCCGTATGGAGCGCGAAGTCGAGAATCTGCGAACCGGTTGCCGCCACGCGCCAGATGCTCGCGTAGGCATCGTCGGCGGGAAACACCGCGACGCCCGTGGGCTTGAGCGCGTGAATCACGCTCGCGTGCTCGAGCGCGACGGCTTCCACCGTCGCCATGAATTCCTGATGCTCGCGCTGCGCGTTGTTCACCACCGCAACCGTGGGCTCGGCGATCTTCGCGAGCAGATCGGTCTCGCCGGGGTGATTCATGCCGAGCTCGACCACCGCCAACTGGTGCGCGCCGCTCAAACGCAGCAGCGTGAGCGGCAGGCCGATATCGTTATTGAGGTTGCCCGTCGTCGCGAGGCGCGCATTCTCGCCCACCGCCGCCGCGAAGATCGACGCGATCATTTCCTTGACCGTGGTCTTGCCGTTGCTGCCCGTCACGGCGACGAGCGGCATCGAAAAGCGGCGCCGCCAGCCGAGCGCGAGCGCGCCGAGCGCCGTGCGCGTGTCGTCCACGCGCAGCGCCGGCATGCGCCAGTCGCCGGGACTGCGCGACACGAGCGCCGCGCTCACGTGACGATTCGCGACTTCGCCGAGAAAATCGTGCGCGTCGAAACGGTCGCCCTTGAGCGCGACGAAGAGATCGCCCGGGCCTGCCGCGCGGCTGTCGGTCGAGATGCGCTCGAACGTCGCGTTCTCGTCGCCGAGTACGCTCGCGCCTGGAATCAGCGCTGCGGCTTCGCGCAGGGAAAGCATTGTCATTCACCACCTCCGCGCACGTGTGTGACACGGGCTGCGAGAGCAAGCCGCGCGTGATCCTGGTCGGAGAACGCGCGCTTCTTGCCCATGATTTCCTGGGTCGCCTCGTGGCCCTTGCCGGCCAGCACGACGACGTCTTCGCGCGCCGCGCCGCGCACCGCTTGCAGGATCGCGCTCGCGCGGTCCTCGATGCGGCGCGCCTTCGCGGCTTCGCGCATGCCTTGCGCGATCTGGTCGATGATCGCGGCCGGCGATTCGCTGCGCGGGTTGTCGCTCGTCACGACCACCTGGTCGGCGAGGCGCTCCGCGATCGCGCCCATGAGCGGGCGCTTGGTCGCATCGCGGTCGCCGCCGCAGCCGAACATGCAGACGAGCTGTCCGCCGCGCGCGAGCGCCATGGGACGCAGTGCTTCGAGCGTCTTTTCCAGCGCGTCGGGCGTATGCGCGTAATCGACCACCACGAGCGGCTCGTCATGGTCGACGCGGCCGCCCAGGCGCTCCATGCGCCCGTTCACCGGTTGCAGCTTCGCGAGCTCGTTGAGCGCCGCAACGAGCGGCACGTTCGCCGCCAGCAGCGCGCCGAGCACGCCGAGCAGATTGCTCACGTTAAAGAGGCCGAGCACCTGCACCTCGACGCGCGCCTCGCCCCAGTCCGACGTTTCCAGATGGAAGGACGTGCCGGTGGCCGTCGCGCGCACGTCGTTCGCGCGCAGCCAGGCGTCGGCCACCGGCGCGTCGGCGACAGGCGTCTCTATGCCATACGCGATCGTGCGCGCCTTGCCGCGCGTGGCGGCGATCAGGCGGCGCCCCGCTGCGTCGTCGGCGTTGATGACGGCCGCGCGCAGGCCCGGCCAGGCGAACAGACGCGCCTTCGCGGCCTCGTAGGCTTCGAACGTGCGGTGATAGTCGAGATGGTCCTGCGTGAGATTCGTAAAGACGGCAATGTCGAACGACGTGCCGTTCACCCGGCCCTGATGCAGCGCGTGCGAGGATACCTCCATCGCAATAGCCTGTGCACCTTCGCCACGCAATTGTGCGAGGCTACGTTGCAGTTGCGGCGCATCGGGCGTGGTGAAGCCCGTGTGCACGAGCTGGCCCGGAAAGCCGCTGCCAAGCGTGCCGACGATCGCGCACTTCTGGCCGATGGCCGAGAGCGCCGTGGCGATCCACTGGCTGCACGACGTCTTGCCGTTCGTGCCGGTCACGCCGACCACGAGCATCGCGTCGCTCGGGTCGCCATACCAGCCGCTCGCGATCTCGCCCGCGAGCGCATCGAGTTGCGGCACGGCGAGTGCAATGGAAGCGTCGGGCTGTTCGCCCGCATAGCCTTCCGGCTGATACACAACGGCGGCCGCGCCGCGCTCGATCGCATTGGCGATGTGCGGGCGGTTGTCCGCGCCTTCCACGGCGTAGGCGAGAAACACGTCGCCCGGCTTGAGCGAGCGCGTGTCGGCGTGCAGGCCGGCTGCGGGTGCGACGTGCGCGCGCAGCCATGCGAGCGCGTCCGCGATCTGCCGGTGCGCGGGATGCTGGGTGCGCGTGGCGCTCATCGGACGACTCCGGGTCGATTTTTCGCGTTGTCCGCGACGGTCATGTGACGCGCGGCGACGGTGTTCTTGTTTGCGGGCGTATTCGCCGTGTGCTTCACGGGCGCGCCCGGTGCATTCGCGGCGGCGGGAGCCGAGGCGCTGTTGTCTTCGACCACGAGCTGCTTCACCGGCATGTCGGGCGGCACGTTGAGCGAGCGCAGCGTGTCGCCGACGATGCCCGAGAACACCGGACCCGAGACCGCGCCGCCGAAGTGGCTGCCGGCGGTCGGTTCGTCGACCGTCACGGCCACGACAATGCGCGGATTCGGCATCGGCGCCATGCCGACGAACGACGCGCGGTACTTCGAATGGTCGTAGCCGTGCGGGCCGTGCTTGTACGCCGTACCGGACTTGCCGCCCACGCGATAGCCGGGCACGGCGGCGTCGGGCGAGGTGCCGTCCCTCGACACCACGCTCTCCAGCATCGTGCGCACTTCACGCGCCGTGGTCGGCGCGAAAACCTGGGTGCCCTGCACGGGCTGCGTATCGCCGGGATGGCGGAAGATCGTGACGGGCAGGATCTGGCCGTCGTGGGCGATCGCCGTGTACGCGCGCGCGAGCTGGAACAGCGAAACGGAGAGGCCGTAGCCGTAGGACATCGTCGCCTGCTCGATGCGGCGCCAGCTTTTCCACGGACGCAGACGGCCCGCCGCCGCGCCGGGGAACCCGACCTTCGGCGCCTGACCGAGACCGATGCTGGTGTACATGTCCCACATTTCTTCGGGGCGCAGCGTCATCGCGATCTTCGTCGCGCCGATGTTGCTCGACTTCTGGATCACGCCGCCCACCGTCAACACGCCAAAACCGGCGTCGTCGGTAATGGTCGCGCCGTCGAGGGTGAAGTGGCCCGCGCCCGTATCCACCAGTGTAGTCGGCGAGACGCGGTGCAGATCGAGGGCCAGCGACACCGTGAACGGCTTCATGATCGAGCCCGGCTCGAACACGTCGGTGAGAATGCGGTTGCGCAACTGCTCGCCGGTGAGGTGCGAGCGGTCGTTCGGGTTGTAGGTCGGATAGTTCACGAGCGCGAGCACTTCGCCCGTGCGCACGTCCACCACCATCGCCGCGCCCGCCTTGGCCTTGAACTTCTCGACGGCCGCTTTCAGGTTCGAATAGGCGATGAACTGAATCTTGCTGTCGATCGACAGTTCGACGTCCTTGCCATCGTGGGGCACGACCGTTTCGTCGACGTCCTCGACGATATGGCCCATACGGTCCTTGATGACGTGACGAATGCCCGGCACGCCCGCGAGCATTTTCTGGTCGGACAGTTCGACGCCTTCCTGGCCTTCGTCTTCGACGTTGGTGAAGCCGATCAAGTGCGCCGTGACGTCGCCTTCCGGGTAGAAGCGCTTGTATTCGTTGCGCTGATAAATGCCGGGAATGTCGAGCGCCGTGACTTTCTGCGCGACATCGAGCGGCACCTGGCGCTTCACGTACACGAACGTCTTGTCTTCGGAGAGCTTCGAGCGCAGCTCTTTCGTGCTCATGCCGAGCAGCGCGCCGAGCTGGTTGAGCTTGTCGGCGCCGAGATCGTCGGGCACGGCTTCGGGAATCGCCCAGATCGCGCGCACGGGCAGGCTCGTGGCAAGCACAAGGCCGTTGCGGTCGAGAATCTTGCCGCGCGTGGCCGGCAGTTCGATCGTGCGCTGGTAACGGCTTTCGCCCTGCTTCTGATAGAACGCGTTGCCCGGGCCCTGAATCCAGAACGCGCGTGCGGCGAGCGCGACGAACGCCATGAAGAGCAGAAACACGACGAGCTTCGAGCGCCACATCGGCAGGCGCACGGAGAGAATGGGGTTGGCGCTGAAGGCAACGCTCTTGCGGCGATTGTCCTTTTTCATCGCGTGCCTCCGCGGCGGGCAGGCGTGGGCGCGGCGCCCTGCGGGGGCGCCGAGGTCGGCACGGGCGCGTCGACGGCGGTGGCGGCGCCCGGCGCGAGCGTCAGATATTGCGTGCGTCCGGTCGTGACAGGCTGCATCTTGAGCGAGTCGGTGGCGATCTGTTCGATGCGCGACGTTCTCGACAGCGCGCTCTGCTGATATTGAAGCTGTGCGTAGTCCTGCTGAAGCTGATGCTCCTGCGACTGCGCGCGTTGCAACTGGATGAAGATCTGGCGCTGCTGATTGGTGGCGTTCACGACCGAGAGCGCGCACCCCATGACGACGATCAGCAGGAAGATGTTCAGGCGATTCATGGCGTGATGCGCTCCGCGGTGCGCATTACGGCCGAGCGGGCGCGCGGGTTCGCGGCGACTTCCTCGTCGCTCGCGAACACGCGGCCGAGCAGCTTGAGCGGTGGGCTCGGCAGGTCGACGGCGCGGATCGGCAGACGGCGGTCCACCGCCGGCGCGCTCGCGTGCGCCTGCATGAATCGCTTGACGATCCGGTCTTCGAGCGAATGAAAGCTGATGACCACCAGCCGCCCCCCCTGTTCCAGCAACGACAACGCTGCTTCTAGAACGACTTGCAGCTCCGCAAGCTCTTGATTGACGTGAATCCGTATAGCTTGAAAGGTGCGGGTTGCCGGGTCCTTACCCTTCTCACGGGTTTTGACGACGTTAGCCACGATTTGGGCAAGCTCGCCCGTGCTGTCGAGAGGCCCGAGACGGTCGGACTCTGCCCGGCGAGCAACAAGCGCCTTTGCAATCTGAAAAGCAAACCGTTCTTCCCCATAATCCCGAATTACCTCCGTCAGTTCCTGCAACGTGGCCCGAGCGAGCCAGTCAGCGGCGGACTCGCCGCGCGTCGGGTCCATCCGCATGTCGAGCGGACCGTCGGCGCGGAAACTGAAGCCGCGCTGCGGATCGTCGACTTGCGGCGACGACACGCCAAGGTCCAGCAATATTCCCGACACACGCCCTACCCCGCGCGACGCGAGCTCGTCGCGCAGCGAAGCAAAACTCTCATGCACGATCGAAAACCGCGCGTCGCCCACGGTTTGCGCCGTGGCGATCGCCTGCGGATCCTTGTCGAACGCAATCAGGCGCCCAGCCTCACCCAGACGCCCGAGGATCGCGCGACTGTGCCCGCCGCGACCGAACGTGCCGTCCACATAGACGCCGTCCGCGCGCGTGATCAGTGCGTTCACCGCTTCGTCTAGCAGCACCGTGCGATGCTGTAGTCCCTGTCCCATCGCAGATGCCATAGCTTTTTAAACCGCGATCAGAACGTGAAATTTTTCAGGGCGTCGGGCATGCCCTGCGCCATCGCCGCCTGTTCCTTGGCGGCGTAGGTCTGCGCATCCCACAACTCAAAATGACTACCCATGCCGAGCAGCATGACTTCCTTTTCCATTCCTGCCGCCAGACGTAATTCAGGTGAGACGAGCACGCGGCCCGCACTGTCGAGATCGACGTCGGACGCGTTGCCGAGAAAGATGCGGCGCCACCAGTGCGCGTCCATCGGCAAGGCGGCGACCTTCGCACGGAACACTTCCCATTCGGGGCGCGGAAATAGCAACAGGCAGCCGTCCGGGTGTTTGGTGATCGTCACCCGGCCTTCTGCCTGTTGTTGCAGCGCATCCCGATAGCGAGACGGAATCGACATCCGTCCTTTCGCATCGAGTGTTAGCGCCGACGCCCCCTGGAACAATTTGCTCCCCCTAACGCGGCGTCGTTCGCCGCCCGCTTAAATCTCGGAAAATCTACCTGAATACGCGCCTGAAATCACACAAAAATACACTTTCTCACACTGTCTCCCACTTTAGAGGAACGCCCAACGAGGGTCAAGGGAGCCCGAACGTTTTTTGACGAAATTTATCCGCTAGAACAAGGACTTAGCGGCACTTGTTCAAGTCAGACCAAAAGCCAAAAACCGTTATGAATGAATGAGCTAACGCAGGTTGTGAAGGTGATACGTGAAAAGCGCGGGGATAAGCGGTGTGCCGAGGGGGTCTTGCGGGGATTAATCGGAGGGCTGAAAGCTCTGAAAGATTAACGACATTATGAGCCGACAGCGATTGTCGGCCCACGTAATCCAGTCAGATGTAATAGGCGGTGCGTGTCATGACCTTCGATGCTACACGCATCAGCGAACGCACCGGCAGCGGCAATTCGACACCGCCCAGATCGGTGGCCGACCTGGCGTGAGCCATTTCATCGGTGCGCATTTGCTCGACGACCGCGCGCGATTCGAGGTCGGCGGGCGGCAGGCTGTCGAGGTGGCTGTCGAGATGATGTTCGACCTGGCGCTCGGTCTCGGCCATGAAGCCGAGGCTCACCTTGTCGCCGAGACGCCCGGCGGCGAGGCCGATCGCCAGTGCGCCGGCATACCAGAGCGGATTGAGCAGGCTCGGGCGCGAATCGAGCGCTTGAAGGCGGCGCGAGGTCCACGCGAGGTGATCCTCTTCTTCGCGAGCGGCCTCGTCGAAAGCGACCTTGAGCGAGGGCGAACGGGTCGACATTTTCTGCGCCTGATACAGCGCCTGGGCACACACCTCGCCCACATGGTTCACGCGCATGAGGCCGGCGGCATGTGCGCGCTCGGCGGGCGTGAGTTCGCTGCCGGCCGGCACGGCCTCGCCGTCCGGCGTGACTTCGATGGTAACGGGAGTGGGCTGCGGCATCGGGCGCGCCATACGCGTCACGCCGGTGATCGAGCGCAGGCCCCGGTCGAATTCGGTAATCAAATCATCTAGCGTCATCCAGCCTCCCTTTCATTTCGTTGGCGCGCCGAAATACGGCTCGCCGCGGACCGCCCCTCACCACTACACAAACTCGCGGAGATCCGTCAACCAGGGGCAGCGCCGATAGATAGCTGCGTATTCTAAGCCATGTTGTGTAAACGAAACAGGTACTTAGCGGTGCCCCGCCTTTTCCTTTGTGACTATTAACCCTTTTGTTACATTACGTGCAACTTCTCGCGAAGTTAGAAGGACGGGATCCACGCTAGATAAAAAACCGGTCCCGTTACAAGACGCAAAAGATTCGCAAACACTGGAGATCATTCAATGAAGAAGTCGCTTCTCGCGCTCGCTGCGCTTGGCGCGTTCGCGGGCGTTGCTCACGCTCAGAGCAGCGTCACGCTGTACGGCATCATCGACGAAGGTTTCAACATCAACACGAACTCGGGTGGCAAGCACCTGTACAACCTGTCGAGCGGCGTGTTGCAAGGCAGCCGTTTCGGCCTACGCGGCGCTGAAGATCTCGGCGGCGGCCTGAAGGCAGTCTTCGTGCTCGAAAACGGTTTCGACGTGAACAACGGCAAGCTCGGCCAGGGTGGCCTGATGTTCGGCCGTCAAGCTTATGTCGGCCTCTCCAGCTCGCAGTTCGGCACGGTCACGCTGGGTCGCCAGTACGACTCCGTCGTCGACTACGTCGGTCCGTTCGAATCGGGCGACCAGTGGGGCGGCTACATCGCAGCTCACCCGGGCGACATCGACAACTTCAACAACGCCTACCGTACGAACAACACGGTCAAGTTCACGAGCACGAACTACGCAGGTCTGACGTTCGGCGGCACGTACAGCTTCGGTGGTCAGTCGGGCAACTTCACGGGCAACCAGATCTGGTCGTTGGGCGCTGGCTACAACAACGGCCCCCTCGCCCTCGGCGTTGGCTACCTGAACGCACGCACGCCGAACACGAGCGGCGGCCTGTTCAACAACGGCGGCACCGCTTCGCCGCTGACGGCTGTGAGCAACCCGATCTACGGCGGCTACGCGACGGCCAACACGTACCAGGTTATCGGTGCAGCTGGTGCATACACGTTCGGCGCTGCGACGTTCGGCCTGACGTACTCGAACATCAGCTTCCGCAACCTCGGCACGACCGGCACGACGCGTTTCGAGACCGGCTCGAACGCCACGTTCAACAACGTCGAAGCCAACTTCAAGTACCAGTTCACGCCGGCCTGGCTGGCAGGCTTCTCGTTCGACTTCACGGACGGCCACAGCGCCACGCTGGCGAACGGCACGAGCCAGAGCGGCGCGAAGTACTTCAACTACGCGCTCGGCACGGACTACTTCCTCTCGAAGCGTACGGACGTGTACCTGATTGGCGTGTACCAGCACGCTACGGGCACCGATTCGTCGGGCAACTCGGCGGTCGCCTCGATCAACGGCCTGACGCCGTCGAGCAACAACAACGTGTTCACGGCTCGCGTCGGTATCCGTCACAAGTTCTAATAAGAACAGTCGCTGTAATCTCGAAGGCGCCTCCGGGCGCCTTTTTTCTTTGGCGCGCCGGCTTGAGCGCGGCGTTGCGCAACGCTCAAAGAAAAACGGCCTGTCCTCAATGGGCAGGCCGTTTCCTGTCTTGCTTCATGCTTCTTTTGCGCCTTCGGTTGTCCCTTCAAGCCCGGCCGTCGCGCAACTCGCGGCGCAGGATCTTGCCAACGTTGCTCTTCGGCAGATCGCTGCGGAACTCGATGATCTTCGGCCGCTTGTAGCCGGTGAGCTGCGTCTTGCAGTAGTCGAACACATCCTTGTCGGTGAGCGCCTGGTCCTTCTTGACGATATAGAGCTTCACCGCCTCGCCCGAGTGCTCGTCGGGCACGCCCACCGCCGCCACCTCGAACACGCCGGGCAGCTTCGCCACGACATCCTCGACTTCGTTCGGGTAGACGTTGAAGCCCGAGACCAGAATCATGTCCTTCTTGCGGTCGACGAGCTTGATGTAACCGCGCGCATTCATGAGACCGACGTCGCCCGACTTGAAGTAGCCGTCGGGCGTCATGACCTTCGCGGTTTCCTCCGGACGCTGCCAGTAGCCCGCCATCACCTGCGGACCGCGAATGCAGATCTCGCCCGCCTCGCCGATCGGCAGCTCGTTGCCTGCGTCGTCGCGAATCGAAATTTCCGTGGAGGGCAGCGGCAAGCCGATCGTGCCCGTGTATTCGGTTGCGGTGACCGGGTTGCAGGTCACGCTGGGCGAGGTTTCCGAGAGCCCGTAACCTTCGACGATCGGCGTATGCGTGCGCTCGTACCAGCGCTTCGCCACGGCCTCCTGCACCGCCATGCCGCCGCCGTTCGCCACGAGCAGATGGGTGAAGTCGAGCTTGTCGAACTCGGGATGGTTGAGGATCGCGTTGTAGAGCGTGTTGACCGCGGGGAACGTCGTGATCGTGTAGCCGTGCAGTTCCTTGATCATGCCGCCGATATCGCGCGGGTTCGGAATGAGGATGGCGAAACCGCCCGTGCGAATGGTCAGCAGCCCGCAGACGGTCAACGCGAACACGTGATAGAGCGGCAGCGCCGCGACCGTCACCGGCTGCGTGCCGGCCGGCAGCTTCACGAGCGCGGGTTCGGTCCAGGCGGCCGACTGCAATACATTCGCGATCAGATTGCGGTGCAGCAGCGTCGCGCCCTTGGCCACGCCAGTCGTGCCGCCCGTGTACTGGAGGAACGCGACGTCGTCGGGGCTCTGCTCGACACGCTTGAAACCCGCGCGCGCGCCTTCGGCGAGCGCGTCATTGAAGCGCACGTGGCCCGGCAGGTTCCAGGCGGGCACCATCTTCTTCACGCGGCGAACGACGAAATTGACGATGAAACCCTTCGCGCCGAGCAGGTCGCCCATCGACGCCACCAGCACGTGCTTCACGCGTGTATTGGCGGCGACCGCGCTCAGCGTCCCGGCGAAATTCTCGAGGACGACGATCGCTTCCGCGCCGCTGTCCTTCAACTGATGTTCGAGTTCGCGCGGCGTGTAAAGCGGGTTCACGTTCACGACGACATAGCCCGCGCGCAGCACCGCAGCCAGCGCCACCGGATACTGAAGCACGTTGGGCATCATGAGCGCGATGCGCGCGCCGCGTGCAATGCCGCGCGACTGGAACCACGCGGCCAGACGCTGCGAAAGCTGGTCCAGCTCACCATAGGTGATCGCTTTGCCCATGCACGCGAAAGCGGGCTGCGTGCGGTATTCGCTGAAGCTCTCTTCGAGCAGCGCCGTGATGGACGCATAACGACTCGCGTCGATCTCCGCGGGAACGCCGGGCGGGTACGATTTCAGCCAGACTTTTTCCATGCGGCGTCTCCTCCTTGATTTTTCGAATGGTCGTGCTAAAAAGCGGATCGTAGCATGGTGACCCGGCTTTTATGTCAGCAAATCAGCGAGTTAGAAAGGCCCCTCGAACACGCGTTCCGGGCCTCGTTTGACTTAGTCGGGATTCAGGCGCGTTCGACTTCGACGAGACAGTCGTAGAAGGTCGCCGAGCCACCCAGGTCGGTGAGCGCCTGGCTCGTCACTTCGTTGGCGTTGCGGCCGTCGGGTGCGAGCTTCTTCCACCAGATCGAGAGCCCGACCACGAGGCCGCTGCGCGCCCGGTCGGTGACGCGTGCCCGCGCACGCATCGAGCCGCGGTCGTTGAACACGCGCACCTCGTCGCCGTCGGCGATCTGGCGAGGTGCGGCGTCGGCGGGATTGAGATCGACGTGCGGTTCGCCTTCGGTCGCACGCAGACTCTCCACGTTCACGAAGGTGCTGTTCAGGAAGTTGCGCGCGGGCGGCGAGATCATCGCGAGCGGATAGCGCGCGGCCAGTTCCGGCGCGCCGTCCGCCGATTCGTGCGGAGGCAGGTAATCGGGCAGCGGATCGTGCCCGGCCTTCGCGAGCGCTTCGCTGTAGAACTCGCATTTGCCCGTGGGCGTGCGAAAGCCGCCTTCGGCGAACGGGGCTTCGGCGATGTGCAGCTTGAGCCAGCCTTCGCGCTTGAGCGCGGCCCAGTCGGCACCGTCGAGCGCCGGATCGGTCCAGTCGAATGCTTGCGCCGCCACCTCCTCGTCGCTCTCGAAAAGCGCTGGCTCGCTCAGGCCCATCGCGCGCGCGATCGACCGGAAGATTTCGGTGTTCGGGCGCGCCTCGCCAACGGGGGCGATGGCCGGCAGATTCGCCATCACATGCGTGTGGCCGTAGGACTTGTGGACGTCGAGGTGTTCGAGCTGGGTCGTGGCGGGCAGCAGCAGATCGGCGTAATCGGCCGTATCGGTCTGAAACTGCTCGAGCACGACGGTGAAAAGATCCTCACGCGCAAAACCAGCCGCGACTTTGGCCGACTCGGGCGCGACCGCAACCGGATTCGAGTTGTAGACGACGATCGCCTCAATCTTCGGGCCGAACGTTGCATCGCCCGCGTGCGTGAGTGCGTCGCCGACCTGGTTCATGTTGACGACGCGAGGCTGATGCTGCGGCCAGCCGGGGATCAGGTCGGGACGCTGAAGTGCGTTCGCATCCACGGGAGCCCAGCCCGACGACGACAGCAGCACGCCGCCCGCGCGTTCGCGCCAGGCGCCCGTCAGCGCGGGCAGACATGCGATTGCGCGCACCGCGTTGCCACCGCCGCGCACGCGTTGCAGGCCGTAGTTCATGCGGATCGCCACCTTGCGCGTGGAAGCATAGAGGCGGGCGAGATCGATGACCGTCTGCGCCTCGATGCCGCAAATTCCGGCGACGCGCGCGGGCGTGTAGGTGAGCGCGCGTGCCTTCAGCGCGTCGAAGCCGTGCGTGTAGCGGGCGATGTAGTCGTAGTCGAGCCGGTCTTCGGTGATCAGGACGTGCATCATGCCGAGCGCAAGCGCGCCGTCCGTGCCGGGCTTGAGCGCGATGTGCTGATGGCACTTTTCGGCGGTCAGCGAGCGGTAGGGATCGATGGCGATCAGCTTCGCACCATTACGCTTGGCCTCTTGCGCACGGGTCCAGAAATGCAGATTCGACGCGATCGGGTTGGCACCCCAGATGAGGATGACTTCGCTTTCGGCGAAATGCTCGGTGAGCATGCCGAGGCTCGAACCGAAGGTGTAGCGCAGACCCGCCGCGCCCGCCGCCGCGCAGATCGCGCGATCGAGACGCGAGGCGCCGAGCTTGTGGAAGAAGCGCTGGGCGATGCTGTCGCCCTGGACCAGCCCCATGGTGCCGGCGTAGCTGTACGGCAGGATCGCCTCGGGCGCGCGTTGGGCGATTTCGCCAAGACGCTCGGCCGCGATGCGGCACGCTTCGTCCCAGCTGATCGGTTCGAACCGCCCTTCTCCCTTGGGGCCGACGCGCTTCATCGGCTGCGTCACGCGCTTCGGATGATGAACGCGCTCGGCATAGCGGGTCACCTTCGTGCACAGCACGCCCTGCGTGGGCGGATGATCGGGGTCGCCGCTCACCTTGATCGCCCGGCCGTTTTCGACGGTCACGCGCATCGCGCAAGTATCGGGACAATCGTGCGGGCAGACTGCACGGGCAAATTCGGCTGGGGCGTTCATCGGAAATCCGTGGGTGAGGCGTTTTGTCGTAGGGACGATTTTATTATGTCCGGGGTGCGCGGCTGGCTCGCACCCCGAGGGTTCGCGCGAAAAAAAAGGTTCGGCGTAGAATGGTCCGTCTAGACCCGGCCCCGAGGAGACAAGGGCCGGGTGCCCACTTTTCGAGCACCGTCCGCCATGAAACTGATCCCGGAAATCCAGGCCGCCCAAGGCGAAATTCAGGACCTCCGACGAACGATCCACGCACATCCCGAACTGCGCTACGAAGAAACCCGGACGTCCGACCTTGTCGCCGCGAAGCTCGCCGACTGGGGCATCGAGGTGCACCGCGGCATGGGCAAGACCGGCGTTGTCGGCGTGCTCAAACGCGGCAACGGCAAGCGCATGATCGGCCTGCGCGCCGATATGGACGCACTGCCCATCCAGGAACTCAACACCTTCGATCATCGCTCGCGCAACGAGGGGAAGATGCATGCGTGCGGCCATGACGGCCATACTGCGATGCTACTCGGCGCGGCGCAGTATCTCGCGAAGCATGGTCAATTCGACGGCACCATCGTCTTTATTTTCCAGCCGGCCGAAGAAGGCGGCGCGGGTGCGAAAGCCATGATCGACGATGGCCTCTTCAAGCAATTTCCCGTCGATGCCGTTTTCGGCATTCACAACTGGCCCGGCATGCCGGCCGGCTACTTCGGCGTGACCGAAGGGCCGATCATGGCTTCGAGCAACGAATTTCACATTGAAATCAAGGGCGTAGGCTCGCACGCCGCGTTGCCGCACAACGGACGCGACCCGGTTTTCACGGCGGTTCAGATCGCCAACGGGCTGCAAAGCATCATCACGCGCAACAAAAAGCCGCTCGATACGGCTGTGCTGTCGATCACCCAGATTCACGCCGGCGATGCGGTCAACGTCGTGCCGAACACGGCATGGATCGCGGGTACGGTGCGCACCTTCACGACCGAAACGCTCGACCTGATCGAGTCGCGCCTGCGCAAGATTGCCGGGAGCACGGCCGAAGCGTACGACTGCTCAGTGGACATCACCTTCCATCGCAACTATCCGCCGACCGTGAACAGCAGCGCCGAAACGCAATTTGCCGCCGAGGTCATGCGCGAGGTGGTGGGTGATGATCGCGTGGATGCCAAAGTCGAGCCGACGATGGGCGCCGAAGATTTCTCGTTCATGCTGCTGGAAAAGCCGGGCTGCTACGCGTTTCTCGGCAATGGAGAAGGCGGCCATCGGGAGGCGGGACACGGTGCCGGGCCCTGTATGCTGCACAACGCCAGCTACGACTTCAACGATCAGTTGCTGCCTGTGGGGTCGTCGTTCTGGGTGCATCTTGCGACGAAATTCCTGGCTCAGCAGTGAGTTGCATAGCAAAAAAAGCCGTCCATAGGACGGCTTTTTTATATCACGCGGTGCCTTGCTCGCACACGCATTTCAGAAACGTAAACGCCAGAACCCCGGCTCTCTTTCGGAGACACCGGGGTTCTGGACTTGCTGCATAAGGAGCCTGACGATTACCTACTTTCACACGGGCA
>NZ_QLSU01000042.1 GCF_003268775.1 Paraburkholderia unamae
AAAAAGCTGCGCGCCGACGAAGTGGACCTCACGCTCATTCACTGGCCCGCGCCGAATAACGGCGTGTCGCTCGAAGAATTCATGAGCGCGCTCGCCGAGGCGAAGTCGCAAGGCCTCACGAAGCAGATCGGCGTGTCGAACTTCAATATCGACCTGACGAAGCGGGCCATCGCCGTGGTCGGCAAGGAGAATGTCGCGACCAACCAGATCGAACTGAGCCCGTATTTGCAGAGCGGCAAGCTCGTGAGCTTCCTCCAGCAGGAAGGCATTCACGTGACGTCGTACATGACGCTTGCCTACGGCAAGGTGCTGGGCGACCCGGTCATTCGCGCCATCGCCGAACGCCGCCATGCCACGCCCGCCCAGGTGGCGCTGGCCTGGGCGCTGCGTCTGGGCTATTCGGTCATTCCCTCTTCGACGAAGCGCGAAAACCTCGCCAGCAATCTGCTCGCGCAAACGCTGGAACTGAGCGACGAAGACATGGCGCAGATCGCCGCGCTCGAACGCAACGGCCGCGAAGTGAGCCCCGAAGGTCTCGCCGCGCAGTGGGACTGAAGCCCCGGCCAACCGGTTTGAATTCACGCGGCCCTTCGGTCCCACGGCGCGCCGCGACTCCGCACAAGGAACCCTGACGATGAAGCACGATCCTCTTTTCCAGCCGCTCCAGCTCGGCGCGCTGACCCTTCCCAACCGCATCGTGATGCCGCCCATGACGCGCTCGCGTGCGAGCCAGCCCGGCGACGAAGCCAACGACCTGATGGCCGAATACTATGCGCAACGCGCCGACGCCGGGCTCATCGTGAGCGAGGGCACGTATATCGCGCCGCTCGGCAAGGGCTATGCGTGGACGCCCGGCATTCACACGCCGTCGCAGATCGACGGTTGGCGCAAGGTGACGAGCGCGGTTCACGCGCGGGGCGGGCGCATCTTCGCGCAACTCTGGCACGTGGGCCGACTGAGCCACACCAGCCTGCTGGGCGGCGAACAACCGGTGTCGTCGTCGCCGCTTCAGGCCAAAGGCGTGAACGTGTTCATCGCCGGCGACGAGCAAGGCACGCCGGGCTTCGTTCAGGCATCCGAACCACGTGCGCTCGCCATCGACGAGATTCGCGAAATCGTGGACCAGTACCGCACGGCGGCGCGCAACGCCATGGCGGCGGGCTTCGACGGCGTCGAACTGCACGCGGCGAACGGCTATCTCGTCAACCAGTTCATCGACTCGAACGCGAACACGCGCACCGACGAATACGGCGGCTCGCTCGACAACCGCCTGCGCTTTCTCGACGAAGTCGCGCGCGCGCTGATCGAAGGCACGGGTGACGCGCAGCGCGTGGGCATTCGCCTCGCACCGCTCACCACGCTCAACGGCTGCGAAGACGCCGATCCGGAAACCACCTATCTCGCAGCAGCAAAGCGGCTCGACGAAATCGGCGTGGCGTACATCCATATCGCCGAGGCCGACTGGGACGACGCACCGCACATGCCGCTCGAATTCAAGCGCAAGCTGCGCGCCACCTACTCAGGTGTGCTGATCTATGCGGGCAAGTACACGGGCGAACGCGCGCGCGACGCGATCGAGTCGGGCTGGGCCGACCTCATCGCGTTCGGCCGGCCGTTCGTCGCCAACCCCGATCTCGTGCAGCGCTTGCGCCTTGACGCGCCGCTCGCGGCACATCATCGCGAAACGCTGTTCGGCGGCGGCGCGAAGGGGCTCACGGACTATCCGGCGCTCGACGAAGCGGCGGCCTGAACCCCGGTCGAACTCAAGCACGAATTCATGAAGGACAACACTATGGCAAACGTAAGCGTATCCATCGATATTGCCGCGCCCGTGGAGTCGGTCTGGGCGCTGCTCGGCGAATTCAACGGCCTGCCCGCGTGGCTCGAATTCGTCCGCTCGTCGCGGCTCAGCGATGACGGGCGGCTGCGCCACCTCGAAGCGATCGACGGCTCGATCATCGTCGAGAACCTGCTCGAACACAGCGCGCCGGGCACGTTCTATCGCTATGCGATCGTCGAAGGTCCCGATCCGGTGACGAACTACAGGGCAAAGCTGAGCGCCAGCGCCATCGACGCGACCCACACGCGCGCCACCTGGGCGAGCGAATTCGAGCCGCTCGACGAGCAAAGCGCCACCGCGCTCACCGGGCATTACGAGGTCCTGTACCGCGCGGGCCTCGATCGCCTCAAGACGCTCGTCGAAGCCGGAACAACGGCCGGCTGACCTCTTCCGCAGTTCTCACATCGAGGCTTCGAGCACGGCGCGCCGGTCGCCGGCGCGAAGCCTCGCGCGGCGTTGCCCGCCCCTCGGGCAAACCCTGGCATTGACCGAGATCAAATCTCTCCCGCACAATTAGCCATATCGTGGACTTAACGTCCATATTGTGGACAAAGCGAGAGCAGACAATGTCGGATAAAACTTACTCCCCTATGACGCCGTACCAGCTTCCGTTCCCCAAGGAAGCGCAGCAGGAAATCGTCATCCCCCACGCCATTCCCACCGACGAACGCGTCTGGGTGCCCCAGGCCGAGAACGTCTGGTTCCGTCCGCTTTGCCTGAACACGGCGCAGGGCTACTGGATGAATTTGTTGCGCGTTCGCAAGTCAGGTGTCCTGAGCAGGCACCGCCACCCGCAGGCCGTGCACGGCATGGTGCTCAAGGGCCGCTGGCGCTATCTGGAGCACGACTGGGAAGCCACCGAAGGCAGCTATGTGTTCGAGCCGCCCGGCGAAACGCACACGCTTTACGTGCCGGAAGACGTGGAGGAAATGATCACCTACTTCCAGGTGAACGGCGTGATGTTCTACTGCGACCCCTGGGGCAACTACACGGGCTACGAGGACGTGTTCACGAAGATCGACATGTGCCGCAAGCACTACGCGGCCATGGGCCTGGGCGAAGACTACGTGGACCAGTTCATCCGATGAGCCGCGCCCGCTACGACTTCGCGGGGCGCGTGGCCGTCGTGACCGGCGCCGCGGGCGGCATCGGCCGCGCGATCAGCAACGCCTTCGCGCACGGCGGCGCGCGCACCGTGAACTGGGACCGCGTGCCCGGCGATCGGGACAGCGCCGCCGCGCCCCATCACGTGGAAGTCGACGTCACCCGCCCCGAGACCGTCGAGGCGGCGCTTGCCGAAACGCTCGCGCGCTTCGGGCGCATCGACTACCTCGTGAACAACGCGGGCTTCGCCGGGTCGACCATGCCGCTCGACGCTTACGATCCCGCCGAATGGCAGCGCATTGTGGACGTCAATCTGGTCGGCACGTATCACGTTTGCCGCCACGTCGTGCCGGTCATGCGCCGCGCGCAAGCCGGGCGCATCGTCAACGTGGCCTCGCTCGCAGGCAAGGAAGGCACGCCGAACGCCTCCGCCTACAGCGCCGCGAAGGCGGGCGTGATCGCGCTGACCAAGTCGCTTGGCAAGGAGCTCGCGCAAACGGGCATTCTCGTCAACGGCATTGCGCCCGCCGCCGTGGAAACGCCGCTGCTCGCGCAAATGTCGGCGGCGCACGTGCAGACGATGATCGACAAAAGCCCGCTCGGGCGCCTCGGCACCGTCGACGAAGTCGCCGAACTCGCGCTCTGGCTTTGTTCGGATTCCTGCACGTTCAGCACGGGCGCGATATTTGACCTTTCGGGCGGCCGCGCGACGTATTGATGCGCCGCACCGATTCATAGTGCGCCGCCGCCCGGCGCACACACTACAACAGCACAAGGAGACGAGCCATGCAAAAGAAGTCGCAACGGCTAAAACGCACCCAGACGGTCGCCATCGCCTTTCTGACGATAGCCGGCATCGTCAACTATCTCGACCGCAGCACGCTGTCCATCGCCAACCATTCCGTGGCCGAGGAACTGCATCTGAACGCCTCGGAAATGGGCCTGCTGCTGTCGGCCTTTTCGCTCGCCTATGCGTTCGCGCAATTGCCGGTGGGCGCGATGCTCGACCGTTTCGGCTCACGCGTGATGCTCGGGCTCGGCATGCTCGTGTGGTCGGTCGCGCAGGTGACGGGCGGCTTCATCCAGACGCTCAATCACTTTCTCGCCGCACGCGTCGTGCTCGGCATTGCCGAAGCGCCGTTGTTCCCCGCCGGGGCCAAGGTCATTCATGAATGGTTCGCCGTGCGCGAGCGCGGCGCGCCGACGGGCACGTTCGTCTCCTCTTCGACGATCGCGCCGATGATCGCGCCGCCGCTGCTCACCGTGCTGATGCTCACGTTCGGCTGGCGCCCGATGTTCATCATCATGGGGGTGCTGGGCGTGCTCGTCTCGATCGGCTGGTACATGGTCTATCGCAACCGCGATCAGGTCGTGCTCACCGCCGAGGAAACGGCGTGGCTCGAAGACGGTGCGACCCAGGCGCCGCAAAAGAGCGCGCTGAGCTTCGCCGAGTGGGGCATGCTGCTCAAGCAGCGCAACACGTGGGGCATGATCTTCGGCTTCATGGGCGTGATCTACATGGTGTGGCTCTACCTCACCTGGCTGCCCGGCTACCTGGAGAAGGAGCGCCACATCAGCATCGCGCACACGGGCTGGCTCGTCGCCATTCCCTATGTGTTCGGCACGATCGGCATGGCGAGCAGCGGCTTTATCTCCGACTACCTGCTCAATCGCGGCATGGCGCCCATTCGCAGCCGCAAGTGGCCGCTGTGCGTGGGCCTGATCGGCGCGGCCGCGTTCACTGTGCCGGCCGCCTACACGCCGAGCACCGCGCTCGCCATCACCTATGTGTCGGTCGCGATGTTCTTCGTGAACATGTCGAGCGGCGCCGCCTGGGCGCTCGTGAGCGTGGCCGCGCCGCGCCATCTCGTGGCCTCGCTCGGCAGCATGCAGAATTTCGGCGGCTATTTCGGCGGCTCGTTCGCGCCGGTCATCACGGGCATCGTGGTGGACCAGACGCATTCGTTCGTCAACGCCCTGCTCATCAGCGCGGCTGTGGCGTTCGCCGCCGCATTCGTCTATCTCTTCGTCGTCAAGGAAGTCACGCCTCAGGGCGAGCGCCAGGCGGCGGCCACTCAACCCACCTGATTCATTCGTTCGCACTCCGCACCATGACATTCAAGGACAATCTTCTGGAGGGCAAGGTCGCCCTCGTAACGGGCGGCCTCTCCGGCATTGGCGCTGCCATCGCCAACCGTCTCGCGCAACTCGGCGCGCACACCGTGGCGGCCGGTCTGCCGCCGGCATCGAGCACGCCCGATGCGCCCGACGCCCTGGACGCCGCCGTGCAGCGCGCGACGCTCGACGTGCGCTCCGCCGACGACGTCGCACGCGTGATCGGCGGCTTCGAGCGGCTCGATATCGTGGTGAATTGCGCGGGCGTCATCAGCCGCGGCGAGGAACACCAGATCGAGGTGTTCGAACGCGTGCTCGACATCAATCTCAACGGCACGATGCGCGTATGCGCGAGCGCGCGCGAATTGCTGAAGGCGTCGTCGGGCTGCATCGTCAACACGGCGTCGATGCTGAGCTTTTTCGGCGGCGGCCTCGTGCCCGCCTATAGCGCGAGCAAGGGCGGCGTGGCGCAGCTCACGCGCTCGCTCGCGATTGCCTATGCGGGCGACAATATCCGCGTGAACGCGCTCGCGCCCGGCTGGATCGCCACGCCGCTCACGCAGGCGCTACAGGACGACGACGGCCGCGCGCAGGGCATTCTCGAACGCACGCCGATGAAGCGCTGGGGCCGGCCCGAGGAAGTCGCCAACGTGGCGGCGTTCCTCTGCACGCCCGCCGCTTCGTTCATGACGGGCGCGATCGTGCCGGTGGACGGCGGCTATCTGTGCGCGTGACGCGCACCTGATGGACGCATGATCGCCATTCCCTGTGCTCCGGCAACCTCGGCGCGCACGCGCCGCGCCGATGTCCGGGGCCTGGAATTGCGGGCATAATGACGCCACATGGCGCCTGCAAGCTTTCGAATGTCGACCTCAGAACCCTCCGCATCCTCCTCCGCCTCCACAGCACCCGGCGACGCCAAGGCCGTCGCCGGCACCGCCGCCTTTTCGAAGTTCATCGCCGTGCTTCAGCTCATCGCCGACGCCGACACGCCGCCGAACATCGCGAAGCTCGTGGCGGCGAGCGGCTATCCGCGCCCGACCGTGCATCGCATCGTGTCGGCGCTCCAGGCCGAAGGGCTCGTCACGGCGGTGGGCGGCGGCAACACGTTCGCGCTCGGCACGCGGCTCGTGAGCCTCGCAAGCCGTAGCTGGGAGCGCTCCGACCTGCGCATCGCCGCCGTCGACGCGCTCATGGAACTGCGCAACACCACCTCCGAAACGGTGCATCTCGCCGTGCCGAGCGACGGTGCGATGGTCTACATCGAAAAGCTCGAAAGTCCGCACGCCGTGCGCATGGCCTCGCGCATCGGCACGCGCGTGACGCTCACGTCGAGCTCGGTGGGCAAGGCATGGCTCGCCACGCTCACGCCGGCCGAACGCGAGCCGCTGCTCCAGCACGCGCCGCGCGTGCGCTTCACCGAGCATACGATGACCGATCTCGACGCGATTCGCGAGGAGATCGAACTCACGGCGCAGCGTGGTTATGCGGAAGACCGCGAGGAAAACGAGCAGTCGATCTGGTGTTACGGCGCGGCGATTCTCGGCGCCGACGGGCGCGCGGTGGGCTGTGTGAGCATCAGCATGCCGATGTTTCGCCGCGAGGCCGACGCGCAACGCAGCTACGTCGAGCCGCTGCTCGCGGCGTGCCGCGCGATTGCCGCGCGGCTCGGCCCGGTTTCGGCGCGCTGAGCCGCCCGGCGCGCGGGCGGCGTCTCGCGCCACGGCGGCGGCTTCGTTACTTCGCCTCTTCGACGCGCCGCTCGTCGGTGTTGCTCGGAAAGCGCGCCTGCCCGTAGCGGATGATGAGCACGCCCAGCGCGATCAGCACGATCGCGGCGGCGGAGGCAAGCAAATGGAGTTCCGTGTTCGCGCCCGCGCGCAGGATCAGATCCCGCGCGATCGATACCATCGCGATGTAGAGCGGAAAACGCACGGGCAACTGGCCCGCCTTGAGATACTGCCCGACCATCGCGAATATTTCGAGGTAGAGGAACATCAGCAGCAGATCGGTCAGCGTCACGCCGTCCGAATTCACCATGTGCCAGATCAGCACGCCCATGGCCGCCACGGTGCCAATGCCGATAATGAACAGGCCGAACAGTTCGGCCAGTTCCATGGCGCGCTCAAGGCGCTCCTTGATCGCTCGTTGCAGAGCGTGCTCGTACTTCATCTTCGCGGTTCCCAATTGACAAGGTAAGGGGATAGTACCGCGACGAAATGAAAATTCGAAAATGCGCGCGTAAGCGAAGATGAAATCGGGTCCGGCTGTGGCCGCCGGATCAAACCACCTCAATCAAGCCACTGGCGCAACCGCGCGCAGATCGTCGAGCACGGCGCGCGCGAATTCGAGCTGCGTGACGAGCGCGGGCGAAGCGCGCCGTATCGGCATGCGCGTTTCGTGCGAGATGCGCCCGTCGAGCGCCAGCATGGCCTTGACCGCGGCGGGGTTCGGCGCGGTGAACAAGAGGCGCAGCACGGGCTTGAAGCGCATGAACAGGCGCTGCGCCGCCTCGCCGTAGCCGGCCTTCCTGAGCGCCAGCACGTCGCGCAGCAGGTCGGCGCAAACGTGCGCGCTCGCGAGAATGCCCCCCGCGCCGCCCGCTTCCAGGCATTCGAGAAACGCTTCGTCGGTGCCGCACAACAGCGTGATGGGCAGCGCGCCCAGCGCTTCATAGCGTTCGCTCACGCAAGCCTTGATCGCCACGATATTGTCGATTTCGGCCAGCCGGCGCACCGTGTCGACTTCGAGCGAAACGCCGGTGCGATGCGGCACGTCGTAGAGCACGACCGGTCGTGCGGTCGCGGCCGCGATCTGCTCGAAGTGCCACAGGAGACCTGCCTGGTCCGGGCACACGAATGACGGCGGCGGCGCAAGAAAGCCCGCCACGTCCCATCTTTCCAGGCTGCGCACGTCCTGCACGAACGCTTGCGTGTCGCTGCCGCCCAGGCCCGCGAGCACGGGCACACGTCCTGCCGCCACATCCGTTATCGCCTGCAAGACCGCAAGACGTTCGACGCCGCGCAGCAGCGCTGCCTCGCCTGTCGTGCTGAGCGCGACGACACCGGCAATGCCGCTGCTCACGGACTCGTCGGTCAGACGTTGCAATGCGTCGATATCCACTTCGCCGTCGCGCAGGGGCGTGACGATCGGCAACCAGATTCCTTCGAACATATCAGGCCTCCTTGCGCGGCATACGCTCACGCAACGCGCCGATCGCGGCTTGCGGAACGGTGGTCATGAGCGTATGCAAGGTGAAGTCGATATCCTCGGGCGCGATATCGAGCAGCACGCGCGTCACGCCGCGCTCGAAGCCGGTCTGCGCGACGTACACGCCGAGCGGCGAATGAAGCAGCGTGGCGAGATGGGCGCGCGCGGTATCGGCGGTGCTTGCGGTCAGCACGACTTCCAGCCAAGCACGCGGCGCGCGCAGCGGCACGACTTTGGCGCGCGGGCGGGGACGAGGGGCTTCGTCGTAAAGCGTAATGGGATTTGCGCAAGCCATGAGAATGAGGCGGTACTCGCAGGTTGTGAACACAACCTTAGCGTAGTGGGTGGCGTATAAAACTGGTGTTAAAAAAACGCGCGATGCGATTGAAGCCCGCCGGGATCGCGCTCGGCACACACTTGCCTTGCATCGCCTTTACGCATTGGCGGCCGATCTTTTACAGGTTTTTTATGCCGCTTTCGCTACGATCATTGTGATCCGCCAATCACTCGGGCCACCTCGTGTTGAAACTCCTTATTCCCGTCTTCGATCATCATGGCGCCGCCGAAGCCGCGCGCCACAGCGCGTTTCTTTTTGCGGAGCGCGGCATGGTCGAAGTCGAAGTCGTCGAGACCGTGCAGGACGTCAGCGCCGACCTGCGCAAGCGCAGACAGCGGCGCCTGAGCGACACGCTGAGCGCGACGTGCGCGATACTCGAAGACGCGGGTGTGCCCTACCGCCTGCGCCACGCGCCGGGCCCGGCCGAGCGCAGCATTGCGGCCTGCGTGGAATGCGGCGGCGCCGATATCGTTCTCGTGGATGCGAGCCATCTCGGCTTCGTGCGCAAATGGATGATGCTCACGCGGCTCAAGCGCCTGTGCAGCGTGCCGGTCACGTTGCTGCATTGAACGCATCGACTGCGTGCATTGTCTGAGCCTGACCGAGCCATGCTTCGAGCCACCCGCACCGGGAATGCGCAAAAGCGCGCGCTGCTGCGCGTGTGTGCGCTGATCCTCTTGATCAATCCTATTTTGACTTCGGCGTTCGCGTTTTTTGCGTTCTCGAATCATCCCGATTTCGCCCTGGGACTGACCGCCTTTTTTTGCTTCATGTGCTGTGCGCTGCTTGCCGCGTGGATACGTTCCGATGCGCGGCATGCATGGTCGCGCGCGAGCGAATCGGGCTTCGTCCAGCCGGCCGCCATTCGCCCCGGGCGCGCCGTGCGCGTGGCTTGCGCCTGCCCCTCGCGCTGGCTAGTCGTGCTGCATGTGGAGTTGCATGGGGGCGTCGTCGCCGCCCGCTAGCATTGCGCCTGGCCGAGCCTTCGTGCCCCCGCGCTCACCGCCTTCACCGGCAAGGCGGAAGCTGCGCGGCGCGCGCTCTCGCCTGGGTGGCGGCCGCCGTGTTATAGGCGTCCATGTTCTGCGCGGCATAGCGGTACTGCTGATCCGCGATGGTGTACTGCTCCAGTTCCCGCGAGCAGCGCATGCCCGACGGCGAACTCGTCTGACATCGGCGAATGGTGACGAGCGCCTGGAGGCGCTGGTTGTCGGCCGAAGCGTAATCGCTGCCAATACGCTGGGAGTCGAAGCCGCGCGTGATCGCGGCAATGCGCGCCTCGCTGTCCGCATGCTGCCGCGGGGTGGCGCAAGGATAGGTATTGCGTGCCTGCCCGAATGCCTGCGCCGCGACGAGGCACAGCAGCAATACGGGCCATGAATATTTCCGCTGCATGCGATTCCTCATATTGTCGGGGGATTCAAGAATCGCCTGGCGGCGCGCGGCATGATTTCGCCGCAATTTCGCCGCCAATACGCTATTTCAATGTAGATAGGCGCCTAACCGGGATCAAGAAGATTCGTAACCATTCGACCCAGGTTTGGTTATGCACCGCACAGAACTCGCACGATCGTACGTTCCCAAACTTCCTTGAATCATCAAGCGTCATCGCGCACGAGTCGTTCCCGCTTGCGCGAGGCAGCGCATGCCGCAACACGGTTTCATGCGATGAGGACTACTATATCGTCTGTGTATTGAGCACGCCGATCGCGGAGGACCGATGGCTGACTGGTCTAGCATGATTCGTGAATTCGTCGGTGAAATTGCCGCCAGCGTCGCCATGATCGGACGCGACGAACGGGGCCAGTTCGTCGTCTCCGCCTGCAACGATCATTTCATGCAAATGACGGGCGGCAGGCGCGGCGCGATCAAATCGTTCCCGGCGTCGTTCGACACGTTGATCCCCAATTACGCGCGCACCGAGATTCGCCAGAAACTCAACGAGTGCTTCGACTCGGGCATCGCCCAGGAGCTCGAACAGGCCTATGACCTGAGAGACGGCACGCACTGGTGGCGACTGTCGCTGAAGCCGCTGCGGCACAGCGAAGGCACGGCTTCGGTGCTCGAAATCATGGTGACGGGCCTCGAAATCACCACGAAGATGCAGCTCACGCACGAACTCGAAGTCAGCACGTCGCGCTTTCGTTCGGTCGTGGACGCGGCCTACGACGCGATCATCACGATCGACCAGCAGCACTGCATCACGCTGTTCAATCGCGCCGCCGAAAACCTGTTCGGCTACGCGGCTGCGGAAATGCTTGGGCAACCCATCACATTGCTGCTACCCGAGCGCTACCGCGCCAATCATTCGCAATATGTCCATCAGTTTGCCCGCTCGCCCGTGCGCTCGCGCCAGATGGACGAGCGCAACCGCGTTTATGGCCTGCATCGCGACGGCACGCTTTTGCCCGTGGAAATCGCGATTTCGAAAATCAACGTGGGCGGGCTGATCGAATTCACGGCCGTCATTCGCGACATTGCCGATCGCGTTCAGTTGATGGACCTGCTCCAGAAGCAGGCCGTGACCGACGAATTGACGGGCCTGCCCAACCGCAGGGAATTCGCCGATACGGTGGAGAAACTGCTGGATGCCGAGGGCAAGCTGTCGGTCTTCATTCTCGATATCGACTTCTTCAAGAAGATCAACGACAGCTACGGACACGATATTGGCGACGAAGTCTTGCGCGTCATGGCCAAGGTCGTGATGGACGCCGACCGGCGCATCGGCGTATTCGCCCGCTGGGGCGGCGAGGAATTCGTCGCCGCGCTGCCGGGCCTCGATATCGCGCAGGCCACGGCCGTTGCCGAAGACCTGCGCGCGACAATCGATGAGCAGCGCTTCGAACATAAGTGGCGCCTGGGCAAGCCCGTGCCTTTTACGGTGAGCATCGGCCTGACCGAGCGCCGGCCCGGCGAGCACGACGTGGCGGCGATCGTGAAGCGCGCTGACCTCGCGCTCTATCGCGCCAAGGACAGCGGCCGAAACCGCGTGGAAATCGGTTAGCCCCGCTTTCGTCTGATCAAACGGCTGTGGGCCCGCGCTTGCCGCGCCGGGCGGCGACGCCCATTCGTTGCCCTCGCAACCTTACGGTCAAATCCCCTCAAGACCCCTCAAGAGAGCGCCGCTTGCTGCCGTTATGCAGTCCTGCTCGCGTCGTCTCTCTCGCACGCTTACGCGCGACAGCGTATTCCCGTTCCGATAAGAAGACCCAAAAAATGACCCTTAAGCAAAAGCTTGCCGCCATGTTCGCGGTGCTCTGGATCGGCCTGATCCTGATTGTCGTCGCGGGCGCCATGCAGAACCGCGCCTCCATGCTCGCCGACCGTCGCGCGGCGCTCAAATCGATCGTCGACGGCGCGGACAGCATCGCGGCCCACTATCACGACCTTGCGCAGCAGAACAAGATGACCGAGGCGCAGGCGCAGCAGCAAGCACTGGAAGCCATTGGCGCCCTGCGCTATGGCGAGGACGGCTATATCGCGATCAACGACTCGCACGCCACCATGCTCGCGCACCCGAACCATGCGCTGATCGGCAAGAGCATGGTGGACTTCACCGACCCCGCCGGCAAACACGTGGTCACCGACATGAACCGCGTGGCCGATTCGAGCCCCGAGGGCGGCTTCTCCGACTATTTGTGGCCGCGCCCCGGCAGCACCGAGGCGGTGCCGAAAACGGCCTACGTGCGGCGCTTCGCGGCCTGGGACTGGTACATCGTGACCGGCATGTACATGGACGACATCGACAGCGCGATCGCCGCCGCCGCGCTGCGCTGGCTGCTGATGACGGCCGTGCTGGGCGGCGTCGCGACCGGCGCCATGCTGCTCGTCACGCGCAGCGTGGTGCGCAGCCTCGGCGGCGATATCGGCGTTGCGGTGTCCGCGGCGCGGCGCATTGCCGACGGCGACCTCACGGCGCAGGTGCCGGTGCGCCACGACGACAACGCGAGCCTGCTCGCCGCGCTCGCCTCGATGCAAACCGGGCTCGTGAAGGCCGTGCACTCGATTCGCACCGGCACGGAGAACATCGACGTGGGCGCTTCGGAAATCGCGGCCGGCAACACCGATCTTTCGCAACGCACCGAAGAACAGGCGGCCGCGCTCGTGCAGACCGCGTCGAGCATGGACCAGATGACCGCGAACGTGCGCCAGAACGCCGATAGCGCGAACCAGGCCGCCACGCTCGCGCGCCAGGCCGCCGACGTGGCCGCGCGCGGCAACGCGAGTGTGGACGACGTCGTTCACACCATGGACGCGATCACGTCGAGTTCGGGCAAGATCGTCGACATCATCGGCGTGATCGACGGCATTGCGTTCCAGACCAATATCCTCGCGCTCAACGCCGCCGTGGAAGCGGCGCGCGCGGGCGACCAGGGGCGCGGCTTCGCGGTGGTCGCCGCCGAAGTGCGCAGCCTCGCGCAGCGCTCCGCCACCGCCGCCAAGGAAATCAAGGTGTTGATCGACGCGTCGACGGCGAGCGTGCAGCAAGGCGCGTCGCTCGTGGCCGACGCGGGCGCAACCATGCACGAGGTCGTCGAGGCGGTGGGACGCGTGAGTGCGATCCTTCAGGAGATCAGCCACGCTTCAACGGAGCAGTCGGCCGGTATCGAGCAGGTCAATCGCGCAGTGGGCGAGATGGACCAGGTGACCCAGCAGAACGCGGCGCTCGTGGAGCAGGCCGCGGCGGCCGCGCACTCGCTCAAGGATCAGGTCGTCATGCTGCGCGAAGCGGTGAATGTGTTCGCGCTGCCCGGCGAGGCCGCCACCCGGGCAACGGGTTCTTTATCGGCGCGTTGAGCGGTTGCGCCTGGCCCGAGTGAAACGGGCCAGGGTAAAGCGCGCCGCCCACCTGCTTGCCGATAGCGCCGTGAAACGGCGTTCGCGGCGAGCGTGCGGGCTTGGCGGTTAGTTGCATTTGAGACGCAACGAAAGGCCGGGCGCCCGGCGCAGCGTCGGCCGACTTTGCAGCCGGATTTTCAGACCAGCTCACCGCGTAGCTTCGCCAGCAGTTGCAGCAGCGCCCGCACATCCTCCTCCTGCGTACGCCACGACGACACGCTGATGCGCAGCGCGGGCCGTCCCTGCCACGTGGTGCCGCCGAACCAGGTCTCGCCCGAAGCCTGCACCGCGCCACGCAGCGCCACGGTCGCGTCATCCGTCTCGTAGCGAAACAGCACCTGATTCAGCACGACGCGGTTGAGCACCTCGAAGCCCAGGCGCGCGAGTTCCTCGCCGATGCGCCGTGCGTAGGCATGGTGCCGCTCGATCATGTGCGCCACGCCCACCCGGCCGAGCGTGCGCAGCGCCGCCCACACGGGAATGCCGCGCGCGCGGCGCGAAAATTCGAGCGTGAGGTTCTTTTGCGCGTCCGCGCTCGCGGACAGATACGCCGCGTCGCTGTTCATGGCCTCGGCGAGCGCCTGGGCGTCGCGGCAAATGACCATCGCGCAGTCGTACGGGGTGTTCAGCCACTTGTGCGCGTCCGTGGTCCAGCTATCGGCCTCTTCGATGCCCGCCGTCAGTCCGGCGAGCGCGGCCTGCGCCGAAGTGCGCGCCCACAGCCCGAACGCGCCATCCACATGCACCCAGGCGCCCGCCTCTCGCGCGCGCGGAATGATCTGCGCGAATGGATCGAAGGCGCCCGTATTCACTTCGCCGGCCTGAAGGCAAAGGATCGTGCGCGCGTCGAGCGGCGGCAACCGCGCGGCATCCACGCGGCCGTCTTCGTCGACGCTCGCGTACACGATACGATCGAGCCCGAAGCCCAGAATGCGCAGCGCTTTCTTCACCGTGATGTGCGCGAGTTCCGACACCACGACCTTGATTTCCGGCGCACCGATCAGCCCCTGGCGGTCGAAGTCCCAGCCCTGGCGCGCCAGCAGCGCGCGCCTCGCGCTCGCGAGCGCGCCCAGCGTGCAGGCCGTGGCGCTCGTGCCGAAACCCACGGCACTGGCGCGCGGCAAGTCGAGCGCGTCGAGCACCCAGCGGCCCGCAATGCGCTCCAGCGTGGCCGCCACCGGCGAATTGTCGAACGTCGATGCGCACTGATCCCACGCGAGCATGAGCCGCTCGGCCGCCGCGGCCGCGGGCAGCGCCGCGCCGATCACGAAGCCGAAATAGCGCGGCCCGTTCGAAGCCGTGGTCGCCGCCGAGCCGATGCGATCGAGCAACTCGAGCGTCTGCGCGGCGGGCAGTCCGTTGGCGGGCAGCGGCTCGTCGAAGGCGGCGAGCGCCGCGATGGCCTCGTCCGAGGGGAAAACGCGCCGGGTGGCGTTGCCTTCGGTGTAGCGCAGGCCGCGCGCATCGGCGTCCGCCAGCAGATTGAGTTCGTCCATCCGTTGTGCCCTCTTCAGGTTGTCGTTCGAGCTGCGATTCACTTGCGCTTCAGGCGCGCGCGGCCGTTGCGGGCATGTGGCGTAGCGTGACGGCCCAGAACACCAGCGCGAGCAGGCTCACGCCGGCGCCCAGCAGGCAGACCCCATGCCAGCCCGCCACGGCATACGTCGCGGTCGTGCCGATCGCGCCAAGCCCGCTGCCCAGCGCGTAAAACAGCATATAGAGGCTCACGAGGCGGCTGTGCGTTTGCGCGTCGCTGCGAAAAATCAGGCTTTGATTGGTCACGTGCAGCGCCTGGCCGCCCAGGTCGAGCAAGACGATGCCGATCACGAGCAGCCACAGCGAGTGCCCCAGCATCGAAAGCGGCCACCATGCGAGCAACAGCAGCGCCAGCGCGGCCGCGCTCACGCGCTGCGACCATCCCCGGTCGGCCCAGCGCCCGGCGCGCGCGGCGGCGAGCGCACCCGCCGCGCCGGCCAGCCCGAAAGCGCCGATCGCCGTGTGAGAAAAATGATAGGGCGGCGCGCTCAACGGCAGCACCAGCGCGCTCCAGAAGATGTTGAAGGTCGCGAACATCAGCAGCGCGAGCCCGCCGCGAATCTGCAAGACGCGATTCGCGCGCAATAGCGCCAGCATCGAACCGATCAGGCGCGCATAGCCGATGGAGCCCGATGCGTTGGGCTTGCCCGCCAGGTTCGGCAACCGGCGCCACAGCGGCACGACGAGCGCCAGCATGACGACGGCGGCGCAGCCGTACACGCCGCGCCACCCCGCCAGATCGCTCACGCCGCCCGCGAACACGCGCGCGAGCAGCAGGCCGATGAACACGCCGCTGCCCGCCGCGCCCACCACGCGGCCCCGCTCGTGGGGCGCGGCCGCAGCGGCGGCGTAGGCGATCAAGCCCTGCGTCATCGCCGTGCCCAGCAAACCGACGCACAGCATGCCGCCCAGCAGCACCGGCGCGGACCGCGCGAGGCTCACGACAATCAGCGCGCCAACCAGCGCCAGCAACTGCGCGATCATCAACCGGCGGCGCTCCATCCTGTCGCCCAACGGCACGAGCAGCAGCAGCGCGAGCGCGCAACCGGCCTGCGTGGCCGTGACCACGCCGCCAACGGCCGCGCGGCCGATGCCGAAATCGCGCGCCAGTGCATCCAGCAGCGGCTGTGCGTAGTAGACATTGGCCACGCTCAAACCGCTCGCGAGCGCGAACAACATGACGAGCCCGCGCGGCAGGTCCGCGCGGGGCGTGGCGGCGTCGCCGCCGCCGTCGCAGGGCGTTACGAGCGTGATCGAGTCCACGTCCATGAGCGTCAATCCAGTTTCAAAATAAAACCGATTGAATGGTATGACGGGTAGTTTTAAAATGCAACTGCATGTGCAAATGCCGACTCAAGCCCGGACTTGCATCCAAACTCAAGCGCGAACGCAAAAGGAAATCGCCATGGCACGCAAATCCATGAACAAGGAGACCTGCCCGGTCGCGCGGTCGGTGGACCTGATCGGCGACCGCTGGTCGTTGCTGATCCTGCGCGACGTGTTCGACGGCATTTACCGCTTCGGCGACATCCAGCGCAACCTGGGCGTGGCGCGCAATATTCTGTCCGGCCGCTTGAGCCGGCTCGTCGAGGAAGGGATTCTGGAAACGCGCCCGGCGTCGGACGGCACGACCTACCAGGAATACGTGCTGACGAAAAAAGGCGAAAGCCTGTTCCCCATCATGGTCGCCCTCCAGCAATGGGGCGAGCGCCATCTGTTTTCACGCGGCGAGAAGCATTCGTGGCTCATCGACAAGGCAACGGGCAAACCGCTGCTTGCCATGCAGCCGCGAACCCGCGACGGTGACGAGTTGACGCTTCACGACACCGAGGTCAGGAAGCCCGCGTGAGGCAGGATCAACGAAACCTCAATTCATCAAGGATTCCTGATCAACGATCAACCATGACAACAGGCGCGGCCCCTTTCAGGCCGCGCCCGCCCGGTGGGTTTACAGCACCGGATCGATCGGAGCCGGCGGCGCGCCGCGCGCCTCGATGGCCTTGCCCGCCAGCAGGCACAGGTCCTCGCGGAAGTGTCCGGCGACGATCTGCACGCCCACCGGCACGTCCTTCACCATGCCCGTCGAAACGACGAGCCCGGGCAGCCCCATGGCAGGCAGCGCACGCATGGTCAACTGGGCGTCCCACACGCGGCGAAAGCCCGCTTCGCCCTGCATGTCGAGGTTGTCCGGAAACGGCAGTTCGCCCGACACCGGCAGCAGCAACACGGGATACGTCGAGAGAAACAAGCGCCATTCGCGCGTGAGCGTCGTGCGGCGCACGAGCGACTTCGTCACCACGTCCTCGGGCATCGCCGCGACCTTGGCGCGCACACCGTCCACCACCGCTTGCGCGCCGGGGTCGCCGTCACGCGCGACGGCGTCCGCCAGCGCCGGGAAGCCGTCGCCAAGCCACAGGCGCTCCTGCACTTCGCCCGCGTCGCGCAAGAGCGGCACGTCGTCGATCTGCTCGACGCTCCAGCCCGCGTCGGCGAGTCTGCGGCCCGCGTCGAGCAAGGCGTCCTCCACGTCCTTCGTGATCGTCATGCCGCCGGGGCGCAAGCAGAGCGCGGCACGCAGCGGCGTTTCGGGACCGACCAGCGGCGCGGGCGACCACCAGGGATCGCGCAGGTCGGGCGCCGCAAGCGCGGCAAGCGCGAGGCGCAGGTCGTCGACGGTGCGCGCGAGCGGCCCCGCGCCCGACATCAGTTGCGCGCCGATCGGCCGCTCCGGCGAGGAGGCGTTGAACGCGGGCACGCGCCCGATGCTGGGCCGCAGGCCATGCACGCCGCACGCATAGGCCGGATAGCGCACCGAGCCGCCAATGTCGGTGCCGAGCGCGATCTGCCCGATGCCGGCCGTGACCGCCGCCGCCGCGCCGCCGCTCGAACCGCCCGGCGTGAGCGACGCATTGCGCGGGTTCTTCGTATGCCCGTGGACCTGATTGCTCGTGAACCAGCGCAGCGCGAAGGTCGGCGAGTTGGTGCGGCCGAGCAGCACGGCGCCCGCGCGCACGAGGTTATCCACGGCCGGGCTGTTGGCCTGCGCGATCAGGTCCTGTTGCAGGCGCGTGCCGTTGGTCGTGGCGAAGCCGGCCTGATCGACATTGATCTTCGTGGTCACGGGCACGCCCGCGAGCGGGCCCGGATCCTCGCCGCGCGCGAGCGCCGCGTCGATGCGGTCGGCCTGCTCGAAGACCCACTCGGGCCGGTAGGCGACCACCGCGTTGATGAGCGGGTTGACGGCTTCGAGGCGCGCCAGCGTCGCCTGCGCGGTCTCGCGCGCCGACACTTCGCGCGCGCGAATGCGCTGCGCCAGTTCCGTTGCCGATAAACGCCATAGTTCAGTCACGTTTCCTCCAGTTCGTTATCAGTGGGATCAGTAAGGAGTGCTTCACGCGTTTGCGGAAAGCGTCGGAATACGCCGCCGATCGCGCAGCACCGCGAGCGCCAGCGCCGCGAGCCCGCACGCGGCGATCAGCGCCAGCAGCGCGCCCTTGCCGCTGTGAACGAGCACCCAGCCGCCCACCGCGGGAAATCCGAACGCGCCGACGAAGTACGCCGCGACGAACCACGTGAGCGCGGCGCGCCGGTGCGCGGCGACGGAGTCGTTGACGGCCTGGAGCTGGGCGATGGGATAGGCGAGCCCGTAGCCCGTACCCAGCAGCACCGCCGCCGCCGAATGGAACAGCACGTGGTACGGCACGACGAACATCGCCGCGCTGCCCAGCACCATCATGGCGAGCAACACTTTGGTGGCGGTTTCGGCGCGCATCTTGATGACGAGGCGCGAAAGCAGCCAACGCGTCGCCACGACCGTGATCGTGTAGACGCTGAAGAAGGTGCCCGCCTTCGCCTCGGTGCCCTGCACGAGCGACATCTGGAAGGTCATGAGGCCCGAGAAGACGCAGCCGCCCAGCGCGATGATGACGATGGGGTAGACGGCGCGCGTGCGGGCGATCGCGCCGAAGTTGCGCAGCCAGTGCCCGCTCGCGGGCCCGGCGGGCGGCGCATCCTGGGCGGGTTGTCCATGCAGCGCGCGCGCATGCGGCGCGAGACGGCCGAAGATCTCCAGCATCAGGGCCGCGACCACGCACAGCCCGCCAATCACGTAGAGCACGCCGCCAAGCGGCATGCGCCAGAAGCGGATCGCGAAGGCGGCGAGCGCCGGGGTGCCGCCTATGCCCGTCATCTGCACGGTTGCGAAGCGCAGGAACCAGAGGCCGCGGTCGGCGTCGCTCGTGCGCTCGGCGAGCGCCATGGGCGCGGCGAGGCAGAACGCGCCCCAGCCGAAGCCGACGAGAAAGCCGGGCAGCACGTCGAAGCGACTCACGGTTTCGATCAGCGCGAAGCTCACCACGCCCGCACCCACGCACAGCGCGGCGAGCGCGGCCATGCGCGCCGCGCCCACATGGTGCGCGAGCCAGCCAGTGAGCGACACGCCCACGAAGGTGCCGAGCGCCGCGCCCGCGAGCGTGACGCCCGTATTGATGTCGGTGCCGCCGATGGCCCTCACATGCATCGAGAACAGGAACGTCGCGCCATAGCCCGCCGAAGCGAGCAGGACGCCGACGAGCATGAAGAGAGCACTGGATGGGCGCACGGCGGTGGTTCCGGACAATGACGGAAGTGAGCAGATTATCAGCCCGTGCACCCTGCGCGACATGAAAGCGCCCCTATATCCGTTCACGCTGTGTTCAGGCCAGCTTCAAACGGCGAGCGGCAGCGTGAGCCGCGCTTCGAGGCCGCCGCTGCGGCGGTTCTCCAGATGCAGCTCGCCGCGCATGGCCCGCGTGAGGCGTCGCGCGATGGCGAGGCCGAGCCCCGAGCCGCAGGTCGCGGCCGCCGTTTCGGGCGCACGGTACCAGGGCGCGAAGACGGCGTCCATTTGCGCGTGTGCGATGCCCGGCCCCGAATCCACCACGGCCAGCACGAGGCGGCGCGCTTCGACCCGCACGCACAGCCGCACATCGGTGCCGTAGCGCAAGGCGTTGTCGATCAGGTTCATGAGCACGCGGCGCAGCGCATGCGGACACGTCACGACGGGACACCCCACGCGCCCTTCCCGCTCCACGGTGCGGCCCGCGTCGCGGTAGTCGTCCACGAGGGTGTCGAGCAGGCTGTCCGCGTCCACGCGGCTCACCGGTTCCTCGGCGCTGCATTGCAGCTTCGCGCACGACAGGTTCGCCTCGACGAGGCGGCCCATCTCCGCGAGATCGCGCAGCAGGGCCTCGCGCAGCGGCGCGTCGTCGAGCAGTTCGCAGCGCAGGTTCATACGCGTGAGCGGCGTGCGCTGATCGTGCGCGTAGGCGGCGAGCACATGCAGCAGTTCGGCCTGGCGCGCCGCGCGCTGACGCGCCACGCGATTGATGGCGCGAGCAAGACGCGCGACGCTTGCCGTGCCGCACTCGGCCAACGGCGTGGTGTCCGCTTCCGGGCTGTCCTGCTCGAGTGCGGCCGCCAGACGGGCGATGGCGGCGGCCTGCATTGCGAAGCGCTGCGCCGTGAAGGCGGCGAGCCCGATTGCCAGCACGCTCAGCGCAATCAGCGGCAAGCCGATTGGCGCGAGCACGGACCACGGCGCGAGCGTTTCGGCGTATGCGCAGTACCCGCACATGGCCGCCGTCAAGACCGTGGCGGCACCGGCCCAGGCAGGCAGCCGGGGTGCCTTCTGCGGTGCGGTGCGCCGGTGTGGAAGCGCTTCCATTCGAGCGTCATTTCGGCCAGCCGGATACACGATCATCTTCGTTCTCCTGTTGCCGCGGCGACGACTGTCTGCGGATGCACGCATGATAAGCACACCGTACCCTTTTTAAAGGTACAGATCGCCACTACAGACAGTCAACTGTACCCTGAACACTTCACTCACTTGTTAGCGCAGCGGGAATCGTGTCACCAGACGGACGCGGGACTGTCCGCCCGCGCGGCGCGCGGTCCCGACTGGTTTGCATGCCCGGCACAGCCCTTACTGGGTGTCGCTTTTCGCGTGCTCGGCGGCTTCGATGATCGCGTCGGCCACCGCCTTCGGCTGGCTCAGCATCGACACGTGGCTGCCGTTCACACGCGTGACGGTCGCGCCGATATGCCTGGCCATCGCTTCCTGGAGCGCGGGGTCGATCATGCGGTCGCGCGCCGTCACCACGAAGTACGAAGGCTTGGCGTGCCACGCGGCCTGCGTGACCTTCTCCGAGATGCAGCCGCCGTACCACGGCCCCTGGGTCGCCGCGACCACACGTTGCTCGGCGGGCGTCAGGTCGGGCGCGAAGTCGTCGCGAATCGCCTTGTCGGAGAGCGTGAGATAGCCCGCCGAGTCCTTGCGCAACTCGCTCGCCCAGGGCGCGGCCGGCTGGCCCTGCGTGATATCGGCGATCGACTGGCCGTTGTCGGGCGCGAACGCCGCCACGTACACGAGCGACTTCACCTTCTCGTCGTTGCCCGCCTCGCTGATCGCCACGCCGGCCCACGAATGGCCCACCAGCACGACCGGCCCCTTCTGCTGGTCGATCACGCGCTTCGTGGCCGCGGCGTCGTCAGCGAGCGAGCTGAGCGGGTTTTGCACCGCCACCACATGCAGACCGCGCGCTTCGAGCAGTGGAATCACGCGGTTCCAGCTGGAGCCGTCGGCGAACGCGCCGTGCACGAGCACGACGTTGGTGCCCTTGAGGTCCTGCGGCGGCGCGGCGTGCGCCGGCTGCAACGCGAACAGTCCGCCGAGCATCGCCACGGACGCGACTATCTGCTTGATCGAAGCCATCGTTGTTCTCTCTTCTCTTGTCGGGTGGATCGGGTTTTGTGGGAGTGGGCGCGCGCGTCAGGCGACAATGCTACGGAGTGCAAACCAGACGCGGGACGCCGGGTGCATTACGAGTGCGCGTAGATCGGGCCGAGACCGGGAACGTCGTCCTGCGCACCGCTTGCGGCCGAAGCGTCGCGACGATGCGTGCCGGTAGCCGCTGCCGACGATGCCGACGTTGCGCCCACCACGCCGCCATACGAGGCCGAAGCGGCTTGCTGCGCGACCTGATTCGCTTCCACGCGAACCAGTGCGGCCTGGATGTTCGCGGGGTATTGCGTTTCGTCGGCTGCGGGGTTGTAGCCGGCCTGTTGCAGTTGAACCAGTTCGGCGCGCACCTGGGCACGCGTGACGGGCTGGCTCGACTGCGCGAACGAAAGGACCGGAGCGGCGGCGAGTGCCGCAAGGGCGAGGAGCTTGAGGGCTTTCATGACGTTCTCCAAAAATGTGAAGTGGACTGGCAACCGGATCAATCGGATCAATTCAGGTGAATCGGGTTCTGTGCAACGCGAGCGGTGTATCGAGCTGGCGTAGATGTATTTGAACGCCCCGATGTATCTGCCGTGTTTCCGTTTCGGTGGCCGATTGCATGCGAACGTGTCCGTATCGCTCGCAGATACATTGCGCTACAAAACCCCTCGGGCGGCGCCGTGCGGGCGTAAGCACACAAGCCTGAATGCAAACGCCACCGTGCTCGCGAAAGCACGGTGGCGCGGCGCGAGACGCGGCTGGCGCATCAGCCGAACGTGAAGGTGTAGACGTGCGCGCCCGGATCGAGGAAGCGGATCTCGAAGGTGTGATCCGCGACCGGCCCGGCCTGGCGCACGAGCTGATACAGGCGCGCGCTCGTGGCGACGCCGGTGCCGTCGGCGGCGACATCGGCGCCATGCGCGGCGCCCGGCGGCGCGCCGTCGATGCTGATGCGAAAGCGCACGGGCTTGCCGTCGGCGCCGGGCGCGAGCACCAGATGCAGATCGCGCGCGTGGAATCGATAGGCGATGCTCGCCTGCGGGGCGGCCGCCACGGCCGACTCCGCGCCTACGTTCCACTGCCCGCCGAACGCCCACTCGTTCAGGCCGAGCACCGGGGGCGGCGTGTACGCCGTGGCGGCATCGGCCTGCACGCGCGGCGTATTGGCGTTGCCCTGCGCCTCGCGGTATCCGACGTACGTTTCGCCCGAGCCGATATCGCGCTCGTCCGCCGGTGCGAGCGCACCGCTTGCCGCTGTCGGCTGCGGTGGCTGCGGCGCAACGCCGGGCGCGGCGTGGCCGTTGTCGGCCAGCAATTGCCGGATTGCCTGTTCGGCGTCCGCGTAGCCGCCTTCGCCGAAGTGGTGATAACGCACGCGGCCCTGGCCATCGACGATATAGAACGCCGGCCAGTACTGATTACCGAACGCGTTCCACACGCGATAGTCGTTGTCGATGGCCACGGGGTAGCGGATGCCCAGGTTCGCCAGCGCGCGCTTCACGTTGGCGGTGTCGTGCTCGAAGCCGAATTCCGGCGTGTGCACGCCGATCACGACGAGGCCGTCGTCACGATAACGCTCGGCCCATGTCTTCAGATACGGCAAGGTTCGCAAACAGTTGATGCACGAGTAGGTCCAGAAGTTGACCACCACGACCTTGCCGCGCAGCGCTTCGGGCGTCAAAGGCGCGGAATTGAGCCACGTGTTCGCGCCGTCGAACGCAGGCAGGCGGCCTTCCACCGGCAGCGCGGACTGCGGCGCGCTCAGCGACACGCGCACGAGGTGGGGTCGCTGCGCGTTCCGGTTCGAAAGCGCCTCGTTTCCGGCGCGTGCGGGCTGCGCTGAAACCGCCGGTTCCACAGATTGCGTCGATTCTGCCGATTCAGTAGTTTGCGCGGCTTGCTGCGCTTGTCGCGTTGGCTTTGCCGCGGCAGGCGCGGCCAGCAAGGCCACCAGACGCGACTCCACGCCGTCGGTCGGCGCACCCGGCACGAGTGCGAGCAAGCGCGTATCCACGCCAGACGCGATCGCGCCGACCGTGAGCAGCACGAGCGCACCCATCGCACGGCGCACATGTTCGCCGAGACCCAGCGAGCGCTTGAGCGAGGCCATCGCGCGCTGGCCAAGACCGGCCACCACGCCAAGCGACCCTGCGGCGCCCACGGCGTAGGCGGCGAGCGCGGCCCATGTTTGCCAGGTCACGCCGTGGCGCGCCGCGCCGGTCAGGATCAGCCCGAGGATCGGCCCGGCGCACGGCGCCCAGAGCAGACCCGTGGCCGCGCCGAGCAGCGCGGCGGAGCCGATGCGGCGCGAAGCGCCCCCCTCCTGCGAACGCGCCATGAAGCGGTCGGCGAGTGTCGTGAGCGGGCCGGCAAGGCGCGTGGCGAGCGCGGGAAAGAGCAGCGCCGCGCCGAACAGCGCGAAAAGCGCGAGCGCGATCCAGCGCCCGTACTGGCTCAACTGTGCCGCGCCGTTCAGGCCGGCGGCGCCGAGCCCCGTGAGCAGCGCGAACGTGCCCGCGAGGCCGAGCAGCATCGGCAGGCGGCCGGTCGAGAACGGCTCGTCGGAGCGCGCGAACACGAACGGCACGACGGGCAGGATGCAGGGGCTCAGCACGGTGAACGCACCGCCCACGAATGCGATGACGACGAGCAACATGATTTCGGTCTCCAGACAAAAGTCGGCGGGACACGCCATGTCCGGTATTCCAGCGTGCGCGTGTATCGCGGGCATGTCCGCGAACGGCGCGTTTTGCAAGCGCGTGTGTCGCGCCCGCGCGCGGATACACGCCGATACAAAACCGCGCCGGGCCCGGCGCAGCAAGGCGACGCGAGGCGCGAAATGTATCCCAACGTATCGCGGCTCCGAAGTGACACACTATGTTTCAAGCGCAGCCTGGCGGGACATTCGCCAGATACGTGGGCGCGTTCCAATACGCTCGTCTGTCCACTCAACAGGAGAACCGCCATGCTTTCACGCCTCAAGATCGCCGCCGTCGCCGTCGGCCTCGCCGCCACCGCCACGCTCGCCGCCTTCGCCGCCGCCGACGAACCGTCGGGTGGCCCGGCCGCGCTGCAAACCGGCGCGAGCGCGCCCAACTTCACCGGCCTCAACAACTGGATCAACAGCGCGCCGCTCGACCTCAAGCAGTTGCATGGCAAGGTCGTGCTGGTCGACTTCTGGACCTTCGACTGCATCAACTGCGCGCACACGATCCCGCATATCAAGGAGCTCGACGCCCGCTATCGCGACAAGGGACTCGTGGTGGTCGGCGTGCATACGCCCGAGTATTCGTTCGAACGCGACACCGCCAACCTGAAGAAAGCCATTCAGCAATACGGCATTACCTATCCGGTCGCGCAGGACAACAGCTATGCGACGTGGAACGCCTATGGCAACCAGTACTGGCCGGCGGTTTATCTCATCGACCAGAACGGCAAGCTCGTTTATACCCATTTCGGCGAGGGCAATTACGCACAGACGGAACAGAAGATCCGCCAGTTGCTCGGCATCGATGGCAAGCAGGGTTGAGCGAAGGGCGGCGGGCGTGGTGACACAGCGTTGATCACGTTGCGTCGCCGTGCCCTCCAGTTGACTCTCTCGTTTCGAGTCGGAAGTCGCTGAAAGCCGCAACGGGTCTGCGCAATGAATCATCTTCCACGATCCTCATCCTGACATCATGAGAAGGATTCCTGATCAAAGCGAGTGAAAAAGCGACGCGGCGTGCCATGACGGTCACGCCGCTTTGCCCGCAACGCCATCAAGGCGCGAAGCGCGTAAACACGAAATCGTGATTCTTCACGCGCGACGCGTGACACGCGAAGCAGGTCTGGTGCTGCGCCAGGTCGGCGGGCACGCCGTTCACGAAGCGCCCGAATCCCCAGCCGCCCGTCGACGCGTAGCGCCGCGAGTCCTTCACCATGACCTGCACGGTCGTGGCCTGCCCCGGCACCGTTGCGGGCGCGAACTCGTCGGACTGCTTGCGTTTGTAGGCGAGCTTCACAAGTATCGAGCCGTCCGGAAACGGCAGCGTCGAATTCTCGATGGCCTTGATCGCCACCGGATTGCCGAGCACCACGCGCAATTCGTCGAGCGGCGCGGCTTCCTCAGCGGGCGCGATCATTTCCCACTTGCGGTAGCCCGGTGGGATCGTCACGCCGTATATCGGTGACGCCGCGAGCGCCTCGGTTTGCGCGTGCTGTTCGGCCCATGCCGCCATGCCGCCCACGAGTCCCGCCAGACCCACGACACCCGCGAGCGCGATACGCGCGCGACGCTTGAACAAGCTTTGCATCGCCGCCCTCCGGTCACAAGTGGGTGACTTGCAGGATGGCCTGTGCGAACTCCCTGGGCGCCTCCTGCGGAAGGTTGTGGCCAATGCCGCCGTCGATATTCCGGTGCAGGTACTTGCCCGTGAACTTCTTCGCGTAGGCGGCGGGCTCGGGATGCGGCGCGCCATTGGCGTCGCCTTCCAGCGTGATGGTCGGCACCGTGATGGGCGGCGCGGCGGCAAGGCGCTGTTCGAGGGCGTCGTACTTCGACTCGCCCTGCGCCAGCCCGAGACGCCAGCGGTAGTTGTGAATCACCACGGCCACGTGGTCGGGATTGTCGAACGACGCCGCCGAGCGCGCGTAGGTCGCGTCGTCGAAGTTCCATTTCGGCGAGGCGAGTTGCCAGATCAGCTTGTTGAAGGCGTCGCGATTCGCGGCGTAGCCTTGCGCACCGCGCTCGGTCGTGAAGTAGAACTGATACCACCACTGGAGTTCGGCCTTCGGCGGCAGCGGCTTGCGGTTCGCCTCCTGGCTGCCGATGAGGTAGCCGCTCACCGAAACGAGCCCCTTCACGCGTTCGGGCCACAACGCCGCGATGATGTCCGCCGTGCGCGCGCCCCAGTCGTAGCCGCCGAACACGGCCTGATCGATCTTCAGGGCGTCCATGAGCGCGACGATATCCACGGCGGTCACGGCCTGCTGGCCGTTGCGCACCGTGTCGGCGGAAAGAAAGCGCGTGGTGCCGTAGCCGCGCAGATACGGCACGATCACGCGATAACCCGCGGCCGCGAGCATCGGCGCGACTTCCACATAGCTGTAGATGTCGTACGGCCAGCCGTGCAGCAGGAACACCACCGGGCCGTTCTTCGGTCCCGCCTCGGCATAGCCCACGTTGAGCAGGCCGGCATCGATCTGCTTGAGCGGGCCGAACGACGCGCTGCCGCCCGTGCGCGAGTTGCCCTGCCCGGCGCCACCCTGGCCGGCCGACTGCGCGTGCGCCATGCCGCCGAATGCGAAGTCCGCGAGCGTGAGGCCGGCCAGGGTGGTGCCGAGCAGGCGGCGACGCCGGACGTTGACGGGATCTGACATGAGTAATTCTCCTTGTTGTCTGCATGCGGGCCGCGCCCGGACGGCATGGCCTCGTGATTTCGCCAACGCCGGCCGATCGGTCGATCGCGCGGGTGGCGGGCGGGCAAAAGCGCCTCGGTGAATTTATAGCCGAGCCTGAAAATCGCTTTGTATCGCAGTGTGTCTGCGTCAAGCACATACACAAAGCGAATCAAAAACGCGTGTGAACCGCGCGCGGCGAAGCCATGCGAGCGCGGCTCACGCAGCGATTCCGGCAATGCCGAACGGGAGCCCAGGCTTGAAGAAATACGCGGGAACGCGGCGGCGAACACGCAAGGCCTGCATGTTCGCCGCCATTCAGGCGGGTCGACTCAGAAGAGCTTGACGATTTGCGGCACGCTGAGCACGGCCACGTAGTAGCCCATGAACTGCACGCCGGTATTGAACGCGAACACGCGCGAGAGCAGCCCGCCGAACAGCCCGACCGTGAGGATCACGGCGAGCCCGAGCCACTGCCCTTCCCACACGCTGATCACGACGATGAGCCCCGCGAACGTCGCGATGATCGCTTCATGGCTGAGCTTGCGCGCGACGAACGAGGCGGCGCGGTGGGCGTAGTTCATCGCGAGCGGATACGCGATCAGCGCGGCAAGCAGCACGGACAGCAGGCCGAACGCGAGAAACTGCCACGTGGTCATGAGCGTATGCAGATTGACGATCTGCCCCGTGGCCGTGTGTACCGAGAAGCGCGGCGGCGCGTTGAAAAGCGGCGCTGCGGGGCCAGCAGCCACCGGACTCAGCGGCAGGCCGAAGGCGATCAGCGGAATCAGCGCCTCGGCAATATAGGTCGCCTCGGTCACGCCGTTACGCACGGCGATGACCGTGGTCAGCCGCTGGTACGCATGACGGATGCGCGCGCCCACGACTTCCCCCATCAAGACCGTCATCGCGACGGGGCTGAACACGAAGGTCGCGCTCGAGACGGCGGCCGTGCCCACGGTCCATGCCGTTTGCTGCCGGTCGAGCACCTTGAGCGGATTGGGAAAGTAACCGCTCCACCCCTTGAGGTCGGGCGCGAGCGCAAAGCGCGACACGTTCTCGCGCCGCATGCGCCGCTGCTCCACCGGCGAGAGCACGGAGAACAGATCGGCAATCAGCGGTCCAATCGCGATGCCGAGAAAGTAGCTCACGCTCAGGTGCACGCCATAATGACCGGTGAGCGCCTGCAAGCCGACGATCAGGAGCACGAACGGGATCAGCAAAAGCACGCTCGCCCAGCGTCCCGCCGACGACCACGCAATGCCGAGCGCCGCGAGCAGGAACACCCACGGCGCCGCGCTCGCGATGAACTTGCCGAACGGCGCGAGCATGATCGCGAACAGCACGGCGAGCGGCAGCGCGACGAACGCCGCCACGATGGCGCCGGAGATCATCTTGCGCAGCGCGATATGCGGCACGCCCAGCGCGCGCAGTTTCGTCGCCTCGCCGAGCAGCGGCGCGGCCATCGTGTCGCCGGGAATGCCGAGCAGCGCGGTGGGAATGGCATGCGTCATGTGCTTGGCCACGGCGCCCGCGAGAAAGAACGTGAACACGCCGGCGGCCGGCACGCCGAGCAGCGCGACCAGCAAGGTGAGCGGTGCGAGCGTCGTGGTTTCGTCGGTGCCCGAAACGAGGCCGATGGCCGCGAACACGACGGCGCCGATCAGCCCCATGATGAGCGCGGCAGGAAGCGCCTGGAGGAGTTCGGTCATGATCGTTCTCCCGCGTGCGCCGCTTTTTGCACCGCCGTGTGTCTCGTTGCGGTGCCTGCCTCCTCAGCCAACTCCGCCGCGGCGAAGAGATCGAGCAGGCCAAGCTCCTTCAACTCCGCGCGCGCGCTCGCGGGCAGGTCCGAGAGCTTGCCGAGGCCGCCGTGCTCCTCGGCGAGTTGCCTGAGCACTTCCATGCGGTCCGCTTCGTCCACGGCCTGATCGACCACGACTCGTTTGGGCTTGAACAGCACGGCGCACAACGCGCCCGCCGCGAGGCAGCCGCCAAGGCCGATGAGCATCGCATAGGCGCGCGCAATCGCTGCGTCCGCAACGATCGAGGCAAGCGCCACGCGGCCCAGCTCGAACGCGCCAAGACTGATGCCCACGCCGAGCACGACCGACCACGCGAGATGCCTGAGATCGACCGTATCGCCCCACACTTCGGCGAGCGCCGGTGCACCCGCTTGCGTGCGTGAGCGCAGGCCGTTCGTCGACGCCGAAGCGACGCCTCCACTGGCTTGTTCCATTTGTCTCCTCCTGTACGGAGTGTTATGCGGGGAAACGCGCGATGATGCGCGCCCTCCGTTACTGCCCCAAGGCACTCGCCAAAGATTTCCGTTCGCGAATTCGCTTCACGTCTTTCTTCAATGTGCGCCTTCAACGCGCGCGCGGCGAACCGCGCTGCGCCAGGGATGACCGCCGCGACAACCTCAAGGGCGGCTTGTGTGACGACGTCGCTTACGCATTGCGCGGACCCGCCAGGGCTTCCACGGCGAAGTCGGTGCGAACGTCCATCGACGCTATCATTTTCTTGACTACCCAGTCAATATCGGCGCCCGTCGCGCCCGCCGCGAGCGCGATGTTGCGTGCGTGCAGCGCCATATGGCCGCGCTGGATGCCTTCGGTCGCGAGCGCGCGCAGCGCGCCGAGGTTTTGCGCAAGGCCCACGGCCACCGCGATCTCGCCCAGTTCCTGCGCCGACTTCACATCCATGATCTTGAGCGCGAGCCGCGCGAGCGGATGCGTTTTCGTTGCGCCCCCAACGAGTCCGACCGGCATCGGCATTTCGATCGTGCCCACCAGATCGCCGTTGGCCGCCTTTTCCCACGTCGTGAGCGAGGTATAGCGGCCGCTGCGGCTCGCAAACGCATGCGCGCCCGCTTCCACCGCGCGCCAGTCGTTGCCCGTCGCGACGATCACCGGGTCGATGCCGTTCATGATGCCTTTGTTGTGCGTCGCGGCGCGGTACGGATCGATCGCGGCGAATTCATACGCCTCGATCACGCCGTCGATCACTTCCTCGCCCGAATACTCGCTGGTGGCGAGCGTGTGCGGCGAATAGCGCACGTGGGCGCGCGCGAGGCGCAGGTCGGCGAGATTGGAGAGGATGCGCAGGCGCACCTTGCCGCCCGTGATCTCCTCCACGCGCCCGGCCACGAACTCCGCCATCGTGTTGACCGTGTTCGCCCCCATCGCGTCGCGCACGTCGACGATCAGGTGCGCCACGATCATGGCGCCGCGCGGCGTATCGGGAAACACATGCACCTCGATGTCGCGACAGCCGCCGCCAAGGCCGATCAGCACCTTGTCGCGGCTGTTGGCAAGCTCGATCAGTTCGTCCTTGTGCTTGAGGATGGCAAGGCGCGCGCCATACGGATCGCTCACGCCCACGATCTGTACCTGGGCGCGCATGAGCGGCCCCGTGCTCGACGTGCGGAACCCGCCGCCTTCACGTGCGAGCTTCGCCATGAACGATGCGGCCGCAACGATCGAGGGTTCCTCCACGGCCATCGGCACGATCACGTCCTTGCCGTTGATCTGGAAGTAGCCGGCCACGGCGAGCGGCAGCTCGAACGTGCCGATCACGTTCTCGATCATGCCGTTGGCCGTGGCGAGCGGCAGTGCGCCGGGCTGCGCCAGTTGCGCGAGTTCGGCCTCGCTCAGCCCAACGGCCTCGCCAATGTGCGCGAGGCGCGCTTCAGGGCTCAGTGCACGGAATTTCGGCAGCTCGGATTGAATGACCATGACTCTTTCGTCTCACTCGTGAATGGAGAGGCCGCATTGCGCAATCGACGCTTGCGGCCGTTTTTGAAAGGTCCAATAATAGGCGTGCCGTACCCATTTGAAAGGTACAGTTAAGCACTACAGTTGCTCGACTGTACCCGTAACACTTCCCTCTCTTCGGGCCGCGACGATGACCCTGCATGCACAGCGCGCAAAAGCCAGCCTCTCCAGCGCGATGGCGGACAACCTCGCCAAACAGATCGAAGAAGGCGTGCTCGCTGCGGGCACGCGGCTGCCCTCCATCCGCGAATACGCAGCCGCTTCGGGTTGCTCGAAGAACACCGTGATCAGCGCGTTCGAAATGCTCACGGCAAGCGGGCTGATCGAGCCGCGCCGCGGTTCGGGCTTCTATGTCGCGCGACGCGTGAAGGTGGCGACGGAAGTGGAAGAAGCCCGCTCGCTCGACCGCGCCATGGACACCGTGTGGCTCATGCGCGAGCAGTTGCAGACGAATCCCGACGTGCTCAATCTGGGCGAAGGCTTTCCGCCCATCGAATGGCTGGAGGAAACGCGGCTCGACCAGTACCACCAGCGCGTGGTGCGCACGGGCGTCGCTTCACTGTTCCGTTATGGCAGCCGTTTCGGTTATCTGCCGCTGCGCCAGTCGTTGCAGCAAAAGCTCGCGGGCTACGAGATCGAGGCGCCGCCCTCGCAGATCGTGCTGACCCACGGCGCGAACCAGGCCATGGACCTCGTGCTGCGCTATTTCGTGAAACCGGGCGACACCGTGCTCGTCGACGATCCCGGCTATTACCCGCTGTTCGGCCGCCTCAAGCTCAGCGGCGCGCATATCGTGGGCGTGCCGCGCGAGGTGGACGGCCCGAACGTCGCCGCGCTCGAACGCTGCCTCGTCGAGCATCGGCCCAGGCTCTTTTTCACGCAGTCGGTCGGCCACAATCCCACGGCCACCGACACGAGTGCCGCGAAGGCGCATCGCATCCTGCAACTGGCCGAGGCCCACGACCTCGTGATCGTGGAGAACGACGCGCTGGCCGACCTGCGGCCGCGCTCGCTCACGCGCATTTCCACGCTCGACCAATTGCGGCGCACCATCTATATCGGCAGTTTCTCGAAGTCCGTTTCCGCCGCGCTGCGCGTGGGCTTTCTCGCCTGCAACACGGCGCTCGCAAGCGACCTGGCCGACGTGAAAATGCTCGTGCACGTGAGCAGTTCCGAATACTGCGAGCGCACCGTCGACGCCATCGTGAGCGACGGGCACTTCCTGCGTCACACGAACCATCTCCAGGAAAAGCTGCGCCGCGCGACGGACGCGGCCGTCAACGCGCTGCGCAAGCTCGGCGCGGATATCTTCAAGGTGAGCGACCAGAGCCTCTATCTCTGGGCGTCGCTGCCGGGCTGGCCCGATTCGATGCCGCTCGCGAAAGCGCTGCTGGAGCGCGGCGTGATTCTCGCGCCGGGCGCCGTGTTTTCGCCAGGGACCGATACGGTTTCGGGTTTTTGCCGCTTCAATGTCGCCTACCTCACGGACAAGCGCTTCGTCAGCGCCTTGCAGGCGCTCGCGCCCTAGGCAGCGCAGCGGGTGTGTAGCGCGCGTTTGTATCGCAATGTATAAGCGCCGCGCACAGATACACGCCATTGCAAAACGCGGCGTTCGTGAAACACGCCAGATACCTCCGGTGGTTGTAATGCATCAACGCCGGAATCTGCTGAACGCCCGCCGGGAAAGCCCACCTTCCCCACCGTAACGCGGCGCGTGCGACCGATGACCGGATGGATTGCCAACCTCCCCCTTTTCAGGAGAACACCATGAACGTCTCGAAGCTCGCCCTCGCCTTTGCCGCCACCGTCACTTTCGCCGCCGCCGCTCCGGTTTTCGCCGCCATGCCCGCCCAGGCGAGCGCCGCACAACCGTCAGTTCAGGCAAGCCAGGTCTGGACGCCCGCCAGCAACGCCGCGAACGCGAAGATCACCCGCGCTCAGGTCCGCCAGGAACTGGTGCAGGCGCAGCACGACGGCCAGCTTGCCGCAATCAACCAGCTTTATCGCGGCAGCTAAGTCCGGCAACTGAGCCCGGCAGCTAAACCCGGCAGCTACGCCCGTAACCGGATCGCAACCGAAGCCCCCATCGTTTCACTGAAACCCCATCAGGAGATCACCATCATGAGCAACGCGGAAAAAGTGCTGTACACCGGCAAGACCCACACCACCGGCGGCCGCGACGGCGCGGCGCGCAGCAACGACGGCCGTCTGGACGTCAAGCTCTCGCCCCCCGGTTCGAGCGCGCCGGGCACAAACCCGGAGCAGATGTTCGCGGCGGGCTGGTCGGCCTGCTTCATCGGCGCGATGGGCCGCGCGGCGGGCAAGCTCGGCACGACGCTGCCGCGCGACGTGGCCGTGGACGCCGAGATCGATCTCGTCAACGCCGACGACGCGTTCTCGCTGCGCGCACGCCTGAACGTGAGCCTGCCCGGCGTCGATCGCGAAACGGCGCAACGCATCGTGGAAACGGCGCACCAGATCTGCCCGTATTCGAAGGCGACGCGCGGCAATATCGACGTCACGCTTTCGGTGGCCGAAGCCTGAGCGTTGCGTGACCGATGTTATGCGTGCGGCGCGTCCACGAGATTGCAGGGCGCGCCGTCACGCCAGGCCTTCACATTGCGCAGCGTGGTCTGCGCAATTTCGTTCATCGCCTCGCGCGTGAAGAACGCCTGGTGCGACGTGACGATCACATTCGGGAACATCAGGAGGCGCGCGAGCACGTCGTCCTGTAGCGGCGTATCGGAATGATCCTCGAAGAAGAGGCCGCCCTCTTCCTCGTACACGTCGAGGCCGAGGTGGCCCAACTGGCCGCTCTTGAGCGCCTCGACGAGCGCGCTGCTTTCCACGAGTCCGCCGCGCCCGGTATTGATCAGCATGGCGCCGCGCTTCATCTTCGCGAGCGCGTTCCTGTCGATCAAATGACGCGTGGCCGGCACCAGCGGGCAATGCAGACTCACCACATCCGACTGCGCGAGCAGCGCGTCGAGCGGCACATAGCGCGCGCCCAGCGCGAGCAGCTCGGCGGAAGGCTCGCCCGGATCGTGGGCGAGCACCTGCATGCCGAAGCCCGCCATGACGCGCGCGAAACACCGGCCGATAATGCCCGTGCCAACTACGCCAACCGTCTTGCCATACAAATCGAAACCGAGCAGTCCGTTGAGCGAGAAGTCGCCTTCGCGCGTGCGTGCGACGGCGCGCGGCAACTTGCGGTTGAGCGCGAGGATCAGCCCGGCCGCATGCTCGGCCACCGCATGCGGCGAATACGCGGGCACGCGCACGACCGTGATGCCAAGCCGCTGCGCCGCCGGCAGATCGACGTGATTGAAGCCCGCCGAGCGCAGCGCGATGAGCCGCGTGCCGCCCTTGTGCAGACGCTCGAGTGTGGCGGCGTCCACCGTGTCGTTCACGAACGGACAGACCACGTCGTAGCCGTCGGCGAGCACGGCCGTGTCGGCGTCGAGATGCGATTCCTGGAAGTGCAGGTCGTACTGGAACGCCGTGTTGGCGTCGGTGAACGTGTCGATGTCGTACTGGCGGGCGCTGAACAGGATCATGCGTGGGCGAACTTGAGAGGGGATCGGGGTTCTCGACATGGGGACCTCATGCGAGCTGACGGGCGCGCGCGATTCGCGCAATGACAGGCGGGCGCATGGCGCGCCGGCCGTTAAGACCATCATACCAGCAGCGCTCGTGCGAGATTTTGACGTGAGGCGGTGCGTGCTGATACCCGCATTATGTTCGGCATCCTTATTAATTCGAAGAAAATGCGGACGCACCGGGCAATCATGCCCGGCACAGCCGCGAAGCTCGCCGCAACCGGGCAAGCCTCGCGGGTGAGCCCCGGCGCATTACGAGTGCGCGTAGATGGGTTCGAGACCCAGCACGTCCTGGCCGGCCACATCGCCGCGGGAGGGCGTCGACACGGCGTGCGCGGCCGCGCGGCTGCCTGCCGCCGTGGCGCCTTGCTCAACGCCGCCGAACGCCGCAGCGGCCGCGCCGTTTTCAGCGCTCACGGCGCTCACGCGAGCCAGCGCGGCTTGCACGTTGGCGGGATATTGCGTGTTGTCGGCGGCCGGCTGGTAGCCCGCCTTCTGGAGTTGCACGAGTTCGGCCTTCACCTCGGCGCGGGTCAGCGGCTGCGACGACTGCGCGAACGAAAGTGCGGGAACGGCAACGAGAGCGGCAAGCGCGGCGGCGGCGAACGATTGAGCAAGCTTCATGGTGATTCTCCTGAGGTGGGTTGACTGGCTAACGCACTGTTATGAATCAACCTTGCGTAGGAGACATTTGAACGCCGCCATGTATCTGGCTTGTTTGCGGCCAGGCCGCTTTTTGCAAGCGTGCGTGTCGGGCGCAGCGGCAGATACAGAGCGATACAAGAAGGGCCGTTTGTGTTTGCGCGGCCCTCTTTCCGGCATTAAAGGGCCGCATTAAAAGTGTTGCTGCACCGCACACATTGCCCCGTCACACCTTGCAATCTCGCCTGAGATCTCTATAATTAGGGTTATCCCTTAGGTAACTACCCTAGCGAAGAGGAAATCATGGGTGCAATCGTCGAAAATGTGGCTCGAATCCTGGCTGGACTGCGTCGTCTCAGCGTCGAGGCGCTGAACCGGCACCTGGAATACTGCGAACTGCTCGCTGAAGCCCAGCGTCGCTGGTACTAATCGCGTCGTACTGCGACCGCCCCGCGCGGTCGAACATGTCGCCGCGCGCAACCACGCCTCGATCAGCGAGGCGTCGGGCGCGGCGCATCGGCCCGCCGTCCTGGTGTGGCCGGAACCTTGCGCACGCATGGGCGCGAGCCAGCCTCGCCGGCCATCAGCGCCGTCGCGTGGTTCCATCGTCCATTTCCCAGGCATTGCCAATCATGTCGTGATGAGGCACACGCTCGCCGTGTAGCTGCCTGCGCGCACGATCCAGAGCGCGCCCCATTCCCGATTCCCCGATCGCCTCCACAGCAGCGCAACCAGGCTGTCGCGCCACGCCCGGCAGGCTTTCGGGCCGGTTCGCGCTTTGCGCGGAAAGCGCCTACTCTTGAAGTATCGGCTCTTGCCCCATCTGCGAACCGGAGCGCGCCGGCGCGCGCGGCCCGGACGTCCCGATGCGCGATCATCGCCCCTCGCCTGCCGCGGTGCACGAGGCTCCGCACCTTCATCCGCACCATCCGCTAGCGGCGCGGCTTGCGCGCGCCTTGCTGTTCGTCGCGCTGCTCGTCGCGTGGGCCGCCGTGGCGGCGGCGCAGACGGCGTCTGCCGTCACGCGGCCCGTCGTCGTCATGACCGTGAACGGCGCGATCGGGCCCGCGAGCGCCGATTTCATCGTCCGCACGCTCGAACGCGCCGCGCGCGAGCGGTCGCCGCTCGCCATTCTCGAACTCGATACGCCCGGCGGCCTCGACACGTCGATGCGTCAGATCATCAAGGCCATCCTCGCTTCGCCGGTGCCTGTCGCGACGTTCGTCGCGCCCGGCGGCGCGCGCGCCGCGAGCGCGGGCACCTATATCGTCTACGCCAGCCATTTCGCGGCCATGGCGCCGGGCACCAACCTCGGCGCGGCCTCGCCGGTGCAACTGGGCATCGGCGCGGGCGGCGCGCCTGGCGGCCAGCCTGGCGCACCCGGCACGTCGGGAGCCTCGGGGCCCACGGACGCTTCGGCCGCACACGGCGACGACGCCGCCTCGACGGAAACCCGTAAAGTGATGCACGATTCCGCCGCCTACATTCGCGGCCTCGCGCAACTGCGCGGGCGCAACGCCGCCTGGGGCGAGCGCGCGGTGCGCGAAGCGGTGAGCCTCTCCGACGAGGAAGCGCGCGACCAGCACGTGATCGACCTGATCGCGCAGGACCCCGCCGACCTCGCGCGCCAGCTCGACGGCCGGACCGCCACGACCAGCGCGGGCACGGTGCGCCTCGCGACCGCCCATGCGCCGCTCGAAGTCGTCGCGCCCGACTGGCGCAACCATTTCCTCTCGATCATCGCCGACCCGAACGTCGCGCTGATCCTGCTCACGATCGGCATTTACGGCCTCTTCTTCGAGTTCGCGAACCCGGGCTTCGTGCTGCCGGGCGTGGCGGGCGCAACGTGCCTGCTGGTCGGCCTCTTCGCCATGCAACTGCTGCCCGTGAACTACGCGGGCCTCGCGCTCGTGCTGCTCGGGCTCGCCTGCCTCGTGGCGGAGGCGTTCCTGCCGACCTTCGGCGTGCTCGGCTTCGGCGGCATCGTGGCGTTCGCGATCGGCGCGCTCATGCTGATCGATACCGACGTGCCCGGCTACGGCATCCCGATCCCGCTCGTCGCGGGCCTCGCGCTCGGCGGCGCGGCGTTCGTCGCCACCGTGTCGAGCGTGGCGCTGCGCGCGCGGCGGCGGCCCGTGGTGACCGGCGCGGAGGCGCTGGTGGGCAGCATCGGCGAAGTGATCGACGACGGCCTGCACCCCGACCCGCGCCCCGGCGCCGCGCCTTCGGCCACGGGCTGGGCGCGCGTGCACGGCGAGCGCTGGCACGTGGCATGCGCCGCCCCGCTTGCGGCCGGCAGCCGCGTGCGGGTGACCTCGCGCAGCGGCCTGCTGCTCACCGTCACGCCGCTGCACGACGCAACGCGAAGCGTCAATCCAAACGAGGGAGAACGCACATGATCGGCTACACCTTCGGCTTCACGGGGCTTCTGGTCGCGCTGGCGGTGCTGCTCGCCATCTCGTCGATCCGCATCTTCAAGGAATACGAGCGCGGCGTCGTGTTCATGCTGGGGCGTTTCTGGAAGGTCAAGGGGCCGGGGCTGGTGCTCATCATTCCCGTCGTCCAGGTGGCGGTGCGCATCGACCTGCGCACCGTGGTGTTCGACGTGCCCTCGCAGGACCTCATCACCCGCGACAACGTGTCGGTGAAGGTCAACGCCGTGGTCTACTTTCGCGTGGTGGACCCGGAAAAGGCCGTGATCCAGGTCGCGCGCTACATGGATGCGACGAGCCAGCTCGCGCAGACCACGCTGCGCGCCGTGCTCGGCAAGAACGAGCTGGACGCCCTGCTCGCCGAGCGCGAGCAACTGAACGCCGACATCCAGAAAACGCTCGACTCGCAAACGGACGCCTGGGGCATCAAGGTGTCGAACGTCGAGATCAAGCACGTCGATCTCAACGAAACGATGGTGCGCGCGATCGCGCGCCAGGCCGAAGCCGAACGCGAGCGCCGCGCGAAGGTGATCCACGCGGAAGGCGAGCTTCAGGCCTCCGAAAAACTGCTCCTGGCCGCGCAGTGCCTCGCGCGACAGCCGCAGGCCATGCAACTGCGTTATCTGCAAACGCTCACCACCATCGCGGCCGATAAAAACTCGACCATCGTGTTCCCGCTGCCCATTGAACTGCTCAATGCGCTGATCGAACGCGGGGGCCCGCCGCGTGAACATTGAGCGATCCGTCCCCTCAGCCCCGAACCGTACCGTGCCAACCGCAAGCCGCAAAACCATTCAACAGTTCAACTGAATATTGCAGCGCAGCGAAACCCGTGCATGGCCATCTGTGTTGCGTGCTGCGCGCGCTCGTGCACGCTTCTTTGCAGCGTGAATCTGGCAGAGCGAAGAAATATCGCCAATAATTGCCGAACAGAACATCTACTCAAGGACGACGGCGGCCATGGATTACAGCCCACAAGCCATCCGCACGATCGCTCTGGTCGGCCATGCCGGCTGCGGCAAGACCTCGCTTGCCGAAGCGCTCCTGCACCAGGGCGGCGCGGTTCACGCGCCAGGCAGCGTGAACCGCGGCACCGCCCTCTGCGATTTCGATCCCCTCGAACGCAAATACCACCACTCCCTCAATTCCGCCGTCGCCCACTTCCACCACCTCGACACCCGCGTCTACCTGCTCGACACCCCCGGCTACCCCGACTTCGCCGGCATGTCGATCGGCACGCTGCCCGCGGTGGAAACGGCTGCCATCGTCATCAATGCGCGCACGGGCATCGAGATGACCACGACGCGGATGATGGCGTACGCCCAGCAGCGCAAGCTTTGCCGGATGATCGTCATAAACGGCATCGACGCGGAAAAGGTCGATCTGCCGGGGCTGCTCGCGCAGATCCAGGAGACCTTCGGCAAGACCTGCCTGCCGATCAACCTGCCCGCACAGGGCGGCCGCGATGTGGTGGACTGCTTTTTCAACCCCGCCGGCGAGGCCGATTTCCATTCGGTGGAAGCGGCGCACAACGCGCTCATCGACCAGGTGATCGAGCTCGATCCCGAGTTGATGGAGCTGTATCTCGAACAAGGCGAAGCGATCAGCCCCGAGCAATTGCACGAGCCGTTCGAGCGCGCGTTGCGCGAAGGGCATCTGGTGCCGGTGTGCTTCACCTCCACGGCGACAGGTGCGGGCATCGCGCAACTGCTCGACGTGTTCGTGCGGCTGCTGCCCAACGTGACCGAAGGCAACCCGCCGCTGTTCTATCGCGAAGTCGACGGCAAGGAAGGCAAGGAACCCGTGCGCGCCGAGCCGGACGCCGACAAGCACGTGCTCGCGCACGTGTTCAAGATCGTGATGGACCCGTATATCGGCAAGGTGGCCGTGTTTCGCATTCATCAGGGCACCGTCACGCGCGACAGCCAGCTTTATATCGGCAACGCGAGGCAGCCGTTCAAGGTCGCGCATCTGCTCATGTTGCAGGGCAAGGAGCATATGGAGGTGCAGCGCGCCGGGCCGGGCAATATCTGCGCGGTGGCCAAGGCCGACGACATCGCCTTCGACGCCGTGCTGCACGACGCCCCCGAGGACGGCAACATCCACCTCACGCCGCCCGAGTTTCCGAATCCGATTTACGGCCTCGCCATCGAACCGGCGCGCCCCGGCAACGAACAGCGCGTGTGGGAAGTGCTGCAAAAGCTCGCTGCCGAAGACCCTTGCTTGCAGATCGATCACCCCGAAGGAACCAACGAAACCGTGGTGCGCGGGCTGGGCGAATTGCATCTGCGCTATATGCTGGAGCGGCTCACCGATCAGTACAAACTCGACGTGATCACGCGCCCGCCCACGATCGCGTGGCGCGAGACGATAGGCGGCAAGGCCGAAGGCCACTGCCGCCACAAGAAGCAGACGGGCGGCGCAGGGCAGTTCGGCGAGGTCATGCTGCGCGTGGAGCCGCTGCCGCGCGGCGCGGGCTTCGAGTTCGTGGACGCCGTGAAAGGCGGCGCGATTCCTTCGCAGTTCATGCCTGCGGTGGAGAAAGGCATTTTGCAGGTGATCGACAGCGGACCGCTCGCGGGCTTTCCAATGCAGGATGTGCGCGTGATCGTGTATGACGGCAAGAGCCATCCCGTCGATTCGAAGGAAGTGGCATTCGTCACGGCGGGACGCAAGGCGTTTATCGATGCGGTGCTCAAAGCGCAGCCTATCGTGCTCGAACCGATTGTCGATATCGAGGTGATGACGCCCGAAGCGACGATGGGCGACATCATCGGCGATCTTTCCGCGCGGCGCGGCCAGGTGCACGGCACGCGCACGATGGGCGGGCAGGCCATGGTGATTGCGGGCAAGGTGCCGCTGGCGGAGCTCAACGATTACCAGTCGCGGCTGAATTCGCTCGCGGGCGGGCATGGGAATTACAGCATTCAGTTGAGCCACTATGATCCGGTGCCGCCCGCGCATCAGGAGAAGCTGGCGGCACAGCATAAGGGCCGAGGGGAAAGCGCGGAGTAGTGGCCGAATCGATGCCACCCCGCAGAAACGCCTGAGCGGGTCTTGATTAGGAAATGATCATTTCCTATAATGGGCCGCATGGCATCCGAGCACAAATCCGAACCGGTGGCCCGCAGCCCCGGCCGTCCCCGCGAATTCGACATGGAAACGGTCGTGAACGGCGCCGTGCGCGTATTCCGCGAGCGTGGCTATCATGCGACCTCCGTGGGCGATCTGAGCGATGCAACGGGCCTCACCGCGGGCAGCCTCTACAAGGCGTTCGGCGACAAGCGCGGCGTGTTTCTCGCCGCATTCGACCACTACGTCAGCGTGCGCAACGACGAATTGCGGCATCGGCTCAACAAGCAGCCGGACGCGCGCGCGAAAATCCACGCCATGCTGCACTTCTACGCGGAATCGTCCCACGGCAGCGAAGGCCGGCGCGGCTGCCTCGTCGTTTCCAGCGCGACGGCGCTCGCCACCTTCGACGACGAAATCGCCGCACGCATCGAAACCACCATGCGGCACACGGAGGACATGCTGCGCGAACTGCTCCAGCAAGGGCAAAAAGACGGCTCCATCGCGCCGCAAATCCAGGCGGCCGCCATGGCGCGCACCTTGCTCGCGCTGCTTCATGGCTTTCGCTTGATCGGCAAATCGGGGCGCACGTTGCGCGACATGCTGGCCTCGGCCGATGAAGCGATGCGTTTGCTCGACTGAAATTTTTTTGCCCAATTAGGAAATGATTATTTCCAATTTAACCACCGGCGCTCGCCCATTCAACAGGAGCCTCCCCATGAGCACAACTTCTCGCATCATCGACCACGGCCCGGCCTCGCTGCCCGACGCCGCGCTGCCCGGCTTCGAACACCGCTTCGCCACCGTGGAAGGCACGCGCCTTCACTACGTCACCGGCGGCAACACGGACGGCGAAACCGTCGTGCTGCTCGCGGGCTATCCGCAAAGCGGATACGCATGGCGCAAAGTCATGGCGCTGATCGGCGAGCGCTACCGCGTGATCGCGCCCGACCTGCCCGGCCAGGGCGACTCCGACCGCCCGCAAGGCGGCTACGACACGCTATCGCTCGCCACAGCGCTGCACGCGCTGCTCGGCAAGCTCGACGCGCGCCGCTATCACCTCGCCGCCCACGACGTGGGCGCGTGGGTCGCCTTCCCCTACGCCGCGCTATTCGGCGACGAAGTGCAGCGCCTCGCGCTGCTCGACGCCGGCATTCCCGGCATCACACTGCCCGATGCGTTGCCCGTCGCGCCCGAACGCGCGTGGCGCACGTGGCACTTCGCGTTCCATGCGATTGCCGATCTTCCGGAGTTGCTGATAGCGGGTAAGGAGCGCGCCTATCTCGACTGGTTCTTGCGCCGCAAGACCGCGAATCCGCAAAGCTTCAGCGAGGCCGACATCGACGAATATTTGCGCGTGTTCACGAAGGAAGGCGGCTTGCGCGCGGGGCTGGCCTACTATCGCGCGGCGGATCTTTCCGCGCGCCAGAACCGCGAGCTGAGCGCACGCGGCAAGCTGCGCATGCCGGTTCTCGCGCTCAGCGCCGATCAGGGCTCCATTCCCGACATGGCCGCTCCGCTGCGCGCTTACGCCGACGACGTGCGCGGCGTCACGATCGCCCATTGCGGGCACTTCCTGCCCGAGGAACAGCCGGGTGCGGTTGCGGGGGAGCTACAGCGCTTCTTTGGCTGAACGCCGGATCGCCATGACAAAGCGAACGCCTGGGGCAAACCCTCGATTGACCATTATGCGTTCGCTTCATAGAATTTGAAGCGCTTCAAATTCGACAAAGTTCCGTCAACAACGGCATTTCACTATGCCGCTTTGCTGCCGGAATTTTTTTACCAACAAAAATGAAGCGCTTCAAATTTACCCTTCATCCCCAAGGAGACAAGCTGTGCTTACGACCCTGAAGCGCGCGACCGTCGCGCTGGCCTGCTTATCCGCGCTCGGCGCATCCGCGGCGCACGCCGGCGAAGTCAAGATCGGCGCACTGTTCCCCTTTTCCGGCGGCATGGCCCTGCTGGGCGACGAGAGCTTTCGCGGCGTGGAACTCGCCGTGGACGAGCGCAACGCGGCAGGCGGCATCAACGGCGACAAGATCGTGCTGGTGAAGGCCGATGCGGTCGATGCGAACCAGGCAGTGGGCGAAGCACGGCGTCTGACCTCGGTGGAAAACGTCCAGGCGATCTTCGGCAGCTATGCTTCGTCGGTTTCGACTGCGGCGACCCAGGTCACCGAACTGGCCGGCGTGCCGTACTTCGAGCTTGGCGCGGTGGCGGACAGCATTACCGACCGCGGCTTCAAATATCTGTATCGCAGCAACGCCACGGCGAAGAACTTCGCGCAAAGCTCGCTCGAAGCCGTGACGAAGGTCATCGCTCCGCAACTCAAGGTCGATCCGAAAACGCTGCGCATTGCGATCATCGCGGAAGACGGCCCCTACGGCTCGATGGTCTCCGGTTTCCAGAAGGAAGACGCGAAGCGCCTCGGTCTGAACGTGGTGCAGGTGCTGCCGTATTCGGCCAAGGCGGTCGATCTCTCCTCGCTGATCTTGCGCCTGAAGGGCGCCAACGCCGACATCGTGCTACAGACGTCCTACCAGAACGATTCGATCCTGTTCATGAAGCAGGCCGCACAGGCGGGCTTCAAGCCCAAGGCGGTGGTGGGCGCGGGCGGCGGCTACTCGCTGACCGACACGGCAAAGGCGCTCGGCAATCTGATGAACGGCGCCTATGACGTGGACTTCCCGCAAATCTCGATCAACGAAAAGGGCGCGCCGGGTCTCGCCCAGTTCACGGCCGACTATCAGAAGCGTTTCGGCACGCCGCCGCGCTCGGGCCACAGCCTCGTGAACTACGTCGGCGCGAAGGCGTTCCTCGACGCGCTCGCCGCAGCGAAGTCGACCGACAAGGACAAGATCCGCGCCGCCGTGCTCGCTTACGGCAAGCCGGCCGGCTCGACGGCGGCAGGCTGGGGCTTCCGGTTCGCGCAGAACGGCCAGAACGAACTCGCCACCACCAACGTCATGCAGTGGCAGAACGGCAAGCTCGTGACGGTGTATCCGGAGAACGTCGCGAACGCTCAACCGGTCGCCGCGCACTGATCGCCGCCGCCGTGGGCGCACCGCCGCCCCGGTCTTTCCCCCACCGCAATACGCCGCCGGCTGCGCGAACACGCAGCGGCGGCGTCAGGGAAACGCGAATGTCCATCTTTGTCCAACTTCTCGTCAACGGCCTGCTGCTCGGCGGCGCTTACGCGATCATCAGCATCGGCCTCACGCTGATCTTCGGCGTCGTGCGCGTCGTGAACTTCGCGCACGGCGAACTGCTGATGATCGGCATGTACGCCGTGTGGATGCTTGCCCAGCATTTTGGTTTGCACCCCTACGTTTCGGCGATTCCCGCCGCGATCCTGCTGTTTGCCATTGGCGCGCTGATCCAGCAGTTCATCATCCAGCCGCTGCTTTCCGCGGACGCCCATATCCAGATCTTCGCCACGGTCGGCATCTCGACGGCGCTCATGAATCTCGCGCTGATGATCTTCGGCGCCGATGTGCACCCCGTCGACGTGACCTTCGGCACCACGTCGCTCGAATTCGGCGGCATCAATGTGGTGAGCGGACAGCTCATCACGTTCGCGGTCGCGCTCGTCGTCGCGCTCGGGCTGCATCTGTTCCTGCAACGCACCTATACGGGCCGCGCGTTTCGCGCCGTCGCCCAGCATCGCTACGCGGCCTCGCTCATGGGCGTGAACGTGAAGGCCACCTACGTGCTCGCGTTCGGCGTGGGCTCGGCGCTGGTCGGGCTGGCTTCGGGGCTGCTCGCCGCGCAGTACCCGGTGTTTCCCACGGTGGGGCAGTACTTCGTGCTCACCGCGTTCGTCATCGTGGTGCTCGGCGGCCTCGGCAGCCTGCCCGGCGCGCTGGTCGGCTCGATGTTCATCGGCCTGATCGACAGTCTGGCGGGCTACTACATTTCGCCGGACATGAAGGAAGTCGTGTATTTCGCGATCTTCCTCGTGATCCTCATCCTGCGTCCGACCGGCCTGTTCGGTCTGGGTCGCGGCTCCGAATAAGCGAACCAGCGAGGCCTCATGTTCCCCAATCTGCTGCACCCGCGCGCATACGTCGGCGTGCTCGCCCTCCTCGCGCTACTGGCCGTGCCCTTCGCGCTCCAGTCGCCCTTCGCCTACCACCTCGCCGTGCAGGTCTGCGTGTTCGGCGCGCTCGCCACCGCATGGAACATCGTGGGCGGCTATGCCGGCCAGCTCTCGCTCGGCCATGCGGTGTTCTACGGCATCGGCAGCTATACGGCCACGCTGCTCGTGATCCACTTCGGCATCACGCCGTGGCTCGGCATGTTCGCGGGCGCGGCCGTATCCGCCGTGGCGGCCGCCGTGATCGCGTATCCGACCTTGCGTCTGCGCGGCCCGTTCTTCTCGCTCGCCACCATCGCGTGTCTCGAAGTGTGCCGGCTGCTCACGGTGCACGAGGAAGACTGGACCGGCGGCTCGGCCGGCCTGAACCTGCCGCTGAACATCGGCCTGAAGTGGATGGTGTTCCGCGAAAAGTGGGCCTATCTGCTGATCGCATTCGGCTTTCTCGTGGCGACGCTCTGGGTGGCCTGGCGCATCCGCCGTTCGCGCTTCGGCTTCTATCTGATCGCCGTGCGCGAACGTGAGGATGCCGCGCGCGCCGTGGGCGTGAACGCCGTGCAGGCCAAACTCGCGGCGGCCGTGGTGTCGGCGGCGCTCACCAGCATGATTGGCTCGTTTCACGCGATGTACCTCACGTTCATCGACCCGTCCGCGGCATTCTCGCTCGAACTCTCGATCCAGATCGCCATGTTCGCGCTGATCGGCGGCCTCGGCAGCGTGGCGGGCCCGCTCGCCGGCACCGTGCTCGTGCTGCCCGCGGCGGAGCTGGCGCGCGGCTGGCTCAGCGCCTTCGGCAACGGCACGCATGGCTTCGTGTACGGCGTCGTCCTCGTGCTGGTGGTGCTGTTCTTCCCGCGCGGCCTCGCAGGTCATCTCGGCGCGCGCGTGCTCAAGCTGATCGACCGGCTGCCGGGCGCACGCGAGCGCGCCCTGCCCGCCGCGCCGCAAAGCGCTGCCGCGCACAGCGCGCCGCGTGGCGAGCCGCTGCTCGTGGCCGAGCATCTGATGAAGCGCTTCGGCGGCCTTACCGCCACCAACGACGTTTCCATCACGCTCCACGCGGGCGAGATCCTGGGTGTGATCGGCCCCAACGGCGCGGGCAAGACCACGGTGTTCAACCAGCTCTCGGGCTTCATTCGCCCCGACGAAGGCGTGGTGAAGCTGCGCATGCCGGACGGAAGCTGGGCGCGGCCGGGCACACCGAATGCGTTCGCGCTGGCGGGGGTGGGCCGCACGTTCCAGATCGCGCAGCCGTTCTCCGGGCTCTCCGTGCTGGAGAACATCATGCTCGGCGCGTTCATGCATACCCGCGATCACGGCGAAGCCGAAGCGATTGCGCGCGAAGTGGCGCACACCACCGAGCTGAGCGCCCTGCTCGACGTCGAGGCGCGCAGCCTCACGGTGGGCGGCATGAAGCGCCTCGAAGTCGCGCGGGCGCTCGCCACGCGGCCGCGCGCCCTGCTGCTCGACGAAGTGATGGCGGGCCTGAATCCATCGGATATCGTGCGCTCGATCGACATGGTCAAGCGCGTACGCGACACGGGCGTAGCGGTGCTGATGATCGAGCACATGATGCAGGCCACGCTCGCGCTCTCCGATCGCATCGTCGTGATCAACGCGGGCAAGATGCTCAAGGAAGGCAATCCGGCCGACGTCGTCAACGATCCGCAAGTCATTGAAGCCTATCTGGGCAAGGGGTATCGCGATGCTCAAGCTGCATAACGTCACCGCCGGCTACACCAAGAGCGAAGTGCTGCGCGGCGTGTCGCTCGAAGTCAACGCGGGAGAAATCGTCACGCTCGTCGGCGCCAACGGGGCCGGCAAGACCACCACGCTCAAGACGCTGTGCGGCGTGGTGCCCGCGCGCTCGGGCAGCATCGAGTTCGACGGTCGGCCGATCACGGGCAAGACGCCGCATCAGATCGTCGATCTCGGCATCACGATGATTCCCGAAGGCCGCCAGCTCTTTCCCTTCCTCACCGTTCACGAGAATCTCGTGATGGGCTCGTACAAGCGGGCGGCGCGCGTGCAACGCGAGGCGCGGCTCGACAAGGTGCTCGAACTGTTCCCGCGTGTGCGCGAGCGCCTTGCGCAGCACGCAGGCTCGCTCTCGGGCGGCGAACAGCAGATGGTCGCCATTGCGCGCGGCATGATGGCGGACCCCCGGCTGCTGATTTTCGACGAGCCCTCGCTCGGCCTGTCGCCGCTGCTCGTCGAGCAGATGTTCGAGGTGGTGCGCACGGTCGCGCGCAGCGGCGTGACCGTGCTGCTCGTCGAACAGAACGTTTTTCATACGCTCAAGCTCGCCGATCGCGGCTACGTGCTGGAAAACGGCACCATCGCGCTCTCGGGCAGCGGAGCGGAACTGCTGGAAAGCCCGCACGTGCGGCGCGCGTATCTAGGGCACTGAGTGGGGCACAGGGTTGGCACTGGGCGCGTGCGCCGCGCCGCCAACCTCAACAACCGTTTTTTCAGGCCGATCCGTCGGCATCGATCGAAGCACACACTGAAGCACACATTGATAACCTAAGGAATCCTCCATGAATACGACCGTCAACGCCAACAAACCCGATGAACAAGTCGTCGCCTATCAGCTCCCGCAAGCGCCCTTCATGTCGAAGGATCTGGTGCACGGCGGCGTGCTGACCGACTGGCTCGAAGACGACAGGCTCTGGGTGCCGTCCACCGCCACCGTTTCGTTCAAGCCGCTCGTGCTGAGCGCGAGCCAGGGCTATTACGTGAACCTGCTGCGCGTGCGCGGCAGCGGCGTGGTTTCGCGCCATCGCCATAGCGGCGCGGTGCATGCGATGGTGCTCAAGGGCCGCTGGTACTACCTCGAACACGACTGGGTCGCCGAGCAAGGCGGCTATGCGTTCGAGCCGGCCGGCGAAACCCACACGCTGTTCGTGCCCGAAGACGTGCCCGAAATGATCACGTGGTTCCACGTGACGGGCGGCTACACCTACGTCGATCCTCACGGCGTGGCACAGGGCTACGAAGACGTGTTCACGAAGATCGAGACGACGAAGAAGCACTACGAGTCGATCGGTCTTCCGCCCGAAGCACTCCTGAACATCATTCGCTGAGGGAGGCGCCATGACGGTGACCCTTGCGGCGACCATGCCCACCATGCCCACCATGCAATACGTCGACCACGGCGCGGGCGGCGACGCGGCCTGCATGACGCTCGCCACGCGCGAGCGGCCCGCGCCCGGCCCCTCGGAAGTGCTGATCGAAGTGGCCTATGCGGGCGTGAACCGGCCCGATGTGTTGCAGCGCTCGGGCAGCTATCCGCCCCCGCCGGGCGCCTGCCCGCATCTGGGCCTCGAAGTGTCGGGCCGCATCGCGGCCGTGGGCGACGGCGTGAGCCGCTGGAAGGTCGGCGACGCGGTATGCGCGCTCGTGCCGGGCGGCGGCTACGCGCAGTACTGCGTGACGGACTCGCGCCACTGCCTGCCCGTGCCGCGCGGCCTCACGCTGCTCCAGGCGGCCGCGCTGCCGGAGACGTACTTCACGGTGTGGACCAACGTGTTCGAGCGCGGCCGCCTCGCGGCGGGCGAAACCGTGCTGATTCACGGAGGCTCGAGCGGCATCGGCCTGACCGCGATCCAGCTCGCGAGCGCCGCCGGGGCGACGGTGTTCGTCACCGTCGGCAACGAGGCGAAGGCGAAGGCTTGCCTCGAAGCGGGCGCGCATCACGCGATCCACTACCGCGACGAGGATTTCGCGGATGCCGTAGCGCGGTTGACCGAAGGACGCGGCGTGGACATGATCCTCGACATGGTGGGCGGCGACTACATCGAACGCAATCTGAAGTCGCTCGCGCTCGAAGGGCGTCTCGTGCAGATCGCGTTCCTCGAAGGCAGCCGCGTGACCCTCGACGCCATGCCGATCATGCTCAAGCGCCTCACCTTCACGGGCTCGACGCTGCGCGCGCGCAGCGCGGAGCAGAAGGCGGCGATCGCGCAGGCGCTCGAAGCGAAGGTCTGGCCGATGCTCGAACGCGGCGAGGCGCTGCCCATCATCCATCGCGTGCTGCCGGTCGTCGAAGCCGCCGACGCTCACCGGCTCATGGAGTCGAGCGCGCACATCGGCAAGATCATGTTGAACATCGGAGATCAGTGACGTGCAACATCAAGAACGAGTCGTCCTGGTGACGGGCGGCGCCGGCAACGGCGGCATCGGCGAGGCGATCGTGCGCCGCTACGCAAACGATGGCGCGGCGGTGGGCATCGTCGACCGCGACGCGCAGTTGGGCGAGGCGCTCGCGCGCGAGTTGAGCGCGCAAGGCAAGCGCGTGCATTTCGCCTGCGCCGACGTGGGCGAGTACGAGGCATGCGAGCGCGCCACGCGCGAGATCGAGGCCGCGCTCGGCCCCATCGACACACTCGTGAACAACGCGGGCATCTCGCCGAAGCACGCGGGCAAGCCCATGCCGATCTGGCAAATGGATGCGAGCGAGTGGCGCAAGGTCGTCGACGTGAACCTGAACAGCATGTTCAACCTCACGCGCCTGATCGCACCCGGCATGGTCGAGCGCCGCTTCGGCCGCATCGTGGCGATGTCGTCGGTCGCGGGCAAGGCGTATCTCGACATCGTGGCCGCGCACTACGCGACAACCAAGGCCGCGCTAATCGGCATGACGCGCCATCTGGCCGGCGAACTCGGCCCGTACGGCATCACCGTCAACGCGCTCGCGCCGGGCCGCATCAATACGCCGATGGTGCGCGGCGTGGCTCCCGAGGCGAACCAGAGCGTAGTGGACGTCACGCCGCTGCGCCGCCTCGGCACGCCCGACGAAGTCGCGAAGGCCTGCCTGTTCCTGAGCTCGGACGCCGCCAGCTTCGTGACCGGCCAGGTGATCGACGTCTCCGGCGGATGGCTGATGACATGAGCGCTGCAACTGAAACGACAGCGGGCGCGTCCGCGCCCCCGTGGCGCACGATCGGCTTTCCCGGGCGCTATGTGCAGGGCCCCGGCGCGCTCGCCGCGCTTGGGCCCGTGCTGGCCGAATTGGGCGCGCGCCGCGCGTGTACAATTCTGGACGCTTCGGTGGCGGCCACCCTCGCACCGGCCGTGGACGCCACTCTGGCCGGGGCCGGCGTGTCCTGGGCCCGCGTGGATTTCGCGCACGAATGCACGGCCGCGACCATCGCCGCGCTAACCGAGGCGGCGCGCGCCTTCCAGGCCGACGCGATCGTGACGATCGGCGGCGGCAAGGCGATCGACTCGGCCAAGGGCGCGGCGCGCGCGCGGCGCCTGCCGATCGTCGTCTGCCCGAGCGCGGCGTCGAGCGACGCGCCCACGAGCCGCCTGATCGTGCGCTACGATGAGCAGCACCGCGTGGCGGGCGTCGACATGCTCGCGCGCAACCCCGACGCCGTCATCGTCGACACGGACGTGATCGCCCGTGCGCCGAAGCGCCTTTTCGCAGCCGGCATCGGCGACGCGCTCAGCAAGTTCTTCGAGGTCGCGCAGTGCGAACGCGCGCAAGGCACGAACGGGTTCGGCACGCGTGCGCTGCCCACCGCGTTGCGCATGGCCGCGCAAACACGCGAGACCCTGTACGCCGCGGGCGCGCAGGCGTGGCGCGACGTAAGCGAAGGCCGCCTGACCGAAGCGGTCGAGCAGGTCGTCGAGGCAACGGTGCTGCACAGCGGCATCGGCTTCGAAAGCGGCGGTTTGTCGCTCGCGCATGCGCTGATCCGCGGCTTGACGGCGGTGCCCGCGATGGCCGCTAATCTGCATGGCGAACTGGTGGCGTTCGGCACCCTGGTTCAACTGTTCGTTGAAAACGCACCGCAAACGGAGATCGAACGATTGGCTACGCTACTCGACGCTGTCGAACTCCCGCTGACGCTCGCGCAGCTCGGCCAGCCGGCGGCGCTCACGCCGCAACAGGCGGCAATGCTCGCCGACGCGACGCTCGCGGCCAGCTATAGCCGCCATATGACGCCGCCGCTCACGGCGCCACGCCTGCTGGAGGGCCTGGCGCGCGCCGACGCGTTCGGCCGCGCATGGCGCGCCCGCGTCGACCCGGCGCGATCTCACTAACCCAACCGGAGCGCCATGACTTCACGCCGCGCCACGCTTTCTGATGTCGCCCGCCTCGCGGGCGTTTCGCTCGGCAGCGCCTCGCGCGCGCTTTCCGTGCCCGAGCAGGTCAAGCCCGCCACGCTGGAAAGCGTGCAACGGGCCGTGGAGCAGCTAGGCTACGTGCGCAACGGCGCGGCCCAGGCGCTGGCCTCGCGGCGCACGCGCATGGTCGCCGCGATTTATCCCACGCTCAACAACCCCGTCTACGCCGACTCCATCCAGTACCTCCAGCAGACGCTCTGGGACCATGGCTACCGGCTGATGATCGCGAGCCACGAGTACAAGCACGTGCGCGAGAGCGAGGTGCTGCGCGGCATCGTCGAGCGTGGCGTCGACGGCCTCGTGCTCGTGGGCACCGACCATGGCGACGACGTGTTCGATCTCGTGCGCCAGTACGACATCCCTTATGTGCTGACATGGTCGCTCGACGAAACGCGCTACGCGCATTGCGTGGGCTTCTCGAACTACGATGCCGCGTACCGGCTGGCCAGGCGCGTGATCGCGCGCGGGCATCGGCACATCGCCCTGTGCACGGGCGTGGCCGACGGCAACGAGCGCGTGCGGGCCCGCGCGGAAGGCACACTCGCGGCGATGCAGGAGGCCGGCATTGCGTTCCATCCGGAATGGCGCGTGGAAGTGCCCTTTTCTTTCGAAGGCGGGCGCGAAGCGCTGCGGCGTTTGTGGGATGCGCGGGAGACGCCGCCTGGCGTCATCATCTGCGGGACCGACCTCCAGGCGGTCGGCGTGCTCGACGCCTGCCGCTCACGTGGCATTGCCGTGCCGCATCAGCTTTCCGTGACAGGCTTCGACGACATCGAACTCGGACAGCTCACGACGCCGCCGCTCACCACGGTGCACGTGCCCGCGATCGATATCGGCGTGCGGGCGGCGCGCCACGTCGTGGCGCTGATCGAAGGCAAGGCGGTCGGCGCCGAGTCGGCGCTGGAAGCGCCGGTGATCGAGCGCGAGAGTCTCGGCAACGCGCCGCAAGCGCGCTAGCCGCCTGCGGCCCTCGCTTACTCCCCCTCGCCCGCATTCACCGCAGCCGAAAACACATACCCCTCGCTGCGCAACGTCTTGATATAGCGCGGCTCGCGCGCCTCGTCGCGCAAGCGCTGGCGCAGGCGGCTCACGAGCAGGTCGATCGAGCGGTCGAACGCGTCGGCCTGGCGGCCTTGCGTGAGGTTCAGCAACTGGTCGCGCGTGAGCACGCGTTGCGGATGATCGAGAAACACGCGCAGCAGCCGGTACTCCGCGCCGCTCAAGGCCACGATCGTGCCTTCGGCGTCGAGCAGATGGCGCGCCGTGGTGTCGAGCCGCCAGTCGCCGAACGCGAGCAACTGGGCCGACTCGCTCACCTCCATGCCTGGCGGCAGCATGCGCGCGCGGCGCAGCACCGAACGGATGCGCGCGAACAGCTCGCGCACCGCGAAGGGCTTGGGCAGGTAGTCGTCGGCGCCCATTTCCAGGCCCACGATGCGGTCGGTTTCCTCGTTGCGCGCCGTGAGCATCACCACGGGCACGGCGCGGAACTTGCCCGCGCGCAGTTCGCGGCACAGCACGAGGCCGTCGTCGCCGGGCATCATGAGGTCGAGCACGATCAGGTCCGGCGCCCCGCTTTCCAGCACGGTGCGCATCTCGCGCCCGTTCGCGGCAAGCGACACGCGCATGCCGTTCTTTTCCAGGTAGGCGCCGACCAGTTCACGTATGCCGCGATCGTCATCGACGATCAGCACGTGATCCATCTTTTCCGTCATGAGTTCTTGTCTCCTTGCGCCCTGTGCGTGAGCGGGTTTCCACGATGCACGAACAGTACACCGGATGCACGATCTCCGCAGCCAGTCCGCTTGCCGCGAAAAAAAGAATGGCGAGTACGCGCTTCATGCGTCCCGCGCCAGGGAAATCGGGTGAAACGGGTTCATGCCGCCGTGCTTGCGAGGCCCGCGCGCCGCGATCCGCGGTGATCATTTTGCTCTCCGTTCAATCGAGGTGATGCCCTGCTTTATAGCCCAGGCCGCGCGCGGCGCCGTATCGCACTGTATCCGCCAGGCGCGTAGACACAAGACATTGCATGCGGCGCGCGATTCTCTACACGCCGCCCGATTCGGGGCCACAATGTGCGTTGACGCACATCCGGCACGCCGCCTGTCAAACTGAAATCGACCTGAAACGGCCGGCAATGCCGCTTGCCGGCCGCCGCCGGACCGGCATCTTTTATGCTGGTTGTCAGGAGCGGGCCATACCGCTGGCAAATACGGCGGTGACAAATACGGCCGTGGCGAAAACGGCTCCAGGAGGTCTCCCATGAAATGTCTGCGCATCTATGCCGACGCCGAGGGCGAGTCGCATTTCGAGGACATGGATATTCCCCTCACGCCGCTCGAGCTGTTTCCCAACATCCCGCCCATCTATCTTTCGACGTGGGAACCTGCGAAGTCGGTGCGCTTTGGCTGGGTGCCGGCGGGCCTGAAGGAGGCCGACTGGCACACCACGCCCGTGCGCCAGTTCGTGATCTGGATGACCGGCTGGGTCGAGTTCGAAACCAGCGACGGCGACACGCGCCACTGCGAGCCGGGTACCGTCGTGCTGTGCGAGGACACCGTGGGCAAGGGTCATCGCTCGCGCCACCCCGACGAAGGGCAGTTCAACGTATTCATCCCGCTCGCTTCGTGAACGCAACCCGGCACGCGCCAGGCGCGAGCCCGGCACGAGCCCGGCGCTCACGCCTTGCCCGCGCCGGCCAGCACGAGCCGCCCTTCCAGACCGCCTTCCGGGCGATTGCGCAGCGTGAGCTGCGCGCCCATCGCCACGGCCAGCTGGCGCGAGATCGCGAGGCCCAGCCCCGTGCCGCCCGTGCCGCGATTGCGCGACGTTTCGAGCCGGTAGAACGGCTCGAACACCTTTTCGAGCGCGTCGTCGGGCACGCCGGGGCCGCTGTCGAGCACGGAAATCGTGACTGTCTTGTCCCGCGCCGACTCGCTCACTTCGATAGCCGCCGTGCCGCCGTACTTGAGCGCGTTGTCCACGAGATTGCCGACAATACGCCGCAGCGCCTGCACCCGCGTGACGATCGCCACGTTCAGGCGCCGCTCGAAGGTCACGGGCGAGCCCGCATCCACGTAATCGCACACGAGGCTGTCGAGCAGCGCGTCGAGATCCACGCGCGCGGGCGCTTCGCCGGTGCCGTGCAGCGTGCGCGCGTAGGCCACGCCTTCTTTCACCAGTTGCTCCATCTCGTGCAGATCCTGCGCGAGCTTGCCCGCTTGCGCGTCGTCGTCCATCTGGTCCACACGCAGGCGCATGCGTGTGATCGGCGTCTGCAAATCGTGCGAGATGGCCGCGAGAATCTGCATGCGCTCGGCCACGTGCGCCGATATGCGCTGCTGCATCGCGTTGAACGCCCGCGCCGCGCGCGCCACTTCGGAAGGTCCCTCTTCCTCCAGGCGCTCCGCCTTCAGGTCGGGGCCGAGCGCGTCGGCCACGCGGGCGAGTTCATGCAGCGGCCGCGTGGCGGTGCGCACCGCGAACCAGCAGCACACCGCCAGCACGACGAGCTGGGCGACGAGCACGGCCGGCAGCCAGCCCGACAAGGGCAGCGCGGAACCGGGGCGATAGTCGATGGTGAGCGGCGCGCCATCCGACAGCCGCAGGTGGATCTGCAAGCGCTCGCCGTTGCCGGGCACCGAGTTGGTCGTGAGCGCGTACTTGTCGGCGAGGCCCGCCGCGATGGCCGACGCCACCGTGCGCGAACGGCTTGCGTCGGGCGGCTCGCCCGGCGTGCCGGGACCAAGGATGAAGCTGTAGGTGCGACGTGCGAGCTGGGGCAGCCACGCCGCGCGCCCGGCTGCGGGCAGATGGTCGAGCAGCGCCACGGAAATGGCGACTTCGCGCGAGATGTAGTCGGTCATCATGTTCGCGGTGGCGTCGTTGCGCTCGGTCATCGTGAGCGTGAACGACATCACCTGCGCGAGCGCGAGGCCAACGCAGAGAATCAGGGCGAGGCGCGCAAATAACGTGCGCGGCCAGTGCAGCGCCGCGCTCATTGCCGCACCGCCGCAAGCGGTGCGCGGCGGCGGGCCGCAAAACCTTCGGCGAGCATGTTCGGGCTCCGTGTGCAGGGAATGCTGGGTTTATACCGCATGCCGCGAGATGTTTTGTATCCCACTGTATCGGCGCGGGCGCGGGACACAAAATATTGCAGGCCGGTCCGGTTTTGCCGGGTTTCGTGATGGTTCATGGGCTCGCGCGCGCCTGCTGCGGCGCGGTCTCGGCCCACTCGCGCACGGCCTGCGCGAACAGGCGCAGCGCGGCGGGCGGATGACGGTTGGCCGGATAGTAGAGGCAGAGCCCCGAGAACACCGGCCCCCACTCGGGCAGCAGATGCACGAGGCGACCCGCGGCCACGTGCTCGGCCACGAGCGTGTCGGGCACCCAGGCCACGCCAATGCCCGCAAGCGCCGCCTCGACCATCAGGTTGAGATTGCCGAGCGTGAGCGGGCCGTCCACGTCGATGCTGGCGCTTTTGCCGCCATGCGCGAAATCCCAGCGAAACAGCGCGCCGCTCTCGAAGCGAAAACGGATACAGCGGTGCCGCTCCAGGTCGTGCGGCGCGCCTGGCGGCGCATGTTGCGCGAGGTAGCCGGGCGAGGCCACCGCGCCAAAACGCATGTCCTGCGTAAAGCGGATCGCGATCATGTCGCGCGGCACGTCTTCGAGCACGCGCACGCCCGCGTCGAAGCCCCCGGCCACGATATCCACGAGCCGCGACTCGACCACGAACTCCACGCGGATCTCCGGGTAGCGGGCGAGAAACCCCGGCAGCACATGGTGGATGAGCGGGCGCGCGCCCGACTCCGAGGCGCTGATGCGGATCGAGCCCGAAGGCCGGTTGCCGGCCGTCGCCACGTCGTTGACGGCGTCTTCGAGGTCGGCCATGGCGGGGCGCACGCGGTTGAGCAACTGCTCGCCCGCCTCGGTCAGCGCCACGGAGCGCGTGGTGCGGTTGAACAGGCGCACGCCGAGCTTCGCCTCCAGGTTGCGCACCGTATGACTGAGCGCGGAAGGCGACACGCCCAAGACGCGCGCCGCGCCGCTGAAGCTGCGCTGCTCGGCGATCGTCGCGAAGGCCGTCAGTTCGGATAAGCCAGTGCGCACCATTTATGAATTTTCCTCAATACCTCATGCAAGTTTAGCGGGATTGTTGAGCACCATACAGCAACCTACACTCTGTCGGGTAGACGGCGGCGCCTGCGTGAACGGCGTGACCGCCCATCCAACCCCTGAAAGGAGCAAGACATGCAAAAGCGCACACTCGGCAAAGGCGGCCTCGAAGTTTCCGCACTGGGACTCGGCTGCATGGGTTTGAGCTTCGGCTACGGGCCCGCGACCGAAAAGGCCGATGCGATTCGCGTGATCCGCACGGCGTACGAGCGCGGCGTCACGTTCTTCGACACGGCCGAAGTCTATGGGCCCTTCGTCAACGAAGAACTGGTCGGCGAGGCGCTCGCGCCGTTTCGCGACCAGGTGGTGATCGCCACGAAGTTCGGCTTCCAGGACGGCGACTCGAAGAAGCCGATGGACAGCCGCCCCGAGCGCATCCGCGCCGTGGCCGAGGCGTCCTTGAAGCGCCTGAAGACCGACCGCATCGACCTGTTCTACCAGCACCGCGTCGATCCGAACGTGCCCATGGAAGACGTGGCGGGCACGGTCAAGGATCTGATCAGCGAAGGCAAGGTCAAGCACTTCGGCCTTTCCGAAGCGGGCGAGCAGTCCATTCGCCGCGCGCACGCCGTGCAGCCCGTGGCCGCGCTGCAAAGCGAATACTCGATGTGGTGGCGCGAGCCGGAACAGAAGGTGATGCCGGTTCTGGAGGAACTGGGCATTGGCTTCGTGCCGTTCAGCCCGCTCGGCAAGGGTTTTCTGACCGGCGCGATCGACGCGAGCACGTCGTTCGACAAGAGCGACTTCCGCAACATCGTGCCGCGCTTCTCCGAAGAGAACCGCAAGGCCAATGCGGCGCTGGTGGACGTGCTCGGCCGCCTGGCCGACGGCAAAGGCGCGACGCGCGCGCAAATCGCGCTCGCCTGGCTGCTCGCGCAGAAACCGTGGATCGTGCCGATTCCTGGCACGACGAAGCTTTCGCGGCTCGAAGAAAACGTGGGTGCGGTCAGTGTCGAACTGAGCGCCGCCGACCTCGCCGCCATCGAGGCCGCGCTCAAGGCGATCCAGGTGGTGGGCGAGCGTTATCCGGCGCAGATGCAACAGCGCGTGGATCGCTAGGGCCTGCTCAGACCCACAAGCGGTACATCCAGAGCGACTCGTCCTCGACAAAGCGTTGCGCGAAGTCGGTGGGCGAGAAGCCGGTCATGCGGCGGGTCGTGCGGCTCAGGTGCGCCTGGTCCGCGAAGCCTTCGTCGTGGGCGAACGCCGCCCAGTCGACGGGCACGCCCGCCGCGAAGCGCTCCGCTGCCGCGAAGTACGCGCCTTCGGTCTTCACGAGCGATTGCCACTCGCGCAGCGAGCGCCCGCTGTAGGCCTTGATGCGGCGCTCGACCTGGCGCGCGCTATGCGTGCGCCCCCATTCGCGCGCCTGCCACGCGAGACGCCCCACCCAGCGGCGGCCCGCCTGGCGCAGCGTGGCGACCGGGGAACGGCGGCCGCGCAGCGCCTGCCAGCGCGGCGCGAGATGGTGCTCCAGAAGCGCGAGCGCCTGCGCATCGTCGGCAGTGCCAGGCAGTGCGTCGAGCAGCGGCCGCCACGCCGGGCCCAGCACCTCACGCGCGCACAGAAAGCGGTCGTGGACCTGCGCCAGATCCAGCTCGAACAGGGCCTTCGCCGCATCGGCGTTCAAGCACACCATGCCGCCGCTGCCGGTAGTCGGCGCCCAGCTCGCGGTGGGCCGCGACTGACTGCCCGACAACGTGCACGCCGTGCCGAACGGCCGCCACAGCGGCCCGCTCGCGCCTGCCTCCACGAGCCCCGCATCGAGGTCGCGATACCACGACAGACACACGAGCGGCGATGCCGGGAAGTGCGAGAGACGTTGCGCGCCGTTCAGGTCGAAGCCGCGCGTGTCGCGACAGGCCACGGCAACGACGGCGCCCTCCAGCGCCGGCGCGGGCGGATAGAGCCGCGCATGCGGGCGCTCACCACCGCGCATTACGCGCGGCGCGCGCGCCCAGCGCTCGGGGCACACGATCGAGTCGGAAGGCGTGACGGTGGACATGACCGCGCAGTATAGGCGAGCGCGCGGCGAGCGTCGATGTCGTTTGCGTTCAAGACGTGACGCGCCGGTAGGTGTGCAATGCACCGCATGACTACGCCCTCTTCCTCCCCATGCCCCTTCCATGCGAAGCGCGCCGACGATGCCGTGCGCGACGCTCACTCGCCTTCATCTTCGCCCGCGCCTGTTCCCTCCGGCGCATGGCCGCCCGGCCCTCGCGCGGGCCTGACCGGCTGGCGCCTGCTGCGCCGCATGTCGCGCGACCTGCTGGGCACGCTCGCCGAATGGCAGCGCGACCATGGCGACGTCGTCCACGTGCGCACGTTCCCCGAGCACGCGATCGTCGTGACCGACCCGCAACTCGCGCGCGAACTGCTGGTGACGCATCACGACGCGCTGATCCGCTGGGAGCGCGGCACGAGCATCTTCGCGCAGTTGCACGGCAACAGCGTGCTGACCTCCGAAGGCGACGCCTGGCGCCTCAAGCGCCAGGCGTTGCAGCCGGGCTTCGCGCCGAAGGCGGTGCAGGCCTTCGTGCCGGGCGTGGCGGCGGCGACGGCCGACGCGCTCGCGCAGTGGCCCACCCGCGACGCATACTGGCCCGTGGAAAGCGCGCTCACCTCGCTCACCATGGACGTCATCATGCGCATGATGTTCTCGGCGCAGATCGGCGAACACGCGCGCGAGGCCGAGCACGCCGTGCGCGTAGCGAGCGAGACCGCCAACGCGGAGTTCTACTGGCCCGCCAGCCTGCCCGACTGGATGCCGTGGAAGCGCGCGAAGCGCCGGGCGATCCGCGTATTGAAGGATCTCATCGAGCGGCATCTGCAAGCGCGCCTCGCGCGCTCCGAAAACGCCTGGCCCGACGACCTGCTCTCGCGCCTCTTGCGCCTGCACCGTGACGACGCCGCCCTGTGGCCGCTCCAGGCGGTGCGCGACGAATGCATGACGACGTTTCTCGCGGGCCACGAAACGACCGCCGCCACGCTCACCTGGTGGGCATGGTGCATGGCCTCGAATCCCGCCGCGCAGGACGCCGCGCGTGCGCAGGTGAGCGCGGTGCTGCAAGGCCGCGCGCCCGGCGGCGACGTGCGCGCCGTGTTGCCGTGGCTCACGCAAACGCTCGAAGAAACGCTGCGCCTTTACCCCGCCGCGCCGGTGCTCATCAGCCGCCACGCGCAGCGCGAACTGAACCTCGGTCCGTGGCGCTTCCCGGCGCGCACCCTGTTCATGCTGCCCGTGCAACTCATGCAGCATGATGCGCGCTGGTTTCCCGAGCCCGCCGCGTTCCAGCCCGAGCGCTTCGCTCGCGAAGCGAGGCACGCCGAGCGCGGGGCGTGGTCGCCGTTCGGCGCGGGGCCGCGCGTGTGTCTCGGCCAGCATCTTGCGATGACGGAGATGACCGTGATCGCGGCGATGGTATTGCAGCGCTACACGCTCTCGGTCCCGGAGGGCATGGCGGCCCCGCGCGCCACGCTCAATGTGACGTTGCGGCCGCAAACACCGTTGCATCTGGCGCTCGCGCCAGCTTAACGCGGCGTCCAGATCAGGCGCACGAATCCGCGTACCGGTATACAGTCGCTGCTGTTTCTGTTCGCGCGGCCGCCTCGCCGCGCGCCACGCTGCCCGTGCGCAGCAGGAGACCATGCGATGCCGGATCGACGTGCGTTTCTCAGGATCTCGGGTGCGGCGGCGAGCGCCGCCATGCTGCCGGCCGCCGCCGAAGCCAACGGCACGGCCGCCGCCGCGGAGCCGAACGACCCCGCGTGGTTGCCGGCCACCGCCTTGCTCGCACGCTTTCGCAGGCGCGAGCTCTCCCCCGTCGACGTGCTCGAAGCGCAGATCAAGCGCATCGAAGCCTGGAACGACAAGGTCAACTGCATCACCACGCGGCATTACGATGAGGCGCGCGCGGCGGCCCGCGAGTCGGCGGCGCGTTATCGCAATGGCAACCCGCGCGCGCTCGAAGGCATTACCTTGGCGGTCAAGGACGAGTATGCGGTGAAGGGCTGGGTGACCACCATGGGGTCGTTGCTGCTCAAGGACGCGCCGCCCGCCACCGACGACGGCCCCGTGATCGAGCGCTTGCGCGCAGCGGGCGCGGTCTTTCACATCGAAACCACGGTGCCCGAGTTCTATGTGTGGATGACCACGGCCACGACGCTCTGGGGCGTCACGCGCAACCCGTGGAATCTCGCCTGGACGCCGGGCGGCTCCTCGGGCGGATCGGGCGCGGCGCTGGCCGCGGGCTTCACGACGCTCGCGCTCGGCTCCGACATGGGCGGCTCGATTCGCATTCCGGCCTCGCAATGCGGGCTTTATGGTTTCAAGCCGCCGTTCGGGCGCGTGCCCACGAGCGAAGTGCCCTACGAGTCCGAAGGCCCGATGGCGCGCACCTTCGACGACCTGAATCTGCTCACCAACGCGATGGTCGGCCCGCATCCGCTCGTGCATTCGTCGCTGCGTCCGCGCCTGGCCTTTCCGTCGCGCTATGCGCCGGTCAAGGGCTGGAAGATCGCCTACGATCCCATGCCGCATCTCTCGCCACTCGATCCGCCCGTGCGCGCGGCGATGGAGCGCGCCGTGACGCGCTTCGAGCAACTCGGCGTCGAGGTCGAACGTGTGGATATCGGCTTCGACTCGGCGGACATGGACACCTTCATGACGGGCCTATTCTCCACCAGCATGGGCGGCCTGCGCACCGAGGCGCTCAAGGACCCCGGCAAGCTCATGCCGTACACGCGCATGCTGTTCGAGCATATGGAGGGCAAGACCGGTCCCGACGCGCTGGTGGCAACCGAAGCGCTGCTCAACGACTATCAACGACGCGTGCAGGAAAAGGTGTTTACGCGCGGCCTGCGCGCGCTCGTCATGCCTACGCTCGCCACGCCGCTCATTCCCGCGGCGCACGGCCTGAACCCGCAAACGGACACGGTGACGATAGACGGCAAGCCGGTCACGGGCCTGCGGTTCGCGCAGACCTGGGTCTGGAACCTGCTCGGTTTCTATCCGGTCGTCTCGGCGCCGATCGGCATCGGGCCCGGCGGCATGCCGATGGGTATGCAGATCGTCGCGAACACCTTCGACGATCTCGACGCCTTCCAGCTGGCGTCGGCCTGGTCGAGCGTCGCGCCGCCGCTGTTCACGGGCAGCGCGTTTCCTGATTTCCGCGCGCAGAACGGCTAGCTCGCGAGGTGGCTAGTCGGTGATGGCAACACGCGTGCTGTCGCCCACGTTGAGACTGAACTCGTCGACCCGCCCAGCGCGCACGTCGAGCAGCAAGCGCTCCAGCGCTTCCACCCTCGCGGATTTCGCGCCGTTCGAGCGGATCAACGTTGCCGGGGTGTTGCCCGTCGCCGCTTCGTGGGCTTCGAGCAGAACCCGGATGGCTTCCTCGCGGGTCATGAAAATACGGTCCATCGCGCGCTCCTCTTCGATACGGCAGCGAAGATAGCACGCACGCCATGGGCCGGGCCGGCAGAGTGACCGGTGCTTGAGATAATGCAGTTTCCCGGCCCCCTGCACGCCCGATCGTGCACGATCGGGCGGCGCGACGCTCAGTGCGAAATGCTTTCGAGCGATTTGCCGAGCGTGCGCGGCCCCATCGTGCCGATGGCCACCATCACGAGCGCCATGGCGCCCGCAATGAAAACGAACACGCCCGTCACGCCGAACTCCCTGAGCGTGAAAGCGATCACGAACGAGCTGAACACCGCGGAAAGCCGGCTCCACGAATAGACGAAACCCACGGCACGCGCGCGAATGGCCGTGGGATAGAGCTCCTGCTGATAGGTGTGATAGGTGAACGAAATGATATTGCCGGCGAGCGTCAGCAGCACGCCGAGCGTCACGATCATTACCGCCGCCGCGGCCTGGCTGAACAGCAGGCCGCTTACGATATTGACGGCCGCCATGCAAACAATGACATGCTTGCGCTCGAAACGATCGGCAATCCAGTAGCCGAGCAACGGGCCGAGCGGCGCGGCGAGTCCGATCACCGTGGTGTAGAGCAGGCTCGACGTGACCGTGATGCCCTGCTTCACGAGCAGCGTGGGCACCCAGTTCGCAAAGCCATAGAAGCCCACTGTCTGGAAGATATGGAAGACGATGAGCATCGCCGTGCGCTGGCCGTAGGGCGGCTTCCACATGTCGGCGAAACCCGCCTTGCGCGGCGCCGGATCGCTCGGGCCGGGCGCGGGCAGCGGCGCGCCGTATTGCCGCGAGACCTTCGCTTCGAGGTCGGCGAGCACCGCTTCGGCTTCGTCGAGGTGTCCATTGCTTGCCAGCCAGCGCGGGCTCTCGGGAAGATTGCGCCGGAAGTACCACACGAATAGCGCGCTCACGCCGCCCAGCAGCACGACCCAGCGCCAGCCGTCGAGCCCGAGCATCGCTCTGGGCACGAGCAGCCAGGAGAGAAACGCGACGACAGGCACAGCCGAAAAGCCGATGGTCTGGCACACCGCGAACGCGCGGCCGCGCAAATGCTTGGGCGCGAGTTCGGAAAGGTAAGTGCCGATGGTCACGAGTTCCACGCCGATGCCCATGCCGGACAGAAAGCGCCAGAAGTTCAGGCTGCCCGCCGTATCCTGGAACGCCATGACCGTATTCGCCGCCACGTACCACAGCAGCGACCACGTGAAGATCGCGCGCCGGCCAAAGCGGTCCGCGAGAAAACCACATGCCGCTGTGCCCAGAAACAGGCCGCAAAACAGCGCGGCAATGAAGCTCGCGACGCCCGATGTGCCGAAAAGCCCGGACGTCGTGGAGGTCAGGATGCCGCTCTTCACGAGGCCTGGCGCGACATAACCCGTGAAAAGCAGATCGTACAGTTCGAAGAAGAAGCCGAGGCTGAGCAGCAGGATCAGCTTCCAGACCGCACGCGTGGCGGGAAGCCTGTCGAGGCGTGCCGAGAGTGCGCCGTAAATCGCGGCGCCGTCGGCAAGCGGGGTGGCGTCGACGCTCGCGCCGGGGTCGGCGTCGCGCAGGTTCGCTGCGCCCTCCAGAATGGCCATGTTTGTCTCCAGTTTAGTAGTTCGAATGACTTATCGGCGAGCGCGGCGGCTCATGGGTACCGCTCTTTCAGTTCGCCGAATGAAGCGATGCGGCCCGCGAGCGCGCTCGCGACCACCGTTGGCGGGCTCGCGAGCCACACCTGGCCGGGGCCCGAGCGCCCCGGAAAATTACGGTTGATCGCGCTGATCGTGACCTGATCCGCATCGACGGAGGCCCCTGGCCCGCAGTTGGCGCAAGCGCCGCAGGCAGGTTCGAGCAGAATCGCGCCGACCTGCTCGAAGGCTTCGAGATAACCACGCTGCCGGCAGTAGTCGCGCACATCGGAGGTGCCGAACTGCAAGTAGAGTTTCACGCTGGCGGGAACACGCAGGCCGCGCGCGGCGGCCCACGCCAGCACTTCGTGATAGTGGTCGAAATCCTCGCGCTTGCCCGCCGTGCACGAGCCGCCATAAGCGATGTCCACCTGCGGGCGCTGCGCGAGATCATGCAGCGCCACGCCGTTGCCGGGGTCGCCCGGCGCGGCGAGCATGGGCGTCAGCGCCGCGCAGTCGATGTCGATCACCTCGGCATAGGGCGCGCCCGGATCGCTTTGCATCCAGGGCTCAACGACAAAGTCGATGCCGCGCCGCGCCTTGAGGAAGCGCACGGTTTCGGCGTCGGGGGCGACGAGTCCCGTGAAGCCGCCGAGTTCGGCCGTCATGTTCGTGAGCGTGGTGCGCTCGTCGGTGCTCAACTGCGCAACGGCCGAGCCCGCGAACTCGAACACCTTGCCCACGCCCGCTCCCGCCCGGATTTCAGGCTGCGCGAGCAGATGCAGCACGAGATCCTTCGCCGTCACCCCGGCGGGCACAGGACCCTGAAAATTCACCCGCAGCGACTGCGGCACCGTCATGCGCACCGCACCCGTGACGAACGCGTTAGCCATGTCGGTCGTGCCCACGCCGAACGCGAGGCACCCAAGCGCCCCGCTATGCGGCGTATGCGAATCCGTGCCCACGACCACTTGCCCCGGCAGCGCGTAGCACTCGGCCATCATCGCGTGGGAAATGCCTTCGGAGCCCTCGACCCCTTCCCGGCGCTCGCCTGGCAGCTCGCTCAGGTAGCCATGATTTTTCAGGCCGTAGTCGGCGGCGAACTGGCGGTGCGCGGCCGAAAGCTCGCGCACGTCGGGCAGCAGGCCGTTGCGCACGTGCAATTCGCTCTTGTGCGAATATGAAAGATGGTCTTCGAACGCGAGGATCGTTTCAGGCTGATGCAGCGACAGCGGCTTGCCGAAGGTGGCGTGCAGCATGTGCGTCGCCATGCCTGTGTAGTACTCGTGGATGAAGCGCCAGTCCGCCCGGACGAACATGCCCGCGCCCGGCGCCGGCGACTCTCCCGTGTGCTCCGTGCGCAGCACGTGGCGCTCGATGATTTTCGCGGCCAGCGTGCGTGGCGCATCGCTCGCGCTCGACGGCGCGGGCGCGATCTGGCGCATGTGTTGCGCGCCGTATTTCAGCAGGCCGCCGCTTCTCAGGATCGAAGCCGCGAGGCCGTCGCGCGAGGCGACGAGTTCCTCGATATCGATCGCCTCGCCGCGCCGGATACGCTCGATCAGCCCGAAATCCGTCGAGGTGAACAAGCCGATGTTGTCGGCATTCTGGCGGTAGATGCGCTCGAAGCTGCGCGCGATCACGAGCCGGATGCCCGCGCGAAACTCGGCAAGCGGGCTATGCTCGCGCGACGATCCCTTGCCGTAGCGGTTGCCCGCCACGGTCACGCAAAAGCCGCCGTTTCGTACGGTGTCCATAGCAATCGGGTTGCGCCCGTCCGCGCGAAAGCCCACATAGGGCACGCGGCCAAGGCGCTCGTCGAAGCGCGTGAGCACGCTCATGGGCGTGATCTCATCGGTCGAAACGTCGTCTCTCAGCGCTTGCGGCCCGGGCGTCGCGAGATCGGCGCCGCGCGCCTGCCGCTCGACGGCATCGGCATCCTTGCAAAGAAACAGGATCCGGCCGCTCAATTCCAGTGTCGCCATCTGATCTCTCCTTGAGCGGAAATCTAGACGGCGGCGGCGGGCGCAATGAAGTGCTCGATTGGCAACGGGGCCATCGCAAACCGCGATGTCCTCGTTAACCCTCGCGTTGCACGAGCGACTCGATCAAGGCCTGGACGGCCCGCAGCCGCGACGACTTGCGCAGCGCATGCAGGCGCAGGCTGCGGCTGAGCGCCCACGGCTCGTTTAGCGGCCGGCGCACGAAGCCCTGCGATCCCGCAAAAGCCGAAGCGGCGCTGGTGGGCACGATGCCGATGCCAAGCCGCGCCTCGACCATGCGGCACTGTGCGTCGAAGCTGTTGACCGTCACCGAGATGCGCAGCGGCACGCGGGCCGCCTCGGCGCGCTCCTTGAGCGTCTGGTCGAGCGAGCCGCCCGCCTGAAGCGCAACGAGCGCAAAGCGCAGCACGTCGCCGAACCTGGGCGCCTCCATGGCGGCGAGTTCATGGTCCGGGGGCAGCACGACCATGAGCGGGTCGTCGGCGAAATGCCATGATTCAAGGCCGCCGGGGATCTTGCCGCTTGCCGAGATCCCCACGTCGGCCCGGTCCTCCAGGCATGCGCGCACGACTTCGTCGCTGATCTGCTCGGTGAGTGCGATCTGCACGAGGGGATAGCGCGCCTGAAACGCCTTGAGCCGCTCGGGCAGGAAGCCGACGATGGCCGACGCATTGGCGAACAGGCGCACGACGCCGGCCACCTCGCCACTGAGCGACTGGACTTCACGTGCGAACGATTGCAACTGGTCGTGCACCGCCACCGCGCGCGCGAAGGCGTGATGCCCCGCCTCGGTCAATTCGACACCCGCTGGGGAGCGGATGAGCAACGCGAGCCCCATGGCGGCTTCGAGGTCCGCCATGCGCCGGCTCAACGCCGAAGGCGCAATGTGATTGCGCCCGGCCGCGCGGGCAATGGACCCCTCTTCCACGACCGAGATGAACAGTTCGAGGCTGTATGGATCGATTCGCATGGCCGCCATATTAACAGTAGCGCCAATTACAGTCAGACCCGAATTAAAGAGAAAGGATTTTAAAAGGTTGGTATTACGTAAATGGGTTTTATGTATTCACCCCGTTTTTATCCCTTCAGTTCGCATCGAGTCCGCCGTTATAGGCATCAACAGCCCGTTTTTGCCGCAATCAATGCGGCCGGCATGATTCGGGCGTTTTAAGGTAATTCATACCTTGCTATTGGCGGAAATTCACTAAACGGCGGTAATTGCAACTCGTCGCAATTCGTGTGACATTTTGTTACGTCTGATTTTCACAACCCTGGGGGGATTGTCGGTAATATCCGCCGCGCGTCTGACTTTAAGTAGTGACTTCGTAATCTTCGTCCGCAAGAATTGCGCACGTCTCCCTCCCCTCAGGGAACCCGCGTAAGGCCGAAATACCGACGGCGCACCCAGCGGCGTTGTTCGCGCCGCTGTACGCGAGTTGTCCGCATCGCGCGGCGCATGTTGACGGGTGTGAAGCGCATCCAGCCGATGTGCGGCACCCGCCCAAATTCAAACTCCTGACTCTCAGCTTGCCCGTGAGCGCGCGACGCGTGCCCTGGCCGGCCGGGCGTCGTATTGTCTTTTTCGATCGATGAAGCTCATTCATGTAGTCCTGACTTCGTCGCTGGCCCTGGCGGCATGTGGCGGCGGCGGTTCCGGAGGCAACGGAACGGATGCGACAAACGCCAATGCCCTGGCCGCGCCGAACAGCGCGAGTGGCGCGAGCGGTGCAAGCAGCGCGAGTGGCGCCAGTGCCGTGAACGCAGCGAACTCCACCAACACGGCGGCAGACACGCCAGGCTCGGGCGGCACAGGCGCGGCAAACGCAGCCGCCGCAACGGGTGCGGGCACAGGCACGGACACCAGCGCGGGCACCGATCCCAGCACAAACGCAAGCACCAATGCGAGCACGGCCAACACGGGCGCGAGCGGCGCCGGCTCGACCTCGCCCGCCGTCACGGCAGGCGCGATGAGCTGCGGCTCGCCCGCCACGTCGAGCGCGGCTTCGGCAACGTCGCTCGTCTCCGCCGATACGCCGAGCGCGCAAAGCGGCCGCATGTTCGCCTCGGGCGCCGCGTTTCCCGTGGCGTTCGTCACCAATGCGCCCGCTTCGGACACGCTCGTCTGGTCGATCACCGACCATGTCGGCAAAGTGGCCGCGAGCGGCAGCCTGCCCGTAACGGCCGGCCCCGTGACGACCACCTTGACCTGCACCTCGACGCTCGCGGGCTACTTCGCCGTGTCGGCCACGCTGGCCAACGGCGGCGGCCAGATCCCCTCGGCGGGCACCCGCCCCGCCGGCAACGCGACCTTCGGCGTGCTGCCGAACCTGGCGAGCGTCGTGCCCGCCGTCACGTACGCGCGCCAGGACCTGCACCGCTTCGGCATGCAAGGCGAGGACGACAACGGCTCCGTGCTCTCCGGCCTCGGCATCTCGTGGACGTACGACCATCGCGAGCTCTATACGATGGAGCCCAACGGCCGCAACACCTTCAATCCGAACGCCAACAACCTCGACCCGTTCTACACCACGGGCAACGTGATGCGCTTCGTGCGGCTGGACGGCATTCCGGCATGGCTGAGCCCGACCGGCCAGTTCGAGGACGAGTCGCGCCTGCCCACCGATCTCGCGTACTACCAGGACTATATGAGCCGGGTCGGCACCGAATCGAACATCATTCGCACGACTTATTTTCCGAAGCAGTCGGCCAACTACTACCAGCTCACCTGGGAGCCGGATTCGCAGTGGCAAGGCACGAACGCGGAGTTCATCCAGTTGTACCAGACCGTCTACCAGGGCCTGCACTCGACCGATCCTCACGCCATGCTGATGGGCCCCACCGACACCGCGCCCTCGGGAACCGCCGACCAGCTCAAGACGCTCGCGCCGCTCGGCTTCGCCCAGCTCATCGACGGCGTGACGACGCACGGCTACTACGACATCAACGGCAGCTCGCCTTCGTACGCGCCGGAGCGCCTCGCGGGCGATCCGTCCACCGCTTCGGACTCGCTCATCGGGCAGATGCGCAAGCTGCGCAGCGAAATGGCCGCCGACTACAAGCCGGGCATGAAGCTGTTCCAGACCGAAGTCGGCATCAGCTATGACAACGGCGCAAGCTACGGTCCGAACTATCCGGGCGCCAACGTCCTCTACGCGCAAGGCGCGCTGGTGGCGCGCAGCCACCTGATCGTGCTCGGCGAAGGCGCCGATCAGACCTGGGTGTTCTATGGCGCGGACTTCCCGGACAAGGTGGGCTACGGCACGTTCTTCGACCTGAGCGACGCCACCGGGCAATACGGCGCGCAGAACATCAGCCCCAAGCCCGCGGCAATGGCCGTGGCGGCGATGACGCGCGTTCTCGACGGCACCAACACGCTCGGCCCCGTGAACGGCACGCCCTCGGGCGTCTACGCCTACGCGTTCCAGCAGTTGAACAACGGCGCCGTGATCACGGCGCTGTGGACCCACAACAACGCGGTGTGGAGCGCGGCGAGCGGCTATAGCTCGACCTATGGCGTGCCGTACAGCCTCGCGGTGGATGCGCCCGGCACGAGCGGCACGGTCACCGTGATCGACGAGATGGGCAATCCGGCGACCATGAGCTACACCAACGGCACCGTTGCCCTCACGCTGACCGAATCGCCGGTCTACGTGGTCTCGACGAACGCGACGGTGGCGAGCGCCAACGCCACGCGGCCCACGGGGTATGTGCCCAATTGATTGGGCGTGACGGGTTCGGGCGTCGGGCGCTGTCCTGCGCCTGAATCCGCGCCTGAACCCGCGCCGCGAACGACGACGGCCGGGCTTGCCCCCAACGCCTGCATGGCCAATTCCACGTTGGCAAACACTGTTGTAAACGGTGGTAACATTCGGGACGCACGGAATTCCCAGGAATACGGAACGCGGCGCGCTGTCTCGATGGAGAGCGCTGCGTTCCGCCGGACCATTCCTTTCGAATTACCTACACGATTCAAAATTAAAGCGTCGATGCGCGCCAGCGCGCGATCCGAATGCCAAGGCCCGCCCGAAGGCGGGCGCTCCGGGAAACCATGAAAGTCCGTAACGCCCGTCTTTGGGCGCCGAGAGGCCCGCGCCGGTGGTGCCTCGCCGCTTGCGCGCTCGCCGCCGCGAGTCTGATCCGCTTCGCACTGCACCCGATTCTGGGCCCGATGATGCCGGGCACCACGTTTTGCATCGCCGCTTCACTGGTCGAGTACTTTCTAGGCCTCGCGCCCGCGCTGACCGTCATGGCGCTCGGCCTCGGCATTGCGGACTATATGTTCGTGCCGCCTTACGAAAACTTTACGCACCTGGACCTGCACGATCTGGTCCTGCTGGTGTCGTATCCGCTCGTCACGGTGATCGTGATCACGCTGATCGAGCGGCTGCGGCGCGAGCAATGTCGCGGCCAGTTGATCGCCTCGGTCGCGCAGTCGCGCTACGAAATGCTGCTGCGTCACGACAACGAGCGCGCACTCGCGCGCCGCGCCGTGGACGAAACGCATCGACTGCTGCGCCACCTTGCGCAGCACCATGAAGGCTTCATCCTCATCAAGGGGCTGGAGCGCAACGCCACCCAACTGGCGAGCGTGGGCCAGAGCCCGTCGCGCGCGCTGCCGGCCGCCGCGGAAGTCGCGCCTGGCCCGTTGTTCGACGCGCTCCATCCCGAAGACCTCCAGCGCCTCACCAACGGCCTGTGGCCGGGGCACCATCGCGTGCGCTTGCGCAGCGGGCAGCACAAGCGGGAGTATCAGTTCGCCAATTGCAGTTGCGAGCGCTTCACCACGCATGCGGGCGATTTCCTCGTTCTGCGCACGGAGGGCTGACGTGGCGACCGTCGAAATGCAACCGGCCGCAAGCGTCGCGCCGGCCGCCCAGTCCACGCGCTTTTTCTGCGAAGGCGACGGCCACGCCGTGCTCATGCTGCACGGGCTGTCGAGCTCGCCGCTCGAACTGCGCTATCTCGCGCGCTACCTGCAAAGCGAAGGCTTCACCGTGTGCGCGCCGCTCATCGAGGGCTATAGCGCGGGCGCGGGCCAGTTGCCGATGGAGCAATGGGTCGAGCACGCGGTGCGCGAGTACGACGCACTGGCCGCGCGCTACGCGCGCGTGTCCATCTGCGGCCTGTCGATCGGCGGCGCGCTCGCGCTGCGCGTGATCCGCGAGCGGCCGGGCGCGCAATCGCTCGTCCTGCTCTCGCTCACGCTCGCTTACGACGGCTGGGCGATTCCCTGGTATCGCTTCCTGCTCGACTGGGCTTACTTCACGCCCTTGCGCCACCGCTACCGCTATCGCGAAGCCGAACCGTTCGGTGTGCGTAACGAGGCGTTGCGCAAGAAGATCGCCCGCGCGATGCAGCGCAACGACTTCAGCGAAGTCGGCCCCTCCACGATCGCGCTGCCCGCGCTGCATCAGGCGCTGCGCCTCGCGCGCGCGGCGCGCAAGGACGTCGCCGCGATCGAAAACGACACGCTCGTGATCCACGCGATCGACGACGAAACGTCGAGCCCGCGCAATCCGCGTTACGTGATCGATCGCATCGGCGCGAATTTCCTGCGCACGCTGTGGCTGGACGACTCGTATCACATGATCACCTCGGACAATGAGCGCGAGATCGTTGCGCGCGAAACAGCCTTGTTCCTGCGCGAAAGCGAGGTGGCACACGGCGCGCAGGACCAGCCCGTGGTCTCGAAGGCGCTTGCCCGGCGTTTGCGTCAACTGGCGGCAGTCGGAAGGAAAAATACGTGAAGCCATCCATAGCAGCGCAAGGGCTGGCGTGCCTCCTCACGCTGGCCGCGGCCTCGCATGCGCGGGCCGACGACACAGACCCGCAAGCCGCGCAAATCTCGCCAACTTCGCCGGCGGCCTCGGTCGCGCCCGTCACCACGGCCGACTCGCCGTGGAAGATCTCGATCGGCCCCGGCGTCTATATCGCGCCGGAATATCCGGGCGCGCGCCATCTGAAGCTGTACCCGTTTCCGTCGCTCGACATCTCGTACCGGGACCGCATCTTTTCGCAGGGGCCGGACGTGCTGGGCGTGAACCTGCTGACGTCGGAAAACTATCACGTGGGCGTTTCGCTGAGCTTCGACTTCCAGTCGCGCACGGTCTCGGACGACCCGCATCTGCACGGCCTGAGCAATGTGGACGACGGCCCGAAGCTGCGGGTGTTCGCCGACTACACGCTATGGGCGTTCACGGGCGCCGTGGCCGTGTATCAGGACATCAGCGGCCACGGCCAGGGAACGACGGCGAGCGCGGATCTGTACGCCTCGCTGCCGTTGCCGGGCTGGCTGTTCTCGGTGGGGCCGGGGCTCACGTGGGCCAATGCGCTCTACACGCACACGCTGTTTGGCGTGACGCCTGAGCAAAGCGCGGCGTCGGGCCTGCCGGCTTACGCGACCGGCTCCGGCATACGCGACGTGCACATGACGTTCTACGCGACGCACGACTTTTCGAAGCACTGGGTCGGCTCCGTGAACGCCACGCTCGGACGCCTCCAGCGCTACGCCGCCGGAAGCCCGATTACCGAGTCCCGGCGTGAACTGACCGCGTTCGCGGGGCTGAACTACCGGTTCTGAGCGCCGGGCGCGGGGCCGGCTCACGTCGAGCCCCTCTTCCGGCCTTCAAAACCGGTCGGCCCGGAACGGCCGGGGATCGACCACGGTGGGCGCCCCCGTCATCATCTCCGCAATCAGGCGGCCCGTGACCGGCCCGAGCGTGAGGCCGTGATGCGCGTGGCCAAACGCGAACCAGAGGCCGTCGTGTTTCGGCGCAGGGCCGATGACCGGCTTCATGTCGGGCGTGCAGGGGCGGCGGCCGAGCCACGGCTCGGCATCGACGCGCTCACCGAGCGGAAAAATGCCGCGCGCGAGCGGCTCCACCGCTTCGAGCTGAACCGGCGTCTTCGCGGTATCGCGAAAGCCCAGTTCCACACCGGTCGTGAGACGGATGCCGCGCGCCATCGGCGTGATCAGGAAACCCACTTCGGCGTCGAGCACCGGCTGGCTCAGCTTCGCGCCGTTCAACGCCGCGTAGTGCATGTGATAGCCGCGCTTCACCGCGAGCGGCAAGTCGTAACCCAGCCGCGCCGTGAGGTCGCCCGACCACGGGCCCATGGCGATCACGGCCGATTGCGCCGTGACGGGTCCGTCCTGCGTCATGACGCGCCACGACGGTTCGAGCGTCGCGGCGTCGCCCATCAGCACGCGTCCGCCCAACCGCTCGAACAGTTTCGCATAGGCCGTGACGAGTCCGTTCGGATCACTAACGGAATCGGAATCCGTATAGCGCACGCCGCCCACCAGCGCGTGGCCCAGCGCGGGCTCGGCGGCGCGTAGCGCCTGGGCGTCGAGCGCCTCGTGCCCAACGCCGTATTCGCGCCGCCAGCGCTGCGCCTCGGCCACGGTGGCGTCCATCGCGCGCGCGCTGCGAAACACCTTCATCCAGCCATTGGTGCGCAGCAGCGCCTGCGCGCCCGCCGCCTCGATCAGCGCGCGATGCTCGATGACGCAATGCTCGATCAGCGTGGCGTACGCGCGCGCGATCGCGGCGTGGCGATCGGCGCGCGAATGGTGCCAGTAGCGGTAGAGGAACGGCAGCAGATGCGGCATGGCCCCCGGGTGATAGCGCACGTCCGTCGAGCGATTGCCCGCGTAGCGCAAGAGCGTCGCGAGGTCGCGCGGAAAGGCGTAGGGGTAGACGCCTTCACGCTGGATCAGCCCGCCGTTGCCGTGCGACGTTTCATTGCCGGGCGCCCTGCGGTCCACGAGCGCGACCGACAGGCCGCGCCGCTGCAACTGCAATGCCACCGATACCCCGACGATCCCGCCGCCAAGCACGACCGAGTCGAATTTCATTACGCTATGTCCTTGAATCCGCGCTTTGGCGAGAGCGCTCAGGCGAGCGCCGTGACGGCCACTTCGACGTCGAGGCCCGGGCGCATCAGCAGCGCCTGCACGCAGGCGCGCGTGGGCGCGTGACCGGCCGCCACCCAGGCGTCCCACACGGCGTTGAACGCGTCGAAGTGCTTCGGGTCGCTCAGCCACACGTTCGCGGTGAGCAGACGCGTCTTGTCCACGCCCGCCGAAGCGAGCAGCTTGTCGATGCGGGTGAGGATCTCGGTAGTCTGGACGTCGATCGGCGCGCCCGCCGTATCGGGCACCTGGCCCGAGAGGTACACGACGCCATTGGCGATCACGACCTGGCTCATGCGCGCGTTGGTTTGCAGTCTCTTGATTTCGTTGCTCATGGTCATACCGTCGAAAGCCCGGCGGCGGCGCCACCGGTGGGGTGATAAATGGGCGGCGCGGTGACAATGGACGTCAGCGCCGGATTGGGTTGCGTGAGCCGCGCGAGATCGGGACGCGGGCGGCGCAGCACAGGATACGCCGAAAACGCCGCTTCGAGCGCCTGCGCGACGGCGAGCGTTTTCATGTCGCCACGGAACGGCCCGACGATCTGGAGTCCGAACGGCATGCCCGCGTGATCGACGCCGCAAGGCAGCGCGAGCGCCGGATGCGTAGTGAGCGTGACGACATAGGTGAGCGCGAGCCAGCGGTAATAGTTCTCCTGCTCGCGGCCGTCGATGTGCGAAGCATAAAGCTCGCTCCACGGAAACGGCGTGACCGGCGTGGTGGGCGAGACGATCACGTCGTAGCGCGCGAACGCCGTCTGGAAGCGCTGGAAAATGCGCGTTTGCTCGGCCTGGGCCCATGCGCTGTCCGCAAGCGACATCTTCGCGCCCATTTCGTAATTCGCGCGCGTGTTCGGCCCGAGCGCGCCGGGGTCGCGCGTGTAGGCCGCATGCAGGCCCGCGACGAAGCTTTCCGCGCGGATCACGTCGAAGCAGCGATGCACGTCGCCGAGATCGAACTCGACCGGCTCGCAGGTATGGACGATGCGCTTGAGCTCCGCCACGCGCGCGCGGAACACCGCGCGAATGGCCGGATCGACGTCGCAGCAGCCGAAGTCCTCGGTGTAGCCGATGCGCAGCGTCGAAGGATCGATGTGCGGGGGCAACGCGAAAGCCTGCGCATCGAGCGCATAGCTCAGCGGATCGCCCGCCGACTCGCCTGCCGTGGCGGCGAGTTGCAACGCCGTTTCCGCAACGTCGCGGCCCATCGGTCCGACCACGGAAATGGGCGTCCAGCCGATCAGCCGCCGCGAGTTCGGCACGAGCCCGGGCGACGGGCGAAAGCCCACCACCCCGCACTTCGCGGCCGGAATGCGCAGCGAGCCGCCCGTGTCGGAGCCCGTGCAGACGGGCAGCATGTCGCACGCGAGCGCCGCTGCCGAGCCGCCCGACGAGCCGCCCGCGTTGAGTTCGGGGTTGAACGGATTGCCCGTCGCGCCCCAGACGGGGTTGCGCGTGTTCGCGCCCGCGCCCAGCTCCGGCACGTTCGTCTTGGCCACGAGAATCGCCCCGGCCGCGCGCAGGCGCTCCACGAGCACCACGTCGCGCTCAGGCACGTTGCCGCGCGACATCGGCGTGCCGTAGGTCGTGAGCAGCCCCGCCGTGTCTTCGAGATCCTTCACGCCGAGCGGCAGGCCATGCAGCAGGCCGAGCGGCTTGCCGTCCATGACGGCCTGCTCGGCGGCCTTCGCCGCTTCGCGCGCGGCGTCGAAACAGGTGGCCGTGATCGCGTTCACGGCCGGATTCACGGCTTCGATGCGCTCGATGCACGCATCGAGCAGTTCCACGGGCGAAACGGCCTTCGCGCCTATCAAGCGGCGCAGCTCGACGGCGGACAGGCTGACAAGCTCGGTTTTGTCGGACATCGTTGGTTTTCCTGATGAAGTGGCGTCAGCCGATGGCTTCGCCGGTTCGGTCGCTCAGCCAGATTAGCGGAATCAGCGAGATCGCGCACGCTGCCGCGACATACCATGCGGGCGCGAGCGGATTGCCCGTGCGCGCGACGATCCAGCTTGCCACGAGCGGCGAGAAGCCGCCGAAGATCGATGCGCTCACAACATAAGTGAGCGCGATGCCCGTGGCGCGCACTTCGCGCGGGAACAGCTCGGGGATCATCACGAGCACGGGCACGACCTGCCCGGCCACGAACACCGAAAGGAACGCGGAGACCGCGCACAGCAGCGCCATCGAAGGCGCGGCGGAAAGCCATGCAAACGCCGGGTACACGCTCAGCAGCAGCACCACGCGCGAGATCACGAGCACGCGCTTGCGCGTGTAGCGATCGGCGAGCTTGCCCGCGAGCGGCGCGGCGGCGAACAGCACGAGCGAGCTGACCACGCCCGACGTCACCGCCGCCGTGGACGACAGATGCAAGGTCCGCACCGCATGATTCGGCAGAAAGAACGCCGTGATGTAGATGGACACCGAGCCGCCCAGCTCGGCGAACGTGCCGAGTATCGTGAGCCTGAGGTGCGTGGTGAGCGCGGCCTTCAACGCACCGCTGCGGCGCGCGCCGTGCGCGGGCGCGGCGCTCAGCGTTTCTTCCAGGCGGCGGCGGATCAGCATGCCCACGGGCGCGGCCACGATGCCGAGCAGAAACGGAAGGCGCCAGCCCCAGGCATCCACGGCTTCTCTCGGCAGCACCACGTTGACGAGCGTGGCAACCGCCGCGCCCAGCGCGAGGCCGAGCGCGGTGGCCGCGAAGTTCCAGCTGGCGAAGAAGGCGCGCGTGTGGTCGCTCGCATATTCCACGAGCAGCGTCGTGCCGGGACCGAACTCGCCGCCCGCCGCAAAGCCCTGAATGAGGCGCGCCGTGAGCACGATGAGCGGCGCGGCGAGACCCGCCACCGCATAGGTCGGCGCGCCGGCGATCAGCGCGCAGCTCAGCGCCATCAGCATGATGGTCAGCACCATCGCGCGCTTGCGCCCCGCGCGGTCCGCATAGGCGCCGATCACGATGCCGCCGAGCGGGCGCACCACGAAGCCGACGCCGAACAGACCGATGGAGAGCAGAAACTGGTTGACGGGCGAGGCGGAGGGAAAGAACAGCTTGCCGATCTGGATCGCGAAGAAACTGTAGATCGTGAAATCGTAGTACTCGAGCGCCGTGCCGAGCGTGGTCGCGGCAATGACCTGGCCCTTCGAAAGTCCCGCCTTCTCCAATGCGATTGATGCCACGACGCTGCTCCTTCAAAAGGCAGTCGAGATGCGAGTTATCATATACGAGAAAAAATAAATTCTCGTATACGACAAAACCCGTAACCGGGAACGGTACTTTTCATGGCAAATACGGCGGCACGACACCAGGAAACGCCTGAACAGGCAGCAACGGAGATCGACCACGCAGCGGTCGGCGCGCGCCTGCGCTACGCGCGCAAGGCGCGCGAACTCACGCTCATGCAGCTATCGGCGCTTTCAGGAATCGCGGTTTCGACGATCTCGAAGGCCGAGCGCGGCGACATCGCGCTCACCTATGACAAGTTCGCGGCGCTCGCGCACGCGCTGAACGTGGACTTCGACACGATTTTCGGGCGCAGGAAGCGCAAGGCGGCAGGCCCGATGACGCCTACGCTCACGCGCGCGGGCAAGCAGATGATCTACGACACGCCGAACTACGAGTACGGCATGATCGCCAACGACCTCACGGGCAAACGGATGGTGCCGATGCGCGGGCGCATTCACGCCCGCACGATGGACGCGTTTCCCGACTACATCCGGCACAGCGGCGAGGAGTTTCTGTTCCTGCTGGGCGGGGAACTGGAATTGCACTTCGACAACGGCACGGTCTTCAAGCTCTCGCCTGGCGACAGCCTGTATTTCGACAGCGCCGTGGGGCACGTGTATCTCAGCACGGGCGTGGAAGACGCCGAGGTGCTGGTCTGTTGCGTGGACAACGACTCGCACCGGCTGCCCGAAACGCTCTGAGCGAGCGCGCTCGAACATGACGCCGCCGCGTTGGCGCGGCGGCGTCATATCGCTCATCGGCCGAGCATCGGCAGCTTGAGGCCCGCCTCGCGCGCGGTTTGCTGCGCAAGCTCGTAGCCCGCGTCCGCGTGGCGCATCACGCCCGTGGCCGGGTCGTTGAGCAGCACGCGGCCCAGACGCTC
>NZ_QLSU01000043.1 GCF_003268775.1 Paraburkholderia unamae
TTATGTCGGCGTGGAAGCGAAGTTCGGCTGGTGATGAAAGGTATCGACAAGGGGAACGTGATGAGCACGCATCTGCATGAACTGGAACTCGCGCGGTTGCGTGCCGCCGTGCGTGCGAATCTCGACGACGCGCGCGTGTGGCGCTGGTACGCCGACCTGATGGAAGACGAGCGTGTAAGCACCACACGCACGCGCGACGGCTGGCAGATCACCATCGACGGGCGCTGCACCGTGGAAGATGAATCGTTCGATCGCGCGGTGCGGCTTGCGGCGCGCACGTGGCTTGATATTCCGCGCGCGCCGCTGACGCTGCGCCGTCGTCGCAAGCGCGCGGTGAAGGCGGCAGTCGCGCTGTTTCCGCAGATTATCTAATCATCTAATCATCTAATACGCACGCGCCTCCGACCGCCGTGGCGCGTGCTCAATTCAGGCTGTTCCGGTCGTCCTTCACCACGATCCCCAGTCGATGCGCGAGAAGGACAAGCTCTGCGAATGAATTGGCGCGCATCTTGCGCATCGCGCTGCTGCGGTACACCCGCACGGTGACTTCGCTAATGCCAAGCTCATCCGCGATCTGCTTGCTCAGTTTTCCGGCCGCGGCGGCGGCCATCACTTCGCGCTCGCGCTCGACCATCGCTTCGAAGCGCACGTGCACGTCGTTATCCTGCCGCTCCTGAATCAACCTCGCGGCGTCGCGTTCCAGCGAGATCGCAATGGCGTCGAGCAGATCCTGATCGCGAAACGGCTTTGTGAGGAAGTCGATGGCGCCCGCTTTCATCGCCCGCACGCTCATGGGAATATCCGCATGACCGGTGACGAAAATCACCGGAATGGGGTCGTGCTCCGACTTGAGCAGGTCTTGCAGCGCCAGGCCGCTGCTGCCCCTGAGCCGGATGTCGAGTACGAGGCAGCTCGGCCCCGCGCTGCGCTTGCATGTGAGGAAGTCCTGCACGTTCAGAAAGCCCTGTGCGTCGACGCCAACGGAGCGTGCGAGCAGGCAGATGGCCTCGTTCATGATGATGTCGTCTTCGACGACATATACCGTGAAGACTTCGCTGGCTAGTTCGTGGTCTGAGAATGTCGCTGATTTCACGATTCAACCCGGATGGCGTGGGACGCCTGGATAGGCAAGAGGCTAACGCGCGTCACCGAGAATGTCTTGAATGTTAATGCTGCGGGCGCTGGGGCATGATGTCGCGTCAGGCGACGGGCAGCGTCATGACAAACTCCGCGCCGTCCTGCACGTTGAACGCATCGAGCGTGCCGTGGTGGCTCTCGACGATGGAGCGGCAGATCGCCAGCCCCATGCCCATGCCCGAAGACTTCGTCGTATAGAGTGGATCGAAAATCCGCTCCAGCACGTCGGCCGGAATGCCCGTGCCGCGATCGCGCACGGACATCACGACTTTGCCTTCACTGACTCGCGTGGCGATCGCGAGCGTGCGCGTTTCAAGCGCCGTTTCGCTCATCGCCTCCACGGCATTGGTAAACAGATTGAGCACCACCTGCTGTAGCTGGATGCGATCCGCCTGAACGATCGCGTCGCGTGCCTCCAGTTGGGTGGCGACGCTGATTTGCTGAGCCTCGGCTTCGGGGTGGAGCAGGTCCAGCACGTCGCGCACGACGTCGTCCATGCGTAGCGGCGCGAGAACAGCGGGTGCCTGCTTGGCGAGTGCGCGCAAGGCGCGAATGATTTCGACCGCGCGCAGGCTCGTTCGCTTGATGTGGGCGAGGCCCGCCGCGACTTCCTCGAGATTGGGCGTGGCGCGCTGCAACCAGCGCAGGCTGGCGTCGACCGACGTGGTGATCGCGGAAAGCGGTTGATTCACCTCGTGGGCGATGGAGGCCGCCACGTTGCCCATCACCGTGAGATGCGAGGTGCGGGCGAGTTCGTCGCGCGCGGAGCGCAGGCTGACTTCCGCATTCAGGCGGTGCTCGCTTTCCTCGACGAGCTTCTCGTAGAGTCGCGCGGTTTCGAGCGAAACCGCCACCTGCGGCGCGAGCACTTCGAGGTCCGCGACGCGGTTCGGGTCAAAGACGCCCGGCGCGAGATTGTTCTCCAGATAGACGACGCCAACGAGCGAGCCGCCACGCAGGAGCGGCATGCAGAGCACCGAGCGTTGCATGCGCCCGGCGGAAGTCCGCGCGCGCAGCGATGGCGATTCGATGCTCGCTTCCGCGAACACCAGCGTCTTGCGCGTGCGCACGACGCTGTTGAGCACGGCCAGCGGCAATGCGTCATCGTCGGGTGCCACGCCGCTTAGCGTGACGACCACGTGATTCGATTCCACGCGCGCCGACGCTTCGATTTTCGGCCCGTCGTCGTGCATGAGCAGCAACAGGCCGTATTGCGCCCCGGCGTACATGGTGATGCCCGTGAGCAGCTTTTCGACCAGACGATCGGTCACAGCTTCGCCCGAGATCGCCTTCGCGGCTTCGACGCCCAGATCGACAAAGGGCTGCTGGCGCGCTGCATTGCGCGGGCTCGCTTCGTCGGCTGCCTGGGACGCCAGTTGCGGGTGGCGCTCGTGAATACGCTCCTCGGCAAACGCCGCGCCCCAGCGTCGATAGCAGATCGCCGCCTGACGCAAGTGATGGCGCGCGGAGGACTCCAGCGCGTGCGTCATGCAAAGCTCGCCTGCGAATTCGTGCGCGAGCGCCTGTTCGTGCATGAATCCCGCTGCTTCAGCGGCTTGCGCGGACTGCTCGTAAGCCACCAGCGCGCCGAAGGCATCGCCCTGGAGCCGCGCGATTTCGGCGTCGATCAGGAGGAGCTTGTTGCGAAACGTCGCACCGTTCTGATTGGCCCAGCGCGCGAACTGGCCGCGTTGCGTGCGAAGCTCGAAAAGCGCGCTGTCGTGCGAGGTGTATTGGCCGCGGGAAATCGCGATCGCGCCGTACAAGTGGCAATCGGCCACGTTGATATGCGCGGGCACGGTCCAGGCAAGCGCGCTCGCATTGTCGAGGCGAGTGCGCGCGGCGGAATAATCCCCGGCGAATACCTTCGCGAGGCCGTCGTAGAAGTACAGGAAGAAGCGGGCGATTTGCGAAACCGCCGCGCCGGTCTGCTCAGGGCGATCCGTGCTGTTGTTTCCCCGCTGCAACTGGTGGACGAAATCGCGTTGCGCCAGCAGGACCGCTTCGATATCGCGGTACTGGATGATCGCTGTGAGCTCGAGCCCCCGTTCGACCTCTTCGTCGACGAGCGATAAATTCTCGCCCATGGCAATCAGGTCGGAAACGATGTGATTGCACGCGTAACAGGCCATGCCGATGTCGCCCGAGGCGCGTCCGAGCACGCGCGCCTGCCGCACGTGCTCCAGGGCGAAGGAGAGCGGGCGTGTCCATACGCTGACCTGATCGATGGCCACGAGCGTGGCCACGCGCTGCGCTTCGAAACCGTGCTGATCGACCAGCGCCAGCGCCGCCTGCCCGTAGGCGAGCCCTTCGTCGGCGGCTTCGTACATGCCCGCGAACAGGACGCCGAACCACGCGAGGCCATACGGCGACTCCGGCGTCACGCCATGTTCGAGCGTGAGTTCGACCATCTTGGCGAGATGCAGGATGCCGAGTCCGTCGGTCACGAAGAACGAGGACGTGAGCGTCGCGAGCAGGCCCATGACCACCTGATTGCCCCGGTCCTCGCTGCGCGGGAGATGGCGCACGCTCGCAATCGCGCGGCCCCGCAGCGCGATCTGCACCGACTCGCACGCGGCGCGCATCTGCTCGGCGGTGGGCGAGCGGTGCAGATGCACGCCAAGCAGCGAAAGCCCGGTCAGTGCGGTGGACAAGGCGCCTTCGTAATCGGATTGCACGGTCTGCAAGACGGCCTTGAGCCGGTGCACGTCGGCGCGGTCGAGAATCGCGAGCGGGTGGGCGAGCAACGCGTCAATGCGTTGTTGGGCGTCCGTGAGTCTGGCCTGCGCCAGCAAACACTCGCAGTGCAGCAGTTGGGCTCCGTAAGTCAGGCCGTAGTGGTTCGACCACCACTGGTCATCCACCATGCCGAGGGCCGCGTCGGCGTACTCCGTCGCCTGGTCGAGCGCAGCGGCGTTACGCGCTCGCTTGCCCGCCAGAATCAGTACGCGCACATAGGCCACCCGCGTTTCGGAATTGAGCGCCTCTTTGGGCGCACGCTCGATCTGACTGGCAATATCGAACGCATACTCGGGAAGACGCGCACACCAGTAGTCGATCATCACGGAGGCGATACGTGCGTGATAATGCGGCTTCGTTTGCGCTTCGATGCGCGCGTAAGCGGATTCGAGCACGCGATCGTGCAAAAACGCATAGGCGTCGGGTTGGGCCGCCAGCAGATTCGCGTCGACGAACGGACGAAGACGCTCATGAACCTCGTCCGGCGTCATGCCGCTGATTTGCGCGAGCAACGCCACGTCACAGCGCATCCCGACGCAGGCGAGCCACTCGACCAGTTTCGTGCTTTCCTGCGGAAATCGATCGAAGCGGCGAATCAGCAGGTCGATCACGTTGTCGGAGTAAAGGCGCTGCGCGATGCTCGCTTCGTCCCACATCCAGGCTGCGGCTTTGATGCTGTAGCTCAGCACTTCGTCGTCGATCAGCATGCGCAGGAGCTGGCGCGAGAAGAACGGATTGCCGGCCGTTTTCGCGTGAACGGCGCGCGCCAAAGGCTCGACGCGCTCGGCCGCTTCGCTGAGCGTCGCGCCGATCAGCGCGGCGAGGTCACGCACCGAAAGCGCGTGCAGGCGCACTGGCGTCACGCGCATCGTCTTGCATGCGTCGAGCTCGCGCCGCCACTGGAGCTGGCCCGGTCGGTCGACGGAGAATTCGCGGTGCGCGCAAAGGAGCAGCACGTTCGACGGCGGTTCCGCAGAGAATGCCCTCAGGAACGCGAGGCTCGCGGGGTCGGCCCACTGGACGTCGTCGAAGAAGAGGACGAGCAGCGCGCCCGGCTGCGCGAGCGCCGCGAACGTGTGCAGCAGGGCGCGCACGAGACGCGCCTGGGCGAGCGGCGCGGCCACGTCGGCAAGCGGCGCGCCGGCGCCGATGATGTGTTCGACTTCCGGTACGAGTTCGGCGATCGCTCGGCCTTGCCCTTCCAGGCGTTGGGTCCAGCGCTCACGAACGGACGCGAGCAGGTTGTCGTCCTCGCCTAGCAGCGCCTGCGTCAACGCGCGCACGATCTGGACGATCGGCGCGTAAGGAATATTGGTGCGAAGCTTGTCTGACTTGCCGGACGCGAATCGGGAGCCGCGCCGCTGCACGTCGTTGAAAAGCGATTCGGCGAGCGCCGACTTGCCGCAGCCGCCGCTGCCGGAAATCAGCACGATCTCGGTCTTGCCGGTTGCGGCCACGCGCGCAAGGGCATCGTCGAGCAGGGCTTTCTCGGTTGCCCGGCCAAACAACCGGCTCGACATGCTGAGGAGATGAGACGAGGCCCCGGCATCCACGGCATAGGGGGCCTCGCCGCCAGACGCGCAAAGCGAGTCGCAGATGCGTTGCAAGTCCGCATAGGCTGCGGCGGCCGTGGCGTAGCGTTCGCGCGGGTCTTTCGCGAGCAGCCTGAGCAGGACTTCGGAGAGCGGCTCGGGCACGTCCGCGCGGCGGCGGCGCGGATGAACGGGTTCGATTGCCAGGCGCGCGTGATACCAGCCCGCCGCGCTTTGCGCGTCGATGGGCAGTTCGCCGGTCAGCAGGGTGTAGAGCGCCACGCCCAGCGCATAGAGGTCCGCGCTTTTGTGATCGGCAGGGGCGTCGTTGAGCGCGACTTCCGGAGCCAGATAGGGCTGTGCGCTCAAGCGCTCCCGGTAGGCTTGCGGCGGCGCGGGATCGAAACCGGTCAGGCTGATCGCGCGGGTGGCAACGTCCGCTTCCACGCCGGCTCGGCCTTTATCGATCACGATGCTGGACAGCTTCAGATCGCCGTGGCAAAGGCCCGCTGAGTGCGCTTCGCCTAGTGCGCGCGCGGCGCCCGCGGCCACGGCGAGAAACGCTTCGAGGCTGAGTTGCCGAGGGTCCAGAGACGAAGCGAGCGTGCTGCTCGCGCATGCCTCGTACACGACAACGATGCGCTCGCCACCCCAGAGGGTCGCCACCGGTGGCAGGCCCCAGGGCAGGCGAATTCGCGCGCCTACGGCGAGTTCGCGCTTCAGGCGCTCGGAGCCGATTGCCGACGTGTTCGGCGCATGGCGCGCGAGCCAATACCTGCCGTCACCGGTCTCGCCGAGCAGGCTGGTCGTCACGCCGTCGGCATGGTCGAGTTCGCGTTTCTCGCAGCGCTCGAACCATGCGATGTCGAATGGCACGCCCGGGAAAGCGGCGTCCGCTGCCGCGCCATTCCCAATCTGTGCGGCAACCGAGCCGGAGGGCTTTGCGTGCGTGGTCATGTTACGGCCATGCGTATGTCGAGTTCCTGAACGATCGATAAGAGATTGGCGAACAGGGCGCGGCCGGCTGCGCCTTGTTTCTCGCCTGCCCGATTTCGATGGATTTTCACCATGACTTCGCTAATGCCTTCTTCACGAAGCGACTGCGCACGCGTTTCCTGTATGGGCAGCCTGTTGGCTTCGCGCTCGCCGGCCGTGGATGTGCCGTTGCAAGAACCTCGTGGAGCAGTATTCAAGGAATACCACAATGACCTATTCCTCGCGCGTAAGCGGAAGTATGCGGGACGGACGCCGGCAACTCCAGCGTTTGCCGCCCGCGTTCATAACACTTAAGAATTTTTAGCGAATTCAGGCGCGGTCGTAATGATTGAGCAAGGCGACTCAATCGTTAGCGCAGGGTTTAGGAAAATCGTCCGCGTGCCAAAATGTGGGACAGGTTATTCTGGAATCCGGCAAGCCCGCTTTTAATGCGAGTAAAGCTTGCTGCTTGAGTCGCGCAGTGGCCGAAGGTTGGCGTGATCGGCTGCAAGGGCGCGCGAAAACGGGCTCTGCGGCGCAACCGGGACACGCTCGCCGGACTCGGCCGACCGCTCGGCCGCATAGGTTCGCACGACGGGAAAGAGCGAGTAGAGCCGATTCGCCCCTTCCGCATGCGAATTCAGCAGCGATTTCGCGGCGAGTCCGTGCACGCATTCCAGAGCCGTGTCGCGCTGAATGCCGTCGACCGCGGCGACTTCGCACGCGCTTGCCAGGTCGAATGGGCCTTCGAAAGCGGCCAGACGATGCAGCACCGCGCGTTCGGCTTCGCCAAGCCGCAGATAGCTCCACTCGATCGACGCGCGCAGGGTGCGCTGGCGAGGATGCGCGGTTCGCGACCCGCCTGCGAGACCCAACGCGCCACCCTGTAGCTCCTGCGCGAGCGCCTGTGCGCCCAGCAACGCGGCGCGCGCAACCGCGAGTTCGAGCGCGAGCGGCAAGCCGCTCAGGCGCCGGCAAACGTCGGCGATTGCGGCGAGCGTTTGCGGGTTTTGCGGAAATTCGGTTCCCGTGGCTCTCGCGCGATCGAAGAACATCGTCACTGCACCGCTGGCGAGAATGGCCCCTTCGTCTGCACCTTCATGGGGCAGTGAAAGCGGCGGGACCGCGTAAAGGTGTTCGCCCTTTGCGCGCAGCGGCTCACGGCTGGTCGCGACCAGCACCGCATTGCGGTTCGCGGCGAGAATGGACTCGCAGAGTGCGGCGACGGTTTCGACTTCACGCTCGCAATTGTCGAGCATGAGCACGATGCGCCGGTCGCCAATCTCGCTCGTGATTTCCGCAATCGCGGCGCTGCCGTCGCGAAGCTCCTGCAACAGCATGGGCAGACGCTCTGCATAACAGGAATAGCGATCGATATGGTCGGCGAAATCGGCGTGGCAAAAAGCGGCGCGATTGTCCTCGGCCCACGCTTTCGCCACGGTGAAAGCAAGCCGCGTTTTGCCCACGCCGCCGGGCCCGGTTAGCGTGACGAACGATTCATGATGAAGCCGTTCGTATAGGCGGCGTGCCTGATCTTCGCGGCCGGCGAGCGCCCACGCGCGCTGGCGGACTTCGCTGCCCTGGTCGAGCACAGCCGCTGCCGCAACCGTGCTCGCAGCGCCCGATGGCTGCGCCGTGGGGCGCACAAGCTGATAGCCTCGCCCGGAGACGGTGCGAATCCATCCTTCGCCAAGCAGCTTGCGCAGCGCCGAAATGTGGACCTGAATATTATTTTCGACAACGAAGGTCGTGGGCCAGACGAGCCGCAAGATTTCGTCTTTGGTCACGAGGGCGCCCTCGGCACGAATGAGCAACTCGAGAATGTCGAACGCCCGTGCGCCCAGCGCCAACGGCTCTCCGTCGAGATACACCTGGCGCCTCCCGAGGGAGACCGAAACTCGACCTAAAACGTACACGTTCTGCCTCCCTTCTTTAAGGCTGAATGGCGCGTGGCCAAATGGGCGGGGGAATTGAGTGCACAAGTGTAAACGCGCTTCATTGCAATGTGTTGCGTGTTACGTTTTAAATGGAGATGCTCTCGACAAATCGAATGAATGCGCGAACTTTGCGCGACAGGCGCCGGTTGGGAAGGTAGGTCGCGTAGACGAAAGCTTCGCCCGCGTCGGCCGTGATTTCCCGGTCCTCGAACAGCCTCACGAGGCGTCCGGCCGCGACGTCGGGCGCGACGAGCCATTTGGGCAGCAAGGCCACGCCCTGGCCGCCAATCGCGGCGCCCGCGATCATGTCGAGGTTATTGGTCACGAGTTGACCGGTCACGATAACGGGCTCGATCGCGTCGCCCGAGCGGAAATTCCAGCGTTGCCGTCGACCCGGCTTATAGGCGAATTGCAGGCATTCGGCGCGCGCCAGGTCCGTTGGCGTTGCGGGGCGTCCATGCCGCTCCAGCCACGCCGGGCTTGCCACGAGAAAGCGTTCGCTTTTGCCTAGCGTCTTGACGATGAGGCGGTCGTCGAGGTCGGGCACGCCGACGCGCAGGGCCACATCGAGGCGGTCGTTCACGAGATCGAGGTGGATGTCCGACACCACCAGGTCGACGGTGATCCTGGGATAAGCCTGAAGAAACTCGGGAATGCGCGTGGCGAGGTGAAGGCGCCCATAGGTGGCGGAGACCGAAACACGCAAATGCCCCGTGAGTTCGGTGCCGCGATCGATCACGCTGCTATCGGCATCGTTCAGGTCGGACAGCACCTGGCGCACCTGTTCGACATACGCGCATCCCGCGTCGGTGAGCGAGACGTTGCGCGATGTTCTCGTGAGCAGGGGCGTGCCGAGCGATGCCTCCAGGCCGTCCATGATGCGCGCGATTGAAGACGTCGTTTTGCCGAGCTCCTGTGCCGCCGCCGTGAATCCCCCGCAATCCGCGACTTTCAGCAAGGTACGCAGGGCTAACAACTTGTCCATTTCGGTTCCCGATTGGCCTGTGGGCCCGTTCGATTTTAAGTCAACCCGGTGTCTGGACGAAAAGAGGCGCGCGCGAAAACGCGCGCGCCTGCGGGGCTTTTCTTGCGTCCCTTTTCTTTTGCCCCTTTCTCGTCCCTTTCTCGTCCCTTTAGAACTTGTGCTTGATCCCCAGCGTGACGACGAGCTGGCGATTGCCGCTGGCCGATCCGTAGCCGAGTATGGTTGCGTGGTGAGCATCGCCCGCGGCTCGCTGCATGAACGTGAGCATCGAAAGATCCGTGCGTTTGGACAGCGAATACACGACGGCAAGGTTCAGTTCGTGCCACATGGGAATTTCGCGCGGGTGATCGTAGACGCCGCGCGTGAACACATAGGCGGCACCGAGCAGCAACCACGGTCGCACGTAATAGCGCGCGCTGACGTTGAAGTTGTTGAGCGTGAGGTGCGTGGCGTCGAGATAGTCGTAATTGACGTTGCTGTACATCGCGCCGAATATGGCCGACCCTGCCGTATAGAAACCACCGGTGCCGAAGATCTTCTGGCGGCTCGCGTAGGCCTTCGGGTCCGCCGCGCTGTGCGTAAAGATCAGATAGCTCGCCGAGTAATCGTTATCGACCGCGCCCGGCTGATTCGTCGAGCTATACGGCGAGTCGTATTGCGCGTAGGCGACGTTCCAGTTCAAACCGCCAAAGTCGTAACTCGCGCCGAAACTGAATGCGCGATTGTTCGAGAATCCGCCGGGCGCGTTGCTGAATCCGTAAAGCGCGGTCGCCTTGAAGCCCTTGATGTTCGGCGTCACGTACTTGAGCGAATTCTGGATTCGAATATTGTTGAACGTGTTGTCGCTGTCGCCAACGCTGCCTAGCCAGCTCCACGCCGTGTTCGGCCCAAGGTAATCGACCACGGCGTCATATTGACGGCCGGCCGTGAGCGTGCCCCATCGCTGGCTGGAAAGACCCACATAGGCCTGGCGTCCGAACAGGCGGCCGCTCTGGCTCGCGCTGCCGTTGTAGGGATTAAAGCCATTTTCCAGCGTAAATACCGCGCTATTGCCGCCGCCCAGGTCCTCGGTGCCGCGCAGGCCCCAGCGCGGGCTTTGATTCTGTCCGCTCAGCGCTTGCCAGGTGTGATGGCCGGATTGATTGGGCGACCACGCAATGCCCACGGAAATGAGACCGTACAGGGTCACGGTGCTTTGTGCGTTGGCTGCGCCGGCATGCGCGCCGGCCAGACAAATCAGTGCGAGTGCGTGTGTTTTTAGTTTCATTCTGGATTCCGGTCATTCCGCGGACCAAAGCGCGTTCAATGGACGTGACGATTCCCGCGTCCGCACGCGAGTGCGCGGACGCCGCTATAACGCGTAGCGAAAACGGGAGATCAGGAAGCGACGGGACTGACAGCAGCGCGGCGAATCACCTTTTCGCCTGCGTCGGTCTGGACACCCACGGCGTAGAGGCCGGAGTGCTGCTTGTTGTAGCGAATTTCAAACGGAAAGTCGGCGGGGCGCGCGATATCGCCAAGCCAGCGCGCGAGCGCGTCTTCGTCCTCGCCGATTTCAATCCAGTTGAGGCCTTCGCCGCGCACCGATCCCGAGCCCGGCACGACCGGCAGCGTGGCCGGATGCGGACCGTTCGTCATCTTGAAGTACAGGTTCGGCTTGCCCATGGGCCAGGCGGTCAGCGCGCTCGGCGTCTGCAAGGCAGAGCTGCGGTTGCCGTTCATCATCTGGCGGCCGGCCTCCTTGCCCGTGGTGTTCGGATCGACCACGGTATTGTGATGACGCGCGAAGGCCTCCAGTTCATCGAGCGTGTCGGCGCGCAAACACCAGCCAACGAAACAGTCGCCCGCTTGCGTTTGCCGCGCGAAGAACTCCGCGAGCGGCTGCCCGCGCTTGAGGATCGTATGATCGACAATGCTTTCGACCTCGATGTAAATATCTTCGGCGAGCGGCACGACGCGATGCCCGATGCCATAGAGCGGGAAAAATCCGCCGTCGTAATTGCCGATGCCGGTTTCCTGGCTCAGTCGAAATGTGGCTTCGTACACGTTTTGCGCGGCGAGGCAAATATGATCGAAGTGAATCATCGTGAGTGCATTCCTTGTTGTGGTGTGATGAGAGGGCGAGCCGTTGCTGCCTTGCTTTGCTGCGTTGAATTCGGGCCAGGCTTACTGGTTATGAAGCGATGGCTCGATTTGTGGCGAATTCGGTGACGAATTCGCGTTTTCCGTTGAAGCTTCGTTCTGTCCGTATCGAGGCATCATGGCGAACACGGCCGAGGCGGCGATGGCGAGCACCGCGCTGAGCATGAGGCCGGGCTGGTAGCTGCCGAACTGGTCGGCGAGCCAACCGATGGAAAACGGACCGATGCCGGCGACGATGCAAAGCGAGCCGTATTGCCACGCGTAGACGCGGGGAAACACGCGCAGGCCGAAATAGCGCGTGCACATGTACGAGACGAGATCGATTTCGCCGCCGAACGTCCAGCCCACGGAGAACGCGTAGAAGGCCGCGTAGCGAATGCCGCCGAAGTGGATCGCGAGTAGACCGGCCGCGCCGACCAGACACGAAAAGACCATGAGCCAGGACGCCTGAACGTAGTCGGAGAGCCACCCGCAGATCAGTCGCACGCAGATCGTGCCGATGCCGACCAGGCTGATGTATTTGGCGGCCGTACCCGGCGCGGCGCCGGACTCCGTGAGCAACGGCGCCATGTGCTGGGCGTTGCCGGAAACCACGAGGGTGGAGAGCGTGAAGGCGACGAACATCAGCCAGAATGCGCGGCTGCGTTTGGCCTCGGAGAACTCGCGCTCGAGCGCTTGCATGTCGACGGGGCCGGGTTTCCCGGCGCGCTGTGGCGGCGCTTCGGACGCCGTTGTTTCTGCGCGACGATCACGCAGCACCAGCAGCGCGATGGGCACGCCGGTCGCGGCCAGCGCGGCCAACGCCATGTAGCCGACATGCCAGCCTTGCTGGTGAATCACGGCGGCGATCAACAACGGGAACGCCGCGCCGCACAGGCCCAGGCCGACCTGCGTGAGGCCGAGCGCAAGCCCGCGGCCGCGATCGAACCAGCTGCTGACGACGCGCGTATAAGGCAGGCCGCTCGTGCCGCCGCCGACGAAACCAAGGAGTCCGATCAATCCGATATAGGTGACCGGGGAGCGCGCGCCAGCTGCAATCGCGAGAAAGCACAGCGCGAGCGCCAGGGCGCTGGCGGCGACGGTGCGCGCCGCGCCGAAGCGCGACAGCATGCGCCCCCAGAACTGCAATCCCAGGGCGAGGCCAAGCGTGAACGCCAGATAGCCCGCGCCATACTGTGTTTTCGTGAGGCCGAAGGCGTGTTCCAGGTCTTTGGCAAACAGGCCAAGGTTATAAGACCCCAAGCCGATCACCCCGACACCGAGGCCGGCCGTGCAAGCGATCAATTGAGGCCAGCCTCTGTAAAATTCGTCAAGCTTGCGCATACATTTCCTGTGTCTGGATTATTTCCGGCCGCCGAGCGGATCGAGGCCGATGGTGTCGTGCCGACGCACGCGTGAAATAAACCGGGGTTATCGTTCAAGCGCCGATGCCGCTGCATCGACGGGCTCAAGAATAGGGCCGACAAAAAGCGCGATAAACGGGGGATGGTGCGAACGCCGCGTTGCGTTTTCTGCAATGCACGGGCGCGAAGACGGGCATGCTCGGGTTGCGAGATTCGGCGCGAGATTCGTGGGTGCAACCGGCGACTGGTGAAATGGATAAATGGAATACGCCGCGCGGAAAAACGCGCGAGCGCAGGCCGAACCGAACGAACCACGCCGGCTCAAGGAAGGGAGGCGGACGCGCGACGCCCCGCGCGGTGGCGGGACGCTCGCGTGTCGAGGCGGGAGGGGCGGCTAGATGCGCAGCAGTCGCGCGGCGTTGCGGCCCACGATCATGTTGCGTTCGGCGTTGTCGAGCGGCACGCGGTCGAGAAAGCGCACGGGTTGTTCGTAACCCATGTCGAAGCAGTAGTCGCTGCCAAGCACGAGTCGATCCACGCCGACGTTCTTGATGAGAAACTCCAGCACGGGCCCGGAATGCGAAACCGAGTCGTAGCTGAAGCGGCGCGCGTAGCTGCTGGGCTGCTGGGCGAGCTTGCGCGTTTCGGGCCGCACATTCCACCCGGCATCGATGCGCCCCAGCAGGATCGGCAAGGCGCCGCCCGCGTGCGGCAGCGTGATTTCCAGCGTGGGATAGCGGTCCATCACGCCGCCGAGAATCAGATGCGACGCGGCAATGGCGGTGTCGAAAGGATTGCCGAGCAGATTGCTCAGATAGTAGTCGGCGAGGCGGCTACCGCCCACGGTTTGCTGTGGATGCAGAAAGACCGGCAGCCCCATCTGCGCGATGCGGGCGAAAATCGGATCGAAACGCGGATCGTCGAGATCTCGATTGTCGATATTCGTGCCCATATACACACCGCGCACGCCCGGCAACGCCGCTGCGCGATCGAGTTCGTCGAGCGCGTCGTGCGCGTCCAGCATCGGCAGCGTCGCCAGTACGACGAATCGTGTGGGGTGGGCGCGATAGACGTCCGATGCGGCCGCGTTCCACGTCTTCGCCAATCGCGCATTGAACGCGCGGTCGCCCCAGTACGCCATGGGCACGCTCAGGGAAAGCGCCTGAACGTCCACGCCGCTCGCGTCCATGTCCCGCAGGCGCTGGTCGACGTCGATGAACTTCATCGGCAACGGGCCAAGGCCGCCCGCCGGCGTCTTGAAGGTGAACGAGTGGCCGTCGCACACGAAACTGCCGCCGTAGTTCGAGCCTTCCTTACCCACGAGGTCGCAGTACGATTCGGGGTAGTAGTGCGCGTGAACGTCGATCGAACGCTGCGAGGTGGGTGCAACCGCCGGTCGTGTCGCTTGTGTCGCTTGTGCGGCCTGCGCGGGTTTGCCGCTCACGCCGAGTGCGGCTCCCCCGGCAACCGCGCCCAGTGCGCCGAGCAAGCGGCGGCGTGTCGGGGAAATACAGCACGTGCAATCCATACGTTGTCTCCTTCTGCTTTTGTGTTGAGTGTGTCTTGAGAGGCTTACGCACCATGCGTGGCGCCCATTTCACATCTGACGGTTTGCGAATCGAACAGCATGCGCTCGCGTTGCGCGCGCGCCGAGCGGTCGGTGACCGAGAAAAACCACGTGCCCGCGAATGCGCAGATCATCGAAAAGAGCGCGGGATACTCGTACGGATAAGCCGCATGAGCGTGGCCGAGCACCTGCACCCATACCGTCGGGCTGAGTATGGTCAACGCGACGGCGACGGCGAGTCCAATCGTGCCGCCCGCCACGGCGCCGCGCGTGGTCATGCCTCGCCAGTAAATCGACAGCAGCAGCACCGGGAAATTCGAGCTTGCGGCAATCGAAAACGTCAGGCTGACGATGAACGCGATATTCTGCTTTTCGAAAGCGAGCCCGAGCAGAATGGCGAGTACGCCCAGAACGAGGGTGGTGATGCGCGAGACGCGCATTTCGTCGCGCTCGGAAGCGTTGCCACGGCGCAGCACGTTCGCGTACAGATCGTGCGAGATCGCGGAAGATCCGGCGAGCGTGAGACCCGCCACGACGGCAAGAATGGTCGAGAACGCAACGGCGCAGATAAAGCCGAGAAAGACGTTGCCGCCCACCGCGTGCGCGAGATGGATCGCGACCATATTGACACCGCCGATCACCGCGCCCGAAGGGGTGTGATAGCTCGGCTGCGTTGCCACGAGCGCGATCGTGCCGAAGCCGATCACGATGATGAGGGCGTAGCCGATGCCGACGATGCCCGTTGCGTAGAGAATGCTCTTGCGCGCGGCCTTGACGTCGCGGACCGTGAAAAAGCGCATCAGGATATGCGGCAAACCGGCGGTGCCGAATATGAGCGCGAGGCCTAGCGAAACTGCCGAAACCGGATCGGAGACGAGACCGCCCGGCCGCATGATCGCGTCGTGCGCCGGATGCACGGCGACGGCCTGCGCAAAGAGCGCATTGAGGCTGAAGTCAAAGCGCGCGAGCACCATGAACGCCATGAACGCCGCGCCCGCGAGCAACAGCACCGCCTTGATGATCTGGATCCACGTGGTGGCGAGCATGCCGCCGAAGAACACATAAACGACCATCAGCACGCCGACCATCACCACGGCCACGCTGTAGTGCAGGCCGAACAGCAGTTCGATCAGCTTGCCCGCGCCCACCATCTGCGAGACGAGATAAAGCAGCACGATGACGATGGAGCTCGACGCCGCGAACGCACGGATCGGGCGCTGCGCGAGACGCCAGGACACGACGTCCGCGAGTGTGTACTTGCCGAGATTGCGCAGCGGCTCCGCGATGAGGAACAGAATGATCGGCCAGCTTGCGAGAAAGCCGATCGAGTAGATCAAGCCGTCGTAGCCGCTCGTAAATACCAGCGCGGAGATGCCGAGCAGCGAGGCGGCCGACATGTAGTCGCCCGCAATCGCCCAACCGTTCTGGAGCGCGGTGATCTTGCCGCCCGCCGCGTAGTGGTCGGATACGCTGTTATTCTTGCGCGCAGCCCATTTGGTGATGAAGAGCGTGGAGGCGACGAACACGAGGAACATGCCGATGGCGAGCGTATTGTGGCCTTGTGCGATGGACGAAGCCGGCGCGGCTTGCGCCGCTACGGGCAGGATCGCCAGCGCAAAACAGGCGAGGAGTGCCAGGCGTTTCATGACTTTTCCCCTTTGGCGCAGGCTTCGACCATCGCGTCGTGTACGCTGTTGGCGCGTGCGACGTAGATGGCCACGAGCGCGAACGTGAATACGAACATGCCGAAGCCGACCGGGAACCCCCAGGTCATCGGCTCGCCTTGCGTGATGGGCATGCCAAGCCATTTCGCGTTGAAGGCAAGCGACAGGATGAACGCGAAATAAGCGCTGAGCATCAACGCAGTGAGCCCCCACGAGAAGGTGCGGCGCGTTTTCACGAGCGCGGTGAAGCGGGGGTTGCCGACCAGTGTCTGCGGGGGATCGGCGGGCAGGGCCGCCTCTTCGTGCCCGTATGCGCCGTGAGAGGAAAGAGTGTGTTCCACGTTGTCTCCGTTTGCGTCGTGTTTGAATCGCGCGGCGTCGCGTGGGGCATGCATCGCTGTGGCGCGCCGCGCTTGCGTCGTCAAGCCGCCCAGGGAACGGCCGTCTCGCGCATCACCGCTTCGGGCGTGCGGTAACGTTCGGCCATCTCGCGCTCCGACTCGTCCTTGAGTTGCGCCTGCATGTACGCGCCAAGGTGGCGTGCATGCTGAACAATGGCGGCGCCGAACTTGGTGCGAACGGCGCTATAGGCTTCGAGCGCGCCGCGCACGTCGGCGCCTTCGCGCAATGCCTTCACGAGTTCCATCGCGTCGCCCGCGGCCTTGGTCACGCCCATGCCGCAGTGCGGGCGCGCGACGAACGCGGCGTCGCCGAGCAGTGCGATGCGGCCAAAGGCCATGCGCGGCACTTCGAGGTCGAAAATAGGCTGGAAAAGCGGCTGCGCGGCCTTCGTCACGATCTCCGCGAACTGCGGCGCGAGCAGCGCATGCGCGGCGTCTTCCATGTCGGCCAGCACGTCGTCGCGAATCAGCGTGGGCGGGATGCCGCCTTCCCAGCGCTTGCCCGACGCGTCGGTGAGCATGTCGCGCAGCGCCGCCTGCTCGTCGGTCGCGCGGTACCAGACGAAGTTGTAGCGCCGCTCGCCGGGCCGCGTGCTGTTGGCGTGGCCGGCCACCGGGTAGCCAAGAATCTGTTCGCGCGGGGGCAGGCAGAACGCGAACTTGTCGAAGAGGGCCGCGTGCGTGGGCGCGGAGATGGCCGCTTCATCGACAAGACCGCGCCATGCGACATAGCCCGCGTACTGCAAGGCCACGCGCGGCAAGAACTGCTCGCGGATTGCCGAACGCAGCCCGTCCGCCGCGATCACGAGATCGGCCGTGTGCGTCGTGCCGTCGGCCAGTGTGACGGTGGCGCGCTCGGCGTTTTCGTCCACGCGCACAACCGACATGCCGGGGTGATAGTGAGTGTCGTCGATCGAGCCGCGCAACACGCTGTACATCTTGCCCCATGCGGTAAGCACCTGGGGCATGTCGCAATCGGAGATCAGTTCGCCATCCTGAGCGAATGTGGCGCGTTTGTCGACGCTCACGCCGATCGTGTCGTCAAAGCGGATGTCCGCCGCGCTCAGCGCCGCAAACAGCTCCGGATGCGTGACGATGCCTGCGCCGCGCCCAGAGAGCGCTTCCGGCACGCGTTCGAAAATCTTCACCGTCCAGCCGTCGCGCGCGAGCAGGTTGGCGGCGAACAGGCCGCCAAGCGAGCCGCCCACCACGATCGCGGTGCCCTTCGTAGTCTTGCCGTTCATCTCAGTTCCCTGCCTTTGCCAGATCGCCTGCTTCGTTCAGTGCTGATAACGCTTTTTCCTCGCCGTGTTCGACTTCAGCGGCGGGGAAGTTCAGTTCGATGGTGACGCCCGAGGGGTCTTCCACGAAGATCTGGTGCAGGCCGAGGCTCGGCACCGTGCGGTCACGCCATTCGAGCCCTTCGGCGCGCAGCGTTTGCCACATCGCCTGCACGCCGGTTGCGAGAAAGGCGATGTGATCGACAGTTCCCGTGCCGCTTTCCACCAGGGCCTTGTCGCCCAGGTACGCAGTCAGTCCGTCGGGGTTGTCCGCGTCCACGCCGATGATGTGGACGATGCCGTAGTCGGCTTCGTCGCCGCCCCGGTAAAGCCATGCGCCGGGAAAGTCGAAGGGCGGGCGGTAGCCGCGCTTGAAGCCGAGCACGCGTTCGTAGAACTGGCACGAACGTTCGAGATCGGTCGTGCGGATCGAGTAGTGGGCGAGCCGGGAAATCGGCATGAGATGCTCCTCGTAATTTATCGATCGATAACTGATCGGTTGATAAATTGTAGGGAAGAACGCGCCTGAATACCAAGCGCAAAGGCGCGGGTGTTTACCCTGGAGCGGGCGGGCGCTCCAGGGGACATATCGCTCGAATCAGGCGAGGCTCAGGGCTTCATGGGGGCGCAGCAGGGCCGCGCCGCGCCAGTGGGGCGCGCCCGCGCGTTCGTACTGCGGCGGGTATTGAATCGCGTCGAGCGCATCGAGTCGTTCGGCGGCGTGCCACACCCAGCGCGGATCGTCCAGAAAAGCGCGGCCAATGGCGACGATATCGGCCTGGCCTTCAGCGATGATGGCTTCGGCCTGGTGCGGATCGACGATCATGCCGACGGTTCGCGTGACGATGCCGCTCGCGGCCTTCACGTGCTCGGCGAGCGGCACCTGGTAGCCCGGCGTGACCTTGATCGAGGCATGCGCCACGCCGCCCGATGTCACGCACACGTAGCTCACGCCGCGCGCCTTCAGGGCCGTGGCGAGCGTCGCCGCTTCTTCCACCGTGATGCCGCCCGGCAGCCAGTCCGAGCCGGTGATGCGAAAGCCGAGCGCAACGTGCTCGGGCAGCGCGGCGGCCACCGCGTCGGCGACTTCGAGCGCGAAGCGCATGCGGTTTTCGAGGCTGCCGCCGTATTCGTCGTCGCGCTGGTTCGCGAGCGGCGAGAGGAACTGATGCAGCAGGTAGCCGTGGGCGGCGTGGATCTCGACGATGTCGAAGCCCAGGCGCGTGGCGCGTCGGGCCGATTCGACGAAGTGTTCGCGAACCCGGGCAATGTCGCTCGCCGTCATGGCGCGCGGGGTGTGCCAGTCGGCGGCGAACGGGATGGCGGAGGGCGCTTCGGTCGTCCACGGTTGCTCGTTCTCGCCAAGCGCGCCACGGCCTTCCCACGGCCGTTGCGCCGACGCCTTGCGTCCCGCATGGCCAAGCTGGATGCCCCACCGCGCGCCTTGCGGCGCGACCGCGCGCGCCGATGCCATGACGCGCGCGAGCGCCGCTTCCGTTGCGTCGTCATAGAGTCCGAGGCAGCCGTGCGTGATGCGCGCGCGCGGCTCGATGGCGGTTGCCTCCAGCATGATCAGTCCCGCGTCCGAAATGCCGAGCTGCATGAGATTCATGAGGTGCCAGTCGTTTGCCTCGCCGTTCGTGGCGCTGTACTGGCACATGGGCGAAACGGCAATGCGGTTGGGCAGGCGAACCGGGCCGACATCGACGGGGGAGAAAAGCTTGCTGGACATGACGATCCCTTTGCGTAGTGTGTGACGTGGTGGGATTCGCGCTTTCGCGAATCCCGTAACGAAACCTTACGCGGCGAGCGTCATGCTGAGAATCACGGCAAAGTGGAAAGCGACGTTGCGTCCAGCGCAATATGGGCTAGATGCCGCAACTGCTCGCGCTTTGATTCGCCGCCTCAGCCTTGCCGTAGCGCACCTGCATGTGCGCGGGCACGAACACGCCGTTTTTCGCGGCGGTCAGCTCCGCGAGGATCGATATCGCGATTTCGGGCGGCGTGCGGCTGCCGATATGCAGGCCGGCGGGGCCGCTCATGCGTGCGATCTGCTCGTCATCGAGATCGAACTCGCGCAGACGGATGCGTCGTGCGTCGTTGTTGCGCCGCGAGCCCAGCGCGCCGATATAGAACGCGGGCGTTCTGAGCGCCTCCATCAGCGCGAGGTCGTCGAGCTTGGGATCGTGTGTGAGCGCAACGACCGCGCTGCGTTCATCCAGGCGCATGGCCGTCACCACGTCGTCGGGCATGTCGCGCACGAGCTTCACTTCGGGCACTTCCCATGTATCGGCGTATTCTTCGCGCGGGTCGCATACGGTCACGTGGTAGTCGAGTCCCACGGCCATGCGCGCGAAATATTGCGAGAGCTGGCCGCCGCCGATGACCAGCAGGCGGTAGCGCGGGCCGAGCACCGTGTGCAGGCGCTCGCCGTCGAAGCGCAGCCCTTCGGTCGCGAACGCGGGGCCCATGCGCACGGCCCCCGTGGCGAGGTCGAGCGTGCGGGTCACGAGCCGCCCGGCCTGCAACGCATCGAGGAGCTGCGGCATCTGGCTCGCAACGCCCAGGGTTTCGAGCACGAGTTCGAGGGTGCCGCCGCACGGCAGGCCGAAACGATGGGCTTCGTCGGCGCTGATGCCGTAGCGCAGCACGCGCGGCGGGCCCGCGTCGATTCCCGAGGCGCGCACCTGCGCGATCAGATCGTCTTCGATACAACCGCCCGAGACGGAACCGGCCGCGAGCCCGTCGTCGCGGATCGCCAGCATCGAGCCCGGCGCGCGCGGCGACGAGCCCCACGTCTTGACGACCGTCACGAGCAACACCTTGCGATGCTCGCCAAGCCACCGGGCCGCCGTTCTGACGACCTCCATGTTCACGCTGTCCATACGATCCCGCCGGGTAATGAGTGCGCGCTTCGCGCGCGGGGCGCGCGCGAAATCGCGGGTTGTTTGCGAAGTGGAACGTGTAGCTTAGGGAGGGCGCGGCGAGGCGGGAATCTGCGGCGAGCGCAATCCCGCGTTGCGGATTGCGCAACATGTGCAACATGCGCGACGTTCGCGTCAGCGCGCTCGTCCCCCGCAAGAAGCGCGAGGACGAGCGAGCGCGTCAGGACGCCGCTTTCGCCTGTTTTGCGCGGGGCGCTTTGGCCGCGGGCGCGGGCCGCAGATGCTTGAGCGCCGCCGGAACGCCGTTGAGGAAGGCGTCGATCTGCAAGGCGATCTGGGCTTCGAGGTCGTCGGGAACCGGCAGCCCGTAAATCCATTTGCGCACGCCGATATAGAAAATGCTGGCGTGCAGGCTCCAGATCAGTTCGAGATCGGCCGCGCGTTGCTGCGCATTGTTCGCGGGTTCGACGTCGTACGCCTCGCGAATCTCGTTCATCACGGGAACGAACACACGCTCGCGCAGGCGCGCGAGGTATTTCGAGTTGATGCCTTCCTTGGTCAGCCCCGCGAAGATGAAAATGCGGATCCACTCGCGGCGCAGGATGATGCGGGAATAGCCGTGATAAAACGTGACCATGCGTTCCTGAATGGGAATCGTGCGGTCGAGAATCAGCTTTTCCCACGACGAGTCCCACTGGTAGACCTCGTCGTACACGCGGTCGATGAGCGCTTCCTTGCTGGGGAAATAGCGGTAGAGCAGGGGTTGCGTGACCCCGATCTGGCGCGCCAGCTCGCGCGTGCTGCCCGAAAAGCCGTGCGTGGCGAAGTGGTCGATGGCCTTGAGCAGGATCTGCCGCTCGCGCACTTCGGGTGCGAGGCGGCGCGCCGTGGCGGGTTGCGCCTGCGGCGTCGCGGCTTCCTCCGTTTTCTTTCGCGGCATGCTGGATCACCACTGGTTGCGTCGTGGGGATCATACAAAGATTGCCCGCCGATGGCTAGCGGGCGCCATGCCGCGCCCGCCCGTTCCCGCGAGCGCGCTCATGAAAGACGCTGCCCCTGCAAGGCCGGAATGTCCGCATAGAGCGCCGAGAGCCATTCGATGAACACTTTCAGCTTCGGCGGCATGTGGCGATTGGGCGGATACACCACGGAAACCGGCCGTGGCGGCGTGTTGCACTCGGGCAGCACCTCCCGCAACTGGCCCGCGCGAATGGCGGGTTCCACGAGGTAGAGCGACGTTTTGACGAGGCCGAGACCGGCGAGCGCGCATTCGACCTGCGCGTCGGCGTCGCTCACCGCGATCGCCCCGCGCATGGGCACCGTGCGCCGCTCGCCGTCCACCATGTACTCCCAGGGGCGCGGGCGTCCGGTGTCCGCCGACACGTAGGCAACGGCGCTGTGATGCGTGAGGTCGTCCACGCTCTCGGGCGTGCCGTGCCGCTCCAGGTAGGCGGGCGTCGCGCAGGTGCAGGTGGACATGCTGCCGATGCGCCTCGCCACCATGGCGGAGTCCGGCAATTCGCCCACCCGCACGACGCAATCCACGCCTTCGCCCACGAGGTCCACCTGGCGGTCGGTGACCGCGAGGTCGATCGAGATGTCGGCAAAGCGCTCGACGAACTCGGGCAGCGCCGGAATCACGATGCGCTTGGCCATGGCCGTCGGCATGTTGACGCGCAGCTTGCCCTTGGGCGCGACGCGCGCGCGCGACAGCGAGGCCTCCATGTCGTCGATCTCGCCGAGGACCGCCACGCAGCGCTGATAGTAGGTGCTGCCGTCTTCCGTGGGCGACACGCGGCGCGTGGTGCGGTTGAGCAGCTTGCAGCGCAGGTGCTGCTCCAGTTGCCGCAGGAGCGCGGAGACGCGCGGCGTGGTCAGCCCCGTGAGTTCGGCGGCGCGGGTGAAGCTGCCGGTTTCGACAATGCGTGCGAACACGCGCATCGACAGTAGCGTATCCATGGCCATTTACACCTCGATGAGCTTGCGCAGCGCGTCACCGGCCAGCGGCATGTCGCGAACGCGCTTGCCGCTCGCGTCGAACAGCGCGTTGCCGAGTGCGCCGGCGGTCGGTCCCATGGCCGCTTCGGCCGCGCCGAGGAAGGGAGCGCCGGGGCGGTCGATCAAGTGCACGTTGATCTGTTTGGGCACCGACGAGTAGCGCAGGATGGGGTACGTGCCCCAGTCGAAGCTGCGGATACGCTGCGTGTCGAATTGCAGGGACTCGTGCAGCGTCCAGCTCGCGGACTGGATGATGCCGCCCTCGATCTGGTTGCGGATGCCGTCGGGATTGACGATCTGCCCGCAATCGACCGCCGCTTCCGCGTGCTCGAGCGTCACCTGGCCCGTTTCCGGCTCGATCGAGACTTCGACGGCCACGGCCACGTACCCCATGAGGTTCTTGTACTTGGCGAAACCGAAGCCCACGCCATGATTGCGGGCGCGCGGCGCGCGCGGCCAGCCGAACTGTTTCGCGGCGAGCTTGATGACATCCTTCGCGCGCTCGTCGTCGAGATGGCGCAAGCGGAACTCGACGGGATCGACGCCGGCCAGATGGGCGAGGTCGTCCATCGTGCTTTCGATGGAAAACACGTTCATGTGCGCGCCGAGCGAACGCATGGCCGAGGTTTGCAGCGGCATGGTCGGCGAGAAGTTGTTCATCACGTAGATGTTCGGCAACACGTAGAGCGGAATGCCGTTGCGGTCGCCGCCGCCTTCGGGTTGCAGCATCGGCGTGGAAGGCGCGGAGACGAATGGCTTTTCCAGCATGCGCGCGGGCAACAGCCGCCCCGCGTTGACGATGCGCTCGTTGTGCGAGCTGCTCCACAGCGCGTAGTTCCAGTCGACGATGCGGCCGTTCGCGTCGATGGCGGCTTTCACCTCCGTCACCATGGCGGGTGTGTAGTGGTCCCAGGTATGTTCCTGCTCGCGCATCCATTGCACGCGAACCGGATGGCCCGGCATGGCGGCCGCGATCAGCGCCGCATGGGCGGCCACGTCGTCGGCCCCGTTGTGCCCGTAGCAGCCCGAGCCTTCCACGTGTGCGCAGCGCACCTGCTCCTTGGGCAGCGAGAGCATTTCGGCGAGCGCGTCGCGCAGCGGATACACGCCTTGCGAATGCGTCCAGACGGTCATCTGCGTGCCGTCGAACAGGGCGACCGAGCACGACGGACCAATCGAGCCGTGCATCATGTAGCGCTTCGTGAACTGCGCGCTGAGCGTCTTGACGGCGGGCGCCATGGGCGCGTGGTGATCCGCGATCTTGATGGGATCCGTCGCGATGACTTTCAGGTCGCGATGCACCGTGTGCGGATCGGGCAGCGCGCGGCCATTCGTCCAGGTGCTTCCTGCCGAGAGCACGCGTTGCGCCTTGACCGCTTGCCATTCGCCTTTCGCCACGACGGCCAGCATGCTGCCGTTGCGCACGATCTTGACCACGCCGGGCATCTTCATGACCGTGGCCTCGTCGTACGCCGTGAGGTGCGCGTCGTAGACCGGCGGCATCACCACGCGCGCGTGCAGCATGCCGGGTAGCGCCATGTCCTGAACGTAGCTCACGCCCCCGGTGACTTTCGAGGGGATATCCACGCGCGGCAGTGAGGTGCCGATCACGCGAAACGTTTTCGGGTCCTTGAGCGGCGAGGTGGGCGTGGCGCTGCGATGGAGGTCGACGAGCCCGACGGCCTCGCCATAGCTCATCATGCGGCCGTCGCGCGCGCGGATCACGGCGTTGTTCGCGACGAGCATCGCGCCGTCCACGTTGAAGTGCTTCGCGGCGGCGTCCACAAGAAGGCCGCGCACCTGGGCGGCGGCGTTGAGCAGCGCCGTGCCGCTGTCGGCGATGGTGTGGCTGCCCGCGGTCAGGCCTTCGTCGGGCGACGCGCCGGTGTCGGCGGTCAGGAAGGTGATGAGCGCGGGCGCCATATTCAGCTCCTCCGCCGCGACCTGGAGCAGGGCCGTGCGCACGCCCGTGCCGAGTTCGACCTTGCCCGTGAATACGGTGACCTTGCCTTCGGGCGTGATCTTGATCCACGCGTCGAGCATCGGGTTGGTCTTGAGGCTGCCCGCGAGCGCCTGGGTCTCCTTCGAGACATGCACCGCCGCGCCTTCGTCGGCGATCACTTCCTGGGCGAACGCCTTGGCGCCGGGCGCCATGCTGAAGGCGACGAACAGCGCGCCCGAAATCATGAAGTGGCGGCGGCCTTCGTCGACGAAATCGTCCTGGTGGCTCATCGTTGCGCCTTCGTTTCGGTGTGGGGTTGAGCGACGGATTGCGCAACGGATCGAACCACGGGCTGGGGCATGCCCGCGACCTCGCGCACGGCGGCGAGAATACGCATGTGCGTGCCGCAGCGGCAGAGGTTCGGCTCCATGTGATCGCGCAGTTCCTGCTCGCTCGGATGCGGGTTCTTGTCGAGCAGCGCCTGGGCGCGCATGATCATGCCCGCGATGCAGTAGCCGCATTGCGCCGCCTGGTGCTTGATGAATGCGTTCTGCAAGGCGCCGGGATGCGCTGCGCTGCCGAGTCCTTCGAGCGTGCGTACGGGGCGTGCGCCAATCGCGCTCACCGGTACGAGGCAGGAAAACGTGGCCTCGCCATCGACGATCACCGTGCACGCGCCGCATTGACCGAGGCCGCAGCCGAACTTCGCGCCATGCAGCTTGAGATCATTTCGCAGTGCATACAACAGCGGCGTGGACGGGTCGATATCGAGCGTGTGCGGGGCGCCGTTGACATTCAGGGTAATCATCGCGCACTGTCCTCCTTTCTGAGCTTGGCGACAAGCGGGGTGGCGTCGGGCCACGCGGGTTTCGCGGACCACGTTGCGCGCACATAAGCGAGAAGATCGGCGACTTGCCGGTCGTCGTATACGCCGCTGAATGCGGGCATGTAGTTCATGGCGTCCTCGCCGTGCCAGTTGATGCCGTTCAGGATCATCTGGATCGCGTTGCGCGGCGTGTCGGCGTTGATGGCCGTGCTGAAGGCAAGCGTGGGGCGTTCGCCGATTGTCTGCATGGGCGAGCCGTTGCCGTGGCACTGCGCGCAGGATGCGTTGAACAGCACCGCGCCACGTTGCTCGGCCGGTGTCGTCTCATGCGCGGCGCTCATCGCCGTGGCGGCCGTTGGCGTCGTATGCGCCGCCTCGCCCTTTTGAAGCGACAGGAGGTACGTGGCGATCGCCTCGACGTCCGACTGCGGCACGGTTGCGAGGTCGCGCGTGACGGGCAGCATCGGGCCCGCGGCCGCGCCATGCTCGGAAGCGCGGCCCGTGCGCAGATAGGTGACGAGTTGCTCGCGCGTCCACGGCTTCGATGCGGCGTAGAGGGCGTTGAGCGGCGGCGCTTCCCAGCCGTCCACAATGCCGCCGTCGAACGCCTGCCCCGACTTTTCGCCGCCAATGGCGTTGAGCGGCGAGTGACACGACGCGCAGTGGCCGAGCCCGTCCACCAGCAGCTTGCCGCGATTCCATTGCGCGTCTTGCGCGGGGTCCGGCGGGAGCGGGCCGGGGCGCAGGAACAGCACGTTCCAGAAGGCCACGAGCGGGCGGAAGTTCAGCGGAAAGACGAGCGCGTTCGCGGGCGCGGTGGCCTGCACCGGCTCGCGGCTCATCAGGTAGGCATAGGCCGCTGAAACGTCATGTTGGGACATGTGCGTGAAGTGCACGTACGGAAAGGCGGGATAGAGCTGATGCCCGTCGCGCGCGATGCCGCGGCGCAACGCGCGGGCGAACGCCGCCTCCGACCAGTTGCCGATGCCCGTTTGCGGGTCCGGCGTGATGTTCGTGGCATAGATCGTGCCGAACGGCGTAGCGAGCGGCAGACCGCCCGCGAACGGCTTGCCGTTCTTCGCGGTATGACACACCACGCAGTCGCCCAGGGCGACCACGCGCGCGCCTTCCTGCTTGAGCTGGGCGTCGAAGCTGTCGGGGGACGGGGGCGTGACGGGCGCGATGGCCGGCTCGTACATGATGGCGCCCGCCACCGCCAGCCCCACGACCGCGAGCGCGCCAACGGCCAGCGCAATGCGTTTGCGATTCATGCTATCTCCTCGTTTCCTCGTTTCCTTGTTTAAGGGCGCCTTTGCGGTAAAGCGTCACGAGGAGAGGGCGTCGGCCGGGACCGGTTCGCCGGAGGGGGCGCCATGCGGCGGGTAATCGACGTAGCCGACGTTGTCGCCGCCATACCAGCCCACCGGGCGCGGCGCGGCCAGCTCGATGTTCCCGGCGATGCGCTCGACGAGGTCCGGGTTCGCGATATACGCGCGGCCGAACGCGACGAGATCGGCGTCGCCCGTGGCGATCAGGCGATCGGCCGCCGAAGGCGTAATGGAGCCGTTGAGCATCAGCGTGCCGTTGAACGCGGGGCGCAGGGTCTCGATCATGCGGGGCAAGTCGGGCTGGCCGCTCCAGCCGTTCGTGTCGGCGGCGTGCAGATACGCGATGCCCGCTTCGTCGAGCATACGCGCGACGTACGCGTAAGTGCCATCGGGATCGGCATCGCGCACGTTGTTGTAGCCCGCATACGGCGAGACGCGCACGCCCACCTTCGCGAGCGGCATGACTTCGCCCACGGCCTTGATGACTTCGGCGAGAAAGCGCGCGCGGTTGGCAAGCGAGCCGCCGAACTGGTCGTCGCGCGTATTCGTCGTCGACGAGAGGAACTGATGCAGCAGATAGCCGTTGGCGGCGTGAATTTCAATGCCGTCGAAACCGGCGGCGAGTGCATTGACGGCGGCGCGCCGGTACTCGGCGATAGCCTGGATGACTTCGTCGGTCGTCATGGCGCGCGACGGCGTGGCGTGGATTTTCGTGTAGTAGCCGTTTTGCAGTTGGCCCCACACCTGGAGTTGTTCCAGGTCGTCGTTCAGGCCCGAGGGCGAGAGCGGCTGATTGCCGTCGAGCAGCGCCATCGAACTCACGCGGCCGCTGTGCCAGAGTTGCGCGAAGAGGCGCCCGTGCCTGGCGTGCACCGCTTCGGTCACGGGCTTCCAGGCCTGCACCTGGGCGTCGGTCACGAGGCCCGGCGCGAGTTCGAACGCGGCGGAGTGCGGGCTGACGTTCGTGGCCTCGCTGATCAAGAGGCCCGCTGACGCGCGCTGCGCGTAGTACTGCGCCATCAGCGCGGTGGCTTCGCCGTGATGCGGCGCGCGGGCGCGCGTCATGGGCGCCATTGCGATCCGGTTGGGCAGCGCGAGGCCGGACAGGTCGTAAGGAGTAAGCAAGGAAGACATGGCGAGTTTCCTGTGGGGCACGTTCTTGGAGTTGAACTATGGGTACAAACTTCGGGTACAAATTTCGGATACAAACTTCGGGTTCTGACTGCGGCTTCTATCGGCCGGTGCGCACGTGGGTGCGTCCGACGAACAGGAAGTGGACGAACGCGATGAGCGGGAAAACCAGGGCGACGCCGGCAACGAGCGTCCAGCCGCCGCGCTCGAACAGCGTGCTGGCGAGCGCCGAGCCAATCGCGCCGCCCACGAAGATGCTCGTCATGTAAAGCGCGTTGAGGCGGTTGCGGCTCGACGCATGCAGCGCGTAGATCTCGCGCTGGCCGAGCACCATGTTCATCTGCACGGCGAAATCGAGCGTGATGCCGGTGACGACGAGGCCGAACACGCCCCATGCCGGATGCACGAGGGCGGGCAGGAACGACAGCGCGGCCGTGATCAGGGCGACGAGCGTGGCGCGCACGGAATGACCGGCGTCGGCAAGGCGCCCCGCCACGGGCGCGGAGGTGGCGCCGATTGCGCCCACGAGTGCGAACAGTGCGATTTCCGACTGCGTGAGTCCGTACTGGCGCGTCAATTCGATCGGCACCGCCGTCCAGAAGAGGCTGAACGTGGCGAACATGAGGCCCTGGTAGAGCGCGCGATGACGCAGCACGGGCAGGCTGCGCGTGAGCGCGACGAGCGAGCCGAGCAGTTCGAGGTAAGTGGCGCGATGCTCGGGACGGCGCTGCGGGATCGTGAGCGCGAGCACGGCCGTGACGAGCGCCATCAGAACCGCCGCGCCGCCGAACACCACGCGCCAGCCCAGGTGGTCGGCGACCACGCTCGCGAGCGGACGCGAGAGCAGCACGCCGAGCAGCAGGCCGCCCATGATGGTGCCGACGATGCGGCCGCGCGAGTGGTCGGGCGCGAGGTGCGCCGCGAGCGGAATCAGGATCTGCACGGCGACGGAGCTGAAGCCGATCAGGAAGGAGAGCACGAGAAACCAGCTCGCCGAATGCACGAGCGAGGCCGCCGTGAGGCTCGCGATCGAAACCAGTGCGGTCGCGATCATGAGCTTGCGGTTTTCCAGCAGGTCGCCGAGCGGAACGATGAAGAACAGCCCGAGTGCATAGCCGATCTGCGTGAGCGAGACGACGAGGCTCGCGGTGTCGCCGGACATGTGGAGCGACGAGCCGATCAGCAGCGTGATCGGTTGCGCATAGTACAGGTTCGCGACGATGGCACCGCAGGCGAAGGCAAACAGCGCGACGAGTCCCGACGTGAGCCGGACCGATTCTGCTTTGCCGCCGAGGGTCCGTGAGGGCGTGGACATGCTAACTCCTTGAACGATGGCCTCTTGGTTTGGCGAGGCGGGTCCGGTTGCCCCGTATTCGCGGCCGTTGAGCTCTGGCGCGGACGAAGGGCAACCTTTGTCAGATCGGAAGGTTAGAAGAGGCGCCTGCCCTGCGGAAGCCGGACGCCACGCAACCCCACGTTGCAAAAATCGCAATGCAAAAGGGGGGTCAGGCGCAGTGTGCGCACGCCGGAACGCCCGTGTTTGCGGGCGGCGGCCCGCTTTTCGGATTCGCACGCTGCCCGTTTGGCATGCGCTGCGCGACCGGCTACCGCCGCGCCGACGGCGTGAGCGTCACCGTGCAGGTCATGCCCATGGCAAGCTTGACGCCCTCGGGAACACGGTCGAGATGAATCCGCACGGGCACGCGCTGCGCGAGGCGCACCCATGTGAAGATCGGATTGACGTCGGCGAGCAGGTCGCCGCGGCTCGTGGGGTTGTCGCGATCGGCAATGCCGCTGGCAAGGCTCTCCACGTGCCCTTCGATCGGCGTGCCGCCCGAGAGCAGGCGCACCTGCGCGGGGTCGCCCACACGCACCGAGGGCAGCTTCGTTTCCTCGAAATAGCCGTACACCCAGAAGGAATGCGCGTCGATCAGCGCCATGCGCGCAACGCCCGCGCTCGCGAAGTCGCCGGGGTAAAGGTCGAGGTTGGTGATATAGCCGTCGGCGGGCGCGTGCGCCTCGCTGCGCGCGAGATTGAGCACGGCCGTGCGCTGCGCGACCTGGGCCGCCTTCACCTGCGCCTGTGCCGACGCGTAGGCCGCCGCCGCGCCTTCATAGGACGACTGGGATTGCAGGGCCAGCGAGTCGGCGTCGGCGCGGTTTTCCTCGGAAATCGCGTCGCCCGCGAGACTTGCGCGGCGCGCGGCCTGGGCGCGCTTCATCCCGTACTCGGTCTGGGCCGCCGTCATGCGCGCCTTCGTTTCGGCGAGTTGCGCCTGGGCGCGCTGGAAGTCGGCATCGGCCTGGTCGATGGCGTACTGAAAGCGCGCCGGGTCGAGCACGAACAGCACATCGCCCTTGTGCACGTACTGGTTGTCGTGCACGCGCACCTCGCTCACGAGGCCGGACACGTCGGTCGCGATCTGCACGACCTTGGCGCGCACGCGGCCGTCGCGCGTCCAGGGCGAGAACATGTAGTCGAGCCAGAGCGCTCGCACGAGCGCGATGGACACGACGAGCAGCACGAGCGTGGTGGCGGCGCGCAAGAGGGTTCGGGTAGTCATCGTCGATCACACAGGGGGGCGCGGTCACTGACGCAACAGCAGTGACGCGCCGCTGAACAGCGCCGCGAACAGCGCGACGCGAAAGAGGCCGGGATGCCAAACGAAGCGATAGAGGCCGAGCCGCGCGAGGGCGAGATCGACCGCGACGAACAACACCGCACAGGCCGCGAGAATGGGCAGCAAGCCCGGCACGAGCAGCGAAAAGAATTCAATCTCGCGCGGCATCGCTCGCTCCTTGCGTGGGGGATGCGGCATTCACCGGGCTCGCCGGACCATAGCCGCCGCCCAGTGCGCTCATCAGCAACGCCCACGCGTCGAGCCGCTGCGCCTGCACCTGCGCGAGGCTCTGCTCCTGCTGCAACTGCGCGTTCTGCGCGGCCAGCACGTTGAGAAACTCGCTGATGCCGCTGCGGTAGCCCGCATCGGCCAGGCGGTATGCCGTGCGCGCGGCGTCGAGCGTCGCCTGGGTCGAGGCCTGCTGATCCTCCAGCGCGCGCACCGACACCGCCTGCGCGGCCACGTCGCGCATCGCGTTCACGACCGTGCGGTTGTAGACGTCCACGGCGGCGTCGCGCGACGAGACCGCCACGCCATACTGGCCACGCCGGCGTCCGCCGTCGAAGATCGGCAGCGAGATCGCCGCGCCGACGCCATGCCCGATGCCGTCGCTATTGAGGAAGTTGAAGAAGCCGCCGAAGGTGGCCGCCGAGCCGAGCGAAGCCGTCGCGAGCAGATTGATGTCGGGATAGAAGTCGGCGTGCGCGGCGTCGATGCGCTTGTCCGCTTCGAGCACGCGCCAGCGCGCCGCCACGACATCCGCGCGATGACCGACCAGCTCCGCCGGCAAGGCGGCCGGCAGCGCGAGCGGCACGCTCAGGGCGAGTTGCGGCCGCGCCAGCGCGTCGCCGTAACCGGGGCCTTTGCCGCACAGCGCGGCAATCGCGAGACGATCCAGGGCGATCTGCTGCTGCGCGCGTAGCAGGCGCGTCGCGCTCACGGAGAGTTGCGTTTGCGCCTGGGTCGCTTCGAGGCGGCTGCCGATGCCCGCGCGCCAGCGCTGCGTCGCGATCTCGAAGGTGCGCCGCTCCTCGTCCTGAACGGCGCGATACACATCGGCGAGCGCGTAGTCGAGCGAAAGCTGCACATAGGCGCGCACGACGCTGGTTTGCAGCTCGACCTCGGCGAAGCGTGCGTCGGCGGCCGTGGCGTGCAGATTGTCGAGCGCGCCCGCGCGGATCGCGCGCTGCTTGCCCCAGAGATCGAGGTCGTAAGACAGCGTCGCGCCGATGTCGTTGCTCCACACCGTCGTGCCGCCCGGCGGCGCGGGCGTGGTGTAGCGCGCGTAGCGGCGGCGCTCGAACGAGCCGTCCATGTTCGCCTGAGGCAGCGCGCTCGCCCCGGCGATTTCCGTCTGGAAACGCGCGGCTTCCACCCGCGCGGCGAGCGCTTGCAGGTCGGGATTGTCCGCCGTGGCGTCGCTCACCACACGGTCCAGTTGCGCGTCGCCCCAGTGCCGCCACCAGTCGCCTTGCGGCCATTGCGCATCGGCTTGTGTCGCGCGCAGTGCGGCGCCGGGGTCGAGCGTGCTCGCATCGACCATCGTCGCGTGCGTGTGGATGCCACCGCTGTTGATGCAGCCGCCGAGCAGGAGCGCCGCCGACAAGGCCGCCGCGAATGCGCTGGTGCGAGGACCGAAACAGGAGAGCACGGTGCGCGTTTTCATGCGGAACGCTCCGTGCGAGCCCAGAGCGCGAGCGCGTCGTCGCGCAGCGCCAGTTCCGTGAAGTGCAGCAACGCCTGCATGCGGCAACGAATGAGCGCCTCGTGATCGGCCGGGGCGTCGCCCTGCGTGCTCGCGCCCAGATCGATGCCCGGCGGCAGCGCCGCGAGCGCTTCGTCCGTGGCGGCGAGCGCGCGTCTGGCGCGCTCGGGCGCGGGCGCGTCGAACAGCTCGGCAAGCGCCTCTAGCCACGCTTGCAGACGATCGGCCCATGCGGCGGGCAGCGCGTCGCCAAGCTGCTGCGTGTCGAGGCGCATCAGGATCATCGCGCGGCCCGCTTCGAGCACGGCGAACGCCCACGCGATCATATGCTCGCGATCGACGCGCGGATCGGCGGGCGCGGAGGCGATCTGCATGATGCAGTCGCGCACTTTCTGCTCGAACGCGTAGAGCAGATCGTCGTCCAGTTCGCCGTCGCGCGCGTCGCTGGCAATGAGGGCGCGCACGTCCGCGAGATAGCGGCGCGCGATCCACTCGCCCGCGCGCGGCGCGAGCACGGAAAACGCCACGGCGGCGGTGGCGATCCCGCACAGCAGCGCGAAGCCCGTGTCGAGATACGCGCTCGGGTTATAGACGGCCGGATTCGAAATGCCGACGATGAAGCAGAAGTAGATGTTGAAGCCGAGGCCGAGCACGGCCGTCTTCGGGAACGTGTTGAGGTAGCCGCCGACCATCACGACGATGGCGGTCGCCGCCGCGAGCAGCGTGAAGGTGCCGAGGTGAGGCAGCGCGAAAAAGCTGAAGCCGAAGCCGGTGAGCCAGCCCGCGAGACAGCCCAGGAAGATTTGCCACGCGGCCGTGGGCGGATCGGGCACGAGCGCGAACAGCGTGCTCGTGATGGCCACCGCGACGATCGCGGTCGCGCCGCCCACCCAGCCCGAGGCGACCCACACGGCGCCCACCAGCAGCACCGCGAGCGCCGCGCGCGTGCCCGCGACCAGCGCGGCCGTGCGGTTCGCCACCGCGTGCTGGCGGGCGATACCGGCGATACGGCCGATCGCCTGGAGCACGGAGACGGTCCAGGGCTGGCGGTCGGCGTTGCGCGCCTCGATATAGCGGCGGCAGAGCAGGCGCAGATCCGCTGTCATGAAGAGGAGCGCGGCCCCGGTGCTGGCCACCACTCTGCGTTGCGCGGGCGGCAGATCCGCGAGCGCCCGGAGTTGCGCGTCGAGCCGCCCGGGCAGCGCCGCTTCGAATGCGTCGAGCTGCGGAAGCAAGGCGGCCACGGCGTCGTCCGCGACGCCTGTTGCGCCCGCCTGCGCAGGCATGAGCGCGAGCGTGGCGTCGGTCAGCGTCGCGATGGCGGCTTGCGCGCGGGGATGCGCGTCGACGATCGCGTGCGCCTTGAGCCGTTGCAGCGCATAGAGCCACGTCACCGTGTCGAGAAAACTGCGGTCGAGATCGAGAAACACCGAATGCAGGAGCCGCATCGACGGATCTTCGAACAGCGCGCCGGTGCGCAGCAACTCAACGTTCGCACGCTCGCCGATCAGGCCCAGCAGCGCGCCCGCTTGAGGCGCGGCTGGCGGGGGCGTCTGCGGCGTCACCGTCGCGCGCTCCAGCGTCGTGCGCAAGGCGCCCAGCAGATGCGTGAAGCTCACGCGGCTCGCGGCATAGAGCGCTGGCGCGACGTTGCGCGGCAGCACGATCGAACTCACCACGCTCGCGCACACCACGCCGATCACGACTTCGCTGATCGTATACACCACATTGTCGAACACGCCGTACGGATTCGATATCGCGGGCATCGCCGTGATCGCCGTGGCAAAGCCGGTGAGCACGAGGCCGTACGACTGGAAATTGCGGAAGTACGCCGAGCCGAACGCGCACAGTCCGATCCACGCCGCGAGCGCGAGAAAGAAGGGCAACGGCTGCTGGGCGAACAACGCGATCAGCACGAGGCCCGCGAGGCTGCCGCCCACCATGCCGAGGCCCCGATAGAAGCCGCGCGCGATCACGATGCCGCTTTGCTGGTGCATCATCACGATCACGCAGGAAAGCATGGCCGTGGCCGGCGAGCGCAACTCCAGGCGCATGCACAGGCCCATCGACAGCACGACCGCCAGGCCCACCTTGACGATGTGCAGGAAGCGCGGCGCGTCGTCGTTCCAGTACGCGAGCCATTCGTCGCGCAGGCGCGGCGGTGTGGCGCCAGCGGGCGTCACGTTCATGGGTGTCCTCTTCGATCTTTTCGATCTTTTCGATGTCGGTCGCGCGTGCGTCACGCCGTTGTGATTCGCCGGTATTTCGATTGCGTCCGGCTCAATTCAAAGCACCCGCCGATGCGCGCCCGACAGGATTGCACAGGGCAAAAATGTTTGCGCTTAAGCACCGGGCGCGGCTTCGGGAGCCGTTTCAGTTGCCCCTTCAGTTGCCCCTTCAGTTGTCCTTCAGTTGGCCTTCAATACGTCTCGCCCGCGCAGCGAAAATGCTCGATCGACTGGCCCGCCGCCACCGCGCGATTGAGCCACGGCGGCGTCGCGCCCGCGCCGTCCCACGTATTGCCATAGGCGTCGCGGTATTGCACGGCCAGCGCGGCGCGCGTGTCGGCCATGAGCGCGTGCTCCAGCGCCTCCAGCGTGATGCCCGCGCGCGCCATCTTCTGGCGCATCCAGACGATGAGGCGCTCGCGTGCTTCGCCGCTCATGGGCGGGGGCGAGGGCGCGTTCGCGCCGGGTGTCGTCAAGGCTTCGGAAAGGGGCTGCATGGTCGTGTCTCTCTCGTCGGGTTCCTGCCTGCCAACGATAGCAACGCGCCTGCGCCCGCACCATCAGCCCGTGATATGTGCGTTTCAGACCATCGATTGATGTTCCATACCTTGGTTTAGGTTGGGCGCACGGCATCGTTCGAATCTGAAAACGCGGGCAAAAATCACGCACTCGGGCTCGCCGGGCTGTCCATCATCCACCTCGTCGCCAGGTCACGCGTCCCGGCATGCGCTACGGCGCCATTCACAGGTGGAGAGTCTCGCTATGGACATGTTCAAGTCACTCAAGGCTTTTATCGCTGTCGGGCAACTGGGTAGTTTCACGGAAGCCGCGCGCGTGTCGGGCTTGTCCACGCCCGCCGTCAGTCGCGCCGTGTCCGACCTCGAAGGCGCGCTCAAGGTCCGGCTCTTGAACCGGTCCACCCGCAAGGTGAGTTTCACGGAGGAGGGCGCGCTCTTTTTCGCGCCGCTGCTCGAAGGGATTCAATTGATCGAAACGGGCATGAGCGACGTGTGCCGCTCGAACGCGGACCTGCGCGGCGTGATTCGAATTGGCGCGCCGCCGGTGATTGCGGGCACCATGCTTTCGCCGCTCATCGCCGCCTTCAGCGAGATGCATCCCGAGATCGAATTCGACGTGTCGATCGACGAACGCCACAACGAGACGCTCGACGAGCAGATCGACGTGGCCGTGCGCGTGGGCGTGGAGCCGGACTGTAGCTGGATCGTGCGCGCGCTCGGCACGCTCAAGCTGGTGCAATGCGCGGCGCCCGCGTATCTGCGCCGGCGCGGCGCGCCGCGCACGCCCGATGAACTGGCGCGGCATCGCTGCATCGGGCTACGGGGCTCGCGTGGTTCGCGCGCGCAGGCCTGGGAGTTCGCCGCGGGCGGCGTGCCGCTCAGTTGCCCGATCGCGGCGGCCGCCACGTTCAACGAGGTGAGCGCAATCGTGCATGCGGCCCGGGCGGGGGTGGGCATTGCGCAGATTCCGCAGTATCTCGTGCGCGGCGATCTCGCGACGGGGCGGCTCGTGAGCGTGCTGCCCGACTATGTGAGCGAGCGCCGCAAGGTGCTGCTCTGCTATCCCCGGCGCGCGCCCATGCCCATGCGGGTGCGAAGTTTCATTGATTTCGCTTTCGCACGCCTGAGCGACGAGTTGCACGGCGCGCCGCGGCCCGCCATGCTCCCGCAGCACGCGCCGCAGGAAATGGCGCTTGCGTGAGCGCAGCACCGCTCGCCGTTTCAAACCGCTTGAGGCCCGATGAGTGAAACGTTAGCCGCTCTATACTTAGATATAGTTGTCACACATCGAGATATAGTGTTACTCGACGACGCTCCTGTCTAAGATAACGAACATGAGCGGTCAGCACTTCTCGAGCCCCGCCCGAAACGCTGTACTGGACGAGGACCATTCGCTTGCAAACCCCCATGATAGTTTCCATCGTCGACGATGACGAAAACGTGCGTCTCGCGACTTGCAGCCTGCTGAGGTCGCTGGGTTGCGATGTGCGGGTGTATGCATCGGCCGAGGCATTTCTGGATTCCGGCCGCCTTGGCGACGTGAACTGCGTGATTTCCGACGTGCAGATGCCCGGCATGGGCGGCATCGAGATGCAGCGCAAGCTCAACGAACTGGAGTCCGCCCCGCCCATTATCTTTATCAGCGCATTCGGCTCCGAGGCGCGGCGCAAGGAAGCGCTTGCCAATGGCGCGCTGTGCTTTCTCGACAAGCCGGTCAACGGGGATGCGATTCTCGCATGCCTGGAAAAACTCAGTCGTTCCACTTGAACGCCACCCTCATTCGTTCCGACGCCACACGACATCGCCCCGAAGGGGGCCTTGTTTTCTGGCTCGCCGCGCTCGTTGCGCTCGGCGTATTCTGCGTCGATGCGTTCACGCCGCTCGATATCGCCGTTGCGGTGTTCTATGTCGTGGTCGTGCTGCTCGTCGCGTCGAGCGGATCGAGCATGGCCGTGGTGGGCACCACGGTCGCCGTCGGCGTGCTCACGCTGGCGGGATTCCTGTTCTCGCACGGCAGCGACTACACCGGCAGTTCGATCGCGCGTTGCGTGGTGAGCCTGCTCGCAATCGGTTCGACCTCGATCCTCTCGCTGCGCAATCTCGCCAAAACGGCGCAATTGCACGAGCAGATCGACATGCTCAACCTCACGCACGACGCGATCCTCGTCTACGACCTCGGCGGCAAGATCACGTTCTGGAATCACGGCGCCGAAACGCTCTATGGCTGGAGCCCGGCGCAAGCCGTCGGCCAGCGCATCCACGATCTCACGCAAACGCACGCGGCCGCGCCGCTCGACGAGATTTACGCCACGCTGCTGAGCAACGGCCACTGGTCGGGCGAACTGCAACGCGTGCGCCGCGACGGTCGCGCCGTGAGCGTCATGAGCCGGCTGGCCGTGTGGCGCGACGCCAAGGGCGAGCCGCGCGCGATCCTCGCGACGAACAACGACATCACGCTGCAAAAGCAGATGGGCGAGGAACTCGCGGAGCAGCAGAAGGAATTGCGCGCGGCGATCGACGCGATTCCGGGCATGGTCTGGAGCGCTTCGAACGAAGGCGACGTGATGTTCGTGAACCGGCGCTGGCAGGAGTCCGGCATCGACACGAAGGACCGGGGCGCGGACCTGTGGGCGGGTCTCGTGCATCCCGACGACTTGAGCCGCATGCGCGGCGACTGGCGGGCCTCGGTGGCGTCCGGCCGGCCGCTCGACAATCTCTCGCGCGTGCGCCAGCGCGACGGGCGCTACCGCTGGATGCATATCGCCGCCGAGCCGCAGCGCGACGCGAGCGGGGCGGTGCGGCGCTGGTATGGCGTGAACACCGATATCGAGGCGCGCAAGCGCGCGGAGGACGCGCTCACGCGCAGCGAAGCTTTCCTCGTCGACGCGCAGCGGCTGAGCAAGACCGGCAGCATCGGCGTCGCCCCCGCGAACGGCGAGATGATCTGGTCGAACGAAGCCTGGCGCATCTTCGGCTACGACCCCGCTTCGGAGGTGACGCCAAGTCTTGCGCTCATTCTCGCGCGCACGCACCCCGACGACTGCGCCCAGGTCGAGGCCGCGCACCGCGGCGGCGACACGCCCGCGCCGCTGATCGATCTGGAGTACCGGCTGGTGATGCCGGACGGCGCGCTCAAATACGTGCACTATGTCGCGCATCTCGGGCCGCCCGCATCGACCGATCTCGCCTATGTGGGCGCGCTCATGGACGTCACCGACTCGCGCCAGACGCAGGAGGCGCTTGCGCGCTCGATGGCGGAACTCGCGCACGTCACGCGCATGACCACGCTCGGTGAAATGGCGGCCTCGATGGCGCACGAAGTCACGCAGCCCATGGCCGCCGTGGTCACGTCGGGCGACGCGGCGCTGCGCTGGCTCAACCGCGTCGAGCCCGATGTCGAGGAGGCGGCGCGCTCGATCGGGCAGATGATCAAGTCGGCGCGGCGGGCCAACGAGATCGTGCGCCAGATACGCGCCATGGCGCAAAAGCGCCCCGCGGCCTTCACCTGCATCGCGCTGGACGACGTCGTGGACGAAGCCGTGGAACTGATGGCGCGCGAATTCCAGCGCAACGGCGTGCGCTGCGACGTGCAGCGCTCGCGTGAAAAACCGCTCGTTCATGCGGATAATGTCCAGTTGCAGCAGGTGGTCATCAATCTGCTGATGAATGCGGTGCAGGCGATGGCCGAACGCGAGGGCGCGCCGCGCCGCGTTGTCGTCGCAACCCAAACGCTGAACGAACAGGAGGTGCAGTTGAGTATCGAGGATTCCGGCCCCGGTATCGGCGAGCAAGATCGCGAACGCCTGTTCAATCCGTTCTTTACAACCAAGGCCAACGGCATGGGCATGGGATTGTCGATCTGCCGCTCGATCGTCGAAGCGCATGGCGGCAGCATCGGCCTTGACGCGGCGGCGGCTCCCGGTGCGCGCTTTTTGATTACACTGCCGCTGGAATCCGCACAAGAGGAGATCGTCACATGAATGTTCAGCGCGATGCAGGGGGCGTGGCGCCGGGCCGGCTCGTCTACGTGGTCGATGACGACGAGTCGATGCGCGAGGCCGTGGGCACCTTGCTGCGCTCCGTCGATCTGCCGGTGCAGATGTTCGCCTCGGCGCGCGAATTTCTCGCTTTCGAGCGGCCCGATGTGCCGAGCTGCCTGATTCTCGACGTGCGCCTCAAAGGACAGAGCGGCCTTGCGGTGCAGGAGCAGATTGCCGAGACCGATCTGCGCATTCCCATCATCTTCATGACCGCGCACGGCGACATTGCCATGACGGTCAAGGCCATGAAGGCTGGCGCAACGGACTTTCTCGCCAAGCCGTTTCGCGATCAGGACATGCTCGACGCCGTCGATCACGCGCTCGCGGCCGATGAAAAGCGGCGCAGCGCCGATCGCTCCGTTTCGGACCTGCGCAAATGCTATGGATCGCTCACGCAGCGCGAGCGCGAAGTGATGGCGCTGGTGGCCTCGGGGCTGCGCAATAAACAGATTGCCGCCGAAATGAACCTGAGCGAAATCACCGTGAAGATTCATCGCGGCCAGGCGATGCGAAAAATGGAATCGAATTCATTCGCCGATTTCGTGCTCAAGGCGAAAACGCTCGGCATTAGCGCGTCCGCCGACGAATCCTGAATTGCAGCGCCCGTAATATTCCCTGTTTTCCACGCTTGCACGCCCGCCGATTTCCGCTATTGCGCGAATGACCGGGCGCGCCGTCGTTCACAGCATTTCTCTTTTCTCTTTAGCACGCTTTTTTATCGGCGGCTTATACCAAGGTATGAGTGGAACGGCGCGCCGCTAATCAACGGCCGCCGGAAACAGGGCGTGCGCGGGGCGCCTCGGCCTTCGCTTCGTACTACCGGATATTCCGGCGGGCATTGGGTTAAACGTCGGTATGAGTGCCTCAAACATTCACGCCAAAGGCGCAATCCATTGTACGACTAGTGGGCGCGATATTCGTCGGGTAACGTGGAGCCTGATCACATTACTCATCTTCGCGGCGCTTCAGGTCGGCACTTCGACACGACGGCGGCGAGAAAGGAGCGAATCTCATGAGCAATCTGTCCGACTGTCTTCTGCCGCCGCACGCGGCGCGCCAGCCGATCGACGCGGAAACCGAATGGCGCGTGCCGGGCGGCAAGCTGCAATCGTCGCCCGAGATGCAGGTCCTGCGCTGGTCGCGCAAGCCGCGCGTGCCGCTCGATGTCGTGAGCGACGGGCATGCGTCGATGCATTGCGTGGCGCTCAATCTCAAGTGCACCGTGGTCGATTTCGACTACGGCGCGCGTCCGCTGATTCGCGGGCGCGTGTCGGCGGGCGTCGCGCACGTGGGCGCGCCCGGCGTGGCCGCGCGGGCGTGTTTCTCGTCGCCATGCGATGTGCTGCATCTGTACGTGACGCAAAAAGTGCTCGACGAATGCTACGCGGACCTGTTCGAGCACGCGCACAACGGCGACCTCGTGCTCGGCGACGGTCGCTTGCTGCGCGACCCCGCGATTGAACGGCTGAGCCAGGCGCTGGCCGTTTCGCAGACCAACGACGCCGCGCTTGGCAAGGTCTTTACGGACAGCGTGAGCCTCGCCATCGTTTCGCGCCTCGTGAGCCGCCAGTACGCGGGAACCTCGCGCAGCGCGCGCGCCGCGGCCGAGCTGCCGAAATGGCGCATGACGCGCGTGATGGATTACGTCGACGCCCATCTCGGCGACCCCATCGGGCTCGCGGAAATGGCGCAGAGCGCGGGCCTGACGCGTATGCACTTCGCGGCGCAGTTTCGCCAGGCAAGCGGCCTGCGCCCGCATGAATACCTGCTGCGCCGGCGTATCGACCACGCACAGTCGCTGCTGCTCGGCTCGCAGCACAACGTGCTCGACGTCGCGCTCGCCTGCGGTTTTCGCTCGCAGGCGCACTTCACGACCGTCTTCAAGCGTTTCGTGGGCGAGACGCCTTGTTCCTGGAGGAAAAGCAACCATGGGCTTCGATAGCGACCTCGTGCGCTTCATGGCGCACAGCACGCAGTATCTGCTTGGTCATCTTGCCACGGATGCGGCGCACGAGCCGAAGGGGGAAACGGCGATGCCCCCGTCGCTCGCCGCACGCGCATCCGGTTTCGAGCTTCCACGCGGGTTTGCCGGCATCGAAGCGGAACCGCTCCCGGCCTGATGCTTGACCATTGACGCTGCTGCCGCGAATCGAATGTTGGCGCAGCGAGATCCTAGAATCCACAGCAAAGTTGATTGCCGTAATAACAGGAGTCCGAACTATGGAAGCGCAAACGCAAGTTGTCGACCCGTGGCAAATGACGATTGGCCTGCTTGGGCTGTTGTCGGGCGAGACGTGCCCCGGCAACCCCGTTCCGGCGGCGCGCAAGCCCGCGTCGCGCCGCAGCGCGGACAAGCCCGTGCCCGGCCTCACGATTCGCGTGCTGGAGCGCGCCACCGCCACGCGCGTGACGCTCGCCTGGCGCGACCCCTCGCGTTGCGCGTACTGCGATCAGGAGTGGTACCGCACGCGCGCGCGCCGCTCGGGCGTGTGCGCGGTGAGCGGGCGCGAGATTCGCCGCGGCGAGGACGTCTATCGCCCGCGCCCGATGCGACCGCAGGCGCTCAACGCCGACGCGATGATCCATAGCGTCGTTCTCGACGAAGCGGGGCGCGCTTGAGGGGAAAGCCGCGCTCGGCGCGATGCAAGGTGCAAGGCAGTCGAAGCCGCAAACGATGAAGGTCGCGAATGTGAAAAGAGGGGCGCTCCACCGGAGCGCCCCTCTTTCATTGGGCGTTCAGAACGAACGCCCGAGCTTCACGCGTTTTCCTCCGCATGCGCGGGCACGCCGACCTTGCCGCGGAAGATGTAGTACTGGTAGAGGTTGTAGCCGATCATGATGGGGAACACGAAACCGATGCCGATCAGCATGAAGGTGAGCGTCGCGCTATCGGAAGCGGCGTCGAGAATGCGCAGCTTGCCCGGCACGAAGTCGGGAAAGAGGCTGATGGCGAGACCCAGAAACGAAATCAGGAACATCGCGATGGTGGCGCGAAACGGCAGGCCCGCCGCCGCGCGCCGCAACCCGACCAGGATCGCGACGAAGGCCAGCGCCGCGAGCAGGCCGAGCGCGCCAAGCACGTGCACGACCGGCGCTTGCGACCAGCGGTCGTGGCCCACGCTGCTGTAGAGCCAGGTCGCGGCGCTCAGCGCGAGCGCCGCCGCCACGCACACCACGGCGTACACGCGCGCCGCGCCGCGTGCCCACCGTTCGATCGCGCCCTGGGTCTTCTGGACGAGCCAGGTCGCGCCCAGCAGGCTGTAGCCCGCGACCACGCCCACCGCCGAGCAGGCGACGAAGAGCGCGCTCACGGGCCCCGGTTCGAGCGCGGTGATCACCTTGCCGAGGATGACGCCCTGCGCGGCGGCCGCCACGAGGCTGCCGACGCCGAACACGCGGTCCCATAGCGCGCCGCGCGTCGCGCTGTGGCGGAATTCGATGGCCGCGCCCCGCATGATGAGGCCCGCGATCAACACCATCACGGGCACGTACAGTGTTTGCAGGAGGAGGGCGTAGGCGAGCGGAAAGGCGCCGAACAGCGCGCCGCCCACCACGACGAGCCAGGTCTCGTTGGCGTCCCACACGTGGCCGATCGAGGCGACCATCACGTCGTGATCGGTGCGCTCGCGGCGCAGGAGCGTGAGGATGCCGACGCCGAGATCGAAGCCGTCAGTGACGACGTAGAACGCGAGCATGAGCCCGATGAGGCTGAACCAGGTATAGGCCAGCATGACATGCGTGGAAGTTTCCATGAGGATTCCTTCGTTCATCAGCGGGAGGCGGCGGCTTCAGCCCACCGTGGTGTATGAATCGGCGCGTCGCGATGCGGCGCGCGCCGGGGCGATGAGCAGATCCGGTCCCGTGCGCAGCCAGCGGCGCGCGAGGAGGAAGAACGTGACGATCAGCACGAGGTAGAAGCAGAGGAACATGACGGTGCTGGCGGCGACATGGCCGGGCGGCACGGTCGACACGGCGTCGCGCGTGCGCAGCAGGCCATAGACCACCCACGGCTGGCGGCCCACCTCGCGCACGATCCAGCCCGCCTCGACGGCGATATACGGCAGCGGGATCGCCGCCACCCACGCGCCCAGCAGCCAGCGGCGCTGGAGCAGCGCATCCAGGCTGCCGCGCGCGCGCCGCAGGCACCAGGCGGTCCACAGCGCGAGCGCCACGAACAGAAAGCCGATGCCCGCCATCACGCGAAACGCGTAGTAGAGCAGCGGCAGCATGGGCGGCTGGTCCTCGCGCGCAAAGTCGGCGAGCCCCTTCACGGCGCCGTGCAGCGTGTGGGTGCCCAGCACGCTCAACAGGCCCGGCACCTCGATCGACCAGTCGTTGCGCTGCGCGTCCTGATCGGGCCAGGCGAGCAGCGACCACGACGCCCCCGTGCCCGGCGCATTGGTGTGCCAGTGGCCTTCGATCGCCGCGCCCTTGGCGGGCTGCGTGGCGAACACGCTCACGCCGCTCGAATCGCCGAGCCATACCTGCAAGGGCGCCGCGACGAGCAGCACCGCGAGCGCGAGCTTGAACGAGCGCGCGAAGAATTCGGCATGACGCCCGCGCAGCATTTGCCACGCGGAAATGCCCGCGACCACGAACATGCCCGTTTCGATCGCGGCCACCCACATATGGCCCACGCCCCACGCGACATCGGGGTTGAAGATCGCGTGCAGATAGCTCGTGACGACGATCTTGCCGTCGACGACCTCGACGCCCGCCGGCGTCTGCATCCACGAGTTCGCGACCATGATCCAGAACGCGGAGAGGCTGGAGCCGAGCGCGACCATCGCCGTTGCGAACAGATGCACGCCGCGCGGCACGCGATCCCAGCCGAGCAGCATCACGCCAATGAAGCCCGCTTCGAGCATGAAGGCCATCGCGCCTTCAAAGCCGAGAATGTTGCCGATGAATTGCCCGCTGAACTGCGCGAAACCTGCCCAGTTGGTGCCGAACTGGAACTCCATGGGAATGCCGCTCACCACGCCCACGGCGAAGTTCAGGATCAGCAGCTTCGACCAGAAGCGCGCGTGACGGTAATACGCGAGATCGCCCGTGCGCAGCCACAGCGCCTCGACGAGCAGGACGAAGGCCGCGAGACTGATCGTGAGGATCGGCCAGAGAATGTGGAAGATGGCCGTGAACGCGAATTGCAGGCGCGAGAGGGCGAGGGTGTCAAAGAACTCCATGGCGGCTTCCTTGTTGCGCGGCGGCGGCGCGCCGGATCTTCACGGGCACGCCCTTATAGGACGGCGTGCGGCTTTGCGGGTCATAGGCATAGAGCGGCACGAGCGGATTCGCCTCGGGGTAGTAGGCGCCGCAGCAGCCGTCGGGCAACGCATATTCCACGAGCATCAGGCCGCGCACGACGCGCTCGACGCCGTCGCGCGACAGGGCGACGAGATCCACGCTCTCGCCCGCCTGCATCTCGCGGCGGCGCAGTTCCCCGGCGTTCACGAACACCACGTCGCGCTGGCCGAATACGCCGCGATAGCGGTCCGAATGCGAGTAGAGCGTGGTGTTGTACTGGTCGTGGCTGCGCATGGTGGTGAGCCAGAGCGCCTCGGGGTCGCCGTGCGCGGGGTCTTCGTCGAGCCCCTGAAACACGAGGAAATTGGCCTTGCCCGTGGACGTCGCCCAGATGCGATCGCGCGCGGTCGAGCCCAGATAGAAACCGCCCGGCACGCGAATGCGCGCGTTGTACGCCTGGAACGCGGGAAACACGATTTCGATGGCCTCGCGAATGCGGTCGTAGTCGGCCACCATGTGCTCCCAGGGCACGCGCGAGCGCGCGCCGAGCGTGGCGCGCGCGATGCCCGCGACGATCGCGGGCTCGCTGCGCAGCTCCGGCGAGGCCGGCGGGTTGCGGCCCGCCGAGGCGTGCACCATCGACATCGAATCCTCCACCGTGATCGATTGCGGGCCGTTCGCCTGCACGTCGATTTCGGTGCGGCCGAGGCAGGGGAGGATCAGCGCGTCCTTGCCATGCACGAGATGGCTGCGATTGAACTTGGTCGCGATGTGCACCGTGAGCGCGAGGCCGCGCATGGCCGCCTGCACGCGCGGCCAGTCGGGCACCGCCGCCGCGAAGTTGCCGCCCAGCCCGATGAAGACCTTCGATTCGCCCTTGAGCATGGCCTCGATGGTCGCGACGACATCGCGGCCATGCTCGGCGCCCGGCCGGAATCCAAAGGCGCGCTCGATGCCGTCGATGAGGGCCGCAGACGGCTTTTCCGTGATGCCGACCGTGCGGTTGCCTTGCACGTTCGAATGGCCGCGCACGGGGCACACGCCCGCACCGGGGCGACCCACGTTGCCGCGCATGAGCGCGAGGTTCGCGACCTGCTGCACATTGGCGGTGCCGCAGTGATGCTGGGTGATACCCATGCCGTAGACGAGGATCGCGTTCTTTGCCGCCGCGTACAGGCTCGCGGCCGATTCGATGTCCGCCTGCGCGAGGCCGCTATGGGCGGCGATCGATTCCCATGACGTCGCGCGCAAGTCCGCTTCGAGCGCTTCGAAACCCAGCGTATGGCCCGCGATGAATTCGGTATCGAGGATGCGCGGGCGGTCGTGCGCCACCGCGTCGTCGTCCATGTCGAGCAGCGCCTTCATCATGCCTTTGAGCACGGCTGCGTCGCCGCCCACCTTCACCTGATAGAGACAGGTGCTGATGGGCGTCGAGCTGAAGGTGGCCATTTCGATCGGGTTCTGCGGCGCGGCGAAGCGTTCGAGCGCGCGCTCGCGAAACGGATTGAACGAGACGATGCTCGCGCCGCGCCGCGAGGCTGCGTGCAGGTCGCTCATCATGCGCGGGCTGTTGGTGCCGGGGTTTTGCCCGAAGATGAAGATGGCGTCCGCGTGCTCGAAGTCCTCCAGCAGCACCGTGCCTTTGCCCACGCCGATGGACTGCGGCAGGCCCACGCTGGTCGCTTCGTGACACATGTTGGAGCAGTCGGGGAAGTTGTTGGTGCCGAACTCGCGCACGAACAGTTGATAGAGAAATGCGGCCTCGTTCGAAGCCCGCCCCGACGTGTAGAAGTCCGCTTCGTTCGGGCTTTCGAGCGCGTTGAGGTGCGCGCCGATCAGCGCGAACGCTTCGTCCCAGCCGATGGGTACGTAGCGGTCGGTGGCGGCGTCGTAGCGCATGGGGTGGGTGAGGCGGCCGGCCATTTCGAGGTCGTAGTCATCCCACGCGGCGAGCTCGCTCACGCTGTGCGCGGCGAGAAAGTCGGGCGTGCAGCGCTTGTCCGTGGCCTCCCAGGCCACGGCCTTCGCGCCGTTCTCGCAGAACTCGAACGAGGACGTGTGTTTCGGATCGGGCCACGCGCAGCCGGGGCAGTCGAAGCCCTCGGGCTGGTTCATGCGCAGCAGCGTGCGCGCGCCGGAAACCGCCACGCCCTGAAGCGCGAGCGCTTCGCCCGTGGCGCGCAATGCGCCCCAGCCGCCGGCCGGTTCCGTATAGATGCGGATTGTTTTCTTGTCGCTAGCCATGTCGATTCCTTCGCGGCGAGGGAGGACGCCACGTGTGCGAAGGGTGACGCGTTCGCGCCGCCTCAGCTTGCGGCGCATGGACGGCGATTTCGAAATCGCACGGCAATGCGCGCGGGGGCTTTCGAGCGGGGTTGTCCACGCGTGGGCTGGTGGCGCAGATGAGCGTGCGAATCCTGAAAGGCATCGTGCATTGACAACACCGGTGTTGCCGCACGCCCCGATACTGCAACGCAATGACCGAGCGGCCGGGCCTCATTGATGAGAGGCGCGGCAATCACGGTGTGGAGACACGACCATGAATCACGATGATGCTTTGAAACGCGCCGCCGCCGACGCGCGCACGATGGACGACGCGCCTGAGTTCGCCGGTTTCGCGGCGTGGCTGCGCGGGCGTGGGACGGCTGGTGCAAGCCACGCAATGGCGGCCGGGCTCAACGGTGCGTGGACCCGCAGGCTTGTGAAATTTTCGGCGCTCTGGGCGCTCGTTGAGTTGCCCGTTGCGTACTGGAGCGCGGCTGACGACCTGGAGCGCGCGGCGCTCGCGGTATCGACGTTGATCTGGCTTGCGATCGTGTTTCGCGTGCTCAAGGGCGGCGCGACGGCACGCGGGGTATTCGTTTTTCTCTGTGCGCTCAGCGTGCTTGCCGTCGCGCCCGCGCTGCTTGCCGAATACGCGAATTTTCGTCTCGCGTTCTGGCTCTCGCTCGTGGAATGTGTCGTGAAATGCGGGCTGTTCGTGGTGTTCGTGTCGCGCTATATCGCCATGGAGCCGTGAACACGCGCGATGCGTACGCTCAAGTCCAGTACTTGTAGTCGCCACGCACGCGCCGCACGGCGGGCGTGGCTTGCAGGCGCGTGAGTCGCTTGCGTTGCCCGCGTGCCGCGCGGGTGGGTTCAGTCGCATCAGTCGATTCAATCGCCTCGGCCGGTCTCGCCTCGGCGGGCGCGTCATGCGCGCGCGAATGGCGCGATGCGGCCTCGCCGATACCCAGCGCGACACGTTCGAGCGGCAACTCCGTCTGACCGCCAACCTCGACGAACGCCGCACGCAAGCCGGAGTCGCCCGGCGTTGCCGCACCGATCATCAGGAACACGCCCGTGGCGATGAGGGATGGTGCGAGAAGTCGAACGTACATATCGGGGCTCCGGGTGCGAAGGGAATCGTCTGCGAGGCATGATTCCGATTGTGGTGCGGCGCGTGGCGCGTCGCTTTCGAATTCGCACCCGGTTGATGACGATACGCACGGCCGCGCTGTGCGTGTCGTCGAGTAGCGCCATTGGCGCAGCGGGAAATCGCTAGAGCACTTCAGATCGATCGCATTCGCTATGGATACCTTATTGATTGAGGCGGTCTTGTCGCGGGATCGCTTGGATTGGGGGAGTCGGACACTTCGATTTTGTAGACTTTCGAGCCTGATCGTTGGTTTTTCCGCCGACACCCCATGAGCACTACCCAGTCGGACATACCGTCCTCCGATTTCATTCCGGCCGACGTGCGACAGAGCGTTGGCAGTCAGGTATTTCCCGGTGGGAAAATGGGCATCAACCGGCTGAAAAGCGCGCGCCGGAACATGGGGCGAACCGCGCCATACGAACTCGAAAACGCCGATCTCATCGTGTTGCAGCTGCGCGCTTTCGGGGAGCAGTGACCTGCTCCCCGAGATTAGTACGCTGACGGTGTAGAGTCCGTTCCGACAAGGAGCGGTCATGAAGGAGCGATTCACCTAAGAACAGATTATTGGCGTGCTGAAGAATATCTACGACGTGTTCCTTCAGGTGCACCACCAGGGCATGCGGATCCAGTCCAGTTCGGCACTCGTGGAAATCGACGGCAATATGATACTGAAGGACCGCAACCGGAACCTCATTGCCTATACGCGGTACCTTCAGTCCATCGTGACCGATCGCCAGTCATTCATCAAGGAAGAACTGCTGGAACTCGTCGGCAAGCTCATGTACACCACTTTACCGCGGCTGTTCCGGCAGACACTCGAATGGGTTTCGGACAACTACCGGCAATCGGGCGGCAAACGCATTGGCGAGTTGCTGGACGAGGCGCTGATCCACAGTTTCGACTGTCTCGCGGAAGAGCGCACAATGGTACGCAACCATGTGGATTTGCCCACGTTGCTCGCGCGACTGCGTGGCGTCTACACGTCGTCCAGAAGCATCGATCCAGCACTGTTCTCTTTGCGTGAGAAGGCGGAGTGGTGCGTTAAAAAGGCAACGGGAAACCGCAACGAAAGTGTGATTGCTTCCGTGCGTACGGCTGTGCTGCTGTACATCGTGATTCGCACAATGACGATGCGCCACTATACGGGTGGTTAGTGTAAAAGTTCGAAGGCATACAGGCCGGAGTGCGCACTCCGGCCTGTATGCCGCATGGTGTTATAAAAATGCAGTACCGTCGTTAGGGGTGCGCCGGTGGCCAAATTCCAGGGGCATCGAAACGGCGCATCCAAAGGTCGGTCAGTCTGTCGTTAAAACGTAGTTCACCACCAATAGATGCAAGCCCGATCGATTGAACTTTGGTCGTTCTCGCTGGGCGTACAATTTTGTTGACTGCGACATACAGTGGCGGGAGCCCTTTAGCGACTGGCGCCATCTGAGGCCCGTCTCCGGCCCGAATGACGACTCCGCCACTATTCAAGTGATAAATCCTGAATGCGGGGTCAGTGAGTTGAGAATGAATCGACTGAGCACCGCCTAGTTCTTCCGTATAGCGGGAACCAAGTACCGTATACCAGTTTACTCCCTTGATTCCCTTCCATCCCTCCGTCATCAGCGCCACAAAAACTGGCACGTCGATCTCGAGGCCGAAGTACCGCTCTGCCAACTCGAGTTCGTACGGCTGCCACCGGGCGAACTCGTCAGGTAAAGCAAGGGAGAATCCCGCGTAGCCGTGAGTCGCATTCAGTCGATTGCAGCAAGCCAGAACAAAGTCGTGAATCGGGAACGTTCCCTGATCCCAGATGCCACGTAGGAAGCCTGTCAGGGGCGACCCAGAAGCTGAGATAAGAACCGTCGACGTTTTTAGCCTGATGCCAGTCCGGCACAGTCATGCATGTGATACCGTAATTACCGACGTACTTCGGATTAAAGCTATCGTAGAAGGCGAGGTCAATTTCACTATCAGGTGGCGAAGTCGTCAGTGTCTGATGCACCTCGTTTGCCAACCTTTCCTCGAAATGCCATGGGTTGGGATCCGCTCCTTTCGGAAGCGGATCCCAACCCCATTGAAGATGGTTGCCAAAGGCCTTGAAGTAATCTGAAAAACACGTCCACAGAGCGCTACGAGTAGATGCAGTGTGGCCATCCCGGAAGAAGAGGGTTACGCGCAATACGAGTTTGACAACGTATCGATAATCCGGCTTTGGGCTGTCCGGCGCGATGTAGTCACAGTCGTAGATGTAGTCTTCAAGCTCGTCGGACGTCATGGAGTTCCTACATTCCGGAGGGTGAATCGGACTCGCTGCCAGTTAGGTCTGGCATCGGTATAGCTAGCAGCAGGAGGGACGCGCCCATAGACTCTGGGGCCCCGCAACAGCAACCGCTCTGAGGAGCAAATAGCCACCAACTACGACCACGGTCCAGCCAGCGACCTTTGCGGTCGACTGTACATCCTATCTGGAGCAGCACTTCACCCCGTTCTAGCGATTTCGCAATGAACGCATTCCTTTCGACAGGGAAAAAAGCCCCCATATTGAAATTGCGACAATAATGAACCAAACCGGTGAAATGTAAAATAAGACGAAGCCAGTTGTTTCGTGGCAGTCATCGCTATTTGCCCCGAATTGGTGAAAGAAAGTAGCGATATCGTAAATATATGTCGCTGCAAGGGCGAAAATAAGTACGAGAACAAGAATGCATAATTTATGCGCGGACCATATAAGTTTCTGCATGGATATTTTCGGCAAAGAGTAATTTATACTCGTCACAAATTATCGCCTGAAATCTTCTCCCGTGCCAGACGGTCTAAATTTCTCAGACTCGCTTCATATTCGATATAGTTATCTTCGCTGAGAAATTTCTGGCGACGAACTTTTTAAATTCCATACCCTCTCCTTTGATAGTCAATCTATACCGCCAACCCCACCGCCGGCTTTAGTTGTTCCCGGCTTTCTTGGCTTCGGCGTAACGGATTCCAGATCCCAACCGACGTCGACTATATCCAAGAGTACGTACAATTTTGAGGAGGTTCCGACTGGGCCCGGCATGCAAGAGAACATCCACCGAGCGTAGCTGGCCTGATTTTTGGAGAGTACATATGCAAGGAATCCCGGGAGTTCTCCATTGCTGTACCCGTTCTGGGGCATCAAACCCATAGTCCAGTGACAGGGACCCAACGATGTCAACGCATCATCGTACGCGTATGCCATCTGGATTACCGTTCCAAGTAACAGATCGATAAGCTGATTTTCAAAAGCGACAGATGCACTCTTCCCGTCTACCTGAAAGTCGTATAGCTTGCTCTCAATTCCAGCTCCCCAGTACCCTGATGGGAGATTACTCGATGGTTCGCCAACAATCACTAGCACAAATTCGCGTTCATCAATGACGTGAGATTTTGGATCAGGAAAGACAATTTCCGCCACCGTAATAGATTGGCCCAATTTTGACGGCACATGGATGTTAATTGACCGCTCGTGGTCGTCGGTCAAGTCAAGCTCATGAACGGCGTCTATTTACCACACTAACGATCATCACTTGACTTTGCGGACCGCAAAAAAAATCTCCTTTGTTCTCGTATTAATCAAATATCCTCCAACAACATTCTGAAAATTTCCACTTTGTCCAAGGCCATCAAAATTAAACCTAACGCAAAAGAATTTTTCTCGATTCTTCTTTGCGATACTCCATTGTGCAAGCGTGGGGTCAAATTCACTGGGTTTAATTTTATGATTATCTCCGACAGGCAAGGCTGTCGATATCTTATAAATTCTGTTTAGATATATTAAAGCATGATTAGACTTGCTTTCGGCGTAGCCTACATCAACGCCGTTGTATTTAAATATGTAGGTCGCATTGAAACCATCAGCGTAATTATCTTCCTGCGAGATTTCGTGCGGATTCAGTGTAAGAACAGTTACAGAAGGCACGTAAGCGCGTGCCAAAAGACAACTTTTGACAAGACTTTCGTCCGGCGGCACGCCGTATGCCAAATTACAGAACGTCATTATCAAGGTTGGGAATACGATATTTTTCATTTATATTCCTTCGCCTTGGTTACATCTCGATATTCTTGACTGAATTTCCAGAAAATGGTGCCACCGTGTGCTGCCGTCGAGTCATACACATGATCGTAACGCCCGATCTCCTCCTTCTTTATCGTTACCTTATGAGATTTCTTATCCTTTATTTTTATGGTCTTATAAAGAATTTTTAAATTAGTGGAATCGTTAATCTGGTATATGTTGTGACTCGGATCCGTAATTTTGATACCTTGCCTTACCTTGAAATGATTCGCGTAATTTGTCTTGATATCTGCGCCATCCCAGAAATAGGCACCATTTGATTTGTCAGGCCCACCTGCTAGCGCGTTTCGGGCAGCGCTGATGGCCGCTTGCATTCCAGCGTCCTTCTCGATCTTTTCATCCTTCGCTTTCATAAGCGCGTTATAACGAGGATTTCCATCGCCAACCACAAAGGAGAACGTTCGATCATTCTTCGTGAACGTTGCCATGTCGGAATATCCACGGGCATTGCGCTGCCGGACGAGTACGCTAGCAATGGCCATCATCTCATCAGAGTCGTTTTGACTAGATGCCTCGCCATATGCCATCGCAGCAAGGAGCTTTGTTTGGGCGTCGACTGGTTGCTTCGCCGTTGTTTCGCTTGCGGGAATAGCGGCACTTGCCGCTTGATCTGGATTCAACGAATTAGAATCGCTCATGTATTTTTTCCTGCCGAGTCTTGTGCCAGCCACGTTACGAGTTTCAGGGTAGACTGTCCTGCGACGGAGGTTGTATTACCGACCGAATATTCCCCTCTTTGCGTATGAAGATTGTCTTCACTGAATAGATCGTAGTGGTATCCCTCCGCTGGTGTCGTTCCATCTTGCAGCAGACTGAAACTCTGCTCAATCACTTCTTCGTCCGGATCCAGCGAAATTGGCAAGCTTGGGATTGGTAAGTGTACTGACTCCTTACCCTGCCTCTGTACCGTAATGGTCTTGAGGAACAGATCGCCTGGCCCGCCTAGTGTAATGCTGCCGTCCTTGATCTGGACGAACGCGCCGCCACATTCGAAAATTATTTCTTTGGCTGCGGCAAGATTGACCTTGCCGTTGACGCTACCGAAACTGACGTCCTTATCGGCGGTGAACGACATCGGTCCGCTCTGCGCCTGCAATTCGACAGGCCCCTTCGCGGCGTAGATCTTGATACCGAGCTTCTGAGCGAAGAGCGAAATCATTTCGCCTGCGGCGACCGTAAAGCGCTTGAGCACGCTCCAGTCGGCGTTTTTGCCGGCCACGCTCGTGATATTGTCCTGCGCGGCGAATTGCAGGCCTTGACCCGTCACGAGCGCAGCAGAGGCAGGGGTGCTCATGAGCATTCCTGCCTTCTTCAGTTGGTCGAGGTCGTCCTTGACCTGCTGCTGAGCATCGGTGTCGGCAGGCTCGGCCTTGGAGGTCGTCGCCGAGCTCGCTAGTGCCTTGGCGGTGGCCAGTGCGCTCTCGAGCTGCGCGATAGCTTCCTGCATGTCGAGCTGCTTGCCAGTCGCTGCGGGCCGGTCATACGTGGTCAGGTGCAGGCCCTTGCCTGCACGGTTCACGCCGTAGCCCGAGGTGCGCAGTTCATAGCCTTCGCCGCGGTATTCGAGCTTCTGGTTGACGAGGTAGCCGAGGTTTAGCTGTGACTTGCCGGAGTGCTCGGTGCTGAGTTTGACGCCCTCCTGGCCCGCCCAGTCCTCCATGCGCAGCTTGTTGTTGCTCTGCGTGCGGATGGTATTGCGCGAGAGCCAGCGGCGATCGCTCGTGATGAGATCGCGCGCCTGCGAATGATGATGAAACGCAATAATTTCCGGTTTATCAGGGTCGCCATCTCGAAAAGAAATCACGGCTTCGTCATTGTCCAGCGCCACAAAGTGAAAGCCTGTTTGCAGCTTGCCGGCGAAAGGCTTAGCAAGCCGCAGGGGCACGCTTTCGCCACCATTGGGCCATTCGCCAAAGTCGGTATCGAGCCGGACGACGTAATAGCCGGCGGCATTCAGATATGCATAGGTGTACTTATCCGGACTACACACTCGGGCGCTGAGCGTACCCGAGATCTTCCTCCATTTTTCCGGTTCGAGCTGGAGCCGAAAGCGGCGATCTGCGGGAATGGCTTTGTAGGTGTTGGTGTAGGCCTTGTAGCGCCCGCCGCTGTGCGCGATCTCGGTGATCACCTGACCCTTGGGCGCATCCGGCAGGACGATGTCCGTCTCCAGCACGCGCCCACACTGGAGCTCCAGCACATTGCTTTCTCCGTCATACACCACCTGCCGTGCGATAGCGGCTTCATGCCTGAGCTGCGCCTGCCACTTCGCCTCGGCCTGGCTCAGATGGTGAGTGCCGTAGATGTACGGTTGGCCATAGGTGGTGGGGTCTTCGGGCGCTACGTTGGCGGAGTCCTTGAAGCGCTCCCAGGCTTGCTCTGGGTCGTAATCGGCGACCGTGTATGAAGCCGGTACCGTCACCGCATGGGTCTTGAGTGAGGTGATCGCTTCTACACCGTTTGATTCCAGGCCCGCGGCTTCCCGGTACGGTACGATCAGTCGCGGATCGTAGATGTAGTGATCGATGTCATCGCCGAAGACGACCTGGTCCCCAAACTCTGTTTCCAGGATGTAGGAGTAAATGCCGACTTTTTCCATGAGCATATGCACATAGTCGAAATCCGTCATCTCGTGCTGGAAGCGCCACAGGTGGATGGGGTACTTGCCGCGTAGCTCGAATGACATCTGGTGTTCCCTGATGCCGTGCGAGCGCAGGATCTTCTGGATGACCTGGGGCGTGGTGAGATGCTGAAAGGTTTGCGTGTTGACGACACCTTGCAGGCGAGCGAAGTGGGACTTCAAAACGATCTCGTATTTCGTGAAATCCTTCGTCGTCTGGACCGTCGAAATGCGCTCAATGAAACCCGAGAATTTTCGTGGTACGCCGTCGTCAGGCACGATCCGGAAGGTGGCGTCGCGATTGACATAGTCAGCACGCGCGAGCTGCGCAGGGTGGGTCAGCTCGATGCTGACCTCCACGGGCGCCCCCATCTTCTCGTTCGCGCAATACGAGACAACGGACAGTGCGCCGGCACTGTCCGTGCCAGGAACTTCGAGAAAGCTCGACTGCCGACCTGAGATCGATTGCAGTGCGCTGAGCAGATCCGCCATGGGTGTGTGACTCCCTGAAAATTTGGGGAAGCACGGCCTGGCGAACGTGGCTGCAATTTCGGGAAAGGCCGTGATTGCGACCCTGTTAAGGTCCAACCGACCTTATATCTGTCGCTGCACCATGGAGCAATGATTCGAACCCCTGTGAATCGCGGTTTCTTGTCGGCGCGCAATGCGCTCGTATAACAGGTCAGACTGCGAGATGCAGACTGATTATCTTCAATTCCCGCTTGCGCGAGAATGCGCGATGATACGTGATACAAAACGCGATGCGCCAAGCATCGCGCGGCGCAATCGGACATATCCGAAACCACTCATCACCAGTTGCCCCGTTTGAGCGGGTGAACGTTGGCGCCGGGAAGCGTGTCGCTGAAGAACCCCTGCCGTGCTGGCCCCGGCGTATCGACCACTGTTGCCGCGCGCCGCTGCCGCTGACGTTCCCGCTTTCTCTCTTTCGCCTGGTTGATCAGCGTATCCATGCTGAAGATCTCCCCGTCCTCCAGCACGATCCTTCTGTCGAGCAGGCGCATCTGGTGGTCGATGCGCGCTGCAATCCACTCGCTGGGTTCGCTCGAAAGTGCGTCGTACAGGTGCTTGATCTCATCCTGAATGGCCTGCTGCTCGAGTCGTCTCTGGTGAGCGCCAGCGCTTTCGGCGCCACCCACCTTCAGGGCCGACCCGATGCGCCGGTCGTCGATGCCATAGAACGACAGCATCTTGCCGCGCGTGAGCAGCCAATGTGCGAGGAGCCAGCCGATCACCATGTCGTCATGCAGGCCGACTTCGTGATCGATGCGTCCGTTGCGCTGTTCCAGTATGAGTCGCGCCGCCAGGTCGACGACGAGGCGCTGACCGGCCGGATGATAGCCATCGCAGCGCAAAAAGCGTCGCTATGGTTATCGGCGCATTCATGTGCTGTTGCGGCGCGAGGGCTGGCTGGCAAACCATAAACGCATCTGGCGGCTGTATAGCAAGGCTGGACTGAGCGTGCGCAGGCGGCGACGCAAGCGCATAGCCGCTGTCGAGCGCAAACCGCTGCCGGTGCCAACGGGGCCGAACCAGAACTGGTCGATGGACTTCGTCAGCGACGGGCTGACTTATGGTCGGCGCTTTCGCTACCTGAACGTGGTCGACGATTACACGCGTGAGTGCCTGGCTATCGAGGTCGATACCGCATTGCAGGGTCAACGGGTCAAGCAGGTGCTTGAACGGTTACGCGAGATGCGCGGCTTGCCCGGGTCCATCACGGTGGACAACGGCCCGGAGTTCGCTGGTAAGGTGCTGGATGCATGGGCTTACGAAGTGGGCGTTACGCTGTCGTTCATCCGGCCCGGCAGGCCGGTGGAAAACGCCTGCATCGAGAGCTTCAACGGGCGATTCCGGGACGAATGCCTGAACGAGCACTGGTTCGTTTCCATGCGTCGCGCCAAGCGTTTGATTGAAGATTGGCGTATCGAGTACAACACCGAGCGCCCTCACAGTTCGCTCGGGTATCTGGCGCCGGTGCAGTTCGCGCAGGCGCACGAAGCGCGGGAATTATAACCTCGGACTCTAACGGCGCTTCGTACTAATACCGGGGGCAGGTCAGAGGAAGGCGGCGGGGCCGGTGAAAGCGAACCTGAACAGCAGGAACCGGAGCCGGAACCGGAGACGAATGAACATGAACCGGAACCAGCCTCTCCAGAGAGCAACGAGGCGCCGGCGGGAACCGAGGGCGAGGGTGGCAAGGAAGGAAAGGGCGAAAACGACGAAGCGGAAGAAGACGAGGATAAAGACAGGAAGGCGTCGGGCAAGGACGATCAGGAACCAGACTCGATATTCTGATCGAGCATCGTGCCACTGCATCTCACGTGGCCATAGGAGCACGCATAGAGCACCTGAATCCCCAGGGTGACCGGTTCGTCGACGCTTAGTCCATAGGTCAGGAAGAGTTTTTCGCCAGCGGCGATGTTACGACTCGCCTCGATATACACGCGGCCAGCTACTTCCACGGCTTCGCAGTTTGCCGAGCACGCATGGTTGAACCAGCGCGAGCTGTTACCGCCGCGGCCGCCGTCGATCACGTCGCCATCCTCGAGCGCAAAGTAAAAGGTGTGGCCCGGGGCACCGTGCTTTGCATAGCGACGGATGGCCGCTGCCCAGGATGTTTTCTTTCCTTTGTATTCAATGATGCGCTCGCCAGCCTTCAAGGCATGCAGGGCGAACACGCCCTTGCCGTGAACGGAAGATTTCCGGACCGTGATTCGCCGCATGGCAGGTCTGTCTGATTGCACTATGGTTGCAGGATCAAAGCGTATCAGTCGACACAAGTCGTCAGGCGCGCGCGGCGCTCAGACGAGTCTGGAGGCGTGTTTTCGTCAGGCTACATACGGTCGGCTCTCACGATCACGGGCATGATAAAGACGACCTTGCTTTTCGCGAACCCCGTTCCGTGGCGCTGGAGGCGAAAGTGTCCGCGACGCCAGTGCGGTGAAATCTCTGCGCCCTCACCTGGCCCTGCCTTTCGCGGGTGCGTCTGTATTCGGGGTAGAACTTCCGGCCCAACAATGTATCGGTCGTAGAGTCGTTCAATTTCGCGGCGTCGCTCGTGTTTTTTGCGTTTTCCGAGGCCTGCAAAATTGCGGGGTGCATTGGTGTAGGCGTTGTCCTGTCTTATTTGCGGGTGGTCGCTGGCGAGATAAATGAGGACCTTGACGGAGTAGCTGAGCACATGGAGCCAGAATTCGTATTCGTCATCGACAAAATCTGCTTGAGTTGCAGCGTCGCTCGCGCTGAGGCATTCTTCGATGGCCTCGCGAATGCTCAGGCTGTCATCATCAATACGCAGACGCTGCATACGGATCGACACATAATCGTTCGGGTTAGGCTTTCTTCTTGGGACAAAAAACGTCAGGGAACGCTCACTCGTCCCTTCTGCACATACGTGCATGTGTTCGAAGATCGTGATCGAGTCCACCCGATGAGGTGCGTCACGCAAACTTGGGCCCGGCACAATGCACAGGGCGCTGGCACCGCCGGCTGCAGCGGCAAGCGGCACGCCATCGTCTATGTCGGACAGTTTGAGCAGTTGTTCGAAGGCAACGGTTGGCTCGAAGAGCACACCCTTGCGCGACCAGAACGCTTGTGGAGGCACGCCAAGAATAATGTTTGTGTTGGTAAGTTTAGCGACTTCCGGGTCAACGCGCCCGTCGGTATCGCGAACAATCAATGCCCCTACGTCGTGCAACAGTTGGAACGGGCCGACGTGTGGGTCAGCGAACGCTCTTTCCAGCGCGGCGCCACTCGCTCCCGCGGCATGGCATGCCTCCGCCCATGCCCGTGGTGAGCCCGACGCACGGAAGCGAACTGGAAAAGGAAGCATGGAATATTCGGGGCCCATCGCGTCGACGATGCTCTCCAGTACATTGCTAACCGCGTCGCCCGGAAGGCGGTAGGGCACAACGGGCTTCTGGTCTTTATGCTGGTGAGCAGCATGCGTGGGCGGCGGTATGGCCGGTTGGCTGGCGACCAGTGTGTGTGAACGGTCTGCTTTGGGCGTTCGCGCAGGCGATGTTGTAAAAGCCTCGATCGTGGCGGGTTGCTCAACGTCGAGTTGCATGACACCTGGTAGCCACTCCAGATGTGAGTTATGTGCAAAACGTGCAGTGACTCCAAGTAGTTCGAAGACAAGGGGCACACCAGATGGCGGGTGCCTGAGCCAGTTCTTCAGCGGGGGCTCCACCGTGGTAGCGATGAAATCAAGAACGGCGTCAATCTGCGTTGCTGGAATATCCTGGATGTCCGAGTCGAGTAGCAGGGAAACACCACGCACGAAGTTTGTGCATCGCACGGGTTGCCCACCCCGGCTCATTGACATTGCCAGCGTCGTCAGGAAGACTATTTTCGGAGGTCTGCCGTGATCACCTTTCAGGACAATATGCGGATCATCTCCGAGCAGGATACTGTGTCCGTTTCCTTGAGGCGCTTCTGCAAAGGTGTCTTCCGTAACCATACCGAACTCCTGAATCTGAGATTCTTCTGCGCGCCCAACCGGCTGAGGGGTGCTCAGGGTGATGATTTCACTGGGGCCGTTGTCGTGCAGCGGCCGCTCCAGCCCGGTTGTGCCAGCCTCAGTCGGTAATTTCGGCGGTTACGCCGGCCGTTGCCGCCGCGCCGTGATTGAGGAAATCGACCGTGAGGTTTCCATCGACCGAACTCGACAACAGGATCTGGTCAGGCGTGGTACCGCTCGCCATACGCGCGAGCAGTTCACGGGAGACAGATGGCAGGATCCGCTGGTTCAGGAACGCGTCGACGTTGCGCGCACCTGACTCGCGCGCCAGGCACAGCGCAGCCATCGCGTCAATCAGTGAGCTGTCGCAAACCAGCTCGACATGGTGCTGGCGTTTCAAGCGCTCGGCGACCTTGTCGAGCTTCAGGCGCACAATCGCCGCGAGGGCCGTTACGTTGAGCGGCCGGTATGCCAGCGTCTGGAAGCGTGCGAGCAGAGCTGGCTGGAAGTGCGCAACAAGCTGCGGATGAATGGCCTCCAGGAGCGCTGCCTGCGCGATATCCGGCATATCGGCGGTGGCCTCGTCAATCTGGGCGCTCCCGAGATTGGACGTCATCAGGATCACGCAGTTGCGGAAATCGATCTCGCGCCCTTCGCCGTCGCGCATCGAGCCTCGGTCGAAGACCTGGTAGAAGATGTCCAGCACATCGCGGTGCGCCTTTTCGACCTCGTCGAGCAGCACCACACTGTACGGGCGCTGGCGAACCGCTTCGGTCAGCACGCCGCCGCGGCCGTAACCGACATAGCCCGGGGGGGAACCCTTGAGTTGCGATACCGTGTGCGACTCCTGGTACTCCGACATGTTGATCGTGGTAAGCGCTGCCTCACCGCCGAAGAGCAGGTCCGCAAGGGCGAGCGCCGTCTCGGTCTTGCCAACACCTGAAGGGCCCGCTAACAGAAATACGCCAAGTGGCGCATGCTCGTTCTTCAGCCCCACCTTGGCCGTGCGCAAACTTTCAGCAAGCGCGGCAAGGGCTTCGTCCTGTGCGACCACACGCTTCGCAAGGCTCATCTCCAAGGTGAGAAGACCCTGCAACTCGTCCTCGACGAGATTGCCGACGGGCACACCGGTCCATTCGGCGACCACGCGAGCGATTGCCTGCGCGTCGACGTCCGCAAAAATCAGTGGGTTTTTGCCCTGCACGCGCACTAGCGCTTCCTGCGCCTGTGCGAGCGAACTGGTCTGGCCGCCAGACTCGCCACTGCGCTGATCATGCAGTGCGCGCACGTAACCAAGTTCCTGGTCATAGCGCTGCTGCAACTGCTCAAGCGCAGCCTGTGCCTCGATGCGGGCTGTGTGAAGTTCAGCACGACGCGTCTCCATCTCTCCGATTCCCGCCCGGGCGTCGTCTTCCACGGTTGTGAGTTCAAGTTCCAGTGCTGCGACGGCACCGCGGGCACGTTGCAGTTCGGCCGGCGGCGATTCCAGGCCCATGCGCACGCGCGCGGCTGCCGTATCAATCAGGTCGACGGCCTTGTCCGGCAGCTGGCGAGCCGGGATGTAGCGGCGCGAGAGCTTGACGGCAGCCACCAACGCCTCGTCGCGAATGTGGACACCGTGGTATTTCGCGTAGCGCTCCTTGAGGCCGCGCAGCATCAGGCAGGCTGCCTCATCATCGGGCTCCTCCACCTTGATCATCTGGAAACGGCGCTCGAGCGCCGCGTCGCGCTCGAAATACTCCTTGTATTCCGACCACGTGGTGGCCGCGATCGTGCGCAGTTCGCCTCGCGCAAGCGCAGGCTTGAGCAGGTTGGCCGCGTCCGCGCCGCCGGCAGTGTTGCCCGCGCCGATCAGGGTGTGGGCTTCGTCAATGAAAAGCAGAATGGGTACGTCTGATGCCTGCACCTCGTCGATCACATTCTTCAACCGTTGCTCAAACTCGCCCTTGACGCCGGCGCCGGCTTGGAGCAGGCCCAGGTCGAGCGTCAGGATACGCACATCGCGGATCACGTTGGGAACCGTGCCTTCGGCGACGCGAAGCGCGAGGCCTTCGACGAGCGCTGTCTTTCCGACGCCAGGCTCGCCCACAAGAATCGGATTGTTCTTGCGGCGGCGCGCGAGTACGTCAACCATCTGCTGGATCTCGCGGTCGCGGCCGAACACCGGGTCAATCTTGCCTTCACGCGCCTTGGCCGTGATGTCGATCGCGAAGCGCGCGAGTGCATCGCCTTCGACACTCCGTCTGGCTGCCTGTGCGGTCGCTGTAGCTTGATCTTCAGGCGAGCTGTCAACTGCGGTGGTTGCGGCACCGGTATCGTTCCGGTCAACGGGAGCGGCCGGCTCTTCCGGCTGGTTTTCGCAGGTCCGCGACCCAAGGCGAGGCAGCAGGCGCTGGATCTGCGCGCTGCTCACGGACAGTAACTGCCAGGCATTGTTCGCGCGAAGGACGTGCGGCGCTTCGACGATCGCCTGGAGCACGTTGCCAGACCGGATGGTCGTCGCGCCGGGTTCATTAAGCGTCACTGCATGAGCCCACGCATCCTGGAGAACCGCAGCCAGTTGCGGCGAAAGGCTGGGTCGCCCGCGCAGGTTACGTGGCGCGTGCTCGATGGCCCTGAGCAGCGCATCCCATACGGCATCAATGTTGAGTTCGTAGTGCCGGATGATGGCTGGGATATCGCCGTCTCCCGCCTCTATGAGCTTGAGCAGCCAGTGCTCGACCGTAATTTCGTCCGAGAGTCGTCCCTGACACAGACTGGCCGCGGCTTCGAGTGCATTCGCACAATGGGGGTTGAGCCGTTGCAGAAGCTGGCTCGCGTCACGGGAGAGAGGATTTCGGTCGAGGGTCACGGTCATGTTCGGGTTGTTTGCGCAGTCGGGAGAGGAGCACCCGCAGCTGGCAGTGCCCATGTAGCAAAAAACCAGTCCGCTCACGCGGACTGGCGAAAGGGGGCCGCTATGCGCTATCGGCCCCCAGACCACCGTGACGGATCAGGAACGCTCGTTCCACGTGTCCGAGTGAATGATGTTGCCGTCCTTGTACGACCACGTGATCTTCTCGTAGCGCAGTTCGATTTCTTCGAGGTGGTTGTGCTTCTCGAATTCGGGAACCTTGATGTCGAGCATCTTCGGGCGGACCGCGACGACCTTGACGTTTTCGAGCTTCGTGTTGAAGTACTCTTTTTCCTTGCCGGCGTCGTCGATCTTGTACCACTTGATCTCGGCCGACTTCAGGGTCTGGCCGCTCGTCACCGCCTTGTAGAGATACGGCGTCGACGCATCGGTTTCCTTGATCAGCGTGATCGGTGCGTGCACACGTGTGCCCGTGAGCTTGCCCGTGTTGCCGTCGGTCGGGATATGCAGGCTGTGATCGAATTGCGTGACCTCGATGCTTCCCTCGCGGCCCTGAACGGTCACCGAACCCTTGATGTCCGCACCACCATCGTCCTTGAGCCACATATATGACGGAATTGCCATGTTTTCACTCCATTGCATTGATTACCGCGACATTCGCCCGGCAACACTACCCGGGCTATCCAATCCCGAAGCCTGGGCTCCGGGGACCTAAAATGTGTTATCAGGGCAGGGCTCCCACCTTGGCAGTTGCCGTCGATGCATCGGGAACCAGAGTGATCTCGACGCGGCGATTTCTTGCGCGCCCGGCTTCTGTGTTGTTATCTGCGAGTGGCCGCGTGTCACCGTAGCCCTGAATCGCGAACTGTGTGGTTGGAATGCCGGACACCTCGACGAGCCAGTCGCGCACGGCTTCGGCACGCGCGGTTGAGAGCTTCAGGTTGCTGTCCGGGTCGCCCACGCTGTCGGTGTAGCCTGCGACGAGGATCCGCTTACCCGGGTGTGCCTTGATCATTTCGAGCGCGCCGACCATGACCCGTGTCGAGCCATCCTTGAGTTGCGCCCGGCCACTGTCAAAGAGCGACATGCTGTCGAGCGTCACGATCTGGGGCGGCGGAGGCGGCGGCTGATACGAGGCGATCGCGTCATTGAGCGGGGGAATCAGCCGGGCGCCGCGATACAGGCCAAACGAAAGGGGCAGTGGCGTGCCGATGCGGGCATATCGCTCAAGCTCGTCACGGTCGGACACGAGGGCCTGCAATGCATCACGTCTTGCGTCGTCGTGCTCGGGCGGAATCATCGAATAGCGGGCAAGGTCTCCGCCAATGCGCGTGAGCAGCGTCTGGTTGTGCCGGGTCGAGAAGAAGAACGCGACGGCGGCCGCACAGGCGAGCAGCGCCAGCGCGTGGACGAGCGCGACAATACGCGGTGATATCCAGTGGCGCTGCGGCATGGCCCGGATCAACGGCTGGGGGAGCGGCCAGGGCATGGGCGAACCTGCACCGGGTGCACGGGCAACCTGGGTCTGTCTGTGCACATCGGTTTCCCACGGACGACCTGGCCCGCTTGCCGGCCCGCAATCAATCCAGCCGACGCCGTATAGTGCCCATGGTGTCGCCGGCTGTCGCTGGTCGGCGAGCGCGTGAATCACGACACGCTGTGTCCAGCCAATCATCGAGGCAAGGGCCGCCGCGCGCGCGGCAGGAACACGGGTGTCAGCCGCAGACCGTGCCTCATTTTCGGCCGCCCGGATAACATCGCCGAAATGGCGCGCGTCGATCAGGCGCGAGGCCGACGAGACGCCATACCACTGCGGCGTGAGAAGGTCCGTGTGCGGTGTTGTGACCTGCGCCTGGACAAGCGCCTTGATCGAACCAAAGACCCCTTCGGTCGTGAGGCGCTGATAGACCGCTACATAGCCCGGAAGGGCACGTGACCCAAGCATGCGCGCGGCGTCTGCCGTTGCCTGACGCACCACACGCAATGCCTGGGTGAGAACATCCTCATCTGTATAGCGCGCGGGCGATACGCAGTGCACGACACCGTCCGGTGCGCGACCATCGCGCCACTGCCTGACGGCCATCGCCATGCGCGCAAGGTCCTGCGGGCGATCCACGCGCAGCCAGATGGCGCCATCACCGACGTGGACGAATCGCTGCCCGTCGTGCCGGTCGAAAAGCGCGGGCAGATCGTCGCCCGTGACCAGCACGAGCGGCATGCGTGTACGCAGCCTGAGCGGAATGTCGGCGGTTGCTGTCCCGAGCGCAGCAAGCACATGGGCGCCGTTCGTGCGCGCACCGTCAATCAGCCGTGTACGCCAGAACGCGAGGAGTGCGCCGGCGAGCACAATGACAGCGGTCAGGATCCAGGCTGGACCGGTACCCGGCTTCGCCACGAGCCAGATCACGGCGAGCGCCAGGGCAATCGCGAAGAGGATCATCAGGCGCAGCGGATAACCCAGTCCGTCGTGACCTCGCGCTGACGCCAACATCGGGTGTTTTCCCAGTATGGGCAGATCAGATCTCATCGCTGGACGACCTTCGCCGGCGCGATGTGCGCGAGCTGTGTATTGATCACCCTGCTGCCCAGAACCCACACAGTCACAGCCGTCAGACAGGCGAGTGCCACCGCGATCCACGGCAGCAGCCGGTGCGCGTTGCCGGAGAGAAGCGTGCCGGACGCCTCGGAGTGAAAGGGCACTTCGGTATACGGGCGCATCGACTCCAGCCGTGCATTGAGCGCAGCGATCAGCGCGGCACGTTTCGCTTCTCCCTCCAGCGCGTAGCGACCCACGAACCCCATGCCGAGAATCGCCGCGTAGCACTCAAGCAGATCGACGTCAGGCGATGATTCATGCAGGTGGGTTTCAACACGATCGATGACACGTCGGCCCGCGTCATGGATGGAGAACCGTTCGACCTGCATCGGATGAAGTTCCCAGTCCGTGCGGGCCTCGGATGACAGATGACGCAGCGCCATTTCGTCCAGCAGCCCGCACTGTGCCACCAGTGCTTCACGCTGAACCTCCTCGGGCATGTCTCGTCGCGCGAGTGCCTCCGAAAACTGGTCGACAAGCTGCCGGCAGCGGTCGCGGAATGTCGTGGTGTTCTGCACGATTCCTCCGCTCGCGAGCGTTGTCACGAGTAGCGCAGTGTCCTGCAGCAGATCGCGCACACCGACATCTACCGAACGGGGCGCGTCAGGTGCCGGAGGCGAGGAAGGCCGCCCGTTGCGGCCCAGAGTCAGTGTCATCATGCGCGCTGTTGTCAGTTGCAGAACCTGCACCGCGAGTCGGTCGATTCATCTGGTGTGCCAACCAATCCGCGCAGTCGTTGCCGCAGTGAGCGCGGCAGGAAGGCTACGTGAGAGTGTGGTGTCTCGATGAAGGCGGGGCAATCTGCAATAAGTGGTCTGGTTTATTGTTTCCTGTTTCGAGGAAGATTCCATATGTCTCTTTTGATCCGAGCATAGCGAAATTTTAGGTATCCTGGTTAATTTATTCGTGAATGATTGTCAGGCTGACGGTTATTTAAATTGAGATAGTCATTGTGCATGACATGATCAGATACATCCGGACAACGTCCGTAGTTAATTTCCTAAAACGATGATTGCATTGAGATTAATCGGCGCGACGTGTAGGAGGGAATGGTGCGAGATGAGCGGATGGGATGGAATTGAGCGCGTTTCGGAATCTGGAAAATAATTAAAATTCGATCCAGCGCAATCTGGATGGAAGTTATCGATGAATCGTCGCAAACGGGCTTTGACGGTATGCCGGTAAACCTGTCTAATCTGTGTGCCAATTGGGTCGCATGAATGATAGCCACGGCATGGGGAGAATCCTGAATGAACATTATGGGTACGTGTACGGACGACTCCCTGTTGTTGCGGTCGATTCCTGCGGAGTTTGTGGACATCATTCCTTAGGATTACAGATGGATAGCTTCCAAAGAGAGATACCGAAAAGCCGCGTTTCGATCACGCTGGATCTGCATACGGGCGGGGCGCAGAAGAAGGTCGAACTGCCGCTCAAGCTGCTGGTTGCGGGTGACTTTAGCGCAGGCCGGGAGCAGGCGCCGCTGGCCGAACGCAAGAAGGTCAACATCGACAAGAACAACTTCGATTCGGTGCTGGCCGACTACGCACCGGACCTGAAGTTTGTCGCGCAGAACACCCTGGCCGCTGACGGTTCCGAGCTGCCGGTCAACCTTTCGTTCCGTTCGATGAAAGACTTTGAACCGGAGCATGTTGCCCGTCAGATTCCCGAACTTCAGGCGATGCTGGCGATGCGCAACCTGTTGCGCGATCTCAAATCGAACCTGCTCGACAACGCGACGTTCCGTCGTGAGTTCGAGAAGATCCTGAAGGACAAGTCCCTGTCCGAGAAGCTGCGCGGTGAGCTGGCACAACTCGCAACGGCAGCTACGCAACCCGAAGGGCATGCCTGAGCGCAGACGGGCCAAGCAGGCCTTTACCGCTTTGAGCAATCAGGTTGCACTTCAACCGCAGACAGGAACGATAATGAAACAGAATGATTCCCGCAAGGGCGCAACCGAGACCGTTGTGCTTGACGCACCCGACAGTGTGTACGCCTCGCTGTGCAGCAGGATCAACCTCAAACCCGTTGCCGAAGCGCGCCCGATCGAGGCGTTCCGCGACAGCGACGCACTCTCGGAAGCCTCTGCTGACGAGCGTATCGCGCGCGGCATGGGCGCGTTTCTGGAGCTCATAGCGAGGTCGAGCCAGCCGGTCGAGCGTCTCGACAAGTCGCTGCTCGATTTCCACATCGGCCAGCTCGATCGTCAGATCAGCCGTCAGCTCGACTCGGTGATGCACGCGCCCGAGTTCCAGGCGCTCGAAGGACGCTGGCGCGGCCTCAAGATGCTTGTCTCGCGCACCGACTTCCGTCGCAACGCGCGCGTCGAGGTGCTGGACGTCTCCAAGGAAGCGCTGCAACGCGACTTCGACGATTCGCCGGAACTCATCCAGAGCGGCCTGTATCGTCTCACCTACACCGAAGAATACGACACGCCGGGCGGCCAGCCGATCAGCTCGATGATCAGCGATTTCGAGTTCGAGAATTCGCCGATGGATATTGCCCTGCTGCGCAATATCTCGAAGGTGGCGGCCGCCGCTCACATGCCGTTCATCGGCTCGGTGGGGGCGGCGTTCTTTGGCAAGGAGTCGATGGAGGAAGTGGCCGCGATCCAGGATATTGGCAACTACTTCGACCGTGCCGAGTACATCAAGTGGAAGAGCTTCCGCGATACGGACGACGCGCGCTATGTCGGCCTGACGATGCCGCGCGTGCTCGGTCGCCTGCCGTACGGCAAGGACACGGTGCCGGTGCGAGCCTTCAACTACGAAGAAGCCGTGACGGGCCCGGACCACGACAAGTACCTGTGGGTCAACGCCTCGTTTGCATTCGCGGCGAACATGAGCCGCAGCTTCGTGAACAACGGCTGGTGTGTCCAGATCCGCGGTCCGCAGGCCGGTGGCAAGGTCGAAGACCTGCCGGTTCACCTCTATGACCTCGGCACGGGCACACAGGCGAAGATCCCGACGGAAGTGCTGATTCCCGAAACGCGCGAGTTCGAGTTCGCGAACCTGGGCTTCATCCCGCTCTCGTTCTACAAGAACCACGACTTCGCCTGCTTTTTCTCGGCAAGCTCGGCCCAGAAGCCGGCGCTCTACGAGACGAAGGAAGCCACCGCGAACAGCCGCATCAACGCGCGCCTGCCGTACATCTTCCTGCTTTCGCGCATCGCACATTACCTGAAGCTCATCCAGCGCGAAAACATCGGCACGACGAAGGATCGCCGGCTGCTCGAACTGGAGCTCAACAACTGGATCAAGAGTCTTGTGACCGAGATGAAGGATCCGGGTGACGAACTCCAGGCGTCGCATCCGCTGCGCGAGGCGAAGGTGACGGTCGAGGACATCGAGGACAACCCGGGCTTCTTCCGCATCAAGCTCTACATCATCCCGCACTTCCAGGTTGAAGGCATGGATATCGGGCTTTCGCTCGTGTCCCAGATGCCGAAGGCCAAAAGCTGATCAACTGCTGTTGATGTGAACCGCGCCGGGGCCCACAACGCCCCGGCGCTATTTTTTCCTGCATTCGGGAGTGCCCCACGTGAAGATGCCCGGCCTGCTCAAGGCACTGTTTCCCTCCCATGACGCGGAACAGCTCACACGCACACGCCTTGACACCTGGAGCGCCTGGCTGCAACTGATTCCGGGCGAAAACGGTGTCGGGCGCGATCCCAGCTACGAAGATGCTTTCTTCACGCTCAAGGACGAGGCAAACAAGCTGTCGGGGATCGACGATGCGCTGATCGTGCGTTCGTGCGAGCAGTTGCTCAAGGAAACCGGCAAGGACCTCCGGGTGGTTGGTTATTATGCCGGCGCGCGCCTGAGGCAGGATGGGCCGGCAGGATTTGCTGACGGGCTGGAACTGACCGCCGCGCTCGTTGAGCGGTTCGGGGAGGCGGTGCTGCCTGCGCGCGCGGAAGCGAAGAAGGGCGCGCTCGAGATGCTGGCTACAGCGCGTATGGTTGAGCTGCTCGCAAGCCGCGGCGAGCTGATGGCGCGTGATCTTGAACGCTCGCTTGCTGCGCTCGACGTGCTCGTGACGCAAACGGCCAACTGGCCGGAAGCCGCACGTCCGGCACTTCAGCCGCTTGTCTCGCGCTTCGAGCGCAGGGACGAGTCTGAAGCGCTCGCCGCCGACGCGCCGCAACTCCCGTCGTCGTCAGTGGCCGGTAGCGCGTCCAGCACCATTTCCTCGACGCGTGACCTCCTTGATAAGGCACGTGTGATGGCCAACTGGCTCCGTGATAACGAAGGGGGCTATCTGCCGTCGGTGCGCCTGGTGCGCTGCATCCGTTGGGATACCCTTCACGAGGTGCCGCCGTCCGATGCCGCTTCACATACGCGGCTACTCGCGCCGCGAGCGGAACTGCGCTCGCAGATGAAGCGCCTTGTTCTGCAAAAGCAGTGGAACGAACTGATCGAACGGGTCGAGGGCGCGTTCATGGAAGGCGTCAATCACCTGTGGTTCGACCTTCAGTACTTCCAGCAAACCGCACTCGATCATCTGGGTGCGCCCTACAACGCCTGGCGCGAGCAACTGCGTGCGGACTTTGCGCTGTTCCTTGAGCGGTTGCCGGGCATCGAACGCCTGTCGTTCAATGACGGCACGCCGTTCGCCTGCCTCGAGATTGCGCACGACGGCATAGCGGGCGATCCACTCGAGTGTCGTATCGTCCGCGATCCGGCGCTCGTGTTCGAGGTCAAGCTCCAGCTGGTCAGGGCATTGAAGGCGGCGAGCAGTCGCAAGGACGCGGACAAGCCGGGTCTTACCCGCCAGATCGCAGAACTGCAAGGTGAGATGACGGTGCTGGACCCGGCCCGCATGCTCTCGCTGGCCGTGTGAGGTCATCAATGCCGTCAGCCCGGCGGCGGCGTGTCAAAGTACGGCAGGAGGGGATATGACGAGCAGTTCTGCGTCGTCGCCACGCGTACCTGCGGCGACCCGCAACAGGGTCCAGCGCGCAATCGCCGGGTTGCCTGGCCGCGCCGGCGTGAGCGCGGCCGCCTATTCCGCAATGATGCTGGCCGGCATCAAGAATGTTGCAGCCGCATGGGGTGGGATTTGCCTGTCACGGGCGTACAGGGGGCACCTGGAACCGCTGGATTTCCGCTGTGCGGCCGGTCACCGTTTCCCGTTGCTTGCGAGGGCGGTGCGCCTGGGGCACTGGTGCATCGAATGTGCCTACGATCGCACCACTGTCCACTCGCTGGAGGAGGCGCGCGCGATTGCTGTTGAGCGGGGCGGTGTGTGCCTCTCACGTCATTACACCAACACCAGCGAGAAGATGGGCTGGCGATGCGGGGCGGGGCATACGTGGGAGGCCACCCTGGACGGTGTGCTTCGTGGCGACTGGTGCCAGACGTGTCATTTTGAGAGCATCAAGCCGAAGCAGGAGGACATCGAGCAGGCGGCGCTTGCGCGCGGCGGCCGATGCCTGTCGGCCTATGTCGACAAGGAAACGCCGCTGCAATGGCGGTGTGCCAAAGGGCATATGTGGTTCGCGCCGTGGTCTCGTGTGAGCAAGGGGCAGTGGTGCCATCTGTGTGCCGTCAAGGCACGCACCCGCACGATTGGGCAGATGCAGGATCTCGCGCGCTCGCGCGGGGGCGAGTGTCTTTCGACGGTTTATCCGGGCACCCACGGCAAGATTGAATGGTTATGCGCAAAAGGGCATGCGTGGCATGCCACCGTCAACAGCGTGTGGCGCGGTAGCTGGTGCCCTGAGTGTGCGCATGAGGATCGCCGCATCACGCGAACTCAGGGCAGGCGCGGCAAGCGGGTGCCGATCCTGGTGTGAGCGCCTGGCAGCGCTCACACCAGGATTACGCGTCAAAGTAAGGAGGTTGTTGTCACGCTGATGCTGGATGAAGCGTCGCTTGGCGAGGCTAGAGCCTGGATGGATTGCGCAAGGGATGTTCTTGGGAATTTTGCTCCGGGTGTGAATTTTCACGTCGAAGCCCTTCCCGGGACCGGCGCTGTGGAGTGGATTACCCATCTGGTGGACCGGATTGAACCCACGACACGACTTGTAATCGCAGCACAGTTCTGGGCAGAAAAAGAGGAGGAGCGCGAATTCAGCGAAGGTGCTGCCGCATTTCTTGTTGAACCGGATGCCCCAACGGGAGGGGCGATCTTGAGGCCCATGATTAGCTCAAACGCCGCACTGAACCTTGGACTCAGCCAGATCTATGAGTACCAGATGTCGCGAGATCAGCACAGACAGATTTGGTTCACAGGTGGCCACGACGACGAATCAACTGCCATCCGCATGGGATTGCCGCTCGATTCCACGGATATGCCTCCCGACCGTCTCCTGGACACGCCCCTGGGTAATCCAGGCCCTTCCAGCGGCTGGATTGCGCTGGCCATCGCAATGGAAGCGATGCGCGAAGCCGGGCCTCAGTTGATCGGCTGGCGAGAGCCCAACTCTGAATCGCTGTATCTGTGCACGGTCTCACCCCTGCCTCAAGAGGAAACAGAAAGTTGATAAATGAAAAAAAACGTATCTGGGGTCGCTGGGTAGTCGCCGGTGCACTCGTGGCGGGCGGCGTTGGCGTTCTCGTACATTCAGTGGATCCGAAAGACCCGGTCACGTGGATGATCAGGAATTGGTCCACTCTTGCTGTCGGAGTGTTGCTGATTTGCGGGGGGCTGGCACTTGCTTTTCCGCGGCGCGAGAAAAAGCGGCTCGCGCGCCAGGAGGAATCGAAGGATCAGGGGCTTGAGCCGCACAAGCAGACTGACCCGGCTGCCGAGGCCGCAAAGACCAGGGCAGAGCAGGTCGTGACCTGGGCCGAAGACCTCAAACTTCACCTGAAGCAGAAGCGATGGTTCCGTTGGGGTCATGTTCTACCGTGGGTGCTGGTCGCGGGCGATGCCTCAACCGTTACCGCGCTGATGCCGGATCTGGTGAAGGAGGGCGCGCTGGTGACCGACGACGCCGTGCTGCTCTGGGGTGGCCTCGGATCAGACGGCCGGCCCGATGAACTGTGGCTTCGGAAGATACGCGGACTGCGATGGAGTCGCCCGCTTGATGCCATTGCGCTCGTGATCGACGGCAACGCTCCGTTAATGGATCCGGCGCGCGAGAAGAACCCCTGGGGATTCCGTCTCGCACGCATCGTCGAGATCCTGCGCTGGTCGGCTCCAGTCTACCTGGTCGATGTCGCAGGCGCCGACTCTGTACGTCAGATGGACACACCGGTAACCGGCTGCGAATTCACCCGCCCGCTCAACGCGGCCGCCATCGAAACGACGCTGCTCGAATTGCGTGACCGGTTGGCTGACCGCAGCGTGTATCAGCTTGCCACGAATGCCAACGACGACTATACGAAGGCGCTGTCTGTGCGACTCGACGGCCGCGCATCGCCTCTCGCGCGCTGGATCACGGGGCTATCTGACTGGCAGCGACGGGCGTTGCCGGTTGCAGGTGCCTTGTTTGCCCCGCTGCCCGCTGGTGATGCCTCCGCGGCGGGTTCCGACAGCACCCGGCTGCCGCTGTGGCGACATCTCATAGAGATCGCAAACCACACGCCTTGCCGCCGCACGCTTTCCAACCCGGTCACGATCCTTTCGACGATCGCGTTTGCCGTCATCGGCCTGTGGAGCGCCGGCATGCTGGCCTCGGGGATGAACAACGCGCACGAGGTCATGCTGACCAGCGAGTCCCTGCGAACGCTCAAGCGAGCGGGGCACACACCGGCGCGCCTGCGCGCGCTGCTCGGACTCCAGCAGCGTATTGGTCTGCATGAGGCGCGTGTGCAGGAGCACACCCCGATCTTCACCCGCTTCGGGCTGAACCATGACCGGGCCGTGCTCAACGCACTGTGGATGCCATACGCACGCGCCGCGCGACCATTGCTCGTCGCGCCAGTGCAGCAAGACATCGAAGGCCAGCTCGTCGATCTCGGCCAGATGCAAACTGCCCAGGTCGACAACCAGAGCAGTCAGGTGGCACAAGACGGCCAGCAGGCGCTCAAGACCTACCTCATGATGGCCGAGCCGGAGCGCGCCGAGGCGTCCTTCATGACCCCGCAGCTCCAGCAGCACTGGAATATCGACACAGGTCTTCGGCCTGGTGAAAAGCTCGACCTTTCGGCACAGCTTCTGGGCTTCTGGGCCCAGCACTTCCCTGCGCACCCTGACTGGCACATCCAGCCGCGCGAAGATCTCGTAGGCAGTGCACGTCAGACGCTGCTGGCCATCATCGGCGTGAAGAACTCCGAAGACACGATCTACCAGGGCATTCTCGATTCCGTGGGCCACAAGTACCCCGACCAGGCACTTGCCTCGTTGACAGCGGGCACGGATACGCGCGGTCTCTTCTCGACATCCGCAACGGTTCCCGGCGTTTATACGCGTCAGGCTTGGGAGGGCTCCATCGAGGCGGCGATCGACGACGCGGCAAAACACAATGGCGTGACGGGCAACTGGGTCCTCGGCAATACGGGCACCAGTGGCAACACACCAGCGGGCGCAGAGGCCCTTTCGCCTGAGGCGTTGCGCGCGGCGCTTCGTGCCCACTACTTCTCCGACTATGCCGAGCACTGGCAGAACTTCATGAACAGCGTCCGGTGCGCAGCCGCCACCACGCTGCCGGCCGCTGTAGGCCAGTTGAGGCTCATCGCCGATGCCCGCCAGTCGCCGCTTATCGCGCTCATGAAGTCGCTCGCCTGGCAGGGCGGAGCCGGCGTACAGCAAGCCACACTCTCTGATGCGCTGGTCACCAAGGCACAGAATTTTTTCGGCAAGAAGGACGACGCCGCGCAGACCGCCCAGGCCGCGCCGGTGGGTCCGCTCGACGCCTCCTTCGGGCCGGTGCTCAAGCTGGTTGGCCAGGGCGCCAGCGGCAATGCGGCGCCCGCCGCCGGCAGCGAGCTGAGTCTGGAGCGGTTCACGGAGCGCGTGATGACGCTGCGCCTGAAGTTGCAGCAGATCAGCGACAGCGCCGATTCGGATGACCAGGCGCGCCAGGTCGCGCAGGCGCTGTACCAGGGCAAGGGCTCGGAGCTTTCCGATACGCTGTCCTAATCCCAGCTCGTTGCGGCAAGTCTCGGGCAGCAGTGGGCGGGCATGGGCGCAGCGCTCTTCGTGGAGCCTGTCACCCAGGCGACGCGCACCGTGCTGGTTCCTGCCGAAGCGAGCCTCAACGATGCATGGCGGCAAACGATCGTTGCCGCGTGGAACCGTTCGTTCGCAGGGCGCTATCCTTTTGCGAACACGTCCAGCGAGGCATCTCTACCTGAGCTCGCGCGATTCCTTCGGCCGCAGGGCGGCCTGATTGATTCCTTCCTTACCACGCAGCTCGCCGGCGCGCTCCAGTTGCAGGGTGACCGGTGGGTGCCGGCCACCGGTGGCTCGGGCGGGGGGAGCACGACGCGCGCATTCGATCCGGCATTCCTCTCGGCGATCAACACGCTCCAGCAGGTCGCCGGACACCTGCTGGCACAGGGTGAGCCGCAGTATGTCTTCGCGCTCAAACCCGTTCCGGTAGCGGGTATACGTGGAGAAACAACGCCATGACTGACAAGAAACCCATTGATTCGACAGATGGCTCCACCATGTCACGTAAAGGCTCCACCATATCCTTGCCTGGCGTCGGAAAAGTTGTCAGTCTTCCTGACGGCGGGTACATGGCGGAAGGGCCTTCAGGCGAGCGCTACGAGATCTCTGGTGACGGTGCCATCAGTGCTGAACTTCCGGAGATCCGGAGAGTGCAAATCGAAGACATTTCACTCATCGAGAACCATGTGATTTTTCGTGTCCACGAGACGGTCTCACATACGTTGCACTTTTCTGGTGGCGGCGTTTTCTCGTATTTGCACCATCTCAACGGTTGCGGGATGACCATCGAGGGAAACAATATTACTTTCGCAACCCGACCAGGTGGTGTGATCGTGGTATTTGGAACAACCCCATGAGTTTGAAAAAATTTCTTTAGTATTGTGAAGCCAGGAGGAATAGTCGTCGTGCATGGACCAGCAGGCGACGACGGGAAAGTCTGAGGCAAATTTTAATCAGGATGACTGAATCGAGAAAATATGAACGCGTTAGTTGATCTGACCACCGAAGCCGGGATAGAAGCTGCGAAAGCGATTGCTGATAGCCTAAGTAATGTCGACGGAAAGACTCTGGCTCTTACGGCGATCGGCGTGGTCGGGGTAGCCGGCTGTGTTTATCTTGGATACAGATTGTTGCGTCCCTCGAGTGCCGAGGAACAGGTACGAGCGGCGTGGGTCCTCATAGAGAAAGCCCGACAAGCCGGGGCGAAGTTTATCAAGCTTCGAATAAGCGAAGACACCCTCGCCGAGCTGAAAACCAGGTTGAAGGATTTCTTTGATGTGAAAGGCCGGCGCAACGGCTTCGTCGAAGTCGAGGTGCATTTCGCTTGAAATAGCCGGTGCCGTCGGAGGTGGCATCAGCGTTGTCGGGAACAAGGGGGCTTCCTCGCGAGCAGACCGTAAGCAGAGGGCCTTCGAACTCGCGGGCCTCCGCTGAAGCGTGCTATTGTGATAATTGTTATTTTCATTGGCCTTCTTCAGGATGTCGTGTTCGATCTGGAGCTTCCGGATGTCTCGTCGGAGTGATTCGACCTGCTGCTCCAGCGTCACTTTCTCGGAGCTCTGCGGCGGATCGTTGCGGCGTGTCATGTTTGAAGTAGCCTCCTGACCGAGTAACCGAGTTCTCCAGTTGTACAACGTTGGGCGGCTCACGCCAATCTTTTTGGCAGCTTCCTCGGCGCTTTCTCGTTGAGTGCACAGATCGATGACCGCTGTCTTCCTGAGCTCTGGTGTATGCCGGATACCCGAAGCCTTCCCGAGAACGCGTTTCTTTCGCTCAGGATGCAGCTCGTCGAGCCAGACGACGAGCGTCCCGCGTCCCGGATACCCCAGGGCCTTTGTCGTTGCTGCCAGACACTGGCCATGGCTCATGTAGTGGTCTGCGGCCGCCTTCTTTTGTTCTGCCGAGTAGCGCGGCCTCAAGCAAATGCGTTCCCTCGGCAAATCCAGGCATCGCTCGTACATGTGATACCAACGTTCGAGCGATTTCGTCGTGGGATAGCCCAATTGCCGAACCGCCGCGGCAAGGCGCTTTCCAAGCTTTAAGTAGAGTTTGACCGCTCGGATGCGGTCTTCGTACGAATACATGGACTAGCTCCTGATAGTCCAAGAATTCCGCCGCACCCCCGAACACGACATTTCTATTTGGGACCTACAATACATGTCATGGCCAGATAGAGATGTCTGGTCTCCGGCTCAATAGAAATGTCCGGTTTTAGTGAGGTTTGCTTCTGTCTTTCCCGGGTTTGATCTCCAT
>NZ_QLSU01000044.1 GCF_003268775.1 Paraburkholderia unamae
CACACTGCCGGCTGGCCGCTCGAATCGGACACCTACGGCGGCTCGTTCCTGTATCACATCGACAACAACCAGGTGATGGTGGGTTTTGTCGTCGGCCTCGCGTACCAGAACCCGTATCTCTCGCCGTTCGAGGAATTCCAGCGTTACAAGACGCACCCGGAAATCCGCAAGTACCTCGAAGGCGGCAAGCGTGTGTCGTATGGCGCGCGTGCGATCACGGCGGGCGGCCTGATGTCGCTGCCGAAGCTCGTGTTCCCGGGCGGCGCGCTTGTGGGCGACGATGCGGGCTTCCTGAACGCCTCGCGCATCAAGGGCAGCCACGCGGCGATCAAGACCGGCATGCTGGCCGCCGATGCGGCATTCGAAGCCGTGCAGGCGGGCCGTCAGAGCGACGAACTCACGCAGTACCCCGAAGGTTTCAAGCAGTCGTGGCTCTACACGGAACTGTACAAGGCGCGTAACTTCAAGCAGTGGATGAGCAAGGGTCTGTATCTCGGCACGTTTATGGTCGGTATCGAGCAGAAGCTGCTGGGCGGCAACGTGCCGTGGACGCTGCATCACCAGCATCGCGATCACGAGATGCTGAAACCGGCCTCGCAGTGCAAGCCGATCGAGTATCCGAAACCTGACGGCAAGCTCACGTTCGACCGGCTTTCCTCCGTGTTCATCTCCAACACGAACCACGAGGAAAACCAGCCCGCGCACCTGACGCTCAAAGACGCGAACGTGCCCGTGAACGTGAACCTGCGCACCTACGCGGGCCCGGAATCACGCTTCTGCCCGGCGGCGGTCTACGAGTTCGTGAAGGAAGACGACGGCGGCGATCGCCTCCAGATCAACGCGCAGAACTGCGTGCACTGCAAGACCTGCGACATCAAGGACCCGACGCAGAACATCGTGTGGGTCACGCCGGAAGGCGGCGGCGGTCCGAACTATCCGAACATGTAAGATCGGAGCACGAGAAAAAGCCGCTTCGGGCTCACGCCTGAAGCGGCTTTTTTGTTGCCTGCACAACCAGTGCGGCGCTGTTCGCGCCGTTCGGATCACTCGTCGCTGGCTGCGATCTTCGGCGTCGACACAACGACATCGGCGTTCTGCGCACGGTGGCGCAGCGCGTGATCGATCAGCACGAGCGCGAGCATGGCCTCGGCGATCGGCGTGGCGCGAATGCCCACGCACGGGTCGTGGCGGCCGAAGGTCTCGACCGTCGCGGGCTCGCCTGCCTTGTCGATCGAGCGGCGCGGCGTGCGGATGCTGGAGGTCGGCTTGATGGCGACCGAAACGGTGATGTCCTGCCCCGTCGAGATGCCGCCGAGCACGCCGCCCGCGTGATTGCCGTGAAAGCCGTTGGGCGTGAGCTCGTCGCCGTGCACCGAGCCGCGCTGCGCGACGCTCGCGAAACCCGCGCCGATCTCCACGCCCTTCACCGCGTTGATGCCCATCATGGCGTGCGCGATGTCGGCGTCGAGCCGGTCGAACAGCGGCTCGCCCCAACCCACCGGCACGCCGCTCGCCACGACGTTCACACGTGCGCCGATCGAGTCGCCGTCCTTGCGCAACGCGTCCATGTAGTCCTCGAGCTGCGGCACGACATCGGCGTTGGGCACGAAGAACGGATTTTCGTGCACGTGCTCCCAGCTCACGAACGGCACGTCGATCTCGCCGAGCGAGCGCATGTAGCCGCGCACTTCCACGCCGAAGCGCTCGCGCAGCCACTTCTTCGCGACCGCGCCCGCCGCGACCGTGGGCGCCGTGAGACGCGCCGACGAACGACCACCGCCGCGATAGTCGCGAATGCCGTACTTCTGCCAGTAGGTGTAGTCGGCGTGACCGGGGCGGAAGGTTTCGACGATGTTGCCGTAGTCCTTGCTGCGCTGGTCGGTATTGCGGATCAGGAGCGCGATGGGCGTGCCCGTGGTGCGCCCTTCGAATACGCCCGAGAGAATCTCGACCTGGTCCGCTTCCTGGCGCTGCGTGACGTGACGCGACGTGCCGGGACGGCGGCGATCGAGATCGATCTGGATATCGGCCTCGGTGAGCGCCAGGCCGGGCGGGCAGCCGTCGATGACGCAGCCGATGGCCGGGCCGTGGGATTCGCCGAAGGTGGTGACGGTGAAAAGCGTACCGAGCGTGTTGCCGGACATGGCGGTCGTCCAAAGTGAATCGGGGAATCCGTCATTATGCCAGCCTGAGCGCGGCCACGCCCGACCGTCCGGTCGGACATGAAGCCGGGCGAGCGGCCCGGCAAAAGCCGCACTCTCAGCGCCGTGCGCCGCGCAACTCCGCCACCGTTTCCTGCAAGCGCGCGAGCGTCACATCGGCCGCCGCAATCGGCTCGCCCACCGCCAGCGTGAGCCGGCTCGTGAGCCCGCGCCGCAACGGCCGTTCGGACCGCTCTTGCCCGGAGGCCGCGAAGCGCGAGAATGCACTGCCCCACAGCCCGCGCAGCGCCATCGGCACGACCACAACCGGCGAGCGCTTGAGGATTTCGGTCACGCCGTGGCGAAACGGGTTCATCTCGCCCGTGCGAGTGAGCTTGCCCTCGGGAAAGATGCAAACGAGATCGCCTTCGGCCAGCGCGGCGGCGCACGCGTCGTAAGCGGCGTCGAGCGCGGTCGGGTCCTCGTGCGCGGGGGCGATCGGAATCGCCCTCGCGTGACGGAACACCCAGCCGAGGAACGGCGAGCGGAAGATCCGGTGATCCATCACGAAGCGGATCGGCCGCGGGCTCTCGGCCATGATGACGATCGCATCGACATAGCTCACGTGATTGCAGACGAGCACGGCCGCGCCTTCGGCGGGAATGCGCTCCGTGTGCACGAGCCGCACGCGGTAGACCGTATGCACGAGCACCCAGGCGACGAAGCGCAGCAGGAACTCGGGCACGAGCGTGTAGATATAGGCCGCGACGACGATATTGAGCAGCGCCGTGGCGAGAAAGATGCCGGGAATGCCGACGCCCGCGCCCGTGAGCCCCATCGCCATGAGCGCCGAAGCGATCATGAACAGCGAATTGAGGATGTTGTTCGCGGCGATGATGCGCGCGCGATGGCTCGGCTCGCTGCGGCTCTGGATCAGCGCATAGAGCGGCACGCTGTAGAAACCGCCGAACATGGCGAGCAGGAACAGGTCGGCGAGCACGCGCCAGTGCGCGGCGGTGCGCAGGAACTCGCTCACCGACAGCAGATGGGGCGCGGCGGGCAGCCCGTGACTCGCGAAATACAGGTCGATGCCGAACACGCTCATGCCGATCGAGCCGAGCGGCACGAGGCCGACCTCGATGCGCCGCCGCGAGAGCCGCTCGCAGAGCAGCGAGCCCGTGCCGATGCCGAGCGAAAACATCGCGAGCAGCACGGTCACGACGTCGGGATCGGCCGACATCACGTCCTTGGCGAAGTTGAAGAACGAGGCGAGAAATGTCGCGCCGACAAACCAGAGCCACGAGATGCCGAGCAGGCTCAGGAACACGGTGCGGTTGCCGTGCGCGAGCCGCAGATTGCGCCAGGTCTCGGAAAACGGATTCCAGTTGATGCGCAGGCCCGGTTGCGAAGGCTCGCACGGCGGCACGAACGAGGAAGCCACGCGCCCGACGAGCGCAATGACGATGCACATGCCGCCCAGCCACCAGGCGCCGAGCGGCGGCCCGTCGGTGACGGTGGCGGCGTCCGTCGCCCCGATGCCCGCCGCCACACCTCCGACGATCGTGCCGAGCAGGATCGCAACGAAGGTGCCCATTTCGACGAGCCCGTTGCCGCCAACCAGTTCGTCGGGGGCGAGCCGCTGCGGCAGGTACGCATACTTGACCGGCCCGAACACAGTGGAATGCACGCCCATGAGGAAGGTGCACACATACAGCAGCGGCGCGCTGTGCATCCAGAACCCGGCTGCGCCGATCAGCATGACGGCGATCTCGAAGGTCTTGACCCAGCGCGTGAGCATGGCCTTGTCGTACTTGTCGGCAACCTGGCCCGAGGTCGCGGAAAACAGCACGAACGGCAGAATGAAGATGGCCGAGATGAGAAAGGCCACCGTCTTCGGATCGACACCTGAAAAGCGCGCGGCCTGATACGTGACGAGCGAGGTGAAGCCGATCTTGAAGACGTTGTCGTTCATTGCCCCGAGGAACTGCGTCCAGAAAAACGGGGCGAAGCGGCGCTGGCGCAGCAGCGCGAACTGCGAAGCCGGCTCCGCCTCGTTGCGCCGGTTGCGCTCATTGCGCTGGTTTTGCTCGTTGCGTTGTGCCGTGGACATCGGTCTATCGTTTATCGAATCAGAATCGCACTGACAGAATTTGCGGGGCCCAGACGCGAAAAAGCGCGCTTGACGCGCGCTTTTGCATGCTGGCCGAAGTTGATTTCAACCTGGCTGAAGGAGAGCGGCGCTCAACGTGCCGGTTGACGTTCCTCTTCCGGCCAGTCGCGAATATAGGCCTTGAGCAGCTTGTTCTCGAAGCCCTGCGCTTCCACCACGGCCTTCGCCACGTCGTAGAACGAGATCACGCCCATGAGCGAGCGGCTTTCCATGACCGGCAGGTAACGCACGTGATGCTCGAGCATCATGCGGCGCACTTCGTCGACTTCCGTTTCCGGCGTGCAGGTGATCGGGTGGTCGTCCATGACCTTGCGGATCGTCGTGGTGCCGACGCTGCCGCCGTTCGTGCGCAGCGTGAGGATGATCTCGCGGAACGTGAGCATGCCGACCAGATCGCCGTATTCCATGACCACGAGCGAGCCGATGTCGTGCTCGGCCATGGTGTTGACTGCGTCGTGCAGCGCAGTGTCGGGCGTGACGGTAAAGAGCGTGTTGCCCTTCACCTTGAGAATGTCGCTGACACGCATGATGTGTCTCCAGAAATGCCGCAAATATTGGGGGAGATGCTGAAAAGATACCTACCTGTTTTCGATCCTAGCGGAAAGAGTGTTAAAAGGAAAGCCGCGCGGCCGCCGCGCAATCGTCTGCCGAAGGCCGTGGCGCGGGCTTTTGCGCCCCGCAGGCCGCCGCGGCGGTGCGCTGTCATCCGGCCCGAAAAACGCCGGCCAAAGCGCCCCCGCGCCGCGGCGCCGGTGTTACGATGCCCAACACCCTCGACCCGAAGCCGGTTCGCGCCGGCCGCGCCGCCACGATGTCATCGACGCCAGACACCCGTTTCGACACGCTCGCGCTGCATGCCGGCGCGGCGCCCGACCCCGCCACCGGCGCCCGCGCGACGCCGATCTACCTGACCACCTCGTTCTCGTTTCGCGACACCGACCACGCCGCCGCGCTCTTCAACATGGAGCGCGCGGGCCACGTCTACTCGCGCATTTCGAACCCGACCGTCGCCGTGTTCGAAGAGCGCGTGGCCGCGCTCGAAGGCGGCGCGGGCGCGATCGGCACGGCGAGCGGCCAGGCGGCGCTGCATCTCGCCATCGCGACGCTGATGGGCGCGGGCTCGCACATCGTCGCCTCGGCGGCGCTTTATGGCGGCTCGCACAACCTGCTGCACTACACGCTCGCGCGCTTCGGCATCGAAACGACCTTCGTGAAGCCAGGCGACCTCGACGCCTGGCGCGCCGCGCTGCGGCCCAATACGCGCCTGCTGTTCGGCGAGACGCTCGGCAATCCGGGGCTCGACGTACTCGACATCGAGGCCGTTGCACAGATCGCGCACGCACACGGCGTGCCGCTCCTCGTCGATTCGACCTTCACCACGCCTTACCTGCTGCGCCCCTTCGAGCACGGCGCCGATCTCGTCTATCACTCGGCCACCAAATTTCTCGGCGGCCACGGCACGACGATCGGCGGCGTGCTGGTGGACGGCGGCACCTTCGATTTCGACGCGTCGGGCCGCTTTCCCGAGCTGACCGAGCCCTATGCGGGCTTTCACGACATGGTGTTCAGCGAGGAAAGCACGGTCGCGCCCTTCCTGCTGCGCGCGCGGCGCGAAGGCTTGCGCGACTTCGGCGCGTGCCTGCATCCGCAGGCCGCCTGGCAGTTGCTGCAAGGCATCGAAACGCTGCCGCTGCGCATGGAGCGGCATGTGGCGAACGCACGGCGCATCGTCGAATTTCTCGTGGCGCACGAAGCGGTCGAATCGGTGGGCTGGCCCGAGCTGCCGAGCCACCCCGACTACGCCCTCGCCCAGCGCCTGCTGCCGCGCGGCGCGGGCGCCGTGTTCAGCTTCAACCTGCGCGGCGGACGCCCGGCTGGGAAGCGCTTCATCGAAACGCTCACGCTGTTCTCGCATCTCGCCAATGTGGGCGACGCGCGCTCGCTCGTGATCCACCCCGCCTCGACCACGCATTTCCGCATGGACGCGGCGGCGCTGGCCGCCGCCGGCATTGCGGAAGGCACGATCCGGCTGTCGATCGGCCTCGAAGACCCCGCCGACCTGATCGACGACCTCAAGCGCGCCCTGAAGGCGTCGCAAAAATCGCAGGAACCGAAGCCGCAGGCGAAGGAGGCGTCATGATCGTCGAAGTCGACGGCAAGGCGGTCTACGCCTACACCGCCTCACGCCCGATCAACCGCGCGCTGCCGTTCGCGGTGTTCGTCCACGGCGCGCAGCACGACCATAGCGTCTGGGCGCTGCAATCGCGCTATTTCGCCAATCACGGCTTCAACGTGCTGGCCGTCGATCTGCCCGGCCACCTGCGCAGCGCCGGGCCGGCGCTCACGAGCATCGGCGCGCTCGCCGACTGGCTCGCCGCGCTGCTCGACGCCTTGAACGTGCAGCAGGCCTTCGTCGCCGGCCACAGCATGGGCTCGCTCATCGCGCTCGAATTCGCCGCTCGCCACCCCGCGCGCGCGCAGCGCATCGCCCTGCTCGCCACGGCCTTCCCGATGGCGGTCGCGCCTACGCTACTCGAAGCCGCGCGCGAGCGCGAGCCGGAAGCGATCGCGCTCGTCAACGCGTGGTCGCACTCCACGCTTGCCGCCAAACCGTCGAGCCCCGGCCCCGGCTTCTGGCTGCGCGGCATGAACCAGCGGCTCATGGAGCGCGCCTCGGCGCGCGGCGAGCCACAGCTCTTCCATACCGATTTCGCCGCCTGCAACGCCTACGCGGACGGCCTCACGAGCGCGGCGAAGGTGCGCTGTCCCGTGCGCCTGATCGTCGGCCGACACGACGCGATGACGCCGCCGCGCGCGGCGCGCGCGCTCGGCGAGGCGTTAGCGCAGGCGGGCGCGCCCGTGGATACGGTGACGCTCGACGCGGGCCACGCGCTCATGACCGAGCAGCCCGACGCGACCCTCGACGCGCTCTACGCTTTTGCAACGCAGCAAGCGCCGCGCGTGGGGAACGGCTGAAAAGCGGCGTCCGGGACCATGACGCGGCACGGTCCCGTCATGGCCATTCGGCCTGGTTGCACGGTCGTGCGGAACGCCGCAAAATGGATGCACCGAACCATCCCCGCCAGCCTCTCGCACACCCGCGGGCAAAGGAGGAGACGATGCATCCCACCACACACGACGAGCACTTTGCGAGCTTCGCGCAGTTCTATCCGTTTTATTTGAGCGAGCATAGCCATCCCATCTCGCGGCGGCTGCATTTCATCGGGTCGCTCGGTGTGATCGGCTGTGTCGCCATGGCCATCGCCACCGGCAACTGGCTCTGGCTGCCTGCCGCCATCGTCTGCGGCTACGGCTTCGCCTGGGTCGGGCATTTCAGGTTCGAGAAGAACCGCCCGGCCACCTTCCGCCACCCCATCTACAGCCTCATGGGCGACTGGGTCATGTTCGCGGATATCTGCCGCGGCAAGATTTCCCTCTGAATCAACGCAGCATCACGCCGCCGGATGCGGGAGCACCGGCGGATGTTCCTCCGCCAGCGCCGGCACGCGGCGCGCCGCGAGCAACGAGGCGAGCGAGACCGAAAGCTTGTCGTTGTCGAGTGCGCCCAACAGCATGGGCGCGTCGATGCTGCTCGACTTGAGCTGATAGGCCAGTTCCTCGCGATCGATCGCGAAGCGGTCGAAGACGCGGGCCACCGATATACGCGCGGGATTGCCAATCAGCAGAAACAGCGTTTTCCCGCGGTCCTCCTCTTCGAGGCGTGCGACGAGCTCGTCCTCTTCCAGGCCGTCGACAAGCCGTGTCACCGTGGCGAGATCGCGCCGCAGCAGTTGCGCGAGCTGCTCGGCCGTGCGGCCGGGCTCGCCCGCTTCGCGCGCCTCGGCGAGTCCCGCCAGCAATTCGAGCGCGTCGAGCAGGTCGCTGCCGGGAAAGCGCGGCCGGTCGAAACGCCCCGTGCGGATTTCGGGCAGCGCCGAGGTGATCATCGCGCCCACGAGCGTGATGAACCAGCTCAGGTACATCCAGAGCAGGAACATCGGCGCGGCCGCGAACGCGCCGTACACGGCCGTATAGGTGGGAATGCGCCGCACGTAATAGCCAAAGCCGCGCTTCGCGGCCTCGAAGGCGATGGCCGCGGCAATGCCGCCCACCAGCGCGTCGCGCCACTGCACGCGGCAGTTCGGCAAGTACACGTAGAGCATGGTGAATGCGAGCGCCGTGAGCGGCAGCGAGGCGCCCATGAGCAGCAGGTCGAGGATGCCGGAAACATGCTGCTCGGTGGCGATCACGGCCGAGCGCGTGAACACGTACGACGAGATCGAGAGGCTCACGCCGATCAGGATCGGCCCGAGCGTGAGAATGGCCCAGTACACCAGCACGCGCTGTGCGAACGGCCGCGCCTTGCGCACGCGCCAGATCAGGTTGAAAGCCGACTCCACGGTCATCATGGTCATGACCGAGGTGACAAAGAGCACGATCATGCCCATCGTCGTGAGACCCTTGGCCTTGGAGGCGAACTGGTTCAGGTATTTGAAGATCTGGCTGTTGATCTGCGCCGGCATGAGGTGGTCGGCGAGAAAGGCCTGGAGCGAATTCTGGAACGACGCGAAGATCGGAAAGGCCGTAAAGAGCGCGAACGCGACCGTGGCGAGCGGCACGAGCGAGAGCAGCGTGGTGAACGTGAGACTGCCTGCGACCTGCGGGATGCGATCCTCGCGGCTGCGCCGCGCCGCGAAGCGCGCGAGCCGCTTCACGATGTCCAGATCGATCGTCACCTTCGACATCAGCTCACGCATCATGTCCCGCATATCGCTCATTCGCCCGCCTTGCTTGCCGCGCTCAACACGGCCTTCAACACCACTTTCACTACGCTCATCACCGTTTGTTTTTCACATGCCAGGCCGCGCGCCGCGCGACGCTTTTAGCGCTGCGCTTTGGAGCGCTGCGCCGCATGGGCGGCCAACCCAGCCCCTATAATATCCCGTCCACCGACGAGGCCCGATGAAACCGATTCTTGTGCTCTATTACAGTCGACATGGCGCAACCCGCGAGCTTGCGCGCGCGATCGCCCAGGGTATCGACAGCATTCCCGGCGCCGAAGCGCGCGTGCGCACGGTGCCGCCCGTTTCGACGGTTTGCGAGGCCACCGCGCCCGATATCCCTTCCGACGGGCCGCCTTACGTCGAACTGCGCGACCTCGAAGAATGCGCGGGTCTCGCGCTCGGCTCACCCACGCGCTTCGGCAACATGGCCGCGCCGCTCAAATATTTCCTCGACGGCACCACGCCCCAGTGGCTCTCGGGCGCGCTCGCGGGCAAGCCCGCGTGTGTGTTCACCTCGACCGGCAGCCTGCACGGCGGCCAGGAAAGCACGCTGCTTTCGATGATGCTGCCGCTGCTCCATCACGGCATGCTGCTTGTGGGCATCCCGTACACGGAAAGCGCGCTCACCACCACGCAGAGCGGCGGCACGCCGTATGGCGCGTCGCATCACGCGCGCCCGGATGCGCGCGGCCACGGCCTGAGCAACGAAGAGAAAACGCTCGCAAGCGCGCTCGGCGCACGACTCGCGCGTGCGGCGCTCGCGCTCGCCAAGGGCGAGCCGGGCGAGCGGCCGTGAGCGCCAACCCGCGCGACGCCCTGGCGCCCAACGCACCGCGCCGTGGCGCCGCGCTCGGCGCTTTTGCGACGCTTGCCGCGCTCACGCTGCTGTGCCTCGCCTGGGAATGGCGGCTCGCGCCGCTGCGCCCCGGCGGCAGCGCGCTCGTGCTCAAGGCTTTGCCCCTGGCGATCGCCCTGCCGGGCGTGCTGCGCCGGCGTCTCTACACGATGCAGTGGGCGGCGATGCTCGTGCTGCTCTACTTCGCCGAGGGCATCGTGCGCGGCATGACCGATCCCGCGCCCGGCAACCGGCTTGGCTGGATCGAGGTCACGCTCGCGCTCGGCTTCTTCGTGTGCGCGCTCGCCTACGTCGCGCCGTACAAGCGCGCCGCGCGGCGCGCGAAGCGCGACGGTGTCTGAGTTGTGTCTGGCTGTGTCTCGCCGGGTGCCCGAATGCTGCTCGCCCCCTCTCTGCGCCGCGGCCTGCGCCGTGTCACACTAAACGCCTCAGTCTGACGCGCTCCCAATGAAAATCGCGCCGCGCCACGCAAGCCACACCGAGACACCATGACCGACTCCACCCCGCACGCCTCTCAGGACTTTCTCGACGCCTGCGCCGCCGCAATCGGCACGCAGAACGTCCTCACCGACGCCCACGACACCGCGCCCTACCTCGCCGACTGGCGCCGCCGCTACCAGGGCGCGGCCTTCGCCGTGCTGTGCCCGGCCAACGCGCAGGAAGTCGCTGCGGTCGTGAAGTTCGCGCACGCGCACCGCGTGGCGCTCGTGCCGCAAGGCGGCAACACGGGCCTCGCGGGCGGCGCGACGCCCGACGCGAGCGGCAAGCAAGCCGTGCTGAGCCTGCGCCGCCTGAACCGCGTACGCGAGATCGATGCACACAACAACACGATCACCGTCGAAGCCGGCGTGATCCTCGCCGAAGTCCAGGCGCGCGCCAAGGATGCGGGCCGCCTCTTCCCGCTGTCGCTCGCGGCCGAAGGCAGTTGCACGATCGGCGGCAATCTCTCGACCAACGCGGGCGGCACCGGTGTGCTGCGCTACGGCAACACGCGCGAGCTGTGTCTCGGCCTCGAAGTCGTCACGCCGCAAGGCGAGATCTGGGACGGCCTGCGCGGGCTGCGCAAGGACAACACCGGCTACGATCTGCGCGATCTCTTCATTGGCGCCGAGGGCACGCTCGGCATCATCACCGCCGCCGTGATGAAGCTGCACCCGCAACCGGCCGCGCGCGTCACGGCGCTCGCGGCGCTCGGCTCGGCGCATGCGGCGCTCGACTTCCTCGCGCTCGCGCAGCGCTACGCGGGGCCGCTGCTCACGGGCTTCGAGCTGATGTCGGACTTCTGCATGCGGCTGGTCGGCCGCCATTTCCCGCAACTGCGCTATCCGTTCGCGGAGCATCACGCTCAGGTCGTGCTGCTCGAACTGTCGGACAACGAGAGCGAGGCGCACGCGCGCGCCCTCTTCGAGCGGCTCATGGAAGACGCGCTCGAACAAGGTCTCGTGGAAGACGCCGTGGTCGCGGAAAGCCTCGCGCAGTCCCAGGCGTTCTGGAACATCCGCGAGCACATTCCGCTCGCGCAGGCGCAGGAAGGGTTGAACATCAAGCACGACATCGGCGTGCCGATCTCGCGCATCGGCCACTTCATCGAGGAAACCGACGCCGAAATCGCGCGCGCGGTGCCAGGCGCGCGCATGGTCACCTTCGGCCATCTCGGCGACGGCAATCTGCACTACAACGTGCAGGCGCCCGAAGGCGGCGACCCGAAGCGTTTTCTCGCCGAGAACGAGAAGACGCTGAACCGCATCGTCTACGACAGCGTGGATCGCCATCGCGGCACGATCAGCGCCGAGCACGGTCTGGGGCAATTGAAGGTCGAGGAAAACATCCACTACAAGAGCGAGGTCGAACTGGCGCTCATGCGCGCGATCAAAACCGCGCTCGATCCGCTGAACCTGATGAATCCGGGGAAAGTGCTGGGCTGATCGAGAAAGGAGCCAGAACCGTGAAGATTCGCGTGTTGTCCGACCTGCATCTGGAAAACGACGAGCCCGACACGATCCCGCACGCGCAGGCCGACCTCGTCGTGCTCGCGGGCGACATTCATAATCACGGGCTCGGGCTGCGCTGGGCCGCGGAAACGTTCGATCCGCAAGTGCCGGTGGTGTATGTGCCCGGCAATCACGAGTACTACGACGGCGAACTGGGCGCGCTCGAAACGGCGATGCGCGACGCGGCCGCGACGCTCGACCACGTGCACTTTCTCAACGACGGCGTCTACGTCGATCCGGCGGGCCGCTTTCGCGTGATCGGCACGACACTGTGGGCCGACTTCGCGCTCTTCGGCGCAAGCGCGGCCGAGCGCGAAGCCGCCATGACGGCCGCGCTGCGCGTGATGCTCGACTTCAAGGGATTGATCCAGGTGTCGTGGCCCGCGAGCCCGCAAGCCGGCGCGCGCGACTTCACGCCGGCCGACTCGCTCGCGCTGCATGCGCGCTCGCGCGCGTGGCTCGAAACGGAACTGGCCAAACCGTTCGCGGGGGAGACGATCGTCGTCACGCATCACGCGCCGCACAGGCTGAGCCTCGCTCCGCGCTATGCGGACGATCTCGTTTCGGCGGGATTCGTGAACGACCTCGACGCGCTCGTGCGCGCGCCGGTTGCGCTATGGGTGCATGGTCACACGCATACGTGCTTCGACTACACGGTCAACGGCACGCGCGTGGTGTGCAACCCGCGCGGCTATCGCGACCGCCGCACGGGCATGCCGGAGAATCCGGCATTTGCGTGGGACAAGGTGGTGGAAATCTAGCGGGGAAACAGGGGGGAAACAGCGGCGCGCGCTTTAGCGCAGGCGCGTGTCGTCGCGGCGCACGCGCAGCGTCGCGGGCTGAAGCTGCGCGCGGCGCATGCGCAGCAGATCGCGCGATGCCGCGATGCCGATCAGGCCCATCATCACGGCGATGCCGATCATCAGATGCGTATCCATGTAAGTCCTCGGTGCTGGCAGATATCAGGTGGCGTCAAACAGTTTCGCTACCTTATCAAGCCGAAGCGCCGCCGGGCGTAAGGAAGTGTTGCGATCTGCGCAAGCTGTAACAGCCTGTCACAACGCGCACGCCGCGCATGACGTCGATCAAGCCGCGGCGGCTCAGGTGCGCGCGAAGCGGCGCAGTTCGGCCTGGTCGCGCGCGAGCGTCGACGGCAGGTTCTCGCGCAGCAGTTCGACCCACGTGCGGATCTTCGCGTCGAGATACTGGCGCGACGGATACATCGCGTAGACGTTCATCTCCTGCGATTTGTACTCCGGCAGGATCCACTGAAGCTCGCCGCTGCGCAGCCCGCTGATCGCCGAATAGATCGGCAGGAGGCCCACGCCCATGCCCTCACGCACGGCCACGGCCATCGCCTCGGCCACGTTCACCTGGAACGTCGGCGTGCCGAGATCGATATTCGTTTGGCCTTCAGGGCCGGTGAACTGCCACTGCGCGGTGGGGAACACCGGCGTCACCATTTGCAGGCAGGTGTGGTTCGCGAGATCGGCGGGGCTTTGCGGTACGCCGCGCTTTTCCAGATACGCGGACGACGCGCACGCAATGCTGAACGCGCTCGCAATGCGCTGCGACACGAATCCCGAATCCGGCAGATCGGTGGCGAGCACGAGCGCCACGTCGTAGCCTTCGTCGAGCAGGTCCGGCATGCGCTGGGCGAGCGTGAGTTCCACATGCACGTCCGGATAGAGCAATTGATACTGCCCCACCGCCGGCACCACATAGTGCTGGCCGAAGCTCGTCATGGCATGGACCTTGAGCTTGCCCGAGGGGCGCGCATGCGCGTCGCCGGCCTCGGCTTCCGCCTGATCGACGTAGGCGAGGATCTGCTCGCAGCGTTGCAGGTAGCGCTCGCCCGCCTCGGTGAGCGCGATGCGGCGCGTCGTGCGATTCAGAAGCCGCGTGCGCAGGTGCGCTTCCAGATCTGAAACCGCGCGCGAAGCGTAAGCCGTGGTCGTATTCAGGTGCTGCGCGGCGCCCGTGAAGCTGCCCGCTTCCACCACCCGGACGAATACACGCATGTTTTGTAGCGTATCCATACCAATCCTCTATCTGACGCACGAATTGTTTCATATTTCGCAAGACCGATTGTCTCACGTTTTGTAAAAATGCCTTGCATCCTTACCGGTTATTTATTAATCGCGCGAAAAATATAATGACGCACAGTGATTCATAGCCAAGTAAAGGAGTAAATCGTGCAGTCTCCGGTACCGAAAGGACTCGCCGCACTCACGGTTCTTACGTTCTCGTTGATAATCGCGGGCTGCGCCAGTACCGGGGGCATCGCACCGCAGGCGAAGCAGGCCGAAGCGTCGCAACTCGACGCCGGATCGGCCATCCGCGCGGCCAACACCGACGCCGCCTGGCCCGCCAGCAACTGGTGGCAGGGCTACAACGACCCGCAACTGAACGCCTGGATCGAAACGGCCGTGGCCGGCAACCCCTCGCTTGCCGCCGCCCAGGCGCGTGTGCGCGAGGCGCGCTCGATGGTGGGCGTGGCCCAGGCCGGGCTCCTGCCGCAAATCAGCGGCAACATGTCCATCCAGCGCCAGCAATGGTCCGACAATATCTATTACGGACCGGGCTCGCTCGCGGGCGCGAACACGTGGAACAACACGGCCTCGCTCGGCCTCTCGTATCACCTCGATCTTTGGGGGCAGGACAAGAACAACGCCGAGCGCGCGCTCGACGTGGCGCACGCCACGGCCGCCGACGCGCGCGCCGCGCAGCTCGAACTCGAAGTCAATGTCACGCGCACGTACATCGAGATGTCGATGAACTACGCGCTGCTCGACATTGCGAAGCAGACGCTCGGCCAGCAGCAGCGCATTCTCACGCTGGCGCAAAAGCGGCTGGCCGGCGGCATCGGCACGCAGCTCGAAGTGAGCCAGGCCGAAACGCCGCTGCCCGAATACGAGCGCCAGATCGACGCGCTCGAAGAATCCATCGCGCTCGGCAAGAACCAGATGGCCGCGCTCGCGGGCAAAGGCCCGGGCGCGGGTGAATCGATCCAGCGCCCGGCGCTCTCGCTCGCAGCGCCCGCGGGCCTGCCCTCGGCGCTGCCGGCCGAGCTGATCGGCTATCGCCCCGACGTGGTCGCGGCGCGCTGGCTCGTGGCCGCGCAAGCGCGCGGCATCGACGTGGCCAAGGCCGAGTTCTATCCGAACGTGAACCTGCTCATTTCGATGGGCGGTTACGCCGCGGCCGGCCCGATGTTCCAGTTCCTCAAGTCGATGAGCGGCAGCTATGCGGGCGGCCCGGCGTTCTCGCTGCCGATTTTCGACGGCGGCCGCCTGCGTGCCCAGCTTGGCGCGCAGTCCGCCGCGTATGATATTGCCGTCGACCAGTACAACCAGACGATCGTGACCGCGCTCAAGGAAATCGCCGACCAGGTCGTGCGCATGCGCTCGCTCGCTACCCAGGAAGACGACGCGCACCGCTCGGTTGCGGCCGCGCAGCGCAACTACGATCTGGCGCAGGAAGGCTTCCGCCGTGGCCTGACCGACTACGTCAACGTGCTGATCGCGCAAACGCAGCTCTTGCGTGCGCAGGAAGGCGTGGCACGCATCCAGGCCGAGCGCCTGAACGCCCATGCCACGCTCGTCGCGGCACTGGGCGGCGGCATGATCGACGCGTCGAGCAACGCCGCCACGAAGGGCCCGACCGACGCCGAGCAACTGCCCGCGCACGGCAAGAAGACGCGCGCCGTGCCGCTCATGCCCGCCGCGCTGCTCGCCCCGCATGGGTCGAAGAACGCGTCCGGTCCGGACGCGGCCGACGCCGGCGCATCGGGCCCGGGCAACGCAACCAGCGGCGCAACCGGCGCGGCGCACTGAGGCAGACGATGCAAGCCTCCACCTCCTCCCCTTCGCAGCCGGGCGGCCAAAGCCTGTACGACGCGCTCGCCGACTGGGCGCGCACCGACGGCCTTGTCTGGATCTATCTGTTCAAGGCGATCGCCGCGGCGCTGCTCGCGCTCGGCATCGCCATGAAGCTCGATCTGCCGCAGCCGCGCACGGCCATGACCACGGTGTTCATCGTGATGCAGCCGCAAAGCGGCCCCGTGTTCGCGAAGAGCTTCTACCGGATCTGCGGCACGCTGGTCGGCCTCGTCGTGATGCTCGCGCTGATCGGCCTCTTCGCCCAGCAGCCCGAACTCTTCATCGTCTCGACGGCGCTGTGGGTCGGCCTGTGCACCGCGGGCGCCGCGCGCAACCGCAATTTCCGCTCGTATGGCTTCGTGCTCGCGGGGTACACGGCGGCGCTCATCGGCATTCCGGCTTCGCAGCATCCCGACGGCGCATTCATGTCGGCCATGACGCGCGTGTGCGAAATCTCGATCGGCATTCTTTCCTCGGGCTTCGTGAGCGCCGTGGTGTTCCCGCAATACACGGGCGCGCTGCTGCGCTCGACGGTGCGGCGCCGTTTCTCGTCGTTCGTCGATTATGTTTCGGCGGTGCTCGCGGGGCGTATCGACCGCTCGCATGTCGAGGCGACCAACGCGCGCTTCGTCGCCGATGTCGTGGGCCTCGAAGCGAACCGCAGCACGGCCGTGTTCGAGTCGCCCGACGCGCGCATGCGCTCGGGGCGCCTCGCGCGCCTGAACACCGAGTTCATGACGGCCTCCACGCGCTTTCATGCGCTGCATCAGTTGATGAACCGCCTGCACGCGGAAGGCTCCTCGGCCACCGTCGAGGCGCTCGAACCGTACTTCCACGAGATCGCCCCCCTCTTCGCCAAAGCAGGCGAGCCGGTGCTCACGGCCGCCGACGCGGCGCACGTCTCGAAGCAACTCGAAGACTATCGCGCGACGCTGCCCAGGCGCGTGCGCGCCACGCGTGACGCACTCGAAGCCCAGGGCGATGCGCGCCTGCTCGATTTCGACACGGCCACGGAGCTGTTCTACCGCTTCGTGCACGAGATGACCGAGTACACGGCCACCTACGCCTCGCTCGCCGTCGACACGCACTCGCGCGAAAAATGGATCTCGCGCTATGTGCCGAAGACGAACCTGATCGCGGCGGGTGTGTCGGGCTTGCGCGCGGCGATCGTGATGACGCTGCTCGGCGCGTTCTGGATCGCCACCGCGTGGCCGAGCGGCACGAACCTCGTGCTCAACGCCGCCGCGACCTGCGCGCTCGCCTCGGCTTCGCCGCAGCCCGCGCGCATGGCAAGCCAGATGGCGATGGGCACCGTGCTCGCGTCGTTCGTCGGCATGATCCTCACGTTCGGCGTGTTTCCGCACATCGACGGCTTCGTGATGCTGTGCGTCGTGCTCGCGCCCGCGCTCGCCCTTGGCGTGTTCCTCACGACGCGCCCGAAATACGCGGGCCTCGGCGTGGGTTACTGCATCTTCCTGTGCTTTCTCGCGGGCCCGGACAACGTCGTGCAGTACAACCCGAGCGGCTATATCAACGACGCGCTCGCGCTCGTCGCTTCGATGGCCGTGTCGGCCGCGGCGTTCGCCGTGCTGCTGCCGCCCTCCACGCCGTGGCTGCGCCGCCGTCTGCTCGCCGACCTGCGCGGCGGCGCGGTGCAGGCGTGCCGCGCGCGCCTGAAGGGACTGCGCAACCGCTTCGAAAGCGGCGCGCGCGACCTGATGTTCCAGCTCGCCGCGATCGCCGGCAACGACGAAGCGCAACGCCGCGACACGCTGCGCTGGCTCTTCTCCACGCTCGAAGTGGGCAACGCCGCGCTCGATCTGCGCGACGAACTGGCTACGCTCCCCGCCCATCCGCAGTACGCGGCGGGCACGACATGGCGCATCGCGGTCGATGCGACGCTCGAAGCCGTGAGCGCGCTGTTCGAGCGCCCGAGCGAGGCGCGCTATCGCGGCGCGCTCGCCTCGACCGACGTCGCCATTGCCGCGAGCCAGGCCATGCTGCAAGGCATATTCCGGCCCGAAGCGGCGGGCGTGGCGCAACGCGCCGACACGCCGCCGCGCGAGGAACGCCACCAGTTGCAGCGCATCCAGAGCCATCTGCATTTCATCCGCACCGCGCTCATCGACCCGCAATCGCCGCTCGCGGCGTATGCGGGCAGCGCGGGCGCGCATCCGGGCGCCAGCCAAGGAGCCAACCATGCCTCGTGACGTAGCGTTTCTCGACGCGTATATCCCGGCGATCGTGCTGCTCTTCATTCTGGGCGCGGCGATCACCTGGGTGCTCGATTCCGTGCTGGCCAGAACCGGCCTCTACCGGGTCGTGTGGCACCCGTCCCTCTTTCGCGTGAGCCTGCTCGTGGTCGTGTGCTGCGTGCTGGGTCTCGCGGTCTATCACTGAAGCGAAGTCGAATCATGACAATCCGGAACATCATTGGCTTTATCGCGACGGCCATCATCTTCGTCGTCGCCATTCTGGTGGGACGCGTCCTGTGGGTGCACTACATGGACGAGCCCTGGACCCGCGACGGCCGCGTGCGCGCCGAAGTGGTGAACATCGCGCCCGACGTCTCGGGCGCCGTGGTCGAGCTGCCCGTGAAGGACAACCAGTTCGTCCACAAGGGTGACCTGCTGATGCAGATCGACCCTTCGCACTATCAGATCGCCGTGGAGCAAGCCGAGGCCGCCGTGGGCGCGCGCAAGGCCGAACTGACGATGCGCCAGGACGACGCGAAACGCCGCGCCGACATGGACAGCGAAGTCGTGTCGCAGGAAAACCGCGAGAACGCCTCGCACACCGCGAACTCGGCGCAGGCGCAGTATCAGCAGGCGCTCGCCGCGCTCGACGCCGCGAAGCTCAACCTCGAACGCACGCGCGTGATCTCGCCGGTGGACGGCTACATCACGAACCTCCAGGTGTTCCAGGGCGACTACGCGATTGCGGGCCAGGCCAAGCTCGCCGTGGTGGACAGCCATTCGTTCTGGGTCTACGGCTACTTCGAGGAAACCAAGCTGCCGCACGTGAAGGTGGGCAACAAGGCCGAGATCAAGCTGATGAGCGGCGGCACGCTCGAAGGCCACGTCGAAAGCATCTCGCGCGGCATTTACGACCGCGACAATCCGCAAAGCCGCGAACTGCTCGCCGACGTGAACCCGACCTTCAACTGGGTGCGGCTCGCGCAACGCGTGCCGGTGCGCATCCATATCGACAAGGTGCCGGACGACATGGTGCTCGCCGCGGGCACGACCTGTACGGTGGTGGTGAAGCCGGGCACCTGATGAGGCATGCGGGCGGCCGCCGAGCCGCCGCGGATCACGAGAAGGGGAACGTCATTGCGACGCTCCCCTTTTTTGTTGCGTGCACAACGAGAGAATGTCAAACGTTGCCGCACATTGGACCGACAGTCAAACGGTGGGCATTGCAAAACCTTTCTCCCTAGCACGCTAAAACCTGTCTCGATTGATGCACATCAATCGAGGTTTTCTGAATTGCTAGGATTATTCCTATTTCCCATTTACTCCTGACCCACACGCGACGTGACCTATCGCGCATATCGACTACATGAAGCCAGCCAGGCGACCACCGGGCCCGCGCGCGGCAAGGTGCGCCGCTTCGCGCGCCGTGCGCTGGCCGGACTCATGAGCCGTCAGTCGGCCAGCTCCGTGCGCGTGGTCGTGCTCGGTCTCGGCAACGTCCAGTGGGGCGATGCCGGCGTGGGCGTGCACGCGCTCGCGCGACTCCGGGCGCAGTGGCAATGTCCCGCGCAGGTCGAACTCGTGGAAGGCGGCACGCGCGGTCGCACGCTCTTGCCCGTGGTCGAGTCGGCGCAGCGCCTGATCGTGCTCACCGCGCTCGATTTTGGGCTCGCGCCGGGCGAGTTGCGCGTGCTCACCGGCGACGAAGCGGCCCGGCAACTCTATCTGCGCCGCCCCAACCGCCCCGGCATGGCCTTCGCCGACGCCCTCGCCTGCGCGCAGCTAAGCGGGCGCTCGCCGCGCGACATCGTGCTGATCGGCGTGCAGCCGCACCACGGCGACTGCTATGGCGCGCGGTTGTCCAGCGCCGTTGACGGGCAACTCGACCCCGTGGTCGACACCGCGCGGCGCTGGCTGCAACGCTGGCGCGCCGCGCCGCTGCCGCGCACGGTCGCCTGCCCCGGTACGCCCATCCCGCCCGGCGCCTGAGCGCAAGCCCCCGCGCGGCCGCCATGTGACGACACGCCTCGCCCGCGGCGTGCGCCGGTAGTGGAGAACCCGCGTTGCCCGCGCGCATTGCACTGCACTATCCTGAAAAACCGGCGCCAGATCCGGCCGCCGGCCTCGCCTGCGTCGGCCGGATAACGAGCACGCAAAGACACCAACCAGCACGCGCAAACACCATAAGCACGGGTGAGCAGCATCAGGCGCCATCAGCACGGGAGGAAGGCAGTCATGCATTACCGCGATTTTCACCGCGAGTCGATCGCGCAGCCCGAGGACTTCTGGCGCCGCGAAGCCGCGCGCATCCACTGGGAAACGCCGTTCGACCAGGTGCTGGACCGCTCGAACCCGCCGTTCGCGCGCTGGTTCGTGGGCGGGCGCACGAACCTGTGCTTCAACGCCGTCGACCGCCATCTCGCGTCGCGCGCGCAGCAGAACGCGCTCGTCTATGTCTCGACCGAAACGGGCATCGAGCGCCGCTACACCTACGCCGACCTGCACGCCGAGGTGAACCGCATGGCCGCCGTCATGCGCTCGCTGGGCGTCGCGCGCGGCGACCGCGTGCTGATTTATCTGCCGATGATTCCCGAGGCCGTGTTCGCCATGCTCGCCTGCGCGCGTCTGGGCGCGGTGCATTCGGTGGTGTTCGGCGGATTCGCCGCGCCGAGCCTCGCCGCGCGCATCGACGACGCGCGGCCCGCGCTGCTCGTGACCGCCGACGCGGGCGCGCGCGGCGGCAAGGTGATCGACTACACGCCGCTCGTGGACGAAGCCATGGCGCGCGCCGAACACGCGCCGCCCAAGGTGCTGCTGATCGACCGCCAACTCGCGCCCGAGCGCCTGAACGCGCCCTATCTCGTCGATTACGAGCCGCTGCGCGAGCAGCACTACGACGCGCGCATTCCCTGCGAATGGCTCGAATCGAACGAGCCCTCGTATGTGCTCTACACCTCGGGCACGACCGGCAAGCCGAAGGGCGTGCAGCGCGACGTGGGCGGCTATGCCGTGGCGCTCGCGGCCTCGATGGAATACATCTTCGAGGGCCGCCCGGGCGACACCATGTTCACGGCGTCGGACATCGGCTGGGTGGTGGGCCATAGCTACATCATCTATGCGCCGCTGCTCGCGGGCATGACCACGGTGATGTACGAAGGCACGCCTGTTCGCCCCGACGGCGGCATCTGGTGGCGCCTCGTCGAGCAGCACCGCATCAACCTGATGTTCACGGCGCCCACGGCGATTCGCGTGCTCAAGAAGCAGGACCCGGCGCTCCTGCGCGCCGCCGATCTGTCGAGCCTGCGCACGCTCTTTCTCGCGGGCGAACCGCTCGACGAGCCCACGGCGCAATGGATCTCGGACGCACTCGGCAAGCCCGTGGTCGACAACTACTGGCAAACGGAAACCGGCTGGCCGATGCTCGCCATCCAGCGCGGCGTGGAGCCGCTGCCGCAAAAGCTCGGCTCACCCGGCGTGCCCTGCTACGGCTACGACCTCGTGCTGCGCGACGAGCATACGGGCGAGCCGTGCGCGCAGGGCGAGAAAGGCGTCATCACGCTCGGTTACCCGCTGCCGCCCGGCTGCATGCAGACCGTGTGGGGCGACGACGCGCGCTTCGTGAAAACGTATTGGGAGAGCGTGCCCGGCCAGCAGGTCTATTCGACCTTCGACTGGGGCGTGCAGGACGCGGACGGCTACGTGACGATCCTCGGGCGCACCGACGACGTGATCAACGTGGCGGGCCATCGCTTGGGCACGCGCGAAATCGAAGAGGCGATCTCCTCGCACGCGGCGGTCGCGGAAGTGGCCGTGGTGGGCGTGAACGACGCGGTGAAGGGTCAGGCGGCGCTGGCTTTCGTGGTGCTGCGCGACGCCAATGCGGCAGCGAATCCGGCTGACGCCGAAAAGCTCGCCGCCGCGCTGGCCGCAACGGTGGACCGCCAGCTAGGCGCGATCGGCCGCCCCGCGCGCGTGCACTTCGTGCCGATGCTGCCGAAAACGCGCTCGGGCAAGCTGCTGCGCCGCGCGATTGCGGCGCTCGCCGAAGGGCGCGATCCGGGCGACCTGCCGACGATCGAGGACGCTACGGCGCTTCAGTCGATTCGCGAGGCGGTGGGCTCGGGCGATAGCTGACCCGAGGCCCGCGCAGGCCCCGCGCGGGAGCCGGGCGGCCGCTCAGCGTGCGAGCGGCCGATACCCGGCGAGAAAGCGCTTGAGGATGCCGGTCGAATACGTGCCCGCGATATCCGTGAGGAAGCTCGAAAACGAGGTGCTCGCGTGCTCGTCGGCGGTGTCCGAGATCGTGCGCACGACCGCGCACGGCACCTCGTACTCGTGACAGACCTGGGCGATCGCGGCGCCTTCCATCTCGACCGCCAGCGCATCGGGCAACAGCGCGCGCAGCGCGCCCACGGCCGCGGCGCTCGCCACGAACTGGTCGCCGCTGATCACGAGCCCGCGATGCACCTGCGGCAACGCGGTTTCGAAGCGCGGCAGCGCGGCCTTGTAGCGCGCCGTCAGCTCCGTGCCCTCCTCCGCAATGAACCGTTCGCACGCAACGGCGAGCGCCTCGGCCAACGCATGGTCGGCGTCGAAGCGCGAGCGCGCCAGTAGCGGAATCTCGTGGCGCGGGAACAGCGGCTCGGCGTTCATGTCGTGCTGGAGCAGCGTTTCGCCCACCACGACGTCGCCGACATGCACGTCCGGGCCCAGGCCGCCCGCCACCCCCGTAAAGACCACGGCCTCGACATCGAACGCATGGATCAGCGCGCTCGCCGTGGCGGCCGCCGCGACCTTGCCGACGCGCGCGAGCGTCACGACGCAAGGCGCGCCGTGCACGGTGCCGAGGTGATAGTCGCGCCGGCCGAACGTGCGCGTCACGACGCCCGATTCGGCCTGCATCGCCGCGATCAGATCGCCGAGTTCCTGGGGCAAGGCGGCAAGCACGCCGAGCGGGCGAGCGGCCGTGCCGCTCGCGTGGGTGGGGAGGTTCATCTTCGATTGTTTTCCGTCTGGATCGTCTGAGGCTTACGCGCGCTCACTCCACTGCCTGCAACTTCGCCACCGCCAGCGCGAGCCACTTCTCGCCGTGGCGCTTGAAGCGCACCTGCGCCTTGGCGTCGGTGCCGCTGCCTTCGAGCGCCGTGATCGTGCCTTCGCCGAACTTCGTGTGGAACACGCCCTGGCCCACGCGGAAGCCCGTTTCGGCCGCGCGCTGCTCATTGGCGAACGCAGGTGCGGGGCTCTTGTCGGCGATATAGGCGTCGCGCTCGCGGCGGCCGCCGCCGTTGCTGTTGCCGTCACCGCCGCCCGGCCGCGAGAACCAGTCGCGGCCCCAGCCGGCGTTGTCGGAGCGTCCGCCCCAGCGCGCGCCCGCCTCGACCTTGGGCGTGAGCCACTTGAGCGACTCCTGCGGCAGTTCGTCGAAAAAGCGCGAGCGCACGTTGTAACGCGTCTGACCGTGCAGCAGACGGCTCTGCGCGAACGAGATATACAGCCGCTCCTTCGCCCGCGTGATCGCCACGTACATGAGGCGGCGCTCTTCTTCGAGGCCGTCGGCTTCCATCGCGCTGTTCTCGTGCGGGAACAGGCCCTCTTCGAGACCGGTCATGAAGACCGCCGTGAATTCGAGCCCCTTCGCCGCGTGCACCGTCATCAGTTGCACGGCGTCCTGGCCGGCCTGCGCCTGGTTGTCGCCCGCTTCGAGCGACGCATGCGAGAGGAAGCCCGCGAGCGGCGTCATGACGTCGGGATTCTGCGCGGGGTCGGTGATCGTGGGCGCGTCGAGCACTTCGATCTCGCCGTCCTGCGAGACGATCTCGGGCGCGGCGCTCGCGCCGGGGCGCAGCGGGATCGAGCGCGCGGGCGTGTCGAGGCCGTAGCCCGCCTCGCTCACGAACGCCGTGGCCGCATTCACGAGTTCCTGCAAGTTCTCCAGACGGTCCTGACCTTCGCGCTCGGTCTGATAGAACTCGGCGAGTCCGCTCATGCGCACCGTGTATTCGACGGTCTCCGGCAGGCTCATCTGCGCCGTTTCGGCGCGCATTTTCGCGACCAGATTGGCGAACGAACCGAGGCTCGTGCCCGCCTTGCCCGTCACATAAGGAATGGCCGCGGCCATCGAGCAGTTGTAGAGACGCGCGGCGTCGGCAAGCTGCTCGATCGAGCGCGCACCAATGCCGCGCGTGGGGAAGTTCACGACGCGCGCGAACGCGGTGTCGTCGTTCGGGTTGTCGATCAGGCGCAGATACGCGAGCGCATGCTTGACTTCCTGGCGCTCGAAAAAGCGCAGGCCGCCATACACCTTGTACGGCACGCCCGCGTTCACGAGCGTGTGCTCGATCGTGCGCGACTGCGCGTTGCTGCGGTAAAGAATGGCGATCTCGTGGCGCGCGAGCCCCTGATTGATGAGCGCGCGAATCTCCTCGACGATCCAGCCCGCTTCCTGCGAATCGGTCGCGGCCTCGTACACGCGCACCGGCTCGCCGTGGCCCGCGTCGGTGCGCAGGTTCTTGCCCAGACGCCGCGAGTTATGCGCGATCAGGTAGTTGGCGGCATCGAGAATATGGCCGTGCGAGCGGTAGTTCTGCTCCAGCTTGATCATGTGCTTCACGCGGAACTCGTTCTCGAAGTCGCGCATGTTGCCCACGTTCGCACCCCGGAACGCATAGATCGACTGGTCGTCGTCGCCCACGGCGAAGATCGCGTTGCTCGGCCCCGCGAGCAGCTTGAGCCACGCGTACTGGAGCTTGTTGGTGTCCTGGAACTCGTCCACGAGGATGTCGCGAAAGCGCGCCTGATAGTGCGCGCGCAGCGGCGGGTTGTACGAAAGCAATTCGTAGCAGCGCAGCAGCAGCTCGGCGAAATCGACCACGCCTTCGCGCTGGCACTGCTGGTCGTAGGCCTCGTAAAGCTCGACGAACTTGCGGTTGAAGTCGTCGCTCACGTCCACGTCTTTCGGACGCAGGCCCTGTTCCTTCGCGTTGTTGATGAAGTACTGGAGATTCTTGGGCGGATACTTCTCGTCGTCGATGTTCAGGCCCTTCATCAGACGCTTGATGGCCGAAAGCTGGTCGGCCGTGTCGAGAATCTGGAAGGTCTGCGGCAGGCCGGCGTCGCGGTAATGCGCGCGCAGCATGCGGTTGCACAGACCGTGGAAGGTGCCGATCCACATGCCGCGCGTGTCGATGGGCAGGAGCGCCTGGAGGCGGCTCATCATTTCGCGCGCGGCCTTGTTCGTGAAGGTCACGGCGAGGATGGTGGACGGCGAAGCCATGCCCTGCTGGATCAGCCACGCTATGCGCGTGATCAGCACGCGCGTCTTGCCGCTGCCCGCCCCGGCCAGAATGAGCGCCGGTTCGTTGGGCAGCGTGACGGCGGCGAGTTGTTCGGGGTTCAGGTTCGCGAGCAGTTCGGGCATGGGCTGAAAGGGAGCGTGACGCTGGGGCGGGACCCCAGTGACGTGGCGCGCGGCAAAGGCGCGCCGTTGAATGGCAGACCGCCATTATAAGTGCGCGCGCACACGGCGGCTTGCGCGCTCCGGGCATGCCGCGAACGCAGCGCGGACCCGGCCTCGCGCGAGCGCACGATGTCCCGCGCAGCACGCCGGGTCGCGCCTCACCCGGTCCTCATGCGCGCCTTACATCGGCTGACGCGTCGGCTCCTACACCACTTCCCCTTATAATCGAACGTTTCCGCATCCTTTTTTCGGCAGATTCCACCCATGAGCGACAGCACGCTAGCGAAAAGCTTCGAGCCCCAGACTATCGAGGCCCAGTGGGGCCCCGAATGGGAGCGTCGAGGCTACGCCGCCGCGACCTTCGAGCCCGGCCGCAACAACTTCTCGATCCAGTTGCCGCCGCCCAACGTCACCGGCACGCTGCACATGGGGCACGCGTTCAACCAGACGATCATGGACGGCCTCGCGCGCTACCACCGCATGCTCGGCGACAACACGCTGTGGGTGCCGGGCACCGACCACGCGGGTATCGCCACGCAGATCGTGGTCGAGCGTCAGCTCGACGCGCAGAAGCTCTCGCGCCATGATCTCGGCCGCAAGAAGTTCGTCGAACGCGTGTGGGAATGGAAGCAGAAGTCGGGCTCGACCATCACCGGTCAGGTGCGCCGCCTTGGCGCCTCGATCGACTGGTCGCGCGAATACTTCACGATGGACGACAAGATGTCGGCCGCCGTGCGCGACGTGTTCGTGACCCTCTATGAACAGGGCCTGATCTACCGCGGCAAGCGCCTCGTGAACTGGGACCCGGTGCTGCTCACCGCCGTCTCGGACCTCGAAGTGGCGAGCGAAGAAGAAAACGGCAACCTGTGGCACCTGCGCTACCCGCTCGCGGACGGCTCGGGCCACCTCACGGTCGCGACCACGCGCCCGGAAACCATGCTCGGCGACACGGCCGTGATGGTCCACCCGGAAGACGAGCGCTATGCGCACCTGATCGGCAAGACCGTGAAGCTGCCGCTCGCGGACCGCGAGATCCCCATCATCGCCGACGACTACGTGGACCGCGAGTTCGGCACGGGCGTCGTGAAGGTCACGCCCGCGCACGACTTCAACGACTACCAGGTGGGCCTGCGCCACGGCCTGCCGATGATCGAGATCCTCACGCTCGACGCGAAGATCAACGACAACGCGCCCGAGAAGTATCGCGGCCTCGACCGCTTCGAAGCACGCAAGCACGTGGTCGCCGACTTCGAGGCGCTCGGCCTGCTGGACTCGGTGCAGCCGCACAAGCTGATGGTGCCGCGCGGCGACCGCACGGGCGTGGTGATCGAGCCGATGCTCACGGACCAGTGGTTCGTGGCCATGACGAAGCCCGCGCCCGAAGGCACCTTCAACCCCGGCAAGTCGATCACCGAAACCTCGCTCGACGTGGTGCGCAACGGCCAGATCAAGTTCGTGCCGGAAAACTGGAGCACGACCTACTACCAGTGGCTCGAGAACATCCAGGACTGGTGCATCTCGCGCCAGCTCTGGTGGGGCCACCAGATCCCGGCGTGGTACGGCGAAAACGGCGAGATCTTCGTCGCGAAGAGCGAAGAAGACGCACGCGCGCAGGCCGAAGCCAAGGGCTACACCGGCGCATTGAAGCGCGACGAAGACGTGCTCGACACGTGGTTCTCGTCGGCGCTCGTGCCGTTCTCGTCGCTCGGCTGGCCGGAGCAGACGCCCGAACTGAAGGCCTTCCTGCCCTCCTCCGTGCTCGTGACGGGCTTCGACATCATCTTCTTCTGGGTGGCGCGCATGGTCATGATGACCACGCACTTCACCGGCAAGGTGCCGTTCGAGACGGTGTACGTGCACGGCCTCGTGCGCGACGCCGAAGGCCAGAAGATGTCGAAGAGCAAGGGCAACACGCTCGACCCGATCGACATCGTCGACGGCATCGACCTCGAAACGCTGGTGGCCAAGCGCACCACGGGCCTCATGAACCCGAAGCAGGCCGCGACCATCGAAAAGAAGACGCGCAAGGAGTTCCCGGAAGGCATCGCCGCCTTCGGCACCGATGCGCTGCGCTTCACGATGGCTTCGATGGCCACGCTCGGCCGCAACGTGAACTTCGACCTCGCGCGCTGCGAGGGCTATCGCAACTTCTGCAACAAGCTGTGGAACGCCACGCGCTTCGTGCTGATGAACTGCGAAGGCCACGACTGCGGCTTCAGCAAGCCGGGCGCATGCCAGCCGGGCGATTGCGGCCCCGGCGGCTACACGGACTTCTCGCAGGCCGACCGCTGGATCGTTTCGCTCCTGCAACGCGTGGAAGCCGACGTCGCGAAGGGCTTTGCGGACTATCGCTTCGACAACGTTGCCAACGCCATATACAAGTTCGTCTGGGACGAATACTGTGACTGGTATCTGGAACTGGCGAAGGTGCAGATCCAGACGGGTACGCCCGAGCAGCAGCGCGCCACGCGCCGCACGCTGCTGCGCGTGCTGGAAACGGTGCTGCGCCTCGCGCATCCGGTGATTCCGTTCATCACCGAAGCGCTGTGGCAAAAGGTTGCGCCGCTCACCGACGCGTACCCCGAAGGCGCCGCGGAAGGCGAGGCATCGATCATGATGCAGCGTTACCCGGTGTCGGATGCGAAGAAAATCGACGAAGCCGCGGAACAGTGGACCGCCGACCTGAAGGCCGTGATCGACGCGTGCCGCAACCTGCGTGGCGAGATGGGCCTCTCGCCCGCCACGAAGGTGCCGCTGCTCGTGACGGGCAACGCTGAGCGCCTCGCGTCGTTCGCGCCCTATGCGCAAGCGCTCGCGAAGCTTTCGGAGGTCCAGATCATCGCCGACGAAGCCGCACTCGACGCCGCCTCGGCAGGCGCGCCGGTTGCTATCGTTGGGACGGACAAGCTGGTGCTGAAGGTGGAGATCGACGTCGCGGCCGAACGCGAACGCCTTTCGAAGGAAATCACCCGACTCACCAATGAGGTGACGAAGTGCAAGGCCAAGCTGGGAAATGACAGTTTTGTAGCAAAAGCGCCGCCGGCAGTCGTTGAGCAGGAGCAGAAAAGACTGGCAGAATACCAGGCAACGCTGGAGAAGCTGGCCGCGCAACTCGCGCGGTTGCCAGCCTGAGTTGCCGCTTCCAGCCATCGGCACACAAGGCTGAAACGCATGGCGCCGCACCCGCGGCGTCGTGCGAGCTCCACAGCACCAGAGCACCACGACAGGGACTAAAGACATGCTGAAAGTGACAAAAGCGGTATTCCCGGTAGCGGGCCTAGGCACGCGCTTCCTTCCGGCCACGAAGGCAAGCCCGAAGGAAATGCTGCCTGTCGTCGACAAGCCGCTCATCCAGTACGCGGTCGAAGAAGCCGTGGCCGCAGGCATCACCGAAATGATCTTCGTGACCGGGCGCAGCAAGCGTGCGATCGAGGACCATTTCGACAAGTCGTACGAGATCGAGGCCGAACTCGAAGCGCGCGGCAAGGAGAAGCTGCTCGAACTGGTGCGCAACATCAAGCCGAACAACGTCGACTGCTTCTACGTGCGCCAGCCCGAAGCGCTGGGCCTCGGCCACGCTGTGCTGTGCGCGGAAAAGCTCGTGGGCGACAACCCGTTCGCCGTGATTCTCGCGGACGACCTGCTCTACGGCACCCCGCCCGTCATGCAGCAGATGGTCGAGGTGTTCGATCACTACCACAGCTCGGTGCTGGGCGTGGAAGAGATCCCGCCCTCGGAAACGCGCTCGTACGGCATCGTCGACGGCAAGGAATGGGAAGACTCGATCGTCAAGCTCTCGGGCATCGTCGAAAAGCCGGCGCCCGAAGTCGCGCCGTCGAACCTGGGCGTGGTCGGCCGCTATGTGCTCAAGCCGCGCATTTTCGACCACCTGCGCTCGATCAAGCCGGGCGCGGGCGGCGAACTCCAGCTCACCGACGCCATCCAGTCGCTGCTCGCCGATGAACAAGTGCTCGCGTACAAGTACCACGGCACGCGCTTCGACTGCGGCAGCAAGCTCGGGTATCTGAAGGCGACGGTCGAATTCGCGCTGCGTCACCCGGAAGTCGGCGCCGATTTCGAAGAGTATCTGCGTACGCGCAAGCCGGTGCTGGAAGGCTAGGCGCCCCCGGCCAGGACGGCATCGCTGCGCTTCGCGCAAACAAAAATGGCCCGCATGAGTTTTCACACTCATGCGGGCCATTTTTCTATCGGCTGCGGCGTTTAGCGGCGGCGCATCAGAAACACGAACGTCTTGTCCTGCTGCGAGCTTTCCACGATCTCGTTGCCCGTTTGCCTGGCGAACGCGGCGAAATCGCGCTGCGAGCCGGGATCGGTCGCGAGGACCTTGAGAATCTGGCCGCTTTCCATGTCGGCGAGCGCCTTCTTGGCGCGCAGGATCGGCAGCGGGCAGTTCAGCCCGCGTGCATCCACTTCCTTGTGAACCTGAATCTGCATCGGGGTTGGATCCTTCGGTGGCGCACCGTCGCGGCGTGAGACGGCGCTGGCAATAGCGTCGATTTTACCGCAGCCACGCCAGACGCCGCTTGGCCTCCGATCACGGCACGGCTCACAGCGTGACCGCCGCCCCCGTGTGCAGCGATTCGCGCAGCGCCTGGCCGATGCGCGTGGCCTCCAGCGCGTCGTCCAGTGTCGCGCCAAGGCTCTCGTTTTCCGCGGCACCCGCCTTGCGCGCCGCGACTTCCGCGACGAACGCCTGCGCCTCGATCAGGAACGCCTCTTCGAAGCGGTCGAAGAACGTCGGCGTGCATTCGCTGCGCACGCCCGTCGCGTCATAGACATCGACGCGATTCGCGCGCGGGATGCGCCCGATCGCCAGCGCCCCCGCCGTGCCGATCACCTCGCTCGACGTATCGTTGCCGTGCGCCATTGTGCGCGAGGCGTAGAACATCGCAAGACGCCCGCCCTCGAATTCGCAGATCGCCACGCCGTTGTCCACGTCGCCCGCTTCGCGCAGGCCCTCGTGCAACGCGATCGCGCCCGCCGCATAGACGCGCGTCGCGCGCGGCTTGCCGAGCAGCCAGCGCGCGACGTCGATGTCGTGCACCGTGCAGTCGAGGAAGATGCCGCCCGAGGTGGGCGCGAAGCGCACGAAGAAGCCTTCGGGATCGTTCAGGTCGCAGGTCTGCGAGCGCACGAGAAAAGGCCTGCCGATCGCCCCGGCGTGCACTTTTGCATAGGCATCCTGATAACTCGGGTCGAAGCGGCGCATGAACCCGATGGTCACCTGCCTGTCGGGATGACGACGCGCCACATTCACGACGCGCTCGCATTCGGCCACGTCGAGCGAAAGCGGCTTTTCGCAGAACACGTGCTTGCCCGCTTCGAGCGCCTGCACGATCTGCCCGGCGTGCAGCGCCGAAGGTGTCACGAGCCACACCGCATCGACCGATTGATCCGCCAGCAGGTCGGCGTAATCGCCATACAGGCGCGCAGCGGGCAGCGCCTCGCGCGCCCACGCGAGATCCGCATCGAGCGGACTGCACGCCGCGGCGAGCGTCGCCCCCGGCACGCGATACGCCAGGTTCTGCGCATGCCGCCGCCCCAGCCTTCCGAGTCCCGCCACGCCCACGCGCAATGGCCGGGCACGATCGATTGCCTGCATCCTTGCTCTCCTCGCTTGATCTCAGCTTGATATGCGCCTGGTCCGGTTCAGTCGCCCAGCGTCACCACACGGCCCTCGCGCCACGACACCGAGGCGGCCTCGGCCAGTTCGAGCGCTTTCAGGCCGTCGGCAACCGAGGTGCGCACGGGCACGCCCTGCGTCACCGCTTCGTGGAAATGCGCCATCTCGCGCGCATATGCGGCGCGGTAACGTTCGAGAAAGAACGCCTCGGGCACGTCCTGCGCCACGGCAGTCTTCGACCACGCCACCACTTCGGTCGGCTTCATGTTGCCCGCCTGGAGCATGCCTTCGCTGCCGAGCACTTCGAAGCGCTGGTCGTAGCCATAGGCCGCGCGCCGCGCCGTGTTGATCTGGCATAGCCGGCCGCGCTTCGTGCGGATCGTCACCGCTGTCGAATCGATGTCGCCCGCATCGGCAATCGCGGGATCGGACAGGCAACTGCCCGTCGCGTGCACGCTCACCGCTTCATCGTCGAGTATCCAGCGGAAGATGTCGAAGTCGTGGATCAGCATGTCCTTGAAGATGCCGCCCGAGTGCTTGATGTATTCCACCGGCGGCGCGCCCGGATCGCGGCTCGTCACGATCAGCATTTCCGGCGTGCCGATCTCGCCCGCGTCGAGACGCGTCTTGAGCGCGGCGAAGGTCGGATCGTAGCGGCGCTGAAAGCCGATCATGGCGACCACGCCCGCGCGCTGCACCGCTTGCGCGCAGGCGCGGGCGCGCTCGATGGTCAGATCGACGGGCTTTTCGCAGAAGATATGCTTGCCCGCCGCAGCCGACTTGAGAATCAGTTCGGAGTGCGTATCGGTGCTGGAGCAGATTACCGTGGCGCCGATCGAGGCGTCGCCGAACGCCGCCTCCACGTCGGCGACCTGCGCACCGTGCTGCGCGGCGAGCGCGGCGGCGGCTTCGCGATTCACGTCGATCACGTACTTCAGGCGCACGCCCGGCTGGCGCGCGAGATTCGCCGCATGAATGCGGCCGATGCGCCCCGCGCCGAACACCGCCACATCCAACGTTTTCGCGGCTCCGCTTGCTGCACTAGTCATCGTATCCTCCGGTGTCGGTCGATTCTTCCACGTTGAGTTCGAGCCGGTACGCAAGCGCAATGAAGAGCGCCTGGCACAGGCAGAAGGTGCTGGTGAGCGAGCGGAACGCGAACGCGCTCCCCTCCTTCACATAGAGTTGCGCGTTCGCGTGGCGCGCGAGCGGCGAAAGCTGGCTGTCGGTGATGACGATGGTTTTGGCGTGATGCTGCTGTGCCACGCGCAGGCAGTACTGCGTTTCCTTGCCGTACGGCGCGAAGCTGATGGCGATCACCACGTCGCCCTTTTTCACGCTGCGAATCTGCTCGTGGTACATGCCGCCCAGACCCGAGACGAGATGCACGCGCTTTCTCGTGTGCTGGAGCGCGTACACGATATAGCTCGCCACCGGAAACGAGCGGCGCACGCCGATCACGTAGATGTTGTCCGCCTGCTCCAGCATCTTCACGGCTTCGTCGAACTGCGCGCCGTCGAGGCCCGCTTCGAGTTCGTCGAGGCCGCTGCGGCACGCGCCGATGAATTCGCGCGCCACGGCGCCGCCCAATTCGGGGCTCGCCTCGCCTTCCTTGGCGTCGATCAGTTGCCGAATGCGCTGCTGGTAGCTCGTGGCCGAGGCGCCCTGCCCCGCATAGGCCTGCCGGAACACGGCCTGGAGATCGGAAAAGCCCGAGAAGCCGAAGCGCTGCGCGAAGCGCACCACCGCCGACGGATGCACGCCGCAACTCGCCGCGATGTCGCTCGTGCGATCCATCATCACGCTCGCGCGGTGCTGCTCGATGTAGGTTGCGATGCTTTTCAGCTGACGCGGCAACGCCTCGTAATCCTGCGCGATGCGCTGCATCAATTCGTCTACGCCCGCTACGGCGTCGGTTGTGTCATCCGCCATGATTGTTTTCCTTGGCTATTTGTCGCACTGCCGCAAAGCCTTGCCTGGCCTCGATTCCACGGCATGCCGACGGAGCCGATTATAGGCAGCGTCACACACGAATGGAACAGATTTTCCATTTTTATTTGCAATGAAATTTTCGTTGCAAGTCGCGAGGCGATGTCCTACTCTTGTCGATGAGCGAGGCAGCAAACGCAGCGCTTCGCGACACAGCGCGGCTGCGACGCTCACCCCAAGAACGAACGACAGACCGAGAAAGGTGGAGACAATGACTCAACGCAAGGGCAAGACCATGCTCCGAAGGTTGGCCGCAGCGCTCGCGCTGGCAGCGGGACTGACAGGTGCGAGCGTCCTGGCCGCGCAAACGGCGCAAGCCGCCGACGCGCATTTCGTGCTCATCAGCCACGCGCCCGATTCCGACTCGTGGTGGAACACGATCAAGAACGCCATCAAGCAGGCCGACGAAGACTGGAACGTCGAGACCGACTACCGCAATCCGCCCAACGGCGACATCGCCGACATGTCGCGTCTGATCGAACAGGCCGCCGCGCGCAACTACGACGGCGTGATCGTCACCATTGCCGACTACGACGTGCTCAAGAGTTCCATCGGCAAGGTCACGGAAAAGAAGATCCCGCTCGTCACCATCAACTCGGGCACCGAGGAGCAGAGCGCGAAACTCGGCGCGATCATGCACGTCGGCCAGCCTGAATATGTAGCGGGCAAGGCCGCGGGCGAAAAGGCCAAAGCGGCGGGCGTGAAGTCCTTCCTGTGCGTGAATCACTTCGCCACCAACGCCGTGTCGTTCGAACGCTGCCGCGGCTTTGCCGATGCGCTCGGCGTGGACTACAAGTCCTCCACGATCGACTCCGGCCAGGACCCGACCGAAATCCAGTCGAAGGTGAGCGCGTATCTGCGCAACCACCCGAACACGGGCGCCATTCTCACGCTCGGCCCGGTGCCGGCGGCGGCCGCGCTCAAGGCGGTCGAACAGATGGGCCTCGCCGGCAAGATCTACTTCTGCACGTTCGACTTCTCGGACGACATCGCGAAGGCGATCCGCGCGGGCACCATCCAGTTCGCGATCGACCAGCAGCCGTACTTGCAGGGCTATATCCCCGTGGCCGTGCTCGCGATCGTGAAGAAGGAGCACACCACGGACCCGCAGAAGATCCGCCAGATTCTCGAAGCGAATCCGAAGTTCAAGCAGCGCCTCGAAACCTATGGCCTGCAACCGTCGTACGGTCCCAAGAATATCCGCTCGGGCCCGGGTTTCATCACCAAGGAAAATCTCGACAAGGTCGTGAAGTACGCAGGTCAGTACCGCTAAGCGTTTTTCGTCAGCCACGCGCGGCGGCGGCTAGCATCTTCCGATGCCCATCGCCTCTCGCCAGCCTCGCCGCGCGCCATTCACCGTGTTGCTTCTACTGCAAGGCAGTCGCTTGCAGGGGATGCGCTCGGGTATTTGAGCCAAAGCAGGTGCAACTGCGCCTCATACGGCCGAAACAGGAGACATCATGGGTGTAGCCGGCAAACACTTCCCCTCGCACGCACCGGAGAGCGGCGCGCAAGACGCGCCCACGCCGCAACCGGGCTCAAGCGACGAACGCGTGCGCCGCGAATCGTGGTTCGGCCATCTGCTCGGCCGCCCCGAATTCGCCGCGATTTCCGGCACCGTGCTCGTATTCGCCGTGTTCGCGATCGGCGCGGGCGGCTCGGGCATGTTCGATCTCGACGGCGTGATGAACTGGTCCCAGGTCGCCGCCTACCTCGGCATCCTGAGCGTCGGTGCGTGCCTGCTCATGATCGCGGGCGAGTTCGACCTCTCCATCGGCTCGATGATCGGCTTCGCCGGCATGATGGTGGCGATCCCCACGATGTACTTCCACTGGCCCATCGCGCTGTCCATTCTGTTCGCGTTCGTGGGCTGCACCGCGCTCGGCGCGCTGAACGGCTACCTCGTGATGCGCACGCGGCTGCCCTCTTTCATCGTCACGCTCGCGTTTCTGTTCATCCTGCGCGGCCTGACCCTCGCGCTCTCGATCATGTTCGCCGACCGCACCATCGTCTCGGGCGTGGGCGACGTGGCCAAGGCCGACTTCATCACCAACCTGCTGTTTCACGGCACCGCGTTCAAGGGTCTGTTCGTGGCGCTCGCGCATATCGGCATCGGCAAGATGCTCGACAACGGCCAGCCGCTCGTGCCGGGCGTGCCGAAGGTGATTCTGTGGTGGCTCGCGCTCGTGGCAATCGGTGCGTTCACGCTCGCCAAGACGCGCTACGGCAACTGGATCCTCGCCGTGGGCGGCGACTCCAACGCCGCGAAAAACGTGGGCGTGCCCGTGAAACGCGTGAAGATCTCGCTCTTCATGCTCACCGCGTTCTGCTCGTGCCTCTTTGCCGTGCTGCAAGTGTGCGACATCGGTTCGGCCGCCGCCGACCGCGGTCTTCAGAAGGAGTTCGAAGCCATCATCGCCGCGGTGATCGGCGGCACGCTGCTCACGGGCGGGTATGGCTCGGTGATTGGCGCCGCGTTCGGCGCGCTCATCTTCGGCGTCGTGCAGATCGGCATCACCTACACGAATATCGATTCGGACTGGTTCCGCGTGTTCCTCGGCGTGATGCTGCTCATTGCCGTGCTCTTCAATCACTATGTGCGCCGCCGCGTCGCGCAATCGTAAGCCGGAGGCTCAAATGTCCGATACCCAGAACACCGCCGGCAATACCGAAATCGGCGACACGATTCTCGCGCTCGAAAACGTCAGCAAGTACTTCGGCAAAGTGATTGCCCTGAACGGCGTGACGCTGCGCCTGAGGCGTGGCGAGGTGCACTGCCTGCTCGGCGACAACGGCGCGGGCAAGTCCACGCTCATCAAGACGCTTGCCGGCGTGCATCAGCCCACCTCCGGCCAGTATTTCGTGGACGGCAAGCCCGTGGCGTTCGATTCGCCGAAAGACGCGCTCGACCTCGGCATCGCCACCGTCTATCAGGATCTCGCGCTCGTGCCGCTGCTCTCGGTCGCGCGCAACTTCTTCATGGGCCGCGAGCCGCAGAAGAAGCTGTTCGGCTTCATCAACGTGATGGATCTCGATACGAGCGCATCGGTCGCCAAGAATCGCCTCGCGGAGATGGGCATCAATGTGCGCGACCCGCACCAGGCGATCGGCACGATGTCGGGCGGCGAGAAGCAGTGCCTCGCCATCGCACGCGCGATTCACTTCGGGGCGCGCGTGCTGATTCTCGACGAGCCCACCGCCGCACTCGGCGTGAAGCAGAGCTTCAACGTGCTCAAGCTGATTCACGCGGCGCGCGCGAAAGGCATTTCGGTGATCTTCATCACCCACAACGTGCACCACGCCTACCCCATCGGCGACTCGTTCACGCTGCTCAATCGCGGCAAGTCGCTCGGCACCTACACGAAGGACACGATCAGCAAGAACGAAGTGCTCGACATGATGGCGGGCGGCGCGGAGATGCAGAAGATGATCGCCGAGCTCGACGGCGCGACTATCTGAGCACGACTGCACGGCACAGAACTCACCAGGAATACACATGGCTCTTACCGGATCAACCGCAAGCCGTTCAACGCCAGGCCGCTTTGCGGCCGGGCGCAGCCGCGACATCGTCTGTCTCGGCCGCCTTGGCGTCGATCTCTATGCGCAGCAGGTGGGTGCGCGGCTCGAAGACGTCTCCACCTTCGCCAAGTATCTGGGCGGCTCGTCGGCGAACATCGCCTTCGGCTGTGCGCGGCTCGGCCTGAAGTCGGCCATGCTCACGCGCGTGGGCGACGACCATATGGGACGCTTTCTCGTCGAAACGCTCGCAAAGGAAGGCTGCGACACGAGCCACGTGCGCGTGGATCACGACCGCCTCACGGCGCTCGTGCTGCTGGGGCTCAAAGACCGCGACACGTTCCCGCTCATTTTCTACCGCGAGAACTGCGCCGACATGGCCGTCGATGCGCGCGACTTCGACGAAGCGTTCATCGCCTCCTCCAAGGCGTTGCTCATCACCGGCACGCACTTCTCGACCGAGCAGGTGAACCGCACGAGCCTCACCGCGCTCGATTACGCGCGCCGCAACAACGTGCGCACCGTGCTCGACATCGATTACCGGCCGGTGCTTTGGGGCCTCACGGGCAAAGCCGACGGCGAGACGCGCTTCGTGGCGAGCGAAGGCGTGAGCGCACATTTGCAGCGCATTCTGCCGCTGTTCGATCTCGTGATCGGCACCGAGGAGGAGTTCCGCATTGCCGGCGGCAAGGAAGCGCTCGTCGACGCGCTCAAGCGCGTGCGCGAAGTCACGGGCGCGACGCTGCTCGTCAAGCGCGGGCCGCTCGGCTGCCAGATCGTGGAAGGCGCGGTGCCCGCCTCGATGGATGACCTGCCGATGCAGCGCGGCGTGGAAGTCGACGTGCTCAACGTGCTCGGTGCGGGCGATGCGTTCGCTTCGGGCTTCCTCTCGGGCTGGCTGCGCGATGCCACGCTCGAAGACTGCGCGCGCTCGGCCAACGCATGCGGTGCACTCGTCGTTTCGCGGCACGGCTGCGCGCCCGCCATGCCCACGCCCGCGGAACTCGACTACTTCCTGCGCGAAGCCGCCGCCGACCCGGTGCGCATGCGCCGCCCCGACCGCGATGCGACGCTCGCGCGTCTGCATCGCGTGACGCCTGCGCGCACGCCGCGCGACGAGGTGCTCGGCTTCGCGTTCGACCATCGCAACCAGTTCTTCGATCTCGTGCAGCAAACCGGCGCAAGCGAAGCGCGCATTGCGTATCTGAAGAACCTGTTCGTCGAAGCGGTCGTGCAAACCGAACGTACGCTCGGCCTGCAAGGACGCATCGGTGTCCTGATCGACGACCGCTACGGCCAGGATGCGCTGAACGCCGCCACCGGGCGTGGCTGGTGGATCGGCCGCCCGGTCGAGTTGCCGGGGTCCGTGCCGCTCGTGTTCGACCACGGCCGCTCGATCGGCACGACGCTCGCTTCGTGGCCCATCGAGCACACGGTGAAGTGCCTCGTGCAGTTCCACCCCGACGAGCCCATCGAACAGCGGCTCGAACAGGAAGCGCAGTTGCGCGCGCTCTACGACGCCACCCAGGCAAGCGGCCACGAACTGCTGCTCGAAGTGATTCCGCCCAGGCTCAACGGCAAGCCCAATGCACCCGACACCGTCTATCGCGCGCTCAAGCGGCTCTACAACATCGGCATCTATCCCGAGTGGTGGAAGCTCGAACCGACGGGCGCCGCGCAATGGCGCGAGATCGATGCGCTGATCGCCGAGCGCGACCCGTATTGCCGCGGCGTCGTGCTGCTCGGGCTCTCCGCTCCCATCGACCAGCTCGTGGAAGGTTTCCGTGCGGCGGCCGCTTCGAACACCTGCCGCGGCTTCACCGTGGGCCGCTCGATCTTCTACGAGCCGAGCGTGGCCTGGCTCGCCGGCGAGATCGGTGACGACGAAGTGATCGCCCGCGCGCGCCGCGCCTTCGAAACGCTGATCCGCGCATGGCGCGCCGCGCGCGCCGACGCCGACGGCACACGCGGCAAGCACGACAAGCACGAGGAGAAAGCGGCATGAACCAACGCATCGCTCCCATCGCCAACGCCTCGCAGGAAAGCCCGCAGAACGCGGCGCCCGGCGCGCACGCGAGCACCGTGCGGCTCACGGCGGCGCAGGCGCTCGTGCGCTATCTCGCCGCGCAGCGCGTGGCAAGCGAAGACGGCTCGGGACGCACCGAGCCGCTTTTCGGCGGCGTGTTCGCGATCTTCGGCCACGGCAACGTGGCCGGCATCGGCGAAGCGCTCTATCAACACCGACACGAATTGCCCACGCTGCGCGCGCACAACGAGCAGGCCATGGCGCACAGCGCGATTGCTTACGCGAAGGCGCACTTTCGCCGCCGCATGATGGCGGTGACGACGTCGATCGGCCCCGGCGCCACGAATCTGGTGACGGCGGCCGCGCTCGCGCACGTGAACCGGCTGCCCGTGCTGCTCTTGCCCGGCGACATCTTCGTTTCGCGCGAGCCCGATCCGGTCCTGCAACAGATCGAGGACCTGCACGACGGCAGCATCTCCGCGAACGACGCGCTGCGCCCCGTATCGCGCTACTTCGATCGCATCGTGCATCCCGCGCAACTGCTCACGGCGCTGCCGCGCGCGCTGCGCGTGCTCACCGACGCCGCGCTCTGCGGCCCGGTCACGCTCGCGCTGCCGCAAGACGTGCAGGCCATGGCGTGGGACTACCCGGCGAGCTTCTTCACGCCGCGCCTCGTGACCTTCCACGCGCCCGCGCCCATTCAGGCCGAAATCGACGCGGCGCTCACGCAACTGCATCGCGCGAAGCGACCGCTCATCGTGGCGGGCGGCGGCGTGCTCTATTCGCGCGCCTCGCAGGCCTTGCAGACGCTCGCCGCGGCGCGCGGCATTCCCGTGGCCGAAACGCAGGCCGGCAAGGGCTCGCTCGCCTGGGACGATCCGCTCAACGCGGGTGCGCTCGGCGTAACGGGCTCGCCCGCGGCCAACGCGCTCGCGCGCGACGCCGATTGCGTGCTCGCCATCGGCACGCGCTTGCAGGACTTCACGACCGGCTCGAACTCGCTCTTTGCCAACGCGCACGTGATTGGCGTGAACGCCAACGGCTTCGACGCGCTCAAGCACAACGGCCTCGCCGTGCAGGCCGACGCGCGCCAGGCGCTCGCCGCGCTCAACGACGAGTTGATCAACTGGCGCGCCGACGCCAACTGGACCGCGCACGCCCAGCGCCTCGCAAGCGACTGGCGCGCCGACATCGAACGCCTCACCCACTCGCCGCAAGAGCGCTCCAGCCTGCCCTACGACGCCGACGTGATCGGCGCCGTGCAGCGCTCGTCGAGTCGTTCGTACACCGAAGATATCGTCGTGTGCGCGGCCGGCACCCTGCCCGCCGAGTTGCACAAGCTCTGGCGCGCGGGCCAGCCGGGCGCGTATCACGTGGAATACGGCTACTCGTGCATGGGTTACGAGATCGCGGGGGGCCTCGGCGCGAAGCTTGCGCGGCCCGATCGCGAAGTCATCGTCATGGTGGGCGACGGCAGCTATCTGATGATGAACAGCGAGATCGCCACCTCCGTCATGCTGGGCGCGAAGCTCATCATCGTGGTGCTCGACAATCGCGGCTATGGCTGCATCAACCGCTTGCAGCAGGCCTGCGGCGGCGCGCCGTTCAACAACCTGTTCGACGACTGCGCGCAAGGGCCGCTCGGTGCGCCGCGCATCGACTTCGCCTCGCATGCGCGCTCGCTCGGCGCGCAGGCCGAGCACGTGGCGAACGTCGCCGAACTCGAAGCGGCGCTGCAACGCGCGCGCGCTTCGTCGCGCACGTACGTGGTCTGCATCGACACCGACCCCGCGCGCACGACCGAAGAAGGCGGCTGGTGGTGGGAAGTCGCGGTGCCCGAGGTGTCAACACGCGCGAGCGTGCGCGAGGCGCGCGAGCGCTATGAGGCACACGTCGCCGAACGCGGCGGACGCTCGCAGGCGAGCGACGCCGCCGCCGGCAGCGACGAACCCGATAACGCATGACGCGTCTGACGACAGAGACATCGAGGAGCGCACATGAGCGCATTTGAAGTACGCATCGGCATCAACCCGCTGTCGTGGATGAACGACGACCTGCCCTCGCTAGGCGGCGAGACGCCGCTCTCCCAGGCGCTGACCGAGGGCCGCGAGATCGGTTACGAAGGCTTCGAGTTGGGCAACAAGTTTCCGCGCGAGCCGCAGGCGCTCAAGGCGCTGCTCGCCCAGTACGATCTTTCGCTCGTTTCCGGCTGGTACTCGGGCATGCTCGCGCAACGCAGCGTCGAGGAAGAGATCGCGGCCGTCGAGAAGCACCTCGACCTGCTCGCGCAAAACGGCGCGACGGTGATGGTGTACGGCGAAGTCGCCGATTCGATCCAGGGCGCGCCGCGCCCGCTCTATCAGCGTCCGCGCTTTTTCAGCGACAAGCAGTGGGACGACTACGCCGCGCGCGTGGATGCGTTCGCGCGTCACACGCTTTCGCGCGGCGTGCGCCTCGCGTATCACCATCACATGGGCGCCTATGTCGAAACGCCCGCCGACGTCGACAAGCTCATGGCCCGCACGAGCGACGCCGTGGGCCTGCTGTTCGACGCGGGCCACATGACGTTTGCGGGCGGCGATCCCGTGGCGGAACTCGACAAGCACATCGCGCGCGTGTGCCATGTGCATTGCAAGGACGTGCGCCCCGCCGTCATGAAGCTGGCGCGCAACCGCAACTGGAGCTTTCTCGACGCCGTGCTGGCCGGCGCGTTCACCGTGCCCGGCGACGGCGCCGTCGACTTCCCCGCGATCATCGCGCGTCTGAAGCACCACGGCTATCGTGGCTGGCTCGTTGTCGAAGCCGAGCAGGACCCCGTGATCGCCCCGTCGTACGAGTACGCGCAAAAGGGCTACCGCACGCTGCGCGCGCTCGTCGATGCTACGGACACCCAATCGAAGGAGGCAGCATGACTCTGCTGGTCAAGGCCGCGCGCGAAGGCCAGACGATCGCGCGCGTCACGCCCGACACCGCGGGCTGGCGCTATGTCGGCTTCGCCGCTTACCGGCTTGCAACGGATGAAGTCGTGTACGTGTCCGAACCCGATCGCGAAAGCTGCATCGTCGTGCTCTCGGGCGCGGTGAACATCGAGGCCGGCGGCCAGCGCTGGTCGAGCCTCGGCTCGCGCGACAGCGTGTTCGAAGACGCCGCCCCGTACGCGCTCTACGTGCCGCCAGGCGTGAAGGCCACCGTGCGCGCGACGCGCGATGCCGAAGTGGGCGTGGCGAGCGCGCCCGCCAAAGGCGCGCTGCCCATCCGGCTCATCGAGCCCGCGCAGATGAAGCGTTCCGCGCGCGGCAAGAATGCGAATACGCGCTACGTGTGCGATATCCTGCCCCAAACCGAAGCCGCCGAATCGCTGCTCGTGGTGGAGGTGCGCACGCCTTCGGGGCACTCTTCGAGCTACCCGCCGCACAAGCACGACGCCGATCGCCTGCCGCAGGAGAGCGCGCTGGAGGAAACCTACTATCACCGGCTCAATCCGCAGCAGGGTTTCGCATTCCAGCGCGTGTACACCGACGCGCGCGATCTGGACGAAACGATGGCCGTGGAGGATCACGACGTGGTGATGGTGCCGCGCGGCTATCACCCCGTGGTCGTGCCTTATGGCTACGACTCGTACTATTTGAATGTGATGGCGGGCCCCACGCGCGAATGGCACTTCCACAACGATCCCGCGCACGAATGGATCATCGAGCGCGACGCGAAGTGAAATGAAGTGAAGCGCCAATAAAAAAACGCCGCGTCTTGTACGACGCGGCGTTTTTCGTTGTAACCACAACGAATCACAAAGAAGCATCAAGCCAGCTGGAATTTCCCCACGAGCCGCTTGAGCACCTTCGCCTGATCGTCGAGCGACTGCGCGGCGGCGGTCGCCTCTTCCACGAGCGCGGCATTCTGCTGCGTGCCCGAGTCCATCTGCGTGACCGCGCGGCCGATCTCTTCGATGCCCGAGCGCTGCTCGCGCGAAGCCGCCGAAATTTCGCCGATGATGTCGTTCACGCGCTTCACGGCCTTCACGACCTCGTCCATGGTCGCGCCGGCGTCCTGTGCCAGCGTCGAGCCGTTGGCCACGCGCTCGACCGACGCGTCGATGAGCGACTTGATCTCCTTGGCCGCTCCCGCGCTGCGCTGCGCGAGGCTGCGCACTTCGCCCGCCACCACGGCGAAACCGCGGCCCTCCTCGCCCGCGCGCGCCGCTTCGACAGCGGCATTGAGCGCGAGGATATTGGTCTGGAACGCAATGCCCTCGATCACGCCGATGATGTCGGCGATGCTCTTCGCGCTGTCGTTGATCTCCTGCATCGTCTTGACCACGCGCCCCACCACCGAACCACCCTTCTCCGCGATCGCCGAGGCGTTGCCCGCGAGCGTGCTGGCCTGTTCGGCGTTCTCGGCGTTCAGGCGCACCGTGGACGTGAGCTGCTCCATGCTGCTCGCCGTGCGCTCCAGCGCCATCGCCTGCTCCTCGGTGCGGCGCGAAAGGTCGAGATTGCCGGTCGAGATTTCACCCGAAGCGGAAGCGATCGCCTCGGCGCTCGCGGCGATCTCGGCCACCGTCGTCGAGAGGCCGTTCTGCATGTCGCGCAGCGCGCCGAGCATGCTCTGCGCGTCGCGCGCATGCACCGTCACGGGCTGCGCGAGGTCGCCCGCCGCGATGCGCGCCGCGATGGCCTTGGCGTGGGCGGGTTCGCCGCCCAGTTGCCGCGCAATGCGGCGCACGACCCACTCACTCACGAAGAACGCGAGCACGAACATGGCCACGGTCGCAACCGCCATCATCACAAACGAGGACTTGAAGATGAACTCGGCCTTGCCGATCGTCGCCTTGGCGGCCGCGCCGCGTTGCGCGACGAGGTCGTCGACGAGCGTTTCCAGCTTGCCGGTCTCCACGAGCAGCGACACGTCCTGGGTGCCGACCTGCCAGCTCATCTGCGAAAGGTCGAGCGGCTGCTGCTTCACGAGCGTCACGAAGTCGCGCAGATGCCCGCTCCACGCCGTGGTCGCATCGGCGAGCTTCTTTTGCAGCGTGAGCGCGTCGCCGCCCTGCTGCTGGGCGTATTGCTGGAGCTGGTCCATCTCGCGCACGAGCGAGCCGAGATCCTTGTCGATATCCTGGCCGAGTTCGTCGCGCTCGCGCGCCGTGGTTGCGGTGAGCAGCATCTTCTGCGCGCGGCTCGCGCGCAGGACGTGGCCGCGCGCTTCTTCCGCGGCGCGGCTCGCCACGTAGCCCTGCTCGTAGATCGATTGGGTCGAGCCGTTGAGTCGGCTGATTTGCGCAAGCGAGATTGCGCCGATCGCAAGCGTGCCGATCAGCACGAGCGCAAAGGCGAGGCGCAGCGTCGCCTTGACCGAGAGCCGCGAATGGCCGGTGGCCGCCCCCTCGCGACCCGGCTTGCGCTGCCGCGCCGGCGTCGTGCCGCCCGCCGGTTCCTGCGGCACGAAGCCCGCGTGCCTGCCGCCTTGCGATACTGCTTTCATCTTTTTCGGTCTCCTGCTCGTTGTTCGGCGGCACGCCATCGTTCGTGATTTGCGTTCCGCCTCAACTCCGGTCTACGGCATGCCGTCGCGCAATCTTTAATGTGTCGCGCATAGCAGCATCCCGTATTCCGGCCCCGTAATTGCCCGCCTCGTGGGCGGACACCTCGGCGGGTTATACATGGCCAAAATGCAACGCCAATAATCCCCGAGCGATTTCGAGTATTCGCTCCAGCCCCTTGCGACAACGCGCCGCAGCGGATCAGCCTGGCGGCGTGTCCGGTTCGCGACAAATCTTGTCCGTACGACTCAAGCAAGACACATTACACTGCGCTCATAACTCTTATACATGTCCTTTCATGCCGTCGCCGCTGCCTGCCCGCAGTGGTGCCCGCTGAATACTCTCTGCTGCTACCGGAAATATGGAAACCAGTCTCGACAAGCGCGCCTTGCCTGGCGCCGCTGCGGCCGCGCCCGCAGGTTCGTCCCCGGCCACCGCCCCATCGGGCGCGGTACAACGCACTGTCTACTCGGTGCTCGGTGCGATCAGCTTCTCGCACCTGCTCAACGACATGATCCAGTCGCTGATCCTCGCCATCTACCCGATGCTCAAGGACAACTTCTCGCTGTCGTTCACGCAGATCGGCCTCATCACGCTCACCTACCAGATCACGGCTTCGATGCTCCAGCCGCTCGTGGGCGTGTACACCGACAAGCGGCCCCTGCCCTATTCGCTGCCCGTCGGCATGGGCTTCACGCTGTGCGGCCTGCTGCTGATGTCGGTCGCGCCGAGCTTCGGCGTGCTGCTCGTGGCGGCCGCGCTGGTGGGCTGCGGCTCCTCGGTGTTCCATCCGGAGTCCTCGCGCGTGGCGCGCATGGCCTCGGGCGGCCGTCACGGTCTTGCGCAGTCGCTCTTCCAGGTGGGCGGCAACGCGGGTTCGTCTCTCGGGCCGCTGCTCGCCGCCCTGATCGTCATTCCGCACGGCCAGCGCAGCATCGCCTGGTTCTCGGCGGCGGCGCTCGTCGGCATGATCGTGCTCACGCAGATCGGCCGCTGGTACAAGGCCCATCCCGCGATGAAGAAAAAGCGCGTGGAGACGCCCCACGTCTCGCTCTCGCGTGGACGCGTGGCGATGGCCATCGGCATTCTCGTGCTGCTCGTGTTCTCGAAGTACTTCTACCTCGCGAGCATCAACAGCTACTTCACGTTCTATCTGATCGACCGCTTCCACCTGCCCGTGCAGGCCGCGCAGATCCACCTGTTCGTGTTCCTCGCGGCGGTGGCGGCGGGCACGATCGTCGGCGGCCCGGTGGGCGACCGCATCGGCCGCAAGTACGTGATCTGGGGCTCGATTCTCGGCGTGGCGCCCTTCACGCTGCTGTTGCCCTACGCCAACCTGTTCTGGACCGGCGTGCTCACGGTCATCATCGGCGTGGTGCTGGCCTCGGCGTTCTCGGCCATCCTGGTCTACGCGCAGGAGCTGATTCCGGGCAAGGTCGGCATGGTCGCGGGCCTCTTCTTCGGCTTCGCGTTTGGACTCGGCGGCATTGGCGCGGCGGTGCTCGGCCAGTTGGCGGACGCCACCAGCATCACCTTCGTCTACAAGGTCTGCTCGTTCCTGCCGCTCATCGGCATCCTCACCGTGTTCCTGCCCGACGTGGAAGGCAAGCGCGCGAAGAAAGCGGCCTGAGCCGCGCGCCGCGCCTGGGTTCGATCGCATGACGGCCGGACGCCCCCTGGGGCGCCGGCCGTTTGACTTTGTGCGCGCACCCAGGCTTTGCCTCGCCGCGACTTCGTACTACGCTTGAGGATCGAGACGCGCTCGCACGAGGTCCGCCATGCAACTGTCCACGGTAGCCATCGAAAAGCCCGAAGCCACCAATTTCATTCTCGGCCAGACGCACTTCATCAAGTCCGTCGAGGACCTGCATGAGGCCCTGTTCGGCGCGGTGCCGGGCATCCAGTTCGGTCTTGCCTTTTGCGAGGCGTCGGGCAAGCGGCTCGTGCGTCGCTCGGGCACCCAGGACGCGCTCATCGAGATGGCGACGCAGAACGCGTTGCGCATCGCCGCGGGGCACAGCTTCATCATCTTTCTCGGCGACGGTTTTTTTCCGATCAACGTGCTCAACACGATCAAGGCCGTGCCCGAGGTCTGCCGTATCTTCTGCGCCACCGCGAATCCCACCGAGGTGCTGATCGCTGAAACGGATCAGGGGCGCGGCATCGTCGGCGTGGTGGACGGCATGCCGCCGCTCGGCGTGGAGGCCGAGGACGACGTGCGCTGGCGCAAGGACCTGCTGCGCGCGATCGGCTACAAGGCCTGAGCGCCGATGGCGGCCTCGCTGCGCACGGCGATCGAGCGACAAACGGCGCACGCGCTCGCGTGTGGCGCGCTCCATCCGATCGAGACGGCGCATACCGTCATCGACGACGGCGGCGTGCGTTTCGCCGTGCGCGTGGCCGAGAATCTCGCGCGCAAGGAAGCCGCGCGCCTCACGCCGGAGACGGCCAGTGCGCAACCGCCGCGCGATCCGTTCCTGCCTTACGAGCCCGATCTGTTCGTCGCCGACCTGTCGCCCACGCACGTGGCGCTGCTCAACAAGTTCAACGTGATCGAGCGGCATCTGCTGATCGTGACACGCCGTTATGAGCCGCAGGAAGCGCTGCTCGACGCCGCGGATTTCGGCGCGCTCGTGCTGGCGCTGCGCGAGATCGACGGGCTGGGGTTCTACAACGGCGGTGCGGCGGCGGGTGCGAGCCAGGCGCACAAGCATTTGCAGCTGGTGCCGTTGCCGCTGGGCGGCGACGAGCCGGCCATGACGGGCAACGATGCGCCGCGTGCGCCGATCGAAGCGCTGTTAGCCGGCGCGCAGGCCGCGCACGGCGCACGCCCTGTCGCGGTCGTGCCGGGGCTCAAGTTCCGCCATGCGTTCGCGCGGCTCGATCTCGGGCCGGGCACGCCGGGCGATGCCGCCCAGGTCGCGCTCGACTGCTATCGCGCGTTGCTGGACGCGGTTGGCGTGCCGGTCATCGATGTGGGCGGCGTGGCGCATCAGGGCGCGCCGTACAACCTGCTCGTCACGCGCCGCTGGATGCTGGTCGTGCCGCGCGTGACGGAGTGCGTCGAGGGCATCTCGGTGAACTCGCTTGGCTTCGCGGGCTCGTTCTTCGTGCGCAACGCGGCGCAGTTGCAGACGCTCGCCCAACTCGGCCCGATGACCGCGCTCGAACGCGTGAGCGTGGCGCGCTGAACGGGTTCGGCCGATTCAAGTGATTCAGGCGATTCACCCCACGCCAAGCCACTCGCGCACCACGTCATCGCGCTGAGCGAGCCCCTGTGGCGTGCCTTCGAACACGATGCGCCCATGCCCCATCACCGCCACGCGGTCGGCGAGCGTGGGCGCAAGCGCAAGACGCTGTTCGATCAGCAGCACGGCCACACCCCGCGCACGCAGCGCGGCCAGGCACTCGCCCACGCGCGCGGCCATCTGCGCGGCGAGCCCTTCGGTCGGTTCGTCGACGATCAGCAGGTCCGGGCCGCCCACGAGCGCGCGGGCGAGCGCGAGCATCTGCTGCTCGCCGCCCGAGAGCACCCCGGCGCGCGCCGCGCGGCGCTCGGCGAGCACGGGGAACAACGCGCGGGCGTCGTCCGGCGTGAAGCGGCCGGTGCGGGGCCCCAGGCCCAGGCGCAGGTTCTCGTCGACGGTGAGCGTGGGGAATACGTCGCGCTGCTCCGCGACGTAGCCGAGCCCGAGCCGCGCGACCTCGAAAGTGCGCAGCCCCGCGAGACTGCGGCCCGCGAAGCGCCGCCCGCCGTCGGCACGCACCATCGACATCAACGCCTTCGCAAAGGTCGAGCGGCCCGAGCCGTTGCGTCCCGCGAGCGCGACGATTTCGCCCGCCTCCACCCGCAGATCCACGCCGTGCAGCACCTGGCTCGCGCCGTACCATGCGCGCAGGCTCTCGACTTCGAGCAGCGCGCTCATGATGCGAATCCACCGAGGTAGGCTTCGCGCACGGCGGCGTCGGCGCGGATCGCCGTGGGCGTGCCGGTAGCGATCACGCGGCCCTGCACGAGCACGGAGACGCGATCCGCGAGGCCGAACACGGCGTCCATATCGTGCTCGATGATGAGCAGCGTCTTGCCGGCCGTGGTCGCGCGGATCAACTCGATGGCACGCGCCGCTTCGGCGCGGTTCATGCCCGCGGTCGGCTCGTCGAGCAGCAGCGTGTGCGCGCCGCCCGCGAGCGCGAGGCCGAGGTCGAGCGCGCGCTGCTCGGCGTAACCGAGCGCACCGGCTTCGCGATGCGCGGCGTCGCCGAGACCGATCGCTTCGATCACGTCGCTTGCACGCGCCTCGACGCGGCGCGAGCCCAGCCAGCGCGCCGCGAAGCCCGCCGCACCGCGCTGCGAGGCGAGCACCGCGCAGCGCAGGTTCTCGATCACGCTCAGGCGCGCGAACACGCTCGTCGTCTGGAAGCTGCGCGCGAGGCCGCGCCGGCTCAGCGCGGCCGGCGCGAGGCGCGTGGTATCGGCGCCGTTCAATTCGATGCGGCCCGCGCTCGGTCTGCGCTCGCCCGCGATCAGGCTGAACAGCGTGGACTTGCCCGCGCCGTTCGGTCCGATCAGCGCATGGCGCTCGCCCGCGCGCACGCTCAGATCGACGCCGCGCAGGATGCGCGTGTCGCCAAAGCGCTTTTCGATGCCGGTCAGTCGCAACGCGTCGGTCATTGTGTCGGTCATCGCGTTTGGCCCTCCGGCGCGGCCGGGTCGAGCGCGCGTGCGGCCACGGCGGCACGGCGCGCGGCCAGCCACGCGAAGCCCCCCAGCGCCGCGATGAGGGCCGCCAGTGCCCAGGCGGTTGCCGCTGTGGGCGCGGCGAACCACGCGCCGGGATCGTCATCGCGAAAACGCGCGGCATAGGCCCACTGCACGGCGAGCACGAGCGCTGCGGCCGCGCTGACCGCCGCAACGGTTGCGGCCAGCCACGGCGCGCGGCAACGCCGCCAGCCGTGCCGGGCGAGCCGCGCACGCTCACGCGCGGCGCAGCCCGCGAGCCCGCCGGGCGCGCCCAGCACCACGACGATGAAGAACAGGCCCACATAGAGCATCCAGCCGCGCGAGACGCTCGCCACGCCCACGCTGAACGCCACCCACACGAACGCGCCGAGCGCCGGACCGAAGAACGACGCCGCGCCGCCCGTGACGGTGGCAATGAGCACGGCCGCCGAGCGCATCATGCCCACGCTCTCGGCAGCGGCCAGTTCGACATTGATGAGCGTGAGCGTGCCCGCCACGCCCGCGAAGGCCGCGCTCCAGACGATCATGATCGCGCGCACGCGCGCGGGCGTCGCGCCGAGCGCCGCCGCGCGCACGGGGTTGTCGCGCACGGCGTTGGCGAGGCGCGCGAACGGCGTGCGCGAGAGCGCGAAGATCGCCGCGCTCGCCACCAGGCACCAGACGGCGATCACCCAGTACGCTTCGCGCGCCGGGCCGAAGGTCCAGCCCGCGATGGCGGGACCGCTCGCGCGGTCGATGGCAACGCCCGCCTCGCCGCCGAACCAGCCCGGCAAAGCCCACGCGGCGGCGGCCACGAGTTCGCCGAGGCCGAGCGTGATCATCGCGAAGGCAGTGCCCGCGCGGCGCGCGGCCACGAGCGCCGTCAACGCACCGAACGCGGCCCCGCCCACGCCGCCCGCGAGCGGCAAGAGCGGCAACGGCAACGCATAGCGGTTGAACAGGTGCGCGGCCGCGAGCGCGCCGAGGCCCGCCGGCGCGGCGTGGCCGAAGGAGAGCAAGCCGGTCTCGCCGAGCAGCAGGTTATAGGAGAGCGCGAAGACGACCATCGTCGCGGCCTGAGCGAGGCAAGCGAGCAGCCAGCCTTGCGGCGCGAGCACGGGCGACAGCCATGCACCGACGAGTGGAGGGACGATCAGGCAGGCGGCGAGCACGAGCCACGGCGCGCATGCGCGCCATGTCCTGCCCGCGCGCGGGACGGCGGCGTGCGTTGCTGAGGGTGCGCTTGCGGAACGCTTGTCGAGGCTCATGGGAGGCGCGCAGTCAGTCGTCGTCGCCGCGCTGCCCGGACAGGCCGCGCGGGCGCACCGCAAGCATCGCGACCATCAGCAGATAGGGCAGCAAGGGGGCGAGTTGCGCGAGCGTGAGCGCCTCCCAGGCGGGCGGCGCGTGCGCGCCGAAGCGCGCGGCCACGCCGCCGAACGTGAGATCGCTCGCCACCGCGAAGGTTTGCAGCAGGCCCACGGCGAGCGACGCGACGAACGCGCCGCCCAGCGACCCGAGGCCGCCCGTCACCACCACCACGAACACGATCGAGCCGACCGACTCGGCCATCGCCGGTTCGACGACGAAAAGCGGCGCGGCCACCGCGCCCGCCAGCGCGGCAAGCGCGGTGCCGAGCGCGAAGATCATCGTCTGCACGCGCGGCACGTCGTGGCCGAGCGCCTCCACCGCGCGCGCATGCGTGAGCGCCGCGCGCACGACGAGACCCGTCTTCGAGATGCGCAGCACCGCGTAAAGCAGCCCGAGCATCGCGGCGGCGACCGCCATCGTGAACGCGCGGTAACGCGAGAATGCCGCGCCGCCCACCGTGAAAAGCGGGCCGTCGAGCGGCGCGGGCAATGGCGCGGAAAGCGGCTGCAAGCCCCACACGAGCTTCACGAGTTCGCCGATCACATAGGCCGCGCCGAAGGTGAGCAGGAGCGCGTTGAGCGGCCCGGCGGGCCGCACGCGACGCAGCAGCATGCATTCGAACAGCGCGCCCGCCAGCCCCGCCGCGAGCGGCGCGAGCACGAGCGCCCAGCCGAAGCCGAGCCACAGCGCGAAGCTCACGCCGAGGTACGCGCCGAGCATGTAGAAGCTCGCATGGGCGAAGTTGAGCACGCCGAGCATGCTGAAGATCAGCGTGAGCCCGGCGGACAGCATGAAGAGCAGCAGGCCGTAGCTGATGCCGTTGAGCGCGTCGATGACAAAGGCCTGCACGCGGGCGTCCTGGGTGATGGGGGCTTGCGTCTGTAACGGGCGTGACGTACGTGCCGGCGGCGTTCAGGCGCGCGACGCGGGCGCTTCGGCGCTCTCGACCACGAGCGGCTCCAGCGCCGTGCGCAGCGCGACGGGCAATGCGCTCACGGGACGGCGCGTCGCTCGATCGACGTAGACATGCACGAAATGCCCCTGCGCGGCGGGCGCGTCCTCGCCTTCGCGAAAGAGCCCGACTTCATAACGCACGCTCGACGACCCGAGGCGCGCCACGCGCAGCCCCGCCTCCACGCGCTCGGGAAACACGAGCGGCGCGTAGTAGTTGCACTGCGTTTCGACGACGAGGCCGATGGTCGCGCCATGCTCGATATCGAGCGCGCCCGCGCGGATCAGATACTCGTTCACCACGGTATCGAAGTAGCTGTAGTAGACGACGTTGTTCACGTGGCCGTAGACATCGTTGTCCATCCAGCGCGTGCCGATCGGCAGGAAATGGCGATACCCGGAGCGGGCGACGGTTATGGGTCGGTTCATCGGCGAGATCCAGAAAAAGCGGAACGGGAAAGCGGTGCGGGGAACGCGGCCGTTACTGGCCCGGGCGCTCGACGAATTCGAACGGCAGGCCGCGCCGGCGCATCCATTCGCCGAGCGCCTGGCCCGTGCCCGCGCGCCAGGGCCGCAGCTTCGCGGGCTCGACGAGGCGGTATTCGAGCAGTTCCGGCGAGAGCGCGATCGTGCCCGACGCCTTGACGTGATACGCGATGATGAGCTCGTTCTTGCGGATGAACTCGTACACGCCGACCAGCTCGACGCTCTCCGCGCGCAGCGCGGTTTCCTCTTGCACCTCGCGCGCAATGCCCGCTTCCGGCGTTTCGCCGTTTTCGAGGAAGCCCGTGATGAGGGCGAACATCCCCTCGGGCCACGCGGCATTGCGCGCGAGCAGAATGCGGCCTTCGTACTCGACGATCGCCGCGACGACCGGCAGCGGATTGTTCCAGTGAACATAGCCGCAGATCTCGTCCGGGCAGGCAAGGCGCACGCGGCCGCCTTCGTGGGCGGGGTCGGCGCGTTCGGTCAAACGCGAGGCGCAACGCGGGCAAAACTGGTAGTCGCTCATGGAGTGTGATGCGGTTCGATGGCGCGCAAGGCAGGCCGCGCGGCCCGGCGGGCGCGCTCGCGGCTGGCGCGAAGCGTCTATTTTAGTGCGCTAACGCAACCGGCGCGCGACCTGACAATTGTTGACCTGATCGATGTGCACCGCCATGCGCCGTGCATCGTTATCGGCCGAGACGCTTTTCGCCTGATTCAATCATTGTCAGATTTCATGAAAAAAATATTAGGCTTCCTTATTATTTCGCTGTCAGCAACCGCTGGTCTCGCTCACGCCGACGTCATGATCCTTTCTCCTGCGGGCAGTTTGTTCTCGGGCCCCTATGTGGGCTTCAAGGTGGGCGCGAACGTGTCGAGTGCATCGGGTGAGGTGAACAAGCCCTCGCACACCACCGTGTTCCCGGGCCTCACCGCGGGTTACGGCTTCGATATCGGTTCCGTCATGCTCGGCGCCGAAGCGTTCGCGGACTTCCACCACGGCTCGGCCACTTACAAGGACGGCGGCATCGACGCCAAGCTCGGCTTGCCGCTCGCCGCGCCGTTCGGCCAGATCATGCCGTACGCGCGCGTGGGATTCACGGTGGACTGGCCTTCCACGCGCCCGCACTGGGGCCTCGGCGTGGAATACGCCGCGACGAAGCATCTGGGCGTGAGCGCCGAATGGACCGGCGATCACACGAACGCCCAACATTCGAGCTGGAACAACAACAGCTTCACGGTAGGCATGCACTACTACTTCCGCTGATCAGCGCCAGACTGATTCCATACGGGCGGGCCGTCTGCTTAAGGAGCGGCCCGCTTTTCGGGGCTGCCTCTATCCCGCTATCCCGCCCGTCCCTCCCGAACCCGCCACACGAGCCCCAGCGCTCCGGCCACGAGCACGCCCGCCGCAAGCCACAGCGAAGGCGAGAACGAGCCCGTCGAGGCCGCCAGCGGCGCGGCCACGAGCGGCCCCGCGATCTGCCCGATGCCGTAGGCAGCCGTTGCGTAGCCCATCAGCGCGGCCGCATGCTCGCCGCGCAGCAGGCGCGCCTCGCGCATCGCGAAAAGCGTGATCGCCGTGAACGGCAGCCCGATCAACAGACTGCCGAACGAGAAGCCCGCTGCGTTCGGCCAGACGATGCCAAGCGCGATACCCACGGCTTGCAACACATATGAGCCCGCGAGCATCAGACGATTGTCCCAATGCAGCGGCAGGCGCGCCGCGAGCAAGGCGCCCACGATCAGCGCCACGCCGAACATCGGCCAGAACAGGTCGGGCCAGGCCGACCCCGGCAACGCATGACGTGCGATCACGGGCAGGAAAGTCGCGGTGATGATGTAGCCGAAGCCGGGCACGCCGTAGAGCAAGACGAGCCAGAAGGCGTCGGCGCGGCGGCCTGCGTGGTCCTCGTGCGCGACGCTCGCCTTGGCGGGTTCGCCCGGGCGCGGCCCCTGGGCACGCATGTCCTCGCCGAAGGCCGGCCACACGATCACGGCGAGCACCGCGCTGATCAGCCCGAAGCCGATCCACCCCGCCCGCGCGCCAAGTCCGCCCGCCACGCTCACGAACAGGCCGGTGGCGATGATGCCGAAGCCAGGCCCGGTGTAGATCACGCCGCCCCACTCGTTCGCGCCCAGTTGCGCGAGCCGCCGCAGCCCCCATTGCGAGGCGAACACGAACGTCCATGCGCTCACCGCGCCCGCCACGAAGCGCACCGCCGCCCAGATCCAGAACTGCTGCGTGAGCCCCATCGCGAGCGTGAGGAGGATCGTCGCCGCGAGACCCGCGCGCACGATGCGCGCGGGCGCGAAACGCAGCGCGACACAACTGATCGCGCCGACGAAATAGCCCGCGTAATTGAACGAGGCGAGCCAGCCGCCCTGGCGCAGGTCGAGCGCGCCGCCATGCAGCATCAGCGGCAACAGTGGCGTGAAGGCGAAACGCCCGACCCCCAGCGCCACGGCCAGCGTCGCCATGCAAGCGAGCGCGGCGCGCCGTCCGGCGTGGGGACGAGCCTGGGAAACGGGGACAGCACCGGGGACGTAGTCGTTCATGATTGGCAGCAGCAATGGCACTGGCTACCATCTTAGGCGACGCTTTCGTTCACGAAAAATGAATTATCATGAACCAAAGCATCCCGAGGAGAGAAATATGGATCTCGCCGCGCTGGCGATCTTCCGGGCGGTCGTACGCGAAAACGGCGTGACGCGCGCCGCCGCCAAGCTCAACCGTGTGCAGTCGAACGTGACTACGCGCATCAAGCAACTGGAAGAGCAACTCGGCACGCCGCTCTTCACGCGCGACGGCCGCCGTCTCGTGCTCACGCCTGCGGGAGAAACGCTGCTGCCTTATGCCGAGCGCCTGCTCGCCCTCGCCGACGAAGCGCGCCACGCGCTGAAAGCCGGGCGTCCCGCCGGGCGGCTGCGGCTGGGTACGATGGAGAGCGCGGCGGCAAGCCGCCTGCCAGGCGTGCTCGCGCACTTTCACCAGGCATGGCCCGACGTCACGCTCGAACTGGAGACCGGCACGACCGGCGAACTGCTCGAGCGTCTGCGCGAATTCGAGGTGGATGCGGCATTGGTCGCCACGCCGATCGGCGGGCCGCCCGACGCCGCCACGTTCGAGCACGTGCCCGTATATCACGAAGAACTCGTGATGCTCACGCCGCGCGGCCACCGGCCGATCCGCCAGCCCTGCGATGTCGCGCTCTCCACGCTCGTGGCGTTCGAGCGCGGTTGCGCCTATCGCAGCTACGTCGAGCGCTGGTATCTGGAGCACGGCATCCGGCCCACGCGCGTGATGGAGCTGGGCTCCTATCACGCGATCGTCGCGTGCGTGGCGGCGGGCGCGGGCGTCGCGGTTGCGCCGCGCTCGGTGCTCGACGTGCAACGCAGCGTCGACGACATCGCGATTCATTCGCTCGGCGCCCACGGCCGGATCGACACGCTGCTCGTCTGGCGGCGCGGGCACTTTTCGCCCGCGCTCGGCGCATTGAAGGACGCACTGCTGGAGCACGCGCAGCGCATCGGGCATGCGGCGGCGGCGAGTGGCACGACGAGCAACACAGGCAGCACAGGCAGCGCGGCGGAGTCCAGCGGCGCGCAAGCCTGAGCGACGCCAAACAAAAAGGGCTGCCCGGGACCGGCGCAAGTGCTGAAGCACTCACGCCGGCCGACACGGACAGCCCTTCTTCATCGCGGCGGCGTTTCGGCCGCCACGCGTTTTACAGCTTCGCTTCGACCCAGCCCTTCACGCCTGCCAGCGCGCCCGCCAGGTTGGCCGGCTCGGTGCCGCCCGCCTGCGCCATGTCGGGACGGCCGCCGCCCTTGCCGCCCACCTGCTGGGCGACGAAGTTCACGAGTTCGCCGGCCTTGACCTTCTTGCTCGCCTCGGCTGTCACGCCCGCGATCAGGCTGACCTTGCCGCCTTCGACGGCCGCCAGCACGATCGCAGCGCTCTTGAGCTTGTCCTTGAGCTTGTCCACGGTCTCGCGCAGCGTCTTCGAGTCCGCGCCTTCGAGCGTCGCGGCGAGCACGTGCACGCCGTTCACCTCGATGGCCTGGCTCACGAGCTCGTCGCCCTGGCTCGAAGCGAGCTTCGACTTGAGCGCGCCCAGTTCCTTTTCCAGCGACTTGACCTGATCCTGCACCTGCGCGATGCGCTGCGTGAGTTCCGCCGGCTGCGTCTTGAGCGCCGCGGCGGCCGCGTTGAGGTTCGCGTCGAGGTCCTGCACGAAGCGCACGGCGTTGTCGCCCGTGATCGCTTCCACGCGGCGGATACCCGCGGCCACGCCGCCTTCCATCACGATCTTGAAGAGGCCGATGTCGCCGCTGCGCGTGACGTGCGTGCCGCCGCACAGTTCGCGCGAGAAGCCGAGGTCGAGCACGCGCACTTCGTCGCCGTACTTCTCGCCGAAGAGCGCCATCGCGCCGCCCTTCACCGCGTCGTCGTAGGACATCACGCGCACGATGCCGGGCGCGTTCGCGAGCACTTCCGCGTTGACGATCTGCTCGACGCGGCGGATTTCGTCGTCGGTCATCGGCGCGTTATGCGCGAAGTCGAAGCGGGTCTTGTCCGCGTCGACGAGCGAGCCCTTCTGCTGCACGTGTGCGCCGAGCACTTCGCGCAGCGCCTTGTGCATCAAGTGCGTGGCCGAGTGGTTGCGCGCGGTGCGGGCGCGGCGGATGGCGTCGATTTCCGCCTTCACGACGTCGCCCACTTTCAGCGTGCCCTGTTCGAGCGTGCCGTGGTGGCCGCTCACATCGGCTTGGACCTTGAGCGTGTCGGCAACGGCGAAGCGGATGCTTGCGTTCGAGATCACGCCCTGGTCGCCCACCTGGCCGCCCGATTCCGCGTAGAACGGCGTGTGGTCGAGCACGACCACGGCGTCCTGGCCGGTCTTCACTTCATTGACCGACGCGCCATCCACGTAAAGCGCGACGACCTTCGCGTCGTCGAACGCGATCTCTTCGTAGCCGTGGAACGTGGTCTTCGCGCCCGAGTATTCGAGGCCCTGCGCCATCTTGAACTTGCCAGCCGCGCGCGCCTGCTCGCGCTGACGCGCCATTGCTTCGTCGAACGCCGGTTCGTCGACCGTCATGTTGCGCTCACGGCACACGTCGGCCGTGAGGTCGAGCGGGAAGCCATAGGTGTCGTGCAGCTTGAACGCCAGTTCGCCGTCGAGCGTCTTGTGGCCCTTGGCTTCGAGGTCCGCCAGCTCGGCTTCGAGAATCGACATGCCGTGCTCGATGGTTTCGAAGAAGCGCTCTTCTTCCTGACGCAGCACGTCGGTCACGCGCTGCTGCGCTTCGGTGAGTTCCGGGTACGCCGCGCCCATTTCGGCGACCAGATCGGCCACCATCTTGTGGAAGAACGCGCCCTTCTTGCCGAGCTTGTAGCCGTGGCGGATCGCGCGGCGCACGATACGGCGCAGCACGTAGCCGCGGCCTTCGTTGCCGGGGATCACGCCGTCGACGATCAGGAACGAGCACGCGCGGATATGGTCGGCAATGACCTTCAGCGAGTTATTCTCGAGATCGCCAATGCCGGTTTCGCGCGCAGCGGCCTTGATCAGGTTCTGGAACAGGTCGATTTCGTAGTTGCTGTGCACGTGCTGGAGCACGGCGGCAAGACGTTCCAGACCCATGCCCGTGTCGACGCACTGCTTGGGCAGCGGCGTCATGTTGCCCTGGGCGTCGCGGTTGAACTGCATGAACACGAGATTCCAGATCTCGATGAAGCGGTCGCCGTCTTCCTCAGGCGAACCCGGGGGGCCGCCCCAGATTTCCGGGCCGTGGTCGTAGAACACTTCCGAGCACGGGCCGCAGGGGCCGGTGTCGGCCATCTGCCAGAAGTTGTCCGACGCGTAGCGCGCGCCCTTGTTGTCGCCAATGCGGATGATGCGCTCGACCGGCACGCCGATTTCCTTCGCCCAGATGTCGAAGGCTTCGTCGTCTTCCTGGTAGACGGTGACGGTGAGCTTTTCGGCCGGCAGCGCGTAGACCTTGGTCAGCAGTTCCCAGCAGTAGTGGATCGCGTCGCGCTTGAAGTAGTCGCCGAACGAGAAGTTGCCGAGCATCTCGAAGAACGTGTGGTGACGCGCCGTGTAGCCGACGTTTTCGAGGTCGTTGTGCTTGCCGCCCGCGCGCACGCTGCGCTGCGCGGTCGTGGCGCGCGTGTACGGGCGCTTGTCGGTGCCGAGGAACACGTCCTTGAACTGCACCATGCCCGAGTTGGTGAAGAGCAGTGTCGGGTCGTTGCCCGGCACGAGGCTCGACGAGCGCACGATCGTGTGGCCCTTCGATTCGAAGAACTTGAGGAATTTCTCGCGGATGTCGGCGGCTTTCATGGCGTGCGTTGGGTCCTTCCTGGGGCGTCCGGTGCTGAATCTTTGTCGTGGTCGGGGCCCCGGCCAGTGGCGAAAACCCCGATGCTGAATCGAACGATTATACGGGATCGACGCGCCCTCGCGGCGGCACGTCCGGCGCGGTTTGCATGCGCACGACAGCGAACAGGCAGCCCGTTCACGACCGCTTGATGTTCCGCAGTGCGGAACTTTGTACCGGAAATTGGCGTGTGACGGCCGGATCGCTTACCATTGCCAGCAACGGCCGGCGCGCCACGCGCGCTCGCGCCCCGCCTCAGAACGACATTGGAAGACACAGCATGGGCGCTCTCAGCCATATTCGCGTACTCGATCTCACCCGCGTCCTCGCCGGACCGTGGTGCGCACAGACCCTCGCCGACTTCGGCGCCGACGTGATCAAGGTGGAACGCCCCGGCGCCGGCGACGACACGCGCCACTGGGGGCCTCCGTACCTGAAGACGCCCGACGGCGCGGACACCGCGGAGGCCGCCTACTACCTCGCCGCGAACCGCAACAAGCGCTCGGTGACGGTGGACATCGCCACGCCCGAGGGGCAGCGCATCGTGCGCGAGCTGGCCGCGCAAAGCGACATCGTGCTGGAGAACTACAAGGCCGGGCAGTTGAAGAAGTACGGCCTCGACTATGCGTCGCTGCGCGAGGTGAAACCGGACCTCATCTATTGCTCGGTGACCGGCTTCGGGCAGACGGGGCCGTACGCCTCGCGCGCGGGCTACGACTTCATCGTGCAGGGCATGGGCGGCTTCATGAGCATCACCGGCGAGCGCGACGCGCTGCCGGGCGGCGGCCCGCAAAAAGCGGGCGTGGCGATCGCCGATCTCATGACCGGCATGTACTCGACGATTGCCGTGCTCACGGCGCTCGCGCACCGCGACCGCACGGGCGTGGGCCAGTACATCGACATGGCGCTGCTCGACGTGCAGGTGGCCATGCTCGCGAACATGAACTCGAACTACCTGGCGAGCGGCAATCCGCCCGTGCGCTGGGGCAACGCGCATCCGAACATCGTGCCCTATCAGGCGTTCCAGACGAGCGACAGCTGGATCATCCTCGCGGTGGGCAACGACGGGCAGTTCCGCAAGTTCGTGGAGGTGGCGGGCCGCACCGAGCTGGCCGCCGACGAGCGCTTCGCGACCAACCCCGAGCGCGTGCGGCATCGCGACACGCTCGTGCCGATCGTGGCGGATCTGATCCGCGCGCGCACCAAGGCCGACTGGATCGGCGCGCTCGAAGCCGCGGGCGTGCCGTGCGGGCCGATCAACAATCTCGCCGAGGTGTTCGAGAACGAACAGGTGATCGCGCGCGGGCTCCAGGTGGATGTCCCGCACCCTTCGGGCGGCACGGCGCGGCTCGTGGGCAACCCCATCCGCATGAGCGAGACGCCGCCGCGCGTGGCGAGCCACCCGCCCACGCTCGGCGAACATACCGATGCGGTGCTGCGCGAGGTGCTCGGGTATGGCGACGCGCAGGTGGCGGCGCTGCGCAGCAAAGGCGTGGTGTGATGCTCAGGCGGCGGCCGGGCCGCCGGGCCTCCCCATCGACATCAGCCAGTCCAGCCCTTGCGGCCAGTCGTCGAGGCCGCTTTCCGCGTTGATATGACCGCGTGCGCCGATGTCGATCCAGCGGCCGCCCCACGCTTTCGCGCAGCGCTCCGAAAACCCGAGGCCGCCATACGGATCGTCGCTGCTGGCGACGACGACGCTCGCGAACGGCAACGCCGCCAGCGGCACCGGCTCGAACCCGCGTGCAGCGCGCGGAAATTCGGGTCCGTGCGGGTCGGGCAACGCCACCAGCAGCGCGCCCGCCACCTTCGCGCGCGTCGCGGCGCTCGCGTGGCGCGCGGCCCAGTGCGCAACCGTGAGGCACCCCAGGCTGTGCGCGGCGAGGCGCACGCCGTCCGGCGCGCGCGCCACGGCGGCCTCCAGCGTCGCGCACCATGCATCGCAATCCGGGTGCAGCCAGTCGGGCATCTGCACCCGCTCGAAGCCCGCGTGCGCGGCTTCCCAGCGGGTTTGCCAGTGTCCCGGCCCCGAGTTCATATAGCCCGGCAGCACCAGCACGCGCGTTTCGTTCGTCGTCACTTTTTCCCCTCGCTTGTTGTGGTCCGCGCGACGATCCGGCACCGGGACTAGCGTGGCGGGTCGCGTCAGGTAGAATGGAAGACACCAATGGGCGCCCGATTACGCGTTGTTTACCTTTTCCAGGGCGCCCTCGAACGACTCCCTTTTCGCATGAATACCGAACGTAAAGACGCCGACCGCACGGACGCGCCTGCGGCATCCAATTTCATCCGCAACATCATCGACGACGACAACCAGTCGGGCAAGTGGGCGCAGCGTGTCGAAACGCGCTTCCCGCCGGAACCGAACGGCTATCTGCACATCGGGCACGCCAAGAGCATCTGCCTGAACTTCGGCGTGGCCAAGCGCTATGGCGGCGTGTGCCACCTGCGCTTCGACGACACGAACCCGGAAAAGGAAAGCGTCGAGTACGTCAACTCGATCGTCGACGCGGTCACGTGGCTCGGCTTCGAGTGGAAGAAGGCCGATCAGGAATACCTCTTCTACGCAAGCGACTACTACGACAAACTCTACGAGTTCGCCGAACTGCTGATCCAGCGCGGCCGTGCCTATGTGGACAGCCAGTCGCCGGAAGAGATGCGCGCCAACCGCGGCTCGGCCACGGAAGCGGGCAAGAACTCGCCGTTCCGCGATCGCTCCGTCGAAGAAAACCTCGACCTCTTCCGCCGCATGAAGGCGGGCGAGTTCGAAGAAGGCGCGCACGTGCTGCGTGCGAAGATCGACATGGCGTCGCCGAACTTCAACATGCGCGACCCGGTGATTTACCGTATCCGCTTTGCGCATCACTACCGCACCGGCGACAAGTGGTGCGTGTATCCGATGTACGACTACACGCACTGCATCTCGGACGCGCTGGAAAACATCACGCACTCGCTGTGCACGCTCGAGTTCGAGGACCATCGCCCGCTGTACGACTGGGTGCTGAACGAACTGGCCGACGCAGGCGTATTCACGCGCCCGCTGCCGCAGCAAATCGAATTCTCGCGCCTGAACCTCACCTACGCGATCACGAGCAAGCGCAAGCTGCTGCAACTCGTGACCGAAGGCCACGTGGAAGGCTGGGACGACCCGCGTATGCCGACCATCGTCGGCGTGCGCCGCCGCGGCTTCACGCCCGAGAGCATCCAGCTGTTCTGCGAGCGCATCGGCGTGACGAAGGTCGATTCGTGGATCGACATGAGCGTGTTCGAAGGCGCGCTGCGCGACGACCTCGACGACAAGGCGCCGCGCGCGACCGCCGTGCTCGATCCGCTCAAGCTTGTCATCGACAACTATCCCGAAGGCCAGTCCGAGCCGTGCAGCGCGCCGGTGCATCCGCATCATCCCGAGCGCGGCAATCGCGCGTTCGCGTTCTCGCGCGAACTGTGGATCGAGCGCGAAGATTTCCAGGAAACGCCGCCGAAGGGCTACTTCCGTCTGTTCCCGGGCAACAAGGTGCGACTGAAGTACGGCTTCGTTGTCGAGTGCACGGGCGCGGAGAAGGACGCCGAAGGCAATATCGTCGCCGTGCATTGCAACTACTTCCCCGACAGCAAATCGGGCACCGAAGGCGCGAGCAACTACAAGGTCAAGGGCACGATCCACTGGGTCGCCGCCGACAACGCGGTGCCGGCGGAAGTGCGCATCTACGACCGCCTGTTCCGCGAAGAGCAGCCCGACGCGGGCGGCCGCGACTTCCTCGAAGCGCTCAACCCGGACTCGAAGCGCGTGGTGCAGGCGTATCTGGAACCGGGCGCGCGCGACGCCGCGCCGGAAGACCGTTATCAGTTCGAGCGCCACGGCTACTTCGTCGCCGATCGCTACGATTCGAAGCCGGGTGCACCGGTGTTCAACCGCATCGTCGGTTTGCGCGACAGCTGGGGCAAGTAAGGCACACGCTGCGCCCGCAATGCAAAAGCCCGCACGGATTCGTGCGGGCTTTTTCCATTTCTGCGGCGGCTTGCTCGCGCGGCCGGATCAAAGCGTGCGATGCAGCTCCGCGAGCGAGAGCGTCGTGTCGAACAGCCGCGTGAGGCTGCGGCTCGCGTAGTGCTCGACGTCGCGCGGCGCGGTCCAGCGCCACGCATCCATTTCCGGGATCATCACGCCGTCTTCGCGGCGCGGAAAGAGCGACACGCACACGCAGCGCGACAGGTCGAGTTCGTCCGCCGACGCACGGGCGGCGAACAGATGCAGGTCCTTGTCGCGCCGGTACGCGTAACGGCCGAGATCCACGAGCCGCGACGCCATGACGTCGATGCCGGTTTCCTCGACCATCTCGCGGCGCGCGCTTTGCACTTGCGTTTCGCCGGGCTCGCCCTGCCCCTTGGGAATGTCCCAGTGATTCGTGCCGGTGGCGTGCGCGAGCAACACCCGGCCTTCAGGATCGAGCAGCACGATGCCGCACGACACGATCTTGCCGTTCACCGCGCGCTCAGTGCTGCTTCTGGAAAACCCATGCGCCTTCGCCCTTGCGGCAGAAGTGCGGGCGCAGCGTCATCGACTGGCCCTTCGCCGTGATGACGACTTCCGTGTCGCGGCAGGTCTTGTCGCCTTCCTTTTGCGTATTCGACGGCGTGATGGTCGAGTTGATACGCGTGCCGTTACGCGAGCCTTCGTTCGTCCACGTCGTGCTCTCGCCGTCGGCCTTGGTCTCGACGGCCTGGCGCACGGCGTTCTGGAGCGAGTTGTAGTCCGCCTGGTTCATGAACGACATGGGCGTGTTGTTCAGAAAGCCCAGGTTGGCGGCATGCGCACTGCCCACGCCGATCGTGATGAGCAGCGCAGCATTCAGGGCGCGCAGGGTACGAGGCAACTTGGCCATTGAGTGTTCTCCTTGGTGTGCGGTACGGCTCGGCGAAAAGCATAGCATGCGCCCTTTTTTCGCCTGCCCGGCATGGCCGTCCGTGCACCCTAAACCGCCGCCCGCTTTTTCAGATTGCTCCGATGGCGACGCCGACGCCCGATCTCTACGATCGGCCTGTCATCTGCCTACGCATCCCATCAGGAAAAGCTGACGTGACCTACTCCATCGTACTCAGGGCCCTCGCGGTCCTGCTGGTCCTCGTCTGTATCGGCTTGATGGCTTTCGTCGCGTGCTATACGCATACGCCGCCTACGTCGGTACCGCAGGCTCCCGCTCCGAGGCTCACCGCCGATTCCGCACGCGCCCCGCGCTGGCCGGACGCCACGGTGCGCATCGGCACGCTGGCCTTGCTCGCCTCGTTCGTCGTGCTCACGCTCGCCTGCCTTCGGATCGCGGGCGCCTGATGCGGCGCCCTGCCTGCCCGCTCTGCCCGAGCCAGGCGCTCAGTGCGCGCCCGGGTGCCAGCCGTCGGTGAGCGTATCGAGGAACGCCATCACGTCCTTGATTTCCGCGTCGTTGAAAACCGGCTCGTCGCCGGGCTTGCGGTCGAACGGCGGATCGGTATTGAGATTCACCCAGTAGCGGCGCGGCAGGTCGTCGAACTTCTGCACCTTGCCCTTCACCACCGGATAAAACTCCTCCGGGTTCGTGTCGCGCCGCGCATAGAAGCGCAGCACGTCTTCCAGCGAGTGGTAGACGCCGTTGTGGAAGAACGTCTTCTTGAGCACGACGTTGCGCAGCGTCGGCGTGCGGAAAAGCCCGCAAAATTCCGCGCGGTGGCCGAGGTCGGTGCGCTCCGGGCCGCACGCGCCGAGATCGTAAAAGCGCGGGTCGCGATTGACCGCGAGCGCGCGATTGCGCGGCACGCCCACGGCGATCAAACCGAAGTCGCTGAACTGCGGCGGCGAGCCATCCTTCGCGCGCTGGCTGATGTGGCAGCTCGCGCAATTGCCCTTCTTCTCGTCGTTGAAGAGTTGCAGCCCGCGCAGTTCGGCGGCGGTGAGCGTCGCCTTGCCGGACAGATACGCGTCGTACTTGCTCGTGTACGGATAGAACACTTCCGGCGACTGCTCGAACGTCTCCAGCGACTTCAGCACGGCCTTGAAGGTGGCGTCATCGTCATTGAGAACGTCCGCGCCGAACGCCTCGCGAAACGCCCCGGCGTAAGGGGCCGCGCGCACGGCCGCCGCCACCTTCTTCGGCGAGCTCGCCATTTCGAAATTCGAAAGCAGCGGAATGCGCGCCTGGTCCGAACCGCGATCGACGCGGCCGTCCCACGTGAGGCCGCCCGTCGGGCCCGCGTCGACGCTTTCGTCGCCCTCGTCGTCGGAGTCGTGATAGTGCTCGGCGAACGCCGGCACGGCTTGCAGATACTTGAGCGTCGGCACCGCGCGCATGCCCTGTCGATGCATGTCCGCGCCGCCGAGCTGCACGTCGAGCGCGTTGGCCGGCGTGAACGCATGGTCGGGGCTGTGACACGATGCGCACGACATCTTGCCCGAGCCCGAGAGCGACGGATCGAAGAACATCTGCTTGCCGAGCACGGTCATGCGGCGCACCTGCGCGTAGACCTCGGCGCGCGTCTGGCCGCCTTGCGCGGGGGCGGCGATTTTCATCAGCTTCACGCCCTGCGCAGCGCGCGAATTCGACTGCACGCTGGCGTCGCGCGCACTGGCGGCGCTGCCGGATGCGCCGGCCGCAACGTCTGCGCCGGCCGCGCTTCCCGCGCCACCGTCACACGCCATCAACAACGACGACAGCGCGGCCGCCACCACGAGCAACCGGCCAGGGCGGCGCGCCCCGCCCTGCCATCGAGCCTGTGTTCGCGCCGAACGGCGCGTCAATCTACGCAACATGCCTGATCCCCGAAGCTTGAATGCGACGCGTACGTGGCGTCGCGCCGCTGCGATGCGAATGCCGATGCGCGGACATTGCGCATCGAAGTCGCGAAAGCGTATGTCAGGGATGTGACGACTACATGACACGAAGTAAGACGAACGTCATGCAATTACAGGGCAAAGAAAAGCTGAATGTAATTATTTACATATGGCTGTCAAATTCCATTGCGACACTGCGGCTCGCCCGAAGGCTCGGTGTCATTCCCGCGCCGGCCTCCATGCGGGCCCCCAACGCGAGAGAGAAAAAATGATCAGCAAAAAGTGGTTCCATGCGACGCCGATCGCGGCAGCAGCCGTAGCGGCGCTGACCGTCGCGGCCTGTGGCGGCAGCGACGACAGCAAGCCCAGCCTTTCGTCGGTGAAGAACATCGTCGTGATCTATGCGGAAAACCGTAGCTTCGACAACCTGTACAGCACGTTCCCGGGTGCCAACGGCCTGCAAAACGTGAGCGCGCAAAGCGCGCAGCAGCTCAACCGCGACGGTTCCGTGCTGGCCACGCTGCCGACCGTCTGGAACGGTCTCACGCAAACGGGCGTCACGCCCGTCGTGACCGCCGCGATGACGGAGAACATGCCGAACGCACCGTTCGCCATCGACGACGCGAAGGGCTACAACGTGCCGCTCTCGGTCACGACGCGCGACCTGTACCACCGCTTCTACGAGAACCAGATGCAGATCCACGGCGGCAAGAACGACATGTTCGCCGCGTGGGCCGACTCGGGCGGCCTCGTGATGGGCCACTACACCTCGAGCGCCGAAAAGCTGCCGCTCTGGAAAATCGCCCAGCAATACACGCTCGCCGACAACTTCTTCATGGGCGCATTCGGCGGCTCGTTCCTGAACCACCAGTGGCTGATCTGCGCGTGCACGCCGCTCTACGCGAATGCGGACAAGAGCCCGGCCTCGAGCTCGATCTCGGCCGTGGACGCCGACGGTGTCTCGCTCACGCTCGCGTCGAATTCGCCGAAGTCGGCGCTCGACGGCATTCCGAAGTTCGTGAAATCGGGCAACCTCACGCCGGACTTCTACGCGGTCAACACGATGCAGCCGCCGTACCAGCCGAGCGGCAACGCGGCGGCATCGGGCGGCGACAAGAACCTGGCCGACCCGTCGAACGCAACCACGCTGCCGGCGCAAACGACGCAGAACATCGGCGACCTGCTCTCGAACTCGGGCATCACGTGGGCGTGGTACGGCGGTGCCTGGGGCGCGGCCGCGAGCGCAGCGCAGAACGGCACGTCGGGCGTGATCTACGGCGCGAACATGACGGCGCCGAACTTCCAGCCGCACCATCAACCGTTCAACTACTTCGCGAACTACGCACCGGGCACCGACGCACGCGCGAAGCACCTGCTCGACGGCGGCATGGACGGCACGGAGTTCATCAAGGCCATCGACGCGGGCACGCTGCCCGCGGTCGCGTTCTACAAGCCGCAGGGCAACCTGAACGAGCACGCGGGCTACACCGACGTGGCGAGCGGCGACCAGCACATTGCCGACGTCATCGCACATCTGCAAAAGAGCCCGCAGTGGAACAACATGGTCGTGGTCGTCACGTATGACGAAAACGGCGGCTTCTGGGATCACGTCGCGCCGCCGAAGGGCGACCGCTGGGGTCCGGGCTCGCGCATTCCGGCGCTGATCATCTCGCCGTTCGCGAAGAAGGGCTACGTCGATCATACGCAGTACGACACGACCTCGATCCTGCGCCTCATCACGCGCCGCTACTCGCTGCCCACCCTGCCGGGCCTCGCGAACCGCGACGCCGCGCTCAAGAGCAACGGCGCCCAGTCGATGGGCGACCTGACCAACGCACTCGATATCAAGCTCTAAGCGTAATCGACCATCGATCACCGGATGCTTTCGATCCGGTTTGACGGGCAGCCTGCGGGCTGCCCGTTTTTTTGCCACGGAACCCCGACGACCGATTGCGACGTTTGACCACGGACCTCACGCGCAGGCATGCACTACCTTACAAGTAGCTGTCTGCACAAGTATTGACGGAGGTCATTGTGAAATACGTGGAATCGACGCTCCTCCCCGGCGAACGGATCGTCTGCGAGGGACACCCGAGCTTTTGGGCAATGGGGCCCCGAATCACATTGAGCCTCTTGCTGATGATCTGGGGCGTGATCATCGGCACCATGGGGACGTCGCCGATTTCGGCCGTGGTGTTTTTTGTCGCAGGCTTGCTGCTGTTCGGCGCCTCGCTGCTCGCGTGGTGGACGACGGAGCTCGCGCTGACGAACAAGCGGCTCGTCGCGAATTTCGGGCTGGTCCGGCGCCGCGCTGTGGAGTTGCCGCTCGGGCGGATCACGACCCTGAAGATCGAGCACAGCGTAGTGGGACGGATCCTGGACTATGGCTCGATTGTCGTTGCGGGGGCGGAGGCGCCGGCGGTGACGATTCCCGGGATCTCGGGTCCGGTCGAATTTCGACGGTTGGTGCTGCTCGCGCAGGCGGCTGAGGAGCCGGTGGCGTTGAGGCTGGTGGCGTGAGGGGGCGCCTCTTGTGCGAGTCTTGCGGGCCGTTATACTCGTCGCCGCCCTTTGACCTGAAACAAGCGCATGAAAGAAGACATTCTCGTACTCGGGGACTCTCACGTCCTCGTGTTCAGCTGTGAGCATATGGCTCAAGCATTCCCGGATCATCACTTCGATGTCGTCAATGTACCGGGCGCGACGGTGTCGGGATTGCCGAACCCGAATGCAGTAACAGCGGCAAAGCAGAAGTTTGATGAAGCCATCGCCAGTACGAAGGCCCGCAAGGTCGTCGTCATGATCGGCGAGGTCGATACAGGATTCGTGATCTGGTATCGGGCGCAGAAGTACGGCGCGTCAGTCGATGAAATGGTCGAGCTTGCCCTCACCCACTATCAGCAGCTTTTGCTCGAACTACGCGAGCGATTCGACGTTGCCTGTGTCAGCACGCCGCTGCCTACGATCCGGGACGGCGCCGACTGGGGCGAAGTCGCGAACCGGCGTAGGGAGGTGAGCGCAACGCAAAGCGAGCGCACCGAGCTGACGCTGACATTCAACAGTGCCATGCAGGCGTTCTGCGCCAGCAACGGCATCGCGTATGTGATGCTCGATGAGGACTCGCTGGGCGATAACGGGATCGTAAAAGACTCGCTGCTGAATGCTGATCCTCGCGACCACCATTACGACGCGCAGGAACACGCGAGGATGATTGCGCCGCTGCTGCAACCGTGGGCCGCGCGCGGGCGTTGAGTCTTTGGTGCGGGGCAGGTTCGGTGGTGTGCGCTGCCGCGTTTGTGGCAGACGACCTGGGCGATGGGGTCCGTGTGACCCCGGCGCGGCCCCGCGTAGGCGCGAAGCCCGGAATGTGGCGCGACAGGAGGGGCTCGAACCCCCGACCCTCGGCTTAGAAGGCCGATGCTCTATCCAGCTGAGCTACTGTCGCGTAGCCATGCGCGAGACCGCATGAGGGCCTCGCGAAGACGGGGCTGGATTATACCGCGATCGCCCCGCTCGGTCGCGCCCTGCTCCTTGCGCGTGACGAAGCCAGTCAGGAGCAGGAACGCTGACGCCGGATCAAACCGGCTGCTGATGCAGCACAAACCAGCCAAGGAACACCGCGCCGGCAATTACGCAGTACAGGCCGAACGAAGCGAGGCGCCCGCGCCCTTCGAAATAGCGCATCAGGAACTTCACGCTGAGCCATGCGGCGATACCGGTGAGCACGCCGCCAACCAGGGCGGTCATGAGCTGGTCGCGCGCGTGGAAGAGCTTCGGCAGTTCGAGCACGCCGGCCGCGAAGATGATCGGCGTGCCGAGCAAGAACGAGAACTCAGCGGCTTTTTCCGCGGTGAGGCCCGCTGCATTGCCGGCGATCATCGTCAGGCCGCTGCGCGAGAAACCCGGAACAAGTGCGCCGATCTGCGCAAGGCCGACGAAGAACGCCTGGCGGAACGTGAGCTTCTCGGGCGGGCGATGCGCGCGCGAGCGCTGGAGGCGGTCGCCGAACCACAGCAGCACGCCATTGATCATCAACGCCGCAGCGACGATGCGCAGATCGTGAAAGATGACTTCGATGCGCTTTTCGAACACGAGGCCAACGATACCCGTCGGAATCGTCCCGATGATGAGCGCCCACATCATGTGGCCATCATCGTTTTTGCGGCCGGCCAGCGAGCTGAAGAAGCCGCTGATCAGCGCGACCCAGCGCTCGCGGAAATACCAGAGCAGCGCGACCGCGGTCCCCAGGTGCAACGCAACGAGGAACGGCAGCAACTGCGGCGCGTGCTTGTCGATGTGCATGCCGAACACGGCCGGCACAAGCAACGTGTGGCCGAGACTGCTCACGGGGAAGAGTTCGGTGACACCTTGCAACACGCTCAGGAAGAATAGAAACCAGAGACTCACGCGCGGATCCTCGTAATGATGGTGTAAGGGGCCGGACCGTCGCGGAGTCGGTGCGGCAAAGCGCACCGATTATGCCTGGCACGAATTGCAGCGCCAAGCTTCGGGAGTCATTTGTCGGAAAAATTACTGCGTCGCAACAAAATTGTCTGCGAATGACTAGAACCTGACGCGAGCGCGCCTGTCGGCGCTCGTCGGTGGAGACGTGATGCGGGACGCAATCGTGAGCGGTCAGCGCGCCATCTTGTAGAAAAAATACGCGCTGCTGCCGACAAAGAGGCTGAACAGCGCCATGCTCATTGCCATTGCGAGGTCCATGGACGTCTCCTGCGAAAATGCTCTGTGCGCTAGCGCACGGTCATGCGAATTATGCGGATTCCCGCCCTTGAACAAAACTCACGCTTTCCCGACGAGGGTTTCCACGCATGCGAAAGCGGCGCACAATCCGCCTGCCTGGCGCACGCGCGCCGCATCCTTTCCACCGACTTCAGGCTTGCCCATGAACGCTCATCCGCAGCAGGACATCCTCACTCTTTCCCGTGGCGCCTCCACCCTGCGCTTCGCGCCGTGGGCCGGTGGACGCTTGCTCTCGTGGGACATCGCCGGGCAACCGGTCATCGTGTGGCCGGACAATGCGAACTGGGGCCAGCCGGCGCGCGTGCGCGGCGGCAACCCGCTGCTCTTCCCGTTCCTCGGGCGCCATCGCGTGGACGGTCAGATCGGACGCTGGCGCGACGCCCAGGGCGTGGTGCGCGATCTGCCGATGCACGGCTTCGCGCGCGACCTGCCGTTCGCCGCGCAAGTGGACGACGACGGGCACGGGCTGCGCATGACGCTGGTCGACTCCGATGCCACGCGCACCGGCTATCCGTTCGCCTTTCGTTTCGAAGCGGTCTACCGACTGGCCGACGCGCACACGCTCGACGTGTCGCTGAGCGTGACCAATACCGGCTCGACGCCGCTTCCCTGGTACGCAGGTCACCACTTCTATTTCGCGTTGCCTCACGCACAGCGCGCGCAGACCACGCTAGATATGCCGTCCGGACAGCGCCGCTATCAACTCGCGGACGGTTCGATCAGCGCGCCCGAACCCGGCGCCGCTCAATATCGGCTCGACGACGCGAGCATCATCGACCGCTTCCATGTGCTCGAACCGACACCGCCCGCCTCTCTCGTGCAACTCGTGGCGCCTGGACTCGGCCGGCGCGTGACGATCGATCTCGACCGGCCCGGCTCGCTGCCCTGGTATGCCGTCACGACATGGACGGAAGCCGACGACTCGGACTTCTACTGCGTCGAGCCCTGGCTCGGGCTGCCCGACGCGATTCACAACGGTCTGGGTCTGCGTTCGCTCGCGGCAGGACACACCGAAACGGCGACGTTGCGCATCGGCGTCGAAACGCTCGCCAGCTAAGCGCGTTTGCCGGACGCTACGCCGGGCTGCATCCGTATCTTCACCCGGTTGCGTCAGGCATTTGTCAGGCGAAATTCCAGCTACGCCGGCAAACCCGCTAAAATCGGGCGTTTTGCCAGCGCGGCGGCCATCGGTCAGCCGCAAGGCAGCGTCATGCGAGGTTCAATGTTGGCATCAGGAATCAGACGGATCGCATGTGCGGCGCTCGTCGCGCTGCTCGCCGCGTGTGGATCGGCGCCGGTCGGACCCGGCTATTACCGCGTGGAACGCGGCGACACCGTTTTCAAGATCGCACGCAACAATCGCCAGTCCGTGCAAAACATCGTGCGCTGGAACAATCTGTCGAACCCCGATGCGATCGAAGTCGGACAGGTCCTGCGCGTCGAACCGCCCGCGGGCACGGCAAGCGTGCGCACCAGTCCCACGCCGCGCACGGGCGCGTCCGCGTCCGCCGCGCGCGATAACGCAGACGCTACCGATGCTTCGGCAGGATCGTCGGCCGCCGCTGCACCGTCGATCTCGCTCGTCTGGCCGACCAGCGGCCAGGTCATCCGCAATTTCGACGGGCGCGATTCGAAGGGCATCGACATCACCAACGCGGCGGGCACGCCGATCGTCGCGGCTGCGCCGGGCACCGTGGTTTATGCCGGCAACGGTCTGCGTGGTTATGGCAATTTGCTGATCATCAAGCATAGCGGTGAGTACCTGACGGCCTACGCGCACAATCAAACGCTGCTCGTGAAGGAAGGTCAGAGCGTCGAGCAAGGGCAAAAAATCGCGGAGATGGGCAGTTCCGACAATGATCGCGTGATGCTGCACTTCGAGCTGCGCTACCAGGGACGCTCGATCGATCCGACGCGCCAACTGCCCGCACGCTGAACGCTGCCGTTCCACCTTTGAATCGCCATTCGACAGACGAAAAAAAAGCCCGGCATAGAGCCGGGCTAACGGGGGTTTGGCGCATATCGGCAAAGGACCGGTTTACCATGCGCCGAATCGCAATCTATCAATCGGCTTCTTGCGGCGCAATCACTTAATTACGCCGAAAATGTGCTACGGCGCACGGATTATGTGTCGCATCACTTTTCAACGACGAATCGGGAAGCGGGACCGACCTCCGATACGCATAAAAGCCCTTGCCGCGACGAGGCTCCCCGGCCTTGTGACAGGTAGTGGAAACGCTTTCTGGGCGTGGCTTTCCGGTCGCTTAGACTTGCCTTACAGCGACGTCTATGCCGACGCCTTTTGCCTCTTTAAAGCGCCGCTCTTTAGGCATTTTCCAGCTCGCCGTCTTTAGTGGGCGAGCGCACGTAACGGCGCATTAATCCGAGTGGGTGTACGTTTTTGATACACCAATTCGCAATTCGCTTAGATCAGATGTTTGATCTTTTAAATCAGTCTTTTTGTCTGTATTTTGGCGGCTCGAACCTGGTTATCGGTCATTAACCTGATTAATGGCCTGGTCAGGGTGTGGTACGCCGCTCATCATCGCGCCCTGCCGTCGCATGGCGCGCTATCGTTTATAGTATCGGCCGCAACAAGTTCCCATCACATCATGACTACCGAAGACGCCAATCCCAGTCCGCTTTACGCCAAGCTGCTCGGCGAAACCGCCAAGATCGACTGGCAGGATCTCGAACGCTTCTTCGCGCAAGGCAAGCTGCTGCGCGTAGCGCGTGACCTCGATCTCGTCAGCGTGGCCGAAGCCATCGCCAATGACGACGGGACCGCTGTGACCCAATGGCTGTCTGCGGGTCTCGTCGAACGCATGCAGGCGGAAACCGCAGCCGACTTCGCGGCGCGCAAACCGGAGCTGTGGGCCGTCGTCGTCTCGCCGTGGGTTTGCGTGCAGGAACGCGCTTGAGCGGCGCCGAGGCCCTGCCCGACCAGCGAGGCTGGCATCGGCGCGTGCTGACGCTCGCGTTTCCGATTGTCCTGGCCAATCTGACTCAACCGATACTCGGCGCCGTCGACACCGCGGTGGCAGGCCACCTCGGCAGCGCGGCCGACCTTGGCGGCGTTGCGTTGGGCGGCCTCTTTTTCAACTTCGTGTTCTGGGGCTTCGGCTTCCTGCGCATGGGGACGACCGGGCTCGTCGCCCAGTCGTTCGGCGCGCGTGATTTTTCTGCCTTACGCGCCAATGTCGTGCGTGCGCTGCTGCTCGCGTTCGCGATCGGCGCGGCAATCCTCCTGATTCAGTCGCCGTTGATCCGCTATGCGCTCGACGCCATAGGCGGCAGCGCGAAAGTGCAGCACAACGCGAGCGTTTACTGCCAGGCGCGCATCGGCTCCGCTCCGTTTGCTTTGGCCAACTATGTCGTGCTGGGCTATCTGCTTGGCACCCAGCGCGTGCGCATTGCACTGGCTTCGCAGATCTTCATCAACTTGTCGAACGTCGTTGCCGTGCTCGCCTACGTCTACGGACTGCATTGGGGCATCGCCGGCATTGGCGCGGCGACGGCCACCGCCGATACACTCGGCTTCGTGTTTGGTGCGTGCGTGCTGTGGAAACTGCGCCCTCGCGGGCTTGCACCGCTCGCGCTGCGTACCGTGCTGGAGCCCGCGGCGCTCAAGCGGCTTGTCGCCATCAATCGCGATATTTTTCTGCGCACCCTTTGCCTGCTGGGCTCGTTTGGCTGGTTCGCCCGCCTCGGCGCGAAACAGGGGGACGCCATCCTCGCCGCCAACGCCCTCCTCCTCAACTTCCAGACCTTCATGGCGTATGGGCTCGACGGCTTCGCGCATGCAGCCGAAGCGCTGGTTGGCGCGGCGATCGGTGCGGGGAACCGCAACGCCTTTCGTCAGGCAGTGAAGATAAACCTGCTCTGGTCGGCGCTGGGCGCGTTGGGCTTTTCCGCGATCTATTGGGTCTGCGGTCCCTGGATCATCGAACAACTCACCGACCAGCAGTCAGTGCGCGTTGCGGCCCAAACCTTCTTGCCGTGGGCAGCGCTTTCGCCACTCGTTTCCGTCTGGGGCTTTTTGCTCGACGGCGTTTTCATCGGAGCGACGCGCACGCGCGAGCTGATGCAGGCGATGGCGGTATCGCTGGCCGTGTTTCTTTGTGCGTCGTGGGCGCTGGTCGGCCCATTCGGCAATCACGGTCTCTGGGTTGCGCTGCTCATCTTCATGGCCGCGCGCGGCCTGACGCTTTCACCGCTGCTGCCTCGCGTCAGCGGCGCGATCGGCCCCGCCTCCTCCGCGACGCTGCGCTAAACGCGCGGCTTCGCGCCGCCCCGCGTTCATTGCGCGGGCGGCGGATTCTCGATCATCACCGGCGGCCTGTCGTCGGTTGGCACGCCGTGATAATCGGGCGGGTCCTGTGGCGGCGTGCCGTGGTGGCGGGACGTCGAATTGTCGGCGCATGCCGCAAGCATAATGGTCATGACAAGGGCCAGATAAACACGGTGCATCGGCTCAAATCCTTCCTGAACGGTTATCCGATCACGGCTCGCAATATGTGGCGGCGTGGCTGCATTGGCTATTTTTTCCGTTGCAACACTGTTCTAAGATACGAGCATGGCTGCAACCAACGGAGGCTGCCATGGATGCCGAAACGATTGCGGGTCTGATTGGTCTTGCTGTGGGTCTGCTGGTGCTGCTTGGGCTATCGATTTTCGAATCGCGCGCCTACCGGAAGGAGCACGACGGCGAAGGCATGATGCATCACTGGCTGGCCGAGCATCATGTGCTCGACCGGGTTCGTCGCAGACACTGAACCCAGCGGTGCGCACGCTTTGCGTACGCGCCAGTTGCCTGAGTCTCCACGCGACTAGCGAAAATTAGTCGAGGGAGGCTTTTGCTTTGCCCGAAGGCAGCTCCTTCTTTTTCCGGCGCCCAAACGCCAGAACCCCGGCTCTCTTTCGGAGACACCGGGGTTCTGGACTTTACAGCATAAGGAGCCTGACGATTACCTACTTTCACACGGGCAATCCGCACTATCATCGGCGTGGAGTTGTTTCACGGTCCTGTTCGGGATGGGAAGGG
>NZ_QLSU01000045.1 GCF_003268775.1 Paraburkholderia unamae
ACCCCTTCCCATCCCGAACAGGACCGTGAAACAACTCCACGCCGATGATAGTGCGGATTGCCCGTGTGAAAGTAGGTAATCGTCAGGCTCCTTATGCAGCAAGTCCAGAACCCCGGTGTCTCCGAAAGAGAGCCGGGGTTCTGGCGTTTACGGGTCTGAAATGCGTGTGCGAGCAAGGCACCGCGCGATATAAAAAAGCCGTCCTATGGACGGCTTTCTTGCTTTATCAGCATCGGGATTCGCGCATCAAAGCGCCGTTTTCTGAGCCGGGGCGGCAACTGAAGCGTCCTTTCCCAAAGCCCCATTCTCGGTCTCTTCCGCGAGTTGTTCCTGCGTCAGTTCTTCGAGCAGCGCCAGGTCGCGTTCGATCACTTGCGGAAGATGCGCCCGCATAAACTCCACCCACGTCTTGGTCTTGGCATCGACGAACTTGCGCGATGGATAAAGCGCGTACACGTTCGTCTTCTGGAGTTTGTGCTGGGGCAACACGCGTACGAGCGTGCCGTTGCGCAGGCCTTCGATCGCCGAGTAGACCGGCAGCATGCCGATCCCCATGCCTTCACGAATCGCCACCGCGAGCGATTCCGCGATATTCACCTGCACCGGTCCGTCCACGTGCATCTCGACGCTGCCCTCGGGCCCCTCGAGCGTCCATTCGTGTGCCGGAACCGCGGGCGACTTGAGGATCAGGCAGTCGTGATGCGAGAGATCGGAGGGCGTGCGCGGCGCGCCGTGCGTATGCACATAACCCGGCGACGCGCACAGGATGCTGTAAGTCGAGCCAAGCTGGTGCGAAACGAGGTCCGAGTTCGGCAGCGAAGACGCCGTGACGACGGAAACATCGCTGCTGCCTTCGAAGAGATCCGGCATGCGCTGTGAGAGCGTCAGCTCGACAGTCACTTCGGGATGCAGCGCGCGATAGCGCGAAATCGCCGGCAGCACATACTGCTGACCAATGCTCGCGAAGCTGTGCATACGCAGCGCGCCCGCCGGGCGTTCGTGTGCGCAGCTCGCTTCTTCTTCCGCGCTGTCGACGTCCGCAAGAATCTGCGAGCAGCGCTTCAGATACCGCTCGCCCGCGGGCGTGAGCGCGAGCCGGCGCGTCGAGCGGTTGAGCAGGCGGGTGCGCAAATGCGCTTCGAGTTCCGACACCGCGCGCGACATCGCCCCCGTAGTCGAGTCCAGCGACTGAGCCGCGGCCGTGAAACTGCCCGCTTCCACGACGCGAACGAACACCCGCATGTTTTGTAACGTATCCATCAGACCTTCTTCTTAGGCACAGAAACGATATTGTCCGCCTCGGCGGGCGCGTCATTGTTGAGTGATCTGGAACGGAGGTTCCCCGCCCGTCCCGTTAATTCGCTCCAGTGACGCTCCTACAATCGGCAGCAGTCGACCTCAGTTGGTGTGTCGATCCGGCTCAGCGCTTGACGCCGAATCGGGTCCACGGCACCGGCTTTGGCCCCATGCAACAGAGTTGCGCAATCCCTGCGAAAGCAGGCGACATTCTTCGTAACAGCCCGAGCGTAGTCGTTTTCCATGAGCCGCCAGCCAGCCATACATCGAGCGATCGACTCGCGTCGACGCGCCGAAGTCATCTGGCGCGCCGCAAGGCGGGCGTTGCACGACTGGCAGGGCAGCGACGGTGCGATCTGGCTGCATCTGCTGAAAACGGTCACGGCCGGCTTGCTTGCAATGGGCATTGCGATGCTGCTGGACCTGCCGCAGCCGCGCATTGCGATGACGACTGTGTTCGTGCTGATGCAGCCGCTCTCCGGCATGGTGTTCGCAAAGAGCTTCTATCGCATCGTTGGCACCGCCGTCGGCATGATCGCGGCGGTGGTGCTGGGAGCCGTGTTCATCCAGCAACCCGAACTCTACATACTCGGAATGACGGTATGGGTGGCCGCATGTACGGCCGCTGCCATGAGGAATCGGCATTTTCGCTGGTACGGTTACGTGTTGGCCGGCTACACGGCAGCGCTGATCGGTATTCCGCTCGTCATGCAGCCCAACGGCCTCTTTCTCGCTGCGCTGGGGCGCGGCGCCGAAGTGGCGGTGGGCATCCTCTGCTCGGGCATGGTCAGCGCGGTGATCGTGCCCCGGCAGTCGGGCTCGGTGCTGGACCGCACCTTGCGCACACGTTATCTTAATTTTACTTCGTTCGCGTCTGCTGTGTTGGCCGGAAGGCTTGAAAGAGGCGCATTCGAAGGCCGATTTGCGGGCCTCGTCGACGACGTGGTCGGTTTCGAGGCAACCCGCGCTTTCTCGTTTTTCGAAGATCCGACCATGCGCTCGCGCAGCGGCGTGCTTTCGCGTCTGAACTCCGAGTTCATGGACGCGTGTGCCCGTCTGCACGCGCTGCGCCAACTGCTCAAACGACTGCACTGGAGCGACGCGGCGATCGCCCCGCTCGCGCCATATTTCAGCGAGCTTGCAACGCTGCTTGCGCAGCAGCCGCGCCAGAACGAAAGCGATCGAACCTACGCGTTGCGGCTTGCCGGCGGCCTCGAAGCGTTCCAGCACACCTTGCCGCGCCACGTGCGCGAGACGCGTCGGCCGCTCGAAAGCGCGCTGCCGGAGGCGCTGCCGGACTTCGATACGTCCGCCGAACTCATCTACCGCTTCACGACCGAGATCGTGCGCTACAGCCGCACCTGGGCTTCGTTGACGGAGCCGAGGCTCACGCAGGAGCCGCGCGTCGCGCGCTACGTGCCGCGTACGAGCTGGTATGTGGTGGCGTTCACCTTCCTGCGCACGGCCGTGGTGATCGCCGCGATCGGCTGGTTCTGGGTCGAGACCGACTGGCCGAGCGGCGGCCTCGCCATGATCGCCGCGGCGCTCACGTGCGCGCTCACGTCGTCGGCGCCGAGCGCGTCGCGCATGGCCGTGCAGATGGCCGTCGGCGCGGCGTTTGCCGCCGTCACGGGCTACCTCTTCACCTGCTACGTCTATCCGAACGTCGATGGCTTCCCGCTGCTTTGCGCGGCGCTCGCTCCGGTGCTCGCCATGGGTGCCTTTCTCGCCACGCGCCCGCGCATAGGGGGCTACGGGGTCGGATTCTCGGTGTTCTTCTGTCTGCTGGCCGGCCCTGACAACGTGATCGCCTACACGCCGGACCTGCTGATCAACAACGGCATCGCCGTCGTCACCGCGATGGTGGTCGCCTCGCTGGCCTTCGCGGTCGTGTTTCCGCCGCATATGAACTGGCTCGTCGAGCGCATGTGCGTTTCGCTGCGCGGGCAGGTCGTGCTGGCCTGCCATGGCGAACTCGAGGGCCTCGGGCAGCGCTTCCAGTCCGGCACGCACGACCTGATGCACCAGTTGCGGCTGTTGCTCAACGGCCGCCGCCATGCGCACCGCCGGGCGCTGCGCTGGATGCTCGTCACGCTCGAAGTGGGGCACGCCGTCGTCGACCTGCGCAACGAGGCGCAAGCGGCGGCCTGGCTGGGCGCTCGCGACGCGCGCTGGCCGTCGGCCCTCGAACGCGTGCAAGAGGACATTGCAGGCCTTTTCGAGCACCCGGATGGGGCATTGCTCGATCGTGCGCTGGTGTCCGTGCGCGCCGCGACCTGGATCGCCCAGGAAGCGCTCGCAGCGGTGCATCACGAGCGCGAAAGGCGCCACGACGTGCAACGGCTCCTGAGCCATCTGCACTTTATTCGCAGCGCGCTGCTCGATCGCGACGCCCCGCTCGGCCCGCTGGCTCGCCGCGGCCGCCGCGCGACCGAAAGATCGTTGAAAACTCAATGAAAAAGCGGGGCTGCGCGATCTTGCCGCAGTCTGGAAATATGCCTTCCACCCCGCCTTCTTAATCATTTCGACCCCGAGTCATATAGTCACATCACTGCTTCGCAGTACCCGTTAGCACTGGAGAGTAAAATGAAGTCCGTGAAGATCGCTGTTGTTGCCTGTTCGCTGTTTGCCGCCGCCGCTGCTTATGCACAGAACGAAGCACCGGCAGCGAGCGTTCCTCAGCAGGTCGCGCAATCGGCTGCCACGCAAGCCGCACAAGCGCCCGCCCATCGCGAAATCGTCAAGCCGGCAAAGAAGGATGAATGCGTCGGCCCGGCCAGCTTCTGCAATATTTATTTCGGTAGCTGAGATCCAGAGCAGCCAGCCATGTGCAGGCCCTCGCTGAAATCATGTGCCGCGACGCCTTCACCAGGGCGCCGCGGTTTTGCGCATTGTGGCTTCTAAAAACGTTGCAACAGTGTTTTGTGAAACTCGCAGTGCACGGCCGCCGATGCAAGACCTGAAAATGGGCACCAGGCGATCAGAGAGTTTGTGGAGACTTTGATGTACGAAGACCGTATCCGTTGTGCCGCCTTGCGCGGGAAAATTACTTCGGCTGCCGAGGCGGCCCAACTCGTGCGCAATGGCATGCGTGTCGGCGCGAGCGGTTTCACCCGCGCCGGCGACACGAAGGCTGTGCCGATCGAACTCGCACGCCGTGCGCGTGAAGAGAAGGAGCCGCTGCGTATCACGCTGATGACGGGCGCTTCGCTCGGTCACGACGTCGACCGCGTGCTGACCGAAGCGGGCGTGCTCGAACGCCGTCTGCCGTTCCAGGTGGACTCGACGCTGCGCAAGGCCATTAACCGTGGCGAAGTGATGTTCGTCGACCAGCACCTCTCCGAGACCGTGGAGATGCTGCGCGCGAACCTGCTCGGCAAGCTCGACCTCGCGATCATCGAGGCCGCGGCGATTACCGAAACCGGCGCGATCGTGCCCACGACTTCGGTCGGCAATTCGGCAAGCTTCGCGATTCTCGCGGAAAAGGTGATCGTCGAGATCAACCTCGCGCAGCCGCTCGCGCTCGAAGGCCTGCACGACGTGTGGATTCCGGGCCGCCGCCCGCATCGCGATCCGCTGCCGATCGTGCGCCCGCAAGACCGCGTGGGCACGACCGCGATCGAAATCCCGCCCGAGAAGATTGCCGCGATCGTCATCACGAACGAAGCGGACAGCCCCTCGACCGTACTGCCCGCCGACGAGGAAACCGCGCGCATTGCCGGCCACCTCATCGACTTCCTGCGCCATGAAGTGAAGCACGGCCGCATGAGCGCGCAACTGCCGCCGCTTCAGGCCGGCATCGGCACGATCGCGAACGCGGTGCTTTCGGGCTTCGTAGATTCGCCGTTCGAAGCGCTTACGATGTACTCCGAAGTGTTGCAGGACTCGACCTTCGACCTCATCGATTCGGGCAAGATGGTGTTCGCCTCGGGCGCGTCGATGACGCTCTCCGCGCCGCGCCAGGCCCAGGTGCTCGCCGAACTCGACCGCTATCGCGACAAGCTCGTGCTGCGTCCGCAGGAAGTGAGCAACCATCCGGAAGTGATCCGCCGTCTCGGTCTGATCGCGCTGAACACGGCGCTCGAAGTCGACATCTACGGCAACGTGAACTCCACGCACGTGGGCGGCACGCACATGATGAACGGCATTGGCGGCTCGGGCGACTTCGCGCGCAATGCATCGTGCGCGATCTTCGCGACCAAGGCCATCGCCAAGGACGGCCGTATTTCGAGCATCGTGCCGATGGTGCCGCACGTCGATCACAACGAGCACGACGTGGACGTGATCGTGACCGAGCAGGGTCTTGCCGACCTGCGCGGCCTGGCGCCGCGCGAGCGCGCCACGCTGATCGTCGAGAACTGCGCGCATCCGCTCTATCGCGACCTGCTGCGCGACTATTACCGCGACGCGCTGAAGATCGGCGGCCAGACGCCGCACAATCTCGCTCGCGCGTACGAAATGCATCTGCGCTACAACGAAACGGGCTCGATGCTGCTCGACGCAACCGGCGAAGGCGGCCTTGCCGTCAACGCATAAGACGTGAAGCCCAGGCAACTGGGCCGTGTCCAAAAGAAAACGGGAGCACCCGCAAAGGTGCTCCCGTTTTTTATTACCGCTGCGAATTCGCTAAGCTCTTTTGAACAGCCGGATGATAAAGAGCAGAATGACCGCGCCGATGATCGCGGTAATGATCGAACTGATCATGCCCGCGCCAATATGAATGCCGAGCAGACCGGCCAGCCAGCCGCCGATGAACGCGCCGACAATGCCGACGATGATATCGACGAACAAACCGAAGCCGCCGCCCTTGACGAGGACGCCGGCGAGCCAGCCTGCGATTGCGCCGATGATGAGCCAGGCAATGATGCCGTGTTCCATATGAATAGACTCCCCTTGTTGGCGTGAACGAATCACGGTGAATGGAGCTTAGTCCAAGGGCGAAAGGGCGTCCACGAAACGCGGCCAGAATTGACAGTTCTTCAAAACTGGCGGGAATAGTTTTAAAAAACGCAATACATTAGAAATGCATTCGTAAGGAATGCGGGCCGATGCAAGACCGAAGTCTTATTCAGGCGCGATTTCGGGTTCGGCGGCCGTCCAGCTCACGCTGGAAACGCCTTTTTCCATGCTCAGGCGGCTCGCCATGAGTTCGAGCTTCGACTGGTATTTCGGATGCAGCCGCATCGTCGCCGTCACGCGCAGGCGCTGTGCATCGCCGGGCATGTCCTCGCTCGTCAGGCTCTGAAATGAAAGCGGCGTGGAGTACATTGAATTCGAAAGCACGGTGCGGATATGCACTTCGTCTTCTTCGCGGCAGACGACCGTGAGGACATAGGCACGCACGAGATCCGCATTCGAAACGGGCGTCGCGTTGATGATGCGGCTCACCTCGCGCAACACCGTGTTCGTGAGCAGCACGACGACGGTGCCGGCCAGCGCCGGGCCGTAATGGCCTGCGCCGCACAGCACGCCCACGGCTGCGGAGCACCAAAGCGTCGCGGCGGTATTGATGCCCTGAATCGAGCCCTTGTCGCGCATGATGACGCCGCCGCCCAGAAAGCCCACGCCGGAAACCACATAAGCCGCGATTTGCGTGACGCCGCTCGACCCGTTGCCGGTCAATGCGCCGAGCGTGACGAACAGGCACGCGCCGCTCGCCACGAGCGTGATGGTGCGCAGACCCGCCGTGCGCTGGCGCATCTGGCGTTCGAGTCCAATGGCGACGCCGCAGGCGAACGCCGCGAGAAGGCGCAGGGCGAATTCGAGAGTCATCGTTTTGTCATGAAAGCACGTGCCGGCGGGGCTACGTGCTCGCGCGCAAGGCGTAGCGGATGCGCCGGGGGCGCCGTGGATCATACGCGGGACGCGGCGGCTCGCCAAGCTGTCGGCGCTGCCATGTTCAGGTCAGCATCAGGCCACGGCTCGTGCGCGAAACTGGTTCCATTCGTGTGGAGATGGGAAAGGCAGGGCGAATGAACAGGAGTTTCTGATGGATACGCTGCGCAATATGCGGGTCTTCGTGCGGGTGGTGGAGTCCGGCAGCTTCACGCGCGCCGCGACGAGCGAAACGATGACGACCGCGCAGGTCTCGCGCGCGGTCACCGACCTGGAGTCGCGGCTGCGCACGCGGCTCCTGAACCGGACCACGCGGCGCATGTCGCTGACCGAGGCCGGCGAGCGTTACTTTCAAAGCTGCAAGCGTATCCTCGCCGACATCGAGCAGGCGGAGGCCGAAGCCGCCGCCGCGCACGCCAACCCGTCGGGCAAGCTGCGCGTGTATGGCGGCACGAGCTTCGGACAGCACTATGTGATGCCGCTGATCGCGCGTTATCAGCAGCATTTGCCGGAGGTCTCGGTCGACCTCACCATCGCCCAGCAGATGCCGGACATCATCGAGGAGGGCTTCGACGTGGCGGTGGTGGTGGCCGCCGATCTTGAGGACTCCGCGCTAATTTCTCAGCACCTGGGCAGCACCGCCGCCATTCTTTGCGCGTCGCCCGATTACCTGCGCGCGCGTGGCGTGCCGCAGGCCTTCGACGATCTGGAGTCGCATACCTGCCTGCACCTGACCGACGCGAGCCTGCCCGCCGGCCAGTGGGTTTCCGAAGGCCCGCTCGGCGAGACCTTCCGGCATACGGGCGTGACGCCCTTCCAGGTGAACAACCCCGAAGCGCTCGCGCTCGCCATACGCGAAGGCATGGGCATCGGCCCGCTGCCGGTGCCGGTGGCGCTGCCCGGCCTCGCCGACGGCACCCTCGTGCGCGTGCTGCCCACGCATCGCTTGCAGAAGCTCAATATCTACGCGCTATACGCTTCGCGCCGCTATCTGGACGCGAAGATTCGCACCTTCGTCGAGTTCCTGCGCGAGAAAGTGCCGCTCGTGCTCGCCGAGCAGGAAACCGCGCTCGCCACGTGCGATGCGCCGCTACACCCGCATGCGGACGCACACGGGGCACGCGTTTATGAGGGACGCGGCAACGGCCGCGACTTGCGCGATCAGGAGCGTTTGCGGCTTGTGAATTGAAGCAGTTAAAGAGGTAACTGCGAGGCACACGCACGGCAAGCGGCAGGCGCAATCGCATATCCGCCACTTCCCGGGCGCCGCTTCGCGCCGCTGCAACAGCGATCCCTCCGCGCTTTTGCGCGCCTCGCACGTTGCCTGTCAATTTCGCCATATTGGCGCCAGCGACCTGCCACCGCCATTGCCTATGATGCGGCACTCGCTGGATGAAAGCGCCCCGTTCCAACCCTCGCCTGAGCTGCCCGAAACGCTGACATGTGGATTGTCAATCTCGCGCTGAAACGGCCATACACGTTCATCGTGATGGCCATCATGATCGTGCTGGCCACGCCCTTCGTGCTCATGTCGATGGCCACCGACGTGCTGCCGAACATCAATATTCCGGTCATCAGCATCATCTGGTCGTACACGGGCTTTTCCGCGAAAGACATGGCCGACCGCATCACCTCGGTCAACGAGCGCAGCCTCACCACCACGGTCAGCAATATCGAGCACATCGAGTCGCAGTCACTGCCCGGCATCGCCATCATCAAGCTGTTCCTGCAACCGGGTGCGAGCCTGCAAACGGCCATTGCCCAGGCGGTTGCATCGGAACAGGCGCAACTCAAGCAGATGCCGCCCGGCGCTACGCCGCCGCTCGTGATCAGCTATTCGGCGTCGAGCATTCCGGTGATCCAGCTCGGCCTCTCCAGCAAGTCGATGAGCGAGCAGGCGCTCGCCGACGTCGCGATGAACTTCCTGCGCCCGCAGCTCATCACGATTCCTGGCGCCCAGGTGCCTTACCCATACGGCGGCAAGACGCGCGTGATCTCCGTGGATCTCGACACGCGCGCGCTCATTTCCAGGGGCCTCACGCCCGCCGACATCGTCAGCGCTGTCAACGCGCAAAACCTCATCCTGCCCACGGGCACGGCCAAGCTCGGCCAGACCGAATACCGCGTGGACACCAACGCGTCGCCCGACACGCTCGCGGGCCTGAACCGCATTCCCGTGCAAACGGTGAACGGCGCGACCACTTATCTCGGCGACGTCGCGCACGTGCGTGACGGCTTCACGCCGCAAACCAATGTGGTGCGCCAGGACGGGCAGCGCGGCGTGCTGATGTCGATTCTCAAGAGCGGCGACGCCTCCACGCTGCAAGTGGTGGGCGCGCTCAAGTCGCTGTTGCCGAAGGCGCGCGACACGCTGCCCGCCGACCTCGTCATCAAGCCGCTGTTCGACCAGTCGGTGTTCGTCTCGGCCGCGGTGCAGGGCGTGGTGCGCGAAGCGCTCATTGCCGCCGCGCTCACGGCGGCGATGATCCTGCTCTTTCTCGGCAACTGGCGCAGCACGCTCATCATCGCCGTGTCGATTCCGCTGTCGATTCTCGCCTCGATCATCGCGCTCTACGCGCTCGGGGAGACCATCAACATCATGACGCTCGGCGGCCTCGCGCTCGCGGTCGGCATACTCGTTGACGACGCAACGGTCACGATCGAGAACATCGAGCGGCACCTCCACCTGGGCGCGGGGTTGCACGAGGGCATCCTCGAAGGCGCGGGCGAGATCGCGGTGCCCGCGCTCGTCTCGACGCTGTGCATCTGCATTGTGTTCGTGCCGATGTTCTTCCTCACGGGCGTGGCGCGCTTCCTGTTCGTGCCGCTTGCGGAAGCGGTGGTCTTCGCGATGATCGCGTCGTACATCCTCTCGCGCACGCTGGTGCCCACGCTCGCGATGCTGCTGTTCGAGGGCCACGATCCTTCGGCGCATGCGCAGCGCAGCGAGGGCTCGCTGTTCGCGCGCATCCATTGGCGCTTCAATCATGCATTCGAGCGCGTGCGCGCCAACTACATCGCACTGCTGAGCCTGCTGCTCTCGCGCCGCAGGTTGTTCGGCGGTTCGTTTCTCGCCTTCTGCCTGCTTTCGCTCGGCCTCGTGTTCTTCCTTGGCCGCGACTTTTTCCCGTCCGTCGACGCGGGCAATATCCGGCTGCATATGCGAGGCCCAACGGGCTTTCGCATCGAGGAAACCGCGCGCCTCGCCGACCAGGTCGAACAGGTGATTCGCGAGGTCGTGCCGCCCGACCAGCTCGAAACGATCGTCGATAACCTTGGGTTGCCGTATAGCGGCATTAATCTCTCGTACAGCAACGCGGGCACGATAGGCACGCTGGACGGCGAGATCCAGATTGCACTGAAGCCCGACCATGACCCCTCGCGCGTCTATATAGAGAAGTTGCGCGCGCTGCTGCCGCAGCGCTTTCCGGGTGTGGAGTTCTTCTTCCAGCCCGCCGACATCATCACGCAGATCCTCAACTTCGGTCAGCCCGCGGCGATCGACGTGCAGGTGGTGGGCGCCAACCTTGGCCAGGACATGGCGCTCGCGAGCACGCTGCTCAAGCAGGTGCGGCAACTGCCGGGCGCCGTCGACGCCCATATCGAGCAGCGCAACGACGAACCCGCGCTGATGCTCGCCATGGACCGCACGCGCATGCAGCAGTTGAACCTGAGCCCGCAGAACGTCGCGCAGGACGTGCTGATCGCGCTTTCGGGCAGCACGCAGACTTCGCCCGCGTTCTGGGTGAGCCCGCAAAACGGCGTGGAGTATCCGCTCGCCGTGCAAACGCCGCAGTACCGCGAAGCCTCCATGAACGAGCTGATGGGCACGCCCGTTTCGGCGCGCAGCGCGAACCCGAACGCGCCGCTGCAACTCGTGAGCAACCTCGTGCAGCTCAAGCCGCACGGCGGCCCGGCCATCGTCACGCACTACAACATCCGCCCCGTGATCGATCTGCTCGTGAGCGTGGAAGGCAGCGATCTCGGCTCCGTGGGCGTGAACATCAACGACATCATCCGGCACGTGCAGGCGCACGCGCCGCGCGGCACGACCATTACCATGCGCGGGCAGATCGGCACGATGCGCTCGTCGTATGTGGGTCTCGGCGTGGGCATTGCGATGGCGGTGGTGCTCGTGTATTTGCTGATCGTCGTGAACTTCCAGTCGTGGGCCGATCCGCTCATCATCATCAGCGCGTTGCCGGCGGCGCTCGCGGGCATTGCGTGGATGCTGTTCATCACCGGCACGCACCTGAGCGTGCCCGCGCTCACGGGCGCGATCATGACCGTGGGTGTCGCGACCGCGAACAGTATTCTGGTGGTGTCGTTCGCACGCCAGCGGCTCTCCGATGGCGCGACGCCGCTCGCCGCCGCGCTCGAAGCGGGCGCCACGCGCATCCGTCCCGTGCTGATGACGGCGTTCGCCATGATGATCGGCATGGTGCCGATGGCGCTGGGCCTCGGCGAAGGGGCCGAGCAGAACGCGCCGCTTGGGCGCGCGGTGATCGGCGGGCTGCTGTTTGCGACCGTCTCCACGCTATTGTTCGTACCCCTGATGTTCGCGACCGTGCATACGCGGCTCGCCCACCGCGCCGCCGCGAAGCGAGAACGTGCGGCGCGGCGGCGCGGCGCCTCGCGCGACACCCGTTAAGTCAAAAATGGCCGAAGACATGAACGAACCTCACCACCATTCGTCGCTCGACATCGCCGTGGGCGGCGAGCAGGGCATGGACCTGCCGGCGCGCGGCCAGGCGGGCAAGCGCGCGCGCCTCGCCGTGATCGTGGTTGCGCTGCTGCTGGCGGCCGGCGCCACGCGCACGATCGTGTCGAACCTCATGAACGCCCACCATCTCGCCGACGTCACGAAGCAGAACGCGCAGCAGTACGTGAGCGTCGTGCAACCGGTGGCGGCGGGCGCGGACGGCCGCATCGTCCTGCCGGGCACGCTGCGCGGCTATGTCCAGGCGCCGATCTACTCGCGCGCGAACGGCTACGTGCGGCGCTGGTACGCCGATATCGGCGCGCACGTGCAGCAGGGCCAACTGCTCGCGGAGATTGATACGCCCGAGATCGACCAGGAACTCGCGCAGGCGCAGGCGCAGCGCGATCAGGCCGCTTCGACGCTCTCGCTCGCGAAGACCTCGTTCGATCGCGCGCAGCAGTTGCGCCAGCGCGACGCGGTCTCGCAGCAGGAACTCGACGACCGCCAGGGCGCGTTCAATACGGACCAGGCGAACCTCGCGGCGGCCGAGGCGAACGTGCGCCGTCTCACGGAGACGAAGTCGTTCCAGCGCATCGTCGCGCCGATCACGGGCATCATCACGCAGCGCAACGTCGATATCGGCGACCTCGTGAACGCGGGCAACGGTGGCGCGGGCCGGGCGCTCTTTTCGATCGCACAGTCGGACCCGCTGCGCCTTTATATCGACGTGCCGCAAACCTACGCGCAACAGGTGGCGGTGGGCCAGCACGTGAGCGTGACCGAGCAGGAGTTGCCTGGCGTGACCTTCGACGGCACCGTCACGCGCACGGCGCAGGCCATCGACGTGGCCACGCGCACGCTACAAGTTGAAATCTCGCTGCCCAATCATGACGGCAAGCTGCTGCCGGGCGCCTACGTGCAAGCGGCGTTGCAGACCGATTCGAAGGGCCTCTTGACGGTGCCGGGCAACACCTTGCTGTTTCGCGCGGAAGGCCCGCGCCTCGCCGTCGTGGACGCGGACGGCAAGATCCAGCTCAAGCCTGTTGAGATCGCGCAGGACCTCGGGCAGACGCTCGAAATCAGCCGCGGGCTGGAGCCGGGCGATCGCGTCGTGCTGAACCCGAGCGATTCGATCGCCGATGGCGACAGCGTCGTGGTGGTCGCGCCGAACAAGACCGAAGCGGCGCGCGAGGCCGCGAAGCGGAGCGCGACGTGAGCATGCGAAGAACCCGGCAAGGGCGGCCGCTCGCGTATTTCACGGCGCTCGGTGCGCTTGGCCTGGCCGCGTGCACGGTCGGCCCCGATTACCGGGCGCCGCAAACCGAAAGCCCGGCCGCGTGGCGCGTCGATCCCGCCGATTCATACTGGCATGCGGCGCAGCCCTCGCATGCGCCGCTCGATCCGCAATGGTGGCAGGCGTTCGACGACGCGCAACTCAGCAGCCTGGAGAGCGCGGCGCTCGCCGGCAACCAGACATTGCGCGTGGCAGCGGCGCATTACGCGCAGGCGCGCGCGACGCTGGCTTCGGTGTCCTCGCAGCAGAGCCCGCAGGTCGGGCTCGACGCAGGCGTCGCGCGCGAGCGCATTTCCGCGAACCGTCCGCTCACGAACTACGCGACGCCCAACGTCTCGACCGTGCAGAACGAGGTCAATGTCGGCGCAACCATCAGCTACGAGCTGGACCTGTTCGGGCGCATCCGGCGCATGGTGGAATCGGCGCAGGCCTCAACGGAACAGGCGGGTGACGACCTCGCCAACGCGCGCCTCGTGCTCACGGCCGAACTCGCGACCGACTACTTCGCCTTGCGCGAACTCGACGACGAGATCGACGTGGTGAACCGCTCGGCGGGCTTGCAGCAAAAGGCGCTCGATTTCGTGAGCGCACAGCACGATCTCGGCGCGGTCTCCGGGCTCGAACTGCTTCAGCAAAAGGCGCAACTCGCCGCGACGAAAACGCAGGTGCATCTGCTGGAGAATCAGCGCCAGCAGGAGCAGAACGCCATTGCCGTGCTGATCGGCAAGCCCGCGCCCGAGTTCGCGATCGAGCCGAAAGTCACGTCGCTGCCGGTGCCCGCGCTGCCGGCGGGTCTGCCTAGCGAGTTGCTACAGCGGCGGCCCGATGTGGCTTCAGCCGAGCGCGCCATGGCCGCCGCCAACGCGCAGATCGGCGTGGCGCGCTCCGCGTACTTCCCGGACATCACGCTTTCGCCCACGCTCGGCTGGGAATCGACGCGCTTCGGCGGCCTTTTTTCAGTGCCGAGCCTGATGTGGTCGGTGGGCGCGACGGCCGGCGAAGTGCTGTTCGACGGCGGCAAGCGCGCGGCGGGGGTGGACTTTGCGCAGGCCGGCTACGAGTCGGCCCAGGCCTCGTATCGTCAAACCGTGCTCACGGCGTTCCAGGAGGTGCAAAATGCGGTAACGGGCCTGTCGGTGCTGGACCGTGCATCGACCGAGGGGCAGTCCGCCGTGGACGACGCACGCAAGTCCTTCGATCTCGCCAACGACCGCTATCAGGGCGGCCTCGTGGCGTTCATCGATGTGCTCAACGCGGAACAGCAACTGCTTGCCAGCGAGCGCCAGGAAGTGCAGATTCACGGGCAGCAGGTCGCCACCGTGGTGTATCTCGCGAAGGCGCTGGGCGGCGGCTGGAGCACGCAAGAGCGCGAGCTTGCCTGTAGCGCGGGCACGTGCCGCGAAGTGCCGAACGCGGGTGCGGACACAAGCGTGGCGGCAGGCCGGAGCTAGCCGGCAGGGCGGGGAATGGAGCAGGGACACATAAAAGGGCTTGAGCGAGCCCGTTACCAGGGCGTATAAAAGCGCGCACATGCGGTCACGAGCCGCGGCGGGCGGCCGGTGCAAGGTGCGGGGTTCAACGCGCCGGGCGGACCCGCAAGGCATCGCGCGAAGAGGAGGGCGGGTATGAAAGTATTGGTTATCGAAGACGAACGCAAAGTCGTGGACTACCTGCGCAGCGGGCTCACGGAACAAGGGTGGATCGTGGATGTCGCCATGGATGGCGAGGAAGGCGCGTGGATGGCCACCGAGTACGATTTCGACGTGATCGTGCTCGACGTGATGCTGCCCAAGCTCGACGGCTTCGGCGTATTGCGCGCATTGCGCGCGAAGAAGGAAACGCCGGTCATCATGCTCACGGCGCGCGACCGCGTGGACGACCGCGTGCATGGCTTGCGCGACGGCGCGGACGACTATCTGACCAAACCGTTCTCGTTTCTCGAACTCGTCGAGCGCTTGCGCGCGCTCACGCGCCGCGCCCGCACGCAGGAATCCACCTTGATCTCGGTGGGCGATTTGCAGGTGGATCTCATCAGCCGCCGCGCGACGCGCGACGGCGTGCGCCTCGACCTCACGGCGAAGGAGTTTCAACTGCTCTCCGTGCTCGCGCGGCGGCGCGGCGAGATTCTCTCGAAGACGCTCATCACCGAGCTCGTGTGGGACGTGAATTTCGAAAGCAACGCGAACGTGGTGGAAACGGCCATCAAACGGCTACGCGCGAAGCTTGACGGTCCGCACGCGGCGAAGCTGCTGCACACCATTCGCGGCATGGGCTACGTGCTCGAAGTGCGCGAGGAAGGGGGCCAGCTGTCATGAAGCGCTCGATCTCGCTGCGGCTTTCGGCGATGTTCGCAGCGGTGTCGCTCGTCGTGTTCACGCTCACGGGCGCGGGCCTTTTCTTCCTGATGCAGCGCCAGCTTTTCAACGAGTTGCGCGAAACGCTCGACACGCGTGCGCGCATTGCGAGCCTGATCGTTGCGCACGCACCCGATGTGCAGAAGTGGGCCTTCGTGCAGGAAAAGCTGCGCGACCTCTCGCCTGCGGACAGCCGCATGCACTATTACGTCGAAGGTCCGGACCCGCGCTTTCGCTTCGGCACGCCCATCGTCGGCAAAGTGACCGGCAATGTGGGCCCGAACCATCTGCTCGTGCGCCCGCCCGACTGTAGCTACGACATCATCACCACGACGTTCATCGTTCCCGCGAGCGGCGACCGGCCCCAGGTGAAGCTGGTGGTCGGCAGCGACTGCGTGCGCACCGAAGGCATGCTAAGGCGCTTCGGCATCGCGCTCGGCGTGCTGATTGCGCTTTCCACCGTTGCGGTCGCACTGCTGAGCCGCGCGGTCACGCGCTTCGGCCTGGCGCCGCTCACGCGCCTGTCGCGCGAGGCCGCGCAACTGAGCCCGTCGAACCGGCGGCAGCGTCTGCATACCGACGAACTGCCCGAGGAACTGCACGAGCTTGCGACGTCGTTCAACGGCGCGCTGGAGCGCCTCGACAAGGCCTACGAGCGCCTCGAATCGTTCAATGCCGACGTGGCCCACGAGTTGCGCACGCCGGTGAGCATCCTGATCGGCCAGACCCAGGTGGCGCTCACGCGCGACCGCGCGGTGGAGCAGTTGCAGCAAACCCTGCAATCGAATCTTGAGGAATTCGAACGATTGCGCGTGATCGTGAACGACATGCTGTTCCTCTCGCGCAGCGATCGCGGCGAGCGCGCTTCGGAGCTCACGGAAGTCTCGTTGCGCGCCGAGATCGAGCGCATGCTCGATTTCCTCGAAATGCCGCTGGAAGAAGCGCAGTTGCATGTGCAGGTGCAGGGCGATGCGCGCGCGTGGGTGAACACCTCGCTGATCGGCCGCGCCGTGAGCAACCTGTTCGTCAACGCGATCCAGCATTCGCCGCCGGGCGCGACGCTTTGCGCCACTGTCGCGCCGCAGGACGGTCACGTGGAGATCGCCGTGTCGAACCCCGGCGAACCGCTCGACCCGGTGGTGCGCGAGCATATCTTCGACCGCTTCTACCGCATTCAGGAGGCGCGCTCGAACAGCCACGAGAATCACGGGCTCGGGCTTTCGATCGTCAAGGCCGTGGCGGAGATGCACGGCGGCACGGTGTTCGTGCGCAGCGCGAACGGCGTCAACACGTTTGGGTTTTCGGTGGCCGTGGACGGCGGCGAAACGCAGGCGGCCCCTGTTCCCGGCATCGTGCGGCAGGGCCGCGCCGGCTTGCCGCTGCATGTCTCGCCTTGATTGAGGGCCGCGCTTGCGCGGCCTCTTCTATTAGACGGGCTCGTCCTCGGCGGGCGTGCTCTCGTTCTCGACCATGTGCTGGTCGCGCCGCAGCAGGTCCCAGCAGCTGATGAAGAGCGCCGCGACGAGCGGCCCGATCACGAAGCCGTTGATGCCGAGGAGCGAGATGCCGCCGAGCGTGGAGATGAGCACGACCCAGTCGGGCAGGCGCGTGTCCTTGCCCACGAGCACGGGGCGCAGCACGTTGTCCACCGTGCCGATCACCACCGAGCCGAAAATCGCGAGACCGATGCCCTTGGCGAGCGCGCCCGTCGAGAGGAAATACACGGCGATCGGCGCCCACACGAGCGCCGCGCCCACGGCGGGCAGCAGCGAAAGCAGCATCATCACGAAGCCCCACAGCAGCGCGCCCTGAATGCCGAGCACCCACAGCGCGATACCGCCCAGCCCGCCCTGTACGACCGCCACGGCCACATTGCCCTTCACGGTGGCCCGAATGACCGTCGTGAACTTGCGCATGAGGAGCAGCTTGTGCTGCTCGTCGAGCGGAATGGCGTCGCGCACGAGCCGCGAAATCTCCCGGCCGTCGCGCACGAGAAAGAAGAACAGATAGAGCATCACGCCAAAGCTCACGAAGAACTGCAACGTGTTCTGCCCGAGGCTCAGCGCTCGCGTGGCGACGAACTGGCTGATCTGCGCGGCACCGGCCGAAAGACGCTGCTGGAGGCCGCCGAGATCCATGAGGTCGTAGCGCGCGAGCAGGTTTTGAATCGACTGCGGCAGGGCATGCACGATCTGGCTGAAGTACGTGCCGATGTCGAGACTGCCGCCGCGCACCTGCTGGTAGGCCGAGGCGACCTGCTGGACCAGCGTGCCCGCCACGAGCGTGAGCGGGAAGATCACGATCACCACGCAGATCGTGAGCGTGATGAGCGCGGCGAGATTGCGCCGCCGCCCGAGGCGGGCGACGAGCCGGCGCTGCACGGGCTGAAAGATCAAGGCGAGAATCGCGCCCCAGAGCACCGTGCTGAAAAACGGCGCGAGGATGAAGCAGAGCGCGACCGACACCCCGAGCAGCAGCAGATAGAACGCAGTCTGATGAAGGTGCTTGTTGCCTTCCATGAGCGATGGATTCCTGGTGACGCCGGCTGGCGGATCGTTGCAGGCCGAACGCGCGACGACAAACGGCGGCCTTGCCGCATCATACCGGCAAGGCCGCGCGGTCCGTCGCACAACGCTTCAGTGTGCGCGTACGAGCCGCAGGCGCGTGATTTCCGAGGGCGCGCCAAGGCGCTTGGGCGGGCCCCAGTAACCCGTGCCGCGGCTCGTATAGACCCACAGGCTGCCGAGCTTTTCGAGGCCGGCCGTGAACGGCTGCTGTAGCCGCACGAGGAAATTCCACGGAAAGATCTGGCCGCCGTGCGTGTGGCCCGAAAGCTGAAGCGTGAAGCCCGCGTCGGCCGCCGCGTGGGCCGTGCGCGGCTGGTGCGCGAGCAGCACGCGCGTACCGACGTCGTCGGGCGCGCCGCGCAGCGCCTGAACCGGGTCGCTGCGGTGCGCGGGATCGAAGTGGCCGCCGGTGTAGTCGGTCACGCCGGCCAGCACGAGCCGCCCGTCGCCATGCTCGATCACGACGTGCTGGTTCATCAGCACCGTCAGGCCGATGCGGCGGAACTCGGCGACCCAGGCGTCCGCGCCCGAGTAGTACTCGTGGTTGCCGGTCACGAGGTATACACCGTGATGCGCGGCGAGCCTGCCGAGCGGCGCGGTATGGTCGGCGAGATGCGCGACGCTGCCGTCCACGACGTCGCCCGTAATGGCGACCACGTCGGCGTCGAGCTGGTTCACGGCGCGCACGATCGCGTCCACGTAGCCGTGCTTGATCGTCGGCCCCACGTGGATATCGCTCAACTGCACGATGGTGAAGCCTTCGAGCGCGGCGGGCAGCCCGCGTACCGGCACTTCGACATTGAGTACGCGCGCGCGCCGCCGCGCGTTGAAGAAGCCGAATGCGGAGGAGAGGAACGCGAGCGCGATCACCACGGCGGCGCTAACGGTGCGCCAGCGCGCGAGATCGACGGCGCCATGCCATAGCGCCTCGACGGTCATGGCCGAGGCGAGCACGATGTCGCGCGCGATCGTCAGCATGAGCAGCGACGAGAAGAAGCCCATGGCGAGCATGCCGATCCAGGCGAGGCGGTCGCCGAGCGAGTGGCGCTCGAAGCGGCGCGCGAGCATGCCGGGCGGAATGAACAGCACGGAGAGCACGAGCCACAGCACGGCGAGCCACTTGCCGGCCGCAGGCACCGGCAGGTCGGGAATCAGGCGGAAACCGACATAGGCATGCAGCAGCACGCCGATGGCGATGAAGCGAACCAGAAACGAGAGTCGGGGCATGGCGGCGCAAACGGATGGGAGTGGGCTCTCACGCGGGCACGATGCGCTGCGGTGAAGCCCGATGTCGCAACGCAGCAGGCAGGACAGCGAGGACAGGCTGCGATGCATTCTACCGGCAGCGCAGACTTCGTGCCGGATCGAAGCAGCGGGGCTGACGAGCGCATGGTGCGCCGCCGCATGTCATGCCTTTTGCAAGTCGCGTCAACATACATGCATGCGTGTATGCATGGGCTTCAGTGAAGCGCGGCGCGAAGTTGTGGCACTGCGGCATTTCCCTGGATTGCCAGTGCGACATGACCCGTCGCACTATGTCCACACAGGCCGCGAATACTCTATTAAACGTCCATTGAATCGGCCTTGGTGATGGACTATGCTGAAAAGGACGCCCGTGCGGTTTCGGGTGCACTGGGGGAGACAAATCATGAAAATTATCCGGCCGGTCTCGCAAGGTTTGCATGGTCGTCACGTCGGGCACGAGGGCAGCCACGTCATGCTGCCGATGGTCGGACTTTCGGTCATGGCCGTGGCGCTGTACTTCGCGGTCAAGCACATCGATATTCTCGACATCGGCCGCAGCGCGTTATTCGACGTCGTGATGGTGTTCGTCGCGCTCGGTATTGCGGGCATGTTCGGCGCAGTGGGCGCGTGGTTGCGCTCGCGCACCACCGACGAACCCGCCGAGGGCTTTTGCTTTGTCGGCGCGCTGATCGGCGCGGTGGTGTTCTATATCGCGCTGCTAACCTGATTCCTCCAATCTTGCGCTGATATCGGCAAGGCGCGGCGGCCCGGTCCGCGCCATGCGAAGATGGTTGCTTTCCCGCTCGATTGAAGCATTCGCGATGTTCGATCTCTTCGACGACACGCCGCAACCCGACGTGGCGTGGCATCCGTCATGGCTTGGGCCCGCGGCGGCGGACGAGGCGCTCGCGCGCATCGTCGCCGAGACCGGCTGGCGGCAGGAGCGTATCCGCACGCCCGGCGGCTGGGTGGACCAGCCGCGCCTCACGGCCTGGCAGGGCGATCCCGGCGCGGTCTATATCTACTCGGGCATCCGCAACGTGCCGCAACCGTGGACGCCCGCCGTGGCCGAACTGCGCGACGCCGTCTCGACGCTATGCGGCGTGCGCTTCAACAGCGTGCTGCTCAACCGCTACCGCAGCGGCACGGACAGCATGGGCTGGCATGCGGACCATGAACCCGAACTGGGCCCCGAACCGGTGATCGCCTCGCTGAGCCTCGGCGCGACGCGGCGCTTCGACCTGCGCCATAACGCGACGGGCGTGGTGCGCTCGTTCCGGCTGACGAGCGGCAGTCTGCTCGTGATGCAAGGCAAGACCCAGGCGCAATGGCGGCACCGCGTGCCTAAAGAGGCTGCCGTGGGTGGCGAGCGCGTGAATCTCACGTTTCGCGTGGTGATGCCGGAATTGCGGAAATAGAGTGAATTTTCGCCGGAGATGGGCGGGTGATCGTCGATTTTCCGCGGATTGATGGCGCTGCGGGATTGGCTTTGAGCGTAAAAATCAAATATCACTTTATGCGCATAAACGCCGAAGTCAGGCGCGAAGTCAGGTGCTCTCTTCCCCAAGCCGCCGCCGCACGATCGCGGCGAGTCGTTCCAGCGGCAAGTTCGACGCCGCGAGCGCCGCTGTGTCGGGATACTGCTCGCGCGCGATGTCGGTGAGCACCTGGCCGGGTGGCGCTTCGACCAGGACGCTCGCGCCCGATTCGATCATGACCGTGAGCGCGTCGTACCAACGCACCGTGTAGCGCATGTTGGTGGCGAGATCGGCGCGGATCGCTTCGGCGCTGTGCAGCGGGCGGCCGCCACGGTTGTCGACGTACACGCCGCGTGGCGTGCGAAACGGGATGTCACGCGCCCATGCGCTGAGCCGGTCGGCGGCGTCGGTCAATAGTTCGCAATGCGAAGGAACGGAAACGGCCAGGCGTTGCGCCTTGCGTGCACCGGCGGCTAGCGCACGCGCCGCGAAGGCTTCGAGCGCCGTGTCCGCGCCTGCCACGACGATCTGGCGCGGCGCGTTGACGTTTGCCACGTAGACGCGCTCGCCGCCGTCGCGCGCGTGCGCATCCGCGAGTGTTTCCACCTGCGTTTCGCTCAACCCCGCAATCGCCGAGAGGCCGTAGCCCGAAGGCCATGCGCTCTCCATCAGCTCGGCGCGCTTGCGCACCATATGCAGCGCGTCGGCGAAGGAAAGCGCTTCGCAACTCACGGCCGCCGCGTAGGCGCCCACCGAGAGTCCGGCGCTGAACTGCGGCACGAGACCGTCATGTGCGAGCGCGCGAGAGAGGGCCACGCCCGCGACCGTGAGCCCGATCTGCACGGCGACCGTGGAGCACAACGCCTCGGCGTCGTCGAGCGAGAGGACGTCGAGCCCGAGCGCGGCCGACGCTTCGTTGAGCGTCGCCTGCACTGCATCGTGCTGGGGCAGCTTGTGAAGAAAGCCGGGGCTTTGCGCGCCCTGGCCGGGAAAGAGCAGGGCGAGCGTCATGGCGGGCACCACGGGTCGGCGACGCGTTGCGCGCCACTGCTCGCTCGCGCCAGCACGCGCGGCTTGTGTGCCGCGAGTTCGGCAAGCGCGACGCCGCCTGCGGGGGTTTCGAGTTGCGCGTCGATGCGCGTGCCGGCGCGGCCGGCGGCTTCGGCGAGCACGTGTGCGAGCGTGTCGATGGCGGCGCGCTCGATGCGTTGCGGCAAGCGGATCAGAATGTCGAGATCGCTCGATGCCGTGAGCGTGGCCGCGCCTGAGGCCAGTTCGAAACCGGCGCTGCCGGTTGGGCCCCAGACGTAGTCGTGCAGCGGCGAGGCGGCTTCGCGCAGGGCCGCGAGCGCGACGAAGGCGGGCAGCGCGCGGCGGGTATCGGGCGTCGCAACGTCAAGGAGCGCTTCCGGACTCATTGATATTTCGATATCCTCAATATTGAGCCACGTTGCGTGCCGCTCGGCGCGCGTGCCGCCCCGCACGCCCACGGCGACAAAGGCCGCCGCCGCGCGCGCACGCCGCACGACGACCCAGGGCGCACGCGCGAGCGCGTTGCGCACCCATGCCGGTTCGTCAGCCGATGGCGCGAGACGCGCCACGCGCAGCAGGTCGTGCGCGCGCCAGCGCGCATCGTCCACGCGCGGCGCGTCCTGGGCGAACGGCGGCGCGGCGCAGGCGTGCATCAGTTGGCGTCCCACTGAAGCGCAAGGCGCTTGCGCACTTCGATCGAGGCCGCGCGCGTGCGCTGCGCCGACTCGCCTTGCAAGCGATGCGCGAGCCCGCTCTTGTCGTCACGCGCTTCGCGCACCTTCCGTGCGAGCACGTCGCGCACTCGCGCGATCTGCGCTTCGCTCGGCGCATCTGCATCGACGTCGCCGATCAATTCGTCGAGCAGCCCGAGCTTGGCGAACGAGGCCATCGAATACGACATCGGCACGATCTTTTCGCCGAGCGCGTCGAGGTCTTCCACGCTGCGCCGCGTGACGCGCGCCGCCGCTTCCTTGCCCATGGCGTGCACCATCGTGCCGGGCGCATCGAGCGCGACGATGCGGTTGGCCTGGTAGCCGTGCGCGAGGAACGCGCCCGACATGGCGGGCCCGACGATCAGCGCCACCACGGGATGCCCCGCGAGCCGCGCGCTTGCATACGCATCCACGGCCGAGGCGCAGGCAAGGTGAATGCCGAGCATCTCTTCGCGATAGCCATAGGCCTGGCTCTTCACGTCGACGATCGCGACGATCGGGCGGCGCGTGCGGTTCGCGGCATCTTCGGCGATGGCTTCGCGCACGGCCTGTGCCAGACGCCAGCCTTGTTCCAGGCCCACCACATTGTCGCGGGCGCGAGGAAAGCGATTCACGGGATCGGGCGCGACCGTGATGAAGCGTGCGGTCTCGCCGTCGAGCGGTGCATCGGCGTACTGAACGCAACTGCCCTGCGTTTTATCACCCGCGAGGGCGCGTAGCCAGCGTGCGCCGCGGCTCGTCGTCGTATCGTTCATGCCTTTTCTCCGCGCAGGTTCAGGGGCGACGCGGCGAATACCGCGCGCATCGATTCGGGGGTGACGGTGGCGGGATCGATCTGCGCGAGCTTCGCGAGCGTGGCATCCACGGCTTCGGAGCGATGCACGGGCGGCACACCTTGCGCGAACGCCGCACGCACGGCGGCGTGCACATCGTCCACGGTGTCTTCCACGAGCGCATCGGCGAATCCGGTGCGCGCGCGCTGTTCGCCGCCGATCAGTCGCCACACCTGGCGGCGGTCGCTCGAATCGAGCTCTTCAATGCCGGCTTCCTGTTCGATCACCTCGGGGCCGTTCATGCCCAGGCGCCCTTGCTTCGTCATCACGAGCGTCGTGCAAAGTGCCGCCGCGAGCGACATGCCGCCGAAACAACCCACCATGCCCGCGATCACGCCGACCACGGGCACATGACGCCGCAGCGCGACGATGGCCGACTGGATTTCCGCGATCACGGCGAGACCGAGATTCGCTTCCTGGAGGCGTACGCCGCCGGTTTCGAACAGGATGACGGGCCGCACGATCTTGCCGCGTTCGCAGTCGGCGAGCGCGAGTTCGAGCGCGGCGGCGATCTTGCTGCCCGACACCTCGCCGATGCTGCCGCCCTGGAACGCCGATTCGATCGCGGCCACGACGGCGGGCTGGCCGTCGATCGTGCCGCGCGCGATCACCGCGCCGTCGTCGGCCTGGCAGACGATGCCCTGCAACGGCAGCCAGGGCGACTCGATGCGATCGAACGGACCGAGCAACTCGCGGAACGTGCCCGCGTCGAGCACGGCGGCCGCGCGTTCACGCGCGCTCAGCTCGATGAAGCTTTCGCGCAGCAGCGCGCCCGGAGTCATTTGATTAGCCATGCTCATGACTGTGCTCCCTGCGCCGCTTCCACGGCTTCGGCGAGCCGCAGCGCCACGACGCCCGGCGTCGCACCGAAGTCGTTGATCTCGATGAGCGCCGCGCCGTCGTAACGCGTGAAGAAGCGATCGAGCACGCTCTTCCAGATGTGGCCATAGCCGTCCACGCTGGTGTGCACGACCACGCGCGCCTGCATGGCGTCGGCGGGCTGTAGCAGCACTTCGAGGTCGCCCGAGCCCACCACGCCCACGTGGGCGCGCGTCGTCACGGCGCGTTGCGCCGGATAGTCGAATGTCAGTTGTTCCATGAAACCGTCCTCCCGCCAGTGCGGTGCTGAAGCAGTCTGTCGATGAAGAGCGTCGCGGCGAGCAGATCGGCCGCGCCGCCAGGCGATGCGTTGAGCGCGAGCAGCGCGAGTTCGAGCGCGTCGAAGGCGGCGCGGCCCGCCTGCGTGGCGATGCCGCCCGCTTCGCGCACGCGCTGCGCGCCGGCTTGCGCGGCCTCGCGTCCCGCCAGTCCCGCGCGATGCAGCAGGCAGGTGTCGTCGAGCGAGGCCATGATCGCGAGCAGCGCGTCCACGCGCGCGTGCGCTTCGTCGATCCCGTGCGCGCGCGCCGCGTGCAGCGCGGGCAGGCCCACGCGCACGACGTGCGGAAAACCGTCCTGCGCCTCGCTGCGCGCGCCGCCCACGTTGTAGCGCTGGCGCACGCGCTCGCCATTGCTGTGCGAGGGTTGTGCGAGCAGATCGTCGAAGCGCGCGATTTGCGCGGCCGTCTCGCCGATGCGCGCCGCGTATGCGTACGCGCTTTCGCTGCTCTGCGGCGTATGCGCGATCGTCGCGCCCGCCACGAGCAGGCCCACGATCCAGATCGCGCCGCGATGGGCGTTGCTGCCTTGCGTCGCGCGCATCATCGCGGCCTCGCCGGCGCGGCCGATGCGTGCGAGATCGGTGCGCAACGCCGTGCCCGGCGTCGCGCCGAGCGAGGCGCGCGCGAGCGCTTCGAACGTGGGTTCGAGCGCGTGCGCCGAACGCAGCATCGTCGCGAGATCGAGATCGTTGTGCGCGCCACTACCGCGCGTATCCACGAGCGCGGGCTTGGGCGTGAGGCGTGCTTCTTCGATCAGCGCTTCGCGGGCGAAGCGTGAGAGAAGCGCGGCGAGCCGGGCATCGGAGCAGGGCGGCTGCGCGTCGCGCTCGTACGGCACGCGCCGCGCGATGCCCGCCGAGCCTTCGGCGAGCGGCGTAAGGGGTAGCGTGCGCATGCCGCTTACCAGCTACGGAAGCGCGCGGGCGGCGTGTAGAGGCCGCCCGACCAGGTCACCAGATCGTCGATGCTGCGCGCGGCGAGCAGCGAGCGCTTGGCCTCGCCGCGCAGAATGCCGAGATCCTCGGGGAACTGCACGATGCCGCGGCGACGCAATTCGTCGGTTTTCTGCTGCTGCGCGCGCAAGCCGATGGGCGTGACGCCCGCCACGGCGGCGAGCGCCGCGCGGCGCTCGTCGATGCCTTCGGCGCGATGCAAATGCGCGATGCCTTCCTCGGTCACGACATGGCTCACGTCGTCGCCGTAGATCATCACGGGCGCGACGGGCATGCCGCTCTTCTGGCCCACGGCAATCGCGTCGAGTTCGTCCACGAAGGTCGGCTCGCCGCCTTTCTTCCACGTTTCGGCGAGTTGCACCACGAGCTTGTGGCCGCGCGAAACGGGGCCCGTATCCTTGAGCAGCTTGAGCCACGCCTCGCTCGCGTGACGCCGGCCGCGCGGGTCGTGGCCCATGTTCGGCGCGCCGCCGAAGCCCGCGAGTCGCCCGCGCGTGACGGTGGACGAATTCGCGTCGGCGTCGATTTGCAGCGTCGAGCCGATGAAGAGATCGACGGCATATTGCCCCGCAAGCTGGCACAGCACGCGGTTCGAGCGCAGGCTGCCGTCGCTGCCGGTGAAGAACACGTCGGGGCGCGCGGCGATATACGCCTCCATGCCCACTTCGCTGCCGAAGCAGTGCACGCTTTCCACCCAGCCCGATTCGATGGCGGGAATCAGCGTGGGGTGCGGATTGAGCGTCCAGTTGCGGCAAATCTTGCCCTTGAGGCCCAGCGATTCGCCGTAGGTGGGTAGCAGCAATTCGATCGCGGCCGTGTCGAAGCCGATGCCGTGATTGAGCGAGGCGATGCCATAGGGCGCATAGATGCCCTTGATGACCATCATCGCGGTGAGCACCTGCAAGTCGCCGATATGGCGCGGGTCGCGCGTGAAAAGCGGTTCGACGGCGAACGGCCGGTCCGCCTGCACGACCACATCGACCCACGAGCCGGGGATGTCCACGCGCGGGAGTTCGTCAACAATTTCGTTCACCTGAACGATGACGATGCCCTGGCTGAACGCGGCCGCTTCGGCGATGGTGGGCGTGTCTTCGGTGTTCGGCCCGGTGTAGAGATTGCCGTGGCGGTCCGCCTTCTCGGCGCACAGCAGCGCGACCTGCGGAATCAGGTCCACGAACATGCGCGCGTACAGCTCGACATAAGTGTGGATCGCGCCCACTTCGAGCTGGCCGTCTTCGAGCAGTTGCGCGACGCGCAGGCTTTGCGGACCCGCGAACGCGAAATCCACGCGGTGCGCGATGCCGCGCTCGAACAGCGTGAGGTGCTCGGGGCGGCTGATGCTCGAAATCAGCAGGTGAACGTTGTTGACCTTGGCGGGATCGGCTTTTGCCAGCGAACGCGAGAGGAAGTCGGCCTGCTTCTGGTTGTCGCCTTCCAGCGCGACGCGGTCGCCCGGGCGAATCAGCAGTTCGAGTGCGTCGGTCATGCGCGAGGTGGGCAGCACGCCGTCTTCGAGCCAGTGCGAAATGGCGGCGAGGCGGCGGGCCTTTTCGTCGCGGCGCGTGGTCCATGAGCGCGGCGCGAGGTCAGGCGAGGTGGACGTATCAGCTTGAGGCTTCATCGGCGGTTCGGCTCCGTGAGCGGGAAGAGGCGGCGCGCGGCTTTGCCGTGGCAGCGGCCGCAGGCGGCGCTGAGGTGGGCGCTGAGGGCAGCGCGGCGCGCTCGGTCAGAAAACGGTAGATCAGTTCGCCCGTGCCGAGCAGGTGCGCGGCCACGAGCTTTTGCGCGGTGGGCACGTCGCCGCGCTTCACGGCGGCGAGGATTTCGGCATGTTCGCTATCGGATTCGCCCTTGTACTCGGGAAAGCCGAATTTCAGGCGCAGATAGCGCTCGCCGCGGCGATGGAGCGCGGCGAGCATCTCCAGCAACTGCGGGCGGCCGGCGGGTGCGTAGAGGCTCATATGGAAGGCCTCGTTGCGCGCGACGTAAAGCGACGGATCGCGCTCGCGCTTCGCGGCGGCGGCAAGCGTGCTCACTTCGCGCAGCGTGGCGCTCGTGTGGTTGGGAATGGCGAGGCCGAGCGCGAGGCTTTCGAGCGCCGAGCGGATCTCGTAGATCTCGCGCGCTTCGTCGGCCGAGAGCGAGGCCACGCTCGCGCCCTTGTTCACCTCGATCTTCGCCCAGCCTTCGCTCGCGAGCTGGCGCAGCGCCTCGCGCACGGGAATGGCGCTCACCGAAAAATGCCGCGCGATCGCGTCCTGGCGCAGCGGCGCGTTGGGCGCGAGCTTGCCCTCGACGATCGCGCTGCGCAGGGCGTCGGCGATCATCCGCGAGGTGCTGGTGCGGGGCGCGGCGGCGCCTTCCAGGGGAAAACCATTCGTTGCGTCGGTCATAAGATCAAATATTATATATAAAACGACGAAGGCGAAAGCCTCGAAAACCCGCAACACAGAAACACAAAACCACTATAGGCGGGCAAGCAGAACGGGGGCTTACAGGGAGCTTCTGAAAGAAGGGCCGGCGCTCGACCGGCCTGCATCTGCGCGTGTCGCGGAACGTGTTCGCACGGGTACGCGCGCAGGCGAGACACCAAAGGAGAGAGAGGCATCATGAATTCGATCACCGAGACCGCGCGGCGGGCTCAAGGCAAGACACCGCTCAACCGGTCGCAGATCGCCGGTTTCTGGGGCGCCTGGGCAGGCTGGACGCTCGATGGCATGGACTCGTTCATCTACGCGCTCGTGCTCACACCCGCACTCACCGAGTTGCTGCCGCGCTCGGGTTACGAGGCGAGCGCGGCGAACGTCGGGCTTGCCGGCTCGATCCTGTTCGCGCTCTTCCTGGTGGGCTGGGGCCTTTCATTCATCTGGGGGCCGCTTGCCGACCGCTTCGGACGCACGCGTGTGCTGGCGGGCACCATCTTCATGTTTGCGATCTTCACGGGCCTTTCGGCTACGGCGCAAAGCGTCTGGTCGCTCGGCTTCTACCGTTTTCTGGCCGGTGTGGGCATAGGCGGGGAGTGGGCGCTCGCGGGCACCTACGTGGCCGAGTCGTGGCCCGAGGATCGCCGCAAGATGGGCGCGGGCTATCTGCAAACGGGCTATTACGCGGGCTTTTTCATCGCGGCGGCGTTGAACTACACGATTGGCGTGCACTTCGGCTGGCGCGCCATGTTCCTCACGGGCGCGCTGCCGGTGGTGGTCGCCATTCTCGTGCTCACGCGCGTGGAAGAACCGGACAAGTGGCAGAAGTCGGAGGCGAGCCACGTGCATCGCGGCCACCCGTTGCGCGAGATTTTCGGCAGCGTGTACCGCGTGCGCACTGCCGTGGCCTGCGCGTTGCTCACCATCGCGATCATCGGGCTGTGGGCGGGCGCCGTGTACGAGCCCTCCGCCGTGATCCAACTCGCGACGAAGGCGGGCGCGAACAAGGCCGAGGCGATCCGCACGGCATCGATTGCCACCGGCATTCTCTCCATCGGCACGATACTCGGCTGCCTCGCGCTGCCGCCCATGGCCGAGCGCATTGGCCGCAAGTGGACGCTCGCCGTCTATTTCGCGGGCATGGCCGTGACGATCGCGGCGAGCTTCGGCTGGGCCTTCTATCTGGAGAACGGGCTCGTGCCGTTTATCGCGCTGCTGTTCGTGCTGGGCTTCTTCGGCGGCAACTTCGCGCTGTTCAGTCTCTGGCTGCCCGAACAGTTCGAAACGCGCGTGCGGGCCACGGCGTTTGCGTTTTGCACGTCGTTCGGACGCTTCGTGGGGGCGGGCGTGAACTTCATGCTCGGCGCGGCGGTGCTGCATATGCACACGCTCGGCATGCCCGTGGCGCTCACCGCGATCGCATTTGTTCTCGGACTCCTCATCATTCCGTTCGCACCGGAAACGAAGGGGCAGGTGTTGCCGTCCTGAGGGCCCTTTGCGGCGCGGGCGAGCGCGCCTTTTCTCGCTGGACTCGCTGGATTCTGCGTTCGTAGCGGCTAGCGCCGCGCCTTCACGAGCCTGGGCGGCATCAGGCGCCAGCCCAGATTCACGCCCAGGCTCGCCACCACGATGAGCACCATGCCCGCGAGTTGCGGCACGCTCAGCGCGCGCCCGTAGACGAGTGCGTCGACCGCGATCGCCGTGAGCGGATACACGAACAGCAGCACGGCGATCACAGGCGTGGTCAGCATCGGCAACGCGCCGTAAATGAGCACATACGAAAGCCCCGTGTGGAGCACGCCCATGCCGACGAGCCAGCCCCATTGCACGCCGGAGATGTGCGCCAGTTCGAGCGGCGCGAAGAACGGCGCAACCAGCGGCAAACACACCGTGCCCACCACGCATTGCATGAGCGTGAACAGATGCGGGCGAAAGTTACGCATGCTCTTGGCGATCAGCGTGACGCTCGCATAGAGCACCGAGCCGCCCAGCGACTCGGCGATGCCGATCATATAGCTCGTGTGATCGGCGACATGGCTTTCCGCGAGCACGCCCGAGGCGAGCACGAGCCCCACGAAGGCGATGCCGATCCAGCCCAGCCGGTCCGCGCCGAGGCGCTCGTGAAAGAGCGCCGCACCCATCAGCACGACCCAGAACGGCTGCACATGGAACACCACGGTCGACACGGCAATGCTCGTGCGATGGATCGCATCGAAGAAGGCCACCCACTGCGTGACCATCAGCACACCTGAGATGAGCGAGAGCGCGAGCGTGCGGCGCGTGAACTGGCGCGGCGAAAGCCAGCCCTTGTAGGCGCAGTACGCGGCGAGCGCGAGCATGCCGAAGAGGCAGCGGAAGAACACGAGCGTGAGCGCGCCAAGGCGCGCCTCCTCGACGAACACGCCGATCGTGCCCATCAGGAGGCCACCGCTGGCGAGCATGAGCACGCCTTGCTGGCGGCTGCCGGGGAGGTCGGTTTGCATGGCCGGAGCGGGAAAGTCGAAAGCAGGTTGAAAACCCAGTCAGTATTCGCCAGTTGCAGGGTGTCGGCAAACGAATTAAATTGAAGAATTCCATCAATCCAGCTTATTAATCCCGAACCCTGCATGAACCCCGAATTCGATATCGACTTGCTGCGCACCTTCGCCGCCGTCGCCGACGCGGGCAGTTTCACGAAGGCGGCGGTCGCGGTGCATCGCTCGCAGGCGGCCGTGAGCATGCAGATCAAGCGGCTCGAGCAAATGCTCGGCACCTCGCTGTTCACGCGCGACACGCGCAATCTCGCGCTCACGCGGCCGGGCAATACGCTGCTCGAATACGCGCGGCGGGCACTGGACTTGCAGGAGGAGGCGTGGGCGGCGATGGTGCGGCCCGAGGTGACGGGGCGCGTGGTGCTCGGCGCGCCCGACGACTATATGGCGTCGCTGCTTTCGCCCGTGTTGCGGCGCTTTTCGACGCTCTACCCGCACGTGGAGATCGAGATCGTGTGCGCGCAGAGCGTGGCGCTCGGCCCGCTGCTCGCGGACAACAAGATCGATATTGCCTTTGTCACGCGCGACCGCAAGTTGCGCGGCGAATTCGTGCGCGCCGAGGAGATGGTCTGGGTGGGCTCGGCCACCGACCCGGCGCCGCTCGCCATGTCGCCGCTGCCGGTCGGGCTTTACGAGCATGGCAGCGTGGCGCGCGCGCATACGGTGGCGGCGCTCGACGCCGCACATATACGTTATCGCGCCGCGTACAGCAGCGCGAGCCTCATGGGCCTGATGGCGACGGTGGAGGCGGGCATTGCGATCGTCGCGCTCACGCGGTGCAGCGTGCCGCCGCGCTTCGCGATACTCGGCGAGGCGCACGGCCTGCCGAAGATCGAGCCGCTGGAAATCGTGGTGGCGCGCAGCGTCAAGTCGAACCGGCCGACCTGCGACTACCTCGCGCAGCAGATGGTGCAGGACCTTTCGGTGCCGCGTCAGCGCGGGTAGACGCTCACTTCGCCGCCCACCGCGAGCCGCACGCGCTCGCCTTCGCGCGGCGTGCGGTAGCCGGGCACGCGCGCGCGGACCGTTGTGTTCGCATCGATCAGTTGCAGCGTGAGCGCGGCGTCCTGCCCCTCGAAGGTGATGTCGCGCACGAAGGCGTCGAGCGCGCCGTCGCGTTGCGTGCTCTCGGGCAACACGTCGATCTGCTCGGGGCGCAGCATCACATCGACGGGGCCGTTGTCCGCTTGCGCGCCTTGCTGGATCGGCAGCGCGCCGAGCACGCAATGAGCGCGCCCGTTTTCCACGGTGCCCGGCAACAGCACCGCCTCGCCGATGAAGGCCGCCAGTTCGCGCGTGGCCGGACGCCGGTAGAGCGTTTGCGGCGGTGCGCTCTGAAGCACATGACCTTGCCATAGCACGGCGACTTCGTGGCCTAGCGAAAGCGCCTCGGCCTGATCGTGCGTGACGAGCACGGCGGTCGCGCCGGCGGCGGCAAGCGCGCGCGCCACGGCTTCGCGCGTTTCAACGCGCAGTGCCGCGTCGAGCGAGGAGAACGGCTCGTCGAGCATCACGAGACCGGGCGAGGGCGCAAGCGCCCGTGCGAGCGCCACGCGCTGCTGCTGGCCACCCGATAGCTGTTGCGGTGCACGCGTTGCATAGGATTCCGGAAGACCGACCAGATCGAGCAATTCGGCCACGCGGTGTTGGGCGCGCCGCTGTGCGCGCGGCAAACCGAACACGATGTTCTCGGCCACGCTCAGATGCGGAAACAGCGCGCCTTCCTGCGGCACGTAACCGATGCGGCGCTGCTCCGTGGGCAGATGCAGGCCGTCGCCCGCAACCCGTCGGCCGTCGATCTCGATCGTGCCCGCGTCGGCGCGTTCGAAGCCGCACAGCACGCGCAGCAGCGTGGTCTTGCCGCTGCCCGAGGGACCGAGCAGCGCGACGAGTGAACCCGATCGCACCGAAAGGTCGATGCCGTGCAGGACCGGATGACCGTCGAAGGCCTTCTTGAGGCCGGATAGGCGAAGTGTGCTCATGGCGGGGCGAAGAAAAGCTTAGTTGGCGTCCGGCGGCGTGCCCGCGGGCGCATGGCCCGCAAGTGCCGAGCGGCCCGCGAACGCGAACAGGAGGCCGGAGGCCGCGAGCGACAGCGCGGTGAGCAGCGCGGCATAGGGCGCGGCGGCCGCGAAGGCGAGCGTGGAGGTGTCGGTCCACACCTGGGTGGCGAGCGTGTGCGTGCCGATGGGCGCGAGCAGCAGCGTGGCGTTCAGTTCGGTCACCACGGAGATGAAGACCATCGAGGCCGCCGCGCCAAGCCCCGGACCCGCGAGCGGCAGCACCACGCGGCGCAGCGTCTCGAACCAGCCCAGTCCGAGCGCGCGCGCCGTTTCTTCCAGGCGCTGCTGCGCCTGCATGAGCGCTGCGCGCACGCTCACGAGCGCGAGCGGCAGAAAGAGCATCGCATAGGCGGCGATCAGCAGCGTGGTGCCCTGATAGAGCGGTTCGAGCATGCGCACCGCGAGCGAAACGATGGCGAGCGCGATCACGAGGCTCGGCACGCCTTGTGCGATAAAGGCCGTGCGTTCGAGGAACGTGGCGGCGCGGCCGGGGTAGCGCGCCAGCAGCCAGCCGAGCGGCAGTGCGAGCAGGGTGGTGAAGAACGCTGCGGTCAGGCCGAGCCGTAGCGAGGCGAACGTGGTGGAGAACAGCAGTTCGGGTGAAACTTCGGCTGGCGTGATCGCGGCAGCGCCCGGCTGAGTGAGCCAGTAGCCGATCATCGCGAGCGGCACGCCGAGCGTGGCGGCGTTGAGCGTGATGAAGCCCGCCACGACGGGCTAGCGCCAGCGCCCGAGCGCATGGCGCACGCTCACGCGCCGCGCGCCGCGATCCACGCGCTCATAGCGCGCGCGCCCGCGCACGCGAAACTCCAGCACGAGGCAGACAAGGCACAGCAGGATCAGCACGCAGGCGAGCAGCGAAGCCCCGCCGCCATCGAAGCTCGTGCGGTATTCCGCGTAGATTTCGGTGGTGAAGGTGCGAAACCGCAGCAGCGTGAATGCGCCGAATTCGGACAGCACGCCGAGCGCGACCAGCAGCATCGAGCCGAGCAGCGCGGGCCGCAATTGCGGCAGCACGACGCGCACGAACACGGCCCAGCGATTGCAGCCAAGCGCGCGCGCCGATTCTTCGAGCGCGGGGTCGAGCCCGCGCAACGCGGCAGCGACCGGCAAATAGACGAGCGGGAAATAGGCGCTCGTGATGACGATGAATGCGCCGAGAAAGTCCTGCAAATCGAGGCTCAGCGAGACCCACGCGTAGCTCGTGACGAACGCGGGCATGGCGAGCGGGGCGGCGGCGAGCAGCGCCCAGGCGCGCCGCCCCGGCAGGTCGGTGCGCTCGACGAGCCACGCGACGGCGGTGCCGAGCACGGCCGATGCGAGCGTGGCCGAAACGGTGATCGAGAGCGTATTGACGAGCAACTCGCCCACGAGCGGACGGAAGATCAGCTCGGCGGCGTCGGCGAAGCCGAACGAGAGCGCGCGCCAGAACGTGAGCGCAAGCGGCAGCAGCACCAGCAACGGGCCGAGCGCGGCGGCGGCAAAGAGCGCACGCGGCGCGCGCCGCCGCGTGAGTTCGGGTGACGCCGCCCGGGCATCTTCGGGATGAGACTCCGGCATGGCCTGCGCCGTGGTGACTGCTTCGCTCACGATCTTGCTTCGGACTCCGTGGTGATTACAGCAGAGCGGCCTGGCGCAGCAGCTTGCCTGCCTGGCTGTCGTCGCCGAGTTGCTGGATGGTCAGCGCAGGCGGCTTCAACTGGTCGAACGGCTTGTTGATGGGGTCGCTCGCCACGCCTGGGCGCAGCGGATACTCGAAGCTGATGTGGTTCTGCGCCATCAGCTTCTGCGCGCGCTCGCTCACGAGGTAGGCGAGGAACTTCTGCGCGCCATCCACGTTGTGCGCCGACTTCATCACCGCCGCGCCCGAAACGTTCACGAGCGCGCCCACGTCGCCGTCGGCGAAATGAGCCACGGCGCTGCGCGTCTGCTTGTCGCCGATCTCGGCGTGCAGGCGGTCCCAGTAGTAGTTGTTGATGATGCCCGTGGCGACCGCGCCGCGATTCACGGCGGCGACCACGCCTTCGTCGTCGTCGAAGATCTGCGCGTTGTTCTTCAGGCCCTTGAGCCACGCGAGCGTCGCGGCTTCGCCCTTCATGGCGAGCACGGCGTCGACGAGCGGCAGAAAGTCGGCGTCGCTCGGCGCGATCCCGACCTTGCCTTTCCATTCGGGCTTCGCAAGGTCGAAGATCGTTTGCGGCAGTTGCGCGGGCTGCACCTTGGCCGTGTTGTAGACGAGCACGTTCTCACGCGCGGTCACGCCTACCCATTGCCCTTGCGGCGAGTTGAAGCGCGCCGGGACGGCGGTGAGCGTGGCCGGCTGCACGGGGGCGAGCAGTCCCTTTTCTTCGAGCAGCATCAGCTCGGGCGAATTCTCGGTGAAGTAGACGTCGGCGGGCGTTTTCTCGCCTTCGGCCACGAGCTGCGCCGCGAGCGCCGGACCTTCGCCGCTGCGGATCTTCACGTCGATGCCGGTTTGCTGCTCGAAGTCCTTCGCGAGCTGGTTCACGACTTGCTCGTGCTGCGCGTTGTAAAGCGTGATCGACGCAGCGTGCGCGCCGAGCGGCAGCAGACCGGCCACGGCGAGCGAGAGGGCGGCGGCGCGCAGTGGTGCGCGCATCAAGGAAATTTTCATATTATTTCGTTGTCCGTGTTATCGATGAATCTCAGGCGTTGAACAGTTCCGCGCCGATGAACGAGCCCGGCTTCGCACCGGGCGGGCACGCGAAAATCGCGCTGCCCACGTGCGTCGTGAACTGGTTCATCATGTCGAACTTCGCGAGGCGTTCATTGATGGGAATGAAGCCCGTGCGCGGGTCGCCCTGGTGGGCGACGAAGATCAGGCCCGCGTCGTACTCGGTTTCCTGACGCCACGGCGGCCAGCGCTCGATATAAAAGTCCGTGCTGTCGTTGTACGAGTACGAGCGGCGCAGGATCTGCGCCCCATTGTTCGACGCGCGGTTCGAAAGGCGCACGTGCGAATTCTCGGGAATCAGCGGATTGCCGTCCTTGTCTTGCGCGTCGAGATCGACGTTGTCGAATTCCTTCTTCTGGCCGATGGGCGCGCCGCTGTATTTGTGGCGGCCGAACACCTGTTCCTGGAAACCCAGTTCCATCTGGTCCCAGTGCTCCAGCGTGATGCGGATACGCCGCACCACCGTATACGTGCCGCCTTGCATCCACGGCGCGTCGGCGGCCGTGGCCCAGACGAACTGGTTCATCGCCTTGGGGTCCGTGGTCGGCGGATTGTTGGTGCCGTCCTTGAAGCCCATGAGGTTGCGCGGCGTTTGCGCGCGCGGGCCCGAGAGAAAACCCGCCTGGCCCCAACGCATCGTGAGGATGCCATAGCCTTGCCGCGCGAGCTGGCGCACGGCGTGAAAGGCCACTTGTGCGTCGTTGGCGCAGGCCTGGACATAGAGGTCGCCGCCGGTCTTTTGCGCGATCAACTGGTCGCCGTTGAAGCGCGGCAGATCGACGAGCGCGGCCGGGCGCTTGCTCGCGAGGCCGTAGCGGTCCTTCTCCTGCGAAGTGAAAAGGCCGGGGCCAAAGCCGAACGTCACAGTGAGCCCGGCCGGGCCGAGGCCGAGCACGTCGCCGGAGTCGGGCGCGGGGTGGTCGTCGCCGGTGTAGTCGAGCGCCGCGGCGGGCTGCGCCTGGGTCATGCGCGCGGCGGACTCGGTCCACTTGCGCAGCAGGTTGATCACGTCGTCGCGCGAGGTCGTCGTGAGGTCGAACGCAGCGACATAGGTGTGCGCCTGCTGGGGCGTCACGATGCCGGCCTGGTGCTCGCCGTAGAACGGCTCGACGGCCAGCATCGGGTCGGCGGCCATGGCATGGTGCTTTGCTTCGGCGGCCTGGGCGAGGCTGCTTGCGCCGAGGCCGGCGCCTACGCTGGCACCCAGGGCGGCACCGGCTTTCAGAAAGCCGCGCCGCGCGGGGCGCGATGGCGTGTTGGGGGTATCGTCGGAGGACATGGTTATTTAGCCAGCACGAGGGTATTCACGTCGTCTTCCACGTAGTAGAAGCCGTCGCCAGCCGGGGTCAGCGCGATGCCGAACAGGTCGCCGTTGCCCGGAGGAGTTTGCGCCTTGTCGGTATCGATCCAGCGCGCGTAAAGCTGTTTGGCCGCAACCGGGTCGATCTCGACGACCTGGCCGTTCAACGCGTTCGTCACGAGCAGGTGGCCCTGCGGCGTGGCGATCATGGCGAGCGGGCGGTGCAGCAGGCCGTCGGCGGTAAGCTGGCGGCCCACGCCCGCGCTGGTGTCGCGCGTGAGCGGATCTTCGATCACGTTGATGCGGTTGCCGATCGCGTCGGACACATAAAGCAGCTTGTTGTCCGCCGAGAGCGCGAGGCCGGTCGGGCCGACGAGGAACACGCCCTTGTCGGCCTGCGCGCCAAAGCCGCTCGCGACCACCGTTTCGCTTTTCACGACCGGCGCCTGGCCGCCCGGAATGTCGAGGTCGAGGCGCAGCACCGTGGCCTGCTTGAACACGGGCGGCGTGCCGTCCGCGCCGCCCACGCCGAAGCCCGCGTTGCTCACGAACAGCGTCGCGTGGTCGCCGTTGTCGACCACGGCCATATTGCCCCACGGATCATTGATGTTCGGACTGCTGATGACCTTGGCAATCTTGCCATTGCTGTCGAGCACGATCATGCAGCCCGCGCCCTTGGTGCCGGTCGTGCCGTCGTTGCTTGGCGTGCTGCCCACGATCACCCAGCCCGACTTGAGCATCGTCATCGCGGTTGACAGGCCCACGCCGCCGGGGCATTCCTTGAGGTCGCGCGGAATCGAGGCAAACAGCGTCATCTGCTTCGTGTCCGGGTGATAGTCGACGATCGTGCTGCCGGTGCCTTGCAGGTTGGACGCGTTGTTGAAGTTGTCCACCAGCACGTCGCCTGCTTTCACGGTGCCGGAGGACACCGGCGCGACGAAGATCGCGTACGGGTTCTGGTCGCCGTTATCGGGCACCGTGTTGATGAGCGTGGTGTGATGCTTGACCGTTTCGAGCAGGCCCGACTGGTCGGCGCGAGCGGCGAGCGGGGCGCTTGCGAGCGTGGCCGCGGCGGCGAGCCCGAGCGCGGCCCGGGTGGCGTGGGCCGTGCATCGCAAGAGCGTGCGCGTAGCGTGTTTCATACTGAATCTCCGTGCCTCGCGAGAGCGCTGCGCTTGCGGCGCGGCGCTCAGGCTGCATGGGTTGCGCGAGGACTTGGGGTTGGACATGGGAGAGGAACCTGGGCGTGGCGCGGCGTACGCGTTCAGAACGTGATGTTGGTCCGCACGCCGAGCACGAACGTGTTGCGCAGCGGCGCTGCCGGGTCTTGCGGGTTCTGGCCCGCGCCCGCGTTGAACGTGTATTGCGCGTCGGCCTGAAGGAGCCACCACGGCGTGACCTGATACTGATACGTGGCTTCCAGCGTGGTTTCCTGCGTGCGAACACCGTAAGGACCGCCGAGGAACATGCGCGAGTCGAGGTCGAGGTTGTGCACGTTGTTGCCGACCTTGATATAGGTGACGGCAAGTCCGACGCTGTCGTTGTCGCGGCCCTTGAACGGCGCTTTCATCACGATGCCGAGGTTCGCGGCGAGACTCACGAGATTGCGGTCGCCAGGCCCGCCCATCACGCGTGCGAACACGCCGATGCTGCGCGGCTCGTCCGGGTCGGGACGCCAGATCATCTGGTCGGCGACGGCATAAATGCTGTAGTTGCCTTGATGCTGTGCCGCAACGCCGGTCGAAGCCGGATTCGCGAGCGAGAGGCCGGTGTTGTCGAAGCGCTGGTCGGCAAACGGATTGTTGTTGTACCAGAAGCCGATCTTGTAGGTGCCCGGCAGGCGGTGGTTGTCTGCGCTGACGAGCTCGCCTTCGGACGGCTGGTTGATGGCGTACTGCAACTCGCCTATCCACAACGTGCCGTTATGCAGATTGAAGTTCGTACCACTAAGGTTGTCCGGATTGTTGCCGAGCGGGTCGCCTGCGAACACGCCGGCAAGTGCCGTGAGCGAAGGCGTGATCTGCCCGCGCACGCGCACGCCAAGACCGGCGAGCGGGTAGGCCGGGCCGCCCGAGGGCATGTCGTACGAGGGCAGCGCGGGCCAGCCGAACATCGTGTTGACGAACAGCGCGCCGTACTGGCTCACGATGAATTCCTGGTCGAGACTCTGCTGACCGATCTTCACGTCAAGGCGCTTGTCGAGAAACGACTGCTGGTACCACAGTTCCCAGAGGCGCGTGGTCGGCGTGGCTTCGATACCGCTGGCGGTATTCAGCGTGCCGAGGTTCGACGTGCTCAGGTTGGTGCCGTGAATCTGCAAGGCGCTCACGTTGAAGAGGCCGCCCTGAATGCCGAGCGCCTTGCTCGTGTCGACCTGCACCGTCGCCGTCGTGAGGCCGTCGTACGCACCGCCGGTCCTGAGGCCGCCGCGCAGGTTGGCCAGGTATTCGCTCGTCTCCGTGAGCTGGAAGGTCACGCCGTATTTGCCGAGCCACGGGCGCAGGCCGCCCATGTCACCGAGCATGTTCTGGCGCGTCCAGAAGCCGGTCCAGAAGTTCGAGGGCTGCGCCTGAATGGCGAGGTCGGCTTCCGGTGCTTCGGGCGCCGCGTCCGCATTCGCTTTGCTTTGGGCGTGAGCCGCACTGCATGCGAATGTCGCGCTGGCGGCAAACGCCGCAATGGCGCGCAACGCCGGTACGCGCCGATGTGCCTGGCGGCCGTGCGCCGTGCTGCGCGAGCAGGCCGGCGCCGCCACCCGGACGGAGCGGGTCGAATTCATCGTATTCCTTACTTATTGAATGATTGCGTGATTGATCGCGTCGGCGTTAGTTATTCGCAAGCCACTGAATACCCGTCATCTCCAGACGGCGCCATCGTACTAATCAGGAATACAAGCGTCAACAAAAACGAGAATGATTCTCAACTGTTTTACGCTGTGTCATCGTTATCCTTACGAATGCCTATCGACTTACGTCGCGAGCATTACAGATAGTCAGTTTTCGATGAAACAGTCAGACGAATGAAGTCGCTTATCATCGTGGGCGTGAACGAACGTTCATCGATCATTCCGTCAAAAAAGTGGGCTTCATGACTGCCATCACCACACGCTACGAACTCGATCTCGACTCATACTTCGCGCGCATCGGTTACGAAGGACCGCGCGCCGCGACGCTCGACGTGCTGCGCGAACTGCACCGTCTTCATCCCCTTTCCATTCCTTTCGAAAATCTCGATCCGCTTGACGGGCGGCGCGTGTCGATCAAGCTGCCGGACATCGTCGGGAAGCTCGTCACTCAGCGGCGCGGCGGCTACTGTTTCGAGCACAACACCTTGTTCGCTCACGTGCTCATGAAACTGGGCTTTGCGGTGACGACGCTCGCCGCGCGCGTGCTGTACGGCCGCGAACCGGGTGCGAGCACGCCGCGCACGCACATGCTGCTGCGCGTGCAGGCCGAAGGCGATGAATGGCTCGTGGATGTCGGCTTCGGCGGCGCGACCTTGTGCACGCCGCTTTCGCTCTCGACCGAAGCCGTGCAGTCAACGCCGCATGAGCCGGCGCGTCTCGTGACGCTGCCGGAGCAACAGCGCAAGCTCGAACTGTTCGACGGCGAGAAGTGGTTCGACGTGTATCGCTTCGAATCCACAGCGGCGGAGTGGGTGGATTACGAAGTGGCGAACTGGTACACATCGACCGCGCCCGATTCGTTCTTCACATTCAGCCTGATCGCCTGCATGGCGCGTGAGGGCGGACGCGCGATCCTGTTCAACGAGTCCTTCACCGAGCGCGACGCGCAAGGCAACGTGACCGAGGAGCGTACGATCAGGAATGGCGAAGAACTCGCGCAATGTCTGCGCGAACGCTTCGGCATCGATCTCGCGCGTGGCGACGCGGCGCAGCGCTTCGACGCCGCGGCGCTATACGCGCGCATCAAGCCGCAAGGCGAGTAGCGCGAGGCGCGCAGCATTGCCGCGAGCGCGCGCAAGGAGGGCATCATGATGCAGCCGCTCATCAGGAAGCTGTTGTTCCAGGTCGTGCTCTGGTTCGGGTTGATGGGCGTGTTGTTGTTCGGCTCGGCGGGCACGCTGGCGTGGACGGCGGCCTGGCTCTGGCTGCTCGAATGGGCCGCGTGCGGTGTGTCGATCGGCATGTGGCTCGCGCGCGAAGATCCGGGTCTGCTTGCCGAGCGCCTCGCGCCGATCGCGCAACGCGAGCAGCAGCCGTGGGACCGCGTGTTCATGCTGTGCGTGGCGGTGGGCTTTTGCGCGTGGCTTTGCCTGATGGGCGTCGACGCGGTGCGCAAGGACTGGTCCGATGTGCCGCTTTGGCTCGGCGTGCTGGGCGCCATCGCCATCTTCGTCGATATCTACGCGACGCGCGCCGTGTTCGCGGCGAACCGCTTTGCGGCGCCGGTGGTGAAGATCCAGAGCGAGCGCGGGCATAGGGTCAGCGACAGCGGCCCGTACGCCTACGTGCGCCATCCGATGTATGGCTTCGCGCTGCTCTTTCTGGTTGGCACGCCGCTCATGCTCGGCTCGTGGTGGGGGCTCGCCTGCGTGCCCTTCATGGTAGGGGCGCTGGCCTATCGCGCCGTGCGCGAGGAGCGTACGCTCGTTGAGAAACTGCCCGGCTACAGCGAATATCTCGCGCGCGTGCGCTATCGCTTCGTGCCGGGCGTGTGGTGAAGCGCGGGATCAGTGCGAGGGGTTAGGGCGCGGCGGGCTTGGTCAACGTGTCCGCATAACGGCGATAAAGCCACGCCAGCGCGGTCGTGGTGACGAGCGCGAACACGACGTTCGCCACGCTCTGGCCGATCGCGAGCGCCGTGAGCCAGCCGGGCTTCTGCACGATCTCGGGCGAGACGCCCGCGAGGCCCATGCCGATCAGAACGACGATGCCGCACACGGCGATCGGCAGCGCCGCCACGAGCGTCACGCCGAACAAGCTCCAGAAGTGCCCGTGGCTGTCGCGCCATGCGGCGCGGAAGTCGATGCGGCTGCCGATGGAGAGCGCCGGGAAGAGCAGCGAGAGGCGCACCGCCACGAAAATCCACACGGCGCTCACGATCAGCATGAGGAAGGTCGCACCGCCCTGGTACTGCGGGCGCAGCACGAACCACAGCGCGAGCGCGATGGCGCCGAGCACGACCACGAGAATGAGGCCGACCGCGAAAATGCGCAGGAAGGGCCTGGCCCCGGCGGGCATGAGCGGCGTGGTGCGCTCGCCCAGCAGCACGAAGCGCGAGACCTTGAGCGTGAACCACAGGTAGATGAGCGAATTCAGGAGCGAGGCGAGATTGCCGAGCGCGACGAGGCCTGCGGAAGGCGCGACGCCTTCGGTCGGCACGGGCCGGCCTGCCAGCCCGAACCAGCCTAGCGCCGCGTAGGCCACGAAGGTGCCGGCCACGAGCAGCGGCATTTGCGTGGCGGCCTGCCAGGCGCTCGCCCACGCGCGCTTGACGCATTCCATGAAGGTCATCGGTTGCATGTCGCTTTCACTCGAATTACAGACAACCGGCAGTCTAACGCGAAGCGGCGGAATCGGGCGCGCGGCCGTCGCTCATTTCACGGCGAAGAGCGTGAGATTCATCAGAATCTTGAACGCGAAGCCGAGCGACATCGCCGCGCCCACGCCCGCACACCAGAGGAGTACGAACCAGAGCCAGCCCGGCAGCGTGCGCCGTTCAGTGGTAGTGGTGGGAGTCGCCATGACGCACCTTGCCTCTAAAGACCCAGTAACCCAGTATCGTGTACGCGACGATGATGGGCAGAATGAACGCGGCGCCCGCGAGCGTGAACACCTGGCTTTCGCGCGGCGCGGCCGCCTCCCACAGCGTGAGGCCCTGCGGAATCGCATACGGCCACAGGCTCACGAGCAGGCCCGCGTAGCCGAGCAGCACGAGGCCGATCGCGGCCATGAACGGCGTCTTGTGATGGCGCGCGCGCACGGCCCAGCGCATCCACACGGCGCAGGCGACCACGAGCAGCGGCACCGGAGCGAGACGCCAGAACAGACCTGAGCGGAACCAGCGGTCGGCGATGGACGGGTCTTGCAGCGGCGTCCACAGGCTCACGAGCGCGATGAAACCGAGCAGCATGACCGTGAGCGGCCACACGAGCTTGTGCAGGCGGCGTTGCAGGTCGCCTTCGGTCTTGGCCACGAGCCAGCAACTGCCGAGCAGCGCATAGGTGGCGACGAGACCGAAGCCCGAGAGCAAGGTGAACGGCGTGAGCCAGCCGAAGGCGTCGCCCGCGAAACGGCCGTCGTCCATCGGAATGCCTTGCAGGAAGGCGCCCAGCGCGACGCCCTGGAAGAACGCCGCGCCCGTCGAGCCGCCGATGAACGCGAGGTCCCAGAGGTGCTTTGTGCGATTGGCCTTGGCGCGGATCTCGAACGACACGCCGCGGAAGATCAGGCACGCGAGCATGAACACGAGCGGCAGATAAAGCGCGGAAAGCACGGTCGAGTAGACCACCGGGAACACGGCGAAGAGTCCCGCGCCGCCGAGCACGAGCCAGGTCTCGTTGCCGTCCCACACGGGGGCGACCGTGTTCATCATGAGGTCGCGCTCCTCCTCGTCGGGAAAGAGCGGAAACACGATGCCGATGCCCAGATCGAAGCCGTCCAGCACCACGTAGAGAAGAACGCCGAGCGCGATGATCGCGGCCCAGATGACGGTGACATCCATTTGCTTGCTAGCCTCGTAACGATGAATGCGGGGAGCGTCAGGCGTCGATCAGCTGATCGGCGGCGGACATGGGGCGGCGCGCGGTCTGGTTCGCGGCGAGCGCCGGGTGCGCGATGCGCGGCTCCTCCGGCCGATGCGGTTCGTGCGGCTCGTGCGGCTCGTGCGGCTTGTGCGATCCGTCGCCCGGCAACGCGGGGCCCTTGTGCAGCAGCTTGAGCAGGTAATAGATGCCCGTGCCGAACACGAGGAAGTACACGGCCACGAACGCCATCAGCGAAATGCCCACTTGTTGCGCCGTGAGCGGCGAAACCGCCTGCGCCGTGCGCATCACGCCATAGACCACCCAGGGCTGGCGGCCGGCCTCGGTCGTGACCCAGCCCGCGAGCAGCGTGATGAAGCCGGTCGGACCCATGACGAGTGCGAAGCGCTGGAAGCCGCGCGATTCGTAGAGCGTGCCGCGACGGCGCAGCACCCAGCCGATCACGCCGAGCGCAATCATCAGGAGACCTAAGCCGACCATGACGCGGAAGCTCCAGAACAGCAGCGTGGAGTTGGGCCGCTCGTCGGCGGGGAACGACTTGAGACCTTTGATCTCGCCGTCCCAGCTATGCGTGAGGATCAGGCTGCCGAGGTGGGGGACCGACACGGCGTAGCGTGTCGTTTCCGCCTGCATGTCGGGAATGCCGAAGAGATTGAGCGCGGTGCCGCCCTGTTCGGTGTCCCAGAGGCCTTCGATCGCGGCGATCTTGGCGGGCTGGTATTCGCGCGTGTTCAGGCCGTGGGCGTCGCCTACGAAAGCCTGCACCGGCGCGAGCACGAGCAGCAGGCCGAGCGCCATCGCGAACATCTTCTTCACGGCGGGGTCGCGCCGGCCCTTGAGCAGATGCCACGCGCCGGTCGCCGCCACCACGAGCGCGGCGACGATGAAGGCAGCGATTGCCATGTGCGCGAGGCGGTACGGGAACGACGGGTTGAAGATGATCTTGAACCAGTCGGTCGGCACCACGTGGCCGTTTACGATCTCGAAGCCTTGCGGCGTTTGCATCCAGCTATTGGAGGCGAGGATCCAGAACGTGGAGATGAGCGTGCCGATGGCGACCATCAGCGTTGCGCCGTAGTGGGCGCGCGGGCTCACGCGGTTCCAGCCGAACAGCATGATGCCGAGGAAGCCCGCTTCGAGGAAGAACGCGGTCATGACCTCGTACATCAGCAGCGGGCCGGTGACGGGACCGGCGAACGACGAGAAGCCCGACCAGTTGGTGCCGAACTGGTAGGCCATGACGACGCCGGAAACGACGCCCATGCCGAAGGCGACGGCAAAGACCTTCGACCAGAACAGGCAAAGATCCTTGTAGAACGGCTTGCGCGTTTTGAGCCAGCAGCCCTCCAGCACCGCGATAAAGCTCGCGAGGCCGATGGAAAGCGCCGGAAAGACGATATGAAACGAGACAGTGAAGGCGAATTGCAGCCGGGCCAGGTCGAAGGCGGATATTGACGTGTGCATGTGCGTGCCTGTTGCGTGCTTACCGGGGAAATACCGGGAAAACGTCGCACGGCTACACAGTGGGGGCGCTGAGCTTGCGTGCGATGGACGTAAGCGTAGGGGAACGGCGGAAGTTTTGCTGCACTGCGACGTGTGCCAGCGTGTCGCATCGGTCAATCGCTATTCGACGAAAACGTGCGCTAAGGCGTTGATAAAAATCAATTTAGATTAAACGCTCGTTGTATGGCGAGGTTGCGCGGGTGGGCGTTCTCTGCGTCAATACACCGCGCTGCCGCATGGGGTGCGGCAATCCGCCTCGGTGCGGGGTGCGAACGAATCGTGTGGGGTGTAGGCGGGCGCGCTTTGCCGCGCGTAGATGGGGCGCGACAAAGCGGAAATCATGGAAAGTAAGGAATCCGATGGAAGTGGGAATATCAGCGCGGGTCGCTCCACAGTTTGCCCGCCGTCGCCCAGTTCTCGGGCTTCACGTCGTGAAAGATGATGTCGACGGATTGGGGTTCGACGCCCAGCACCTTGCAGGTGGTGTCGGTCAATGCGGCGGCGAGCTGGCGCTTCTGTTCGACGCTGCGGCCTTCGAACATCTCGATGTGGAAAGTGGGCATGTGGTCTCCTGTAGAAAAGTTCGGACTGCGATTCAGGGAAGAAGTCATTCGCGGTACGACGCATCGAGGCGGTCGAGCTTGCGCAGCAGCGCGGGCCATTCGAGCTCGCCTTCGATGGCGCCGCCGTCGCGCAATTGTTCGGCGGTGCGCGCGGCCACTTCGGGCGGCGGCAACACGAGCGGCACGCCGCCCGCCTGCGCCTGCAACTGGATCTCGCAGGCCTTGATGAGCGTGGCCATCAACACATAGGCCTCGGCAACCGTGCGGCCGGCCGTGAGCGTGCCGTGATTGCGCAGCAGCATGGCGGAATTGGCGCCGAGGCTGGCGGTGAGGCGCGCGCCTTCGGCGGGCGTGAAGGCTAGGCCTTCGTAGTCGTGCGAGGCCAGTTCGCCATAAAAGCGCAGCGCATGCTGCGAGGCGGGCAGCAGGCCGTCGCGCTGGATCGACACGGCAATGCCCGCCGTATTGTGCAGATGCATCACGCACACGGTGTCGGGCCGCGCGAGATGCACGGCCGCGTGCAGCGCGAAGCCGGTGGCGTTCACGGGATGCTCGCTTTCGCCGACGATGCGGCCCTGCGTGTCGATCTTCACTAGGTTCGAGGCGCGCACTTCGTCGAAGGCGAGGCCGAACGGATTGATGAGAAAGCGGTCCGGTTCGCCGGGCACGGCGGCGGAGACGTGCGTGTAGATGAGGTCGTCCCAGCCGTTGAGCGCGATGAGGCGATAGGCGGCGGCGAGATCGACGCGCAGTAGCTGTTCGGCGGCCGAGCGCGGCGCGGTTTCGGCGCTGGTGCCCGTCGGGCGATGAGTGAATGACATGGCGATTCCTTCAGCGGACTTCGGCGGACCTCAGTGAACCTCATTGAACATTGGGCGCTTTGGACGAAGCGGGCGCCGGGCGCGGGCGTCGCGCCAGGGCGTGCACGATCCAGCTTGCCAGCACGAACGGCGCGGTGAGCGCGGGCAATCCGCAGCTCGCGGCGGCCAGATGCAAGGCCGCCGCGAGCATGGTCGCACAGAACGCGGCGCGTGTGCCGAGCGCGCAGACGGCAAGCGCGGCGAGCGCGCCGTTGAAGCCCGCGAGGCCCGCGACGAAGGCGTCCGGCGTTGCGCCGCACGCGAGTTCGAGCGCGCCGGCGAGCGCCGCGCCGCCCAGCGCGTAGGCCGCCGCGCGGCGCGACGACCAGGCAATGCCCGCGAGCACGCACAGGCCCGCCGCCGCGCCCGACGCGAAGGTGGTTTGCGCGAGGCCGCCCAACAAGCCGGTTGCGGCCTGTGCGGCCAGCGCGAACGGCGCGCCATGCGGATCGAGGGACGCGACGGCGTTGGCGGCATGGGTGGCATTGGCCGCGAGCGGCGCCTGGCCCGGATGCAGCGGCAGCCAGATCCACGTGGCGATGAGGCAGGGCGCGGAATACAGGCCGAGCCGCGCGTGCAAGAGGCGGCGGCTCAACGGCCCGGCGATCCACGCGCTCGCGCCGCCCGCGATCAGCGCGACAGCCGCCGCCGTGGCCGCGTCGCCGATGAAGGTGAACGCGGCAAGCGCGGCGAGTGCGCCGTTGTAGCCCGCGAGGCCGTCGTGGATCGCCGCTTCGGCGTGGCCCGCCACGCTTGCGCAGACGTTGGCCGCCGTGGCGCCGAGCAGCGCGGCACAGGCGAGCCGCAGGTCAGTGAGCGCGAGCGCCGCGAGCAGGCAGGCGCCCGTGCCGGCGTGCGCTTGCAGGACGACCTGACCGAGGCTGCGCAGCAGCGCGCCTAAAGCGGCCGAGTGAGCGGCGGACTGAGCGGCGGAATGAGCGGCGGCGCGGGAATGGGCGGAGGAATGCGCGGGCATGGCGAAAGCGTGGCGGACGGCCGGTTGAAGTGGCGAGCATAGGCGATGCGAGCCGCTTCGCGCATGCTTGGGCGTTGATAGTCGCTATTTGGGCGCGCGCCTGCGCCCGCCGCATGGACGCACCGAATTTTCCCGCCGCGCTACGATAGACGCCCGGCGATTACCGTGGCCACGGCGTCGCATGAAACAGGAGACGAACGATGCGTGAAGTGCGTTGGGCATCCGAAACAGGCGAGGGCATCGAGCATCTGTCGTTCGACGCCCGTCACGGTCCGAATGGCGACGTGATCCGCGTGGAAAGCGTGGTCGTGGGCGAGCGCTATGGCAAGTCCTACGGCCTGTGCTATGCGATCGAATGCGACGCGCGCTGGCGCGTGACCTGGGCGGCGCTGCGCGTGATGGGCGGCCGCACGCTCGTGCTCCACGGCGACGGCGAGGGTCATTGGCGTGACGGCGAAGGCCGCGCGCTCGATGCGCTCGACGGCTGCATCGATATCGACATCGCCGCGACGCCCTTCACGAACACGCTGCCCATCCGGCGGCTGGGCCTCGAACGCGGTGAGCGCAGGCCCATCTGCGTGGTGTACATCGCCGCGCCCGAACTCGAAGCGCGGCCCGTCGAGCAGGCCTACGTCTGCATCGAGCCCGAGCGCGAGTACCGCTACGAGGGCATCTTCCGTGACTTCACGGCGAACCTGCGCGTGGACGAGGACGGCCTCGTGATCGACTACCCCACATTGTTCCGGCGCCTGCCGCCGCAGCCGCGTTAAAGCGCGCGTGGCGCTCAGGCCGCGCCGCCCGTGCTCTTGCCGAACAGCAGTTGTTCGATGAGCGTGTTGTCGATAGTTTCGTTATTGAGCGTGCGCGCGAGCAACTCGCCCGCGAGCAGTTGCGGCGAGAACACCATGTCGGGTTGCAGGAGCCGCAGTCTTTGCAGATTGCGGCTGTCGTTCACAAGCGCCACGGTGCGCACCTTCGGCGCGAGTTCCTTGAGCGCGAGAATCACGAAGGCGTTCTCGGCGTCGTCCGAGCGCAGCGCGAGCGCGGCGAGCGCGGTTTCCGCGCCTGCCTGGTGCAGCGTGGCGGTGTCGCTCGCGTCGCCGATGATGAGGTCCGCCTGCGCCGGGTAGTTGTGCGGCGTATTGGGCGCGAGAACTACGGTCGCGGCATAGCCGCGCTTGATGAGTCCCGCGTACACGCTATGCGCGAGCGGCGAGGCGCCGACGATCAGATAGTGGTTCTTGCGGGTCACGTTGGAGATGCCTCCCTTCACGATGCGTTTGAGATGGCCGCCGATCACGGGGCCGATCACGGCGCTGATCGACGTGGCGAACACGGTGATGCCGAGCACGATGATCGAGGCCGTGAAAAGCCGCGCAGTGTCCGAGTGCGGCACGATATCGCCATAGCCGACCGTGGACATCGACACAATCGAGAAGTAGAACGCCGTGACGAGATTGTGGATCGGCGGCTGGAAGTCGTCGCCCAGATACAGCGCGCCGAACACCGCATAGACGAGCAACGAGCCAATGCTCAGGAATGCGAACAAGGAGCCCACTGCGACGCTTGCGCGATCGAAGCGGCGCCAGTAGTAGATGAGCGCGCAGGCGAGGACGAGCGAGTAGGCCGCGAGCGCGTGGTTGCGATAATCGCCCCACAGGCAGATGCTGGCCGCGCCCGCGAGCAGCACGAGCGAGAGCACCCACGCCACGCGCGCGCGCAGCGCGATGCCGAACGACATCATCGTGAGGCCGGTGGCCACGAGCGCCTGCGGCAACGCGAGCACACCGAACGCGTTGATGAGCGTGATCCAGTCGTCGAACCAGTTGCCGCGCGCGTGCTCCAGCGCTTTCTGCGCGACCGGGCGCACCAGCATCAGGCCGTCGATCACCAGCAGCAAGGCCAGGTAGCCATGCGGCACGATCGCGCGGGCCTGGCCGCGCACGCGGCGGACGAATGTCTTCATTGCTGCGCGTGTTGCGCCGGTTGCGGCTCGCCGGGCGTTGGCGTCTGCACGATATGCAGTTCGCGCGTGCGCAGCGGCAGCGAGCACTGCGCGTCATTGAGCGCCTGGCGCACCAGGCGCGAGAGTTCCCAGCGCATGTCCCAGAACGTGTCGATGTTCGACCACACGCGCACGTTGAGCACGGCCGTGCTGTCGTCGAAGCGGCTCACCATCACCTGCGGCGCGGGCGAGGCGAGCACGCGCGGGTCGGCGGCGGCGAGCGCGCGCAGCGCGTCGATGGCACGGTTCACGTCGTCGCGCACCGACACTTCCACTTCGAGATCGAGGCGGCGCGTGGGGTTGCGGCTGTAGTTGCGGATCGAGTTGCTCCACAGCGCGCTGTTCGGCACGTATTCGCAGATGCCGTCGGGTTTCGTGAGGCGCGTGGTGAAGAGGTTCACTTCCTCCACCGTGCCCGCGACGTTGCCTCCGCCGCCGTCGATATAGTCGCCCACCTTGAACGGGCGCAGCAGCAACAGCATGATGCCGGCCGCGATGTTCTGGAGCGTGCCTTGCAGCGCGAGACCGATGGCGAGACCGGCCGCGCCCAGCACCGCGACGATGCTGGCGGTCTGGATGCCGATCTGCGAGAGCGCGCCGATCACGGCGACGAGGCGCACGCCCCACACGGCCGTGTCGCGCACGATCGGGCGCAGCGTGGGGTCGATGCTGCCGCCGCGCCGTCCGATCCAGTTGGCCACGCGCCGGCTGAACCACCAGCCGAACCAGAGGATCGCCGCGGCCGCGCACAGGCGCAGCGCCAATGCGGAGAGCGCGTCCCACAGGAAGCTCCAGTTGGCAGGATGTAGGTGAACGAGTAGCGATTGCATGGGCGCGAGGTCCTCAAAGTCAGTGGCGCCGGCGCGCGGCCAACGCGCCGGGAGGACCTATTGTAAGGGCGCGGCGGCCCCGCTAGCGCTTCGTCGCCACGATGAAGAGGCGCGGAAACGGCAGCAGCACGGTGCCGTCCGCGAACGCGGGATACGCCTCGCCGATGGCTTCGCGATAGCGCGCCGTGAACGCGCGGCGCTCGGCTTCGCTATCGAGCGCGGCCAGAAAGGGCCGCAGCGCGCTGCCCTTGAACCACTCGACCACGGCGTCGGCGCCGCCCGCGAGCGGGTGATGGTAGGTCGTGCGCCACACGTCCACGCGGGCGCACAGCGGGGCGAGCAAGGCGTAGTAGTGGCGCGCGTCGAAGCGCGCCGAGCGCTCCACGCCCTTGAGCTTTTGCGCCCACGGCCCCGCGGCGGCGATCTCGCGCAGCAGACGATGCGCGGGTTCATCGAGATTGTCGGGCATCTGGACGGCGAGATGCCCGCCCGGTGCGAGACGGCCGACGAGTTGCGGGAACAGGGTGTCGTGATCGGGCAGCCATTGCAGCACGGCGTTCGCAAGCATCAGGTCGTACGCGCGCTCGCCGCCGCCCTCGCTCCACGCGGCGATGTCCGCATGCTCGAAGCGCAGCGCGGGCAGGCGTTCGCGCGCGGCGTCGAGCATGTCCGCGGAGGCGTCGAGTCCGCTGACCTGCGCGCCGCTCGCGTGCGCCACGAGCAGTTCGGTGGAATTGCCCGGCCCGCAGCCAATGTCGATGGCGGTTTCGATGCGCGTGGCGGGCACGGCGGCGAGCAGGTCTCGCACCGGGCGCGTGCGCTCGCGCTCGAACTGCACATATTGCTTCGCGTAGCCGTCGCGGTTCGTGGTCTCTCTGGTTTCGCTGGTCGTCATCGGTTCCTCCTTTCGGGCTTGCTCCGGTTCGCTTCACTTCGCCGGGGCGGGCTTCGTGGTCAATCCATCGCGGGCATTCTGCGCGCCGACCGGAAATCAGTAAAATGAAATAAGTTCGATGATTGATTCAAAATTCTGATGAAAATCGACACACTCGGCGTGCAGGCCTTCGTCGCCATCGCGGAGGGCGGCAGCTTCCGGCAAGCGGCGCAAATGCTCAACGTCACGCAAACCGCTGTCACGCAACGCTTGCGCAAGCTCGAATCGTTTCTTGGCGTCGTGCTGGTCGAGCGCACCACGCGCCACTGTGCCTTGACCGAGATCGGCGAGCGCTTCCTGCCACAGGCGCGGCGACTGCTGGGCGAGCTTGCCGACGCGCTCACGGAAATTCGCGAGACCGGCATGAGCCAGCGCGGCGACGTGTCGATCGCGTGCGTGCCGACCGTGGGCGTGCAGTATCTGCCGCGCGTGCTGCGGCTCTTTTCGCAGCACCGTCCGCACGACCGGGTGCGCATACTCGATCACGCGTCGGCTTCGGTGCTCGCGGCCGTGTTGCGGCGCGAGGCGGAGTTCGGCATCAGCGTGGCCGGCGATCAGCATCCGGAACTCAGCAGCGAGCCGTTGACGACCGATCCCTACGTGCTGGCCTGCCGCGACGATCATCCGCTGGCGAAGCGGCGGCGCGTCAAATGGACGGCGCTCACCGAGCATGCGCTGATTTTCGCGGGTGAGGTGAGTGCGAATCGCGGCTTGCTCGACATCGCACTCGAAACGAACGGCATCAGCCTGCGCTCGTTCTACGAGGTGCAGCGCAGTTCAACGGCGCTCGGGCTGGTTGCGGAGGGGCTGGGCGCGGCGGTCGTGCCGCGTCTTGCCGTTCAGAAGGACGTGTTTCCCATGGTGCGCGTGATCGAGCTGGTCGAGCCGGCGGTGTCGCGCACGCTCGTGCTCGTGAAGCGCAAGTCCGCGCATCTTTCGCCCGCGGCCAAGGCGCTCTACGACATGTTGCTCGCGCAGGCGCCAAGATAATCAGGTATCCGAACGAGGTGGGCGGCGCAGCGGGTGGCCGCGCATGCGTGCGTCAGTCTTGCGGCGAGGTTCCTGCGCCTTCGCCCAGCGTACGCTGCATGAGCGTCGTGTCGCGCCATGCGCCGTGCTTGAAGCCAACGGCGCGCAAGGTGCCGACGAGCTCGAAGCCGAGGCGTTCGTGCAGCTTGAGCGAGCCGCCTTTCGGGTCGGCCACCACGGCGATCATCTGCCGCCAGGGGCCCGCCTCGCAGCGCGCGATCAGCGCGTCGAGCAGCGTGTGCCCGAGGCCCCGGCCGCGAAAGGTCTCGTCGATATAGATCGAGTCTTCAACGGCGTAACGGTAGGCCGGGCGCGGGCGGTAGGGCGTGGCATAGCAATAGCCCGCGACGCGGGAGTCGATCTCGGCGACGAGCCAGGGCAAGCCGTGCTCGCGCACGGCGGCATGGCGGCGCAGCAGCTCGTCGAGCGAGGGCGGCGTTTCCTCGAACGACGCCGAGCCATGCAGCACGTGGTGCGCGTAGATCGCGGCGATGGCGGGAAAGTCGGCGGGGGTGGCGTCGCGCACGAGCGCCGGTGCGGCGGGTTGTGAGGTCATCGTTTTGAGCGAGGCGCGAAGGCGCTCGGGAAGGCGGTGTGCATCCTTCACTATGCCTTGCGTGAGCGCGCTTTTGAAGCGCGCCAAAATTGCCTCGCTTGTACTCCGCTCAAACGCGCTGCGCGCGCGACCGGTTCGCGGCGGCCGAGGCCCCCGCTGAGCGCCCGAAGCGCCGCGCCCCGGCCACGCACGCGATCACCACGGCCGTGACCGCGATCATCGCGGGCGGCACGGACTCGTGCAGCAGCAGCGCGGCGAGCACGAAGCCGAAGAACGGTTGCAGCAGTTGCAGTTGCCCGACGCCCGCAATGCCGCCGAGCGCGAGCCCGCGATACCAGAACACGAAGCCGATCAGCATGCTGAACAGCGACACATAGGCGAGCCCCCACCACGAAGCCGCGCCCACGGCGGCGAACGAGGCGGGCCGCAGCCACCACGCAAGCGGCGCCATGACTGGCAGCGAGATCACGAGCGCCCAGCAGATCACCTGCCAGCCCCCCAGGCGCCGCGAGAGCCGCGCGCCCTCCGCATAGCCGAGCCCGCAGACGACGATCGAGGCGAGCATCAGCGCGTCGCCCAGCGGCGAGGCGTCCAGGCCGTGGCGCAGCGCGAACGCGACCACGGCCGCGCTGCCCGCCGCGGAAAAGATCCAGAACGCGGGCTGCGGATGCTCGCCGCCGCGCAGCACGCCGAAGATGGCGGTGGCGAGCGGCAGGAGGCCGACGAACACGATGGCGTGCGCGGAGCTCACGTGCTGTAGCGCGAGCGCGGTAAGGAGCGGGAAGCCCACCACCACGCCCAGCGCCACGATGACGAGCGGCCCGACTTCGCTGCGCGCGGGCCGCGCGGCGCGCAACCCGAGCAGCAGCAGCGCCCCGAGCACGCCCGCAATGGTCGCGCGCGCGCCGGTGAGGAACACGGGGGCGAGGCCGAGCACGGCGAGGCGCGTGGCGGGCAGCGAGCCGCTGAAGATGAGCACGCCGGCGAGGCCGCAGAGCCAGCCGTCAGTGGTGGGGTCGAGCGTCTTGCGCATGGGGGTTCGGGGCGAGGAAAGGAGGCAGTGAAACATCGGACGGAAATCCGATGATGCGCGCCGCGCCCGCCGACGGTAAGCTACGGATCAGTACAATTCGTTCAAACTGTATTGAACACGGAGCAGTACAGATGAAAGACCGAGTGAGGACGCAAGCCCCGCCCATGACGCGCGTGGAGCAGGTGATGCAGGCGCTGCGCGAGCGCATTGCCGCGCGGGCGCTGGCGGCCGGGGCGCGCGTGCCGTCCATCCGCACGATGAGCGAGCAGTTGGGCGTATCGAAGTCGACGGTGGTGGAGGCGTACGAGCGCCTCGTCGCCGAGGGCGTGCTCGTCGCGCGGCGCGGGGCCGGTTTTTTTGTGGCGGGGCACGCGCCGCCGCTCGCGCTCGCGGCGCTCGGGCCGCAACTGGATCGCGAGATCGACCCGCTCTGGCTCACGCGCCAGTCGCTCCAGACCGAGGCCGGCGCGCTGCGGCCCGGCTGTGGCTGGCTGCCTGCTGCGTGGCTGCCGCAGGACGCCGTGCGGCGCGCGCTGCGCGCCATCGCACGCGACCCGCGCGCGCAACTCACGGACTACGCCTCGCCGCTCGGCCTGCCCGCGCTGCGCCAGCAACTGGCGTGGCGGCTTGGCCAGCACGGCGTGGAGGCCGCGCCCGAGCAGATCGTGCTCACCGACGGCGGCACCCAGGCGCTCGACCTGCTGTGCCGCTTTCTGCTGGAGCCGGGCGACACCGTGCTGGTGGACGACCCGTGCTACTTCAACTTCCAGGCGCTGCTGCGCGCGCACCGCGTGCGCGTGGTCAGTGTGCCGTACACGCCCACGGGCCCGGATCTCGCCGCGTTCGAGCGCACGCTTGCCGAGGCGCGGCCGCGCCTGTACGTCACGAACTCGGCGATTCACAACCCCACCGGCGCGACGCTTGCGCCCGCCGTCGCGCACCGTGTGCTCAAGCTCGCCGAGGCGCACGACCTGCTGATCGTCGAGGACGACATCTTCGCTGACTTCGAGGTCGAGCCCGCGCCCCGGCTCGCGGCCTTCGACGGCCTCGCGCGCGTGGTCACCATCGGCAGTTTTTCGAAGACGATGTCGGCGGCGGCGCGCTGCGGTTTCATCGCGGCGCGCGCGGACTGGATCGAACCGCTCGTCGATCTCAAGCTCGCGGTGTCGTTCGGCAATGGGGAGATGGTGGCCGAACTCGTGCACCGCCTGCTCGTGGACGGCACGTACCGGCGGCACCTGGACGGCCTGCGCGCGAAGCTCGCCGATGCGATGGGCGACACGCAGCGGCGGCTTGCGGCGTTGGGCCTCACGGCGTGGACGCGGCCGCAAGCGGGCCTGTTCGTTTGGGCGCGATTGCCGGAGGGCCTCGACGCCGCCCAGGTCGCGCGCGAGGCGCTGGTGGAGGGCGTGGTGCTCGCGCCCGGCAACGTGTTCAGCGTGGCGCGCAGCGCGGGCGCGTTCATGCGTTTCAATGTTTCGCAGTGCAATCGACCGAAGGTCTACGAAACGTTGCAGCGTGCGATGGAGCGCGTGGCGCAGCCCGCGTGAAAGACGGACTGCGCCACGTGACGATCACGGCTCGTGGCGCAGATACCCTTCCTTGCCCGGATCGCGCATGCGGTACGACACGACCAGCGCGACCGCGCAGATCGCCGTGACGTACCAGTAGAACGTGCTTTCGGTGCCGACCGACTTGAACCACAGCGCGACATATTCGGCCGAGCCGCCGAAAATCGCGTTCGCCACCGCATACGAGAGGCCCACGCCCATGGCGCGCACTTCGGGCGGGAACATCTCGGCCTTGATGAGGCCGCTGATCGACGTGTAGAAGCTGACGATGGCGAGCGCGACGATGATGAGCGCGAACGCGGCCACCGGGCTCGACACGTCCTTGAGCGCGTGCATGATCGGCACCGTGCCGAGCACCGACAGCGAGCCGAACAGGATCATCGACGTGCGGCGGCCGATCTTGTCGGAGAGCGCGCCGAATACCGGCTGCATCAGCATGTAGACGAACAGCGCGCAGGTCATCACGCTGCTGGCGGTTTTCGCATGCATGCCCGCCGTGTTCACCAGGTACTTCTGCATGTAAGTCGTGAACGTGTAGAAGATCAGCGAGCCGCCCGCCGTGAAACCCACCACGGTAAAGAACGCGCCCTTGTGCTGCCACACGCCGCGTATCGTGCCCGCGTCGCGCTTGTGGCGCGATTCGCTCGTCGAGGTTTCATCGAGCGACTTGCGCAGATACAGCGAGACCAGCGCCGCGCACGCGCCGACCACGAACGGAATGCGCCAGCCCCACGCCTTGAGCTCCTCCGTGGAGAGCGCCTGTTGCAGGATCACGAGCACGAGCAGCGCGCAAAGCTGGCCGCCGATCAGCGTCACGTACTGGAACGACGCAAAAAAGCCGCGCCGGCCCTTGAGCGCCACCTCGCTCATATAGGTCGCGCTCGTGCCGTACTCGCCGCCCACCGAAAGGCCCTGGAACAGGCGCGCGATCAAGAGGAGCAGCGGCGCGAACGCGCCGATCTGCGCGTAGGTGGGCAGCGCCGCGATCACGAGCGAGCCGCCGCACATCATCAGCACGGAGATCATCATCGCGTTGCGGCGCCCGTGGCGGTCGGCGATACGGCCGAACAGCCAGCCGCCGATCGGGCGCATGAGAAAGCCCGCGGCGAACACGCCGGCGGTATTGAGCAATTGCGTCGTGGTGTTGCCGCTCGGGAAGAATGCGGGCGCGAAATACAGTGCGCAGAACGAATAAACGTAAAAGTCGAACCACTCGACGAGATTGCCTGACGAGGCGCCGACGATGGCGAGCACGCGCCGCCTCGTGTCTTGCGCGGACAGCGCGGCCTGGTCGTTCTGGACGTCCATGGGAGGGTCTCTTCCTGTGTCTGTTTTTTGGGGCGCGACGCACTTTTGGCCGCCGCTCGGCTTGAAACGCGCGCCGCCGGTCCCGGCGCGCGATGCCCGCGATTTTATCTAACTGTAATTGCGTGTGGAGAAAATGTAAGAAAAGACCCTGGTGCGCGCGCAAAGTCGTGGTGCGCGGCGGATGTCGCGGCGGGGGCGGCTGCGACCGCACCCGCCGCGCTCAATGCTGTTGCTTGCGCAGCGGCACGTCGCGCAGCAGCCATGAGAGCGCGAACGAGAGCACCACCACGCACGCCGCCGAGAGATAAACCGTGTGCAGCGCGCCCGCGAAGGCATCGAGATACTGCGCATGCAGCGTGGGCGGCAAATGGTGGATCACGTCGGGCGTGAGCGGCTGGGGCAGTTCGACATCGCCCGTGAGCACTTTTTCGAGCCGTGCGTGCAGCCCGTGCGAGAACACCGCGCCGAACGCGGCCACGCCCACCGAGCCGCCGATCGAACGGAACAGCGTCGCGCCCGAGGTGGCCACGCCCATGTGGCGGAATTCCACGGCGTTCTGCACGGCTAGGATCAGCACCTGCATCACCATGCCGAGCCCGCAGCCGAGCACGCCCATGTACAGGTACATGCGGTGAATGGGCGTATCGATCTGCAAGCGGGCGAGCATCATCATCGCCACGGCCACGAGCGCCGTGCCCGCGATGGGGAACATGCGGTACTTGCCGATCTTGCTGATGATGCGCCCGGTGATGACCGACATCACCAACACCCCGCCCATCATCGGCAACATTTGCATGCCGGCCTGCGAAGGCGTGGAGCCCTTCACGACCTGTAGGTAAAGCGGCAGGAACGTGACCGAGCCGAACAGCGACACGCCCACGATGAAGCCGATCAGGCTCGACAACACGAAGGTGCGCTCGCGAAAGAGTTCGAGCGGCATGATGGGCTCGACGGCGTGCTTTTCCTCGTGGATGAAACCCGCCACGGCCACCACGCCGAGCAGGAGCGTGAGCCACAGCGTGGGCGAGGTCCACGGCAGGAGCGAGCCGCCCTCGCTCGTGAAGAGGATCAGGCAGGTGAGGGCGGCGGCGAGCCAGCCCGCGCCCATATAGTCGATCACGTGCTTCACGTGCACGGCGCGCGGCTTGAACACAGCGCCGATCACGACGAGCGCCACCGCGCCGAGCGGAATGTTGATGTAGAAGATCCAGCGCCACGACAGGTGCTCGACGAGAAAGCCGCCGAGCAGCGGCCCGACCACGGTGGCGAGGCCGAACACGCCGCCGAACATGCCCTGGTACTTGCCGCGCTGCGCGGGCGGAATGACGTCGCCGATGGCGGCCATCGTCACGACCATGAGGCCGCCGCCGCCCACGCCCTGCAACGCGCGCAGCACGATGAGCTGCTCCATGTTCTGCGCGACGCCGCACAGCGCCGAACCGATCAGGAAGATCACGATGGCGGCCTGGAGCACGATCTTGCGGCCGAACAGGTCGCCGAACTTGCCGTACAGCGGCACCACGATGGTCGAGGTGAGCAGGTAGGCGGTGACGACCCAGGAGAGCCGGTCGAGCCCGCCCAGCTCGCCGACGATGGTGGGCAGCGCCGTGGAGACGATGGTCTGGTCGAGCGCGGCCAGCAACATGACGAGCAAAAGCGCCGGAAACAGCAGCCGGATCGGCGGATGGTTGCCCGCGCTCGCGGCGTCTGGGACCGGAGGTTGCGGCCCGGTGGCGGCGGGCGCGGGGTGTTGGGGGCTGGAATCCATCGCGGGTATGTATCTTGAAATTAATTAATTTGGCGATTAATATTAGGACAATTATTCCAGTTGGTCAAAGTTTACAGAGAGACGTTATGAAAGCGGCCATGAAAGCGCCGGAAACGCCCGTCGGTCACGCAACCGCATCGTCCACGCCCGCACCCGCGCGCCGCCCCGGCCGGCCGAGCGGCGGGGTGGGCGGCGCGGAGCAGCGCGAGCGCCTGATCGATGCGGCGCTTGTTCTGTTCGCGCGCCAGGGCATGCTCGACACGTCGCTGGCCGCCATCGCGCGCGAAGCCGGCGTCACGCCCGCGATGGTCCACTACTACTTCAAGACGCGCGACCAGTTGATCGACGTGCTGATCGACGAGCGCTTCCTGCCACTGCGCGCGGCGCTGGGCGACCTTTTCGATCAGCATCGCGACGATCCCGTGGCCGCGCTCACCGCGCTCGTGCAGCGCTTCGTCACGGTGGGGCAGCGCCATCCCTGGTTTCCGCCGCTGTGGATGCGCGAGGTCATCAGCGAGGGCGGCGTGCTGCGGCAGCGCATGCACGAGCGCTACGGCAGCCAGAACCAGGAAAAGGCGTGCGCGGCCATCGCGCGCTGGCAGCGCGAGGGGCGGCTGAACCCCGCGCTCGAACCCACGCTGCTGTTCCAGTCGCTCATGGGCCTCACGCTGCTGCCGCTCGCCACGGCCCGCATGTGGCGCGCGGATCCGGCCAAACATCACGTGGGCGCCGAGGAAATCGCGCGCCATGCGGTCACGCTCATCACGCAGGGCGTGGGACCGCGGCCCGGCGCGGCCTGATCCCGATATCCCTTCGCCCGTGGCGATTTTCGACGGTGCGCGCGGCGCGCCGTGGTACGCTCCGTGGCCTTCGCGGCACGGCGCATGCGCCGTCCCGCGCAATTGTTCCCGGTCGAGGTCCGGTCTGCGTCCTTCTTCTTCCGCTTCTTCCACGGCTTCCCGCGCCGCGCCGGCCATTGTCTGGTTTCGCGACGATCTCCGGCTCGCCGATCAGCCCGCGCTCGCGCAGGCGGCGGCCAGCGGCTTGCCGCTGATCTGCGTCTGGATTCACGACCCGCGCGCCTGCGGCGAGCGCCCCGAGGGCGGCGCGGCGCGCTGGTGGCGCCACGAGTCACTGCGCGCGCTGGGCGCGGCGCTCGAGGCGCGCGGCGGCGGGCTGCTGCTCCTGCAAGGCGAAGAGGCGCCGACGCTCGACGCCCTGGTCACGGCAACGGGCGCCCAGGCGGTGTACTGGAATCGCCGCTATGGCGCGGCGCAGCGCGCGTCCGACGGCGCGCTCAAAGCGACGCTGCGTGCACGCGGCGTGAGCGTGGAGAGCTTCAACGGCCAGCTTCTGAGCGAGCCGTGGACGGTGCTCAACCAGTCCGGCGAGCCGTTCCGGGTTTTCAGCGCCTACTGGCGCGCCTGCCTGCGCATGGGCGACCCGCCGCCGCCGCTGGGCGAACCCGAGCAGATGATTTTTCAAACGCTGCCAGCAAGTCTTACCCGGCGCGCATCGACACTCGACGATCTCGGCCTTGCGCCGCGCGCGCCCGACTGGTCGGGCGGCCTGCGCGCCGCGTGGCCGGCGGGAGACGAGGCAGCGCTCGAACGCCTGCGCGCGTTCCTCGCCACGGATCTCGACGCCTACGCGGGCGAGCGCGACGAACCCGGCGACGCCGCGACGAGCCGCCTTTCGCCGTATTTGAGCGTGGGTGCGATCTCGCCGCGCCAGGTGTGGGCCGCGCTCAAGGCAGCCCAGCACGCGCACGGCCGTGGCTCGGCGCGGCGTGCGGCCAGCGCGGAGAAGTTCGCGAGCGAGCTGGGCTGGCGGGAGTTCTGCCACTACCAGCGCTTTCACTACGCCGATCTCGCCACGCGCAACCTGCGCCCCGCCTTCGACGCCATGCCGTGGCGCAACGACCCGGCGGGCCTGCGCGCCTGGCAGCGCGGGCTGACCGGCTATCCGCTCGTCGACGCGGGCATGCGCGAACTCTGGCACACGGGCTGGATGCACAATCGCGTGCGCATGGTGGCGGCGTCGTTCCTCACGAAGCATCTGCTGATCGACTGGCGCGCGGGCGAGTCGTGGTTCTGGGACACGCTCGTCGACGCCGATCCGGCCAGTAATCCGGCCAACTGGCAGTGGGTGGCGGGCTCGGGCGTGGATGCGGCGCCGTATTTCCGCATCTTCAATCCGGTGCTCCAGGGCCAGAAGTTCGACCCGCGCGGCGCCTATGTGCGGCAATGGGTGCCGGAGCTCGCGGGCTTGCCCGACGCGCTCGTGCACCAGCCGTGGAAGGCGAGCGCGCAGCAACTCGAAGCTGCGCGCGTGCGGCCCGGAGAAAATTATCCGCACCCGGTCATCGAACATGAACTGGCGCGCGAACGCGCGCTCGAAGCCTATGCGCAAACCGGCAAGACGAAGGGGCGCGCCTTGGCAAAAGAGGGTGGCAAGGCATGAGCGCGGCTTTCATCGGCCTGCCTTGTGACGCGGCTACCGTGCGCGGCGCGACTGGCCGCGAGCGCCGCGCAAGGGAACCCGGCGGCATTAATATTGCTCTATCAGGACCGACTGCGAAGTTGCCCGAAGTTGCAACATGGTGGCCACGTTGTTGCGGCGTCGCTGTCCACCCGCCGTCAGGCCGGGTTCGCAGCCGCCGGCGCGCAGTGGCCGGTCAGGACGCTGGAGCCCTTTATCAACACGGGCAGGTCCGGTCGCGGCACGGTTAGCCTCATGGTCGGCCTGACAGACAGAAAGGCATTCAAGCAAACACAATGAACGCAGTACACAAACTCGACCGGACGACCATCGTCCTTGTCGAAGACGACCCGCATAGCCGGGCGTCACTGACTTCGCTGCTGGAGGCGGAGGGTGCGCATGTCGTGGCGGTCGAAGACGCCGAAACGGGCGTCGAAGCGGCCCTGAACCTGCACCCGGACGCCGTGGTCTGCGATCTCGACTTGCCGGCCATGGACGGCTTCTACCTGATCCAGCGCCTGCGCGACTACGAGATTCGCGGCGATCGCGCCCCGGCCGTCGCCGTCGCGCTCACGGGCCACACCGACGAAAGCTGGCGTTTGCGCAGCATCGGCGAAGGCTTTCAGCATTTCATGACCAAGCCGGCCCGGCCCGAGGAACTCGTGGCGCTGCTCAGCGACGCGATCGACGATGCGCGCCAGTCGCTTTGAAGCGGCTTTGACGTGGCTATGAAGCGGCGCGCGTAGCGAAGCGGGGCGGTATCGTCAGGGTGTCGTGCGCCGCAGAACGCGGCGCGGGTTGCGCCTTGCCCGCGCCGGTTTGGCGGAGCGGGGCAATCGCGGCGGGTGGCGAATCAGGAATGCGCGGCGGCTTCGGGCGTCGCGGCTGAGCCGGGTTGCGCCGCCTGGCTGGCCTGACATTGCGCGCACAAGCCCTTGAGCTCGATGCCGTCGCCGGCAAGCCGGTAACCGGCGGCCTCGATCTGCGTGACGAGCGCCTGGCGCAGCTTGGGCTCGTGCAATTCGGTGACGTTGCCGCACTGCTGGCACACCACGAGAATGCCGTGCTGGCACTGCGTGAGATCGTGGCAGACGGCGAACGCGTTGATCGACTCGATGCGGTGAATGAGCCCGGCGGAAAGCAGGAAGTCGAGCGCCCGGTAAACGGTGGGCGGCGCCGAACCCGGATGGATCTGGCGCATTTCGTCGAGCAGCGAATACGCCTTGGTGGCGCGGCCCGAGGCGAGCAGCAACTCCAGCACCTTGCGGCGGATCGGCGTGAGCTTTTCGCCGCGTTCGCGGCAATAGGCCTCGGCCATGGCGAGCGCCGACTCGAGCGAAGCGCCTTGGGCGCCGTCGTGCGAGTGTGCGTGCGCATGGCCGTGATCGTGCGCGTGGTCGTGCGCCTCGCCGTGCATGGCGGGGGCGTCCGGGGACGGTTTTGCTGTCTTCATGCCTGCGATTATACGGGGCGCGCCGCCGGCCCGCCCGCGCTCCCGCGCAGTCCCATTCCAGTCGCGGCGCAGGTGCGGATCAGGTGAGCGGCATGCCGATGTACTTGCGGAAACCCTGGCGCTGCGCGATGCGCTGATACCAGCGTTCAATATTCGGCAGCGGCTCGCGCTCCACGCCTTCGAGCCCGAACCAGCGCCGCGCGTAGGCGCCCAGCACGATGTCGGCGAGCGAGAAGCGCTCGTGTTCGAGGAAGAAGCGGCCTTGCAGATGGCTGTCGAGCAGCTTCCAGAGCTTGCCCACCTGATGGAAGTCGGCTTCGATCTGCGCCGGGTCGCGCTTTTCCGGCGGCGTGCGCACGAGCGCGAGGAACAACGGCCGCTCGGCGGGCGCGAGCGTGCCGATCGACCAGTCGAGCCAGCGCTCGATCGAGGCGCGCACCTTGGGATCGGTCGGATAGAGCAGGCTCTGGGGACCATACTCCATCGCCAGATAGCGCAGGATCGCGTTCGACTCCCACAGCACGAAGCCGCTGTCCACGATCGTCGGGACCTTGCCGTTCGGATTCATGGCGAGGAAGGCGGGTTCGTCGAGGCGGCCGAACGCGCCGCCCGCGTCGATGCGCTCGAACGGCAGCACGAGTTCGTCGCAACACCACAGGATTTTCTGGACGTTCACCGAGTTGGCGCGTCCCCAGATCGTGATCATCCGGCGCGTACTCCTTGCAAGGGGGGGAAAAGGGTCAAGCCTGGCGCAGGCCGCCACGATACACGAAAGCTCGCGGCGCTTGTCCGTTGCGGCTCTTTCAAAGATAGGCGCTGCACGGCGCGAGGCGTTCCGCACTCGTGCCGCAACCGTGCGGCAGCGCGCGCATGGAGTCTTGCGGGCGCGGCGGTCCGGCGTCCGGCCGTGCCATCAGCTCCAGACCGAAGCGCCGATCAGCGTGCCCGTGCGCGCCTGGGCGTTCCACCAGATTACGCGCAAAAGCGGCGCCTGTTGCGCGATGAAGATGGCCTGCACCGGGTCGCTTTCGATGAAATGCGTCACGCCGCAGCGAATGGCCGCCGCGGCCTTGTGGGCGGCTGCGCCCGCGGCCGTGTCGTCGTGTTCGCCGGGCGCGCGCATGAAGAGTTCGAGGTGCCCGAAGCCGTGGCGTTCGAGCCACGCGAGCGTGCGCTCGCGGTCCATTTCCGGGCGCCCCGTGATGATCGCGCGGGTGCGCTTGAGGTCGACGCCGGGCAGACGCTCGAAGGGCACGAGCTGGTCGCGCTCGGCGAGCGCGGCGACGAGGTTTTCGTCGTAGCGCGCGAGCGGAATGTCGGGCAGCAGCACGCCGTCGAGGTCGATCGCGTACACCGCGTACTCGTGGTCGTCGGCCATGCGCGTGCCTTCGCCTTTGGCGTCGCCCGACCAGTCGGCGCGATAGCGGTCGGTGTAGGCCTGGCGCTCCCACGGGAACAGCGCGAAATAGCCGCTCGCGTCGATCGAATAATCGGGGCGCAAACGGCTCAGATCATCGTAGGCGCCCGTGAGCGTGCGCACCACGAGGCCGTGCTCGCTCAGGAAGGCCATGCAGTCCACGAGCGTGTGGCCGCGCCCCGCGATGTCCTCGCACAGCAGCACCTTCGAGCCGGGTTCGGGCAGCGGCAGTGTGGAGTCCCAGCGCACTTCGCGCGTGGCGCGGTCGTAGCGCAGGAACGCGACGCCCGCGCCCGTTGCGTGCGAAACCATCAACGCGAGCGGCGCGCCGCCGCGCAGAATGCCGACCACGATGGCGAATTCCTCAGCGATCAGCGCCGGTTGGAGCGACTCGACCCAATGGTCGAGCTGTTCATAGGTGAGCGGAACGATGGGCTTATCCATGGAATGAAGTCGGCGACGTCGCGCCCGTCCGACGCATGCGTACGCGAGGACGACGTCTATTGTCAGTGCAATGTTTGACGATATTATGCCTATGCTCGCCCGCGCCTGCTGGCGGGCCAGGTGAGAAAGGCGGTTCGACGCCGCGACACACGACACACGACAACGACGCGATCCATCGCGCGAAAGGGCTGGGCAACATGCGGGATTTCAAGGAATGGCCAGGCTGGCGGCGCTGGGCCGCCGTGCTGGGGCTCGCGCTGGCGGGCGGTGCGGCGTCGCTTGCGCACGCGGCGCCCGGCGGATCGCTTGCGCTCGACGTGGACGGCGAAGTGCGCGTGACCAACAACGCGGCCCACACGGCGTACCACTTCAGCGAGGCGCAACTGCTCGCCTTGCCCGTGCATTCGATCACGACCGCCACCACCTGGACGCCGCGCTCGACCTTCACGGGCCCGCTGCTCTCCGATGTGCTCAAGGCAGTGGGCGCGTACGGCAGCCAGATCGAGATTCACACGCTCGACGACTACACGTGCGTCGTGCCCGTTGCCGACGCCGAGCACTACGGCGTCGTGATCGCCTACGCAATGAACGGCCAGCGCCTCAAGGTGAGCAATTTCGGGCCGCTGTTCCTGATCTATCCACGCGACCGGTATCCGCTGGAGCTCGACGGCGCCGCGGGCGACGCCAAATTCGCGTGGCAGATCAAGTCGATGACGATCAGGCGGTGAGCGGGTGGTGATGCGACGTCCGTGGCGGCGACTCGTGCAGGTGTTGATCTGGGTGGCCGCGCTCGCGCCGCCCGTGGTGGCGGTCGGCTATCTGCTGTACGCGAACCTGCTCAACCCGCAGGTCGTGCAGCGCATCACGGGCAATTACGACGGCCTTTACTGGGACGCCGCGCAGCTTCAGATCGCGTATGCGCGCTTCGAGAGCCAGTTGCTGATTTACTCCGACGGCATCGACCGCGATCTCGACAAGGTGCGGCTGCGCTACGAAGTGCTCCAGTCGAAGCTCAATGTGATGAAGGGCTCGACGCAGTCGCTCGACGGGCAGCCCGGCCTCGGCAAGCGCCAGGAGGCCGATCTGGCGATCCTCTACGCGACGATCTCGCCGTTCGAGGCGGAGATCTCGACGCTCGCCGAGGACCATTCGCGCGCGGTGCCGATGCTCAAGGCGCTCGACGCGCACTGGACCCAGGTCACCGACCTGGCGCTGAACCGGCGCTTCGCCGACGTGACCGAGCGCGAGGCGATCCGGCGCGACTTCATCGCCAAGCGGCGCGAACTGTTTGCGGCGGGGCTCGTGCTGCTCGTGCTGTCGGCGGCGGCGGGCGTGCTGCTCGTGATGAACGGCTATCGGCGCACGCGTCTGTTGCACCAGCAGCACGCGGCGCTCGAAGCCGAACACCAGGCGAGCCGCGCGGCGCGCGAAGCGAGCATGGCGAAGGACGCCTTCCTCGGCATGATCAGCCACGAGCTGCGCACGCCGCTGCACGCCATCGTCTCGTCGATCGAACTGCTCGGCTTCAACTCGCACTCGGAAGGCGACCGCAAGGTGATCCATCGGCTCGAAGCCGCCGCGCGCCAGCTCGAAGCGCAGATGAAGGACCTCACCGACTACGCGCGCCTCGGCGCCGGCAAGCTGGAGTTGCGCCAGGAGGAGTTCGAGCCGCGCGAACTGCTGCAATCGATCGTCGACGAGCACGAGCAGGCGGCGCGCGCGCGCGGGCTCGCGTTCGAGCACGCGTGGCTGGGGCCGGATCGGTCCGTGCTGGCCGATCCGCATCGGATTCGCCAGATCGCGAGCAATCTGGTCACGAACGCGATCCGTTACACGGAGCGCGGCAAGGTGCGGCTCGAATTCTCGCTGGAGGTGGGCGCGAGCGCCCTGGAGCCCGCAGGCACCGAAACGCTCGTCATCGTCGTGAGCGACACCGGGCCGGGCGTGGCGGCGGAAAAGATTCCGCTCATCTTCAAGGAGTTCACGCAGCTCGACGCGTCGCGCTCGCGGCGCTACGAGGGCGCGGGCATGGGGCTCGCGATCGTGCGCGGACTCGTCGACCTGTTCGGCGGCCGGATCGTGACGCAAAGCCGCGTGGGCAAGGGCACGACGTTCATCGTGCGCATCCCCGTCACGCCGGTCGAACCACCGGCGGCCCCGGCCGCACCCGCGGCGGCGCTCTCCACACAGCCGCCGCCGCGCGTGCTCGTGGTGGACGACAACCCGCTCGTGCGCGATTCGCTGTGCGAGATGGTCGCGCACATGGGCTACAGCCCGCTTGCGGCCGGCGACGCCGACCGCGCGCTCGCGCTGGTGGAAACGGAGCCCTGCGACGTCGTGCTGCTCGATCTGCACATGCCGGGCCGCGACGGCTATGCCTTCATGGCGGGGCTCGAAGCGCGGCGCGGCGTGCTTGTGCCGCCGCGCGTGATCGCGGTGAGCGCCGACGTGGCGGGCCTCGCGGCGCTCGGGGGCGCATGCGATGGAAAGGGCGGCGGGGAGGGCGGCAAGCGGCACGGCGAGGCCGCGCCGTTCTTCGACCGGCTCACGAAGCCGGTGCATTACGAGGTGTTGCGCGCGGCGTTGCAGCGTGCGCTGACTGCGCCGCGCGAAGCCGCCTGAGCCGTGGCCTGAACGAGGCACGAGCCGGTCAGGCGGACGGCCTTAGCCGCGATTGAGGCGCTTCGAAAGATCGGCGACGAGAATCGCCATGCGCGCGGGCTTTTCGTAGCACGCCACGTTGTAGTGGCGCACGACCTGGCTGATCTCCGACTCGCTGGCCTTGCCGGTCAGCAGCTCGCCCGTGAGCACGAAGATGGGGGCATCGGGGTTTTCGGAGGCGCGTATGCTGCGGATCGCCTCGGCGGCGGTCTGACTGCCGAACAGCCAGTCGATCACCACGCCGTCGAACACGTTGTTTTCGAGCGCCTCGTTGAACGCCGTGAGGCCGTAGAGCGCGAGCGCCGCGTAGCCGCTGTGCTCCAGGTAGTCGCGCAGGTTGTCGGCGGAGGACTGATCGTCGTCCACGACCGCGATGAGCGGCTTGTCGGACTCGGCGCGGCGCGGGTAGATTTCGATCTTGTGGACTTCGCGCGCGTTCTGGTAGAGCGCGCCGTCCGGGCGCACCACGCGCCACTGGCCCTGTTTTTCGTAGGCGACGAAGTCGGGGCGGCTGCCCGCCTCGACCGGCGCGCCGATCCATGCGGTGCAGGGCAACTCGGCCGCGCTCACGCAGAGAATGGCTTCCTGCGCGTTCGCGCCGACCATGCCGGGGTCGAGCAACTGCGCGCCGAACAACTGGCCGGCGGGTTCGCCGAACGCCTCGGCCACTTTCTTGATTTGCGCGAGCGTCCACGGGCTATTGCCGCGCAGCTTGCGGTGCCCTTGGGAAAAGCTCAGGTCAAGAATCCGGCACAGCTCGGTCGTTTGCTGACGCTTGCCGATGCCGTGACGGCTCATCAGCTCGCGTACGCGCTCCGCGACCGAGGCCGAGTCGGTTGTGTGTGCAACGTTCGACATACCGCTTCAGGGGGAAAATCGTGGATTCAGTTTCTGATCATCATGCCGCGGCGCCGCGAGTCCCTTGTGACGGGAGCTCGTGCGGTTCGCTCGCGGGAGCACGATATTCTAAACGCATCATTTGGTAATTGCGGGGCGCTTTTTTCAGCCCAATGCCTTTCAGCCTCGAAAGAGGTAAATGTAAGCATTTTGTTGGCTGGGTGGCGGTAATGATTACGTATGGCTTGCAACGCTCATGACGTTGCCGTCGCGGCGTGCGCCTGCGAAGATGCTCGATTCTGAACGCCGGATGTCCGCGTGGCGGATCAACCTTACTGAATCGAGGGATATCGCTTGAAAGACCTGCGCGATGGCGGGACATGGCGGCACGAGGCCGTGCCGTACTACAGCCAGTGGGGGAGCGCCGCGTGGGTGGCGCCCATTGTCGAGCGCGGCGTGGACCCGTGCGATGACCCCGGCTGGCGCGCGAGCGGCTTTGCCGAGCCCGATGACTATCGCTTCTGGGCGAAGCGGCTGTGCGGGCTGACCTGCCTCGAGTCGGCGCTCGATCATTGGGGTATTGCGCATGCGCCGCGCGCTGTGCTGCTTCAGGAAGCGCTGCGGCACGGCGTTTACCGCGTGCGTGACGACGGCGGGGTGGACGGGTTGATCTACCGCCCGTTTGCCGCGTGGGTGGAGGCGGCGTTTGGCGTGCGCGTCGAGGTGATGGTCGACGAGGGCATCGAGGCGAGCGCCGCGCGTCTTGACGCCGATACGCTCGCTATCGTTTCTGTGAGTCCCGAGATTCGGTATCCCGAACGGGCCAATGAGCGTCAAGGCGGGCACCTGATTTTGCTGCACGGGCGCGGGGAAGGCGGGGTGTGGTTCCACAACCCTTCCGGGATCGCGCCGTTTCAGGCGGATGCCTGGCTGCCCTATGAAACTGTGGCGCGGTTTCATGCGCGGCGGGGGATGGCGCTTTCGCGGCCGGGTTGAGGTGGGTTTTCGCGTTTCCTTGTTTTGGACCTATCCGTCATTTCGTGGGCGAGGCATATCATGAGAGGTAAAAATCATGGATATGCCGATGAAGAAGAAACGCACGGTAGCTTCGCAGGCA
>NZ_QLSU01000046.1 GCF_003268775.1 Paraburkholderia unamae
ACCGACGTGCGCCTGATCGCGGCGACCAATCGCGACCCCGAACAGGCCGTGGCCGACGGCAAGCTGCGTCTGGACCTTTACCACCGCCTGAACGTGTTTCCGATCAGCCTGCCGCCGCTGCGCGAGCGCGGCAAGGACGTCGAGCTGTTGGCCCAGGCGTTTCTCGACGAACTGAACGAGCGCCACGGCACGAAAAAGCAGTTTCCGGCCGCCGTGCGCGAGATGCTGGCGGCCTACCCGTGGCCCGGCAACGTGCGCGAGCTCAAGAACTACGTACAGCGCGCGCATATCATGTCGGGCAACGACGGCGATTTCGCAGCGAAGGTGCCGCTGCAGATCTCGCTCACCAAACCCATTGTGGGAACGGCGGTGACGATCCCCTTTGGCACCTCGCTTGCCGACGCCGAACGCCAATTGATCCTTGCGACTCTTGACGAATGTAAAGGAGCGAAGACGCGCGCGGCGGAAATACTTGGCATTAGCCTCAAGACGCTTTACAACCGGCTCGTTGAATACGGCAACGAAGCGACGGCTTGATGTGGGTCAGACGGAACCCCCGGCATTCAGGATTTCGCCCCGGCGACGCTCAGCGAGGTGGCCATTAATGCGAGGAGTGGCGTCACAATGGGCAAACGAATGCCGCCGTCGAGGCCCTGCGAGTGATGACGCACCATTGACTTGATACCGGAGTGTCAAAAACTGCATCGTCGCCGACGAGTCGTAACGGAAGTCACATTTCCTTCGTTGAAGTGTCGCGCGAAGAGCGAACATCGGCCGGCCGATGTCCTAAGAGGAATTGCAGTTACTGCCACGCCTTGGATCTCCGTGCTGTGGGCCTCGAAATGCCCCTCCAGCTCTACTGGCGAGATTTCGCACATCACGTCCACCAGCGCACGGAGCAGTGATGCCTGTTGTTATGCAAGTCGCTAGTTGCCCGGGAAAATGAACTTCGATGTCTTCGCTCCAGTTCGAACGATAGACGTCTCTTCTGTTCTGGGTTCGTCGGTGCTCTGCAAATGCCCAGCCCACTGACATGGCAAACCCGCGCGATTTTAGGCGGGCTTGCGCGTCAACAATCTCCCCTGACTCTCGATTGCATTGGCGAAGTCAACCGACCGCTTGAATTCGAAAACTTCAACGTAAAAAGGCAAGCCGTATCGCCTAGCGGATTGCCCACCGGCGGGCAGCGTCACGGTCGCGAGAGGCAACCCGCCGCCCGCCCGTGGACGACCGCGACTCAAAACTCAACGGAGGTTGCCCCGGTTTGACGGGCGCATTTGCAGCCAGGCGATTTGATGCGATCTGATGCCGTGTGTCATACGCGCCCGGTGATCGGCGGAATGCGGCGGATTCGGGAGAGCCCGATTGCGCGTGCAGAACCGGCGTGCAATGCTCTTTAGCAATCGTAATCAGACACGCTGGATTGCAAACATGGGAGAAGATAACCGGTTTCGTGGGCCGCCGTGGACAAACCGGCGGCTTATCGCCGCGGAAATGCTTGACAGGGGACAAAGCATCCAGCAGGTTGCGGCGGCACTTGGACTTGGGCCGGCAACTGCTCGCCGTTATGGTGCGTTGTTCAAGGCCGGTGGTAAGCAATCGCTTTTGCAGGTAAACGACGTCGGACGCCGCAGTCACCTCCCGGCAGATGGGCTAACCCGGCTGGTCGCTGCCATAAGACATAAGCCGGTGCTCTATGGATTTCCTGGTGACTGCTGGACGAGAGCTGCGGTTGGCGAACTCGTCCAGCGGGAATTCGGTGTCCATTACTCGCGTTCGCATATCAACCGGTTGATTCGAGATTACGGGTTACAAGGCTACTTTCGTTGATGAGATGCATCGCTGCTGCGTGACCTAGATCTCGGCCTGAGCGGTAACGGCCGTGCCTCACGGCCGATCGATCGCAACGATATGAGAGAAGCCGCCGCGTCTGCTGGAATGCGGCGGCCATCTGATGCGGGAGCCGTTGTCATGGCGTCCGGCGGCGGCCGCATCGGCTGCGCGCCTGCTGACCGCTTTGAGTTGCAGAGTCGACGTTCGAGTGTCATTGCGAAGATACGACGCGATGACGGAAGCTGGCCGACCGCTGCCTGATGCGGTCAGCTGTAATCAAATAGTTCGAGCCATTCATCGGAATACCGCGAGAATGGCTGTAATGACACACACATAAGGCATCGGGAAGCACGTTGCCGAACACGCGATTCCGTCAGCCTACCTCCGGGGCGACTGTCATCGCGATGTGGAACCGGTTGAACGCGTCCTTTCCACAACTACCGGGTTCTATGTCTCGAGAGCACATATGGATTTGCGGCCAATGATCTGAGCAAATCGCGTGGCGTCATGAACGCGCGCCCGTACGGACGCGTCGAAAAAAGCCGGCCAGACGCGGGACGCGATGGGTATATCCATTGTGATATTCTGACCCGACTGTCGCATAACTGTTGACAGGGTGCCATGAGAAGCGCGACTGCCCCGACCGACACCACGCTTGCCACGCCCCACCCGGGGCTATTCCTGCGCGCGCACGTTCTGCCTGCGATGAATCTGTCAGTGAGCCAGGCCGCCCGCGATCTGCGGATCTCGCGGCAAACGCTGCACCGCATCCTCGAAGGCGCGACGGCGATCACGCCGGCCATGGCGGTGCGGCTGGAAAGATTGTCAGGTCTGCCCTCCATGTTCTGGTTGTGCCGTCAATGCGAGTACGATCTTTGCACTGCACGAGCCGCACTAGCCGAAGTTTTGACGCAGATCCCGCTCCGAACGCTTTCACCAAAACTATTGAAACAGTTAGGAGTACATGATGGACGTTGAGACGAACGCCCCGCCGATCGTACGCACTGGCGTTCCCGGGCTGGACGATGTCCTTGCGGGAGGTCTCACGCAGGGAAACCTTTTCCTTCTCGAGGGCAGCCCTGGCACCGGGAAAACCACAATTGCCCTCCGGTTTCTGCTCGAAGGCGCCAAGGTGGGCGATCAGGGCCTGTACATCACCTTGTCCGAAACAGAGCAAGAATTGCGCGAAGGAGCTGCCTCGCACGGCTGGCAACTGGGTGATCGCGTGGCCGTGTTTGAAGTGGTGCCCCCGGAGAGTCTCCTCGACGCTGATCAGCAGCAAAGCCTGCTGTATTCATCTGACCTCGAACTCGGTGAGACGACGCGGCTGATCTTTAGTGCCTTTGAACGGGTCCGGCCCAGCCGCGTCGTACTCGACAGCCTGTCGGAAATCCGTCTGCTCGCGCAGAGCTCGCTGCGTTACCGCCGCCAGGTACTTGCCATCAAACATTACTTCTCGCGGCAGGGAGCAACCGTCCTCCTGCTTGACGACCTGACCGCAGATGCTGCGGACAAAACCGTACATAGCGTTGCCCACGGCGTGATCAAACTCGAGGAACTCGCTCCCGACTATGGCGCCGAGCGGCGCAGGCTGAGGATTTCCAAATACCGGGGACAGGCATTTCGCGGCGGATACCACGATTTCTCAATCAAGCGGGGAGGGGTCTCCGTGTTTCCCCGGCTCGTTGCAGCGGAACATCGCACCCGATTTACGCGCGCGCAGACCAGGAGCGATGTTCCGGAACTGGATGCACTCCTCGGCGGCGGTATCGAACAGGGATCAAGTACCCTGGTGCTCGGACCAGCAGGCACTGGCAAAAGCATATTTGTTCTTCAGTTCATTGCGGCGGCGGTCGCTCGGGGCGAGAAAGCAGCCCTGTTCGCGTTTGATGAAGAGCTTGGACTACTCTTCGACAGGACCCGGGCGTTGGGCTTCGACCTCGAGGCCATGCGTGACGCCGGAAAGTTGTATGTTGAGCAGGTCGATGCCGCCGAGCTCTCGCCTGGCGAATTCGCCCAGCGCGTGCGCAATTGCGTTGACCATGCCCAGGCAAAAACGGTCGCCATCGACAGCCTCAACGGCTACCAGGCGGCCATGCCGCAAGAAAATGCGCTGGTGCTTCACATCCACGAACTGCTGCAGTACCTCAACAGACAGGGTGCGACGACGTTCCTGACCGTGGCGCAGCATGGTCTTGTGGGCGACATGAAGGCGCCCGTTGACGTCACGTACCTTGCCGACACTGTCATCCTGCTGCGCTATTTCGAGGCACTTGGAAGCGTTCGACGTGCGGTGTCGATCATCAAGAAGCGCACCGGGTATCACGAGGAGACCATCCGTGAGTTTCGCATCGGGCGGTCCGGCCTGAGTGTTGGCGCACCGCTCGACAGTTTCCAGGGCATCCTGCGCGGCGTTCCCACGTTTGTGGGTAACAAGGGACCGCTCATGTCGACAGGCGCCGCGGATGATGAAAGTGCCTGATTTCAGCCGTTGCCCTGCGCTGGTTTTTACACCGATGGGGCGGGATGCCGCGGTTGCCGTGGCTCTCCTGAAGGAGACGGGTGCCCTCGCGCACGTCTGTCGGGATGTCGTGCATTTCGTTGCAATGCTGGGCGAGGGAATCTGCTGTGCGATCGTGACCGATGAGGGGTTACGGGATGCCGACCTGAAGCCACTGGAAAACTGGGTTTCGGCGCAGCCCACATGGTCCGACTTTCCGTTCATCATCCTTACGCAGCGTGGTGGGGCGCCCGACCGGGATCCGGAGCTGGCCCGACTGGCTGCGACGCTGGGAAACGTGACGTTCCTTGAGCGCCCGTTTCATCCGCGCACGTTCATCAGCGCGGTCGGGACAGCGCTTCGTGGTCGGGCACGCCAGTTTGAAGCACGTCTGCGTATCGATGAACTGCATGAAGGCGAGGCGCGCCTGCAAACCGCCCTGACGGCCGGAAAGCTGGGGACCTGGGAACTGGAGCTTTCGGCATTGGCGCTCAAGGCTTCGCCTGCGTGTCCGCCAGTTTTCGGGTATGCGCCGGGCGAGTCCTTCACCTACACCGATCTCATTGCCAGCATCAGTCCAGGTGACCGGTCCCGGATGGCAGATGCGATTAGTCGCAGCCATGAAACCGGCTGCGATCTCGCCATCGAACTGTGTACGATCTGGCCAGACGGGACGTTTCACTGGGCCGACATGCACGCGCGGCTGCTTCGTGACCACGCACAGAAGACAGCACGACTGGTCGGGGTGGCGTCCGATATCACCTTGCGCAGGATGACCGAGGATAGCATGCAGCGCGACTACGACTTGCTCGAAGCACGGGTCGCCCAGCGCACTGCGGAGCTCGAGCGTACCCACCAGCTGGTGCTGGAGGAGATCCGGCAGCGGCAGCGAGCGGAAGAACTGCTACGTCAGGCCCATAAGATGGAAATGATAGGACAACTGACGGGTGGTGTCGCCCACGATTTCAACAACCTGCTGATGGCCATCATGGCCAATCTCGAACTGCTGCGCAAGGAGCCGCAGGACGGAGTCCGGGCAACCCGGCTGATCGACGGCGCGCTTCGGGGAGCGCAGCGCGGCGCCGCACTTACACAGCGGCTTCTGGCGTTCGCGCGGCAGCAGGATCTCAAGGTCGAGCCAACACACCTTCCGGCACTGGTCCGGGGCATGACCGATCTCCTTGAGCGGTCAGTCGGCCCGCGGGTAGCACTGGAGCTGAATTTGCCGGACGATATTCCGCTTACCCTCGCCGATGGCAACCAGGTTGAACTCGCGCTCCTGAATCTCGCGGTCAATGCCCGAGATGCGATGCCAGAGGGCGGGGCGCTATCAATAGCGGTCGAGGAGGTTCACTCATGCGGCGAGGATGGACTGGCTGCTGGCAGTTATGTACGCCTTATCGTCCGCGATACCGGGAAGGGTATGGATCTGGATACCCTCGCGAAAGCTACCGAACCCTTCTTTACAACGAAGGAGCCTGGCAAGGGAACCGGCCTTGGTCTTTCGATGATTCACGGACTGGCGCTGCAGCTGAACGGTGCTCTGCGCCTCCAGAGTGAGCCGGGACGTGGTACGCGGGCAGAATTATCGCTTCCGGTGACCGCGCAACGCTTGACTCCCGAGAGCCCAAAGGAAGACGAGCAGGCAGAGGGCATTGCAAACGGTCCGACCCAGGCGAGCATTCTTCTCGTCGATGACGACGCCCTGATCGCAACAAGCACCGCCTATCTTTTACAGGATATGGGACATGAGGTGATCGAAGTCGACTCGGGCGCCGCCGCACTGGAGATCCTCAAGGGAGGACAGTGGATTGACCTCATGATCACGGACTATTCCATGCCTCAGATGACGGGACTGGAGCTGGCTTTGGCCGCGCGGGAACTGCGGCCTGGACTTCCCGTTATCCTAGCGACTGGTTACGCGGAGCTTCCGCAGGGAACCGGCATCGAAATCCTGAGACTACGCAAACCCTATCGGCAGCACCAGCTTGCCGCGGAGATAACGAGAGCCCTTCGCTACGCTCGCCCGACTCATCGTTCTCCGTGATGCGATTCACGTCGCGCTGCGAGATCCCGCCTACCACCTGGGGATGGTCAACCGAAGCTCCAGTTCCTGTAGAACCTGATCTCGATGTTTAGCCGTCGGCAGCGCCGACGAACTGGACAAGTGGAAACCATCTGATCCGTGCGTGCGTGTGGCTCCTCATATGCTTTATGCACATTCTTTACTTTTTCAAAACGCGAACGCACTCAGATCGACTCGCGGCGCACCGAACTTTACGGGTTGGCCATTGCTCTGCACGTCGGTTTCCTGCGAATGACCAGTCGGCCGCTTGATTCATACAGGCAGATCCCAACCATTCTTTGGCGACACCTTGGCCGGCAGCTTGATGTCCAGCCGCCGGACGTTGGGACGCTGCGCTCGATCTACGATGGTAACTTCAAGACGCTGTCGGACCACCAGGGCTTCGCAAAAGCCATCGTAAATTTCCGGTCGCGCAGCCTGAAGACGTCGAAACCGATTGACTGCGACGCTCCATTTTTGAAGCCCATCCGTGCGGCCAGCTACCAGAGATCATCCTCGAAATTGACAGCGCAACGCGCTTCAGCTGGATCCTGCCTGGGCGCGAACGTCGATCGCGGATCGAACTGCTCATGGTGTATTCGGCTGTACTGGCGCACGGCACCTCGCTCTCGGCATCGGATATCTCCCGGATGGTCCCTGAGATTTCGCCGACCGCCATCCGCCAGATGATGAACCGACTTGAGGATGAGAGAGTGCTTCGGCTTTCGGCTTGCAGCTGGTGTACAGTAGCTGCGGCCACCTGGTTGGTTTACAGGAACTGGGCAGGTGGGTAAATTGACCGGAGAGGAGGAGCTGAATGAACAAGCTAGAACTGATTGATGCCGTGGCGTCCGTAACGGGCGCGAGCAAGGCTGCCACCGCAGAGGCTCTTGATGCTGTCGTCGATGCAATCACGAATGCGGTGATCAAGGGCGATACGGTGCAGCTCATTGGATTCGGCTCCTTCAGTCGGGGCGATCGCGCAGCGCGCACAGGACGCAATCCGGCGACTGGCGCGGAGATCCAGATTGCGGCGGCAAAAACCGTCAAATTCACAGCAGGCAAGGCGTTTAAGGACGCGGTCAACGGCAGTCACAAGTGAGCGACCGTGCGTTCGTTCGCGACGAGCACAATGAGCGCCGCGGCGAGCCACGGACGCTCTGGAGTGCCTGTGTGCTGTGACCCGTCTAAGCTTGCGGCCATCAGTGAAGGTCACCGGAGGTGCGTAATGGCCGCGCGCGTCCCGCGTGTCACCGAACTTGAATAATGGCGGAGAGGATATACAACGTTTATTCGGTTTATCCATGTATGGTGCCGATGCAGGTTACAAATGGGGAATAGCCTTGCAGTCCGATTGCCTGCGAGTGTCGTCGACGCACCGGGTTTGAAGGAGGACGACGACACCGAGATCCATGCCGATCAAGCCGACGCGTTCTAGCAAAAAGCCCCCACCGCGAAACGCTCGCGGTGAATATCGAACCCTAAGCCCCGAACCTTGGCGAGATTGCTCAAGATTTCCCCGGTCGGATACCGAGGCAATCTCCCGCTCTCGCTCTATGCCTGCCTATACTGGATTTCGTCATTCATCGCTCGAACCAGCGCAGAAGAAGAGGGGTGCCATGTCGATAACAAGCAAATATCTGCTTGGCCGAATTGCATTGATCTGCATTTTGAGCTGTCTCGCCACTGCAGGACGCGCGCAGGTGACGCGAATGGAGGTAATCCCGATTCCGTCCGTAACGCTCACTGACCAGGAATTCCTGAACGGTCGCGAGGATGGCAAACCTATTACGGTTGCAGGCGAACTTCGACTTCCCCGAAACGGCACCGACCAGCTTCCGCTTGTCATCCTGTTGCACGCGTCTGGAGGCATTGGCAGCAGCATTGCCGACTGGGAGGACTACTTTCTCTCACTCGGTGTCGCTACGTTTGTGATCGACAGCTTTTCCGGTCGAGGTATCGCCAACACGATCAACGATCAATCGCAATTGGGCCGCTTGGCGCAAACCGAGGATGCCTATCGAGCGATTGCAATTCTTTCGAAACACCCGAGAATCGACGCGAACAGGATAATCCTTATGGGGTTCTCGCGTGGGGGACAGAATGCGCTTTATGCAAGCTTGAACCGGTTCCAGAGGATGCACGCCCGAGCCGACACCCAGTTCGCGGCATACATCGCGTTCTATCCTGACTGTACCTCCACTTATCTCGAAGACGAGGATGTCGTTGGTAAGCCAGTCCGCATTTTCCAGGGGACGGAGGACAATTACAATCCTGTTGCTCCATGCCGTGCTTATGTGGAACGTCTGAAAACAAAAGCTCACGACCTTCAGTTGATCGAGTACACCGGCGCCAGTCACTTCTTTGACGCGCGTGCACTCAAGCAAGCTCAGCAGCTATCGCAAGCACAGACGACGCGAAACTGCCGGATTGTTGAGGTTGAAAACGGGCTGCTCGTCGATGCCAAAACGAAGCAACCTTTCAGCTACAACGATTCGTGTGTTGAACGCGGAACAACCATCGCATATGACGAGAACGCGGCGACCAAGGCCAAAGAAGCGGTTGGCGAGATCATTAAAGCTGTGCTGAAGCCATAGTTTCACTGTGACGGCAGTGAAGGGCTGCGTCCGCTGAAGCTAGCACGATATAAGGAGGATGCCTGCTGCATCGCAAATCGGCGTGCGGTATCAAGCCGCAAATCTATATTAGGGTCGCACCCTATAAAGTTGATAATTTGATTTATGTTAAATAATTGAGCACCCTCAGAATGTGAAGTTGTCGACAGTCTGAAAATAGTCTATATTCAGTCCTGCCCAACCAGTTGCGGAGCGCATGATGCATCTTGCCGATCACGTGAAGCCGATAAGCTATCTCAAGAGCGAAGCGGCACAAATCGTTAAGGACCTGGCCGACTCGGGAGAGCCGCTTATCATCACGCAGAACGGTGAAGCGAAGCTCGTCGTCCAAGACGTTCGCACCTTCGAATCAACGCAGCAGACAATTGCGCTTCTGAAAATCCTAGCCATCGGCCAGAAACAGATCGAGCGCGAAGATCATGCTGACGGCGAGGCATTCTTTGCTGAGCTCAACGAACTCGACCGCCAAGAAAAGCTCCGTTGATGCCGGTCCCGCTTTTGAAGTATCGCGTCCTGCCAACCGCCCGTATCGGCATCGACGAGCTGCGGAGCTATATTGTCCGCACATTTGGATGGGATACCTGGCGCCAAACGTCAGCACGACTTCAGGAAACGATCGCGCACATTCGGCAGTTTCCTGAGAGCGGTCACGTGCCCGTGGAGCTTGAGGGCTTCTTCGAGGACAGTTTCCGTCAGGTCCTCTCCGGCAACAACAGGATTCTCTACCAGGTACGAGGCGACACCGTTTTCTTGCATCTCGTAGTTGATGTCCGACGCGATCTGCCGTCCCTCCTTCAGAGAATTGTGCTCCGACTCATGTAGGGGACGCGTTACGTTTCGGGGCTAAACCGCAACAGCACCGCCCCATCGGACATGTCGCAATCCCCTCGCGCTGATTTTTCTCCGCCTCGCGGGTAGCCGTCTTAGCGCTCCGCTCTGGCCACGACTGGGTTTCTATTCCTAAGAACTATTCGCTTTTCGTGGGATGTTAATGGCCGACCGGAATGCTGAACCGCTCATGATCATCGAGGTTCAATCAAGGCGGTAGTTGCCGTGTAAGCCGATTGGTCGGCAACCGTGTTCTGGATCCACGTCATCGAAAGCGCACCAAGGCCCCCACGAGGCGGCCGGCCTTCGCGCTCCGGTTCCGGCCCGAGATAGCCAACACATCGTGATCTAGTCCAGCTTGCTTCAAACGCATTGGCGTCATGGCGAGCAGGAACATGATGAATGCGACGATCAGATGAGGAGCTTCAGTCACCGTCGCATTAGGCCCATGACGAGCGTCACAAGGAAAATAACGAGGAAAACCACAAAGAGCACTTTTGCGATACTTGCTGCGCCGACGGCGATGCCCCCAAAGCCGAGCGCAGCGGCAATGATTGCGATGATGAAGAAGACCAAAGCGTAGTAAAGCATGATGTTTCTCCCTCGAACCTTAAACGTTCGTGCCATGCGAACGGCATTGCGATGCGCAAATTTCGTTCCCCCTCCTTTCACGCAGCTTTGTGTGTCATGGCATGGAGAATCCGCGCGGCTCCCTTCCTATGAATGACAACAATGGTAACGCGGGCGAATAGCAACCATCCCTGATGCAAAAATGCCGAGGCGATCGACGCTGAATCTCACGGCCGGATTCGTGCCGCATGCAGCGTATTGCCGAAACGGAGCGAGGATCGAGCGAGCAGCACAACGCGATCGTGCAGGCAGAATCTGACGGCCCTCGACAGGAGTCACCGGCAGCCCCGTATTTCTGCCTCACTCCAAGCGCATACCGCATGATCGTCTGGATAGCCCCTGCGGCGAGCGGCACGTCGCTTGCGGAGGTTTCGTGGCAGCCCGAAATAGTTCGCTACCCGTACCAAAGCGGTCAAAGGAGGAAGCTATGTCACGCATCGTTGCAGCGCGGTTCACGACGTTCGCCGCCGCGGATTCGGCAAAGGAACGGCTTTTGAGTGGCGGCTTCATCGCTGAGGATCTAACGGAGTTCTTCGTAAACCCCAGTGGCCAACATGCACGATTCCCCATCGGCGGCGATGAATATGCTGACCCGCAGGCTCGTGGCGCTGGCATGGGCGCAACAGGTGGTGTGGCAATCGGTGCCGTGGTGGGCGTGCTTCTGGCTGGACTTCTCACGCTGTGGCTTTTTCGTTCGCTGCTGATTCTCACCGTAGCTACTGCGGTGGGCGCTTATGTGGGGTCGCTGGCCGGAGCAGTACTGATGACGCGCGGAGGGGGAAAGACGGGAGCATCCGCGTCTCCGCAGCCACGTGAGCGTGAATCCGGCGTACTAGTCGCTGTCCACGTGAATCCGGAAGTTCAGTCTCATGCGATTGAAGCCCTCCGTCGATCACGAGGTGAAGATATCGAAGTCGCGTCAGGGCACTGGCAGAACGGCCGTTGGGTCGATTTTGACCCGACGCGGGCGGTGAACCTTGTAGACGAACGTTCAATAAGAACAACTGCTAACTAAGCTACCTAGGTTCATAGCTACTCGAAGCGTTGCGCCATCGATTAATCCGCAGGGTACTTTTGCGATTGCCGCCGCGGCGACCCATCAGTGCTCACCGTACATCCGCAGATAGCCGCTATGGAGCGTAATCGAGGCGCCGCCCGTTTCCTGGATGAGCCTAGAGGCGGCTGACTCGATCAGTGGTCTATGTTCGAAAAATGCCTTGCGTAGGTCGGCTTCGCGAGCAGACACCGCACCGTAGTGGTCCTCAAGCGCCTCCGCCGTAATCGCACATTGGACCTGACCCGAATCTGCCAATGCAGGGAAGGTAACCGCAAGTTGATCCGCGTCATATGCGATCGGGCCTTCGGGGAAAGTAATCTTCATAATGCGCTCCAGGATGCTGTGGTACAGGCCGCTTCCGCAACCGCCGTGCCCTATGCATGGCACGCAGTCCGTCCTTGCGGCCGCGAGTGCCATGATGATCCGCGAGACGAAACTCTAGATTCATAGGATCACTAAAAACAGAGCAGCGATACCGTCGACAAACCACCTTGCGCTGCCCGCTCTGTGCATCCATAAGGAAGCGCAACCGCACGCCCGGGCGTCAGCCGTTTGCGATCGCAAGGCATGAATTGACCTTGAGCGGCGGCCCATCGTCGCGATAAGGAGGCTGGGGATCGAAGGCGCGGATTACGCCTGGCTGGAGAACAAGGCAGTAGGTGCTCCCGCCGTACTGAAAGAATCCGATCGCGTCGCCCTTCTCGACGCGCTGCCCAGGCAGCGCGACTATGCGACATGAGGAAACCTCCGCCATGCCGACAAAGATGCAGGCCACGGCACCCAAGGCACTCTCATCGCAATCGATCACGATCACGGCCCGCGCAGCCACAGCCGTCGTGTAGCCCTGCGAGTCGTTGAGCCCCCGCGCGTCAGCGCCCTCCCCCTCTATTTCAGAGAAGTACGTGCCGTCGACGTTATAGGCTTCCCGGATCTGCCCAGACACCGGCGCATGCCAGCGATGGTAGTTGAAAGCGCTTAGGTAGCCCTGGTAAAGCTTACCGCCTGCGAAGCTTTGCGCCGTCTCCACCGCACTGCCCGCAAGCATTTCTCGCAACGAATATGGTTGTGATTTGAGCCAAAAGCGGTCATGCAACTGACAGTTTTCGCTGACGTCATAGGGGGACGCTTCGCACGCGTGGGCGATTACGGACGCGTCTTCCGGCGAGGCGATGGGACGCACCCCCGGACGCAGTCGGCGCGTGAAAAATGCATTCCACGATTCGAAACCTCAATGCGGCGCTGAAGGCTCGCAAACGAATTCCTCAAACGCCATCTTTTCCGTGCGCCCTCGCTGAACCAGCCATGCGGCTCGTCGCTCGTGAGGTGCGTGCGCGAATGCGGGCCGCTGAGGAAAGCGCACCAGGCGTCGAGGACGCGCCGCAACTGTGCATTGAAGGCCGGGTCGCGAAAAGCCGCATAGCCGGATGGCATGCACATCGGCCAGTCGAGAACGAGGTTCAACGGCGTAGCAATGGGTACCGACGCGTTGAAGGGCGGCGCATAACTGACGAGATAGTCGACAATCACCATCAGCTCGTCGATTGAACCTTAGCCAAGTTCGAAGCCAGCCTGCTGCGCCTCGTCGATCGCGCGCGAGAGGTTCATTCGAAGCACTGAATCGCCATGAATGAGGTCCGAGAGTTCCCGCACCACGTTGGTCATTTGTTCTTCGCTCGGTCACGGGCGGCGTGCGCGATCCGCCTGCGAAATTCGACCGCGGTTTCTTCCTGCGTCGGTATCCAGTTGCCCAGCCGGCGTTTCGCCCGAATGCCCGACTCCACCCGGGTGATCGATTTCGTCGCAGCATCCATGCTTCATGCCCTCCTTGCCACGAAGGCGAGCAAATCTCTTGCCGCGCTTCCTTAGCACCGCCAGTTGCGAATCGCCCTCGATTTTCCCCCGCCTATTGTCCACGGCCTGGCCGGTTCCCGGACTGCACCCGCGGCACAGCGCGTGCGGAGGAGGAATGGTCGAACTTCATGGGAGAAACTCGATGAGGATAATCAAACGTATCGCGGCCGCCGCGCTCCTCGCTGCTCCTGTCGTGGTGCTCGCCCAGTCGGCCGCGCCGTCAGACGAAGCGCTCACGCGGGCGCAGGTTAGACAGGACCAGATCCAGGTCGAGCAGCAAGGCTATAACCCGTCGATCGGCGATCAGGCGTCGTATCCGCGCGACGCCCAAGCCGCCGAGGCCCGCGTCGGCGCGCAGCAGGTCGACCAGGCAGCCAACGGCGGGTATGGCGGCGCCATGCCGGGCAGTTCGGCAGCAGGCGAACCGGTTGGCATGGCCCAACCAGCGCAAGCTGCTCATACGGCGAGGGTGCCCGACGAGAAGTCCGTGTATTTTGGACAGTGAATCAGCCGGACACGTCATGAGTTATGTGAATGCGTGTTGAAAGGTCGGACTGAATCGCACGCGTAGATTGATTTAACGGAGGTCATCATGCCACTCAGCAAGGGAAAATCGCGTGAAGCAATATCGAAAAACATCAAGACGGAGGTGAAGCAAGGAAAATCGCAGAAGCAGGCGGTTGCCATTGCGCTGAATCAAGCGCGCAAGTCCGGCGCGAAAATCCCGAAGAAGAACCATAAGTAAGGACGCAAATGCGCGCTGCTCCCGCAGCGCGCACTCGATTCGTCATCCACACAGGTACGCCAGATATGCCGCACCCATCCACCGCTAAAGCTGAACCGCTCACAGAGGCGTACGCCGATTGTGCGGCCTACTGCCCTTTAGTGTCGCTGCTGGCGTCGGCGCCGGGAGTGTTGATCGTATCGTTCATTGTCTTCTTCGCGTGCTTCTTGTGATGAGCACTCGACTTGGACTTCGAACCGGTAACGGCGGGATTCTGTTCGGCTCCCTGAGCCTGCGAAGGATAGACACCACTTGCGCCGCCGGTTGCGTCGCCGGGTCCGGTGCTACTGCTACCTCCGCCTGAGCCTTGAGCGAGCGCAGCGCCAGATGTGGCAAGGGTGACGCTCACGAATGTCGATATCAAGTAGTAGTGTGGCTTCATGATTGAATTTCCTCATCATCGTGTTGAAAGACGCGCGTACGACATCACCGCTCGCTGCGCTCCTCCCGCACACGCCGTGCCACCTATCCTTGGAATGATCGCATTTCGGCATGGAATTTGCGCGCCTGGCATTCATGAACCCTATGCCCCTCGTCATTACCTGGCCAGATTTCACCATGCGGCTGGTCATCGCAGTCGTTGCCGGCACGTTGGTTGGCCTGAATCGCGGCGAGTCGGGCAATGCGGCGGGACTGCGCACTACCTTGCTTGTATGCCTTGCGGCTTGCCTCGCGATGCTGCAAGTGAACGTCCTGCTGGTTCAGCAAGGCAAAACTCAGGATTCCTTCGTGACACTTGACCTGATGCGGCTCCCGCTAGGCATCCTATCTGGTATGGGCTTCATCGGCGCGGGCTCGATTCTGCGAAAGGACGGGCTCGTGCAAGGTGTGACCACGGCGGCAACCATGTGGTACGTCACAGTGATCGGGCTTTGTGCCGGAGGGGGCCAATATGTGCTCGCCCTGGCTGGCACCGTACTTGGCCTCGTGGTATTGCAGTCACTGGAACACGTCGAGAATCGACTGCCGCGCGGTCGCCGCGCCCATGTCACGCTGGGACACGACGCCGGCCACGATGCGTGCAAGCTCATCGATGAGGCATTGCATGGCCGAAAATGCCGCGTGCTGTTGCTCGGCGTAACGCATCACACCGCGGAGACTGCCGCACACCGGCGTCTCGATGCGTCTTTCGAAGTCCGCTGGCAGGCCCGCACGGGCGATGACAGTGTAGAAGCCGCGCTCTCCACACTGGTCGCCAGCCTGCATGAAGAAAGTTCATGGTCGCTCGAGCGCTGAATCCGTCCCGTGCATGAGCTGGCCATAGCGAAATGGAAAGCTGTCGTGGGAGGACCCTTGTGCGGGGGCTCACGGGCACATCAATTGCTATGAGCAAACGCCAGTCTAATCCGAGAGACGCCATCCGGCCGGCATGCTGCTGCCGTTGCCTCACGATTTTGACTGCTTTTCAAGCGAAAGCGCATCCAAGCGGGCGGCGCATGACTTCTCTTCCAATTTCGGCCGATTTGAGCGACGAGCGTGGAGCCCCGCATGGCTGAGCGTGAAGCACCGGAAAGCATTGGCACGTGGTCGCGCGTGCACAGGGGCAAACCGCGTCGCACCGACACGGCAAAAACGCGCGACGGCGCGATGAACGACGCCGCAAAGCAAAGCAAACGCCGTCGCAAGCATCCCGGGAAAAAGCCCCTCATTGTGCTGGGCATCGTTCTGCTGGTGATTGCTGTCGCGGCTCTGCTGTGGTGGTTCGTCACGCGCAACGAGGTCAGTACCGATGACGCCTATACGGACGGTAACGCGGTCACGATCGCGCCCAAAGTGTCGGGCTACGTCACTCGGCTCGCGATCAACGACAACGTTTATGTTCACAAGGGCGACCTGATGGTCGAAATCGACCGGCGCGACTACGAGGCCCAGGTCGATCAGGCGCGCGCGCAGCTAGGTCTGGCGAAGGCACAGCTTCTATCCGCACAGGCACAGCTTGACATCGCGCGCGTACAGTACCCGGCTCAATACGAACAGGCGCGCGCACAGATCGAAACGGCGAGCGCTAACTACGCCCGCGCGCAGGCGGACTATGAGCGCCAGCACGGCGTCGATCCGCGCGCGACGACGCAGCAAAACATCGATACCAGCACCGATCAGCAGCGCGTGACGCACGCCGACGTCATGAGTGCACAGGCGCAATTGAGAACCGCTAGCCTCGTCCCGCAGCAGATCCGCCAGGCGGTCGCGGCCGTGGAGGCTCGCCGCGAGCAGGTTGCACAAGCCGAGGCACAACTGGAAACGGCGCAGCTCAACCTCGCCTGGTGCGATCTGCGCGCGCCCTCCGACGGATGGATCACGCTGCGCAACGTGCAATTCGGCAGCTTCCTTCAAGCGGGCACCGTGCTGTTCACCATCGTTACTCCACAGGAGTGGATCACCGCGAATTTTAAGGAGTCCCAACTCACGCGTATGCGGCCCGGCGACAAGGTCAAGATCAGCGTGGACGCGTACCCGAAGCTGGAACTGCACGGCCATGTGGACAGCATCCAGCTCGGCAGCGGTTCGCGCTTTTCGGCGTTCCCGGCCGAGAACGCGACGGGTAACTTCGTCAAGATCGTTCAGCGTGTACCGGTCAAGATCGTGATCGACGATGGGCTCCCGGCCAATCGGCCGCTGCCGCTCGGCATCTCGGTCGAGCCGACGGTCTACCTGAGCGACTGAGCGCAACGATGAGCGAATCGCAAAGCAACTGGAGGCCCGACGGCAACCCTTGGATGATCGCCATCGCAGTTACGCTTGCGGCATTCATGGAGGTACTCGACACGACCATTGTGAACGTCGCCTTGCCGCACATCGCCGGCACGATGTCCGCGAGCTACGACGAGGCCACCTGGGTGCTCACCTCCTACCTCGTCGCCAACGGCATTGTGCTGCCAATCTCGGCGTTCTTTGGCCGCGTGCTCGGGCGCAAGCGATACTTCATGGTCTGCATTGTCGCGTTCACAGTCTGCTCGTTCCTCTGCGGCGTCGCCACGAGTCTTGGCCAGCTCGTGGTGTTCCGCATCGCACAAGGGTTCTTCGGCGGCGGCCTCCAGCCGAACCAGCAATCGATCATTCTCGACACCTTCGAGCCCAGTCAGCGTGGGCGTGCGTTCTCTATCTCGGCCGTGGCCATTGTCGTGGCGCCCGTACTCGGCCCGACGCTAGGAGGCTGGATCACTGACAACTTTTCGTGGCGCTGGGTATTTCTCCTCAACGTGCCCGTGGGCATCCTGACCACGCTCGCCGTGCTCCAGCTCGTTGAAGATCCGCCGTGGGTCAAGCGCGAAACGCAGCGGCGCATGAACTGGCGCAGCGTCGATTTTCCGGGCATTGCGCTCATTGCAGTAGGGCTGGGCTGCCTTCAGGTCATGCTCGATCGCGGCGAAGACGACGACTGGTTCTCGTCGCCCTTCATCGTCATCTTTGCGGTGCTTGCGGTGCTCGGTATCATTGGCGCGATCTTGCGGCTGGTCTATGCGAAGCATCCCGTGGTGGATCCGCGCTGCCTCGGCGATCGCAACTTCGCGCTCGGCTGCTGCATGATCGCCGCGTTCGCCACTGTGCTCTATGGCAGCGCCGTGATCGTGCCGCAGCTCGCGCAGCAGCAACTCGGCTACACGGCCACACTCGCGGGCCTTGTACTCTCGCCCGGCGCGCTGCTCATCACGCTGGAAATTCCCATCATCAGCCGGCTAATGCCCCACATTCAGACGCGCATGCTTGTCGCGATGGGCTTCATCCTGCTGACTGTGGCGCTCATCTATGCCCGCACGCTTACGCCTGATATCGATTACGAGACGCTCGTGAAACTGCGTAGTGCCCAGTCGCTCGCCATCGGCTTCCTGTTCGTGCCCGTCACGACGCTCGCCTATCTCACGGTGCCAAAGGAGCTGAACAACGACGCGTCCGCGCTCTTCACGATGTTCCGGAACGTAGCCGGTTCGATCGGCATTTCGGTTTCCACGGCGCTGATCCGCGAGCGCTCACAGGCATGGATGGCTCATCTCTCGACGCATATGTCGCCGTTCTCGCAGAACTATCAGGACACGCTTGCCCGCGACGCGCAGACCATCGTGCAGAGCACCGGCGCGCCGCTCGCGCAGGCCATGCAGACTGCCAACGGCCACCTCTACGAGACGCTCGTTTCCCAGGCCACGATCCTTGCCTATATCGACGTGTTCGGAATTCTCGCGTGCTTCTGCGTGATTTTCGCGCCGCTCGCGCTGTTCTTCTCGCCTGTGAAAGCTTCTGGGTCGGGAGGGCATTAAAATGCGCGGTCGTTCTTCACTTAGTGGCACGCGTGTGAGACCCGCGCCGAAGTGGCTCGCGCGAACATCCGCTGCAACGCTCGTAGCCACGTTTTGTGCCTGTACTGTTGGCCCCGACTTCAAGGCGCCGCAGGCGAATGCGCCCACAGACTGGCACGCCATGGACCGAAGCATGGGGGGCGCAAGCGGGCAAATTCCACAGTCAGCGGCCACTTCGGGTTCCACATCGGCGCCAACCGTCGAATCCGATCCCGACCCGCATTGGTGGCGAGGCTTCGGAGACGCAACGCTCAATGCGCTGATCGAGCGCGCATTGCGCGGCAACCCTGACCTGCGCATTGCCGTTGTGCGAATTGCGCAAGCGCGCGAACAGACCCGGCAGGCGGCGGCTCAAGGCTTGCCGGATGTGCGCGCGAGCGCCAGCTATAAGCGCGAGCAACTGGGAGCAAAGGGTTTTCTGGAGTCGGCGGGCGTGTACAACAAGGTCGACGCGCTCGGCGCGCCCAACTCGCCAGTCAACCAGATCGCGCCGGGCGCGGGAGTGAACGTGGAGCGCGGCGTGCAAAGCGCGCTGGACCAGATCACGGCACCCGTGAACCTGTGGCAGGTCGGTTTCGACGCTTCGTGGGAAATCGACCTGTTCGGACGCGTTCGCCGCTCGGTCGAAGCGGCGAATGCGCAAACCGACGTCGCCCTCGAATCGCAACGTGACGCGCAGGTTTCGCTCGAGGCCGAAGTCGCGGAAACCTACCTGCAACTTCGCGGCGCGCAAATGTTACGGGTGACCGCCGCGGACCTCGTCACACAGCAGAAGGACACGGTTGAACTCGCTCGCAGTGCTGCGAAACATGGCCTTGAAAGCGAGCTCGACGTGGAGCGTGCACAAGCCCAGCGCGCGCAAACGGAAGCTCTGCTGCCGCAGTACGATCAGCAGATAGATCAGTCGCTCAATGCACTCGCGGTACTCGCGGGCGAGGCACCGGGCGCGCTCGACGCCGACCTAACGCCGGCGGGCGCGCTGCCGGCCACGCCGCCCACCGTGCCAGTCGGGCTGCCAGCAACGCTCGCGCGTCGCCGGCCCGACATTCGCCGCGCCGAAGCCTCACTACATGCGGCAACGGCCAATGTTGGCGTGGCCGTCGCGCAATTCTTCCCGGACATTTCGCTCACCGGGCAGGCCGGCACGCGCGCGACTTCCCCACACGATCTCACGCACTGGGCGAGCGTATTCTGGTCGTGGGGTCCGAGCGTCTCGCTGCCAGTGTTTCAGGGCGGCGCCCTCGTGGCGAACCTGCGGCTATCGAAGCTCCAGCAGGTCGAAGCCGCGCTCGACTATCGCAAGACCGTGCTTGTTGCGTTGCGCGATGTGAATAATGCCCTCGACGTCTATCGCACCGATCAGGCGCGACTCGTGTCGCTCGACGAAAGCGTCGGCGCACAGCGGCGCGCGGACGAACTCGCGCGCGACAGCTATCGCAAGGGTATTGTGTCGTTCATCGACGTGCTCGATGCCGATCGCCAATTGAGCAGTGCCGCACGGAACGCCCAGCAGGCGGAATTGCAGGTCTGCACCGACCTCGTTTCGCTCTACAAGGCGCTCGGCGGCGGATGGGAGGACGCCGGGCCGCTCGCTGCCTCGCATGCTGTGCCCGCCGCTACACGTTAGCCGAGCAACTCGCGCGCGGCACGACGGCGGCGCTTTCGCTCGCGCTTGAGCGCAGCGAGCGCGGCATCTGCCGTTGCGGCGTCGGCGAACACTTCACGGTGTTGCCCGAGCAGATGTTCCGTAGCCACCGCGTCATTGAGCGCGCCGAATCGATCCTGAAGCCTCCTGAGCGACTTGACGCGCCGGGACTCGCGTCGCCGTAGCACAGGTTGGAAGAATTCAAGCAGATAGCGCAGCCGCTTTGCGCCTTTGCGTACCTCGTGCCAAGGAGCGTAATCGCCGCGATTCGCCCGCTGAGCACGCCTCATCCGCTTGCGTAACGCGCGGCGCGCCGCCCGCACTCGCTCGCGCGCAAGGCATTTGATCGGCGTCCTCCGTGGGGACGTGTTCAACTCGCGGTTCACCCTACGCAGCATCTCGCGTAGTGCGTGTTTGAGATCGGCAGCGGCCAGCGTAGACGATGCTCGTGCACGGGCATCGCGCCGCGCGGTCTGCAAGCGCTCGGTGTCCGGCTTCGTTTGCTCGTCGCCCAGGAGCGAAATCGCAATATCCCAGTCACGCGCCTCGCCGGCGGCCGCTGCCGGGCGCTTGAGATACGCGCGCTCCAGATCCGCGAACTTTCGTCCCAACAGGGGCCGCCATGCCCATATCAATGTACGTAGCCGCCGCAGGGCAACGCGAAGCTTATGAAAATCATCGGGGCTGGGCTCTCCTTGCGCGGCGTGCGCAAGCGCCTCGTCGACAAGGGGCTTCGCAAAGCGGGAGAACTCCGCTTGTGCATTTTTGCACCCACTTTTCGATTGACTCATTTGTCTCTCCACGACTCACGCTTGCGAGCGCCAAGCGGCGCACGTCGCTTGCGCTCCCATCATTACGTTCAGGCCGGAACCGTTTGCGCTTGCGCTGCTCGCGACCACACCCGATGCTGCGCCGTCGATTCGATAAATTCCTTGAGTACGCGCTTGAGATCGCCGTCGTCTCCGGTTACTACGCCGTCGGCCCGATCGGGCAGGTGCGACGCAGCGAGCACGAGCCGGCCCGTGTCGACTGCACCGAGCGCCTTCAGATGCTTGAAAGCCTCGAGCACGAAGTGACGCGCATCGCCCGACTGCGTGAGCGCATCAGCAGCCTTCTCTCCGCCTGGCACGAACACGGCGTCGAACATGACCGACGGCATGCCCGTTATCGTCGCATCGGGGGCAAGGTCCCCGATCAGCGCCAGCGTGGGCGCGATCACGAGCGCCGTCGCGCCTTCCTTCGCGAATGCGTCGCGCAACTGCTTTAGCATGGCGGTGTCGGCACCCGGCGCGGTGAGCAAGGCGATCTTGCGCGTCTTGATGCCGGGCTTCATGCGATTGAGCAGGCTGAGCGCAGGCGATCTGGCCGTTTTTGGCTTACCCGTTTTGCTGCCCGCCTTGGGTTTCGGCAGCCCAAGGGCCTGCGCCACGTTCGCGGCAAGTTCGGCGTCGATGTTCGCGAGAATTTCGCTCACCTCGCGTTCGCGTATTTCGGGCTTTGTGACCTTGCCCAGTTCGAACGTATAGGCGGCCTGGATATGCGCCTTCTCGGGCTCCGACATGCTGTTGTAGAACATCGTCGCCTGCGAAAAGTGGTCCGCGAACGACTCGCTGCGTACGCGGATCTTCACGCCGTCCGTGCGCTCCTGGTAGCTTTCGAAGCCGCCGTCCTTCGGCGCCGTTTCCTTCGGCCAGCCGCCGCTCACGGAATTGGGCTCATACGAAGCTTGCCCAACGTTGATCGTCTGGCGATGCATGGCGTCGCGCTGGTTGTTCTGAAACGGACAGACCGGGCGGTTGATCGGAATCTCGTGAAAGTTCGGACCGCCAAGGCGGCTGATCTGCGTGTCGGTATAGGAGAACAGGCGCCCTTGCAGCAGCGGGTCATTCGTAAAGTCGATGCCCGGCACGAGATGGCCTGGATGGAACGCTACCTGCTCTGTTTCGGCGAAGAAGTTGTCCGGGTTACGGTTGAGCGTCATTTTGCCGATGATCTTCACCGGTACGACTTCTTCGGGAATCAGCTTGGTTGGATCGAGCAGATCGAAGTCGAAAGCGTGCTCGTCGCTCTCTTCTACCACTTGCACGCCCAGTTCGAACTCGGGAAAGTCGCCGCGCTCGATCGCCTCCCACAGGTCACGCCTGTGAAAATCGGGGTCCTTGCCGGCAATCTTCTGTGCCTCGTCCCAAACCAGCGAATACGAGCCGAGCACCGGCCGCCAGTGCCATTTGATGAAGCGCGCGCGGCCCTCGGCATTGATGAGGCGGAACGTATGCACTCCGAATCCTTCCATCGTGCGCAGGCTGCGCGGAATGGCACGATCGGACATGGCCCACATCACCATGTGCGCGCTTTCGGGCACGAGCGAAACAAAGTCCCAGAACGTGTCGTGCGCACTGCCGCCCGTAGGCATTTCGTCAGGCGCTTCGGGTTTTACGGCGTGCACGAAATCGGGAAACTTGATGGCGTCCTGAATGAAAAAGACTGGCATATTGTTGCCGACCAGATCGAAATTTCCTTCTTCCGTGTAGAACTTCGTGGCGAAGCCGCGCACATCCCGCACGGTGTCCGATGAGCCGCGCGGCCCCTGAACTGTCGAAAAGCGCACGTAAACCGGCGTTTCCTTGGAGGGGTCTTGCAGGAAAGCGGCGCGCGTAAGATCTGCTTGGGACTCGTACACGCGAAATACGCCATGCGCAGCGGAACCGCGTGCGTGCACGATGCGCTCCGGAATGCGTTCATGATCGAAGTGCGTGATTTTTTCACGCATGATGAAATCTTCAAGCAAGGATGGGCCACGAGGCCCGGCACGCAGGGTGTTCTGGTTGTCGGCGATCTTCACGCCCTGGTTGGTGCGCAGCGCTTCGTCAGCCGCATGGGCGCGCAACGGCTCGAGACTCCGCAATTTTGCGTCGGTGGGCAGATGTTTGCCGTGAGGGCGATTCCGATGTGACATGAGGTGCTCCTTGTTGTTCATGCTCGCGCTTTAGATAACTGGTTAGGTCAAGCGCAAGCGATGTGCCACCGTCACGGGGGATGTGGCGCGGAAAATCGGCGTCATCGCCACGGTCCGGCACGCTGTTTGCGCCTTCGCGACCAAAGCTCGAACGATCAGGAGCGCGCGATGACAGGATGGATTAAGGCGATCAACGTGGCGACATTGAACGCGCCAGGCATGCAACGCGTCGAACTCGCAGGCGCAGCGGTGCTGCTTGTGAATACCGGTAGTGCGATCCGCGCGTTTGCCGCAGAGTGTCCCCATGCGGGTGCGCCGCTCGAACAGGGCGCGCTGTGCGACGGGCGCATTGTGTGCCCGTGGCACAAGGCGTCGTTTGACGTCGAGAGCGGCGAGTGGCTCGAACCGCCCGCTCTCGAAGGCCTCACTTCATACCCGGTACGTGTCGAAGCTGACGTCGTGTTCGTCGAACTCGAGCCGCAACCCGCGGTTCAGCCGCAAAGGGTATCAACTGAGAGCCAAACGGGGCAGCGCGCGTTCCCGCGCCTCGCAATCATCGGCGGCGGTGCGGCGGGAGCTGCTGCTGCGGCCACACTACTGGAGAACGATTTCGGCGGCGAAGTGACGATGTTCGCCGCCGAGCCGCAAGCGCCTTATGACCGCACCTGTCTGAGCAAATTCGTGCCCGCGGGTGAAATGCCGCCCGACGAAGTCCCGCCGATCCTGCCTGAATCCGTTGCGCGCAATGCGCGCCTGCGCATCGAACACAGCGAGGTGCAGCGTCTCGATGCGCCCTCAAGGCGGGTCACACTTGCCGATGGCCACCAGTTTACTTTCGACGGGGTGCTGATTGCGAGCGGTTCGATCGCGAAACGCCCTGAGATCCCCGGTGGCGACCTCGGCCGGATCTACACGCTTCGCACAGTGGGCGATGCAGGGGCCATCCTCAATGCGCTTTCGTCGGGCGAGCGAGCCGTGATTCTTGGCGAGAGCTTTATCGGCCTGGAAGTGGCATCGGCGCTGCGCAAGCGCAACGTCGATGTGACGGTCGTCGCGCCGGGTGGCGTACCATTGCAGCGACCGCTTGGTGCGCGCGTTGGTGGCTTGTTCCGCGAGTGGCATGAAGCCAATGGCGTGACGTTCCTGCGCGCGAAAGCGCTGCGCTTCACTGGCGTGGACAATGTCGAAACCGTCGAGCTCGACGATGGCACCACTTTGCGGACGAAAGCCGTGATCGCAGGTATCGGAGTGCGCCCGGCGACACGGTTTATTAGTGGCCTCGATCTCGAGGAGGATGGCGGCATCACGGTGGATACGGCGATGCGCGCTGCACCGGACATTTACGCTGTAGGCGATATCGCACACGTTCTGACGGCTGACGGCAAGTTGAATACGGCTCGCATCGAGCATTGGCGCGTCGCACAACAACAGGCGCGCATCGCAGCCTTGAACATGATGGGAGAGCATGCGCGCTATGAAAGCGTGCCGTTCTTCTGGACCGAGCACTATGGCAAACGCCTCGACTATCTGGGGCACGTTGAACACCGAGACGAACCGGTGATATCAGGCAAACCCGGAGAGACTCGCTTTTTCGCCCTGTACGTACATCTCGGCCATGTGGAGGCCGTCCTCGCCTGCGGCTACGAACGCGAAATGGCGCAGCTTAGCGAGCGCATGCGCAAACGCATGTCCATCGAAGTCGTGCGTGAGATATTGGGGGCCTGATGCATCAACCCATGATTGGCATGTATCTCGATGCCTGCGGCGGGATGTGTCGCGGTTAAGAGTGCGCATGCCATCTCGCCATGCCTGCCACCGTTCCGCGCGCCGTATATTACGCACTCGCCTCGAACGTCGCGGTGGCGATCTGCAAGTTCGCCGCGGCGCTGTACACGAATTCTGGTGCAACTCTCGCTGAGGCAGCCCACTCGAGCGCCGACTGCCTGAACCAGATCCTGCTCATCGCTGGGCGGCGCGCGGCCCACAATCGCCCCGACGAACAACATCCGCTCGGATTCGGTCGTGAGACGCACTTCTACGCCATGCTCGTGGCCTTGCAGTTCTTCATGGTGGGCGGCGGCGTCTCCGTGGCGATTGGCGTGTGGCGTCTCTGGCATCACAGTGGCCTGGATCGTCCCGAAGTCGCGGTGGGCGTGTTGCTCCTGTCCGCCCTTGTCGAGGGCATTGCCTTGCGCGCCTCGATCCACTCAATCGATCGCAGGCGCCGCGCCGGCGGGCTATGGCGCTGGTTTCGCGAGACCGGTGAACTGGAAAACATGCTCTCGATCGTCGAGGACGCAGCGGCCCTCGTGGGCGTGCTCGTCTCGGTCGCCGGCACCGGGCTCGCCGCTCTCACCGGCTGGGCGGGATTCGACGCGCTTGGCAGCATCGGCGTAGGTTGCGTGATGATGGCAACGGCCGTGTTCTCGCTTCGTGAGATCAAATCGCTCATCGTGGGCGAAGCGGCGCGGGCCAGCGTGCGTCAGGAGATGCGTGCATGGCTCGACACGCGCCCCGAAATTCGGCACGTTGTGAGCCTGGTCGTGCTGCGCTGGTCGGACAACCTGCTCGTTGCGGTCCAGGCGCAACTGACCGAGTGTTGCAACGCGGAGGAACTCGTGCGCACCATCGACCGCGTCGAGAACGACCTCCACGGAGCATTTCCCAAGGTGCGCTGGGTGTTCTTTGAACCGGAACTGCGCGAGCATGGCGAACACCCCGTGTGAGCGTCTCGCCTACCGAGCCATATCTCCTGTTATCCCGGGCATACGACACGATCCGCCGGGACACCAGAGGCATCAGACTGCATCAGGCAAGCGCATTGCGCATACCGAAGCCGTACCTCTCGCGAGGGTCTGCGGGCTTTTGCCACGCCTGCGCTTCGCGTCGAGTCCTCATCGATTCTTGCCCGACAACGAGGCCGCCATGCACACAGCCCCCAGCACCCGCGCGCCGCGCCCGCACTCCACGGCGCGCAAACACGCCGACACGGAGCCACGGTCTGACACGGAGAGCCTGCCCGACGCTGTACCCGTCGAACTCACTGTCAATGGCACGCACCACGCATTGCGCGTTGAACCATGGACCAGCCTCCTCGACCTTCTGCGCGAGCAGCTTCAACTCACTGGCACCAAGAAAGGTTGCGATCACGGTCAATGCGGCGCATGCACTGTGCTAGTGAACGGCACGCGAATTAACGCGTGCCTGGCACTCGCGGTGTCACACGACGGCGCGGACGTCACGACGGTCGAGGGACTGGCGCAGGACGGCGCGCTACACCCGGTACAGCAGGCGTTCATCGAGCACGATGCGTTTCAGTGCGGCTATTGCACGCCGGGGCAGGTCTGCTCGGCCGTGGGGCTGCTAGCCGAAGGCCACGCGCAGTGCCGCGACGACGTGCGCGAACAGATGAGCGGCAACCTGTGCCGCTGCGGCGCTTACGTGAACATCGCGAACGCAGTGGAAGCCGTGCGCCGCGTGGAATGCCTACGCAACCGCGAAGGAGACGACGTATGAACCGCTTCTCCTACACACGCGCCAAAAGCGTCGCCGACGCAGTACGTCTGCATGCGGTAACACCCAACGCCGAATTCCTTGCCGGCGGCACGAATCTGGTCGATTTGATGCGCGAGAACGTCATGCGTCCCGCCGCGATCATCGACATCACGCGGCTGCCGCTTCGCGAGATCGAGGCAACGCAATACGGTGCACTGCGCATCGGCGCGCTCGTGTCTAATAGCACGCTTGCTTGGGACACGCGCGTAATCGAGCGCTATCCGCTGCTCGCCGCAGCCCTTCTGGCAGGCGCCTGCGCCCAGATCCGTAACGCGGCGACTGTCGGTGGCAACCTGCTTCAGCGCACACGCTGCCTTTACTTCTATGATCCAGCCACGAGCTGCAACAAGCGAGTTCCCGGCACCGGTTGCGCCGCGCTCGATGGAGTGAATCGCATGCACGCGATTTTTGGTGCGAGCGAGGATTGCATCGCCACGCACCCCTCTGATATGTGTGTGGCATTGGCAGCACTCGATGCGTCGCTCCATGTGGCAGGCCGGCGCGGCATACGCACATTGCCGTTCGACGACCTGCACCGCCTGCCGGGCCACACGCCGCACCGTGAAACGACGCTCGCCGACGAAGAGCTCATCACGGCCATCGAAGTGCCAAGTGAAGGATACGCACAGCACTTCTCGTATCTGAAGCTGCGCGACCGGCAGTCGTACGCGTTCGCGCTCGTTTCGGTCGCGCTGGGCGTGCGGGTCGAGAAAGGCGCGATTCGCGCATTGGGCTGCGCGCTGGGCGGAGTGGCCCACAAACCGTGGCGCGATCGCGACGCGGAAACGTTGCTGATCGGCCGGGCAGCCGACGATATCTCCGCGATCGAGCGCTACGCCGACGGCGTCGTGGCACACGCGGACCCTCGCCCGGGCAACGAGTTCAAGGTCGACCTCGCGCGTCGAGCCATCGTACGCGCATTCGAGCGGGCGCTTGCGCCCGATTCTGCGCCGCTGGCCGGGCGCGACCCAGGGGAGCAACCAGCATGAGCGCCGCTTTCGAAACCCGCCCGATACACAGCGCGCGTATTGGGGAGCCGCTATCCCGCGTGGACGGCCACGCAAAGGTTACCGGCGCCGCACGCTACGCCGCCGAATTCGCCGCTACCGGACTTGTGCATGGCGTAGTCGTCAACGCGACGATCGCGCGCGGCGAGATCGTCGCGATCGACGCCTCAGCGGCGCAAGCGCTGCCCGGCGTGCTGCATGTCCTGACGCATGAGAACCGCATCGCGCTCGCCACGGAGGACGCCGACTGGAAGGACCAGATCGCGCCCGGTGGAACACCGTTTCGCCCCCTCGCCGACGCACGCGTGCGATTTGCTGGCCAACCGATCGCGCTCGTGGTCGCAGAAACCCCAGAACTCGCGCAATACGCGGCCACGCTCCTACGCGTGCGCTACCGTAGCGAACCGCATCAGACCGAGCTGGCAAAGGTGGTGCAGGATGCCGTCATACCATCCACCGAAAAGGGCGGCTTCGAGCCGCCGCCCGCTCCGCGCGGCGACGCCTACCGGGCACTCCAGCGCGCTCACGCACGCTCCGATGCGTTTTATGCCACTCCTGTAGAGTTCCATCAGCCCATGGAGATGCACGGTTGCACCGTTGTGCCATCTGCGGATGGCCGCTTTACGGTCTACGAGAAGACCCAAGGCGTCGCCAACACACAGCAATATCTGATGAAGGTTTTTGGCCTCCAGCAGGAGCGCGTGCATGTGATTTCGCCATTCGTGGGCGGCGCCTTCGGCTCCGGCCTGCGCCCGCAATATCATCTGCCGCTCGCGATGATGGCCGCGCGCGCCCTGCGCCGTCCGATACGCGTCGTACTCACACGCGCACAGATGTTCACCTTCGGTCATCGACCCGCGTCGATCCAGCACGTCGCGCTTGGCGCGCGACGCGACGGCAGGCTCGACGCGATCGTTCACGAGGCGGTAGGCGAGACCTCCCAGTTTGAGGACTTTACCGATGTAGTCGTGAATTGGACCGGGCGGCTCTACCGTGCGCCGAACGTCCAACTCGGCTACAAGCTGGCGCGGCTCGATGTGTACACTCCACTCGACATGCGCGCACCGGGCGCTGCGCAAGGTCTCTTCGCGCTCGAATCCGCGATGGACGAACTTGCCGTCGCACTGGAAATGGACCCACTCGAATTGCGTATCCGCAACTACGCGGACGACGACGCGAGCAAGCAACTGCCGTATTCGAGCAAGGCCCTGCTCGACTGCTACGCGCAAGGCGCGGAACGCTTCGGATGGGGCGCGCGCATCGCGACGCCACGCTCGATGCGCGACGGCCACGAACTGGTCGGCTACGGCATGGCGACAGGCATGTGGGAAGCCATGCAGACCGAAGCCAGCGTGCGTGCGGTGCTGAATGCTCAGGGACGCCTCGATCTGTCGAGCGCCACTGCGGACATCGGAACGGGCACGTACACCGCCATTTCGCAGATCGCCGCCGACGCCCTGCGCATGAGCATCGACGATGTGGACTTCACACTCGGAGATACATCGCTGCCGCCAGCGCCGATTGAGGGCGGCTCATGGACGGTGTCGTCCGTGGGCAGTGCCGCCTCGGTCGCTTGCACGGAACTGCGTTCAAGACTAGCGCAACTGCTGCCCGCGCACGGCGGTATCGCCTTCGCCAATCTCGACCCGGCCGTGCTCGACGACGCGCTCATGATTGAGCACGGCGAAATCGTCCTGCCCCAAGAAGTGGGGCTGGGCAGCGCGCGCGTTCGCATCGCCGACGTGCTTGCAGACGCGGGTATGAAATCGCTGGCAGCCCAGGTCACGCTCAAGCCCGACGATATCCAGAAGCGCTACTCGATGGCTACACACTCGGCCGTGTTCACAGAAGTGCGCGTGGACGAGGAGCTCGGCCAGGTTCGCGTCACGCGCGTGGTGAGCGCTGTCGCTGCGGGCCGCATCGTCAATCCGAAAACGGCATCAAACCAGATTGCTGGCGGCGTGGTGTGGGGAATCGGCATGGCTCTGCACGAGCATGCACAATTCGACCATACGCTCGGGCGCATCATGAATCACAACCTCGCGGAGTATCACGTGCCCGTCAATCGCGATATCGGCGAGATCGACGTGCTTTTCGTGGACGAACACGACGAGGTAGTGAATCCGCTCGGCGCCAAGGGCGTGGGAGAGATTGGCGTGGTAGGCGTCGCCGCTGCCGTCGCCAATGCGATTTACAACGCCACGGGCAAGCGTGTGCGTGAACTGCCCATCACGCTCGACAAGCTGCTCTGATCTGCCACCACCGCTCCCGACGCGTGGGCGCCCCTAGACGTGCGCCCACGCCAACATCGCGACAACGTATGTCACAGGATGGCCAAAGAGATAACACGCATGTCCAACCTGCGGAGATGGGCCATCGCAAGCCAGCAGATTGCCCGGCAACTCCTATTCCCAAGGCCAGCTGGCACAATCGGGGGGCGGGCGCCGGGCGGCGCCCGTTAAATCGATGGCCGCAACACTCCATGCCCTGATGGCCATCGATCAACGCATGTGCCGTAACCGGAAGTCGCGCGCAATCCAACCAGGCAAGCCGGAACGCAGGACAACGCGGAAGACTCGCCGAGGGCCGATCAGCAGTGTGCTGAGCAAGATAGAGCCGAGCAGGGTCACATGGGGCGCCGAGGCGAACGCGGTCACGACGTTAGCAATGCTCAGCGGATTTGCTCGGACTGAGTCGAACTCGACTGCGCGCGAGCCGACGTTTTCCGCAAGCAACTGCACGCGTGTAAGCTCCATATGACTGAGCAGGATCGCCTCAGATGCCTGCCGGCTCAGCGGTGCGCGACGCCTCATTTAAGCGCCTCCTTGAGCGTCTCGAGGTCGGCGCGCAGTTCGCTTTTGAGTATAGCGAACGACCGCACCGGCCTCTGAGCGCGGAAGACAAACAATGCCGCCACAGAAGCCACTAGCCAGAGCGCCGCGATGCTCCATACGACAACAATAAAATAGCGCGTGTTCCAGGCAGATGCTATCAGTGCGATGCAGAAAAACGAGAGCGTAAACAAGCCGCTCACAGCGAGTGCCACGAGCGCGATGATCTCGCGTGTCACGTAGGCCCGAGCCTCGGACAGTTCGAGCGAAAGCAGGTGCCCGTAGTCCGCCGTGCGTAGGGTGACGAACCGCAATACGTTGTGCCAGCGGTCGAGCTTCGCATGTATCGTCATGGCCCACCTCGCACATGGGGCTGCTCAACATAGCCGTCGGATGCACGTCGCTCATTCGCGGTTCGCCGCCCATAAGGCACCCAAGGCGAAGCCGAATCCCAAAGCGATTCCCAGCATTGCCAGGGGGTTGTCCGCAACCGCCTCGCGCGTCGCCCCGGCCGCGTCGGTCGCAAGCTGCTGTGATTTACCGCATAGCGCCCTTGCTTTGCCCGATACTTGCATGCTGGTTCGCCCGAGCATGTCTCCCACAGCCTCCTGTGCTGTGCCGGCGAGTTCACGCATGGTGCCTTCGGCCTTCGTCGTTCCCATTTTCATGTCTCTCTCCTGTCGATTTGCCGGCGCAATGCGCGAAACCCGCGCAAATCCCATGTCCAGCACCGGCCTATGCGCAACGCGCGTGCCACGAGGCGAGCGCAGGGTGTGAGCGCGTCTGGAAAACCTAGAGGACTTGCACAATGGCATGCGCAGCCAAGGCAGCACAAATGACGACCGTGGCGAGCCAGCACAATGCGCGTGTCAACCAGTGCGCTTTCATCTCGCCCACCGCATCACGGCGCGCGCTCAGAAGTACCAGCAGGATCAGTACCGGGGAAACGGTCATCCCATTGGTCAATGCACTCCAGTAACAAGCCCGCAGCGGATCAACGCCGAATGCGTAGAACAGCAATGCGATGATCGCGCTCACCATCATGAGCAGCACCAGTACGCCGGCGATCCGGCGGTCGCGCTGCTCGCCTTGCGGCCACCCGAACGAACTGGCCGCGGCGTGCGCAGCGGAACCGGCGAGCGGCGGGAGGGCTAACAGAGCGGTGCCGAGGAGCGCGAAGCCGAGCACGCTTTGAGCATAGCCGCCCGCGACCGGGGCGATCGCCTGCGCCGCCGCCCGCGCCTGCCCGAACGGCGAGAGTGACGGATGTGCCGCATGCAGCGTCACAGCCGCGGCACATAGAATGAATGCGCTGCATAAGTTGGAGAGAAGGCAGCGGACCAGCGTGTCGCGCCGCATGTCTCGTAGCTGCTGCCGCAAATCCTTCGAGGACGTACGGCGACTATTGCGTTGCGCCTGACCACCCGAACGCTCTTCGACTTCCTGCTCCGCCTGGGAGAACAACAGATACGGGCTGACCGTTGTGCCGAGCACCGCGAGCAGCATCGCCAGGAAATCCTCTGACCAGGCCACATGAGGGACGAGCGCCCCCGCCACGGTGCGCCACGGCACGTCCGCTATGAACAGGACGCCGGCATAGCAGAAAAGTGAAAGAGCAAGCCACTTGAGGTAACTGGCGTAACGCGCATAAGGCATGCACCACTGGAGGGCGAGTGAGGTACCAGCAAAAATAATCGTAAAGAACGGGACCGATCCCTGGAAAATCAGATGCGCCGCTTCGCCCATTGCCAGCATGTCGGCTGCAATGTTGACGGTATTGGCGCCGAGGAAACGCGCGACCGCGAGCAGAAACAACCAACGCGAATAGTGTTCCCGCATGTTCTCAGTAAGGCCACTGCCCGTCACGGCCGCAACGCGCGCGGCCACCAACTGGAGCGCAACCATCGACGGGTAGGAAAGCACGCAGACCCACAGCAGATCGAAGCCGTACTGCGCGCCGGCTAACGAATACGTCAGAATGCCGCCGGGATCGTTGTCAGTGGCTATCGTACCGAGGCCGGGGCCGATGTCCGCCGCCCAGCCGTGCGCTGGCAGGCCGCTACGGCTTCGTCGTTGGGTTCGGTTCGCGAGAAGGCGTCGCGAATGTCGGGGCTCGCCGGTTTTCATGACAAGAGGCAGATGGCTCGTTCGGCACGCACTCGCACGCCCGCGCAGACGGCATACCCGCGCACCCGCGTTGCCGCCAATCGCATTCAGGACGCGGCATCCCATTTGCTATGTCCAGACAGGGAAGCAACCCGGTCTTTTCATCGTGGCATCTGCTGGGCACAACCAGGAGGAAATCGCAATGGCTAACATTCTCGACAACTGCAAGGTTGCAATTCTTGCGGTGGATGGATTCGAAGAAGTTGAATTAACCGAGCCGCTTAGAGCGCTGATGGAAGCTGGCGCAAAAGTCGACGTGATCTCAGAGAAAGCCGGTGAAATTCAGGGGTTTCGACATGTCGAAAAGGGAAGCAAAATCCGCGTCGACCGGACTTTTGACGGCGTAAAGGCCGACGACTACGACGCGATCGTGCTCCCCGGCGGCGTGGTGAATGGCGACGCCATCCGGCTCATCCCTGAGGCGCAGGCATTCGTGCGCGCGGCCAACGACGCGCACAAGCCAATAGCCGTGATCTGTCATGGTGGCTGGCTGCCGGTGTCCGCAGGCATCGTTGAGGGACACACGATGACGAGTTGGCCGTCACTGCAGGATGACATTCGCAATGCAGGCGGCAAATGGGTCGACGAGAGCATAGTCCACGACGGCAACTTCATTACGAGTCGTAAGCCCGATGACCTACCCGCCTTCAATGCGGAGCTGATCTCAACGCTCTCGGCCGCAGCGGGCACCGCATGATGCGGATGGCCCGCTGAACCTGCTGAACCCACCCGTAACCCAGAGCTGTCACGCAGGAGCGCCAATGACACAAAGCACCCGGATCGCCGCCGGCATCGCCAGCGTCACAGTAGGCGCCGCACTCGCGCTCTGGTCAACGCGCGATCTACGTGAGGCGAAACGCGCCTCGGCACCCGGCAAGCACATCGCAGCTGCGCGCGCGTTCAATCACGGCTCCGCCCTGCTCGCGCTCTCCGTGCTGGCCGATAGCGCCATGGAGCATTACCGCGGCTCATTCGAGAATTGCGCAATGTACTTGCCGCCCGTGGTTGCGTTCTGCTCGCTGGGCGCAGCCCTGCATGGCGGCGCCGATGCGCGCGCGGAGTCGCACCGGTTGCGTCATGCAATTCAGATATGTGGCGCGGCCACGGGTACAGCAGGCACCGCGTTCCATCTCTATAACGTGACGAAGCGGCCCGGCGGGCTCTCCTGGCAAAACCTATTCTATGGCGCCCCAGCGGGGGCGCCATTCGCGCTGGTGCTTTCCGGCGTACTCGGCTCGATCGCCGAGCAGCTACGCGATGAGCCCGAGCACGATCCGCAGCTTTTCGGCATGCCCGCCGGCAAAGCACTCGCCCTGGTCGCGGGTGCGGGGCTGATCGGCACGGCGGCGGAGGCTGCGTTGCTGCACTTTCGCGGCTCGTTTCAGCACCCAGCCATGTACGCGCCAGTGACCGTCGTGCCCGTGGGTGGCGTGCTGCTGGCTCATGCGGCGTTCGCCTCGCCCCGGCATGCGGCTCGCGCAAGTGTCTTCGCGCGACTGTGGCTGCGCCTTACCGCAGCGCTCGGCTTTGCGGGACTCGGCTTTCACGTGAACGGCGTAGTGCGCGCGCACGGCGGCTGGCACAACTGGTCGCAGAACCTGTTCGCGGGGCCGCCCCTACCGGCGCCGCCCGCGTTCAGTGCACTCGCGCTCGCGGGCCTCGCTGCGTTGCGTATGCGGGAGACGGAGCGATGAAGCGCACACCGAAGTACCCCGGCTACGATGTGCTCGCCAAGCGCGAGACGCCTTCGTGGGATGTGCCCACCCGCGCGGTGATAGCCGCGCGCCTGAACACACCAGACAAGGCTCGCTATCTCGCGCCTTCGCGTTGGCAAACATTGAAAGCGCTGTGCGCCACGATCGTCCCTCAAGCGGGCTCCGGCGACCACGAAAATCGCTGCGTGCCCCTCGCCGCGCTCGTGGAAGAAAAACTGCTCGACGATCGCCGCGACGGCTATCGCGACGCACGCCTGCCGCCGTTACGCGAAGCGTGGGAAATGGGACTCGCGGCTCTCGATGCGGAAAGCAGAGCCGCCTTCCGCTCGCCCTTCGCGAGTCTCGACGACGAACAGCGGCGCCTACTCGTCACGCGCATGCAGCAAGGCAAGCTGCGCGGCAGCGCATGGCGCGGCGTTCCGTGCGACGTGTTCTTCCAGAAGCGCGTGCTGCACGATCTGGCATCCGCCTACTGGTCGCACCCCACCGCCTGGAACGCAATGGGCTTCGGCGGCCCGGCGAACCCGCGTGGCTATGTGCGCCTCTACACGAACCGCCGCGACCCGTGGGAAGCCGTCGAGGCCGACGAGAGCGAGAGCGCACAACTGGCGGCGCGCCTGGAGAATAAGCATGTGCGCTGACCGCAACGTGGACGCTCGGGAGGCTCCACGCGGCAGACACGGCCGCGCACCGGACGTGTTCCGGCCCGGCGGCTGGTTACCGATGCGAGAATACGCGCTGGAAGACGCCGTGGACTTCGCGATCGTTGGGACCGGCGCCGGCGGTGCCACGCTCGCGTGCCGCCTCGCAGAAGCCGGCTTTCGCGTCATCGCATTCGACGCAGGAGCTTGGTGGAGACCGCTTGAAGAATTCGCGTCTGACGAGACGCACCAGGCGAAGCTCTACTGGACGGACGAGCGCATATGCGACGGCGAGAATCCGCTACAACTCGGTAGCAACAACAGCGGCAAGGCGGTGGGCGGCAGCACCGTGCACTTCGCGATGGTCTCGCTACGCTTTCGGCCCGAATGGTTTCAGTCGCGCACGAAACTCGGATACGGCGCTGACTGGCCGATCGACTGGCGCGAGATGTGGCGCTACTACACTGAAGTCGAGCGCGCGCTGTGCATTTCCGGACCCGTGCGCTACCCGTGGGGCCCGAAGCGGCCGCGGTATCCGTATCGCGCGCATGAGGTCAACGCCGCCGGACTCGTGCTCGCGCGCGGTTGCGAGGCGTTGGGCATTCCGTGGTGCCCCACGCCGCTCGCGACGCTCTCCGCACCGCGCGGCGACGCGCATCAATGCGTCTATCGCGGCTTTTGCGTAACGGGCTGCGCGACCAACGCCAAGCAAAGCGCACTCGTCACGTGGATTCCGCGAGCCGTGCGTGCGGGGGCCGAGATTCGCGATCTCGCGATGGTGGGCCGCATCGAGACCGACGCGGTGGGCCGTGCGAGCGGCGTGCACTTTCACCGCGAGGGACACTGGCATTTCCAGCGCGCGCGCAACGTGGTCGTGGCCGGTTACGCCATCGAGACACCGCGCCTGCTGCTGCTCTCCGCGAATGAACGTTTTCCCGATGGGCTGGCGAACCGTTCAGGTCTCGTCGGCAAGAACCTGATGGTGCAGACCAACCAAGCGGCATGGGGCACGTTCGAAGACGAAATCCGCTGGTACAAGGGGCCGCCTTCGCTCGCGCTAACCGAGCACTGGAACTATGAGGACAAGGGCAAGGATTTTCACGGCGGCTATTGCTACATGAGCCAGGGACCGCTACCGCTCGTGTGGGCGGCGACGCAGACGAGCCGCGGCCTGTGGGGCGATGCGCTCATGCGCGAAATGACGAAATACAACCACCAGGCCGGCCTCAAGATGGTGGGCGAAACGCTGCCGCAGGAGCGCAACCGCGTGACGCTCGCCGACGAGAAGGACGCGCTCGGCCTGCGCGTTGCACGCGTGACCTGGTCGATGTGCGACAACGACCGGCAGCTTGTGCGCCACGGCCTTGACTACATGAGCCGCGCGCTCGCCGCAGCGGGCGCGGCCGAAATCTGGACGCAGGACGACGACACCTGCCACCTGAACGGCACCGCGCGCATGGGCAGCGATGCCCAGACGAGCGTCGTGAATGCCGACTGCCGCTCGTGGGACATTCCGAATCTCTGGATCTGCGACGGCTCCGTTTTTCCAACCGTTGGCGGCGTGAACCCTTCGCTGACCATTCAGGCGATCGCCTGTCGCACAGCCGACCGCATTCGGGTACTCGCCGCACGTGGGGAGCTTTGATGCCCAGGCACGGTCCCGCGAGACGGACCGGGCACATCTCGTGCGCGCTCAAGGTGCAAGCGCAGCGCGCGCGACCGAGGAGCCGAATCATGTCCCGTGACCAGCCTGCAATTGCCGCGCGGGCGCGTTCGATGCGGGAGTTGCAGCCATGATGCCAGGCACGCCGCGCCAACCGTTTCGCGCGTTTGCCTCGGTGGGGCTCGTCGCTTGCATAAGTCTCGGCAGTTTCTCCTTAGACTGCCGCGCCGAAACTCCGCTTGCTTATTTTCTCCACAGTGCCGGCCCGGCGTCCCGGCCCGTGCAAATTCTCGACTGGGCTCTCGCCGCGCTCTGCGTGGGGGTGTGCATTGTGATCGCGGCGCTGCTCTACGCTGCGATCCACCGCAAGCACCGCGCAAGGATCTCAGCCGATTCACACTTGTCGCAGGCGCACGTCGCCGACGAACGCGGCGAACGTCTCGCAAACCGCATCGTCGCGATCGGCACGGCGATCTCCTCGGTGCTGCTGCTGGCTGCGCTCGTTGGCATGCTGCGCGTGCTGGCCGCCGTGGCCGATCCGCCGGTCGCGCCCGCCCTCATCGTAACCGTCACGGCTTATGACTGGTGGTGGAAAGTGACCTACGAGACGCCCGACGGCGCGCGCTTCGCAACGGCAAACGAAATCCATATGCCCGCCAGCGAGCCCGTGCGCATCGATCTGCAAAGCGCCGACGTCGTGCACGCATTCTGGGTGCCGGCGCTCGCGGGCAAGACCCAGGCGATTCCCGGCCAGGTCAATCATCAATGGCTCGATGCGGACGCGCCCGGCGTGTGGCGTGGGCAATGCACGCAGTTCTGCGGTCCACAGCACGCGCACATGGCCATGGAAGTGGTGGCACAAGCGCCCGACGACTTCGCGCGCTGGCTAGCCTCCCAGGCGAGGCCCGCCGCACCCGCGCAAGAAGGAGGCGCGGCGCAGCGCGGCGAAAAGCTCTTCGTGGCGCTCTGCGCTGGCTGTCACGCCATTCGCGGTACGCAGGCGAACGGCGCGCAGGGGCCCGATCTCACGCACCTCGCCTCGCGTCGTCTGATCGCGGCGGGCACGCTCGCCAATACGCCCGCCAACCGGCTCGATTGGGTCGCGCATGCCCAGCAACTCAAACCCGAATCGCTGATGCCCGACATTGCCCTCACCCCCGCCGAGGCGAGCGACCTCGGCGCGTGGCTCGACACGCTCCAGTGACATGAACGACATCCCGGTCTCCTCTTCCGCTGATAGCGCCCCGGAACGCCCGGCACATCTGCCTGGCACGCGAATTCCGGGACGCCCGCGCGCGGGCCGCCTGTCGCGCGTGCCCGAAACAGGCGTCGCGCCGCTGGACGAAGAAACGTTGCGCCGCCTCAAAGAGACATGGGAGACGCGCCCCGGCTGGCGCGGCTGGCTCTCGACGGTGGACCACAAGACCATAGGCTTGCGCTACCTCGTCACGGCATTTGTGTTCCTCGTGCTGGGCGGTGTGGAGGCCCTCATCATGCGCATGCAACTCGCGCGCCCCAACGAAACACTCCTCACACCTCAGCAATACGATCAGCTCTTCACGATGCACGGCGTAACGATGATTTTTCTCTACGCGCTGCCCGTACTAAGCGGATTTTCGAACTACCTCTGGCCGCTCGTGCTTGGCTCCCGCGACATGGCGTTCCCGCGCCTGAACGCACTCTCATACTGGGTATTTCTCGGCGCGGGCCTCCTGCTGTATGCGAGCTTTCCCGCGGGCCAGGCCGCCAATGCCGGCTGGTTCAACTATGTGCCGCTTTCCACTGCTGCCTACGACCCAGGGCCCAATATCGACGTCTACGCGCTAGGCATGGTGCTGCTCGGCGTCTCCACGACGGTTGGCGCGGCCAACTTCGTCATCACCTTCTTGCGCATGCGCGCCAGTGGCATGTCGATCGCGCGCCTGCCCATACTCGTCTGGGGCACGCTCACGGCCTCCGGCGCCAACCTGCTCGCGGTGCCATCAGTAAGCCTCGCGTTCTTCATGCTCTGGCTCGACCGCAATGCCGGCACGCACTTCTTCGACACCAGCGCCGATGGCCGTCCGCTGCTCTGGCAGCATCTCTTCTGGATTTTCGCGCACCCATGGGTCTATGTGGTCGTGCTGCCCGCCATGGGCATCGTCTCCGACGCACTGCCCACCTTCTGCCGACGCCCCATCGTCGCATATACAGCCGTTGCGCTCTCAACTGTCGCGACCATGCTGGTGGGCTTCGAAGTCTGGCTCCATCACATGTTCGCGACTGGGCTGTCGCCGCTCGCGCTGGCATTCTTCGGCGCGGCCAGCATGGTAATTTCGGTGCCTAGCGCCATCGCCGTATTCGCGTGGATCGCCACCATCTGGACCGGCAAACCAGTATTCAAGACGCCGTTCTATTACTTCGCGGGCTTCGTGCTGATGTTCACGGTGGGTGGCGTGTCGGGCGTGATGACCGCCGCTGTGCCGCTCGACTGGCAACTCACTGACACCTACTTCGTCGTGGCCCACCTTCACTACGTGCTGCTGGGGATCAACGTGTTTCCCGTGCTCGGCGGCGTTTCCTACTGGTTCCCAAAGTTCACCGGTCGGCTCATGAACGAGCGCTTCGGCAAATGGACTTTCTGGATAACCTTCATCGGCTTCAATCTCGGCTTCTTTCCCATGCATATCTCGGGGCTGCTCGGCATGCCGCGCCGCGTCTACACCTATCCCGAGGGTATGGGTTGGGACACAGCCAACCTGCTCACGAGCGTCGGCGCCTTCGTGTTCGCAACCGGTATAGCCATGTTCATCGGCAATGCGCTCGTAAGCGCCAGACGCGGCGCGCGCGCCGGCGCGAACCCGTGGAACGCCGCAGGTCTGGAATGGTCCACTTCATCGCCACCACCGCCCTACAATTTCGCGATCCTTCCGAGCGTACGCTCGCGCGATCCTCTCTGGCAGCCTGACGCCAATATCCCGAGGCGGGGCTACCTGCTCCACCGGGGCCGCGAAGCGTTGGGCGTGACGCCGCTCATGGGCGATCCCGACGTCATCCTCAAGATGCCCGAGGACAGCTATGCGCCCTTCGTGCTGGGCGTGGCCTCAACCCTCGTGTTCGTAGGCCTGCTGTTGCATTCCGGTTCAATCACGGCGCTCGCCGGCGCGATCTGCGCGCTCTCCCTGATCGCGTGGCTGTGGCCGCAACGCTCGCTTGGCCAGCGCGAACCGTTCTCACCGCAAAGCGCGGTGGCCGCCGAATCAGGTGCCACGCAAAGCGAAGACGAAACCCTAGCGCTGCCTGTGGGCAGCGCGGGCGAACATGCTGGCGGGTGGTGGGGCGTCTTCACGCTCATCATCACGGAAACCGCACTGTTCGGTTTCCTGATCTTCTCGTATCTCTACCTCGCCTCACAAAGCGCGCAGCCGTGGCCGCCTGAAGGGCCGCCGAAGCTCGGCATGAGCAGCCTGAACACCGTATTGCTGCTGTTGAGCAGCGTGTTCGTGTGGCTCGCGGGCGCTTTCGTACGGCGTGCACGGTCATGGCCCGCGTTCTGGTCGATGTTCGTCGGCATCGCGCTCGGCGTGGCATTCGTGATCATCCAGTTCTTCGAGTGGCACGACAGGCCCTATGGCCTGGCTACGAATCTCTATGGTTCACTCTACTTTACGATCACGGGCTTTCACATGGCGCACGTGATGGCCGGTCTAATAATGCTCACCTGCCTCGCCGTCTGGGTGGCACGCGGCTATTTCGATGGCAGACGCGACGCCGCGCTCACCATTGGCGGCCTGTACTGGCACTTCGTCGACGTGGTGTGGCTGTTCATTTTTTCCGTGCTCTATCTCTCGCCGTACTGGATGCGGGGTCGATGATGCCGCTTGCCGCTCAACCGCCCGCCACCACGCCCACGCTCGCCCAGCACGTGGCGATGTGGTACGGCCTGCTCGGCGTGCCGCTCGTTTGGGCGGGGCATGTGCTGCTTTGCCAGACGCTCGTCGAGACCGCATGCTTCGGCGGCGTTGCACAGATCAATGCCCAGCCGTGGCACTCCGTACGTTGGGTACTCCCGCTGGTTTCCGGCGCGGCATTCGCGCTCGCGCTCGGCGGATCGCTGCTGGCACGGCGCGTCTGGCACGCGAGCGCGGCGCTGCATTCGCCGCAGCACGACACGTTCCGCTTTCTTGCGTGGAGCAGCACCGCCGTTGCGGTGGCGTTCACGATCGCCCTGGTCTTCACGATTTCGGTGCTCTTCGTGTTGCCGCTTGAGCGCCTGTGCGGAGTGCTGCAATGAAGGCGCCCGCATACAGGAAAACGGTGCTGACTGCGCATCTCGCGGCATACGCAGCCATGTTCGCCCTGCTTGCCGGCTGCCACCAAGACAGTGAGCTCGCTACGACGAAGCCCCTTCCTGACGCCGCACAAATCTCCCTCGGCGAAAGACTCGCCAAGGCTGGCGATTGCGCGTCCTGCCACGACTCCGCGAAGCGCGAGCCGTTTGCCGGCGGGCTCGCCGTGAACTCGCCGTTTGGGCCTATTTACGCGAGCAACATCACGCCGGACACTACGTATGGCATCGGCAACTACACGCCCGAGCAGTTTGCGGCGGCGTTGCAACGCGGTGCGGCGCCTGGCGGCAAGCGCCTTTATCCGGCCATGCCTTATCCTTCGTTCGCAGCGCTCGATCCGCGCGACGTCAACGCGCTCTACCAGTACTTCATGTACGGCGTGAAGCCCGTGGCGAACGCCGCGCCGCAAACGCATCTGCCGTTTCCGTTCAACCAGCGCTGGGTGATGATGTTCTGGCGTCTCGCCTTCGCGCAGCACGGCCTCTTCAAGCCCGATCCCGAACGCTCTGCGCAGTGGAATCGCGGTGCGTGGCTCGTGCAGGGACTCGGGCACTGCGGCGCGTGCCACACGCCGCGCGGGCCAGCCTTCAACGAAATGGGCTATACCGAACGCAGCCCGCTTTACCTTACAGGCGGCGTGATCGATCACTGGTATGCGCCAAACCTCACGGGCGACCCCGGGGGCGGCCTCGGCCGCTGGAGCGCCAACGAAATCGCGGCCTTCCTGCGCGACGGCCATAACGACCGCGCTTACGCGTTCGGCGCAATGGCGCCCGTGGTGGGCGCCAGCACTCAATACATGAGCGACGACGACCTGCACGCCATCGCCACCTATCTGAAGTCGCTCCCCGTGCACGAAGCAAGCGGGCAGTATGCGGATTCGGCGGCTGCGCGCGCCTCAACCATGGCGGCCCTGCGCGGCGGCATGCCGGAACGGCCGGGCGCGGGGCTTTATCTCTCGTACTGCGCAAAATGCCACGCCGCGGACGGCTCCGGCACGCAGAACAAGGCGCCGCCGCTTGCGGGCAGCTCGATTGCACTCTCCTCCAATCCGACGAGCCTGCTGCGCCTTATCGTTGAAGGCAGCGAGAGTCCGCAGACAAACGGCGCCGCCGAGCCACTCAAGATGCCCGCGTTTCGCGCGCACTTCACGGACAGCGAGGTCGCCCAGGTGGCCAGCTTCGTGCGCGGTGCATGGGGCAACAACGCCTCGCCGGTGGCCCCCGCCGAGGTCACACGCCTACGCGAGGCAATTCATCGCTAGAGGCGCGCGACGGGTATCTTGCAACGACGCTACCGCCGCTGCCGCGCGCCCTCAAATGCTTACTGCCCCTTGGTGTCGCTGCTAGCGTCCGCGCCAGGCGTGTTGGTCGTATCGTTCATCGACTTCTTCGCGTGTGTCTTTTTCTGAGTATGATGCATGGGCTTAGGCGCGGTACCCATGCTGGCGGAATTCGCCCCGGCGTCCGGAGGCTGAGTGCCGGTCGCCCCAGCGTTTCCCGTGCCGCTGCCGCCTCCCCCCCCACCGGCCGAACCTTGCGCGAGCGCGAAACCTGACGCAGCAAGCGCGACGCTAACGAGCACAGGCTTGAGATATTGACGTGACTTCATGATGGACTCCTCGTCGTGTGGAAGAGAATGCGGCCAGCGGGTCTGGGATCCTCCGTACGCAGTGCTCCTACAGCGCACGTGACGTGCCAGACGTTCGCGTGGCGTCCCTGTTGCTGGACCTGTTAGCCTCCGCTGCGATGACCCTTTGTCGAGCCGCTCAGCAGCAATGCTGTCTTGACGACGGCGAGATGACTGAGCGCCTGCGGGAAGTTGCCCGCCAGCGTGCGCGCGCGGACGTCGTATTCTTCCGCGAACAAACCCACGTCGTTAGCGACGGCGAGCACGCGCTCGAACTGGGCGCGGGCGTCGCTCTCGTCTCCGCGCAGATACAGGCAATCCGCCATCCAGCAGGAGCAGGCGAGAAACGCGCCTTCTTCCGGCGCTTCGCCCTCGCCGCGTCGCCAGCGACGAATCAGTCCGTCTTCGCCCAGTTCGGCGCGAACCGCATCGATCGTCGCTGACATACGCGGGTCATCGACCCGCATGAAGCCCATCAACGGCATGAGCAGCAGGCTCGAATCGAGCCCGGTCTCGCCGTAGCTACGTATGAATGCACCGCGCCGGGCGTCCCAGCCGCGTGTGCAGACTTCCTCATAAAGCGTGCGCTGCAAGCGCTCCGCGCGTTGCACCATCGCGTCGCCTGCGCCTGGCCCGTCTTCACACCAATGCTTGATGAACCGGTCGAGCGCGACCCAGATCATCACGCGCGAAGTCGTGTAGTGGCGCGGTTCGCCGCGGGTCTCCCAGATCCCGGAGCCTTGCCTTTCGCTGTGATCGAGTAGCCAGCTGACAATACGCTCCTCGAGCACGGCTTCTTCGGGCGCCGCCCGGATGCCCGCCCGACGCGTGAGATAGAGGCAATCGAGCGCTTCGCCGAAGACGTCCGGCTGATACTGCGTGGCAGCGGCGTTGCCAAAGCGAACGGGACGCGCACCGTGCCAGCCTGCAAGCGACTTGATATTGCGTTCGGCGGGCACGCGCCGCCCGTCCACGTCATACATGATATGAATGTGCGAGCGCGAAGCGCCTAGCGTACGCAACAACCAGTCGCGCCACGCTCGCGCCTCCTCGTGGAAACCCGCTTCGAGCAGCGCTTCCAGCGCGAAGCTCGCGTCGCGCAGCCAGCAGTAACGATAGTCCCAATTCAGGCAGCCACCGGGCAGCTCCGGCAGCGAAGTCGTCGGCGCCGCGACCATTGCGCCGCTTGGGCGATAGATCAGCGACTTGAGCGTGAGCAGCGAGCGCCGCACGGGTTGCGGCCACAGCGTGCGGCTGTCGTCGAAGCGCTCGATCCAGCGCCGCCAGTGACGCTGCGCGTCGTGTAGCGCCGGAATTGCCGATGCGGGATCGACCACTGCGGTATCGCCGTGGCTTAGGCTGAAAGCCACACGTTCGCCTGCATGAACCGTGAACACGGCTTCGATGAGGCACTCGTCCCGGCTTTCGAGCTTGGCGTCGCTGCGCAGGTTCATTGCGCCACAACCTGTTTGCAACATTACTGAGGTCGTCTGGCCGCCGCGATCATGCGCAACCGCATTGCCATCGCCATACGGGCGCAGCAGCAAGCGCATATGCATTGCGACGCTGCCTTCGCAACCTTCAATGATGCGCACGAGGCACGGCGTCGTAGTCTCGACCGCCATGAAGTCGATTGCAAGCACGCTGCCGCCTTCACATTCGAAGCTGGTTTCGACAACGAGCGTATCCGCTTGATAACATCGGCTCGCGCGACGCGGCGGCTCGGCCGACGCAATGCGCCAGAGACCATCGCCCTCGCAACCCAGCATCGAGGCAAAGCAGGGATCGCTGTCGAAGCGCGGCCAGCATAACCAGTCTATCGAGCCATCGCGGCCCAGGAGCGCGGCACAACGACCGTCTGCAAGGAGCGCGTAATCTTCGATGCTGCGTGTCATGGTCATACGCGTGAACTGTGCGCCCCGCCGCCAACGCGCTCAAAGCACATCGAGAGCGGGCATCGCACTCAGGACTTCTTACCGGGAATGACGCTCGCCATCACCTGGCGTGCCGTGTTCGCAATCATGCTGCGCTCGGCCGGGTCGCCCTCCATCAAGGTCCGTGCGAAGTGGCGCGCCTGCTCGAGCGTCACATGCGGCGGCAGCGGCGGCACTTCGGGGTCCGTCTTGACTTCGATTACGACAGGTCGGGACGCCGTCAGCGCCTGCTCCCACGCTTCGCCAAGACGCTCCGGATCGTCGACATAAATGCCGGTGAGCCCCACTAGCTCGGCAAAACGGTGGTAAGGGACGTTGGGAATATCCTGCGAAGCCTCGAATTTCGGGTCGCCTTGCATAACGCGCTGTTCCCACGTCACCTGATTCAGATCTTCGTTGTTGAACACCACGCAGATCCAGCACGGGTTTTCCCACTGGCGCCAGTATTTCGCGACCGTCACAAGCTCTGCCATATTGTTCATCTGCATCGCGCCGTCGCCCACCAATGCGATGACCGGCCGCTGTGGATGCGCGAACTTGGCCGCAATAGCATAGGGAACCGCCGCACCCATCGATGCGAGGCCGCCGGAGAGCGAGCACATCATGCCACGGCGGATCTGGAGGTCCCGCGCGTACCAGTTTGCGCATGATCCGGAATCACTTGTAACTATCGCGCCGTCTGGCAGCCGCGGAGAAAGTTCTGTCACCACACGCTGCGGATTGACCTTGCCACCCGTTGCCGCGCGCGCGCGCTCTTCGAGGACACGTTGCCAGCGCTCGCCCGCATGGATAATACGGTTGCGCCAGCTGGCGGCCTCCTTCTGTTCAAGCAGCGGCAACAGCGCGCGTAGCGTCGCCGCGCTGTCGCCCACCAGGCTCACGTCCATCGGATAGCGCAAGCTGAGCATGCCCGCGTCGATGTCGATCTGTACCGCCCGCGCCTCGCCCTCCTTCGGCAGGAATTCCGAGTAGGGGAAGCCGGAGCCGACCATCAGCAAAGTGTCGCAGGCCGACATCATCTCGTCCGTCGGCTTCGTACCAAGCAAACCGATGCTGCCCGTCACCCATGGAATATCGTCAGGGACGGCCGCCTTGCCGAGCAGTGCTTTCGCCACGCCTGCGTGCAGGCGCTCGGCAACGGCGATGACCTCGTCGGTTGCGTGCAGGGCGCCCGCGCCGACAAGCATGGCCACACGATGTCCAGCGTTGAGAACCTCAGCGGCACGCCGCAGGTCTGCCTCGCGGGGCACGACTTCAGGCGCGGCGTATCCCACGCCCGAGTGCGCGGTGCCATGCTTGCGCGCAGGCGGCTCGTATTCAAGCTCCTGCAAGTCATTGGGCAGCACCATGGCGGTTACAGTGCGCCGGGAAAGCGCGATACGCACTGCGCGATCCACGACGTGTCTCACCTGCCCCGGCACGCTCGGCTGCTGTATATACGAGCCCGCCACGTCCTTAAACATCGAAACGAGATCGAGCTCCTGCTGGTAATGCGCACCGAGTGCGGCGCGCGCCTGCTGACCCGCAATGGCGAGCACTGGCATATGGTCCATGCGTGCATCGTACAAGCCGGTGAGCAGATGGCTCGCGCCGGGGCCGGAAGTGGCGATGCACACACCCAATTCGCCAGTGAATTTGGCGTGTGCGCTCGCCATGAACGCCGCCATTTCCTCGTGACGGGCCTGCACGAACTCGATCTTGCCGCGCGCACGCTGAAGCGCGCCGAACATGCCGTTGATGCCATCGCCAGGATAGCCGAAGATGCGTCGCACGCCCCATTCATATAGACGCTCGATAATGAAGTCGCTTACCGTGTTCGTCGCCATTTGCCTTTCTCCCGTATATGATGGGCCCGAATCCGACACTATCGACAGGTCCACCTGAAGCCTGCCGCGCAAACGCCGCACCCGGTTCAGAATCTGACCATCAGGGCGAGCAAACACCAAAGGCGCGTGACAACTATCGATTCAAAGATGGACACGCAACACCGGCTTACACCAATCGAACCGCCGGCCGTCGAGGCTGCGGCGCGGCATCAAAGCGGTCGGAACGCAACGCCCTGTTCATCGGCGCGAGCGCCGAATACGAGTGCCGACTGGGCTTCTGGCTTGCCGCCCTAGGCAGCACCGCGTGCGGGTACGTGCGCGGCGGCGGGCTAGCCGGGCACATATGCGTCAGTGCGACGCGAACTGACGCCTGGTGCGCGCCGCATCGGGGAGCGATTTGGATGCTGCGTCGCCTGCTCGCCCGGCCTCGGCTCATGACCGCTGCGCCCCGCGCAAGAACGCTATGCCCGGGTTACGCGCCAGTAGCGCTCGGGTTTTGCCAGATCGGCCGGAAAACGTGCGTCAAAAGCGCGTAGCTGACTTGCATACTCAAGGATGGCCAGGCGCTTGGCCGTGAGCGCGCGTGCGGCGAGCCGTGCCGGGCGCCAGGTTTCGTCAAGTGGTGTGACGTGCAGCCCTGCTGCTTCGAGTTCGGCCAACCGCTTTGCCACCACGCCGCGCGTCGTGCGATGAATTGCCTCCTCGTAAGCGATACAGGACTCCAACCCGCCAGTGCACAGCAGGAGTTCCCACGCCTTGCCCACGCACATGTGGTCCGGGTGACGCACGCCCAGCGGCGCCACGAACGCTTCGTCGCCCGCACGCATAGATTCGCAGTGCTTTTTAACTTCCTCTGCAAGCGTGGCGACATCAGGCAGTCGACCATATTGACCGTCCAGGAACGGCAACCGCAGCGCTCGCGCGCCGCAGTGCTCAAGGGCACGATTGTCCTCGCGACAGCGTTCGTCCAATGCTTGCGTCGAATTGCCGAAGCCCGCCGCGCGATCCCACTCCGTATGCTGTGGATGGTCTGGAGCCCCAGCGAATACGGTACAGACGCATGCTCCCGGATACCCAGCGAGCAGCGCGGCACAGCCAAAGACTGCGTCGTCGAGATGGGGAGAGACGACGAACAGCGCAGAACTTGCGCCCGCCATTGCGCCTCGCTGACGATCAAAAGACATTGCGGCCTCCTCTTTCCGCCCCGCCAAACACCACTGTCAGGGCCGCCCGCTCTCAGACAACTTCTTCGCCATACCCCGGTATCGCGACTCCGAGCATGCATACCCAGCGTAGAGTTCGGTGCCCGTCGCGCCGCACGTGACACGCGCAACTCTGGTGCCCATGGGCGCTCTCCCCGGGTATTGGAGCCCAGGCATGGGGCATGCGCGACGGAAGCCGCCCGTCGCGCTGCAATATTCACGAACCTGCGCAGAGGAGCTAAGACCATGAGGACGATCATTACCCTACGGGCGCGCTGCACGGTGCAGGCGAGGCCGGGCATCGGAACGTGCGGCCCGGACTCGCAGATCCAGCGCATTCGCGCGAACTCGTCAAGTTGCGAGAGGCAAGCGCGACCTGACGCCGCCGATGAGGGCCACCGTGCGAGCCACTTCCATGTTTTGCAAGACAAGCCATGGGCGGTGGCGTGAACGCGTCGCGTGTTACCAGGCTCGAAGCCCGCGCCTTTGCGATCCCCACTGACAGCCCCGAGGCTGACGGCACCATCGCGTGGCGCTCGACCACTCTCGTGCTCTGCGAGATCGACGCGATCGGCTTCACGGGTATCGGCTACACCTATGCGCATGCGAGTGCCGCGTCGCTAATAGGCACTGTGCTGGCCGACGCGGTGCACCGCTACGACGTTTTCGACATTGCTCGCATCAACCTTCAGATGCAGCGCGAAGTGCGAAACATCGGCCGTCGGGGTCTCGCTGCCTGCGCAATTTCCGCCGTCGATTCCGCGCTCTGGGACCTCAAGGCGAAAGCGCTTGGCTTGCCGTTGTGCGTGCTGCTCGGCATGCAGCGCGAAAGCGTGCCTGTCTATGGTAGTGGCGGATTCACAACCTACGACATCGATACATTGCAGCGCCAATTGGGCGGTTGGGTGAATGACGACGGCTGCGAGTGGGTCAAGATGAAAGTCGGATCGAGCCCACGCAACGACCCTGCGCGCGTGGAAGCAGCGCGCCAGGCGATTGGCAGCGCCGGTCTGTTCGTCGATGCCAACGGCGCATACGAGTTCAAGGAGGCGCAACGTCTTGCCGAATACTTTGCGACTCAGGGTGTGCAGTGGTTCGAAGAACCGGTGTCCTCGGACGACCACAGCGGCCTAGCCGCACTGCGAGCCGGGCTTCCTCCGGGCATGGCACTCGCGGCGGGCGAGTACGGCTATACCGCGGACGATTTCCGCGCGTTGCTCGATATGCGCGCCGTAGACGTGCTGCAGGTCGACGCAACGCGCTGTTGCGGCATCAGCGGATTTCTCCAGGCCGACGCGCTGTGCGATGCCTGGCATGCGCCGCTTTCTGCCCACTGCGCTCCCGCATTGCATTTGCATGTGGCATGCGCGGCACGACGCCTGCAACACATCGAATGGTTCCACGACCACGCGAGAATCGAGGGCATGTTATTCGATGGCGCACCGCAACTGCGTGGTGGCCAGATTGCGCCCGACCTTACACGGCTGGGCAACGGACTCGCATTCCGGCATGCCGATGGTCAACGCTTTGCCCTTAACTGAACAGGTGCTAACCTTTCATCGAAGGCACGCCCGCACCTGCCTGCGCAGGCGTCCGAACGCCATCGCGAGTCCTAAGAGGCCGAGCGCCACCCCGCCCATTACAGCATGAACGTGCCGCTCAGTGAAAAGCGGTACGAACCCGTCTTGTGCTTCGTCGTCGAAGCGCCCGTGCGCGCCAAAGTCTCCCGCGACGGGCATGTATAGATTCTCCGGCGCATCCGCCGGGCGCGGCGCATCAGTGAGCTGACCGCGGTATCCGGCTCGCGCGAGATAGTGATCGACAAGACCCGGTGCCAGAAGGTCGGCGACAATCGCGCGCGACGTAGACCAGCCGAGCCAAAGCGTACGCCGACGATGCTCTGCCGCGAAGCGTATCGCGCGGGCAGCCACCTCCGGTTGGTAGACGGGTGCGACCGGCCGCGCGCGCCGCCCGGTGCGATTAGCTGCCCAATCAAACTGCGGCGTATTGATAGCCGGCAGATCAACGAGCGAAAGCCGTATTTCGAGTCCGTCGTGGATCAGTTCCGAGCGCAAGGCATCCGTGAAACCGCGTACTGCGAACTTCGCACCGCAATAAGCGGATTGCAGAGGCACAGCGCGCGATGCGAGTGCCGATCCAACGTTGACGATGGCGCCACGATTGCGCTGGCGCATACGTGCTAGCGCCGCCATCGTGCCATAGACCTGGCCCAGATAGGTCACCTGCGTTGCTCGCTCGAAATCGCGGGCAGACAGCGCTGAGACCGGGGCGAATACTGTCGCCATTGCTACATTGACCCATACATCGATCTCACCGAGTTCGCGTTCAATGCGCCCTGCTGCCGCATCGACGGCCTGTGCATCGGCCATGTCAACCGGCACCGCCAGGGCGCCAACGCCTCGTAGCGCCTCCAGCTGCTCGGCAAGACGCACGACGCGCTCAGGCTCACGCGAGAGCAGCGCCACGTCATAGCCGGCGCGCGCGAACTCTTCGGCGCAGGCGCGGCCGACACCCGCGCCTGCGCCCGTAACGACGACGACCCTGCGGGCCGGCGCCTTGGGCATGAGATGCGTTCCCACGGGACCTCCAGAATGACTAAGGGCAGAGAACACTGCGACGCATCGTGCATGCCTGGATGGCTCGCGCCTGGCAACTTAAAGCGAAGCTGCCTGGGATAGGACAGCAAATGCTCCCCTCAACAGGGCAACTCAAACGGCTGTCACTGCTGTCCGCGAGCGCACCCGAGCTAGCTTCTTCGCCGCAGAGGGCCGCGCGGGCTGGGACAATGTGCCGCTCGCTTCGGGCTCCTGCGTCTTGGCCGCTTTACCTTGCACTCCGTGCCTTGGTCCGCTAGCCCGCGCTTTCCGCCTCGACTGCTCCAGCAAAGCTGCGAGGCTCGCACCACCCCGCTCGTCTTTGTTCTCCTGGCGCAATGCCTTGCGCGCGCGGCGTCTTGCATCTCTATTGAGAAAAACGACCAACGCGGCTTCGTCAGCACTGAGCCTACTGCGATGCACGGAACGGAGCGCCTGCGCCAAGGCGCCCGCTTCGAATGCTTCGAGCACCGCCGGATGGACATAGCACTTGCGGCAGACCGACGGCGTATTACGCAGAAGTTGTGAGACCTGTTTGATGGTTTCCACGACGTGTGCGCGGGCCTGTGTCACCGTCGTCCATTCCAGCTTGCTCAGGGCCGAGAGCGCGAACACGCTGCCAGCCCATGTGCGATAGTCCTTCGCAGTAAATTCGGCAGCCGTGATCTCATGCAGATAGTCGTTGATGTCCGACGAATTGACAGTATGTGCGGCCCGATCGGCATCAAGATACTGGAAAAGGTCCCGACCGGGCAGTTCCATACAGTGTCGAACGACCCTCGCAATGCGCGCATCACTGACAGCGACGTCGTGCTCGATACCGCTCTTGCCGCGAAACTTGAAGCGCAGTTGCTCAGATGAAACTTTCAGATGACACTTCCGCAGTGTCGTCAGGCCATACGAGCGATTTTCCCGCGCGTACTCCTCACTGCCCACGCGAATCAGAGTGATATCGAGAAGGCGGACGACCGCAGCCAATACCTTGTCTCGCGGCATGCCGTCGAGCATGAGGTCGCGCGCCACCCGCGCGCGCAATTTCGGCAACGCAGCGCCAAATGCCAGCATGCGCTCGAACTTGGTCGCGTCGCGCGTTTCACGCCAGCGCGGATGATAGCGGTACTGCTTGCGCCCACGGGCATCACGGCCCGTCGCCTGCAAATGACCGCGCGCATCGGGACAGATCCAGACGTCCGTGTACGCAGGCGGGATGGCCAGCGCATTGATGCGGCGAATCTCTGCGTCGTCCTGAATGCGGGCGCCTTGTGTGTTGTAGTAAGCGAAGGTGTCGCCGACGCGTTCGCGTCTATAACCCGGACGCGAATCGTCGACGTAGCGCAGACCCGGGGGCGCGGACTCCGTGCGCGATATGGCGACCCCGCTCCCCGTGCTGTGACGTTTTCGGCTTACTGATCTTGTACGAACTGTCGCCACGACTCGCCCCGAGAGAGCCTTATTGCGATCCGATGCGCAATCGCCGTGCCGATAGCCTTGCTACGTGCAGTATCGGCGTATCGGCGTTTGCCGGACTCCACGCTTCTACCCGCTTGCTGGATTTCGATGTGGTACTTACGGCATTGGGCATCCGTTGTGCGCTTTCCATGGTTCCTGCTTCGTCACGAATAAGCCCAATGAACCTCGACCGGATCTACACGCAGATGTGGTTGTATCTCACTACCGCTGCCAGCGAAGACGATCAGCCATTCAAGCTAATGCAGGCGGCAACGATTAGCTTGGATGGCGCTCCCAATGTTCGAACCGTCGAGCTTCGGCGCGTGAACGAACAGCAGAACGTGATCGCATTCCACACCGACTTGCGTTCCCCAACACCACATCAAGCCTTCCGTTGTCGCGCTGGATACGATCGTAGAGTCGATCAAGGTCGGCGAGATTGCTCGCGTCCCCCTGCACGCCGACGGCACCGTTCCCGATTTCTTCGACCGCCTCGTCCAGACGAGTTTGTCTACGTCCGGTGATATAAACCTTCGCGCCTTCGTCTGCGAAGAGTCTGGCGCTGGCAAGGCCAATGCCTTCGCTGCCGCCGGTGATTGCCACAACCTTGTTCTCGAATCGTCTTGCCATATTCGTTCTGATTCCCGTGCCGCCAACCCGGGCAAGGCCACGCAAAGCCTTGTCAAGCAAGGAGTTGCGGGGGATTTTCATATTTCGCTGGATGGGCAGAAATAACCAACACCACATCGGCCCGTTTGGGATGGGCCAGGATGAATCCTCGAGGCTTGCATGTCTCGCAGAGTTGGTCCGGCCGTGCGCCGAACGAAGGATGGAAGCGAACCACCTTCATCCCTAACGTACGAAAAAATCCGCTTCTTGACGGCACCCCGAAAGCGTCACAGCGACAGTCATCATTCGTTTGCTTGCTCTCATGCGACCCCGCATAAATTCTCAGGATCCGCGTCAGATAGACCCGTCTCGCGCCGCGTCGGCGGGAGCGAGCGGGTAAAGATACTCATCGAATTCGTCGAGCGAACGGAACGAAAGCGTTTGACGCGTCTGCCAGTTCTTGACGTCCTGCTCGAATCGCTTCAGCACATCGGCGCGCTCCAGTTCGCTGATGTAAGGAACGTGGTAGCCGAAGAACGGCTTCAACACGTCGAATCCCACATAGGCCAACGTGCCGCGAAACAGATGCGTCAGCATGATGTCGATTTCATCATGCACGGCGTCCTTGCCGAACATATGCGGACGACCGCCGAGCGTCGCGGTCACCCACGCACGCTTGCCCTTCAAGCCACCGCGATCGTAAAAGCGCATGCCGCCATAAAACTGGCCCGAGAGAAATACGCGGTCGATCCAGCCCTTCAGGATCGCGGGCGTCGAGAACCAGAAGATAGGGAAATTCAGGATCACGAGGTCCGCCCACAGGACGTTTTCGACTTCCTCGATGATGTCCGGCGACAGCGTTCCGCCTATGCGTCCCGCACGCTGCTCCTTAGCGTACACAAGATAGCCCGGATCCTCACGCGTACCGAAGTCTGTTGAACTTGCAACGGGATTGAATCCCTTCGCATATAGATCGGATGTGCGCACCTCGTGGCCCAAATCGATCAGGACCTTCTGCGCTGCATGAAACATCGACGAAGTGAACGACTTGGGCTCCGGATGCGCATGTACCAGGAGCACCCGTCGCCGCGTTCCTTCTTCCTGCATAGACATAATTTTCCTCATCTATGAATAACTACGGATACCGAATTGAAATTATGAAAAGGAGGGATCGCTTCATTCACTTCACCTCCCGGATGTGCTGCGCTATTGGCAACCGCCGATGTGAAGCATGTGCCTATGGTCAGCCCCCCCAATCCTGATAAAACAGGACCGGATCGCCCATTTTGTCCACCGTCGCCGAAGTCAGCGCCGAGCGATCCTCACGCTGCTGGACCTTCAACCACTTCCCGGCCGCGCCATTCGTCAACACGAGGCCATCGAGGCCAACCTCAAGCAGGCGGTTACACGTATAGCATCATGACCGGTTCGCTTGCGGCCACCTCCTCGTCGTTAGACGCTGCCAGTACGCCCGCGTTACCCGCCGCGAGGTGCACGGTAATTCCCGGGGACGGATGCGTTTCACGATAAGCCTTTACGTCGTCGAGAATCAGGTTGATCGTCGTGGCCTTGTAGCCGGTCGGGAACAGATGAACCGCCGTCATGCTGCATTCCGCTTTTATGAAGTCCTTCATACGGTCCACGTCGACCGACACCGCACCGTAGTTCTCGGAGTCGATCGGAACGACGTTCATCTTCGGATAGTGCGCGTCGTATCCATGGTTAGCGGCGTCGCGCAGTTCGATTGGACCGACACCATTGACCCGTATAAGCGCCTATAGTCCGGCGGATTGCCGCGATGCTGATCCGGGGAGAGTGAGGTATAGGTGTGCAACGAGCAAAACCCTGGCGTTTCAGGCCTCCTTCTGCAGCAGCCGATGATAAGCGCGCCCGTGATACACCAGCCCCGATCTCGAGGAACCAAGATGCACCGCCTGCACGGCGCAGAAGAAAACCGTGTGTGTGCCGATGTCGATGCTTCGGTCCACCGTGCAGTCGAGACTCGCAGCCGCAGTTGCCAGCACCGGCGCACCTGTGACGAGACGGATCCACTTGGCGTACGTGAAGCGCTCGGTCATCTGGACATCCCCTTTGCCCGCGAAGATCGGTGCAAGCTCCTCATGCTCATGGGAAAGAACGTTGATGCAGATGATGCCCGCCGTGCTGAAGTGGCCATATTGACGGCTGGACCGGCCTATGCAAACGAGCACCGTAGCAGGGTCGTCGGTCACGGAGCAGACTGCGGACACCGTCATGCCGACATCGCCCGAAGGTGTCGTAGTGGTGATGATATTCACCGCAGCTCCGATACGGGCCATGGCCTCCCGGAAGGTAGTGCGGTCAGGGGAAAGTGCTATCACGGCTGTATCTCTCTCGGTTGACGCAACGGTGCTGCGGCTTCATGACCGCAGCGCCACAGGGACTTCCATGCAGCAACGCAGTGAAGTACTCGTGGCGTTGCACCAGTCATGGCCAGCGCCGCACCGTCAGTGGGTTCTCGCTGCCAGTTGCGCTGCTGGCGCCTCTTATTGCTGGTGAACAGAAGCTGCCGGCCCTGAACCGGCAAGCTGCTCTTTGATCAACTGCTCTTCGGCATCGTCGTAAAGACCGGCAATAATGCTCTCGTAGCGTGCCATCAGCGGCTTGCGGCGCTTCTTGCGCGTTGCGGTCATCACCCCGTTTTCCGGTGTGAGTTCCTCGGGCAATATCCTGAATGCCTTGATCTGCTCTGCCCGCGCCAACTTCGCATTGGCTTTTTCCACTTCTGCGCGGATCAGGTCGATAACGATCGCCGAGGTGGCCAGGTCAGCGTAGCGTGTGACCGAAGCGTCGCGCGTCCTGGCCCAGTCCATGGTGAGCGTGCCGTCGACTTCGATCAACGCCGTCAGATACTTGCGCCCTTCGCCAATCACCATCGCCTCCGTAATGTATGGGCTCTCGCGAAGTTCGTTTTCGATCTGAACCGGGCTAATGGATTTGCCGGCGGCGGTGTTAATAAGCTCTTTCTTTCGGTCGATCAGCTTGTATGAACCGTCCGCGCCCACGTCCACGATGTCGCCGGTATGCAGCCAACCGTCCCGCAACGCGGAGTTCGTTTCAGCTTCCTTATTCCAGTAGCCGATGAACAGTCCCGGACCCCGAACGATCATTTCCCCGTCCGGCAACACGCGTGTTTCCCATGCGGCGTCGTCAAGCGGCACACCGGAGTTTCCAGGCCTCGACCAGTCACTCACCTGCGCGAGGTTTCCGCCGACCATCTCCGTTTGCCCGTAATTCTCTTTCAGGTTGACGCCCCACAATTGGAACAGCGTGACGACCTCGGGTGGCACTGGAGCGGACGCCGTATACGGATAGCGTAAATCGTCGAAGCCGATTCTGGCCAGCAAGGGCTTGAAAATAAGCTCGCGGCAGATGGTGTAGAGCTGTTCCTTGAATGGGTCGCTGCTGCCTGCGTCCAATCGATCGGCCAGTACTTCCCGAGCTATGCCAAGTGCGAGCTTGTAGTTTCTCTGCTCGGCTTCAGAGCAGCCATTCACATGGTTGATGATCTGGGTCGCGAACTTCTGATAGAAGCGCGGCGGCGCCATATAGGAGGTCGGTCTGACTTCCTGAATGCACTTCGCGAAATCGGCCGACACGTCGACGAAGTAAGATACCGTCTTCGCCATCAACGGCAGCGTCATGGCCTGAATGCGCGCCACCGTGTGCGAAAGCGGTAGATGGATCACCATGCGCTGCGGTTCGGACAGTATCGCCGGACAGAAGGTTGGCCAAGTGAACGCGCCCGCCAGCATCGACAGATGCGTCAGCATCGCACCTTTGGGCGCCCCCGTGGTACCCGAGGTGTAACCCAGGCTCACCAGGTCTGTCGACTTCGCAAGCTCGGACTGCTCACGCAGATAAGCGACTTCGTCCCCAGCAAAATGCAAGGCGAACTCGGCAAGGGAAACGACATTCGTACCGGTTTCGCCAGGCGTGCTCTTCCAGCCCGGATCGAGCACCACGATTTTGAGGAGCCTGCGGGACGTATCGGCCGCTTCCAAAATCCGAAGCTGTTCAGCGCTTCCGGCAAAAGCGAGTCTTGCCCCTGAATCCTCCAGATAGTAGCGGACCTCCTCGACCGACGCGGTGAAATAAACGCCTACCGTGACCGCTCCCGAGCAGATCGTCGCCATATCGGCGATGACCCACTCCTGGGATACGTCGCCCATGATGGCAATCCGTTCGCCTCTTGCTACACCGGCCTCCCTGAGCGCGGCAGATACGGAACAGACTGCGTTCGCATAGCCTTTCCAGGTAGTTGGTATCCACTCTCCGGCACGCCTCTGAAAGAAGGCGTTTGCCTCGGCGTTGTTCTTCACCCGCTCGATCAGCAAAGCCGGAATAGTGGTGGTGGCGAACTGACTGCCCGAAGTCCACGGTGCCACGGTCATTTGTAGTTGTCTCCAAAGCGCTTGCGCTTTTCAGCGAACGAAGCCACCGCTTCGCGGCGCTCGGGGGAATTGAAAGTTAACGTTTCCAGAGCGGTCGACGTATCGAGAAGCAGGTGGGCATTCTGCTTGACGAGCTTGTTGACGCAGTATTTCGTCCAGACGACCGCATCGCGCGGACCGCTCGCGAGCAGTTCCGCGTAATCGATCGTCGCCTCCAGCAGCTTGTCGCTTTCGACGATCTTGTTGATCATGCCCATCGCCAGTGCCTCCTCGGCACTGACGAAGTCGCCCGTCATCAGATAGTGCCGAGCGCGGACCGGCCCGAGAAGAAGCGGCCAGATCACCGCACCACCGTCGCCCGCGACGACACCGGCATTGACGTGCGTATCGGCGAACCGTGCGGTCGGGCTCGCATAAATCATGTCGCAGAACAGCGCGAGTGTGGCGCCCAGACCCACGGCTACGCCATTGACCGCCGCCACGATCGGCACCTCGACCTCGAGCATGTTTCTCACGAGGTGGCGACCACCGCGCGTCGCCGACGGGATATCGCCATTGTCGATCGACTTCTGATCGCCGCCGGAGCAGAAACCGCGGCCGGCGCCGGTCAGAACGATCGCCTTGACCGATTTGTTGTGATCCAGATCGACGAATACCCGTTCCAGCTCGCTGTGCATGTCCCAATTGATAGCGTTCAGGATTTCCGGGCGATTCATCGTGACGATCGCGACACCGGAGGACCGTTGTTCGACATTCAGATACTGATAGCGCGAAGACGTCTTCATACGTAGGTTCATCCTTGAGTTTGCTGCGGGTTCGAGGCCTGCGGGCGCATGGCGCGAATCTTCTCGAGCAACTCGTCCGTTGGGCGGACGATATTGTTGCGATCGTTGAAATGAGGAATCACGTAGCGGCCGACCATCTCGATCGCCGACATGATCTGCTCGTGCGGTACCGAGTCGATATGCAGCAGCACCTCGTCAATTCCGAGCTTCTCGTATTGCTCCAATTGACGGATGACGGTATCGGGACTTCCGCACACCGTCGTAGCGGATTCGTTCAGGAGGTAATCCCAGTCCTCGGTAGCACGTTGCATCGAGGGCACGCTTTCCGCCATATACGCATAGTTGTCCGCGAGTTTGGCGAGCCGCGGATAGGCATCGGTCGAGATGCGCGCATAGTTCATGATCGGGCCGGCGTAGATATCCTTGGCTTCCTGGTCGGTTTTTCCGATACCGATGAAGAGCGGCATGCCGGCACGCGGCTTGTGCAACGGTCCGGTCTCATCGCGCTTCCAGCTTTTCCAATAGGTGTCCAGCAGACCCTTCTGCTTTTCCCATCCCTGATAAATGGCATGGCTCATCACCGCAAGGCCTTCCGAGCCGGCCCAAGCGTGGCTATTCGCGCTGGTTGCGGCAACGCCGAGCACTGGATACGGTTTTTGCATGGGCTTCGGCACGAGTGACCGGGGCGGCACCTGGTAATACTTTCCTTCGAAGGTGAAAACGTCTTCACGCATCGCTTTACGCAACAGCGCCATTCCCTCTTCCATCTGCGGCTGGGTTTCATCGGGCGATACGTTGAACGCGCGCATTGCGATCGTTGTGTTGGCGCGACCGCAATACATCTCCATCCGTCCGTTGGAGAGGATGTCGGTTGCCGCCAATCGCTCTGCGGTACGCAATGCGTGATTGATGGCCTTGGGCATCAAGGCCACCGCAGGACGAAGCTTGATTCGCGAAGTGACGGCCGCGAGATAACCAAAAACCACTTCAGGAGCCGAACTCGACACGCCGCCAAGCGCAAAGTGTTGCTCCGACAGAGCAACAAAATCGAATCCCATTTGCTCCGCGAGAAGTGTTTCTCGAACCAGTTCGCGAAGCCTGTTCGAGTAGCTATGCCCGACCTGTGTCTCCTGCTCGGACCAAAAACCGATTTTCAATGGCATTTTCTTTTCCTTGACAGTGATAAGTTGAAAAATCATGGCGAGCGCGAACCGTTTCCGAGGCTCGGTCAGTTTCTTGCCGTTAAACTATGAGCATCACCATGCGCTTGATTTATAAATATCTCTTCTATATCAATAGGTATGCTTATCGATACAGACACCGCTTCAACTTTTAAATATCTTTGCTTTGCTGAATAAATATTGCCGCATATCTCACAGCATTTTTTATTCTTTTTATGTCACTACCTTGTCGATACCGGCAGATCATGCTGCCAGCGCGCCGGACCTTCTACGTCAATGATTCGGCCGCAAATGCCGACGCGAGAAGTCTGGCCGTTGCACGCAGACAGGTCTCGCCAATCTCTCGTGACGATCCTCGCGCATCGCCGAGCACGCCGTTTCGGGAGATGGACGCCACACCTTCCTTCCACATCAGATTCAATTGCTCGGTCGTCATGAAGCCCACATGACCAGCCACGAATTGGCCGTGTCGGACGCTGTCGGGGTGGAGATGGATCATGAGGGAGGTTTCGGCGATGTCGGCATGTCCGCCGACGGATTCCGGATCGCCACCGGCTTCTTCGACCGCCAGCCGCCATTCACGCAGCCACGCCTGATGATCCGTATAGGCAAGAACCTGGACGTCCGGCCCAACCGCTTCTCTCAAATCCGGCAACATCGCATGAAGGGCATTGAAGTTGCCGACATGAGCTGAGAAAAGGTAGATGCGCTTGAATCCGTGTTTCGCGAGGCTCACGCAGTAATCGTGGCAGAGCGCGGCATACGTTTGCTCCTGCAATGAGATCGTGCCCGGGAAGGCCATGTGGTGCTTCGAGCATCCCACCTGTATGGTCGGCGCGATCAAGGTTCGGCCTAGCAAAGTGGCGATTTCCACCGCCAGTGCTTCAGCATGATCGGCATCCATGCTCAGGGGTAGATGGGGTCCGTGCTGCTCGATTGCTCCGCAAGGAATGATGACGCCATCAAACTGCGTGGCCAATGCGGCCGTCACGTCCTCGTACGTCATGCGCGCGAGATGCAGCGTTTCCGGTGGTTGGAGATTACTCACGATTGGGCCTTCTTGTTGCGGGTCAGAAATTGGGATCTTGCGTCCGCGGACTTCGAGTTGCCGAGATATCCACGCAGGTCATCGAGCGTCATCTGTAGCAGCGCTGCGTCCTTCATCTGTGAACTCTCGCGCAGCGTTCTCTTGATGGCGGCGAAGAGTTGCCGATCTTTGCTGCAAAGCTCGCGGCATTTGGCAAGCGCGTCTCGCAGCACTTCGTCACGCGTGGATATCGCGTCCACCGCCCCCATCGCGAGCGCATCGCCAGCGGGGACCAGCGCGCCTGTATACAGCAGCGAACGCGCGGCACGTTGACCAAGCAAGGTCGCCGCGTGGCGCATGCCTTTTGCCGCGGGCAACAAGCCGTGATTGATCTCCGGAAATCCCAGCCGGGATTCGGCGGACGCGACGACGTAATCGGCATGCAGGATCATCTCGAATCCCGCGCCCACCGCATAGCCATTGACCGCGCACACGAGCGGGCTCGGATACTGCTCGAGTTGCCCCAAAAACGCGTGGAACGCTTCCATGCGCGACAGAGCGAGTTCATGGTCCGCCACTTCATTGATATCGCCGCCGGCACAAAAGAACTTCTCTCCCGCCCCCGTGAGCACGATGCCGGGTGGCACGTTTTCCTGAGCGAGGTCGCTGAAGGTGGAAATCAATGCGGTGATGAGTGGTTCACTAAGCGCGTTCGCCGGTGGCCGGCTTATCGTCAACTGCACGAGGTCGGCATCAATGTGTGTGCAAATCAGTTCGTCGGTTTTCATACCTGATGCCTCGTCATTTTTCATGTGGTTAGTGTATGTGCAGAGAGGCCAAATTTAATTTTGATTTTTCCGAGCCATCGTTAATTCGGCGGATTAAAATCGCGTCATTCAGATGGCCCACCGAATGTTGCGCTGAGAACGGCGACTCATGAACTCACCGAGGCCGGGCAGTTGCAGAAAGCGAGTGAACCGTGAAACCAGAAACGCCTGAAATCCGTACGTCCACTTCGCCAGCCATGGCAGACGAGGTGAAGATCAACTATCAACCGTTCGATCCGGATTCCGTCGATTTGCCAGTCATTTCCGTTCTTCTGGAGACCAGTGGAAAAGAGGACGAATTGCCGATGCACGTTCATCGCAAGGGGCAAATGGTCGTCGCATTGAGAGGCTCGGTCATGTGTCGATCACCGAACGGATGGTGGATTGTCCCGCCCAACGGCGCAGTGTGGATTCCTGGCGGCATTCCTCATAGCAATCATGCTTCCGATTCCGCCAAGCTGTACGTCATCTTCATTCCGCCGGACGAAGCAGATCTGCCCACCGATTGCCGCAGCTTTACGATTACGCCGCTCATCCGTGAGTTGATCCGTTCACTGGCCAGATTGCCGCCCGACTATCCCAAGGAAGGCCCCGCGAGTCGGCTCGCCAGAGTGTTGCTGGATCAGCTTGCGCAACTGGCGCCCGACGACGTCTTTCTCCCCATCTCCGACAATCATCGGCTTCAACAGATCGCTTCGTCGTTGCTCGACAATCCCGGCGACCGCAGCACGATCGCGGAATGGGGACGCCGGTATGCGATGAGCGAACGTACGCTCGCGCGGTTGGTGCTCAGCGAAACCGGCATGACATTCGGGCGCTGGCGCGAGCGTTTGCATATCATCATCGCGCTTCAGCGATTGTCGGCGGGAGCGTCGGTTCACGCCGTATCGCTCGAACTTGGCTATGAAGGTCCCAATTCGTTCATCACCATGTTCAAGAAGACCATGGGACAAAGTCCCGGCAAATTTCGAGTGGACAAGATGGATCCTTCTTCGCCTTGATCAAAACGCGGCGGCTGGCGACACACCGCATCGTCTTTCATAGCTGGCGCGCACGCTCCCGCAAGATGAACTTCTGGATCTTGCCGGTCGAGGTCTTCGGCAGTGGCATGAAGACGATGGTCTTGGGAATCTTGAAATGTGCCATCCGCTCGCGGCAGAAAGCGATAATGTCCGATTCGGTCACGACCGAATCGTCTTTGAGCGTGATGAAAGCGCAAGGTGTCTCGCCCCACTTCTCGTCAGGACGAGCGACGATTGCCGCCTCCAGAACAGCGGGATGGGAATACAGCATGTCCTCGATCTCGATCGACGAAATGTTTTCGCCTCCCGAGATAATGATGTCCTTCGAGCGATCCTTGATTTCCAGGTAGCCATCGGAATGCCACACCCCGAGATCGCCAGTATGAAACCACCCACCCGCAAATGCCTCTACCGTGGCATCCAGATTCTTCAGGTAGCCCTTCATGACGTTGTTGCCGCGAAGAAAGACCTCACCGAGCGTCTGCCCATCTTTTGGAACGGGCTCCAGCGTATCCGGGTGTGCCACCATCATCGCCTCGAGTGCAGGTCCGCGTACACCCTGGCGGGCCTTGAGTTGCGCTTTCGCATCGAGATCGAGAGCATTCCACGACTCGCGCCACACGCATTGCACGGCTGGCCCATACGACTCGGTCAGCCCATAGACATGCGTCACTTCCCAGCCCATGCGCTCCATGCCGGCGATCACCGGAGCGGGCGGTGGCGCACCGCCGGTCATGACCTTGACTACGTGACGAATGCCCGCTTTCAACTCCGGCGCGGCGTTATTGATCATGTTCAACACCACGGAGGCGGCACAGAAATGCGTGACCGCCTCCGTTCGGATGGCGGCGAGAATCGGCTCAGCCCGCGTATGGCGCAGAAAGACGCTGGTGCCTGCCACCAACGCCATGGTCCAGGGAAAGCACCAGCCATTGCAATGAAACATCGGCAAGGTCCATAAATAGGTCGCGTCCCCGTCCAGATGCCACGATAGTGCATTCGACACGGCGTTGAGATATGCGCCGCGATGGTGATACACCACGCCTTTTGGATTGCCCGTCGTGCCCGACGTGTAGTTCAAGGCAATGGCCAGCCATTCGTCTTCGGGCATCGCGAGCGAGAACTCCGTGTGGGTTGCCTCCCGCAGCAACGCTTCATAGTCTTTTTCGCCGAGCAGATCGCCATCTCCGAACTGAGGATCGTCAATGTCGATAACCTGAATGACGCGGCCAAGACTTGCAAGCGCCTTCTTCACTGTCGGCGAGAACTCGCGATCGGTGATCAGCAGTTTCGCCTCGCCGTGGTTGAGAATGAAAGCGATCGTGTCGGCATCGAGCCGTGTGTTGATGGTGTTCAGTACAGCGCCGCAAAGCGGTACACCGAAATGCGCCTCGAACAGTTCCGGCGTATTGGCCGCGATCATCGCCACCGTATCGCCCTTGCCAATGCCGCGCCCGAGCAGCGCACCGGCGAGTAGCCGGCAACGTCGATACGTTTCGGCCCAGTCGCGGCGAATCGTGCCATGAATGACGGCCGTGCGCTCCGGCCAGATAGACGCGGCGCGTTCGAGAAACGTCAGCGGTGACAAAGCAATGAAATTCGCCGGGTCGCGCTCGAGTCCGATCATATAGGGATTGTCTGCCGTTATTTTCATGCGGGCCGCCCCGCGGCTATGGCGCTCGCGCGCTCGCCGAAGATGCCAAGGTTTTCTGCGTGTCTCATCTATCCTCCTTAAGTTGTTTTTATAGTCACGAAACGCTCTCAATTGAGCGGCCCGACTTCATCTGAAAAAATGCCACTGCGCCCCGCGGAAGATCCCAATTTCTTCCTCGACACGGCGGCACTACGGGACAGCGTCAAACCTCCTGATAGTCGCAGATACGCTCTATTTTTCTCTGCTCCACCACGTTCAAACCGTAGCCCTCCAGGCCCACAATCGTTCTTTCGTGATTGGAGAGCAGGATCATGTTCTTCACGCCGAGCTCGGTGAGAATTTGCGCGCCTATTCCGTAATCACGCAGTTCCGGCTCGGCAGGCGTGGGGTGCATCATGGAACGCACACGTTCCGACACGGCCGTGAGGCGCGACTCGCGTATCAGCACGATGACGCCACGGTTCTCGTCCGCCAGCAAACGCGCGGCGCCGCGTAGAGACGCGAGGTGGTGACCGCCAATGACGTCGTTCATGGTATCCATCGCATGCATGCGAACGAGAACGGGGTCAGCTCCCCGCAGATCACCCATGACAAAGGCAATATGCTCGACCTGATCGACCCGATTCCGGTAGACGACGATCCGCCAATGCCTTCCATTCGGCTCGGTAAAGCTGCCGTTTTCAACGGCCTCCACGAGCCGTTCCGTTCGTCGGCGATACGCGATGAGATCGGCGATCGTGCCGAGTTTCAGCTTATGTCGCCGTGAAAAGGCGATGAGGTCCGGCAGCCTCGCCATGGTGCCGTCGTCGTTCATGATTTCGCAGATCGCGCCGGCCGGCGCGAGTCCGGCCAGACGGGCGATATCTACTGCGGCCTCGGTGTGGCCGGCACGCACGAGCGTACCGCCTTCGCGCGCCATGAGCGGAAAGACATGCCCGGGTGAGACGATCTCGTCGCGCCCCGTTTCCGGATTGATGGCAATCGCAATCGTGCGGGAACGGTCGGCCGCCGAGATGCCCGTACTCACGCCATCACGCGCCTCGATCGACACCGTGAAAGCCGTTTCGTGCCGCGAGCCGTTGATCCGGCTCATCAAATGAAGACCCAATGATTCGCAGCGCGCGCGTGTCATCGCGAGGCAGATCAAACCACGCGCATGCGTCGCCATGAAGTTGACGGCGTCGGGCGTGGCGAACTGGGCTGGAATAATAAGGTCTCCTTCGTTCTCGCGATCCTCGTCGTCGACCAGAATGAACATGCGACCGGCTCGCGCCTCTTCGATAATTTCCGACGCCGTAGCGATGTCGGCGCGCGAATCCAGCGGCTGACGGGTCGATGTTGTGTTACTCATGAGTACACCTCACGCGATGGGGTCACGACGCTTGCGCCAGACCGTGAATCTGGATAGGCCGCGTCGTGTCGATAGGGAGCGTCGTTTTGTTGGCAAGCCGTTTGAGGACGACGTTCGAGCGAACGCTGGCCACGCCGGGAAGCGACGTCAGCTTGTGTGTGATGATGTGTTCGAGTTCGACGAGATCTCTGGCCACCACGCGCAGGAGATAGTCGGTTTGCCCGGTCATCATGAAGCAGTCCATGACCTCGGTGACGCCTCTCACCGTGTCGGCGAAACTCTCCCGCGCATGCATGCCCTGCCGCTCCAGACCGATCTCGACGATCGCCATGACGCCCAGGCCGAGTAGGGAGGCATCGAGAACGGCGACGCGCCGGCTGATCACACCAAGACGCTCCAGATTCCTGACTCTGACGAGACAGGGAGAGGGTGACAAGTTGACTCGAGCCGCCAGCTCGAGATTCGTCAAACTCGAATCCTCCTGAAGTTCACTCAGGATGCTAAGGTCTATCCTATCCAGCGCAACGCTCATGGCCCGGGTCTCCTCTTCGCCTAAAACCAGGGTGCCCCGAGGTTCGAACGTTCGCTTTCGATCAGAACATCGATTTCCGCTCCAGCACGCATTCGAACAACAGCACCTGATGAACGAGTTTATGCCAGCCGGCTTCGCGGGAAATTCCGATAAAAAGCCGAGTTATCACCAAAAACAGACATTTTCGCCCACACGCGGGAAAACCCGCTATTCGTCACACTAGCGAAACGTAAGCTGAGATAGCCATCAGGCCTTTCTGGGCGGCGGCAGGTCGGTACAGACGCCTTCATACAGCTCGGCGGCCATACCGGTCGATTCGCCCAGCGTTGGGTGCGGGTGAATCGTCTTGCCGATGTCGGTCGCATCCGCGCCCATTTCCACGGCGAGGCACACTTCGCTGATGAGGTCGCCCGCGTTCAGGCCGACGATGCCGCCGCCGATCACGCGATGCGTCTCTTCGTCGAAGATCAGCTTGGTGAAGCCCTCGTCGCGGCCGTTGGCGATCGCGCGGCCCGATGCGGCCCACGGGAACAC
>NZ_QLSU01000047.1 GCF_003268775.1 Paraburkholderia unamae
TGCGTTTTCGTTCGCAGCGATCAGCGAAGGAGGCGAATTATGCAGGTCGCTGAATCACCCGTCAAGCGATTATCGAAAAATAATTTCTGGGGCCGGTTTTCAGGGAACGAGGGGCCAATACGCCAACCCCGCTTCGGCCGAGACAAAGTCCTCAAGCAGTCCTCAAGCGGCCGCATCCAGACACCGGCTGCCGTTCATGCACGATGCGCTGATCAGGCCTTTCTGACGAATTCCGTTTTCAGGCTCATGGCGCCGAAGCCATCGATCTTGCAATCGATATCGTGATCACTGTCCACCAGCCGGATGTTCTTGACCTTGGTGCCCATCTTGATCACGCCGCCCGAGCCCTTCAGCTTCAAGTCCTTGATGACCGTAACGGTGTCGCCGTCCTGGAGCACATTGCCGGCCGAATCGCGATAAACCCTGCCCGCCGCCTCAGTCGCAGCCGTTGCCTGGCCCGACCACTCGTGTGCGCACTCCGGGCAGATATAGACGCCGCCGTCTTCGTACGTGAACTCGGAATTGCATTTAGGGCAGGGTGGCAATGCGCTCATGTCTAATCCTTGATACGGCAGGGGCAAAAGAAGCGCGGAAGTATACCGCGGCCGTTACGCAGCCCTTTCTGCCGCGTCAGTAAGCCGCGATGAAAAAGCCGGCCGCCGTAACCGGAGATCGCAGCGGCATCGCATCGATCGCCCGTCGAGCTGGAAAGCACCCTCTCCCTTGCCGGCAGATGGATTGCGCCGGGAACCGGCGGAACACAGGACGCGGCGCGCACCGACAGTTAGTTGCATCACTCAGATCACTCGGCCGCGGCACCTGTTTGCTCACGACGACCGACGAGCGGCGCGCGCCACGTCTGCGCGAGGAGCACCCCCGCGAGCGCCACGGCGCCGCCGAGAAGGTGATACGCGTGCAACTGTTCGCCGAACGCGCCCACGGCGAGCGCAGCCGTGAACACCGGCAGCAGGTTCATGTACATGCTGCACCGGTTCGGCCCGAGGTGTTTCACGCCCTGCATCCAGAAGAACGGCAGCACGACGGACGCCAGCGATCCCGCGTAGGCAATGAGTGGCAGGCTCGCGCGATTCGGCAGCGCGTCGACGAGCGGCAGGCGCAGGAGCGGCACGAGCATGAACAGCAGCGCCGCAATCGCCTGGACGTATGTCGATTGCCATGACGGCAAGCCCACGTGCCAGCGCCTCAACAGCACGCCGTAGAGTGCATATGCACCGCCAGCGGCCAGCATCAGAAGGTCGCCCGCATGGACACCGCCCGCCAGCAGCGCCGCCGGGTTGCCCGCCGTGATGAGCCAGACGAGTCCGGCGAACGAAAGCACCGCGCCGCAGGCCATGCCGGCCGTCGGTGTTTCGCCGAGCAGCGCGACGGAGAGCAGCAGCGTGAGCAACGGCACGAGCGCAGTCATGATCGCCATATTCGTGGCCGTGGTTGTCTTCGCGGCTTCGTACGAGAGGCACTGAAACAACGCCATCGCGAGAAAGCCAAGAAAGGCGAGTCTGGGCAACTGGGCAACGATCGCAGCGCGGTTGCGCCACGCCGCGGCGGGCACGAAGAGGCTCATCAGCGCGACGGCCAGCGCGAGGCGCCAGAACGTGATGGCATAGGGGTCGATGGTGTGCGCGGACAAGCGCGACACCATCACGTTGCCGGACCACAGCAGAATCGCGACGAGTGGAAAGAGCGCGGAAAAGGCAGGCATTGCGGGCATCCTGATGTTGACGAAGTGGGTCGGGAGAGCCTCGATGGTGCCCGCCGCGAACGCGGTCCGTCTCACGCTAGAATGTCCTTTGTTATCGCAAAATTGACATCGCACCGCGCCCGCCGATGATCGCGCTCCCTCCACACGACATCCACGTTCCATTCGAAGACACGCCGATGCCGGTGGCCGCGCTCGCCGCGGACTATCCACACGGTGCGTTTATCGACACGCACAGCCATCGCCGCGCGCAGCTCCTCTATGCGGTCGAAGGGGTGATGCTGGTCGAGGCCCGGACGGGCCGCTGGGTCGTGCCGCCCACGCGGGCGGTCTGGCTCGACGCGGGGCTCGAGCACACGGTGCGCATGAGCGGCAACGTACGCATGCGCACCGTGTTCGTCGAGCCGGGCGCCGCCGTCGATTTGCCGCAGGGAAGCTGCGTCGTGGATGTACCGCCCTTGCTGCGCGAGCTAATTCTCGCGGCCGTGCAAGCGCCGCTGGATTACGCGCCGGGCAGCCGTCATGAGTTGTTGATGCGTTTGTTGCTGGCCGAGATCGCCATGATTCCGCGTCTGCCACTGTATCTGCCGTGGCCTGCCGACGCGCGTTTGCGCAGGCTTTGCGACGCGATCGTGGCCGCCCCGGGAGCGCCGCACGAAGCCGCACATTGGGCCTGCGAACTCGGCATGGTGGAACGCACGTTGCATCGCGCGTTCCAGCGCGAAACGGGCATGACGCTCGGACGCTGGCGCCAGCACGCGCGGCTCTTTCTCGCGCTCGAACGCCTCGCGCACGGCGAGAAGATCCTCACGGTCGCACTCGATCACGGCTACACGAGCCAGAGTGCGTTCGCCGCCATGTTCAAGCGCCACTTTGGGATCGCACCGTCTGCCTTCTATCGCTGATCCCGCTGCTGCGCGCTACGGCTTCACCGCGTAACGCACCAGCTCGACCGCGGCCGTCGCGGGCACGCAATACATTTATTCCGGATATCTAATTAACCCGCCATGCATGCACAGAAAGCGGTCGATTTCGTGAATTTATCTACGCCCGAAATCGATTGCGCGTGCAATCACACGAGCAGTTGCCGCGCCAGCACTTCTCTCGCCTGCGTCACCGTTTCCTGTTCGCCGGGATGCGGCGGCATCAGCGAGAAAACGGCTTCGGGCAAGACCGGCAAGCGATGCTTCGCACCGAGCCGCACGAGGCCCTCGCCAATTGCCGATGTGCACAGGCAGCCCACGCCCAGACCAGCGGCCAGCATGGATTGCAGTCCGCCCACGCCGGACGCGCTATGTACGAGTTCGTAGGTCATGTCGTTTGCTTCGAGAGCGCGCACCGCGACCTGATGCATCATGCAGTCGCCCGGCAGCAACACGAGCGGCAACGGCTCCGGCAACTGCTCGGCCAGCGACGGCGAGGCGACCCAGGAAAGCGGCTCGCGGCGCAACTCCCAGCGCGCGTCGGCGTCGATATCCGCGGGCCGGAACGGCCCCGTCGACATGTGCATGACCACGCCCAGATCGATCTGCCCCCGCGCATAGGCGACTTCGATATCGGCGCTCTTCATTGCGCTCACATGCAGGCTCAGGTGCGGATAGCATTCGCGCAACCGGACCAGCAAACCGGCGACCTCATGGGTGCGGAAATACTCCGTGATCGCCACGCGCAACTCGCCCTTGATCGCCTGCCCGCGCAATTCGTCGTAGGCGGCTTCATTGAGCGCCACGAGCCGCCGCGCATGATCGAGCAGCCGGGTGCCCGCCGCCGTCAGCTCGACGCCGCGCTTGCTGCGCGTGAAGAGCGGCATGCCCGCGCGCACTTCGAGCTTGCGCACCTGCTCGCTGATCGTGGATTGCGAAAGATGCAGGAGCGGCGCCGCCGCCGAAAGGCTGCCCGTGTTCGCCACGGTTGCGAACGTCTTCAACTGGTCGAATTCAAAGCCGCGCATGGCGTTCCGCATCCATCGAATAACGCGATGGATCATAGCATTAATTCCCGCTTTTCCGGACCATGAGACGCGCAGAGAATAGCGGTTCCATGATGGGCTGCGTGCCCACAACGGCGGCGCACCTGCAATTGCATCCGCCCCTTTATCACTGAGCACACCTATGTCCGACAACACCTTCGCCGCGCGAGCGACGACATCCCGCGTCGCCGCAAGCGATTCCGCCGAGGCCGCGCACGGCCATCACGGCTGGGCGCTGGTCGTCCTGCTGGTCGGCGCGATCCTCCCCCCGCTCGACTACTTCATCGTGAACCTGGCGCTGCCCGCGATCCGCGACGGGCTGGGCGCGCAGGCAACCGAGCTGCAACTCGTGGTCTCGGCGTACGCGTGCGCGAACGCCGTCATGCAGATCACCGGCGGACGGCTGGGCGACCTGTACGGCCGCAAACGCGTCTTCATGGCGGGCATGGCGGGTTTCGTCGTCGCCTCCACGTTCTGCGGCCTCGCCACCAGTGGCGCGATGCTCGTCGCCGCGCGCATATTCCAGGGCCTGTTCGCCGCGATCCTCGCGCCCCAGGTGCTCGCCACGATCCGCAGCGTATTCACGCCGCACGAGCAGGTGCGCGTGATGGGGCTCTATGGGTTCGTGTTCGGCGTCGCCGCGGTCATCGGACAGCTCGGCGGCGGCGCGCTGATCAGCCTGCATCCGTTTGGCCTTGGCTGGCGCGCGATCTTCCTCGTCAATCTGCCGATCGGCGTGCTCGCGCTCATCGGCAGCTGGCGCTACATACCGGAAAGCCGCCCGCCGAGCGGCCGCCGCATCGACGTGCCGGGCACCATCCTGCTTTCGCTGTTCCTGCTGATGCTGGTCTATCCGCTCACGCGCGGGCGCGAGTCCGGCTGGCCGCTGTGGATGGTCGCCTGCCTGATCGGCTCGCTGCCCATGCTCGGCTTGCTGTTGCGCGTGGAGTGGCGCAGTCTCGCCAACGGCCGCGACCCGCTGCTCGACGTGCGGCTCTTTCGCAATCCCGTCGTCGCGCTGGGCCTCGTGCTCGCGTTCGTGTTCTATATGACGAGCGCGTTTTTCCTGAGCTACGGCATTTATTTGCAGGGCGGCCTGCACTGGTCGCCGCTTGCGTCGGGACTCGCGATCCTGCCCTTCGGTCTTGGCTTCCTCTCCAGCCCGCTGCTGATGCCGCGCCTCGTGCACCGTTTCGGCGGGTATCGCGTCCTGACGCTCGGCTTCCTGCTGCTCGGGACCGGCCTTGCGATCGCGGCCGCGCTGGCCGGCGCGGGCGCGCCCGGAAGCGGCTTTTACGTCGGGCTTGCGGCGATTGGGCTCGGCCAGGGCTTCGTCCTGCCCTCCGTCGTGCGGATCGTGCTTGCCGAAGTGGAGCCCGAGCGCGCGGGCGTGGCCTCCGGCATGGTCTCGGCGACGTTGCAGATCGGCGCGGCCGTGGGCGCGGCAACGCTGGGCGGGCTGTTCTTCTCGTTGCTCGGCGCAACGCCGGCCGCCGCCGACTATGCGCATGCATTCAGGACGACGATGTTCGCGCTCGTCGCGGTCCTGCTGCCCTGCGCCGCCCTGTCGAGCGCGCTCGGCCCGCTGCATCGGCGGCGGCATGCGAGCGGTTGACCCGGGTTGACCCGCCGCGCGGGGCGCGGAGCGCTGCGACACCGTAACCCAGGCGATAATCTGCCAGACAGAAATCGACTTGAGAGACGGAGAAGGAATGAGCAAGCAAGGCTTTACCACGGGCATCGTTCACGGCGACAGAATCGCGGGCACCGAGCACGGCGGCGTGCGCCAGCCGATTCACACGTCCGTGCAATATGGTTTCGAACGCGTCGAGGATCTGATCGGCGTGTTCCAGGGCACGAAAAAGGGCGGCTTCAACTACGCGCGGCAAGGCACTCCCACGACCGCCTCGCTCGAGCGCAAGATCACGAGCCTCGAAGAAGGCGTCGGCACGATCTGCTTCAGCACCGGCATGGCCGCGATCACGGCGACGTTCCTCACGCTCCTGCGCGCGGGCGACCATCTCGTGTCGAGCCGCTACGTGTTCGGCAACACCAACAGCCTGTTCGGCACGCTGCGCACGCTCGGCGTCGAAGTCACGACCGTCGACGCCTGCGACGTCGAGAACGTGAAGAACGCCATTCGCCCGAACACGCGCATGGTGTTCGTCGAAACCATCGCGAATCCGGGCACGCAGATTCCCGACCTGGAAAGCATCGGCAACGTGTGCCGCGAGCGCGGTCTCGCGTACGTCGTCGACAACACGATCACCTCGCCCGCCTTGTTCAAGCCGAAGGCGGTTGGCGCGAGCCTCGTCATCAACTCGCTGACGAAGACCATCGCGGGCCACGGCGCCGCGCTCGGCGGCGCGGTGACCGACACGGGCCTGTTCGACTGGAGCGCGTATCCGAATATCGCCGACGACTACCGCCGTTCGGCGCCGAAGGACCAGGGGCTCTTGCAGATCCGCAAGAAAGGCCTGCGCGACATGGGCGCGGCGCTGTCGTCGGAACAGGCGCACTCCATCGCCATGGGCGCGGAAACGCTCGCCTTGCGCGTGAAGCAAAGCAGCGACAATGCGCTCGCGCTCGCGCAGTTTCTCGAAGGACACGACGCTATCGGCAAGGTGTTCTATCCCGGCCTGAAAAGCCATCCTCAATACGAGATCGCGCAGAAGCTGTTCAAGGGCGCTTCGTGGCTGCTCGCGTTCGAGTTGCTCAACGCGGATCGCATGATCGACGTCGTCAATGCGCTGCAACTGCCGATCAAGGCGACCGGCCTCGGCGACACGCGCACGCTCATCATTCCTGTTGCGCCGACGATCTTTTTCGAAGCGGGGGCGGCAACGCGCAAGGAAATGGGCATCTCCGACGGCATGCTGCGGCTTTCCGCGGGCATCGAGGATATCGACGACCTGATCGCGGACTTCTCGCAAGCGCTCAAGCTGGCGGCGTGACGCGCGCCGTGTGGCCTTGAATGTGCCCTTGGTCGCGAGCCATGAAACCCCGCTGCGCGGGGTTTTTCATCTCTCACGGGGCCCAGCCGCTTTTTCAGCCACGGCGTAGACGCCATGCGTGAGGACCTCTTGCGCGCTAGCAGCCTGCTCAACGCCGCATCGCATGCGATCCGCTCGATGCCCCCGCCAACGGTGCATCACCGCATCAACCTTGCCACGAATTACCATGACAGACCGCGAATTGATCGTCCCGCCCGCGATGCAACGTATCGTTGAACGCGCCGGATATGTACCGGCCGTGAAAGTCGGCGCCACCGTTTTCTGCGCCGGCCAGGTCGGACGCACCGCCGATCTCGAAGTGATCGCCGACCCGGAAGCGCAATTTCTGGCGTGCTGGGAAAATCTGCGTGTCGTGCTGGAGGCGGCCGGATGCGGCTTTGAAGATGTCGTCGATATGACGACGTACCACGTGCAGATGAGCACGCACATGCCCGTTTTCCGCGAAGTGAAGAATCGGGTCTTTCCGCGCGGCACGTGCGCATGGACGTCGATCGGCGTATCCGAACTCGCGCATCCCGGCTTGCTGGTGGAGATCAAGTGCGTGGCCGTGCAGCGCGATCCGGCTGCGAACGCCTGAATATCGGCGCATGCCCCGCAGCGGGCAATGTGTCCCCCACGCATGTTCAAAAAGGAGCGCCCATGAAGTTTTCGAATTACCTGTTGCTGGTCGCCGTGGCGCTGTCCACGACCGCTCACGCGCAAACCTCGCAGACGTTTCACTTTGGCGAAGGCGAGAGCTCGCCGCAACGCGCTCACGCGAATTCCGCGCCGCCGCCGCCCGGCCAGGCGCAACCCCAACTGCAGGCGAAGTCCAAACCGAAGTCAAAGCACAAGCAGCACCACCGGCACCATACAACGCGCCAGTCGCCGCTTCAGGACCCGTATTCGCACCCCTGATCCGGCAAAGGCCAGGCACGGACCTCGCCCGCCGGACATCATGCTCCCTCGGTCACGTCCACCGCGTGTTGCCGAAGCATCACGAGATCCTGTCTTTCCCTGCGATGCCCGCCGCCTCCTGCACGATAGCTTCTGGAGCGGCCGGTGGGGCGATTGACCAGTTCGATCCTGAGCGGGAAGTTGATGCCGGGCACGATCCAGTATTTGCGCTCCGCGCTCACCGAACGACGCCCCACGCCCTCGTAGATTTCAATCCAGCCACTGCCTTCGATCCGAAACGCGTTGAAGGTCTGCTGCGCCGCCGTGATGGGCTCTCGGGCGACGATCTTCAGGTCGAGTGAAATGAATTGCTGTCCGTATTCAGGATGATCCGCGTGCCATGCGGCGGTCCATTGCTTGCCGATCTGAATTTCGGTGGGAGCGAGTTGCGCCGGTACGTCGTTCACGCCGCCATGCGGCGAGGCGATCACATTGCCCATCGAGTCCCATACCCAGCGTCCGTCGTTTCCTTCAACGCGGTCCGCATCCAGATCGACTTTCGTAATGCGAACGCGATAGCGCCGTTTAGGCAGCCCCGTCAGGAGATCGCTCACCAGAAATATCGCTTCGTCGTCGACCGTGAAGTGGCGGCCGAGCGGATAACGCCCGGCGGAAAACGGATTGGCCGATGGCCGGTTCAGATTGGCCAACGTATCGCCCGACGCGACTTCAATTGTCGTGGCGCCCTCCTCGTCCGCGTCGCTCGACACGAGTGCGGAACTCGCCGGAGCGGGCGTGACCGCCATCGAAGCCGCCGCCGTCGCGGCTTGATGACCACGGGACGCCGCGAGCAAGCGCGTCAGACGCATTTGCGCGATCTCGGCGAAGCGGCCATCCGGAAACTTGCGCAAGTAGGCAACCCAGTCGTCGGGATTGCGTGACGACTTGATCCGCATCCAGGTGTCGAGATCGTCCCGCGTGATGACTTCGATCTCCGCGTCGGTGAGCGGCTTCGCGTCGTTTTCGAAGATGTACACGTCGTTCTCGAGCGACGTCGATTCCCACGGAATCTGCCCGCCGTTCGACATGAGCTGCACGTTCAGGCGCACGCGCTTGAACGCGTCCTCGATCCGCGTGGCCGTGCGCGACAGTTCGCGCACCAGGCTCCCGGTGTACAGGCCGTTGTTCGCGTCGCCGTCGTATGCAACGCTGCCCGGCGATGTGGCATAGGCCAGCAGACTGCCCACGGGTGCGTCGAACTGGCTGAGCCCCGCTTGCGCGGGCCGGTATGTGCCGTTGAACGGATCATTGCGACACGCATCGAGAATGACGACGTATGTCTTTCCCTTCGCCTTCGCAAACGCGTCGAGCAACGCGCCGAGATCGACACAGCGCGATCGGAGTTCGTCGCCGGTGCTCACGTGCGCGTCCACCGGAATCAGATAGTTGTGCCAGTCGAGTTGCGCGCCGTGCCCCGCGTAATAAAAAATCGCCAGCTTGACATCGGCATTCGAAAGGCTCTGGCCGAATTGCTGGATGGCGGACAGACAGGTATCGCGATTCGCATCGAGTTGTGTGTCGACGTGAAAACCCGCCTTGCTGAGCAAACCCGCCATTGCCTGCGCATCGTTTCCCGGATTACGCAGCGCCATGTGCGGATAGTGGCTGTTGCCGATGACGAGCGCGACCCTGGAGGCCGCATCGGAGCCCGCCCGGCTTGTCGCGGACGCAAAGAGTGACGGCAAGACCGGCAACGCGCCGATGAACCTGCGACGGGTGATCACTGTTCCCCACGCTGAGTCAGCAAACGATGCTGGATGCATCGTTTCCGGAAAGAACTTCCCGGCCGGTTAGCGGCGCGCCAGTCGCGCCTTGCCTCTGCCGGACACCGCCTCTCATTATCCCGTTCGTTGCCTGTGGAAGGACCGTGAAGGTCCGGGAAAATGTGCGATAGCGAACGGTTTATACGGCGCCGGCAAACGCGAAGTCCCGATCCGGTCCACGTTTCAGGCAGTGTCTGTACGTTTTATTTTCTTCGTCCTCAATTAGCGTACATGTCGATTAAGCGTACAAAAAAGCCACATCTCGATAATTTTCCCATAAAATTCAATCGAGTAGACATCTTGTACGTTATTTGCACAGTGTTCTTTTTTAACGTACACTGGAAAATAACATACAGGAGTGTCCTTGATGGCTGCCACTCACCGCCTTTCCGCCTCGGAGCAGATGGCGCTTAGCCTGGCATGCGAAGCCTTCTCGGACGCCACGCATCGCTACCACGCCGAACCGGGCTTCAGCCCCCCCTCACGCCCGCCCAGGGTCGACGCATCGGTGCGCTTTTCGGTTTCCGGCAAGCAGTTCGAAATGCCCGTGGTGATCGCAACGAACCCCGCCAGCGCCTCGAGCGCCGGCATTCGTCTCGCGAGCGCCGCAGCCGGGCCGAAGTCCGGCCGGCCGGTCATGCTGGTCACCCAGCATGTCACGGCCAGGCTCGCGCAAAGCCTTATCGCGAAGGGCATTCCGTTTCTGGACACCGCCGGCAACGCCTGGCTCGACGAGCCCGAGGCCACGATCATGATCGTGGGGCGCAGCAAACCTGCGCTCGCGCAAAGCGACACACGTTCGCGCTCGACAACCCCAAAGGGCTTGCGCGTAACATTCGCGCTTGCGACTCAACCGGGCCTCGTGCAACAGCCGTACCGCACGATTGCGCAAGCGTCGGGCGTGGCGCTGAACACCGTCAACCTCGCCGTCGACGACCTGATCGCACGAGGGCTCGTCGTTCACAAGGGCAACCGGCGCGCGCTCGCCAACCCGCGCCGCATGATTGACGAGTGGGCGAGCCTGTACCCTGCCCGCTTGCGGCCAAAACTCATGGCGCAGCGCTTCACGAGCGGCGTGGGCGTCGACTGGTGGCAAGGCGCACATCTTTCGGGGCTCGAAGCGCGCCTGGGCGGCGAGTGCGCCGCCGATCTCCTCACGCACGAGATCAAGCCCGCGTCGGTCACGGTCTATGCGCGCACAGCCGCGACGCTCGCGCTCAAGAAAACCGCGCGCCTGCGCGCCGACCCGCAAGGCGAAGTCGAAATACTCGAGTCGTTTTGGCCCGAAACTGCCGAGCGCAACTGGGACGTCCCGCCGGGCGTCGTCCATCCGCTGCTCGTCTACGCCGACCTGATCGCCACGGGCGACAGCCGGCACCACGCCGTTGCACAGACCGTCTATGACCGCTTCCTCGCAAACACCGGTAGTCAAGGTGCCGGCTGACCGGCCGGTCCCCGCGCTCACCATCGCGCTGCTGTCCGCCGTAAAAGACGCCTGCGGGCAACTTGGCGCGCACTTCGTGCTGGCGGGCGCAACCGCGCGCGACATCCAGTTCTGGCACCTCCGGGGCATCAAGTCGCCGATCGCCACCCGCGACGTCGACGTGGCGGTGTGCGCGCTCAGTTGGGAGTTTCATCAGACGCTGATCGACCGGTTGCTCGCGAGCGGCCACTTCACGCGCGACGCAAAAGCCCAGCAAAAGCTCATCTTTCAGCGCGAGACCGACGCATTTGGCGTGCAACTCGACCTCGTTCCCTTCGGTCCGGTCGAGGCGCAGCCCGGCACGATTGCCTGGCCGCCCGACGGCGACATCGTCATGACCGTGCTGGGCTTTCAGGAGGCGGTGGACACCGCCGAGCAGATCGACATCGGCGAAGGACAGGTCGTTCCGGTCGTGACGATTCCCGCTTTCGTGCTGCTCAAGCTCATGGCGTGGCAAGACCGGCGCACGTCGACATCCACCGACGCCTCGGACATCCTGTTCGTACTCCGTAAGTTCTTCTTCGCGGGCAACACCGACCGGGTGTACGACGAGGCCATGGACCTGCTCGAAGCCAGCGAGTTCAAGGCCGAGATCGCCGCCGCAGGGCTGCTCGGGCGCAACGCCCGGGACGTCGCGCGCCCCGCAACCCGCGCGGCGGTGCGCGCGCTGCTCCGGTCGCGCAAAACCTACGCCACGCTACAGTCGGACCTGCTCGCGCGCGCCGCGACGCTCATGCTTGGCGAGTTCGTCGACGACTCGGACGATTTGCTGGCCGCCTTCACCGCGCAGTTCGTTGCCGATCCGCCCGCCAGCGGCCTCGCTGACGACGATGGCGGCTAGCCGGCCAGCAGGCCAGGAAGCAGCCATCAAGCCGCAACGCTTGGCGAAGCGGCGCGGACCTATGCGAAACCGTAGATAAGCATCTGACGATATCTTGGTTGCATCGACGCCAGAACGGATTATGGTGGGAGATCCTGCGTCGGGTCTGTCCGCGCTATCCGCAAGCTGGAACGTATGCCCTCTCATGTCGATGCTTTCTCCGCCTGGCTGCTCGAAGGTCTTGAACCGACGAGCACGCTCTTTCACGTAGGCCAGTATTGCGGCGCGTGGCAGGCTTCGACAAGCGGCCATCGGCGTGCGAGCTTTCATGTGGTGCTGCACGGCCGGTGCTGGCTCCATGTGCCGGCGCGAGCGCAACGTCCCGCGCGCAGCGTGCCGCTCGCCGCGGGCGACGCCGTGTTCCTGCTCGCCGATTCGCCCCACTGTCTTTCGCCCGATCCGCTCGCGCCCGAGCGCGGTCGCGAAACAGCGCGCGCAGGCACGATGACGCCGCTCGACCCAGACGGTCGCGAAGCGCCCGGCAGCCTAGGTCTTGCCTGCGGCTTCTTCGAGTTCAAAGCGGGCCTCGACGATCTCATGCTCGGCCTGCTGCCCGATCACGTGATCGCGCGTCACGATCAGTCAGCGCTGCATGGCGCGCGCCAGATTTTCGAGTTGATCCGGGCCGAGGCGCTGCTCGATCCGCACACGCCTTCGCCACTCATTGCGCGTCTAACTGGCCTGCTGTTCGTCTACGCGCTGCGCGCGCTCGACGGCAACGACGAACTCGCGCCCTGCTTCTGGTCGCTCATGCGCCGGCCCGCGTTCGCGCCGCTCGTCGCGGCCATCGTCGCCGAACCCGGCAAGTCATGGACCACGGCGAGCATGGCCGAATTCAGCCATATGTCGCGCGCGCGCTTTTGCAAACTGTTCGCGGAGTTGTCGGGGCAGCCGCCCGCGCAATTCGTCACGCTCGTGCGCATGAAGCTCGCGGCGTCCATGCTGAGCACGGGGGCCAGCACGCCCGATGCGGCGGAGCAAGTGGGCTATCAATCGGAATCGGCGTTCGCACAGGCGTTCAAGCGCGTGACCGGCGTGCAGCCCGGCGCGTGGCGGCGCACCGCTAAGGATGCCGAATCGCTCGCGCACGTCGCGCTCCATTGAGTGCCACGTATGGACGATGTAGGGAAATCGCGCGAAAACCGCACGCAAGACAAATCCGCATGAATCGCAGACGCGCGCGCATTGTTCGCCGTTGCGCGCGACAACATAATCGCACCACTTTCACCGAATCTGCGAGGAACCGTCATGAGCCGTCTGCCGCTGCACACCATCGAAAGCGCGCCTGAAGCGAGCCGCCCGTTCCTGGAGCGCTCGCAGGCCGCGAACGGCTTTCTGCCCAATCTCGTCGCCTCGCTCGCCAACGCACCCGTCGCGCTCGAAACGTATTTGACCGTCGGCGAGATCAACGCGCGCAGCGGCCTCACGCTTGCCGAGCGCGAAGCCGTGCAGATCACCGCCGCCGCGATTCACGGCTGCGGCTTCTGCGTGGCGGGCCACACCGCCGTCGCGCTCAAAAAGGCGCAGTTGCCCGAAGCCGTGGTTGGCGCGCTGCGCGACGGGCGTGCGAGCGGCGATGCGCGGCTCGACGCCGTCGCCACGTTCGCGCGCGAGGTGATCGCCACGCGCGGCGCGGTGCCCGACGCCGCGCTCGCCGCGTTTCGCGAAGCCGGTTTCAGCGACGCGAACGCGCTCGAAGTCGTGCTCGGCGTGAGCCTCGCAACGCTGTGCAACTTCGCGAACAACCTCGCGCAAAACGAGCTCAATCCTCAACTGGCCGCCTATCGCTGGGAAGCGGGCGTGCGCGCGGCATGACGAGCGCGCGGCTTCACACGCTGCCGGCCGATCTCGCGGCCTGGCTCGACGCGCACGCCGAGGCCATCGACGCCCACTCGCGCGGCGACAATCACGCAAGCGAGATCGTGCCGCGACTCGCGCGCGCGGGCCTCTTTCGCGTGGGCGTGGCCGCTGCGCTGGGCGGAGCGGGCGGCACGACCGTCGACGCCATCGAGGCGATCGCCGCCGTCGCGCGCCATTCGCTTGCGAGCGCGTTCGTGTTCTGGGGCCAGCGCACGTTCATCGAATACCTGCTGCAAAGCGATAACGACGCCCTGCGCGCGCGCTGGCTGCCCGTGCTCCTTTCGGGCGAGCACGCGGGCGCGACGGGACTCTCGAACGCGATGAAATACCTCTGCGCGATCGAGCCATTGCAGATGCGCGCCACGCCGCTCGACGCCGGCGCCACACGCTTCGCGCTCGACGGCGCGTTGCCCTGGATCACGAATCTGCGCCCCGAAGGCTTCGTGGTCGCCGCCGCGTTCGACCGCCACGACGGCGCGCCGCCCGCCCTCTTCGCCGTACCGCACGACGCGCCGGGCGTCACGCGCAGCGACGACCTCGACCTGATCGCCCTGCGCGGCAGCAACACGGCCGCGCTCACGCTCGCGCACACCGAGCTCGACGCAAGCTGGCTGATCGCCGCCGACACGCCTGCCTTCCTCTCGCGCGCCCGCCCCGCGTTCCTCGGCCTGCAATGCGGCATGTCGATTGGCCTTGCGCGCCGCGCGCTCGAATCCGTCGATGCGAGCAGCCCCGCCGTGCGCGCGGCGCTCGCCGATGACGCCGCCGCGCTGCGCGCCGAACTCGACACGCTTACCGCGCGCCTCTACGAAGGCGTGGCAAGCGGCGCCTTCGTCGCGCAGCCTGCCGCGCAATTCGAAGTGCGCATCGGCCTGGCCGATGTGGTCGCGGCCGCCGCGCGTCTCGACGTGCAGGCAGCGGGCGGCCGCGGCTATTTGCGCGCGCAGGGCGCGGCGCAAACCACAAACGCCACAAGCATGACGAACGACACCGCGCGCCGCAGCCGCGAAGCCGCCTTCGTGCCCATCGTCACGCCCACGCTCGTGCAGTTGAAAACCCAGCTCGCGCAGCATCGCCGCAGCGAGGCCGCATGAGCGGCGGCGCGCACGCAGCGCCCGCGCCGCGTATCGCGTTGCGCGGCATCCGCATGGGCTGGCAGCAGCGCAACGTGCTCGACGGCGTCGATCTCGACGTGCACGCGGGCGAACTCGTGTCGATCCTCGGGGCGAGCGGCGCGGGCAAGTCCACGCTGCTGCGCATCGCCGCCGGGCTGATCGCGCCGGCCGCGGGCGAAGTGCGCGTGGACGGCGCGCGGCTCGACGGCACGCGCCCCGACGTCGCGCTCGCGTTTCAGGACCCGTGCCTGCTGCCCTGGCTTTCGGTCGAGCGCAACGTGGCGTTTGGCCTGAACTTCCGCCGCCAGCCCGCACTCGCGCGCAGCGTGCGCCAGGCGCGCGTGGCAACGGCATTGCAGGCCGTGGGCCTCGCGCATGCCGCGCATCTCGCGCCGCGCCAGCTTTCGGGCGGCATGGCACAGCGCGCCGCGCTCGCCCGTGCACTCGCACGCGAGCCGCGCACGCTGCTGCTCGACGAACCGTTCGGCGCGCTCGACGAAGTCACGCGCGCCGACATGCAGCGCCTGCTCGTGCAGGTCGTGCGCAACACGCAGGCCGCGACGCTGCTCGTCACCCACGACATCGACGAGGCGCTGCTCGTTTCCGACCGCGTGTGCGTGCTCGGGCAGGGCGGCATCGCGCTCGATCTCACCGTCGACGTGCCCGCGCCGCGCCACTCGCACGTCGAAGCGCTCGGCGCGCTGCGCGTGCGGCTCGTGAGCGCGCTGCACGACTCCATGGCGCGCACCGCCGCGCCCCACCTGTAAAACCCGCAACCCACGAGGACGACCACCGCATGTGCCAGTTTCCGATGACCCGCCGCGAGTGGCTCAAGCTCGCATCGCTTTTCACGGTCGCGGGCGCCGCGCCGCTGCTCAGCGCGCTCGACGCGCGTGCCGCGAGCGAACCGGACGCGCCGCTGCGCATCGGCTATCTGCCCATTACCGACGCGGCGCCCCTGCTCGTCGCGCACAACAACGGCTATTTCGCGCAAGCGGGCTTGCAGGTCGAAAAACCCACGCTGCTGCGCAGCTGGGCACAGCTCGTCGAGGCCTTCCTCTCCGGTCAGGTCAACGTCGTCCACCTGCTCTCGCCGATGACGATCTGGGCGCGCTACGGCAGCCAGGCGAGCGCCAAGGTCGTGGCGTGGAATCACGTGAACGGCTCGGCGCTCACGGTCGCGCCCGAGATCGACAAACTCGCGGATCTGGGCGGCAAGACCTTTGCCGTGCCGTTCTGGTACTCCATTCACAACGTCGTGCTGCAAGACATGCTTCGCGCGCAAGGCCTCACGCCGGTGCTCGCGAAGGACGGTGCGCTCAAGTCCAACGAAGTGCGCCTCGTCGTGATGGCGCCTTCCGACATGCCGCCCGCGCTCGCCGCGAAGCAGATCGCGGGCTTTATCGTGGCGGAGCCGTTCAACGCGGCAGCGGAGGCGCTCAAGGTCGGCAAGATCCTGCGCTTCACGGGCGACGTCTGGCGCGATCACGCGTGCTGCGTGGTGTTCATGCACGAACGCGACCTGACCGGGCGGCCCGCGTGGTCGCAAAAGGTCGTCGATGCGATCGTGCAGGCCCAGGTGTGGACGCGCGCGCATCCGCAAGAAGCCGCGCAACTGCTCTCGAAGAGCGGCGCGAATCACTACACGCCACACGCGGCCGGCCTGCTGCAAAGCGTGCTCGCGCCCACGCCCGCCGACGAAGCGCGCTATCTGGGCGACCGCGCCATCATTCACGGCGACTGGCACGAGAAGCGCATCGACTTCCAGCCCTATCCTTACCCCGCGTACACCGAGGAACTCGTGCGGCGGCTCAAGGCGACGCAGGTCGAAGGCAACGGGCAGTTCATCAAGGCGCTGGACCCGGCCTTCGTGGCGCGCGATCTCGTTGACGACCGCTTCGTGAAAAAGAGCATCGAGGCTGTCGGCGGCATGAAGACATTTGGCCTGCCCGCTTCGTATGCGCGCACGGAGACGATCGTTGTCTAGCCTGCCCGCCCACTCCGGCGCCGCGCGAGGCGCCGCGCCGCCGGGCGAAGGCGCGCACCGGGAACGTGCGCGCGGCGTTCTGGCGCGCGCTTCGCTCGGCGTGCTCGGCCTCGTGGCGATCCTCGCGTTCTGGGCAGCAGGCGTGGCGGTGCTCGCGCGCCACAACGCGCTCGCCGCGCAGTTCGGCCCGCTCGCGGCGCTGCAAACCTTCCCAGCGCTCGTCACCGACGACCGGTTGTTCGCGCATATCGGCGCGAGTCTGCGGCGCATTGGCGTCGGTCTCGCGTTCGCGATGGCGATAGGCGTGCCGCTCGGCTTTCTGATCGGCCGCGTGAAGGTGCTCGAAACGGCGCTGTCGCCCGCGCTGCAATTCCTGCGCATGATCTCGCCGCTTTCGTGGATGCCGATCGCCGTGATGTCGCTCGGCGTGGGCGACCCGCCCGTGTACTTCCTGCTCGCCTTCGCGGCGGTGTGGCCGATCGTGATGAGCACGGCGTCGGGCGTCCAGCATATCGACGCGCGCTGGGTGCAGCTTGGCGAAAGCCTCGCCGCGACGCGCGCCGAAATGCTCTGGCACATCTACGTGCCGGGCATTGCCGCGCATGTGCTCACGGGCGTGCGCCTCGCCATCGGCGTGTTGTGGATCGTGCTCGTGCCCGCCGAAATGCTGGGCGTGAGTTCGGGACTCGGTTACCTGATTCTCGATACGCGCGACCGGCTCGCGTATTCGGAGCTGATGGCGGTCGTGCTCGTGATTGGCGCGCTGGGCTTCCTGCTCGACCATGTGGCGCGGCAGCTCTATCGCCGCTTTGGCGCGCAGCGCTGATCCTGCGGGCTTCCCGGCGGCGGGAACACCGCCGGGAAGCTCGGGAATGCCCCGAACATCAATGCGCGCGAGCCTTCACCGTGTTGCCTGTGCGAGCACCTCACGGATGCGCGCGAGGTGCAGGTCGCCCACCGCCGTATGAACGGGTGCAACCGAGCGCCCCCGGCGCGCAGCGGGCGGCCACGCGCCCAGGTACCGGCACAGCGCGGAAACGAACGGCCGCTTTCCTCCGGCAGCCAGCCGTTGCGCCGCGGCCCCGACGCGCTGCGCGCCCACGTTGGCGACCAACCATTCCAACGCCTGACGGTCTTCATCATTCACGATGCGGATCAGCGATTCCATGCCACGCTCCTACTGGACGTAAACACATACTGTTAATTTATACAGTATTTTGCACCGCCGCAAGGTGGATTTTGGATTGTGGCGTGAGTGGGCGTGCATTGGTGCCCCGGGGAATGCCTGCGAGCCACGACGCCAAATTGGGGTCTTATTTGCACACCCGCACAACGAATCCATCCGATCATTTAGCTATTCTTATGAATAAAAACGGCGCGCATAAAAAGCTTGCATGAACCGCAAGAAATCCCGCGATCCGATCGGTCGCGCGCATGCGAGGGAATACGCTATGTGCGGTAGGCAACAGCGGACATTGACGCGCTGTGGGAAATCAACCATATTTTCCTGCAAGCGGTAGCGCTCGGACCAGCGCCGCCGCTTTCCTGTGCATGCAGATCGTGGGTTCCGCGAGGCCTTGCCGATCGCTTCAACAACGATTCTGAGCATGCCGAAATGGCATCGCCATAACGGTGGGACGCACGCATGTCCGCTCAGATTACTCACGACCCGAGTTACCCCTTTGCGTGCAAGCGCTGCGGTGGGTTGATCTATCAGCACGTCGACTTCTGCCCTTACTGCGGCACGGATCGACCGCTCGACACCGTTACGCTGGGCACGCATCCGAAAGCCACGCTGGAAGCGCTCGGTCCCACGGCGGCCGCGCCGCCCGTGCCTGCGGCCGCGAAGCTCTCACCGGCCGCCGCGCTGGCATCCGACCACCCGTCGGCGCAGCCCGGCGATCCGCACCAGTTGCCCGGCCATGCGTTGCCGTTCGGGCTCACGAAACGATGGATCCTGACGAAGGGCCTCTTCCTTTTCTGGCTCGTTCTCATGTTCGGCTACGCCACCTATCTGCTGCTTGGCGACAATCGCAAGCAGGAAAGCGCGAACGAAGATCAGAGCACGCACTCGTCGGGCGGCTCGGTCTCGACCTCTGCGTCCCGGGAAACAACGAACGCTACGCTGTCCCCTGCTGCCGACACGGGGGCGCCCGCTGCCTCGCCGCCGCCCCGTGCGACGCCGCAATACACGGATGTGGCCGACAGCTTGCGCGTCGCCCGCAGGAGCCTCGCGGAAAACAACCTGTTCGACGCGAAGGCCGCGAACAGCGCCGCACTCGCGCGCGACCCGGACAACGAGGACGCGCGCACGATCCAGCGTGACATCGCGGCGCGCGAGCAGCGGCGCGACAACGCATTGCAGGGCGCGGAGCGATGCGCGGCGCAGCATACCTGGGCCTGCGCCCAGCAACAGGCGTCGGAGGCCCTGGCAATCGATTCGAGCAGCCAGCACGCGCAATCGTTGCTGGAGCGCGCCATCGTCGCAACGGCCTGGAAGCCGCTCGGGTCGCCGAATTCAACGAGTTCGACGGGTTCGACGAAGGCGCCCAATCCCGCTAATCCTGCGAATGGCGCCCCGCAAGCAACCACGACAGCCACGGCTAACCCGTCCGCGAACGCAGGCGCCGCGAATGCAGCGAGCAACGACCACGGCGTCGATGCTCAGGAGCGCGCGATCCTGCAAAACGGCTGGAAACCATCCACCCCAACCGGCACCGCACATTGAGCAGGACTCCATAACACTTCGAAGTCTGCCGCACCTCACCTCCAACGCGGGAGAGAGACCATGCTGAAAACGATTCTGGCGGCCCCGGTGGCCCTGCTGGCACTGATCGCCCTGTTTTTCACGACACTTTCCATGGCCGCCGCGCCAGACGCGCACTACCGCATCGTGACCGGCCCCGAGCGCGGCACCTACATTCAGATCGGTCAGGACCTGTCGAAATGGGTTGCCCAACCGGCCGGCATCGACCTCGAAGTGCTGCCCTCGAAAGGTTCGGCGGAAAACGTGCAGCGCATGCGTTTCGAGCCGGGCGTGAAGCTCGCGCTCGTGCAATCGGACGTCTATCAGGCTTATGTTGACATGGCCAATTCCGGCAACGAAGAGGCGGGCACGATGATTCGCCCACTGCGCCTCATCATGCCGCTCTATGACGAGGAAATTTACTTCGTCGTGCGCAACGACTCGCCGATGAAGACGATCAACGAGATCAAGGACAAGGTGATGAGCGTGGGGCTGATTGGCAGCGGCACTGCGCAATCGGCAAGCACGCTGTACCGCCTGATGTTCGGCCAGCCGATTCCCGAGCAGAACGCGCAGCACCTGAGCAATGAAGACGCGCTTGCCGCGCTGATCGTGAAGAAGATCGACGTTGCGATCATCGTCGCCGGGCAACCCGCGAAACTCTTCACCGACATGAACCCCGAGTTGCTACAGCAGATCCGCTTCCTGCGCGTCGACCCGAACGCGCCCGAAACGGCGCGCGCCAGGCAAACCTACTTTCCCGCGACGATCCACGTATCGAGCTACCCGAACTGGCTGAAAGAGGACGTGCCGACATGGACGGTCAAGGCCTTTCTCGTCACCTATGACTACAATCTGCGCGACACGGTCGGCAACCTGAAGCGCTTTGCCGATTCGCTCTGCGAGAACTTCGACAATCTCCAGGAACACGGCCACCCGAAGTGGAAGCAGGTGAAGCTCGAATTACCCGGTCTTGGCAAGGGGTGGCAATACTATCAGCCTGTCGAGCGGCGGCTGAAGGCGTGTTTCGCGCATCGCGCCGCGATGCAAGCGGCCAACAGCCCGGCCAACGGCGCGGCCGCGCCGCAAGGGGCCACCGCTTCGCAAAAGATCAACGGAAGGCCTTGTACGGACCAGGAGCGCCTGCTACTGCTTTGCGGAAAGTAACGCGGCGAAGTACCGGACGCCGCTATGGAACCGTTGGTGAAGAACTCGCCGTCCGGAGGCACCTCATGACAGAAGCAAGCATACGTGACGCACTGGATGCGCATTGGCGCGCGTCGGCAGCGGGCGATCTCGACGCCGAGCACGCCATCTATGCCGACGATGCGATCTGTGATTATCCCCAATCGGGCGAGCGGATTGTCGGGAGAGCCAATTTGCAGGCGCTGCGCAGCCATCACCCGGACAAACCATCGGGCTTCAACGTAAGAAGAATTCAGGGCGAAGGCCCGCTTTGGGTGACCGAATACATCATTTCATACAAGGGGCGCGCCACCTGTACGGTCAGCATCATGGAGTTCAGGGGCACCCAGGTCGTGCACGAGACCCAGTACTTCTGCGATCCGTTCGACGCTCCGGCATGGCGAAGCCAATGGGTCGAATGGGTCGCGCGGATCACGTGAGGCGAGTGGCAGCGAGCCCGTCTCAGTGCGACGACACGTAGATCGCGTCGGCAAACGCTGCGGGAATCGCGAAACTCTCGCGCATGCGCCTCGCCTCCGCCGCCGGCGTCAAGCCGAACAAGCGCTTGAATTCCCTGCTGAACTGCGACGGGCTCGTGTAGCCCACGGCGTGTGCCGCCACCTCCGCGGTCAACGCCTCGCGCACCATCAGTAGCCTGGCCTGATGCAGACGCGTGGATTTCACATACTGCATCGGCGACACCTGCGTGACCGCCTTGAAGTGGCTATGGAAACTCGGCACGCTCATGCCCGCTTCCTCGGCCAGTTGCGTGACGTCGAGCGGCTGCGCGTAGCGCGCATGGATGAGGCGCAATGACCGGCCCACCCGGCCGAACTGTCCTCGCATGGCCAGCGCCTCGCGCATCGAGCTTCCCTGGGCGCCCGTGAGCACACGGAAATACAACTCGCGCAGCAGGCCGTGGCCCAACACGGCGGCTTCGAGCGGACGCTGCATTGCCTCGAGCAAGCGCAGCACCGACGCTTGCATCGCGTCGTCCATGGGCGTCGACAACATGCTCTGCGGCGCTTGCACAGACTCCATCGCGCCTGCGCGGTCGATCTGCGCCGCGAGTTCGGCGGCCATCACGAAATCGAGGTGGAGATACAGGGCGAGCAGCGGGCGCTCGCGCGTGGCGTCGGTCTCCATGCTGAACGGCACGGGCACGGACACGGCCAGGTAATGTCGCTCGTCGTAGAGATACAGCTGATCGCCGAAGTAGCCTCGCTTGCGGCCCTGGCAAACGATCACGATGCCGGGATCGTACAGAACCGGCGTGCGCGACAGCGGGCGGTTCGAGCGCAGGATGCGCACGCTCGGCAGCGCCGTGAGGTTATAGCCTTCCTCGGGCGCCAACGCGCGCAACAACGTGACCATGCGCTTCTGACTTCGCGTGGAAAGGTCCGCTGGCGGCAACGCCGCACGCTTCATGCTCATAGTTTTGTGCAATATAAATAGCGAAATGTGGCTTATTCGGCCGTCTGCATCAGACTAGTATGCACTACCAAATCGACATTCAGGAGAAGCATCGATGGCATCCGGAAAAATCTTGCTCATCACGGGAGTGAGCAGCGGCTTTGGCCGCGCGCTGGCACAAGAAGCGTTGGCTGAGGGCCACACCGTGGTCGGCACCGTGCGCAGTGCGCAGGCCAAGCGCGATTTCGAATCGTTGTCCGCGCACGCCGCGCTGGGACGCATACTCGACGTGACCGACTTCGACGCCATCGACGGCGTCGTGTCGGAAATCGAAACGAGCGTGGGGCCTGTCGATGTCCTCGTGAACAATGCGGGCTATGGTCACGAGGGCATCATGGAAGAATCGCCTTTGGCGGCAATGCGCCAACAGTTCGATGTGAATGTATTCGGTGCGGTGGCGATGATGAAAGCCGTCCTGCCCTTCATGCGTAAGCGCCGCCGCGGCCACATCCTGAATATCACGTCGATGGGCGGCCATATCACGATGCCTGGCATTGCCTACTACTGCGGGAGCAAATTCGCGCTGGAAGGCATTTCCGAAGCGCTTGGCAAAGAGGTCAAATCGTTCGGCATTGCAGTGACTGCCGTGGCGCCGGGTTCGTTTCGCACGGACTGGGCGGGCCGCTCGATGACGCGCACGCCGCGCTCGATTGCGGATTACGACGCTGTCTTCGACCCCATTCGCAAAGCGCGAGAGGAAAAGAGCGGCAAGCAATTGGGAGACCCGAGGAAAGCGGCGCGCGCCATGCTCGCCGCCATGGCTGCGGAGCACCCGCCAGCGCATCTCCTGCTTGGCAGCGACGCACTCGGACTCGTGCGGGAAAAACTGGCCGCGCTGGCGGATGAAATCGGTGCATGGGAGGCTCTCACGGTATCGACGGACGGTTGATGGCCGCCGGAGCGGGCAAGCTGTCGAGATTTTCTCGCGCCTGGCTCCGGCAACCTTTTCTCAACCGGTTGTCATTGCAACGAACTTGTTGCTTCTTCCGTCTGGCCGAACACGCAGGTGATCCATCTCCTGGATGAATTCGTCGACGCATCGAATCGCAAGTCACGGATCGTCATTCGGTTCGTGTGCCGAAGCGCGTCCCAAGGATCGGGCGGACGACCGCCAGATGTCCAGCCAGAACGCGCAAGCAAGTATGAGAACCAGCGCATTCGGGAAACTACGCGTTGAATGCAAACTCATTAATTTGCATGACGAAATAAATCACAATCGACGTTCCTCCCTGACCACTGCATCCTGAAGCGACCGGGCGTTGCGTTCCGGCGAATACATCCGGTATCGCATTTATTTCGGTTCTGCCCAAGAATAGCCATGTCATTCCCTGGTTCGCGTTGCGGCACATCGCTTGCGCGTCGAAGTTGTTGGCGTTCAGGCAACGCGCCTTTACGCGGGTCGGGCCCGCTTTTGAAGCGGTTTGTGCAAAAAGGGGGAGACGATGAACCGATCGATGAAGCAGACAGTGGTATGGGTGCTGGCTCTGGCGCTTTCGGGTGCGGCTTATGGTGCTGGTGGCGGAAACGGCGGTGGTAATGGCGGTGGGAACGGCGGCGGGAACGGCGGCGGGAACGGCGGCGGGAACGGCGGCGGCAATGGTGGTGGAAATGGCGGCGGAAACGGTGGTGGGAATGGCGGCGGAAAGGGTGGAAATTCTGGCGCAGGTAGTTCCGGTGCGGGTAGTTCTGGCGCGGGCAGTTCGGGAAGCTCAGGTAGCTCGGGTAGCTCGGGTAGCTCGGGAAGCTCGGGAAGCTCGGGAAGCTCGGGAAGCTCGGGAAGCTCGGGAAGCTCGGGAAGCTCAGGAAGCTCAGGCAGCTCGGGAAGCTCAGGCAGCTCGGGAAGCTCAGGCAGCTCGGGAAGCTCAGGCAGCTCGGGCAGCTCAGGCAGCTCGGGAAGCTCAGGCAGCTCGGGAAGCTCAGGCAGCTCGGGAAGCTCAGGCAGCTCGGGCAGCTCAGGCAGCTCGGGTAGCTCAGGGAGCTCGGGAAGCTCAGGCAGCTCGGGAAGCTCAGGCAGCTCGGGTAGCTCAGGGAGCTCGGGAAGCTCAGGCAGCTCGGGCAGCTCGGGTAGCTCAGGGAGCTCGGGAAGCTCAGGCAGCTCGGGCAGCTCAGGCAGCTCAGGCAGCTCCGGTGCAGGCAGCGTAGGCTCCGGCAGCTCCGGCTCCAGCAGTGCAGGCAATTCCGGTGGAGGCAACGCGGGCGCCGGCGGCCCTGGAGGGCCGATGGGCCACGCCCCAGCGGGCGAAGCGATCGGCATGAGCGCAATCGCGGTAAGACCCGCCACCCCGGCCGATATGAGCGACGACGGCCCCCAAAGCGCGCCGGCCGCGGAACGCGTCATGAGCGCCGTGCCGCCTCCCCGGCCCCCTCCGCCCCATCCTCCGGCCAACTACGGACCTCCCGGCGGGGCTCCCGCAAACACCGTGACAGTCCCCCATCCGGCTGCGCCGGTTGTGAACGCGTATAGCCCGCCGAGCGTACCCGCCACGAACGTCGCCGCGCCACCAGCGCCAGCGCCGGTCACGAGCAGCTACAGCCCGCCGGGCGTCACGCAAACCAACACTGTCCCGCGCCCGGCCCCGGTTACCCACAACACCAGCCCGCCCGGCGTAGCCGATACGGGCACGGCCACCGACATGGGTACAAGCGCGGACGCCTACACGGGCACCGGGGTCGATACGGGCGGCTATGGCCCGCCAATCCTCACGCCTGCGGGCGCGAAGCCACACACGCCGCCGAGCGCGCCACAGAACGCGAATTCGCCGGACTACTCCGGCAGCGTACGCACGGTGCCGGATACCCCGGCGCAGTAACACACAGGCCCGGTCCGGCAAGAGCCAAAGCGCCTGTGCCGGGCAAGCCGCGCCCGCGCGGCTGGACCGACATCTCGCGCGCGGCGCTCTCGGCTTCTTCGGCCTGCCGGTCAATCTCCCCCGCCTTCTCTCAGGTCGTGCGGCCGAACTCCGTGAGCGCGAGCCGCCGTGACGTGCGGTTGAACAGCCGCGCGCCCAGCCGCTCGTCGAGCCGCGCCACGCCGCGCGAGACGATCGTGACCGACACCCCCATCGCGCGGGCCGCCGCCGCAAACGAGCCTTCTTCAGCGACCTTGGCAAACATCGCCAGTCCTTCGAAATCGGGCATCTTCATCATTCCATTTTTGCAACGTTTGTTTGCGATCAATTCTATTTCGGAAAGATCGGCGCGTCGATATTCTCCTCACATCGCAGCACGCAACACCCCACCACTCATCAAGCGAAGAAGGAGAAACACCATGGCACGCAAGCTCGAAGGCAAGATCGCACTCGTCACCGGCGCAACCAGCGGCATCGGCCTCGCCACCGCCCGTCGTTTCGCCGCAGAAGGCGCGCACGTCTACATCACCGGCCGCCGCCAGGCGGAGCTCGAAGCGGCGGTGAAGTCGATCGCAGACAACGCGACCGGCGTACGCGTCGACTCGTCGAAGCCCACCGAACTCGACGCGCTCTATGCGCAGATCGGCGAGGAAAAGGGCCGCCTCGACGTGCTGTTCGCCAACGCCGGCGGCGGCTCGATGCTGCCGCTCGGCAGCATCACCGAGGAGCACTTCGACGACACCTTCAACCGCAACGTCAAGGGTGTCCTCTTCACGGTGCAAAAGGCGCTGCCGCTGCTTTCGAAGGGCGCATCGGTGATCCTCGCGGGGTCGACCGCGGGCAGCGCGGGCACGGCGGCGTTCAGCGTGTATTCGGCGTCGAAGGCCGCCGTGCGCGCCTTCGCCCGCAGCTGGATTCTCGACCTGAAGGACCGCGGCATCCGCGTCAACACGGTGAGCCCCGGCGCGACGCGCACGCCCGGCCTGCTCGATCTCGCCGGCCCGGACGCCGCCCAGCAACAAGGTCTCGCCGACTACCTCGCCGCGCAGATTCCGCTCGCACGACTGGGCGAACCCGATGAAATCGCGAGCGCCGCGCTGTTCCTCGCCTCGGACGACGCGAGCTTCGTGAACGGCGCCGAGCTGTTCGTCGACGGCGGCCAGCAGCAGATCTGAGCTTCACGACATTCCACGGTGCATGCGGGGCGCGGACGGATCGCGCCCGGTATTCGCCATTTCATGCGCGCGGGGCATCGGCATCGTGATCGAACATCGTCCTTATCTTTCTCTTGGCTGCATCTCGCGCGACTGGCTCAAGTCGCGGCTGCACGTTCGCTTCGGCGACGCCGGGCGCGCGCAGCATGCGCCGCTCGGCGCGCTGCACGTCTGGAACGACGACGAGTTCGCGCCGCGTTCGGGCTTCGGCATGCATGCGCATCGCGACGTGGAGATCGTCACGTGGGTGCGCTCGGGCGCCATCACGCACGAAGACGACTCGGGCAATCGTGCGCGCGTCGTGGCGGGTTCTGCGCAGGTGATGAGCGCGGGCGCGGGCATGCATCACGCCGAGCGCAACGAGGAGGCGCTGCCCACGCGCCTCTTTCAGATCTGGCTGGATCCTCGCACGCCGGGCGGCAAGCCGCGCTGGGCGATGCTCGCTTGCTCGCCCGAAAGCCGCGAAGGCCGCTTCGTGACGATCGCGAGCGGCGACCCGTGCGAGATCGACGCGGGCGCGCTGCCCATACACGCCGATGCGCGCGTGCGCGTGGCCACGCTGCGCGAAGGCGACACGCTGTGCTGGGCGTTGCCCGCGCCCGGCACAGCGTACCTCGTCGCCGATCATGGCGGGCTCGAGCTAGGCGGTGCGCGGCTCGCGCCGCGCGACGGCGCCGCGATCCGCGACGAGCGAACCGTCGTGCTGAACGCGCATGCCGACACCGATGTCGTGCTCGTCGAACTCCTGAGCGGGCGGGACGGACGCTGAATCCGGCAAGCCTGACAGCAGGCAATCGCGGTCTTTGGGGGAATACCCGAAAAGACAATGCCGCGCCGGCGCTGTGCACTATGGCTTGTATCGCAGGCGCCGCCACACGCGGTTTCCAGGCCCTGCCTTGAGTGACAACGACTGCATGCCGGAGGCGCCATCGTGAGCACGGACAACGGGACCCATTCTGCCGGCGCACAGATGACGCTCGTCACCCCAAAGGGCGCGCGCGTGGACAGCGTGCGCTATCCCGACATCGCCGACCTGATGTCGCGCTTGCGCTTCGCGCCCGAAGACGGCCGCATCTGGCTCGACGAACAGCGCATGCTGCTGCTTCATGCCGAGTCGATGGGCTCCTTGAGGCGCGAACTGATCGACAGCCTCGGCATCGACACCGCGCGCGGACTGCTCACGAGAATGGGCTACAACTCGGGCGCGCGCGACGCCGAACTGGCGCGGCGCGTGCGGCCCGACAACAGCATCATGGACATGTTCGCGGTCGGCCCGCAGTTGCATATGCTCGAAGGCGTGACCGCCGTCGAGGCCGTTCACGTGGAAATCGACGTCGAAAAGGGCGTGTACCACGGCGAATTCATCTGGAAGAACTGCTCCGAAGACGAAGAGCACGTGCGCATTTATGGCATTGGCGTCGAGCCTGTCTGCTGGACGCAGATCGGCTACGCCTGCGGCTACACGAGCGTATTCATGGGCCGCCCCATCCTCTATCGCGAAGTGGAATGCCGGGGGCTCGGGCAGCCGCATTGCCGGATCATCGGCAAACCAATCGAGGAATGGGGCGAGGAAGCCGCCAACGATATCCGCTTCCTGCAAGCGCAATCGTTCACCCAGGGTCTTTCGGCGGCCAGCGCGCAGCGCGGCGCAGTCCCGGGCCTGGGTCAGCGCCCCACGCCCACGGCTTTCGGCGACAGCAACATGGTGGGCGCGTCGCCCGGCTTCAATGCGGTCTGCCACATGATCCGCCGCGTGGCCGGCACCGACGCCACGGTGCTCTTTCTCGGCGAGAGCGGCGTGGGCAAGGAAGTGTGCGCCCGGACCCTGCATCGCATCAGCCGACGCAAGGACGGGCCGTTCGTCGCCGTCAACTGCGCCGCCATTCCCGAGGCGCTGGTGGAGTCCGAACTGTTCGGCGTGGAAAAGGGCGGCTTCACCGACGCCACCCAAAGCCGTCCGGGCCGCTTCGAACGCGCGAGCGGCGGCACGCTCTTTCTCGACGAAATCGGCATCCTGAGTCCGACCGCGCAAGGCAAGCTGCTGCGCGCCCTCCAGGAGGGCGAGATCGAGCGGGTGGGCGATACCCAGACCCGCCGCGTGGACGTGCGGGTGGTCGCCGCGACGAATCTCGACCTCAAGGACGAGATCCGCGCAGGCCGCTTTCGCGAGGACCTCTACTTCCGGCTCAACGTCTTTCCGATTCGCGTGCCTTCGTTGCGCGAGCGGCGCGAGGATCTTCCGGTCCTGCTCAACCACGTGCTCCACAAATACCGCGAACGCCACGCGCGCGAGGTCACGGGCTTTACGAGCCGCGCCATCGACGCCCTGCTCAGCTATGGCTGGCCGGGCAACATCCGCGAAATGGAAAATATCGTCGAGCGCGGCGTGATCCTCGCGCCCGAAGGCGGGTCGATCGACATCGGCCATCTCTTCATCAGCGGCGAGACGATCGAAACGACCCTGTTCGGACTGGACGCGAGCGGCGCGCTCTCCCCAACCGGCTCGCTGCTCGCGCAGATGGAGAACCGCGCGGGAACGGAAACCGACCGCATCAGCCGCAAGGTGAACAGTCTGCTCATGGGGCTCGCGGGCGATGCCGAACCCACGTCGCTGGACGATATCGAAACGGCGCTGCTCAAGAGCGCGGTGCGCCAGGCCGGCGGCAACCTCTCCGCGGCGGCCCGCGCGCTGGGCATTACGCGGGCGCAGCTTGTCTATCGTCTGAAGAGTCGCGGCTTGCGTGTGTGAGCATGCGGGCCTTCGCCTGCCTGTGTCACGCGAGCGCCGCGCTCAAGCCACGCTCAACCTGCGATGGACAACCGCCCCATGGAGAGCCGGGTTTCTCCCGGCGGGAAGATGTACCAGCCGCCGTCGTCGTGACGGAAAAAGAACATACCGACTTCACCCATGGCACAGACCGTACTGACATAGACACACGACCGCCTGCGCTTCGGACCCTGAGCATGCCGCGTGATGCTCACCTGCATGTCGGGATGCAAGGCGAGCCATTTCTCGGCCATGGCTCGCAATGACCCTGGTTTCCCGTACATCATCGTCTCCCTTCCCGCCAATCCCACTGTTCCCACGATTGCCTCGCTGACTGTCACCGCGCCTCGCCTCGGCGCTTCAGTGCCTCAATGCTTCAGTGCCGCGTGCCCGGCAGATACGTCTCCAGCGCCCACGCGACGCCACGTTCCGGTTCGTCGGCCGTCACTTGACCCGCGATCGCCAGCCTGGAGAGGATCTGCGAGATCAGGAGGCATTCGGTGGCGTCGATCTCGGCCGCGTGCCATCGATCCAGGTCGAGCAGGCTTTGCCGCAACGTGCGCAGCCCGTGCTCGCTGCCCTCGACGAGCGGCCACGCATGCATGAGGTACGCAAGCGGCAGCACGCTCCGGTGCTCGCAAAACGAGTCGAACAGCTGCGTGCACAGCGCGTTGAGTTCTTCGGGTCCCGGCGTACTGTTCATCATGTCTCCCGCATCCAGCGTCTCTGATTGGCATCACCACTTCGCGGCGCACAGGGCGTCGATCCGCTTGCCGGCCAGTGAACCGCCTGGCCATCTGGCGTTTTGATCGAACCGCCGGCTCCACGCCATGTCATGCAATGGACATGCCATGCAGGCCCGCCCACGCGCAGACGGACCGGCGGCCTTGGCGAGACGGCATGCACAGCCAGTGCAAGCCCCTGTTAGCCAGGCGAAGGAATCGATGAAATGAGCGAATACGGCCCGCAATGGGCCGCCCGGACTTGATCAAACGATGAAGCGACGGGCCCGAGCGCATCGGCGGAGGACGGAAAAGCGGCATGAGGGCGGCCGGGCATCGATCAGACGAAAGCCTCGCCGCCCCGGGAGGCGAATGCGCTGACGAATACGCGGATCGGCGCAGGTGTCGCATATTGTCGCAACTCACGCGAACAGCACCTGCGCCAGTCTGGAGCAATGGCTTGCCGCTGACTCCCTGCTCATCCATCGCGCCGCGCCGGTTAGAGCGCGTCGATCCAGGCGCTCACCGCGACGTTCACGTCGTCGCTGCGGTCCTGCATGATCCAGTGGCCCGTGTTGTCCCACACGTCGACTTTCGATTTCGGATGCGCAAACCAGGTCCGCATGCGCGCGGCCTGCTCGGGGTCGCGGCACAAATGCCTGACGGGAACCGTGAGGCGCTTGCAAAACGTGGCGCTGGCCTCGCCAATGCCGACCTGATCCGCGCCGAAGAACAGGGGCGCGAAGGACTCGCGCACGACATGCGCGGGCATGCCCTGGACGCGCCTTGTGTGCCAGCGCTTGTAGGCCGGATCGGTGCTGCGGTCATAGACAAGCTCGAACAGCGCGGGAACCACTACGCCGGGGTCGCCTATGTCCAGATCGTGGCTGGTTTTTGCAAAGCCCTCGCCAACGGCTTCCGAAAAGCCCAGGGCGCCGTCCACGGATACCACGGCGCTCACCAGGTCCGGCCGCTTCGCGGCGAGCCGGGCGGCGATCTGCCCGCCCATCGAATGCCCCACGATCACGAACGGCTCGCCGGGATACCGGCTCTCGATCAGCGCCTCGACATCCGAAACATAGTCGGCGGGCGTGTAGCCGCCTTGCGGCTCGACCTCCGACCGGCCATGCCCCCGCAGATCGACGGCAACGACCCGGTAACGCGTTTCGAAGTACGGCAGTTGCCAGCTCCAGTCATGGGAATCGCAAGTCCAGCCGTGGAGAAACATCACGTTGCGGCCTTTGCCGCGCTGCGTCGCGAACAGCGTTGCGGGCGACCCGGACGCCGCCAGTGCCGGGCGCTCGCCCAGCACGCCGGCCACGACCGCCGCGCCGGCGGCCTTCAGCACGCCTCGGCGGGAAAGTTCGCTTTCCATGATTTCCATTCGATATCCTTATTAATTTCACTTGAATCCACTGCACATTGGGTTTGGCCACCGGGTTTGACCACTTCGCGCGGCGCGCGAAGCAGATGACCTGGGGTTATGTTATACGTTGGATATCTAAGGTCAATTACGCACCTTAAGGTGCGCAGATATACAGGAGGATACCGGGATGGCTTGCGAGGTTGATGAAGTCTTCTTTGCGGACTGCGCCGCACGTTCGTTTTTCGACCAGGTGGCGAACAAATGGTCGGTGATGATACTCACGCTGCTCACGGCGAAACCAACGCGCTTCAATGAAATCAAGCGCCGGCTGGAAGGTGTCACGCACAAGGCGCTTACGCAGGCCCTGAGGCGTCTCGAACGCAATGGCCTGATCGCGCGGCGGGTGCTCAATACCTCGCCGGTGGCCGTGGAATACTCGATCACGGAACTCGGGCGCACCCTGCAAATTCCGTTCGGCGCGGTTTATGCATGGTCGCTCGAACACTTGCGCGATATCGAGCAGGCGCAACTGGCCTATGACCAGCATGAATTACGAGGGTAATGGAAGGTAGGCGCCGGAAAACCGGGGCGCGCGCAACCATTGGCCGGCGCGCGCCTGCACCGCCCTCTCGCGGCTGTCATCATCGATTTCGACACCCAAAAATCACAGTACGTATTTGCGTGGTAACTTCAAAAAAACTTACTTATTATTACCTCATTAATTCGCAGTGCAGATTTGCTAACGTCTTTTTGAGCGTCGTTTCCGTACTTGATTATGCGCAGTGAGTGTGCCGTTTCAATCCGGCTATTCACGAGCATCAAAAAATAGCAACGACCACGCCAAATCCGTTCGAACTCGAAACGGTGCAAATGGAGGACGAATTGACGAATAGACGCAATCCGCCCATGCAGTTTGCTGTCTCGTTCAATCCGCTTAGCCGCGCCATGCGAAATGGTTGCGCGCTCCATCACGCTTCCCGGCCGCATCGCCGTTCGCGCTTGCGCGTCATACCCGCGTCAATTAGCGCGTGGCTCGCGCTGTGCGCCGTCCCGGCCCAGGCGCAATACGATATTGTGATTGGCCCGGGGTTCTACAATTATTCGCAGAAGTTCAACCAGAAAAGCGGTCAGATCGTCGGCTCGACGACGATCGATCCCACGCCGCCCTATCCCGCCAACCTGGGTGGCCCGGGGGTCTCGGTGGAAATCGGCGGATCGGCAATTATTCAGCCCGATGCGGGAAGCACGCCGGGCAACATCAACATTTACTCGCACTATCGAAGCGGCGCGCCCAACGACGGGCTTTATGTGTCGAGCGGTTCACTGACAATAAGCGGCAGCGTTCACGGCTACGGTACCTACGTGAGCACCGACGGTCAGGATGTCTATGGCATCTACGCGCCATTCTCGTCCTCGCAAGCCGTAGCGACCACGCTGGATGCCACCAACCTTTACGTCACCACGGCGGGCAATGGCGCGATCGGCATTCGCGCCTATGGCACGTCGATGGGCGCGCCCGTCATCACGCTACGCGACTCTTCCATCACCACCGCGAGCGGCTTTACCTCGGCGTACGGCATCTATGCCTGGGCGGGGCCCACCATCAACCTGATCGACACGGCCGTGAGCGCGCTGGGCACGTCGACGTACGGCATCGTGTCGTCGGCGTCGACGATCAACCTCACCAACGGTTCGGTCACCACCGTCGCGCCGAGCGCCTACGCGATGTATGTCTACAGCGGCTCGAAGCTCACGGTGAACGGCACCGCCATCAACACGAGCGGCACCTCGGGCATCGGGCTGTATGAATCGGGCGGCTCCAGCGCCACGCTCACGAACGCGCAATTCTCCACGACCGGCGCCAACGCGCACGGCATTTACAGCACGGGCGCCACGCTTTCGGCCGATGGCGGCGCCATTACGACGACCGGCTCGGGCGCGCACGGCGTGTGGCTCACAGGCGGCGCGAGCGCCAGCATAAGCGACATGAACATCGAAACGCGCGGCGCTTCGGCGCGCGGCGTCTACGTGAACGGCGCGGGCACGACGGCGTCGCTGGCCGGCGACCGGATCTCGACCCTCGCCGACAACGGCTACGGCGTGTACGCGGTCACCAACGTCGCCGTGAAGTTGCAGGACACCAGCGTCTCTACACTGGGTGCGACCGCCTATGGCATCTATGCCGGCACGGCCTCGACCCTCGACATGAGCGGCGGCGGCGTTTCGACAACGGGCAACACCGCGCATGCCGTGTGGCTCGCGAGCGCAAGCAGCGGCACGATTGCGGACGCAACCATTTCCACGAGCGGCGCAGCGGCTCGCGGCGTCTACGTCAACGGCGACGGCACGAACGCGCCGCTGACCGACGACCGCGTTTCGACATCGGGCGACACCGCCTATGGCGTGTACGGCACGTCGAGCGCGGCCCTCGCCATGCAAGGCGGCAGCGTCGCGACGAACGGCGCGAACGCCTACGCCGTCTGGCTCTCGGGCGCGGCCAACGGCACGCTGGCGGGCACGACGATCTCCACGACGGGCGGCAACGCCTATGGCCTGCTCGTCGGCGGCTCCGCTGCAAGCGCAACGGCCACGGATGTCACGGTGAACACCACGGGCGGCGGCGCGGCGGGCTACTACGTCTGGACCACCGGCCTCCTGCATGCCTATGGCGGCAGCGTGAGCACGAGCGGCGCGAACGCGGCGGGCATCGTCGTCGACGGGTTGTCTAGCGCCACACTCGATCGCGACGCCAACGGCGCGGGCATGAGCGTGACGGCGGCCGGTGCGAACGGCAACGCGGTGCGCGTCTCCAATGGCGGCACCTTCACGGCCACGGGCGCGTCGCTGCACGCGCGAGGTGCGAACGGCAACGGCCTCTCTCTCGTCGGCACGGCAACGACGGCCGCGGCCGCGAGCCCCGCCGACCCGGCGGTCGGCGACACGCCGGGGGCCGACACGACGCCAGTGCCCACCGCTGTCGCAGCGCCCGTGGAGGCGGCGGCAGCCCGCGTCGCCGCGGCTGTCGTGCACGCCGCCGGGCCAGTGGAAACCGTCACGCTGAACGACACGACGGTGCAGTCCGACAACGCCGCGGGCATTACTGCCGCGGGCGGCATCGCCAACGTCGCGCTCACAGGCTCCACGATAACGGGCGCCACCGCGGCCTTGCAGGCCACGACGACGGGTTCGACACCCTCCACGCTCACGGTCAATGCTTCCGGCTCGACGCTCAACGGCGCGGTGCTGACCGACGCGGACAGCACGACGGCACTGAGCCTCACCAACGCAAGCCGCTGGAACGTGGGCGGCGACTCCACCCTGACCACGCTGGTCAACGCGAACAGCGTGATCGACATCCTGGCCGCGCCGGGCCAGGTGCAGACGCCGACCACGGCATCGTCGTATCGCGCCGTGAACGTGACGGGCGACTATACCGGCGCGCAGGGCACGCTCGGCGTGAACACCTGGCTCGATAAAGGCGGCGCGCTCGGCGCGCAATTCACCGACCGCCTGCTCGTGGCGGGCAATGCGTCGGGCACCACGCTCGTCGACGTCAAGCCCGTGGCCGGCAGTCCCGGCGGCGTCACCTCGCTCACGGGACAGATCACGCACTCCGACGGCATCTCGATCGTGCAGGTTGCGGGCGCATCGAGCGCGGGCGCGTTCGCGCTGCCCGGCGGCTACGCCGTCGCCCCCGACTCGCCGTATGAATACCGCCTGTACGCATACGGACCCGGCTCCGTGCACGGCACCGCCGATGCGGCACAGCGCGTGGTGTCCGGCAGCGGCAACGGCTTCTGGGACTACCGGCTGCAAAGCGCGTACGTCACGCCGGAAGGCCCGGTCGATCCCGATGAGCCCGGCGTGCAGCCCGGCCCCGAGCCGCAGCCCGAACCCCATCCCGAACCGAATCCCGAACCGAATCCCGAACCCATTCCTGGGCCGGGCGGCGAACTCGACTATCCGATTCCGCCCGACGCACGCCCGGCCGTCGCGCCCCAGGTGGCCGCCTATCTGAGCGCACCGGCCGCGTTCCTCTACGCGGGCATGCTCGACATGGACACGCTGCACCGGCGCCTGGGCGAGATACGCGACGACGGCGATCTGGGCCGCGACGGCGGCCCCGCCGAAATGTCCTTCCGCGCCTATGGCGGCGACTTCAACTACGCGTCGAACATCGGCTTTCAGCAGTTCGGCTACGACATGTCCGGCGATTACAGCGCGATCCAGTTCGGCGCGAACGCGCTCAAGCTGCGCAACGACAACGGCATCTGGCGCTTCGGTCTCGCGGGTAGCGTGGGATGGCTGCATTTCGAGCCCGATGCCGTCGACGGCCCGAGCAGCAGCCGCTCGAACATCTATCGACTCTCAGGGTACGGCACCTACCAGAGCCGCCAGGGCTGGTACTTCGACGGCATTCTTTCCCTCGGCTGGTTCAACGGCGATGTCACGACGGGCGCGCGCGGCCAGGCCATGAAGCTTCAAGGCAGTTCGTACGCCGCCTCCGTGGAAGCCGGCTATCCGTTCGCGCTGCCGTATCGCATCAACGTGGAGCCGCAAATCCAGCTCATCGGCCAGCATCTGGGCTTCCACAATTCGACCGACGTGGACGATCTCGATGTCAACATCGGCTCGCAGAACCAGCTCACAGGTCGTCTGGGTGTGCGCGTGACGCGTCCCATCGACGTGAGCACCGGACGGCTCACGCCTTACGCCGCCATCGACGTGCTGCATTCCTTCACGAATGGCACGAACGTTCAGGTCAGCGACGTGCAGTTCGTGAGCGGCAAGATGGGCGACGCGCTGCAATACTCGCTGGGGATCAGCGGCTCCTATACGCCGAAGCTTTCACTTTACGGACGCGTCTCGTATCAGCAGCAAATCGGCAATGCGGGATTCCGGGGATGGCTCGTGAACGGCGGGGCCAGGTACCTGTTCTGAGGCGCAATCGTTTGCTTCGCCTGGCTTCGGCCGCACTTCGTTCGGCCTCGCACGCCTGCGCGCGTTTTCAGGCATTCTAAATGCGCCTTCCCACTTATACTCACTGCGAATCGATACATGATTAATCATATGTATGGATTGCGCGGGGTAAAGGACGTGAAAGCGGGATATATCAAGAGGTAGGTAATTTTGGGGACTCCAGAGTAACCCGGGCGTTGGACCGCGCCTCAAGCGTCGTACATCAGATAAAAAATGAGGGAAGATTTCAATCTGAAGGAATACCTGAGAGCGCAATTCCTTCTTAAATCCAGTGATAACGACACCATCGAGCTTGCCCGCACAATGGCTCGTGTCGAGAAAGTGAAGGCGGAAGATTATCTTGTCATTCAAGGCGACAAGACTTCGCCCCTGGTGCTCTTGCTCACGGGCCAGCTTCGCACCTGCGTGCTGACCGAGGACGGCCGCGAGCTTCCACTGCATATGCTCCACGCGGGCGACGCGACCGGTGCGGTGTCCATTATCCAGGGCATACCGAGCACGAAAAACGTCGTCGCGGTCAAACCCAGTGTCGTCGCGCTCATCAATCGCGCCGACGCGCGCCGGCTGTTCTCGGCGCCCACCGTCACCCGCGAGCTCAACGCGATGTTCGCGAGCCTCATTCAAGGCGTGATTACCGAACAGAACACCACGGGTAGCGCGAAATCGACGGCCCGCGTTTGCGCGATCCTTTACGCCATGTTCCGCGAAGCGGGATCGAAGCAGGATTCGCCGGTCGAGTTGCCAACGCATTCGTCCCTCGCTTCGGTGGCGCAGGTAAGCCGTGAAACCGTTACGCGTGTGCTTGGCCTGCTGTCCCGCCGCGAGATCATCGTGAAGGAGCGTCAGAGAATTTTCGTCAGGAAGCCGGAGGCGTTGCAGCTGTTGGCCTCCGGTTCGACGATCGGCCCCGAAGGCGCCGGGGAATAAGCGCTTGCCAGTGGGTTCGCGCTGCTCGTGCGCGACGTCAGGGCGCCACGCCCTCGCGCAATTCGATCCCGGTCCACACGCCGCTCGCGCGCAACTCCGCGATGAGTTCGCAGATCGTCTGGCGCACCGCGAGCGAGGCCGAACTGACGGGCAACGCGTTGGGCCAGCAAAGACTTGCCGGCCGGCGGATGAGCGGATCGACGAGCCGGCGCGTCCTTGGCCGGTCGGCCGGGGCGCGCAACGCCAGCGCCGACGCGGGCAATATCGTGCTCGCCGCGCCGGACTGCGCGATGGAAAGCAGCATGGGTAGCGAATCCACGTCCGCGATGATGTTCAGCGGCACCTGTTCGCGCGCGAAGGTGCGTTCGAGCAACAGCCGCAGCCCGTTGGACGCACCCGGCGCCACCAGCGGAACGTCGGCCAGCGCGCGCAGCGTGCATGTGCGGGCGCGCCCCGTCACCGCGCCGCCGGGCTCCCCCATCACGTGCAATTCTTCGTCGAGCACCGGCAGCGCGCTGATGCCCGCCGTATTCGTGTCGCGAAACAGGATGGCCAGATCGAGCCGCCCGTTGGCGAGCAACTCGTTCAGATAGCCGCTCATGCTCTCGAAGAATTGCAGGCGGATGCCAGGGTAACGCTGCCGCACGCGCTCGAATACCGGCATGGCGAGAATCGAGGCCATCGTGGTGGGAAACCCCACGGCCACCGTTCCCGACTCCGCCCCCACACCCTCGCGCACCTCCTGCCGCAATTGCTCCATCTGATGCAGGACGAGACGCGCGTGCCGGTACATGGCCTGCCCCGCGGCGGTCGGCTTCACGCCTTGCGAACTGCGAACGAGCAGCGGCACGCCCACGTCGTCTTCGAGCTTCGCGATCTGCTGGCTCAGCGAGGGTTGCGCGACGTACAACTTCTCCGCCGCCTTGCCGAGGCTGCCGTAATCGACGATGTTCACGAAGTAGCGAAGCTGGCGTATGTCCACGATGGCGACCCGCAATGACCGGAGAGCCATAGGATACGCCTATGTCCGGCACATTCAATCGATATTTCCGGCGCGCCGGGCATTCACATAGAGTCGTCCCATTCCAATCCGCAAGCGCCGGGCCGACCGGCGCTGGAGACGACTTGCCGCCATGACCGCCCCCCTGCCCGCGCTTTCACAGCAAGTTCAGCGCGCCATCGACATCATTTCCCCCGCCCCTGCCGCCGCGCTGGCCTCGACGCTCGACTTGCGCCACACGCCACGCAGCGGTGACACGTTGCCGCCGATCTGGCACTGGCTCTACTTCTGGACGCCCGCGCCGCAGGCCGATCTGGGGGCCGACGGGCATCCGCGCACGGGCGGCTTCCTGCCCGACCTCGGCCTGCCGCGACGCATGGCTGCCGGCGGACGAATCCGCTTCGACGCGCCGCTCACGATAGGCAACAGCGCGGAGCGCGTTTCGCGCGCGATCTCCGTTGAAAGCAAGGAAGGCCGCAGCGGCCGCCTCGCATTCGTCACGGTCGAGCACGCCATTCATATCGATGGCGGCATCGCGATCCGCGAGGAGCAGGACATCGTCTATCGCGAGCCCGCGCGGCCGGGACAGCCGCTGCCCGCACCCACGCCCGCGCCGGCGGGCGCCGACTGGGAGCGCGTGATCGAGCCGACCGAAGCGCTGCTGTTCCGTTACTCCGCGCTCACGTTCAACGGCCACCGCATCCACTACGACCGCGAATACGCGCGCGAAGTCGAAGGCTATCCGGACCTCGTCGTTCACGGCCCGCTGATCGCCACGCTGCTGCTCGACAGCGTGGCCCGCTTCGCGCCCGATGCCGTGGTACGCGAGTACGCGTTCAAGGCCGTGCGGCCGACTTTCCTCGGCCACGCGTTCGCCGTATGCGGCCGCCGCGCCGAGGACGGCAAGTCCATCGATCTTTGGGCCAGAGACCACGAAGGCTACCTGACCATGTCGGCCCGTGCACAGCTCGCCTGACCCGCCATTCATTCCACTGAAGCCACATCATGAACACTGCAACCGACCCGTTTCAGGACATTCGCGAAGCCGTTCGCGACCTGTGCAACCAGTTTCCCGCCGAATACTTTCGCAAGATCGATGAAGAGCGCGGCTATCCGGAAGCTTTTGTCGAAGCGCTCACCAAGGCAGGTTGGCTTGCCGCGCTGATTCCACAGGAGTACGGAGGATCTGGACTCGGCCTCACCGAAGCCTCGGTGATCATGGAGGAAATCAACCGCAACGGCGGCAACTCCGGCGCCTGCCACGGCCAGATGTACAACATGGGCACGCTGCTGCGTCATGGATCGGCCGAGCAAAAGGCGCGCTATCTGCCGAAAATCGCCTCCGGCGAGTTGCGCCTTCAGTCGATGGGCGTGACCGAACCCACCACCGGCACCGACACCACGAAGATCAAGACGACGGCTGTGCGCAAGGGCGACCGCTATGTCGTGAACGGCCAGAAAGTGTGGATCTCGCGCATTCAGCACTCCGATCTGATGATCCTCCTTGCGCGCACGACCCCGCTCTCCGACGTCACGAAGAAGAGCGAGGGCATGTCCATCTTCATCGTCGATCTGCACGAAGCGATCGGCAAGGGCATGACGGTGCGCCCGATTCCGAACATGGTCAATCACGAGACCAATGAGCTGTTCTTCGACAATCTGGAGATTCCCGCCGAAAACCTGATCGGCGAGGAAGGCAAGGGCTTCAAGTACATCCTCGACGGCCTCAATGCCGAGCGCACGCTGATCGCCGCGGAATGTATCGGCGACGGTTACTGGTTCGTCGACAAGGTCTCGCAGTATGTGAAGGACCGCGTGGTGTTCGGACGCCCGATCGGACAAAACCAGGGCGTCCAGTTCCCCATTGCGCGCTCGTACGTCAACGTCGAAGCGGCCAGCCTGATGCGCTTCGAAGCCGCGCGTCGCTTCGACGCCCATGAGCCGTGCGGCGCCCAGGCCAACATGGCGAAGCTGCTCGCCGCCGACGCCTCGTGGGAAGCCGCCAATGCCTGCCTGCAATTCCACGGCGGCTTCGGCTTCGCCTGCGAGTACGACGTGGAGCGCAAATTCCGCGAGACGCGCCTCTACCAGGTTGCGCCGATCTCGACGAACCTGATTCTCTCGTACGTTGCCGAGCATATTCTCGGCTTGCCCCGTTCGTTCTAAAGAGGTCATGGCAACCATGCGCTCACTCGAAGGCATCAAGGTCATCACGTTTGAACACGCGATCGCGGCGCCCTTCTGCACGCGGCAACTCGCGGACCTCGGCGCGCGCGTCATCAAGATCGAACGGCCGGGCAGCGGCGATTTCGCGCGCAATTATGACGAACGCGTGCACGGACTCGCCTCGCACTTCGTCTGGACCAACCGCTCGAAAGAAAGCATCACCCTGGACGTCAAGCAACAGGACGCCCTGGAGATCGTGCACGGCCTTCTCGCCGATGCCGATGTGTTCGTGCAGAACCTCGCACCGGGCGCGACCCAGCGCCTGGGGCTGGACCATGCGAGCCTGCACGCGCGCTACCCGAAGCTCATCGTCTGCGACATCTCGGGCTACGGGCTCGACGGTCCCTATCGCGACAAGAAGGCCTACGACCTGCTGATCCAGAGCGAGTCGGGCTTTCTCAGCATCACGGGATCGCAGGACGAGCCCGCCAAGGCCGGTTGCTCCATCGCCGACATCGCCGCGGGCATGTACGCCTATACGAACATTCTCGCGGCGCTCATCGAGCGCGGCAAAACCGGGCGCGGGCGGCACATCGACATTTCGATGCTCGAAAGCATGGTGGAATGGATGGGTTATCCGTTGTACTACGCAATCGACGGACAAACGCCGCCGCAGCGCACGGGCGCCTCGCACGCGACCATTTACCCGTACGGGCCGTTCAAGGCGGGCGACGGCAAGACCGTGATGCTCGGCCTTCAGAACGAACGCGAATGGAAGCGCTTCTGCGAGACCGTTATCCAGCAGCCCGACCTCGCGGAGGATGGACGCTTCTCTGCGAACAGCCGGCGTGTGGAGAACCGTGCGGAACTCGGGCGGGTCATTGAAGCCGCATTCGGAGCACTCACGGCGCGCCAGGTCATCGAGCGCCTGGAGGAAGCGAAAATCGCCAGCGCCCAGATGAACGACATGCACGCCGTGTGGACGCACGAGCAACTCGCGGCGAGACAGCGCTGGACCCGCATCGCGACGCCAGCAGGCGCCGTCGACGCGCTTTATCCGCCGGGCGTGGGGCAGGACGACGCGCCGCGCATGGACCCGGTCCCCGCGCTCGGCGAACACACCGACGCGATCTTGCGGGAACTGGGCTACCGCGAAGATCGCATCGAGACGTTGCGCCAAACCGGCGCGGTGTGAGCGGCAAGCGAAACCTGGCGCGGCTTGCCGCGCCAGGTTTCCGCACCCTTTACCGTACCGCTTCCACAAAACGATCGGCCTTGCGGCGCACGGCGGCGTCCAGCGCGAGCAACTGCTGGGCGCGCAGCAGCACCGGCCGGTCGATCATCTTGCCGTCCAGCGCAATCGCGCCCGTCTGCGTCTTGTCCGACGCTTCGACGACGCGCGCCGCCCAATCGAGGTCGCGCGCATTCGGGCGATAGCAGCGATGTACCGCTTCGATCTGCTTCGGATGGATGCAGAGCTTCGCGCCGAATCCTAGCTTCTTGCCGTTTTCCGCATCGCGTTCAAGCCGGCCTTCATCGTGGATATCGGGCGTGACGCCGTCCACCGGCGTTTCGATACCCGCCACGCGCGATACCAGCGCGAGTTGCGCGCGATGGTGATTGAGCGGCTCGCCGTCGTCATCCATGCCCATCTCCGCGATGAAGTCGAGCGTGCCGAACAGCAGGCGCTTCACGAACGGCGCCTTCGCAATCTCCATCGCGTTCCACATGCCGAGCGCGCTCTCGACCAGCGGGAAGACCGGTATGCGGCGGCGCGCGAGCGCGACCGTCGCAGCGACATCGGCGGCGTGCTCCGCCTTCGGAAGCACGATGCCGGCCACGCCGTCCAGCGCGCCGAGCTTCGCGTCGCGCTCGAACCACGGAGTGCCCCGCCCGTTGATGCGAACCAGCACCGGGCGCTTGCGCGACACCCAGTTGGCGATGTGCTCGCGCGCGGCGTCCTTCGCCGCGGGCTCGACGGCGTCCTCCAGGTCGATGATGACCGCGTCGGCGCCGCTTTCCAGCGCACGCTCGAAGCGCTCGGGACGACTGCCCGGCACGAACAGCATGGACTGCGCGGAAAATTTCGCAGTCCCGATTTCATCGCGATGAGCGTGAACGGGCCTTTCTGCGTTAGGGTTAGAGGACATTGGCGAGCTCCGGTACGACTGCAAAGAGATCGCCTACGAGGCCGTAGTCGGCCACGCTGAAGATCGGCGCTTCTTCGTCCTTGTTGATCGCGACGATGACCTTCGAGTCTTTCATGCCGGCCAGATGCTGGATCGCGCCGGAGATGCCCACGGCAACGTAAAGCCCCGGCGCAACGATCTTGCCGGTTTGGCCGACCTGGTAGTCGTTGGGCACGTAGCCCGCGTCCACGGCGGCGCGTGACGCGCCCAGGGCTGCGTTGAGCTTGTCCGCGAGCGGTTCCAGAACCTTGGTGTAGTTCTCGCCGCTGCCAAGACCGCGACCACCGGAGACGATGATCGACGCGCTCGTGAGTTCCGGGCGATCGAGCTTCGTGACTTCGCGGCTCACGAACTGCGCAAGGCCGCTGTCCGCTGCGGCTTCGAGCTTTTCGATTGCGGCGCTGCCGCCTTCGGCTGAGGCTGCGTCGAATGCGGTCGTGCGGACCGTGATGACCTTGACCGGATCGTTGGACTGGACCGTTGCAATTGCATTGCCAGCGTAGATCGGACGTTCGAACGTGTCGGCCTCGACCACTGCCGTGATGTCGCTGATCTGCGCAACGTCGAGTTTCGCGGCAATGCGCGGCGTGACGTTCTTGCCCGCCGCCGTGGTCGCCGCGAGGATGTGCGAATAATTCTTCGCAATGCTCATGACCGTCGCTTCGACGTTTTCAGCGAGACCCTGTTCGAGTTGCGGCGCGTCGGCCAGCAGCACCTTCGCAACGCCTGCGATCTTCGCAGCGGCATCGGCTTCGGCCTGCGCGTTGTGGCCAGCAACCAGTACGTGCACATCACCGCCAATCTTCTGCGCGGCAGCCACGGTGTTCAGCGTCGCGGCCTTGACGCTCGCGTTGTCGTGTTCGGCAATAACCAGAATCGTCATTTTCAAATCGCTCCCTTACAGCACCTTGGCTTCGGTTTTCAGCTTGTCGATCAGCGCCGCAACGTCGGGCACCTTCACGCCTGCGCTACGCTTGGCCGGCTCCGCGACCTTCAGCGTTTTCAAACGCGGCGTAACGTCAACGCCCAGGTCTTCCGGCTTGACCGTTTCAAGCGGCTTCTTCTTCGCCTTCATGATGTTCGGCAGCGTGACGTAACGCGGTTCGTTCAGGCGCAGGTCCGTCGTGACCACTGCGGGCAACGTGAGCGCGAGCGTTTCCGCGCCGCCATCTACTTCGCGCGAAACCGTAGCCTTGCCATCGGCCACGACAACCTTCGAGGCAAACGTGGCTTGCGGCAGGTTTGCCAGGGCGGCGAGCATCTGCCCGGTCTGGTTCGAGTCGTCGTCAATCGCCTGCTTGCCGAGGATGATGAGCGATGGCTGTTCCTTGTCGACCAGCGCCTTCAAAAGCTTCGCCACGGCCAGCGGTTGCAGGTCTTCATTCGACTCCACCAGCACCGCGCGATCGGCACCAATCGCGAGCGCCGTGCGCAGCGTTTCCTGCGACTGCGAAGGACCGCACGAAACGGCGATCACCTCGGTGGCGACACCCGCTTCCTTCAACCGCACCGCTTCTTCAACAGCAATTTCATCGAACGGATTCATCGAGAACTTCACGTTGGCGATATCCACGCCCGTGCCGTCCGACTTCACGCGAACCTTCACGTTGTAATCCACCACGCGTTTCACTGCTACAAGAACCTTCAATTTCGTCTCCCAATGATGCATGGACATGCTGCTAAACGCAGCCGATTACATGCTGAATCGCGCTTGTCCACAACTATCGATTAGTTCTGACCGCCATAGATCAATCCTATGGCGACAGATCAACGTGATGCGAATCGACGAAAACCCGCGAAACCCGGCGAAAACAAAAAAGCCCGGAAAGATCCGGGCTCGCTGCCTGTTGGCGCGGTGCGCCTAGGCCTTGCTGAACAGTTCCGCCAGCCGCATTCTGTGGACCTTGCGCGTACTGGTCTGCGGAATCTCGTGCATGGGCACGAACACCACTTCGCGCGGCACCTTATACGCGGCCAGTGAAGCCCGGCAGTATTCAAGCACCGCCGCCTTGTCTAGCGTCGCGCCGCGCGCCAGCACGATCACGGCCGCCACCACTTCGTCGCGCACAGGGTCAGGCAGTCCGGTAACGAACGCTTCTTCAATGGCCGGATGGGTGCGCAGCACCTCTTCCACTTCGATCGGCGCCACGTTGATGCCGCCTGTCTTCAGCATCTCCTTGATGCGCCCCTTGAAGTGCAGGAAACCCTCCGCGTCGAGCACGCCCAGGTCGCCCGTGTGGAAAAAACCGTCGGCGTCAAAGCTCGCCGCCGTCGCTTCCGGATTCTTGAAGTAGCCGCGCATCACGTGCCCGCGCAGACACACCTCGCCCGCTTCGCCGGCCGGCAGGGTACGCCCGGTTTCCGGACACACGATGCGCACCTCCGTCCCCGGCAACACGCGTCCTTCGGTTTCCGCGCGCCTGGCCACAGGATCGCTCGCATCGTTCACCGTCGCGAAGCCATAACATTCGGTCAGCCCGTAGCAGTGGCACAGCAGCGGCATGGCCGTTGCGATCAGCTTGCGCGACACCTCGGGCGAACCGGACGCCACGCCCTTTCGCAGACCGGAAAGATCGTATTCGCCGCGTTGCGGGTGCTCGAAGATCGCGTGCACGATATTCGGCGTCGCGCCAAGCGCCGTGCAACGGTAACGGGAGATGAGGTGAAGCGCCTCCGTTGCGTCGAACTGCTGCTGCATGACGATATGCACGCCATGTGTCCAGCTCGTCAGCAGGAGGTTCTCGCAACCCATTCCCCAGAACAGAGAAACGGGCAGAAACAATGCGTCGTCGCTATCCAGATGCAGGCGCGCGCCGATATTCCAGGTATTCTCGATCAGGCTGTCGTGCTGCAACAGCACGCCCTTCGGATGCGAAGTGGAGCCCGACGTATAGAGCAGGTAAGCAATGTCGCTCGGCTGCACGGCGGAGAGCCGCGTGTGGATGACCGTGTCGGCCACGGCCGCGCCGCGCGCGACGAACGCCTCGTAGCCAATCGCCTGCGCGGCCGTGCGGTCTCCGAGCATGACCACGCGCTTGAGTCGCGGAAATGTCTCGGACAGCGGCGCGAGCCCGTCGAGCATTTCCACATAGTCGGCGTTCAGATAGCGATCCACGGTCACGAGCACGGAAATGTCCGCATGATCGAGCACATAGGCCAGTTCCCGCGCGGTGTACCACGTGTTGAGCGCCACCATGGTCGCGCCCAGGTACTGGATGGCGAAGTTCACGACCAGCCATTCGATCCGGTTGCCCATCAGGATGCCCACCTTGTCGCCGGGCATGACGCCCTCGGCCTGCAAGGCCTTCGCGAACTCGATCGCCAGATCGCGAAACTGCGCGAAGGTGACCGTGCGCCCTTCGAAACTGGCTGCGGGACGCTCGGGAAAGCGCACGGCCAGCTCCTCGACTAGCGCAGCGAGCGTCCGGCTTTCAGGCTTGTTCATGTGTCTCTCTCCAGATGTTTTCAGATCAATGGCTTTGTCTTGCGATTCATTTTAAACACATTGTATAAACTCGACGTTTTTTATAAGTATACGTATTTACCCTGCGCCTGGTGAAGACGCCGCGCCGCGGAACCGGAGGGGGTGGAAAACGGGAATCGACGCGCGGCGCGCAAGCGCCGCCGTGAATGGAAAGCGGGATATTCGCAGTGCGGCGTTCAGGCGCCGAAACGCGCCATCATCGCGTCGACGAGAAAGCGTTCCAGTTGGGGCGCGCCCAGCGACAGGCCGCTGATCGAACCTTCAATCGCGAGCCCGGCCACGACGCCGAGCAAAATGACCGCGAACTCTTCCTGAGCCTCCGGCTGGCTGTGCGGAAAGGCCTCCTTCAAGACGCCGGCTATCTGGTGATAGAAGCCCGTCCTCAACTTCGCCAGCCGCTCCATGAGGGCTTCGGAACCGAGCGCGTCCAGCCAGGTTTCCGCGAACAGCGTGGTCCAGCTGCGCCATTCCAGAATGTCCTCGGCAAGCAGGGCCGCTACCTTGTTCACCCGCGCGGCGGGCTCGCTCGCCTGCAACAGCTTGCGCAGCCCGGCCATGCGCCGGTCCATCAGGTGCTCGAGCAGGCTCAGGAACAGGTCGTCGCGCCCCTTGAAGTTGTAATAGATCGCGCCGCGCGTGACGCCGGCCGCTTTCGCGATACCTTCGAACGAGACCGCGCGCACGCCGTTGCGCCGGATCAGGCGCGCGGCGGCGGTCAGGATGCGGGTAGGCGCCTCCTGCGAGTAATCGATACGATCGGGCGCGTCCGCCTGAACGTCCTTATCATCCGTCTGCATTGACAAGCCATCTCCCTGATTCGCCGGATATTGCGCATGCCGGCGCATGGTCATTTCGAATGGACAAATGCGCGGGCATTCGAAATATCGCGTTGCCGCACGCACCTGGCGCCGTTTTTTGCACAGCGTGTATATATTAGCATCCCGGCAATGGCACGGGCGCCGGCGCAGCGGGAGAGGAAGGCGGGTTGTGAAGGTGACCGGCGACGGCGCGCTAGCGGCCCTGAAAATCCGGTGCGCGCTTTTCGCGGAAGGCATCCACGCCCTCGCGGCAATCGAAGCTGGAGGCATGACGAAGCCGCGCCTGGCGTTCGAGCCGCAGCGCGTCGCCGAGCGTGGCGTCCGCTCCGCTCGCGAGCAGGCGCTTCAGGCGCGCCAGCATGAGCGGGCTGTTCGCGGCCAGCGTGTCGGCGAGCGCTGCGGTTACGGATTCGAGCGAGGCGTCGTCCACCACACGATGAATCAGCGCCGCCAATAGCGGATCGTCGGCGGGGAGCATGTCACCGGTGAACAGCAGAAACTTCGCGTGCGCGGGCGGCAAGCGGCGTGGCAAGCGCGCGCTCGCGCCGGAGCCCGGCAGCGCGCCGATCTTCGCGTGGCCGTCGCCAATGCGGGCGCTGCGCGCGGCGACGATCAAATCGCAGCACAAAAGCATTTCGAGGCCGCCGCCCACCGCGAGCCCGTTCACGGCCGCCAGCACGGGCTTGCTCACGCGTTCGAGGCGGCGCATCAAGGCCGCGCATTGATCGACGAGGCGGTCCGCGCGGCGCGTGCCGCCGTCGCCCTGCGCGGCTTGCGCTTGCTGGAGCGTCTGACTGAGCCCGTGCAGATCGGCGCCCGCACAGAACGCGCGACCGGCCCCGGTGAGCACCAGCACGCTCACGCGGTCATCGCGCTGGGCCTCGCGCAAGGCGAGCCCCAACGTGTGCACCAGCGATCTGTCCAGCGCGTTGAGCCGCGCCGGGCGCTCGATGCGCAGCCATCGCACGCGGCCGCGCGTCTCGACGCGCAGGCCGCAAGCGTCCGTTCCCGCACTATCCATCGGACTGCTTATCGTTTTCGGCATGCGCGGCATCGCACGCTATGCGGCGCGACTGGCGGGACTCGCGCCATCAACGCGCTCGATCAATGCAGCGGGCACGTCCCAGCCTTCGAGGATCTCGCGGTTATGCTGCCCAGGCGTCGCGGGACCGCTGTGCACGCCCGCCTGCGTGCGACTGAAGCGCGGCGCCGGGGCTGGCTGGATCACGCCGTCCACCTCGATGAAATTGTCGCGCGCGACGTTCTGCTCATGGCGAGGCGCCTCATGTAGATCGAGGACGGGCGCGAAGCACGCGTCCGTGCCGGCGAGCAGCGCGCTCCATTCGTCGCGGGTGCGGGTCTTGAAGAGTTCGACGGTCTTCGCCTTGAGCGCAGGCCAGTGCGCTTCGTTCATCTGATCGCGAAAGGCGTCGTCCGTCACGCCGCAGCGTTCGAGCAGGAGTGCGTAGAAATGCGGCTCGATCGCGCCCACGCAAATATACTTGCCGTCCGCGCAGGCGTAGGTGCCGTAGAAGTGCGAGCCACCCGCGACGATATTGGTCTCGCGTCCGTCGCGCCAGGAACCGTGCGCGAGAAAACCGTGAATCATCGCGCCGAGCAGGTTCGAGCCGTCGAGCATCGCGGAGTCGACGATCTGGCCGCGACCCGACCGGCGCGCCTCGAACAGCGCAGACAGCACGCCGAACGCGAGCATCATGCCGCCGCCGCCAAAGTCGCCGACGAGGTTCAGCGGCGGCGTGGGCGGCACGTCGGCCGGGCCCATCTCGTGGAGCAGGCCCGTCAAGGCGAGGTAGTTGATGTCGTGCCCGGCGGCCTGGGCGAGCGGCCCGGTCTGCCCCCAGCCGGTCACACGTCCGTACACGAGCTTCGGATTGCGCCCCTGGCAATCGTCGGGACCAATGCCTAACCGCTCCATCACGCCGGGCCGAAATCCTTCGATGATGGCGTCGGCCTTTTCGCACAGATGCAGCATGACGTCCCGCGCTTCGGGGTGCTTCAGATCGAGCGTCAGCGAACGGCGGCCGCGCGCCATCACGTCGAAGCGCGTGCCGAGCATGGGATACGGATTGGGCGCGCCCGGCACGGGCGGCCGGTCGATGCGGATCACCTCCGCCCCCATGTCGGCCAGCATCATCGCCGCGAACGGGCAAGGCCCGATGCCGACCATCTCGATGATGCGCAGCCCCTCCAGTGGTCCTGCCATGTCGTCTCTCCTCCAGTGTGTCGTGTCGATGCCGGGTGACGCCGGCGGATTCAGTACTGGCCTTCGCCTGCGGGCGGCTTCTGGCGGCCCACGCGTTCATAGAAGTGCACCGGGATCGCTTCGGCCTTCTTGTAGAGCAGCCACGCGCAGGGCCGCGAGGCGTCGGGGTCGAACGCGGTGACCCAGAGCGGATGGCCGCCCCATTCCATCGGCAGGATTTCGTTGACCGCGCAATGCGCGCAGTAGTACGGCACGTTTTCCTGGCCCCACGACCAGTCGTGCGCCTGCGCGGTCACGCCGAACTCGTAGGGCGGCCCGAGGCGCGATGGCGAGCCGTCGGCCGGATCGCCCCGCCGCATGCGGCCGCCGGACCCGCAAGGGTCGAGCCGGATCGTGTACTTCTCGTCGTCCTCCTCGACCGTGACGCCATTGGCGCCCGGCTCTGCCGTGAAGGCATGCGAGCGCATCATTTCCGCGCAAAGCTGCGCGCGCTCCTCCACCGTCATTTTCAGGAACGCCTTCCACGTGCGCCGTAGCATCCACGTCGACTGGACGTCACGCAGCATCTCGCCCACCGCGTCCTCGCCCCAGCGTTGCGCAATGCGCGTGAGCGAGTCCCACACCCAGTCGGCGCTGAGGTCGTGTACGGGCTTGCGCTCGTTCAGCGCGTAGCGCACCAGCGCTTTCGCGCGCTCCGCGTCGCCTGCGTCGATGGCTTCGCAAAGCAGGCGCTCGGTCGATTCGCCCAGGGTGCGCCAGTCGTCGCGGCGCAGCGGGCGTCCGATCTTGTCGAACGGTTCGGGTTGGATCGCCTGGATTTCGGCTTTGACTTCGGTCTCGGTCACGGCTTGACGCCTCCTTTCTCCGGTTTGGAACTCGCTGCGCCAAACTGCTCGCGCAACGCCGTTTTCATGATCTTGCCGGTCGCGGTGTGCGGCATCGATTCGATGAAGATCACGTGCTCCGGCATCCACCACTTCGCCACCCGCTCGCGCAGCCAGGCCTTGACGTCGGCTTGCGCGACTGCGGCGCCCGCCTCGCGTGTGAGGAGCATGGCGGGACGCTCGCCCCACTTCGGATCGTCCACGCCGATCACGGCGACTTCGGCAACACCCGGGCAGCCCATTGCGGCGTTTTCCAGTTCGATGGAGCTGATCCACTCGCCGCCCGACTTGATGACGTCCTTCGCGCGATCGACGATGCGCATGTAGCCGCGCTCGTCGATGGTCGCAATGTCGCCGGTGTCGAACCAGTCATCGGCGTCGCGCCGGTCACGCGCGTGGCCGCCTTCGCTGTCGAAATAGCGGTCCACCACCCACGGTCCGCGCACGGCAAGGCGGCCTCGCTGCACGCCGTCGCGCGGCAGCGTGCGCCCCTCGTCGTCGCGCAGCACCATTTCGACGCCGAACGGCGCGCGGCCCTGCGTGCATTTGAGTTCGAGCTGCCGCGCTGGCGACAGCGCGGCCGCGCTCGCGCAGAGCATGCCGGACGACCCCACGGGCGACAGTTCCGTCGCGCCCCACATGTGCGCGACGCTCACGCCGTAGCGCTGCTCGAATGCTTCGATCATCGAAGGCGGCGCCGCCGCGCCGCCGATGATGAGCCGCTCCAGCACGCCAAGATCGCCGCCCTCGCGCTCCAGGTGCGCCAGCACGGCGAGCCACACGGTCGGTACGGCGGCGGTGAGCGTCACGCGCTCGTCCACGATGAGGCGCTGCAACGCCGGCGCGGCGAGATCCGGGCCCGGCATGACGAGCTTCGCGCCGACAGCGGCCGCCGCATGCGGAATGCCCCAGGCGTTGGCGTGGAACATCGGCACGACGGGCAGCGCACTCGTGCGCGCGGACATGCCGAGCAGGTCCGGCTGGCAAACGGACCACGCGTGCAGGACCGTGGATCGATGCGTGTAGAGCACGCCCTTGGGATTGCCGGTCGTGCCCGAGGTGTAGCAAAGCCCGGCGGGACTGTTCTCGTCGAGTTCGGCCCACGGCTCGTCGCCGTTCTGCCTGGCCAGCAGGTCCTCGTAGCAGAGCAGCCGCGCAGCCTCCTGCGGCGGCATGTGCTCGCCATCGGTCAGGATGACGAAGTGTTCAACAGTTTCGAGGCGTGGCGCAATCTGCCTGACCAGATCGACGAAGCTGAGATCGAAGAACAGGACGCGGTCGCGCGCATGATTCACGATATAGACGATCTGATCGACGAAAAGACGCGGATTGATCGTATGCGCGACCGCACCCATGCCCGAGATGCCGTACCAGCACTCCAGATGGCGAACGGTGTTCCAGGCGAGCGTGCCCACCCGGTCGCCTGCCTGCACGCCGAGCGCGCGCAGCGCGCCGGCCACACGTTTGGCCCGCGTGTGCGCCTGCGCCCACGTGCTTCGGTGCAGCGGGCCTTCCACCGTGCGCGTCACGATTTCCGTGGCCGGGTGATTGAGCGCCGCGTGATCGATGAGCTTCCAGATCAGCAACGGCCAATGTTGCATCGAGCCGGTCATGGCGGGGTTTTTTTCAAGGTCTGTCATGTCGTTGCGCGGTGGCCTCATGCGCCCACGATCGCCTTGGTTTCCAGATATTCGGCGAACGCGTGCTCGCCCCACTCGCGGCCGTTGCCCGATTGCTTGTAGCCGCCGAACGGCGCGTCGGTGTCGAGGCTTGCGCCGTTGAGCACCACCTGCCCCGCGCGCAAGCGTGCCGCAACGCGCCGTGCCTCGCCGGGCTCGCCCTGTACGTAGGCGGCGAGTCCATAAGGCGTGTCGTTGGCGATCGCGATCGCGTCCTCCTCGCTGTCGTAGCCGATCATCACGAGCACCGGCCCGAAGATCTCCTCACGTGCGATCGTCATGTCGTTGTGCACATCCGCGAACACCGTGGGCCGCACGTAAAAGCCGCGTTCGACGCCATCGGGCCGCCCCGGGCCGCCCGCCACGAGCGTGGCGCCCTCCTCCATGCCGCGGCGAATCAGGCCCTGGATCTTTTCGAACTGCGCGCGCGAGGCCACCGGTCCGATGGTGATTTGCGTGCCTGGTGCGCCTGGCCCGGCCGCGATCGCTTGCGCCGCGCGCCGCGCATAGTCGCTCGCCTGCGCGAGACGCTCGCGCGGCACCAGCATGCGCGAAGGCGCGTTGCATGACTGCCCCGAGTTCAGCATGATCGTGCGCACGCCGTCGACCACGGCCGCTTCGAGGTCCGCGCTGCGCAAGATGAGGTTGGCGGACTTGCCACCCAGTTCCTGGCTCACGCGCTTGACGGTAGGCGCCGCGTTCAGCGCGACCTGCACGCCCGCGCGCGTCGAGCCCGTGAACGACACCATGTCGACGTCCGGATGGCGGCTCAACACCGAGCCAACCGTCGCGCCATCGCCATGCACCAGATTGAAGACGCCGGCGGGCGTCTGCGCCTCGTCGAGGATTTCAGCGAACAAGGTGGCCGAAAAGGGCGCCAGCTCGGAGGGCTTGAGCACCATCGTGCAGCCGGTGGCGAGCGCGGGCGCAACCTTGCACGCGATCTGGTTGAGCGGCCAGTTCCACGGCGTGATCAGCGCGCACACGCCGATCGGCTCGGAAACAATGCGCGAGCGCCCCGCGTCGTGCTCGAACGCATAACGATCGAGCACCTCGCGCGCCGAGCGCAAATGGGCGAGCCCGAGATCGACCTGGAGACCGGCGGCCAGCCACGCGGGCGCGCCCATCTCGCGGCGCACGGCGTCGGCGAGTTCGGCGCGGCGCGCCGAGTAACACTCGATGATCCGCTCCAGCAGTTGCTTGCGCGCCGCCAGCGTCGAGCAGCCGAACGTTTCGAAGGCGGCGCGCGCCGCGCGCACCGCGTCATCGACATCCGCCTCGCCGCCCAGCGCAAGCGTGCCGCAGCCGGATTCCTCAGCCGGATCGACGATCTCCAGCGTGCCGCCCGCGCCCGCTTCGATCCACCGGCCGTCAATGTAGTGATGCAGGTTGTTACGCCATTCTCCGCCTTCGCTCATTTGCCCCTCCCTGGTGTCTGTTTTTTGATTGTACATCGTGTTTAAAATCGATCAACTAAGGGATTTAACGGATATTTCCAGGCCGACACCTCTTTGCACCCACACTCCGGAGCCACGCACTGATTGGCTGTATCGTCCACAATAAGGGCATTTTCCGCGTCCCACCCAGCTCGGATCTACAAACCATTTGAATTTTGAACACGCTGTATGTAGACTCGAAAAGAAAAAATTCCTCTTTTGTACACTCTGTTCAATAAGGACTTTCAATGCCAGGAACCGGATACGCCGAGCCGCTCGGCGAGCTTCGTTGCGACCTGGGCGAGTCGCCCATCTGGGACGAGCGCCGCTCATGTCTATGGGGAATCGATGTCACCGCGCCCGCCATCTGGCGCATGACGCTCGACGGCCGCCATCATTCGATTCCCATCGAGCGCCCCATCGGGGCGTTGGCGCTCTCTCCCAAAGCGCTCGTCTGCGTCCAGCGCAACCAGATTCGCAGCTACGACCCGGAGGAAAACGCATTCGCCGACCTGTGGCGCGACGACGTCTTTCTCGGCGACCAGCGCTTCAACGATGCGGGTGTCGACCCCGCGGGCGCGCTCTGGGTAGGCGGCATGGACCGGCGCGTGCAGGCGCCGCTCGGCAGCCTGTTCCGCTTCGAGGGCGGCGTGCCCGCCGCGTTCGACGCGGGCTTCGTGCTGGGCAACGGCCTGGCATGGAGCCCGGACGCACGCACCCAGTACTTCGTGGACACCTACCGCAGTACGGTCTGGCGCTATCCGTGGGCGCGCGAGGAAGGGCTGGTCGGACCGCGCACCCTGCACGCGAGGACTGAAGGCCCGGGCCATCCGGACGGTTGCGCCATCGACGAAGCCGGTTGCCTCTGGGTGGCGATGGCGGGCGGCGGCCGGATCGACCGCATCGACCCGTCGGGGCGCGTCGCGGAGTCGATCCGCCTGCCGGTCAGCAAACCGACGAGCTGCGCTTTCGGCGACGCCGACCGGCGCACCCTCTTCATCACCACGGCGCGCATGGGCCTTGGCGAAGCGACCCTGCACGACGAGCCCGGCGCGGGCGCTGTGTTCGCCGTGCGGGTTACGACGCCGGGCCTCGCCCAGCCCTTTGTCACGCAATCGTTCACCCAGTCATTCACGCAATCATCTCAGGAGTGCAAATGAAGTCTTCTGTTGCCGTGGTCGGCGTAGGCACGACCGGATTCGGCCGGCTGCCGGATCGAACCAGCTTCGACCTGGGCGTCGAAGCGCTCCAGGCGGCCCTTGACGACGCGGGTCTGGAGGCCGCGGACATCGACGGCCTGGTCGTCGCCCGCATCCCCGACAACCAGCGTTTCGCCGAACTCGCCGGGCTCGCGCCCAACGTCTCCTCCACGTGGCCCGCCGCCGGGCGCATCTGCGGCATCGCCATCGCGTACGCGGCCATGCTGATCGAAAGCGGCCAGGCGCGCCGCGTCGCGCTCGTCTACGGCAACGACGGGCGCTCCGCAGGGGCCACGTATGGCGGCGCGGGCGACGCCTACGGCGGCGGCATGAGCTTCTGGGCGCCCTACGGCATGACGTCGCCGGGCGCGTTTCACGCGCTCATGTACGCCCGCTACGCGCATGAGCATCGCAGCGATCCGGCCGCGCTCGCCGAGATCTCGCTCACGTTCCGCCGCCATGCGGCGCTCAACCCGCTCGCGGTCATGCAAAAGCCGCTCACGCGCGACGATTACTTCGCATCCCGATATATCGCCGAACCGCTGCGCCTGCTCGATTACTGCCTCATCAACGACGGCGGCGTCGCGATGATCATGAGCGCCGCGCAAGAGGCACGAGGTCTCGCGAAACCCCCGGTCTATCTCGCCGGACACGGGCAATGCGCGGACTTTGCAGGCGCCAGCTTCCCCCCCGCCGACCACTGGCGCGGCGCGCTCGCGAGCGCGCACGAGTCGGCCCGCGCGATGGCCGGGCGCGGGGCCGCCGACGCCGACGCGCTGATGCTCTACGACAACTTCACGCCCGCCGTCCTGTTCGAACTGGAAGGCCTCGGCCTCGCCGAAGCCGGCCGCGCCGACCGCCTCGTGCTCGACGGCGCGCTCGGCCTGCAAGGCGCGCATCCCGCGAATCCGAGCGGCGGCCATCTCTCCGAAAGCTACATGCAGGGCTGGGCGCTCAACGTCGAAGCCGTGCGGCAGATTCGCGGCGAAGCGCTCGCCCGGCAGATTCCGGGCGCCGCAACGATCGTCTATGCGTGCGCCGCGCCCCAAAGTTCCGTACTCATCTATGGAGGTGAAGCATGACCATCGAAACGCGGCCCATGCCGCCCGTGCGAGAGCGCGACGCCCGCTTCTGGCAGGCGCTGCGCGCCGGCGAATTCGTCGGCGAGGCCTGCGGCCAGTGCGGCGCCGTGCGCTATCCCACCGCGCTGCGCTGCCCCACATGCCGCTCGGCGCAAGCCGAATTGCGCGCGCTGTCCGGGCGCGGCGAGATCGTCAGCGCGTGCCGGTTTCATCGGCCGTACTTCGCCGAGTTCGCCGATGCGCTGCCCTATACCGTGATCGTCGTGCGTCTGGAGGAAGGGCCGCTGCTCTACGCCAATCTGGTCGACGAACCGCACGCGCTGCCCGCGCCGGGCGAGCGCGTGCGCGCCGTCCTCGACCCGCTCGGCGAGCACGCCGCGCTCGTGCGCTTCGAAAGGGTGAACGCATGAGAGCCATCGTCGTACGCGAAACCGGCGGCGTGGACGCCCTCAAGCTCGAAACTCTCCCGCGCCCCGAAGTCGGCCCCTCCGATGTGCTGATCCGCGTGGCCGCCAGCGGCGTCTGTGCGCACGACATCGCGGTGCGCGCCGGCGTGCTGCACAAAGGCGTGCAGTTGCCGCTGATTCCGGGTCATGAAGTCGCGGGCATCGTGGAGGCCGCCGGGCCGGCCGTGCGCGGCTTCAAGCCAGGCGATCGCGTGGCCACCACGCAGCGGCGCTACATCTGCGGCGCCTGCCGGTTTTGCCGGGGCGGCTGGGAAACGCTGTGCGGCGAGCGCGTTTTCCTCGGCGACTGGGGGCTCAACGGCGGCTATGCGGAGTTCGTCTCGGTCGATCAGCGCAACGTGGCGCCCGTGCCGGAGCACGTGCCGCTCGCCGAGGCGGCGATTGCCGCGTGCTGCGTCGGCACCTCGCTGAACGCCGTACGCGACGTCGCGCGCGTCGCGCCCGGCGAGCGCGTGCTCGTGACCGGCGCGGCGGGCGGCCTCGGCCTGCACGCGCTGCAACTGCTGCGCGCGGCGGGCGCCTTCGTCGTGGCCACCACGTCGTCGCCCGCCAAGGCGGCCATCATCCGCGAGAACGGCGCGCATGAAGTCGTGATCGCCGAGCGCGGCGCCGATTTTTCCGCCGACGTGCGTCGCGCATGCGGCGGCGAGGGCGTGGACGTGGTGCTCGACAACGTCGGCGGCGCCTGCTTTCACGCCACGCGGCGCAGCCTCGCGCCGCTCGGCAAGTGGCTGCTGATCGGCCAGGTCGATCCCGCCTTCGTGAGCTTCAGCCCGGCGCAACTCATCCACGGCACGGTCAGCCTGCTGCCGGTTTCCAGTTGCTCGCGCACGCAGCTCGAAGACACGCTCGCGTTGATCGCGCGGTCGGTGGTGCGCCCCATCGTCGCCGGGACGCTGCCGCTCGAAGCCGCGGCGGACGCCCACGCGCGCGTCGAGGCGGCGCGTGTGTCGGGCCGCCTCGTGCTCACGCCCAACCCCGAACTGCTCCAGGCCTGAGCGTGACCCGCCCTGCGGCCGCCGTGGCCGCAGGGCTTACTCATCGCACCGTCCTTGCGCGAATCTTGCCAAGGCAAATCCACAGCAGCAGCGCCGCCGCGCCGAGCACCGCGAGACAGACGAGGCCCAGCAGCACGCTCAACGGCCGCCCCGGCGCACCCCACAGATCGTTCGCATAGCCGATGCACGCCGGGCCGCCCGCCGACCCGATCAACCCCGTGAAGATCAGATAGATCGACGAGATCTGCCCACGCGAGCGCGCGGGCGCGAGGTCGGCAATCGAAAGCAGACCGATCACCATGGCCACGCCGAGCGCCGCCGAGAGCAGCGCCGTGCCCGCGAGCACGATGCCCGCATTGGGCGCGAGCGCGACGGTCGCAAACCCCGCGGCCGCGAACGGCAGGCACCACGCCGCCACGGCCACGCGCCCGTGGCCGCCGGCCTTGCGGCTACGGTAGTCGCCGATCACGCCGCCGAGATATGCGGCGGCGCAGCCGATGACCGCGAGCAGGCAGCCATACGTCATGCCCGCTTCGCGCGCGGCGAAACCATGCTCGCGAATCAGGACCGTCGGCACCCAGCCGGTGGTGGCGAACGAGCAGAACGTGATCAGCGCGAACGAGACGTGGTGCGGCACGTAAAGCGCGATGCCGTGGACCCAGTCGCGCAGCCCCGACCAGTCGAGCGGCGCCGCGTGCGAAGCGGCGAATGCGCGCGGCGGCTCCTGCACGAAGACGAGCAAGGCGCAGCAGAGCGCGCCGGGCAGCAGCATCGCGAACATCACGAGACGCCACGTTTCGATCGGCAGCCCGGCGGCGGCGAGCCGCGCGGCGAGCCCATCCATGCCGGGCAACGCAAAGCCGACGATGGCGAGCGACAAACCGGCGCCGGCGTAGACGCCCGTCAGGAAGAAACCCAGCGCCTTGCCGCGACGCGTCGCGTCGAAGTAGTCGGCGATCAGCGAGAGTGCGGCGGGCAGCAGCGCGGCCTCGCCCATGCCCACGCCCATGCGGGCGAAGAAAAGCTGCGTGGCGTTGTGCGCGAAGCCGCTCGCGGCCGCGCTGAGCGACCAGATCGCGATGCACGCCGCCAAGACGTTGCGCCGGTTGCGCTGATCGACGAGGCGGCCGATGAAGGGCCCGGCCACCGTGAAGGCGAGCACGAACGCGGCGCCCTGCATCAGCCCCATTTGCCCGTCGCTGAGCCCCAGCGAGTGCTTGATGGGCTGCACGAAGAGCGTGAGGATCTGGCGGTCCAGATAGCCCACCATGTTGATGAAGAACAGCGCCCCGACGACGAATTTCGCACGACTCGCCGTAGCACCGGCAGCCGACAGCGCGCGATTCGCGTTTTCGATGGATTCCATGAATAGCTCCGCATTGGGCGGCCCGACCGCATTCGCGGCGCGGGCCGGATGGCGCATGCGCGCCGACGGTTTAGAAGACGTGACGAATGGCGAGGCGCAAGGCCGCCTGCCGGTTCGAGGACGAAGGCGTGAGCCCGAAGATCGAAGCGACCGCGCGCGTGCCCGTCGACTGCGTGCCCGAGGCGACCTGGTACACGGCCGTGGCGTAGAGATCGGTTCGCTTGGAGAGCGAGTACAGCGCGCCGAGATCGAACTGGCCATACTTGCCGCCGGGTTCGCCCGCTACCGCGCTGCCATGGCTGTATGACGCCTGGCCGCCCAGCAGCAGTTCCGGCGAAACCCGGTAGCGCAGATTGAGCGCGACGTTGTTGAATGCCGCGTCGCCCTTGAGCCCGGCCGGATTGAGCACGCCCGCCTGGCCGCTCAAGCCCTTGAACTGGCTGTTCGAATAGTTCATGCCGAGCGTGGCCTGCCCGAGCGTCCACGCAAGCGCGACGTTGACCATCTGGAGCGTGTGCGCCGACGCGTAACCGCTGTTGACGGGCGTGTAGAAGTTGTTGGTCGCGGCCGTGGCATTCGGCAGGCTCGTCGCGTAGTACGAGGCGTTCGGATTGCGTGCGTTCAGGTAGGACGTTCCGATCGCGATCCAGCCGTTCGCGTAGCTCGCGCCAACCGAAATGATCTGGTTCTGCGTGAAGTCGCCCGCCACGCCGCCAAGCGAGTAGACGCCGCCGAACGTCAAGCCGGCGAAACTGGCGCTTTTGTACTTGATCGAGTTGTTGAGGTGATTGGCGGCGCTGTAGTTTTCGATGTCGCCGGGATTCGTGACGATATAGCCGCCCCACTGGCTCGGCGCGGCGAGCGGCCCCACATAATCAATCGACGCATCGTATTGCCGCCCGAGCGTGACGCTCCCCCAACGCGCGTTCGACACGCCGACCCAGGCCTGCCTGCCGAACATCAACCCGCCCTGGCCGAGCTTGCCCGTGTTGATGTCAAACCCGTTCTCGAGCACGAAGACCGCCTGGAGCCCGCCCCCCAGATCCTCGCTGCCGCGCAGTCCGAAACGGTTGCCGCTCAACACGCTGGCGACCATCGCGTACTGGCGGTGGCCGGCGGCGTTGTCGTTGAACAGCAGTCCCTCATCGAGAATCCCGTAAAGCGTCACGCTGCCCTGCGCCCATGAAACGCCGGCATACAGACCTAGCAACGCACTTAACAGCACCTTTCCTTTCATGCCTGAGTCTCCTCTCCACTGGTTTGAATTAGGTAGTACTAATCAAATTGAAACGCTGCGCGAAGCCGGTCACCGGTCCGCTGGCAGGACAGGTGTGCGCAGGGCCGTGGCAATTTGCGCGACATGCACGGAACTGCGGGCAAAAGCGTGCCCCTGCCGCGTGTGCCAAAGGCGACGCGGCCTTGCAGACAGGCCGTTCACGCTGCGGGCCGGAAAGCCGCAGCGGGCGCCGCGTGGGGCGCCTTCATCCGGTCGGGGTCGCTGGTTCGTGCCGCCTCGCGGCGTCTCTCCAATCCTTTTCGCGCGATATCTATTTTTCGCTCGATCTTATTAAACAACGTGTTTATACACTGTGTTTTTTAGATATTCAAATACGGCATTTCCCGCATGCGACACCGCGCGCGCCGGCTGGCGCGGGCGCGCGAAGGGGTCATGCGGGGCAATCGGAGAGGGGAACGGCGAGAAGGGGTGAGCCGCCTGCACAGGCGTAGCGGCTCAAGACGCCGAAAAGCTTCGGGAGACGGTGGGAATGGGAATCACGCGGCGGCGGCGGTGGCGGCCAAGGGCGCGCCACCCTGAGCCTCACTTCAACGGCGAATACGCTTCCGGCAACGCGATCGTCGAAGTCGCGCGCGCGATCTGCTGCGGCCCGCCAACGGGCGGCCAAAGACCTTGCGCATAATGCCGCGCGCGTAGCTCGATACGCTCGGCGAAGCTCGAAAATCCCCAGATGTGGGTAATGCGCGGCGGCCCGTCGAGCGCGTAGAGGTTCACGACGAGATGCGACGTATACGCGTGTGCCGGTTCGATCGCCCGCTCCCAGCCCGCAAGGGTCGGCTCGAGGCCGCCAGGCTTCAGGCAATACGTCCGGAACTCGTACACGCCGCCAAACACCGCTGGCTTCACGGGCGGCAAAAACGGAAACGGCGCATAGCGCTCCATGCTCAGCCCCACGCTCGGCGTGTCGATATTGAAGGGCCGCGTGCTGGCGAGCGCGCGGGCGCGCTCCTGCTCCAGCGCCTCGGGCGTCTCGAACGCGCGCAGGAGCTTGATCTGAAAGAGCTCGCCGATTTCCGTGCGCCACGCCCCAAGCAGAAGGCCCGACGCGTCGGCGTCCGATACCCAGCGGTGTGCGCCGGCGGAAACGGTGTCCTGCTCGAGCGGCAGGCAAGAAAGCGTCACGATTTCATACAGCATGTCGCGATTCCCATGATGAAGAGGTCCATGATCCGAATGGCGCTCGCGCTTCATGCAAGCGCGGCCAGTTCGGGCGGCAAGCTCTGGCTCGAATGTTCGGCGAGCATGCCGAAGAGCGGATCCCACTCCTCGATGGTGAGCGCGCAAATCAGGCCCTCGCGCGCAAAGGGATCGGCGTCGACAAGCGCCTGCACCGCCGCGCGGTCGGGCGCTTTCATGACGATGAAGCCCGCCCGGCGCGCGCCTGGTCCCGCCTTGAGCGGCCCCGATGCAAGCAGTTGGCCGCGGGCGATCAACGCTTTCAGATACTGCACGTGTTCGACGACGTGCTGATTCCAGCCTTCCCCGTCGGGATGCTCCATTCTGACAAGGTAGATGTGCATGGCGATTGCCTCGTTGAAAAAGGATGATCAACGATAGTTCACCGCCACCGGGCGATAAACGCCCCGCTGGTTTCTTCTTTTGAAACTGCGAGTAGGCAATGCGCGACGGCCCGGTCGTGCCGGGCGCGTGCGCCAATAAAAAAGGCCCGTCTGGTTAGACGGGCAAAAAGAGACTCCCGGATTGACGTATGAATTCGTGCTACGCCAACGCCGCCGCTTTAGAAGCGCGTGAGCATGCCGACGGCGCCCATGACCTGGTTGCCCGTCGACGACGCGCCGCCCGCGTTGTACATGACCGCGACGTTCTTGTTGCCCGTTGCGTGCTGGTACATCGCTTCGCCGTAAATTTCCGTGCGCTTGGACAGCGAGTAACGCGCAATCGCGTTCACCTGGTTCCACTTCGGATCGGCGCCATACGAGGTCGTGCCGTTCAGATGCGCGTCGGTGTAGGCGTACGACAGGCCGGCCTTGAGGGCGGGCGTGAAGTTGTACATGCCGTTCACTTCGTAGTTGTCGAAGCGCACCGAACCGTTGTTCAGGCCGAACGCGCTCGTGCCCTGGTACTGGCTGTGCGAGTAGACGAAGCCCAGCACGGCCGGTCCGATCGCGTAGTTCAGGCCGGCAGCGACGGTGCGTTGCACGTCGGACGTGAGGTTGCCCTTGACTTCGGCCTGGTCGACAGCGCCGCTCGTGTTCGAGAACGCGGTGCCGGTCTTGGCGCCCGAGCCGTTCGTCTGCAAGTAGCCGGCAGCGGCCGTCAACGGGCCGTAGTTGTAGCTTGCCGCCGCGCTGTAGGCGCGGCTCACGGCGAACTCGGTGCTGTTGCTGAACGCGTACATGCCGCCGAACTTGAAGCCGCCGTAGTTCTGGCTCGTGTACTTGACCGAGTTGTTGAAGCGAACGCTGTGCTGAAGGTTGTCGTTGTCGTACGGGTGGGCGAAGCCCGAATCGCCGAACGTGCCGGCCGTGGCCGACAGCGGCGAGACGAAGTCGACGACGTCGTCGTACTGGCGACCCATCGTGAGCGTACCGTACGCGTTGCTGCTCAGACCGACGTAAGCCTGACGACCGAACATGCGGCCATTCTGACCCAGTGCGCCGTTGTTGACGCTAAAGCCGTTTTCGAGCACGAAGACCGCCTTGAGGCCGCCGCCGAGATCTTCGGCGCCGCGCAGGCCGAAGCGGCTGCCGCTGATGTTGCCGCTCGCGAGGGCGACACGACCGCTACCGCCCACGTTATTCGTGTAAGCGATACCGGCGTCGATGAGACCGTACAGGGTGACAGAGCTTTGTGCGTGGGCCGAAGCCGCCGCGAATGCGGTGACGCATGCTGCGGCGATCGAGATTTTTTTCACTGTGAGACTCCAGTTCTATGGAAACGCTGGGGTTGAGACGCCGCGAGTATAGAAAAGGACATTCGGGAAAACGTGATCCCGGTTCCGCAAGGTCTCTTCCTGAATCTGGAAGAATCAATTCAAAAAACTGCAACAAATGCCGAAAAGACGGGCGCAGCAAGGCGCTCGCTGTCAGTTCGCCTACGGCGAGCAGTATTTGCCCGCAGCGGGAGTCGCTTTTGTGCAACATCGCCCGTGAGCGATCGCTCCGGCCGCAACGGCTTGCGGGCGTTCGACAACTGTGTGCGGATCACAGACAATCGGTGCCCGGCATTGCCGTGACGCGAACGGACGATGTGAATTTCCATGACAAAACGATGGCAAGACCATCAGAAAAAGGACGGCTACCATGCTGCACATCGAGGACCTGGTCACTCCGCCAGAGGGGTTCCTGCGCGACGAGCCGGAGGGCGCGGAGTTTTATCAGGCCTTTCAGACCGCGCGCCTGGACGACTTCAGCTTCGGTTATTTCGCCGTCTACCGCGCAGGCGCGCTCGTGACCGTGGCGCCCTACTTCGTGATGGATTTCCGGCTCAATACCCTGCTGCCCAACGGCTGGCTGAAGCGCAGCCTGAGCGGGATCCGCTTCAAGCTGGCGTGCATCGGGCACCCGACTGTCGACGCCGGCCGCATTCACGGCGAGGTTTCCGGGGAGACGCTCGCGGCCATCAGCGCGGCGCTCGAAAAGAAAGGGAGTCTGCTCGCCTATAAGGGATTCGACGAGAATCTGCCGCTCAAGGGTTTCGTGGCGGCAAAAGGGCTGCCCGTGCCTGTGCTCTCGATCGGCCCGGACTACTATCAGGCCATGAAGAGCGACCGCAGGAACCTGCTCAAGCGCAAGCTGAAAAAAGCGGCGGCGCTGCGTTATGAAGAGTGCGCGGGCTTGCCCGATCACCTGGTCGCCAAGGTGTATCAACTGTATTTGAACACCTGGCAAAAAGCCGAGTTGAAATTCGAAAAGCTCACGCCGGAGTATTTCGCCAATACGAGCCGCCTCAGCCACTATCTGCTGTTCTTTCTCGATGACGAACTGATCGGTTTCACGCAGTTGATCGGCAAGGGGCGTCACCTGGTCAACCGCTATATCGGGCTCGACTACGCGAGGAGCCATGACTACGGCTTGTATTTCGCCATGTTCATTCGCACGGTCGAATTCGGCATTCGCGAAGGCTTCGCGGAAATCGAGCTGGGCGCGACCTCATACGAGTTCAAACGCATTCTGGGCGCGCACCAGGTTCCCACATGGAATCACTACCGGCATAAAAACCCGCTGGTCAACTGGCTGCTCGGCAAGCTGCGCAGCGTGCTGGAACCATCGGCGTCCGAACTGCGTTAGGCCGCGGGCCTTTCGTCGCGGCGCAGCGTCAAGACCCGCACGCCGTTTCCGGTCACGGCCACGGTGTGTTCGAATTGCGCGGAGAGTTGCCCGTCGCGCGTGACAACCGTCCAGCCATCGTCGTCGGTCTGGACGTCATGCCCACCCTGGTTCAGCATCGGTTCGATGGTGAACACCATGCCCTCGCGCAACACGAGACCCGTTCGCGGTTTTCCCCAATGCAGCACCTGGGGCGGCTCGTGCATTTCGCGCCCGATGCCGTGCCCGCAATATTCCCTCACGACCGAATAACCGTTTAGCCGGGCGTGCCGCTCGATGGCATGCCCCACATCGCCCAGCCTGGCGCCGGGCCGCACCGTCTTGATGCCCTTCCACATGGCGTCGTAGGTCACCTGCACGAGCCGTTTGGCCGCCGGCGACACCTCGCCAACGAGATAGGTTTTGCTGGAGTCGGCGATATAGCCGTTCTTCTCCAGCGTGATATCGAAATTGACGATATCCCCGCTCTGCAATCGCTCCGTCGCGGACGGCACGCCGTGGCAAACCACGTTGTTGCGCGAAGCGTTGAGCGCGTAGGCGTAGCCATACTGGCCTTTGCTCGCGGGGCGTGCGCCGAGTTCATTCACGATGTGGCTATCGACAAGGTCGTTGACCTCCATGGTCGACATGCCGATCAGGTTCAGCCGGTCCAGGTGAGCAAACACACCGGCGAGCAACTTGCCCGACTCAGCCAGCAACGCCACTTCTTCGGGGCGCTTCGTCATGCCGACGCCACCCTGACGCTCTGCTCCACAACGCCCGCGGCCCGCAACTCACGCGCCACGATTTCATTGAAGCTCAGCGTCGGATTCATTTCGCACAACATACCAATCTTGATCCAGAAGGCGGCCTGCGCGTTGATCGACCGGCATGACACGGTGCTCGCCTTGCGGATTTGATCGTGCAGTTCGTCGTCGATGTTCACGATGCCCATACTACGCTCCCTATATGTTCCATATACGAATCATATAGTTTGAACCGGCATTTGCGCAAGCAAGACTCGATTCACTCCATTAACTCTCAATATACAGTAGTCAAAATCACATGTTGACAGTTAATGGGAGTCCTCCTACCATGCGATCACTGAAAAGAAGGGCTGTGAGCGCATGCGCGCCCGCCGCCTTCCATCGTGGAGGAAACATGTCAGCAAGAGAAAAACTCAAGGCCGCGATCATCGGCTCCGGCAATATCGGCACGGACCTGATGATCAAGATCATGCGCAACAGCCAGCATCTGGAGATGGCGGC
>NZ_QLSU01000048.1 GCF_003268775.1 Paraburkholderia unamae
GCGCCGCGTGGTCCCGTCATCGGCCTTGATGCTGAAGACCGCGTCACGGCTCAGGAAGTCGGCGCGCAATAACTGCTGCGGGTGGGTTAGCTCAACATGGACGATGTTGGGTTCGCCCATCTTTTCGGTGGCTGTGAACGACACGACCGAGAATTGCGCCGCGCTTTCCGTTCCCGGCACCGCCCGGTGGTAGGACTGACGCCCCGAGATATTTCCAGGCAATAGATCAAACTCGGCCATGCTATCTCCATATCAAATTAGTATTCCTGATTCTGCCGCTCTTGAATTTGTGCAACAGCAGACAAATCCTAAATACGGATGCGGATTGGGCAAAGTCCGGCCCGCTTGCCTGATAGCAAGCGGCCTCTCGCACGACAAGTCACTTGCTCGCTGCCATTCAGGCGGCAGCGCTCACTTCGGGAAGCTGCTCAAGAAACGTTTCAGCGGCACTTCGAACGAGATCGAGCAGGCAGCGTGTAGCCTTCTGCCGGTGCTGGTCAGTTGCGACCTGCTCGATACGGTCTGCCAGGAGAGACATGCATTCGCGGAAAGCAAGCTGCCGTTCAAGCAGCAGGTTCAGGCGCGCGATTTCGCTACCCAACTCGTCGCGGGCATATCCACCAGGAAACTGACGTTGCACGTTTTCCGCTCCGGTTCAGGAAACGGCCCGCCCGGTGATATGGGGGAGTAAGGGTGAGCGGGCACTGAACAGGGTTAACAGACTGGGCATGGCGACCAGCGAGCCTCGCGGCTCCCCCGCCCAGGCCCGCCCACAGAAACCTGTGGACGAACAAAGGCTGTCCCACACCCTTGCAGGTGTGGGAGTCATGCTTTCCGGCTGTCAAACCGATCCTGCACCACCAGCCGAGGCTGGCGGCCTGAAGATTCTGAACCGGCCCGCAATTTCCACCATGACAGGCGTCAAGGCTTGCGGAGAGACCGGCGCAGCAATTTACGCTGTGCTTGAGCCGGTCGGCCAGCCCAGAAGTCGTCTGAAAATCACAGGGTGTGATTTTTGTGATTCTGTACATACAGTCTTTTAACCTGCATCATGCGCCCGCCACCCCTGACCGCCGCCGAGCTGGCGGCCATCTACGACGCCGAGCCGACCGCGACCGTCTAGCGGCTCATGCACGAAATCCGGCGGTTGCACGGAGTTATGCGCCGCGCGCGCCAGATCCGCACGATGATAGGGCCGCGCCACCAAGGGGTCACAGACGCCGTATGGATGGCCTTCAAAACGAGCTGGTTGCGGAGCCGTACCTGACCGACCCACCGACGCCCAGGCAGCAGGCCAGGGTAGGCCGGATGATCGAACGGCGAACGCGGAAATAAAAATGCGACCCCGAAGGGTCGCCAGAAATGTTCCGCCATGGAACGACAGCAGCAGTAAAGCGGGGCTGTCGCCCCTGCGAGTGGGCGCGGCGCTGTCAAGCCTTGTCGTGGCCTTCGAGATCCGGCAGCACAACCGGCTCCGTTGAACCGGCAGCCGCAAGAATGCGTCGCGCTTCGCTAACGTCCAGCACGCCTTCCCATCGCGCGATCACGATCGTTGCGACTACGTTGCCGATCATGTTCACCAGTGCGCGCACCTCGTTGAGAATCCGGCCGATGTCAATGATGAGCGCGACCCCTGCGACCGGAATAATGTCGCGCGTCGATTGCTACCGATCGTGAACGCCGCCATCGCGCAACAGTCTCCTGTGCGAACAGATTCGCGCCGGGACGCAAGATCACCTCATTGGTGACGGCGCGCTGTCCTGCTCGCCATGCGGTCCTCGATATTCGCCGGCACCCGGCGCGCGCGTAATTTGCCGCGGGCCGAGTGGTTCCTCAATACGGATCGTCTCGGCGGACTGCGATTCCTGTTCGACCTCGATCGATACCTCTTTCAATTGCTTCTTGACTTCTTCGATGCGCTTGGTGATTTGCGCTCTGGGGTTGCTGACGAATCCGTCGCCGTCGTCGGAAACTCTGGCGCGTTGCGCCAGAAGCGCCTTGAGTTCGGCCGTGAGGGCTTCCATTTCGAGAACAGCAACGTCGCCCAACTGCGGATAATGCACGGATAGCAGCAATGGGTGAAGAATGACGCACAGCCCAAGCTGCTCGCTCATTCGTTGTGCGAAATGGGCGATGACGACGCGCCGGACATCGTCCGAATGAAGGGCGGCGCGGGGCGTATTGATGACAATGCTCTTCAGCAGCTCCAGGCAGTCTTTGAGCGTGGATTTAATCAGCGCTTTATGTTGTTCGACGTCCAGCCGTTTCGCGTTGAGGTAAAAGCTCGTCCAGTTCTGCTGGTCTACCGATTCCACGAAAACCGACGCGTGGGCGTTGATGGTAATGGTGGTCTGGGTGCCGGGCCGCTGAATGAAAAGCGGCACCTCCTCGGAGAAAGGAAGCCGCGTCAGCTCATTCATCCGGTCGATGATCGGGTCCCTGCCCGGCTCCAGCCGGAACGTGATCGCCTCGAGTCCGTAAGTTCTGGCGAGTGTCTCATTCACCGCCTGAAGCACTCTGGCCGGCAGGTCCAGACGGCGAGCGGGCTGCACCGCGTCGTGAAACACTCCGCTTGCGTCTTTGGCCACGGGAACGCCATTGACATACGGAGAACTGTAGTAGTCGAGCGCGCTCTCCGAACTGAGCGCAGTGCGAACCGCTTCCGATATGGACACTTTTACGCGGTCCTCGAAATCGTCATATGCCGAAAGCGCCCGCGCGAAGGTGTCGCCGCCCTGCTGATGAACGCGCACCTCCACCTTGATCCTGACGACGGCCTTGATCGTCGGGTCCTGAAGGCCGTACTCTCCCTCGTCGATCGGGATCGGATGACCTTGAATGAAGTCGATCTGAGGAATCGCAAGAATCGCCGCCACCGAAACGATTCGATAACCCACCTGTGCCGCCGAGGCCTCGATGCTTGCCGTGATCGACCTGGAGAATTCGCGGTCGCCATCCACACCGTTGAGATAGTTTCCGATCACCTCCTCGAAGCGCTTGTTCAGCAGGTACGCCTTCGATGCTTCGGCGGCATAGCTCTTGAGAAATTCCTTCGGTATGGGCGCGCCGTTCGCCTCCCACCGGTCGCGGTCGATCAGTTTGTACTGGATGGCATGCTCGACTTCGATGCCATCCCCCTTCACGCCGTTGACCGGATAGCGTGCAGTGAATCTGATCGTGGTTTCGGCGGGGGCCGCCTCGGCATCGAGCACCGGATAAAGAATCAGCGTCTGCACGATGCGGCCGGTTCCGGGACCGAGCGCGAGGGACAGTTTGCGGGCCAGCTCGCTGCAAAATGCCGGCGTCGCCGCGCAGATATTGACCCACGTTTCCTTCGACAGCTCCTCCGCAAGCAGCGCCCGAAACCACGCCTCGACAGGTTGAATCTGGTTGGGCATCCATGGATTCCTGAGCCGCGCGCCCGGCTGACGGCCCTCGACCGTACCGTCGTAGGTCAGCCGTGCGACCGAACTTTGCTCGGTCGTCCCCCAAGTGAGTCGGGCCTTGTAGCCGATCCGGTTACTCTGCAACATGTCCGACGTGCGTACCGTCAGCGAATTGGACGGGTCGTTGAAATCGACGGATTCGCGCGTGTCCGCCGTAACAGACCTGATCAGCACGTTCTCGATCGGAAAGTTCTGTTCGGTCAGCGCGTCCTTGATCGCCGCGCACCAGGGCTCCCAACCGGGGCGTCTGTCCCAGCGCCTCGCAAACGTATCGTGAATATCGCGGCCATAACGTGCCGTGGCGTTGCCAATCGCCTCCTTGAATGTCGTTTCGAAGTCGAAATCGATCTTGAGCGCGCGCTGCAAGAACTTGCGCGCCGCCTCGGGGGTGGATGCCACTACGCCTTCAAGGCGAACCGCGCAGCGCATGACGCGCGTGGTCGAGGTGCTCATGTCCGGAACGTCGAGCTTGACCTCCGTGACGAACCGCCGGTTTGTGAATACGCGCACGACTTCGCGGTCCGAAAACAGACCGAGTATCGTGCCGATCCTGCGGGCCGCGCGCTCGATCGGAAATTGCCACTCATCGCGGGTCACGGGCGGCGGCTTCTTCCCTTTGGGAACGAATTCGAACAGCGACTGGATATCCATGTGACTCTTCTCTCCGTGTGAAACAGCCGTGCCAGGCGCGTACGCGCGCTCCAGCCGCAACGTGGCAGTCCGGTCTTCAGCCCAGCGCCTTGAGGCAATTGACGAACACCGTCAAGGTCGTGACGCGATCATCCAATGCGGCCTTGGCCTCGTCGAGGTCGACTTTCGGAAACTGGCTCTTTTTGATCCGATACCAGTTCGACAGCAGCGGCCAACAGTCGTCCACACACTTGAGCAATGCCTGCGCGCGCGATTGCGATCCTTCGCGACTGGTCAACCAGGTGCGCAAGGTGCCGGAAAACACGAAGTCACCGGGCCCGGCGGTTGCCGACTCGGGATGCGAAGCCGTGCGATGCGTCATCGCCATGAGAACCACCACCGGCAGCATCGCGAGCAACGGTCGAATGGCGGCGCCGAAACGAATCAGCCAGGGATGAGGGTCCGGGTCCGGCTTCACAAGGCTTTCCCAGTACCACCCGCTGGCAAACGGCGGCGTCCGAGGGTCGTTTGGATCAAGGCCCATTTGCAACGCGAGCCAACAGCTCAGCGCATCGTATTCGGCAGTGCCAAACGAAGCACAGGCGAACACCGCGTCGGCGACCTGGCGCGCGATGTACCACAACGTTCGCTCCTCAGCGTACACATCGTCCGGCGTGTCGGTCGCGGATCGCTCAATCGGAGTTTCCCGGTTGAGCCAGGCGCAGACGTACGGGCTCGACAGCACGTGCATCAGGCTGGTCTCGCGCTGTTCGGCCGCCACATTGCCGGGCTCGGCGGGAGCCCACGGTTCGACAGCCGACCAGCGCAGCCCCCACACGGCGCGATTCAGATAATGTGCGCAGGTTTCAGTGAGCAAGATCACGTCGGCGTGAGTCGGCGGCTCAGCCTTGATCCTGTAGAAGCAGCGAACAATATTGTCGATCAGGCCGACCAGCATCGTCAGGCTGTCAAAACCTGCCAAGGCAATCGGCCACCCCTCGCCTTTCTCGACAGAATGAAAGTGCTGGCGCAACGTGTTCACGAGTGCCGCGCGCGCGTCGTCATCGTCGGCGGTTCGGGCGAGGAACAGGCTTCGATAGCTTTCGAGTGTTATCCGGCGCGGATACTGGGTGTACAGATGCCAGAACAGCAGCGCCCTGCTCTCGGCAAGCAACACGCGGGGCAGCACCACATCGGGCATGGGGTCGGGCGAACACAGCGAGCCGATCACTTCCAGCAAGCGGTCGTCGGGCGAGGCGCCCGCGAGCTCGGCGATCAGGGCCGGCGTGCGCTCCACCGAGCGCGCTAGCGCACGTTCGTGGCTCACGAGCTGGGCCGATTCGGACACGCCGGGCCGGGGGGCGCGCTGGCATTGAAGGTCGCCGTACACGAGCCGCTTCAGTCGCTCTTGCGCCGCGACCTGGTCTTCGTAGATCAGTGACCGGATGGTGCCGAGCTCGAGCTCCATGAATCGCTTGGCGAGCGCGTTCGATGTGTGGCCGTGCGCAAGCCGATGACCGAGATGGCGAACGTAGCGTTCGCGCAATAACGGCGCTTCACGCTCGAACATCAACTGGAAGATCGCAGCGCGCCGGTGGCTGTCGACGTCCGTTTCGCCGTCCCGATCACGCGTGCCGGCCAGCTCCGCGATGGGCGAGCCACGCCCGGCTGGCGTAAAGCGGATGTTGCACTTCTCGAGGATGCGGTCCGTGATGCCATCGAAGCGGCGAACGCGATTGGACGGATACTGTTTCGAAGGGGTTTCCGATGCCAGTTCGTCCCCGAGTTCGATGATCTGATCGGCGCTCAACTGCGAAAAATGCGAGACCAGAAACAGACAGGCGGCTTCGCGAGGGGAATCTTCTTCGCCATCGAGAACACAGGTGCGAAAGAACGCCAGCGATTGCTCGTTTTCCGGTGACTTCGATTGCCAGGCCCTCTGGATGAAGGCCGCATGGCCCGGCATGTTCAGGCTTGCCAGGATGGCCTCGAGCGACCACGTCCTGTGCATGTTCAGGACCAGATCTTCAAGGCCACGCTCTTCATCGAGATCGAGCGACGCCTCGACACCGAGGTTACGGATCGTCTGCACGACGATCTCGAACGCACGCTCCGAAACGTTAAGCAATACCGGCAACGCGTCAACTGGCCCCATCGTGCGGGCGTTGTCTGCCAGCATCAGGCAGATCACGCCGTGCCGCAGCGCGGGTGCGGCGCAAGCGGACGCAAGCGATACCACGCTCGCGTGATCGATGTGTTCGGCATCCCAGGCGAGCATGAACAATGGGCCGTCCGGCGCACTCAGGTCCTCGCATTTGCGAAGGAAGTCTCGGGGACGACGGTGCATGCGCGTCACGCTGCTCAGCCGCTCGATGCCGGACGGTGGCGCGTCGCGCGGGATATAGATGTCCGGCGAGGCAAAGAGTTCAGCGGCGGCAAATCCCAGCAGACGCTCGTCCGCGGCGATGATCCCCGTGCGTGCGCCCGTGGCTGGAGAGCCGAGAACCTTGCGCAATGCGCCGACGACTGCATGCCAAAGCGTGTCGTCAATGCCGACTCTGAAGCGGAATGAAGAGAGGGCTTCAGCCGTGGAGAAGCCAGTGTCCTGACTGCCAACGGTGCGCGTCTGGGCGGGTCCGGGTCCTGCCGCTGGTCCTGCTGCTAATCCTGCTGCTAATCCTGTCACCGGTCCTGCCGATGCTCCCGCGCCGCTTGGCGATGGCTCGCCTGCGCTCGCCGCCACGCCAACCGCATCCTTTGCGCGATCCGGTGTCGAAGCATTGCCACCGGGCGCGGCATGACCGGCCGGTTTGCTCTCTTGGGGGGCTTGTGCCGCGCCTGCGGGTTCGTCAGTCATGGTCGCGCCCTGCCAACGTCTTGACGAGCACGACCGCGGTGGCTGCGCCGCCTTCCGATTGCCGCGTGAGTTGGCCGCCTTCGTTCAGGTGCCAGAAATTCGGTGCGCCGGCAACGAGACCCAGGCGATAAAGCGTTGCGCGCGGCAAGGCGTAGACTTCGCGAAGGCGCTTCGCCTGACTCGCGTCGGGAAGCGAGAGCCCGAACTGGCCGAGCCCGTCCTGCAAGTGACGTACCGACGATTCATTGACGGCCAGCGACCCCGCGTTGTCGGGCCGCGCCCCGCCGGGCAACATGTAGTCCTCCCAGAAACGGGCCCGGGAGGTCGCGAGCGGACCGCTCGAAACCCAAAAACCACGCATTGCATGATCGGCGGGCCAGATCAGCGTAAGACCGAGCGCCAGGCTCTCATGCTGGCAGATCGTCCGCCCCTCGGTCATCCGCCGCGCGAAGCCGCGTTGCTCGGCGCACGCTTGCGGAAGATCTCGCGCAGCCCAGCCTTGCGATTCGACCATCGAGTCTATTGCGGGCAGCCGCTTGATGAACTGACTATTCCAGTAACTCTCGAAGTCGGGCAAATCTGTGGTGAGAAAGTCGAGTAACTCCTGGCGTGTGATATTCAGCAGGTCGAAGATGTGCTCGTACTGATGTTTCACGCCCCTCATTGCGGTTTGCGCGGCGCTTTCATAAAACCCTGCGTCGGGCAACGCACCCTCCCGGTGCACGGAGAAGTCGAGCGGCGCGATGATATTGGAAAAGTTCCAGTCACGATGCAGCAGTTGGGTGTTCGGGCCGGTGACGCTTTGCCATTGATCGGGCGACATCGGATGCCAGCGAATCGGCACGATCATGGATTTACGCAGTTCATCGAGCGTGGACTCCGGGCACCCTTCGATGAAGCGGTCAGCGATGCGATCGACCCGGCTGCGGAACAACTCCATTTCGAAGTTGCACATCTCGCTAAAGATCCATAGCGGCGACTGATTCCAGAAAAACAGGATCGACGAGCCCGCAGCGCGAACCAGTTCGGCGCTCCAGTCGGCGCCCGAGCGGATGCCCCGCTCTTCGTCCGTATCCTTAAAGATCCTCACGGAAGCGGGTAACACGACTTCGGCGAGCCGCTTTTCCATCGACTGGAATAACGCGTCGAGTCCCGGTCCGCCGCGTTTGCGCGGGTAACTCCAGAAGGCGTTGACGCGATCGTTCTGCGGCCGGTTCATTGGCTGGCTCCGGGGCCCCCGCCAAGCGCGCTGCACGCACCCTGCGCGGCGCGCGCGGAGCTTTCATCGGTGATAAGGGCCGGCTGCCCGGCCACGTTGACGGTGAACCGATACTGTACGCAGCCGCCGTTTGCCGCCCCAGGTCGCGCCACACGGAAAAGAACGGTGACGCTCACCTCACACGTCGGCGACTGGGGATTGCAGGTGGCGGTTTGCGTGGAGGGCACGGGCTTGTAGTCGCGCTCCGGCCACTTGCTGAAAAGGTACGGAAAGTATTTTCCGGGTTGCGAGTGGGGATCGCCGCCGTAAGTGACCGCGGACGCTGCGTACAGCTTGAGCAGGGCGTCCGGATTGCCTTGCGGTGCGTTGATCGCGTCGAACCACTGGCTGATGACGGCATTGGCGCGTTGCTCCGGCGCGTTGCCATCGTTGCCGGCCGACGCGTGCTGCGAACTCTTGAGCACAATAAACGCCAGTGCACCTGCGGCTGCTATGCCGAACGCAATGAATGCGCGGCTTCGACGTGCCTGCGCCGGCGTCGGGCGCGACGGGGAAGACGGCCCCGGCGAGACCGGTGTTTGGCCGACCTTGTCCGAAGCGGGCGCCTCGCGCGCCGACGCGCACCACGGACAGCCGCCCTCCATATCGGCGCGGTATGTGTGCGTGTTGTCCACCTCGCATGTGCGCATCGACGATGCCATTGCCGCCAGTTCGCGCGACCAGCGTTCGGCGTCCGGGCGCGGCGTGGACCGCGTGCTGGAAGGGTCGGCAGCCCGACGGAAACAAGCGACGAGGCCCGGTGACAGCATGCTCGGCGTCACACGATGCGCGCCGCCTGCGGGCGCGCTGCGCGCGTGTTCGCCGTTGAATAGCGCCGCCCAGTCACCCACGCTATTCTGGGTCTGGCCGTCATCGAGAAACACGAGTTTGAAAATCAGCCGCGCCAGCGTGAAATTGTCGTGATCGATCGTTCTCACTGTGCTTTCGCCTCGCCCGGTTTGCAACTCCGGTGGCGGGCATTGCAGTTCGGCGGCTGAATCCGATGGATCGATCGCTTCTCCCTCGAGGAGAAAACTATCGCAGCGCGTAAGTATTAACTCGTTATGCGAATCGATTAGCACATTGTGCAAATCAAGGTCGCCCACCAGCATATTCTCGGCATGGACGGTCGCAACGCATTGCGCCAGTTGGCCGGCGAAGCGCACGACGCCGCGCCAGTCGAGATCGGGAAAACTCGCTTGACGCTTCGCAGGCGGTATCCGTTGCGCGAGTGTCGATTGGTGCGCGACGAACGCAACGGCGACAGCGTCTTTTTCCTGGAACGTAAACGTTTCCATGGGCCACGCACATCGCGCGCGCAGCCGGGACGAGCCCGACGAGATCAGGCGGCCGATGCGTTCCATCCGGGCCTGACTATGTGGCGTCCGATAGATTTTTAGCAACCTGTAGTCGTTCTCGAGACGATATGAATCCGACTGCCTGCCTGCACTCACGCGCTCGCGCAACTTCGGATGTTCGTTATCAAAACCCATATGCGGCGGCTCCAATACGGTACCGATTTGCCACTTGCGAACCACGGAACGGCCAGCAAACGCAGTCCGACCCGGCTGTTGCCAGCCCGGTCGTCAAATCAGTCGACATCGCCGGAGAATTCACATCGAAAACGTGAGCACGTTCCCGCATTAGAGTACGAGTATCGGTTCGGTCAGCAATGTGCGGCAACGCACATCCACGGGCAGCGAAGCGCCCTCCCCACGCCATGCGCACGAGATGCCTTCAACCTGATCGTGTCGAATCGGCGCTGGATCCGGGAACGCGGCTCCAGGGTGCGCGCCTGCTAAAGCGCAAAAGAGAATATGTAGTCCACGGCGCACAGCACCCCGGCGAACAAGATCGCCATCGACAATAGCCTCCTCTTTTGCGTTTCCCAATCGCCTAGCCTTTCGGACGCTTCGCGCCGAGTCACCCCGCGCAGGGCAAAGGGCTCGCTTTCGATCGCCTCCTTCATCCTCTTGATGTGCAGGCACAAACTGACATGTGACACCAGCGCGAATGTCCCGACAACGCCGACAATGCAAACCAGGTCCGCTATCTTCATCTGCGGTCCTGCGAAGATTCGACGGCAGTGGCCTGCTTCGGCAGGAACACCGCGACGAAGCCCAGCACCGGGAGCCACGCACAAAGTGTGTAGACTGCCGTGATACCCAAGTGGTCCGCCATCCAGCCCAACGTGGCTGCACCGATTCCCCCCAGACCGAACGCAAAGCCGAAAAACAAGCCGGACACCATGCCGACTCGTCCAGGCATCAACTCCTGCGCATAAACCAGAATGGCCGAGAACGCCGACGATACGATCAGGCCAATCAGCGTGATCAGGATCGTTGTGACCGCAAGATTGGCGTAAGGCAGTGCAATCGTAAAAGGCGCGGCGCCCAGGATCGAAAACCAGATCACGGTCTTTCTGCCGAGCCGGTCTCCCAATGGGCCGACAATCAACGTCCCCAACGCCACCGCGCCGAGAAACATGAACAGGTGCAACTGCGCCGCACGTACGCTGATTCCGAATTTCTCCGTTAAATAGAACGTCAGGTAGTTGCTGATGCTCACCGTGTAGAAATACTTCGAGAACATCAGGACCACCAGAATGCCGACAACCGGCGCCACCACACGCGCGTCGATTGGCGGGACGTTAGCCTTTGCCTTGCGGAGTTTTCTCTGCGCGAGCTGGTCGTCGTACCACCAGCTCACGTGCCACAGCAAGATCATCGCCAGCAGGGCCGCGATCGTGAACCATGCAATGCTACCCTGACCGTTCGGCACGACGACCAAAGCCGCAAGAAGCGGACCAATCGCACTACCGGCGTTGCCGCCCACCTGGAAGATCGACTGCGCAAGTCCATGACGTCCGCCGGACGCAAGCCGCGCCACGCGTGACGTCTCCGGATGAAATACCGATGAGCCGACGCCCACCAGCATCGCCGCGCCAATCAACGCGAAGAACCCCCGTGCAGCCGACAGCGCGAACAGCCCGCAGAAGCTGAATATCATCGCGAGCGGCAATGAATACGGTTGTGGCCGGCGATCCGTGAAGCGCCCGATGAGCGGTTGCAAAAGACTGGCGGTGAGCTGGTAAGCCAAGGTGACAAAACCGATCTGCCAATACGATAGATGCAGCCCAACCTTGAAAACCGGATACACGGCAATCATCAAGGATTGAATCATGTCGTTGAGCAAATGCGATGCGCTCGTGACGCCGAGTATCCCGAATGCCGTCTCGTGTCGAGCCTTGCTGGCCGGTTTCGATCGATCGGTGCTGTGAACTGGAGTGGGCGCGATCTTCATGGCGTGAAAGAGGGTGAAGTTGGCAGCGCAGTTTAGGGATACACTGATCACCTGTCTCACGAGAAATTCCGCCCAATCGTCGCAAAACGGACATGCCACGCCACGCTTCCACCCAACGCGATCATCACCGCGACACGGTCCCGGTGAGCAGCCGGGCCGTCGATTTCCCGGCTGGCCATATCCGCCCGTTACACCATCATTCCGTCGCACAACTGATTTATGCGGTCGATGGCGTCATGGTTGTCAGCAGCGAAGCCGGTCAATGGATCGTGCCGCCCACTCAGGCCATCTGGATGCCGGCTCACACGGCGCATACGGTGCGCATGGTGAATGCGGTGACGATGCGTACGCTCTATATTCAACCGGACGCCGCGCGCGGTTTGCCGCAGCGATGCCACACCGTTGCGATCTCCGACCTCCTGCGGCAGTTGATTCTGAGCGCCATGGACATAAAAGGCGACTACACAGCGGATTCTCGCGACGGGCGGCTGATGGGATTGCTTCTGGATGAGCTGAACTTCCTGCCCGTGCTCCCCCTGCATCTCCCGCTTCCCACCCATCCGTATCTCGTCGAAATTTGCCGACAGCTACTCGATGCGCCAGACGACAAGCGAACGCTGCTTGAATGGGCGCAGGTCGTCGGCGTCGATCCCAAAACGGTCCAGCGCACCTTCGCCCAGCAACTGAGCATGACCTTCGGCCAGTGGCGGCAGCAAGCCCGCCTGCTGATGGCGCTGGAGCGGCTCGCGACGGGTCGGAGCATTCTGGATGTCGCCCTCGGCCTGGGTTACGACAGCCCCAGCGCATTTACCGCGATGTTCAAAAAGCAGCTTGGCGTGGTGCCGAGCGAGTATTTCCGGCTCAGCGAGTGACCATAGCGCACGGCTGGATGCGCAGCGGCATCCGTTTCGCCGCGGCCTCCTTGTCCGGTTGCTCGACCGGCAGACCGGGCTTGACTTCGACTTTCGGTGAACGCGCAACGAAGCCGCTCAGTCGTGCAGGACCACGTTGAATCCCCTTGTCACGTGGTCACGTGGCCCACAACAACGCTGAACGGCCCCGAAAATCACCGGCATCTCTACGCTATACGCTCCAGTTCGCGCGAGTACTGTTGCCCCCGCTCGTGATACTCCAGCGCATTCGCATAGAGGCCCTGTGCAACGTCCGCCGTTACCGCGCGATGAAGCCTCGCGGGCGCGCCGATGAGCATGCTCTCGGCGGGAAATATCTTGCCCTCCCCAACCAGCGCGCCTGCGCCCACAAGGCAGCCATCACCGATCGTCGAACCGTTGAGCAGCACCGCCTGTATGCCGATCAGGCACCGGTTGCCCACCGTGCAGCCATGCAGCATCGCTTGATGGCCAATCGACGTCCACTCGCCTATCGTCGCCGGAAACCCCGGATCCGCGTGGATCACCGCGCCGTCCTGCACGTTGGTCCCGCGTCCGATGACAATGCGTTCGTTGTCACCGCGCAGGATCGCACCCGGCCACACCGACGCGTCCTCGTGGATTTCGACATCGCCTATGATGACCGCGTGTTCGGAAACGTAGGCCCCACGGTGCAAAGACGGCGTCTTCGTCCCCAATCGATAGACCGCCATCTCAGACCTTTTCCGCTTGATCGGCGCGGCTCGCCTCCCAGTCCGCCGCAAGCATCGCGCGCACATCCTTCTTCGTGATCTTGCCGTACGCCGATTTCGGCAATGTCTCCCAGAACACAAATTGTCGCGGACACTTGTAGCGCGCGAGCCTCCCGTCGAGATGTTCCAGCAGCGCCTCGGGCGTCACCTCGCATCCCGCGCGGCACACGACTACGGCCACACCCATTTCGCCCCATTTCGGATCGGGCATGCCGAGCACCGCGACCTCGTGCACGGCATCATGAAGCAGCAGCGCCTCTTCGACTTCGCGCGGATACACGTTGGAGCCGCCGGAAATATACATATCCGATGACCTCCCGGTGATATACAGGAATCCTTCACGATCCAGATGGCCGAGATCGCCTGTGTGGAACCAGCCGTGCTTGAAGGCCTTGGCATTCGCCTCCGGGTTGTTGTCGTACCCGCTCATCACGGCCGGCCCGCGCACGCAGATTTCGCCCGTCTCGAACGCTTCGAGCCGGTGACCGGCGTCGTCGAGAATCGCAATTTCGATGCCCGTGCGCGCGTAGCCGCACGTGCCGGGGCGGCTGCCGGGGTTGTCGTCGTCGGCTTCGTGCAAATGTGGCGGCAGCACGGTGATGTTGCCGGTCACTTCGCCAAGGCCGTAGTACTGCACGAGCACGCGCCCCAGCTTGCGCAGCGCGTGCTTCTGGTCGGCGCGATACATCGGCGCGCCGGCGTAGATCACGAACTTGAGCGAGCGGTGATCGTACTGATCGACCGCGGCGTGTTCCGTGAGCATCTTCACGATGGTGGGCACCGTGAACATGTTGTCGATACGATACCGCTCGACGAGCGCCCACACTTCCTCGGGATCGAGCTTTTCGCTGTTCGGCAGCACGCTTGCCGCGCCGCGCGCCGTGTTCACGATGGCGTGAATACCCGCGCCATGCGAAAGTGGCGCGACGACGAGCGAGCGCGAGCGCGCATCGAGGCCCGGCATCAGATCGGCGAGATGGTTCGTGACGACGAAAGCCATTTGCCCGTGCGTGAGCGTGCCCGCCTTGGGGTGCCCGGTCGTGCCCGAGGTATAGAAGAACCACAGCGGATCGTCGCGCTCGACTTCCTCCGCCCGGAAGCTGCCGCCAGGCTGCGCCGCCAGCGCTTCATACGCCAACTCTCCCGCGCGCGGTTCGCCCAGCGCGACCACGTGTTCGAGCGTGGGCGTGGCGGCGCGCACTGCATCGACATAGTGCCCGAAACCGTGGTCGTACAGCATCACGCGCGCCCCGCTCGAACGTCCGAGATACGCCGCCTCGGGCGGCGCGATGCGGTAGTTGGTCGGCACCCAGACGGCGCCCAGCTTGAACGCGACCCATGCGCTTTCGAACAGCGGCAGGTTGTTGCGCGAGTGAACCAGGATGCGGTCGCCCTTGCGCACGCCGCGCTCGCGCAGCGCGGCGCAAACGGCATCCACGCGGCGGTTGATCCCGGACCAGCTCCAGGTCGCGCCGTGCGCGATGAAGCCGGGCTCGTCGGCGTGGCGCTGCGCCACCTGGGTCAGCAGGTCGCCGAGATTCATGACATTCGTTAGCATGCTTTAACCTATGTTCGGATGACGAAGCCAATCGCCTTCAAAATTGCCGTTCGAGGATGCTCAGATAATTCGTGACTGCCGCGCCGCCCATGTTGAACACGCCTGCCATCGCCGCGTTGGCGATTTGCATGTCGCCGGCCTCGCCCGCGAGTTGCATCGCCGCCATCACGTGCATCGACACACCGGTTGCGCCGATTGGGTGCCCCTTCGACTTCAGGCCGCCAGAAGGATTGACCGGCAAACGCCCGTCCCGCGCACTCACGCCGTCCAGAATCACGCGCGCGCCCTCGCCCGGTTTCGCGAGTCCCATGGCTTCGTATTCGAGGAGTTCCGCAACGGTGAAGCAATCATGCGTTTCTACCAGCGCGAGATCATCGAGCGTGACCCGTGCTTCCTCCAGGCCGCGTTGCCATGCGCGGCGCGCGCCCGCGAACTCCGTGCGGTCGCGGCGCGAAAGCGGCAGGTAGTCGCTCACCTGCACACTCGCGCGAAAGCCGATGCCGCGCCGTGCGCCCTGGGCGCTGTCCGCGGCGGCGATCACCAGGGCCGCCGCGCCATCGGAAATCAGCGAGCAGTCGGTGCGCTTGAGCGGCCCCGCGACAAACGGATTCTTTTCCGACGGCGTGCGGCAGAAGTCGAAACCGAAGTCGCGCCGCATATGCGCATAAGGATTCGCCGTGCCGTTTCGATGGTTCTTCGCCGCAATGGCCGCGAGCGCATCGGACTGGTCGCCATAGCGTTCGAAATACGCCTGCGCAATGGTGCCGAAGATGCCCGCGAAGCCGCCGGGCACGCCGGCTTCCTCCTTCGCGTACGAGCACTTCTGCAAGATTTCGCCCACTTGCGCGGTGGGCAACCCGTTCATCTTCTCCACGCCGATGACGAGCGCGACTTTCGAGCGGCCCGAGCGCACCGCATCCAGCGCCGAATAAACGGCCGCTGATCCGGTCGCGCAAGCGTTCTCGCAGCGCACCGTGGACGCATAGCGAAGCTCGGGAATGGCGTTGAAAACGAGCGCGGACGGAAAGTCCTGGTACACGAAGCCGCCGTTGAACATGCCCACGTGCACCGAGTCGACGAGCGCGGCGTCGACGCCCGCATGGTCGAGCGCACCGCGCGCGGACTGGGCGATCATGTCTTCCGGCTCCAGCGCATCGAACTTGCCGAACGGCAGGTGGCTCCAGCCTACGATTAGAGGTTCTGCTTTCACGAAATATCCTTGATCATTAGCATGACTAATCACTACGGCGTCATTGACTTCGTAGCATCGCGTTGAAACCGCTCAGATTTCGAGCACGCCTGCCGCGACGAAGCCGCCGTCCACCGCGAGCGTCTGGCCGGTGACGTACGAGGCGTCTTCGGAAGCGAGGAACGCCACCGCCCCTGCGATCTCGTCGGGCGTGCCATAACGGCGCATCGGCACCGCGCGCAGATAGTTGTCGCGCGCCACGTCCGAATGCAGCGCCGCCACCATCGGCGTTTCGATCGGCCCCGGCGCAATGGCGTTGGCGGTGATGCCGTGATCCGCCAGCTCGATCGCCATCTGGCGCGTGAGCCCGATCACCGCCGACTTCGAAGTGCCGTAGGCCGTGCGCCCCGCGCTCGCGCGGATGCCGCTTACCGAGGCGATGTTGATCACGCGGCCCCAGCGGCGCTTGATCATGTGGTGCGAAACGCGCTGCGCGAGCAGCATCGGCCCCGTCACGTTCACCTCCATCACGGCGCGCCAGTGATCGACGGGATAGCTTTCGAACGGATAGGTCTTCGCAATGCCCGCATTGTTGACGAGCACGTCGCAGCGCTCGAAGCGCGTGCCGATCTGCTCGACGAGCGACTCGATCGACGCGGCGCTGCCGACGTCGAGCGCCATCGCAACGGCTTCGTGGCCCTGCTCGCAGGCTTCGCGCGCCGTGGCCTCGGCGGCCGCGACGTTGAGATCGGCGACGACGACGGTGAAGCCGTCGTCCGCGAGGCGGCGGGCGATGGCGGCGCCGATGCCCATGGCGCCGCCGGTGACGAGTGCGACGCGCCCACGCGCGTTGTTGACACGGCGGGCGGCAGTTTCGGAAACGGTGATATCTAGCATGAACGACTCCGGATTGCGGATCAGAAAGAAGGAGCGGCGGAAAGGAAGCCGGTGGAAATCCACGGCACGAACGTCACGACGACGAGCGCCACGAGGAGCGCGAGCAGATAGCGCCAGACGCGGCGGCCCACACCGTCGGGCGAGACCTTGCCGATTGCGCAGGCCGCATAGAAGCCCACGCCGAAAGGCGGTGCGAAGAGGCCCAGGCCCATCGCGAGGATCACGACCATGGCGTAGTGCACGTCGTTGATATGCAGCGCGTGCGCGGCCGGAAACAGCAGCGGGCCGAACAGCACGATGGCGGGAATGCCTTCGAGCACGCTGCCCAGAATGGCGAAGCAGACGATCGTGACGAGCAGGAAGCCGGTCTTGCCGCCGGGCACGCTCTGCATCATGTCGACGAGTTGGCCCGAGAAGCCCGAGCGCGTGAGCGCCCATGCCATCGAGGTCGCGAGGCCGATGATGAGCAGGATCGCGCCGGAAAGCGCGGCGGCGTCCACGAGCATGCGGTACAGGCGGCGCAGCGGCACGGGCTTGCCCGCCGCGCGAGCCGCGAGCGCGAACAGCAGCGTATAGGCCACGCCGAGCGTCGAGACTTCGGTGGCGGTGGCAATGCCTTCCACCACGGCCACGCGAATCAGCACCGGCAGCACCAGCGCGGGCAGCGCCACGACGAAGGTGCGCGCGATCTGCGCGAACGGCGCGCGTGCGGCACTGGCCGCGCTCTCGCGGCGCGCGCGCAGCCAGCATACCGCGCCGATCAGCAGCGTGGCGACCACGGCGGGCATCAGGCCGCCCACGAACAGCGCGCTGATCGACACGCCGCAAACCGCGCCGATCGTGATGAGCACGAGGCTGGGCGGAATGGTCTCGGTCATGGCGCCCGATGCGGCGAGCAGCGCGGCAAGCTCCTCGGGATCGGAGCCCCGTTTGCGCATCTCGGGAAAGAGCGCGGGCGCGACGGCGGCCATGTCGGCGGCCTTCGAGCCCGAAATGCCCGAGACGAGGAAGATCGCGCCGAGCAGCACGAATTGCAGACCGCCGCGTACATGCCCAAGCAGCGCGCACATGAAGTCGATGAGCGAGCGCGCCAGCCCGCTCATTTCGAGCAACGAGCCGAGCAGCACGAACACGGGCACGGCGAGCAGCACGAGATTGGCCATGCCCTCGTCCATGCGGCTCACCACGATGCCGAGCGGCGCATGCGTGACGAGCGTGAGATAGCTCACCGTGGCAATGCCAAACGCAAAGGCAATGGGTGTGCCCACAACGATCGCGCCGGCCACGAGCGCCACGAAGAACACGAGCAGATTGAGGTTGCCCATGGCGAGCAGCGCGGGCGCGGCAAGCCAGAGCGCAGCGGCCACGGCCCCTACCGTCACGATGGCCGCGATCCGCGCTCGCGTGCCGGGCAACGCAAGCATGCGCGCGACGGCCACGCAGAACATCAGCGCCGCGCCCACGGGCAAGGCCATGGCGCGCCAGCCGTCGGGCATGTCGAGCGCCGGGGTGGAGATCTCCATCTGGCCGCTCGCATGGTGCGCGGCGGGCACCACGATCATGGCCACGAACACGCACACGACGAGCGACGCAACGCTCTGCGCCCACGCCTGCCATGCAGGCGACCAGCGTTTGACCACGGCGGTCATTTTCATGTGCTCGCCGCGCAGGAGGGCGAGCACCGAGCCGAGCATCGCGAGCCAGCTAAAGAGCGCCGAGGCCAGTTCGTCAGACCACACGAGCGGCGAGTCGAGCGCATAGCGCCAGATCACGCCGCACAGCAGGATCCCGACTTCGGCCACCAGCAGCGCGGCGGCGGCGAACTCGACGAGATGAATCACGGCGCGCGACACCGCGCGCGCCGGACTGATGGGCGCGCCCGCCTGCGAGCCGCCCTGAGCGAGAGTTTGCGAAGTCTGCATGGTTCACCCCAGCTTGCCGGAATACTTTTCCAGTAGCGCCCACGCCTGCGGGCCGAATTTTTTCTGCCAGTCGGCGTAGAAGCCCGAGGCCTGCAACTGCTTGCGGAACGCGGCCTGATCCACTTCGTTGAACTTCAGCCCCACGCCTTCGAGCTTCGCGCGCAGGTTCTGGTCCATCTGGACCACGTCCTGACGCTGCTTGACCGCCGCGTCGTTCACGGCGTTGCGCACGATGGCCTGGAGATCGGGAGGCAAACGCGAGAACGAGTCCTTGTTGCCGAGGAACCAGAAGCCGTCCCACATGTGGTTGGTGAGCGAGCAAAACTTCTGCACTTCGTACAGCTTGCCCGTGTAGATGATCGAAAGCGGGTTCTCCTGGCCTTCCACCACATGCGTCTGCAAGGCCGAATACACCTCGGCGAAATTCACGCTCGCGGGCGAGGCGCCAAAGTCCTTGAACATGGAGGTCCAAAGCGGGCTGGGCGGCACGCGCAGCTTCACGCCCTGCAAGTCCTTCGGCTGCGCCACCGGCTTTGCGGCCATCGTGATCTGGCGAAAGCCGCCGTTCCAGATCTTGTCGAACGCGAAGATCGAGGTGGCGCCGATCTGCTTGCGCACATGCGCGCCGAGGTCGCCGTCAAGCGCGGCCCAGACGTTGTCGTAGTCCTTGAACGCGAATCCCATGCCGCTGATCTGCGCGGCCGGAATGAAGGTGCCGAGGATGAGCGGCGAGAGCGTGAAGAAGTCCACCGCGCCCGAGCGCAATTGCGAAAGGGTGTCGGTGTCGCTGCCGAGCTGGTTGTTCGGGAACACCTGGAGCTCCACGCGCCCTTTCGACTCCGCGAGCACGCGCGCGGCCATCTCTTTCGCGCGGGCGTTCATGGGGTGCGCGGCCGGCAGATTGTTCGCGTAACGCAGCGTGAATTCGGCGGCGCGCGCGGGCCGCGAGACGAGCGAAAGCGCGGGAGCCGCGGCGGCGAGCGAGAGCGCCTGAAGGAACGAACGTCTACTGATGTGCTGCATGGTTGTCTCCTGTTGAGCCGGTGTGCCGGCCTTATGTGAAAACCGCGGTGAGAACAGCAGTCAAAACGGCGGCGCTCACCACTTGAACCTGCGGAAATGACGTTGAGTCGCCAAAGCGCTGGCGTGCGCCCCGGCGCTACGGGTCAGGCGAACCGGGGGCGACCTGGCCTGCCGAGGCCGGCTTGCGCCCATTCGCTTTCGAGAGCGTCGGACAGCGCGAACGATTCGCCATCGACGAGCGTGGCGCCCGAGTCGCGAATATGAGGAATCCCGAGCGACTTGAGCTGACGATAGAGCGTCGATCGGCAGATGCCGAGATCGCGCGCAGCCACCGAGAGGTTCCAGCGCGTATGCGCGAGCACGCGAAGCACGCGTTCGCGCTGCGCGCCGCGCTTCGTATGCGGATCGGCACTGACCTGAGGTGGCGCGCTACGCGGTGCAGATGCGTGGAGGCGTGATTCGGCATGCGCCCGCACGCGCAGCAGTTCGTGGGGAAGATCGCCTTCCTCGATATGCGCGTTGCGAGCCACCGCGCAGGCATAGCGCAGCGCGGCGCGCAACTGCCGCACGTTGCCGGGCCACTCGCACGCGAGCAGGTGCTGCCATGCAGCCGATGTGATCGTCACCGCACGTCCGCTTTCTTCCTGCGCGATGGCGAGGGCCAGCGCGCGCAGATCGCTGCGCTCGCGCAGCGGCGGCAGATGCAGCACGCCCACGGCAACGCGGTAATAGAGGTCGGCGCGAAAGAGTCCGGCTTCGACGAGCGCATCGAGCCGCTGATGCGTCGCGCAGATGAGCTGGAAGTCGAGCGCGACGGGCGCGGCGGCGCCCAGCGGCGTGATTTCGCGTTCGGAGAGCGCGCGTAGCAGGCGCGCTTGCTGTGCGGCCGGCATATCGCCAATCTCGTCGAGGAACAGCGTGCCGCCGTGCGCCTGAGCGAGTTTGCCCTTCATGCCGCCTGGCAGCGCGCCGGAAAACGCACCGCGTGCATAACCGAAGAGTTCGCTCTCGATGAGCGTCTCGGGAATCGAGGCGCAGTTCAGCGCCACGATCGGTTCGGCACGGCGCGCGCCGTACGCGTGCAGTGCGCGGGCGAGCAGCTCCTTGCCGGTGCCGGTCTCGCCGAGAATCAATACGGGTAAGCCACGATCGATAAAGCGCTTGCCGCGAATCATCACCTCGCGCATGGCGCTGTCCATCTCTGCCTGCTCGTCCAGATCGTGGCGCGGGTCGTTCCCTTGGTGCCAGACTGGGACGTGGTGGGCTGCTTTGTGGGCGCTCACGAATGTCTCCGTTCTTGGGGGCGGCGGCCGTGGCCGCCTGCTTTCGGTCTTCGCATGCCTGCCCGCTTCGGCTTGTGGCGCTCGCGTGCTGCATTGCTGTAGCGGTGAGAGTAGTGCGCGCGATTAATATTTTCCAATACAATAATCGTCACGCTGTAATACCTCTTGGGTATCAATGCATTCGCACGGGCATCAGAGGCTTGCACCGCAGCCGGCAAGCCGCGTTCGCAGGCCCGCTATTCATGGAGACAGGCCCTCATATGGAATTGCGGCATCTTCAGTACTTCGCGGTGCTGGGCGAAACCCTGCATTTCGGGCGCGCGGCCGAACGCCTGCACATCTCGCAGCCGCCGCTGTCACGCCAGATCGCGTTGCTCGAGGAGGAGTTGGGCGTCGTGCTGCTCGATCGCACGCGGCGCTCGGTCAAGCTCTCGGCGGCCGGCGAACGCTTTCTTCAGGACGCCAAGGACATCCTCGCCTCGGTCGAGCGCGCCAAGCGCAACGCGCTCACGGCAAGCCTCGGCCATAGCGGCTCGCTTTCGGTGGGCTTCATGTTCGCCGCGGCCTATAGCGTCGTGCCACCCATCACGCGGGCGTACACCTCCGAGTTTCCGGGCGTGGACGTGCACCTCACCGAGTCCATTCCACGCCTGCTGATGCAGGACATTCGCGAGAGCAACACCGACGTCGCGATCATGTATCCGCCGAGCGAGCTTGAGGGGCTGGAAACCCGCACCGTGTTCAGCGAGCCGCTCGTGGTCGCCCTGCCCGCCGAGCATCCGCTCGCACGGCGCACCGGCACGCTCGACGCCGCCCAGTTGCGCGGCGAGTCCTTCCTGATCTCGCCGCGCGTGGCCGCGCCGTACATCTACGATGCGATCGTCTCGCACTGCAAGCGCTGCGGCTTCACGCCCAAGATCCGGCTGGAAACCAACTATCAGCAGACGATAGTCAACCTCGTGGGCCAGGGGATAGGCGTCGCGCTCGTGCATCGTTCGATGAAAACCGCCCGGCCGATCAACGTGAAATTCCGCACGCTCGCGAATCCGCCTTACGTCGACGTGAACGTGACCTGGAACGGGCTCAACCACAATCCCTGCATTCAGACCTTCGTCGCCCTCTCGGAAAAACTGGGCGCGGAGCTGAAGCCCGGCGGCTAAAGATATACGCGGACATGCGCGGGCATGCGCGACAGGTGTCGCGTTTTCGCGCAACACCTGTCGCATGGCGGGACACACGCTGCATGCCCGCGCGCCGCCCGTTCGTATCGGCGCAACGCCGCCGCCACGGCCTTCGCATTCGTTGCGCACGCATCGTTTTCACACCGGCATCGTTCTTGCATGAAGGCAGCCGCCCTATCCGGGCATTGCCAGGAGAACCCCTTCCATGCTTCAAACGATGTTTCCACCGGACGGCCTTGCGGCACAAGCGCAAGCCGCGCGCCGGAATCTGGCCGGCACGCCGGTTTTTGCCGCTCTCGTCACGCATCCGGGTCGCGCGCAAGCGCCCCGCGTGCTCGACGCCACAACCGGAAATCGCACGCGCGAGTTCAACGTCATCCTGCCCGGCGGCACGCGGGTTGGCGCCGCGTTGCGCGGCCTGCTCGATGGCTGGGGTGCCGGCGCGGGCTGCGGCCGCATCGTGGCCGGCGCGTGCGCGCGGGTGCAGTACCACGTCATGACGCACGCCACCGAAGGCCCGCGCCCCTATGTGTATGGACCGCCCATCGTCACGAGCGGCGAGAACACGCTAATCGGCGCGGCAATCACCATTGGCCGGCGAGAGGATGGCGTGCGCATTCTGCACTGCCACGGCGGCTTCGTCGACGCGCAGGGACGACATCACGGCGGCCACGTGATTCTCGATGAAACATTCGCGGCCGCCACGGGCCTGCATATTCGCCTGTGCCTGTTCGACGGCATCGATCTGGTGGTCTCGCCCGACGCCGAAACAACTTTTGATCTGCTCCAACCGGTCTGAATCCATGAACACATCCGCCCCTTCTACCATCACCGTCGAATCGGGCCACTACGGCCGTCTCGTTGTCGCCCGCCTCAAACCCGGCGAGGATCTCGTCGATGCGCTCGTTCAGTTGTGCGAGTCGCATGGAATCCGGCGTGCTGTTGTTCGCAGCGCGGTGGGCAGTCTGCTGGAAGCGCGACTCGCGCACGGGTCCGCAGAGGCCGCGCAATCGGTCAACGTGCCGGGGCCGGGCGTGGAAATTCTCAACGCGTTCGGCGAAGTCTCGCTCGACGACGGCGCGCGCACGTCCATTAGCGGCATGGTGGCCGACACGCAGGGCCGCATGTACGCGGGCTACTTCGTGCCCGGCGCGAACCGCTCCTTCATTACCATCGAGGTGACGTTGCAGGAATGGATCGTGGAGGGATGGACGCAGGAGAGCGTGCCTGCGTGATCGTGATTGCCGCAGCGCCGCCGCGCCGCCGCGTCATTAAGCGGGCGGCGGCGTGCGTGACGCCGCGCCGCCTCGCCTGGTTGCGCCGTGCGGCATGCGCAATCAGGTGCTGGCTTCAGGCGTAGCGAGCGGAACACCGAGCGCGGCTCGTCTCGACAACCAGGGGCTGGGTCGATAACGCGGCTCGCGGTAACGTTCGTGCAGCGCCTCAAGAATCCGCAACACCCCCTTCGCGCCAAGCGAATCGCCAAGCGCAAACGGTCCTTGTGGATACGCCAGGGCCAGCTTTACCGTGTTGTCGATATCGGAAGGCGACGCGATGCGCTGCTGCGCCATATTGCACGCCACATTCACGATCGACGCGCAGATTCGCTGCGCGACAAAACCAGGACTATCGTTGATCACCGAAACAGGTATCCCGTCTGTCGCCAGAAGGGCCTTCGCCTGATCGCGAAACAAGGCGTCCGTGACCGGCGTGAGCATCACCGTGCGGCGCCGGTCCAGGAATAGCGGGTCGACCGCCACCGTATGGCGCGGGTCGGTTTGCTGGCGAACGCAAGCTGCCGTCGCGTCTTCGCCAATGGGAAGCAGGATGGCCAAAGCCCCGGCGGAGGGCTTTTCGCCCGCTTCCAGATGGACGTTCGACGCGCGCACCAACGCGCGTATCGCATCGTGGCCGGACGTGTCGCCTGCCTCGACCCAAACCGGAATGTCGCGAAGCGCGGGCGCGCTCGCGGAGGCGCCTGGATTGCGCCTGCCGCTTTCGTCGTACTCGTAAAAGCCCCGCCGCGTCTTTCGCCCGAGGAGCCCGCCCGCCAGGCGCTGACGCGTGATCAGCGAAGGCTGAAACCTCGGCTCCTCGTAAAACTGCCGATAAATCGATTCCCCGGCGACATGCGACACATCGAGGCCGGTCAGGTCGAACAGTTCGAAAGGCCCCATACGGAACTCACACGCGTCACGGAGAATCTCGTCGATCACGGCGAAATCCGCGACGCCTTCGGACGCAATGCGCAACGCTTCGGGGCCGTAGCCCCTGCCCGCATGATTGGCGATAAAGCCCGGGCTGTCCTTTGCGCGAACAGGCTCGTGTCCGATCCGGCGAACGAGGTCGACGAGACGATCGCAGACCCACGGCGCGGTTCGCACACCGTCAATGACCTCAGCGATTTTCATGCGCGGCACGGGGCTGAAAAAGTGCAGCCCGGCCACGCGCTCAGGATGCGCGCACCCTGCGGCGACTTCCGTCACCAATAACGAAGACGTATTGGTCGCCAGCACACAGTGCTCGCCCACGATCGACTCCAGGCGCCGAAGCAGTTCCTGCTTGGCGGGAAGCGATTCGATGATCGCCTCGATAACAACGGAGCACGATGCCACCTCCTCGATCTGCATGGCTGGCGCAAGCCGGTTGCATGAGCGCGCTGCGTCTTGCGGATTCAACCGCCCCTTGTCGACCAAAGCATCCCATGCGTGTTTGATCTGTCCGCAGGCTTCGACGGCAGCGCCGGGCTTCGCATCGTACAACCGCACGCGGATACCGGCCTGAGCGGCGACTTGCGCGATGCCCCGCCCCATCAGCCCGGCTCCGATCACGCCGATTTCGAAGTCACTATCGAACACAGGCTTCATCGCATTCATTCCGCGTCGTTGTTCAACGTGCACTGGCGATCACCGTGGCCTGATTGAGATGATCGCGGCCGCTCCGCAGAACAGCACCGCGGCAGCAACGTAAGATCCCGCGCTGAGTTGATGCGTGACGCTCGCCATCCAGCCAATGACCGACGGCGCGATCAATCCGCCGATCTGGGCAACGCTGCTGATCAGCGCGATCGCCCCTGCCGCCGCCGTCCCGGTCAGAAAGCCGGTGGGAATGGTCCAGAAGATCGCCACACACGACAAATAGCCGACCGCCAGCACGGCAAGGCACACAATCGCCATGACGGTGTCGCCATGCAACAGTCCGAGGCCGATCGCACCGAACGCCGAGAGCGACGCCAGCGCGCCGAAGTGAAAGTGTCGTTCCTCGGTCGCGTCCGAATGACGGGAGAACAGGATCATGCCGATCGCGCCGACAATGAACGGCACCGCGGACAGCAAGCCGATGTGCCAGGCGCCCGTCACGCCCGACTGGCGGATAATCGCCGGCGCCCAGTAATTGAGGATGCTTCCGGCCCACGTGAGCGAAAACCAGCCCAACGTGCAGATATAAACCTTCGGATTGCGAAGCGCCTCACCAAAGTGATGCGTCGCCTTTGTCACACCGGCCGCCACCTGGTGGCGCGCGAGCTCGTCTTTAATGGCTTCACGCTCGGCCGCTGACAACCAGCGCGCATGGTCGGGACTATCCGGCAAATACGCCAGCGCAAAGAGTCCGGCAAGCACCGCCGGGATCCCTTCGAGCAGGAACAGCCACTGCCAGCTGCGCATGCCGTGCAGGCCTTCGGTCGAAGAGAGTATCCACCCGGATATCGGGCCGCCCACGATGCCCGCCACCGCAATGGCCAGCACGAACGTCGAGATGATGCGGGCGCGCAAGTGGTCGGGGAACCACGAGCTCAGGTAGAAGATGATGCCCGGAAAAAAGCCCGCTTCGGCGATGCCGAGTACGACGCGCGCCGTGTAGAACTGCATTGGCGTTTGCACGAACATCATCCCGGCCGACGCGATGCCCCACAAGATCATGATCCGTCCGATCGTCTTTCTCGCGCCGATCTTGCGCATGAGAAGATTGCTCGGCACTTCGAACAACACATAGCCGACGAAGAAAATACCGACGCCGAAGCCGAACGCCGCTTCCGAGAGGTTCAGATCGGTGCGCAGTTGCAGGTGCGCGAAGCTCAGATTCACGCGATCGATGTAATTGATCACGTAGCAGAGAAACAGGAACGGCACGAGCCGCGCCGCCACTCTCCGGAAAACGGATGCCGTCTGCTCGGCGGAGAACGCCGTGCCCGAAGGCTGCCCGGACGCCACCATCGGGTCGTTCGGGTTGTCTGCAAGTTGATGCGTGCTCAATGGGGTCTCCTCTATTAGTCTCGTCTGGTGGGCCGCCCGCTGCGCGCGGCGGCCCTCGTCAATGCGCGCCTAGTCGAGCGTCTCGACAGTTGGCGCGAACGCGAGGCGCGCGCCGGATGCGGCCTGAAGCGCTTCCCGACTGATCCCGCGTGCAAGCGCGCGGACCACGAAACCGCGCTCGCGCTCCACGTCGAGAATCGCCATGTCGGTGTAGACCGTGCTCACGACGCCCTTGCCGGTCAGCGGGAACGTGCAGGCATCGAGCAGACGCGGCTCCCCTTTACGGGTCGTATGCTCCATCGCCACGATCACACGCCGCGCGCCGGCGACGAGGTCCATTGCGCCACCGATGCCGGGCACGCCGTCGTCGCCGGTAGACCAGCTCGCGATATCGCCGCTGCTCGACACCTGAAACGCGCCGAGCACGGTCGCGTCGAGGTGGCCTCCGCGCATCATCGCGAACGACAGTGACTGGTCGCTGATCGAAGTTCCCGTGACCATCTGCACATAGCCCTTGCTCGCATTGATCAGGTCCTGATCCTGCGGCTGCCCCGGCTCCAGATCCCTGAGCCCGAGAATGCCGTTCTCGCTGTGCAGGACGATTTCCTTCGTGGGATCGAGATAGCGCGCCACCAGCGTGGGAATCCCCAGTCCCAGGTTCACATAGCTGCCCGGTGCAATGTCCTGCGCGATGATCTGGGCAACGCGCTCCCGGCTCAATCTGTTCTCAGCGCCCACGCCCGCTCTCCTTTTGAACGATGGCTTCGATAAAAATGCCGGGGGTCATCACCGACTCCGGCGCAATGGCGCCGAGCGGCACGATGTCGTCGACCTGCGCGATCGCATGCTTCGCCGCCATGCACATCACCGGGCCAAAGCCGCGCGAGGCGAGGCGCCAGGTCAGGTTCCCCCAGCGATCCGCGTGATAGGCCTTCACGAGCGCGAAGTCCGCATGCAGCGGCACTTCGAGCACATAGCCCTTGCCGTCGTATTCGCGCTGTTCCTTGCCCTGGGCGATCGGCGTACCGTAGCCCGTCGGCGTGAAAAACGGGCCGAGCCCCGCGCCTGCCGCGCGCATGCGCTCGATCAGCGTGCCCTGCGGCACCAGTTCGAGTTCCACCCGCTTCGCTTTGTACAGCTCGGCGAACACGTCCGCACCGGACGATTTCGGATACGAGCAAATCACCTTGCGCACACGCCCCGCGAGAAGCAGCGCCGCCAGCCCGTTCGTGCCCGTTCCGGCGTTATTGCTGATGATGGTGAGGTCTTTCGCGCCGTGCTCGACCAGCGCGTCGAGCAGCTCGAATGGCAGCCCCGAGTCGCCGAATCCCGCCACCATCACCGACGCTCCGTCCGTGATTGGCGCCACGGCATCGCGCAGGGTGGGAACAATCTTGTTGATCATTGTCTTTTGGTCCGTCTTTTCAGAATCGCTTTCGCGTCCCTATGGATTGCATCGTTCACAACGCAGCGGCCGAGCCGAGAATGGCGGTCGACTGGCTCGACAGGGTCGCGCCGTTGCCGTGCACGAGCGCGATGTCCACCGGCCGCTGGCGCGCGCCTGCATCGCCGCGCAACTGCGTGACCGCCTCGATGATCAGGAACACGCCATACATGCCTGGGTGTCCAAACGATAAGCCGCCGCCGTTCGTATTCACCGCGAGCGAGCCGCCTGGCGCCAGCGCGCCGCCCGACACGAAACGCCCGCCCTCGCCCTTCGGACAGAAACCGAGGTCTTCGAGAAAGAGAATCACATTGATCGTGAACGCGTCGTACAGGCAGGCAAGATCGACGTCGCGCACGCCGACGCCCGCCATTTCGAATGCACGCCGGCCCGACGCACTGGCGGCAGTCACCGTCAGGTCGTCCATCGACGAAATCTGCCGGTGCCATACCTCGGTGGCATTGCCCAGCACGTAGGCCGGCTTGTGCGGACCGTGGCGCGCGCGGTCCGCACGCATCAAGACGAACGCGCCCGCGCCGTCGGTCAGCAGACAGCAGTCGCGCACGGTCAGCGGATCGCACACAGGACGCGCGTTCAGCACGTCGTCGATCGTCAGCGGGTCGCGCGAGTACGCGAGCGGATTCAGCCTCGCCCACTCGCGCGCGGCCACCGCGACTTCCGCGAGCTGTTCGCGCGTCGTGCCGTATTCGTGCATATGGCGCGCCGCGGCCAGTGCATACGCACTGATAGGCTGCATCGGCTGATACGGCGTTTCGTAGGGCTGGGGATCGAGCACCTGGCGCATCTTGCCGACGGCCGCGCGATCGACCTTGCCGGTGCGCTGCGTGCTGCCGTAGCAAACGAGCACCGCATTGCAGGTGCCGTCCATCAACGCATGGATCGCCGGCCACAGATGCGCGACGAAGCTCGACCCGCCGAGCATCGTGCTGTCGATGAACGCCGGGCGGATACCGAGATACTCGGCCACCGGCATCGCCCACATGGTGGCCGACGCGCTGCACGTGCAGAGGCCGTCGATATCGGCCATCGTGAGCCCGGCGTCGGCCACCGCGTTCATGGCGGCTTCGGCCAGGATTTCCATTTCGCTGAAGCCGCGCGCCGCGCCGAGCCCTGCCATACCGATGCCGGCAATCGCGGCCGCGCCGCGCAACGGGGAAGTCGTACTCATGCGTTGTTCTCCTCGCGCCGGAACAGCACCAGCGGCGTGTCGCCCGTCATGTCGATGAAGGCGCGCACGCGCTCGCCGCAACGCGGCGCCCCCGGATCGACGCCCACCACACGCGACATCATTCGCACGCCTTCGTCGAGATCGACGAGGCACAGGTTCAGATCGCCGCCCGCTTCGGCGGGACGCCGCATCGCCGTGCTTGCGTAAATCGTGCCGAGTCCGCTCGGGCGTTTCCAGTCGAACGCACGGCCGCTACAGAACGGGCAGACGATGCGGGGATAGAACACCGCACGCGAGCACGACGTGCAGTGAGGAATGCGCCATTCGCCGGACGCCAGCCAGTCGAAATAACGCTGCTCGGGACCGCCCGGCGCATCGACTGCGCGCCCGCTCCCGTTCAATTCTGAGGTCATCGGTTCATCACCTTGCTTGTGTTGGATCGGTTCCCGGCCGAACGCGGCAAATCAGGCCGCCTCGTCCATCGCCCGCGAGAGGGCCACCGCGCGGTCCGCGAGCTGCGGCGCGAGGCCGAGATAGTTCGTGGGATCGGTCATCCGTTCGATCGCCGCGCGGTCGAAGTGCTGCGCAACCGCCGGCAGCGCGATCAGCGCCTCGGCAAGCGTGCCGCCCTTCCCGGCTACCGTGCGGCACGCGTCGTAGACGATGTCATGCGCCTGTTGCCGCCCGATGGCCGGCGCGAGCGCCATCATCACCGCCTCGGCAACGATCAGCCCCTTCGTGATGTCGAGGTTGCGGCGCATTTGCGCGGTATCGACGATCAGCCCGCCGAGCGCGAACTTCGCCTGATTCAGCGCACCGGCCGTCAGGATGAAACTTTCCGGCAAGGCAACCCATTCCGCGTGCCACGGCCCCGTCGCGCGCTCGAAGTCCTGCACCATCGCGTCGATCATCAGGCCTGCATGCTGCCGCACCGCTTTCGCCGCCGCGAGCATCAGTTCGCTGGAGATCGGATTGCGCTTCTGCGGCATCGTGCTGCTCGCGCCACGCCCCTTCACGAACGGTTCGTAGATTTCCGCGAACTCGGTCGACGCCATGATCATCAGGTCGTACGCGACCTTGCCGAGCGAACCGGTAATCAGCGCGAGCAGGTTGACCGCTTCCGCGAAGCCGTCGCGCGCGACGTGCCACGTCGTCGCCGGCATGCCGAGGCCGAGTTCGTCCGCCAGCGCCCGCTGCACGTCGAGCCCTTTGTCGCCGAGCGAAGCCAGCGTGCCGGCCGCGCCCGCGAACTCGACGAGCAGCACACGCTTCCTTAGTTCAGCCAGGCGTTCCTGATGACGATCGAACATGGCGAGCCACACGCCCGCCTTGTAGCCGAACGTCACCGGCAGCGCCTGCTGGAGATGCGTGCGCCCCGCCATCGGCGTGTCGCGATAGCGTTGCGCGAGATCCGCAAGATGGCCGCGCACGGCACGCAGATCCGCTTCGACGAGCGCGAGCGCGTCGCGAATCTGGAGCACGTTCGCGGTGTCCATGATGTCCTGGGTCGTCGCGCCCCAATGAACATAGCGACCGGCTTCGCCGCACATAGGGACCAACTGGTGCACGAGCGGCAGGATCGGATAGCCGACGATGTCGGTTTCGTCGCGCATCAGGTCGAAGTCGATACGCTCGATGCGCGCCGACTCCGCGATGGCATCGGCCGCTTCACGCGGAATCACGCCGCAGCGCGCCTGCGCACGCGCGAGCGCGACTTCCACTTCGATATAGCGGGCGACGAGCCGCTTGTCGGAAAACACGTCGCGCATCTCGGCGGTACCGAATGCGTTGCGGAACAACACGGAGTCGATGACGGTACTGCTGCTCATATTGTGAATGTCGGTAGGCATATGTTATATTTAAACGGACATATCTACATGTCCGAACATATGCATCGTAGGCACCTCAGCACCTCGTCACTATGAGGGGAAACCCTATGCATTTACCCGAAGGCCAGTCCATGTCCGGAACGACAAAAATTCGACATAGCGAAATCGCGCGGCAGCTCACGGAGGCGATCCGTTCGGGCCGGTACCAGGTCGGGGCGCTGCTGCCCACGGAACTCGAACTGTGCGAGCAGTTCGGGACGAGCCGGCACACGGTGCGCGCCGCGTTGCAGGAGTTGCAACAGCTCGGCTTCGTGTCGCGCCGCAAGAACGTCGGCACGCGTGTCGAATCGAGCCGGCCGACCGGCGCCTATCAGGCGCTCGCGACCGTCGACGACCTTGCGCTGTTTGGCGCGACGCACGTGCGTGTGGTCCGCAACATCCAGCAGACGGTCGTGGATCTCGACACCGCGCGAGAGCTCGGCTGCGTCGGCGGCTCGCGCTGGCTCCAGATTTCAAGCCTGCGAATGGACGAAGCGAATTCCGGGGAGCCGATCGGCTGGACGGATGTTTATATCGAGCCTGGCTACAAGGAAGTGGGCGACATGATCCGCGCCGCGCCCAATACGCTGATTAGTTCGTTGATCGAAACGCACTACGGGCGGCAGATCGCGCACATCCAGCAGGAGATCCATGCGGTTGCCGTCGACGCGACGCTCGCCGGTGAGCTGAACGTCGATGCGGGCACGCCCGCGCTGAAGATCATCCGGCGCTACATGGATTCGTCAAACCAGATCTTCGAGATCAGTGTGTCGATTCACCCGGCCGACCGCTTCACGTTCTCCATGCAACTGACGCGCGACGCGCGTCGCTAACGAATCGAGCCGACGCATGGGTGCGCGCGTGCATCACGACAAGCTCGAATGATGGCGTGGCATCGAAAGACGATGTCATGCGCACACGCGCGCTCCACAAGGATTCTCCTGCACGCCCTCGACGCATGCACTACGATGTATTGCGAAGAAGGCGTATTCCACAAAGGAGCCGCTCATGCCCAACGTAACGATCGATTCCGCGCGTACGTATCTGCTCGGTGTCACGCTGCCGCCCGTCGACAAATCGCATGCATCGCTATTGCTCGACGACACCACGCCCAGTTTCGACGCGAGCAAGGACCAGGCCGTCGTCGTGGGCTCGGGTGTCGTGACGTTCGCGCAAGGCGTGCCGCCCGAGCGCCGGCTCGCCGTCACGAACTCGCTGTTGCTCGCGCAACTCGTTGCGCGCCGCGCGGTGCCCGACGGCGGCGACCTCGACGACTGGTACAAGCAATACACCTCCGTGCTCGCGAACATCGGCTGGCTCGTGCAGACAACCACGACGACTCACACCGCCAACACGGCGAACGAATTCGAAACGCACGAAGCGATTCTCGCCGTCGCGACGCTCCTGCTCGGCCCCGGCGCGGTGAGCGCCCTTGCGCTGATCACCACGACGCTCAACGCGCTCGCCAGCATGGACACGAGCAAGCCCTGGATCACGATCTTCGACCGCGAGACGCAGGCCGTGAATGCTTCGAGTTTTCAGGTCGCGCTGGCCCAAACCGAGCCCGACGGCAGCTTCGTCGTCTCGCTGATGGCCTTCGTCATCAAGGCCAACGCCGTCGTCACGCAGGTGCTCTTTTTCAAGGCGAAGCAGGAGGACGTCCAGTTCTCGCACTACGCCTCGCAGGCGCAGATCGACACCACGATTCTCGACTCGCTCGAACCCGATCTCAGCAATCGCGTCGCGCAGCACAGCAAGAGCTATATCAGCCAGTTGCCGGACCTTTGACGGCGCATGCCGGGCGCGCGGCCATTACGGCCCCTGTGCCGTATCGGTCGCGGTCCAGTCGTGCAGTTGCGTGAGCAGCGAGTGGGCCGCGTCGCGTTCGAGGCTGGCCGACGCCTGCGCGTATTCGGCCAGCACGAAATCGCACTGATCGTAGAGCGCGCTCCAGTTGTTGCGGGCAGGCAGGCAGCGGTGCAGATCCGCGAGATCGCTCATCACCTGCTGCATGTTTTGCGCCAGCGCGCAGTGCGCGACGCTCTGATAAATCCAGACCGTACTGCGCGCCGAACGGCTCCAGAAGTCAGGCTCGGTCTCATCGTCCTCCGGTGAATCCGCGCCGATCAGGTTCCAGTCGGGCTCGCGGTATTGCTCCAGTTGCCCGGCGAGATGGGCAACAAGCTCGATCGCACAGCGCTGAATACGTACGTAGTACACCCTGGCATCGCCTGTGTCGCTGCCTGTCGCCTCCGCTCTCGCGTAGTGGCTCATGGCCTGGGCGATCGCGGCGAGTTGCGCGTCGCGGCAGCCTGCGAAGCGCTCGACCATCGCCAGCCGCATGCATGTCGAGCCGCATAGCGCAAGCCGCTCCATCGACGGGTACAGCGTGACGAGGTGCCCGAGGCTTGAGGTCGTCGTCACGTAGATCCTGCGCGCCGCCTCGATGGCCGTTTGCAGTCGTGCCGCATCGCCCTCGAACGCAGCCTCCCGCACACGGTGCAGCGACAGCCGGACCTGGGTGAAGGCCAGCTGATCGGTCGCATGCAGTGTCGCGCTGCCGTCGTTGGCCTGAACCGCCATCTGATACCACTTCGCGGCCTGCTCCAGATCGCCGGTTTCCTTCCAGGCGTCGGCGAACGCTTCGGCCACTTCGCCGATGCGCTCCCAGTGCGGCGCCGGTTGCGCATACTGCGCATGGAGGAATTCGAGCCGGACTCTGGCCGCTTCGATATCGGCGTTGTTCACGCGCAGTTCGGTCTGGATCTGCCGCAAGGCGATCATCAGGCCATGCGAGGAGGCGATGCACGCATAGCGGTCGGTCAGCGCCTTCTCCGCGTACTCGCGCCGACGCACGCCGTCGGCCGTCGGCCTGTCCTGGTCCAGCAGCGGCGCACGCAGATACCAGTCCGGGTCGCCATAGCACTGGTACGCGGCCCAGGTGTTGTTCTCGGGCGAATAAGCGGCTTCGCGCGCGATCGCCACGGCGTCGAGAAAGCGGCGGCGATCGAGCAACGCGTCGTAAAAGCTCGTGGCGAATTTCGCGGCGGCCACGTCGTCGACGGCCCATCCCGCCGCCACCACGCAGCGCACACCGATGCGGATCAAGGCCTCGGCCACGCTCGCGGCGAAGTACGGCCGGTTCAGCGGCGGCACGACGACTTCGAGCAGACTGCCCGGGTCGCTGCGCGCCAGATAGCAGCAGTTGATGAACACCAGTTCCGGCACGCGCTGCATCTTCGCAAATTCGTCCGCGCCGAGAAATACGCCGTTCGAGAGCACCACGCCGCCCGCGCGCGCGGCGGCGCTTTTCGGGGCGGCGGCCCCTTCGTTGGGGCGGGCGTCGGCAGGCCCCGCGCCATTGCCGTTTGCCGACGCCCCGGCGGGCGGCGCGCCGGGGCTGCCCGTGGCCATCGCGGCAGGCGCGGTAAAAGCCGCCGGCCCGGGCGCAAAGGTGTCGGCGGTCGCGAGGTGGTCGGTGACCGGCAGGCCATGCCCCGCGATATGAACGACGCCCCAGTCGCTGTCGAGCAAGTTGACCACCACCTGGCGCGCGTCGGGGCCGCGTGCGGTGTCCGACTCCGCGACGAGCGTCGTCACGCGGCGCGCCCCGGCAAGCCCGTTCGTCAACAGATCGCGCACCGCGCGCACTTCGCGCCGCGCGCCCGGCAAGAGCGGATAGCGGCGGTCGTCGGCGCATGGGTCGCCTATCAGCAGGATCGGCGCTTCCCGGCCCGTATCCTCCACCTCGCGGCGAAACTCCTGCGTACGCAGCTTGCGCAGCAACTTGGTCCGGATCGCCCAGGGCTTGTGGCCGCCGCTCCCGGTGTTATCCGCGCTCTCCAGGTCGCGCGTCGTATCGAGCAGTTCCCACGGAATGGCCGCCGTGCCGGAATCGAGCTCGATCTGCATTTCGCTCGACCCGTCGAGCAATGGCCGCATCTCCACGGGCACGAGCAGCTTGAACAACGTGCGCCCGACGCTCGCGTCGTTGCACGTGCTCGACGACGCCACGCTGACGAGTTCCTGAAGCAGCCGCCCTTGCGCCGCGACCGCGCGCACTTCGGTGCGGGCGCGGCGCGTGTCGAGCGTATACACGATGGACGACGCGCCGTCCTGATCGACCTGCGTGGCGGCGGAAATCAGGTCGAAGTCCGCGCCGCGATAGCTCGACTCCAGCGGACGCAGCAGCGCGCCGGTGCCGATGCGCACGTAGTGCTGCACGTCATAGCAGCCGCGTGCCGAGTCGCTCAGCAGTTGCACGGCGCGCCAGCCTTCGACGGCGCGGTCGAGATACAGTTCGACCAGCGTCAGCGTGCCGACTTTCGGCCAGTTCACCGAAGCGAGCATGCGGCTCGCCTCCAGCACGCCTTCCGCCACCGACCGTGCAGCCAGGCCCGGCGACATGCCGGTGCCGCCGCTGCCCACCAGGGTGGCCGCGAGATCGAACCACGCGGGCACGCCGACCGCGCCCGTGCGCCTGCGCGCCTCTTCGGCCACATGTTGCGCCCAGGCGATGACGCCCAGCCGTGCCGCGCTAACGAGGCCGCTCGCGCGCAGATGCCCCTCGTCGCCCAGCCCCACGACGATCACCCCCGCCGGACGCGGCATGCTGCGCAGCGGATTGACGCGATCGACCGACGCGTTGACGAAGACCTGTTGCGCCTTGAGCGCCTGGGGATAGCGCCCGAGCCGGATCGACGTGCTCATCGCGCGGCCCACCAGCCAGTCGAGCACGCACTCCGCGCCGGCCAGGACGCTGCCGCGATAGTGGCCGCACATCACAGCCTCGTCGACGAATTTCAGGTCGGCGTTGATGACCTCGATGCGCAGCGGCGCGTTGGACACGGTGGATGCGTTCGACGCGTCGGCTTGCGCCGGGTCGCGCAACCCGGGGTTCGTCAATACCGGATGATGCTGGCCGAGCGAGACGCCGCGCAGCGCCACGACGTCCGGCGAGTCGCGCGGCGCGGCGGGCGAAGGGGGGGCGGCCGGGTCCGGCTCGCCGCCCAGGCCATAGACGACGCTCATCCCGCCGCTCCTGCCGCGCTCGCGCTCGCATCGCCGGGACGCTGCGCCGCTGCGCCTTCGGCAGCCGCCGCAGGCGCCGCCTTCGACGCCTGCAACGCGGGATCGATCCGCGTGTCGGCGTCGCAATGCACGGCGTAAAGCAGGCCCAGCGGGTTGAAATGCGCTTTCAGGAACTCGTCGCGCAGGCCGAGCATGACGTTGCCTAACGCTTTGCCCGCCAGGAATTCCTCGAAGAAACGGTTGGCCCACGCCTTCGCGAAGAGTGCCGGCGTCTTGCACTCGGTGCCGATCACGCCGCGCGCGCCCTTGTCCATGAAGTACGGTGCGAACCCGTCATAGAACGTCGACGACATTTCCGCCGACTCGCACGCGTTGATGAACACGAGCGGCTTGCCGGCCAGTCGCGTGTCGGTCGGCGCGCGCAGCTTCAGATCGTTGAGGCTCACAAGGCGGTCGGTGAGCTCGATGCAGGACGCGCCTGGGCCGCCAGGATCGGTCAAGCCCTTCGAGACGGCGTGGCAATACAGATAGAGAATCTGATCGGGCGTTTGCGCCTGACGCAGCGCCTTGATGAAATCGTCGCCGCTCTCGCGGTCTTCGATGGTCGTGCCCGCGCGCCCCTGCCAGAACGCGCGCTGCGAGGCGACCACGTCGACGCCCATCTGCGCATCGATGCCCGCATGAAAGTTCAGGCTCACGTTCAGGCTCGGCGTGCTCGTGATCTCCGGCTCGGTCACGGCCATCGGATTCTGCAACGGGATTTGCTCGATGATGTGCCGCATGCCGAGAAAATTGTCCCAGCTATACGGTACGTCGCCGCTCACGTCGCCGAGGTACAGCAGCGGCCACGGCACCGGCAGCGTCTGCGCCACGATCTGGATCTTCAGCCGCAGATCGGCACGCGTGCCGAGTTGCCGCAACGCGTTGCCGACGGCGCGCACGTCGTCGCCCGCACCGGGACCATAGAAAAGCGTGCTCAGCAGGAGCGCACCCGCGTCCGCCATGATCGGCAATGCCTTGTCGAGCGCATCCTGTGTCGCGTCGATGCCGCTCTGAAACACGTAGTTGCCGCCCGCGTCCCGGTACATGACGACTTTCATGAGGCTGTCGCGCGCGCTGCGGATATAGGCGTCGATCAATGCGGCGTTGACCGGCAGGCGCACGTGCGTCGCGACCGCGCCGCACAGCACGCACTCGTAGTCGCCCGCCGCGCCCGGATAGATTTGCAGGCTCAGGTCGCGCGGCTGTAGCACGGCAAGGCCGTCGAGTCCGCGGCCGCGCGTGGCGACCTGCACGGCCGGGGCCGCCGCCGATCCCACCTCGAAAACCAGGTCGATCTGCTGGATGAACTGGCCGTCCTTCAGGATGGTCGCTTTCAGCGCGCACGGTCCGTCCTTGCGCGGCGCGATGTCGAAGCGCGCCTTCGAATAGCCCTTGCCCGTGGGCGGTATGCGCATCAAGCCCGTCTTCCCCGAAATGTCGAAGTCGTCGGTGTCGATCTGCACCGTGAGCACGACAGTGGCGTCGTCGGGCCCGAACACGCCGCGCTCCGCGAACGGCACGCTGACCGGCGCGTCGTGGTGCGCGGTCACGTCCACGCCGAAGGCGAGCGTATGCCACTGCCCTTTGACGAGCGGATCGGCGGGCTCCATGTCCTCGAATTCGGCATTGATCCAGCGTGACGTTGCGGCGGGCGCGGGCGCGCTGCCGGGCGCGGCGGCCATGGCCGCCGGTGGTGGCGGTGGTGGCGGCGGCGATGCGGCCGGTGCGGCCGGTGCGGCGGCGCCTGACGACGCGGCGCCATCCGCAGCCATATCGGCAGGCGGCGCATCCGCGATATCGAGCAGCCCGCCGCGCTGCACGTCCGCCACGCCAGCGGGTGACGGCAACGTGTCCTCGATGTCGAGCAGGCCGCGTCGCGGCGGCAACGCGCCCAAAGGCGGATGCGCAGCCGGCGGCGCGGTGGGCTTGGCGGCAGCCGCGGCCGCCCCATCCGCCGACGCGCCTTCGAGCGCCGCCGACCAGAACGCATGCGCGACCTCGGGATGCGCGATGTCGCTATGCGCACCGGCCGGGCCGCTGCCGTTGCGGATCACGCCGCTCGCGTCGAAGTTGAATACGTGCGCGTCGCTGAAGTCGTAGCGCGCGTCGATCGCACCGAGCGTCAACGCCACCGTTTCGGGCGCGCCCTGAATGCCGAACGCACCCACGCCGCCGTACTTCGGAAACGCATCGGCGCCCAGCAGAAATTGGCCCTTCGCCGCCGCGCCGAGCGGATAGAACTTGCCGACGGCGGTGTCCCAGCTCGACTGCGTCGTGAGCAGCGGCCCGCAAACCAGCGCGCCGTCGAGGATGCGCGAGAAGTAGCCCGGCGTGCCCGGCGCAAACGGCACATCGGCCGCAAACGACCACAACGACAGTGCGCCCTGCACGAGGAATAGCGAATCGATGGGACGGTGCAGCGCCGGAATCGGCGTTTCAGTGCCCGTCGTGGTCTCTCCGGCGACCATGCCCGAGACGACGATGCAGCCGAAGCTGTGCCCCATCAGGTGAAAGCGCGCGTTGGCGCTGGCGTTCTGCATCGCGCCGAGCAGCGCGTGCGCGCCGCCTTCGCCGAACGTGCGGGCGCGGTCCTTCATCTTCCAGAACGAGAGTTGCCGCAGCGGCGCGAGCACCGCATCCTTGAGCGCGCCCACGATCCCGAGCACATGCGGGGCCGCCGCGCCTGCACCCGCACCGCCGGGCACCGCTGCCGTCGCGGCCTGCGGCGCGACCGCGTCGACGATCGCCTGCGGATCGAAGCCGTCCTGATCGGCGCCCGGCCGGCCGGCGGCACTGCCCGTGCGCAGTTTCGAAGCGGTGAATAGCGTCTCGAAGTCCGCCAGCACATGGCCCGGCAAGTTCGTGTCGCTTGCAATATCGGCGAAGGCGAAGATGCGTTGCAGCGCGCCTCGCGTGTCGGCATCGGCGCCCAGTTGCCCGGCCAGCATGTCGATCGCGTCATGACTGGCGGCGTCCGCGCCGGTCGACAGCACACCGGCCGGCGACGCGGCACCGGCGGCGCTCGCGGGTACGGTCTCCATGCCCCACGGCAGGCTCGGCCAGTGCACGCCGATCACCATCGGATTGAAGGCCGGATTGCGCGCTTCCATGGCGGCGAGGTCCGCCTCGCACTGCGCCATCGCGCCAATCCAGCGATCGTACTGGTCGATCGCCGCCGGCACGTCGCCTTGCCAGCCGTGGCTGCATACGAACACGTCGGTGACGGGATCATCGGCCGCCGCGAGACGCGCCATGACCGCGGCGCTGAGCATCGTGCCGTCGGCTTCGGCACGCTCGCGGCCGTTCTCGTCGAACAGGATCAGGTAATAGGCAATATCGCTACCGGGAATGTTGCGGATCGGCATCGTGGTCTCCTTCGCGTTCTGTCTGCGCGGGGGCCTCGCACTTCACTCACGCGGCAAGCCCCTCTTCGAACAGCACGGCCTCCAGCTCACGTCGCTGCACGAGGCCGGCCATATTCGGATCTCCGGCCCATAAACGCTTCATCGAGCGAATCTGGGCGGGAATGTCCGCTAACTTCTGATTCTGGATGTCGCTGCTGATTGCGCGCATCTCGGTGTAGCGATCGCCCGCGGCGTTGAACGATGCACCACGGTTGTACACGAGCGACACCAGGGCGCCGAGGCAATCGGGATTCAGGTTGGCCGCGGCTGGCGGCAGCGCCCCGAGCGTGCGCGACGTGTAGCGCGGTACGTCGGTCTGCCGGAAAACCGCGTTCGCCGCCGCGAACGGCACGGTCACGCCTTTGGTCTGCGGCAGGATCTGGCTGGCCGCCGCTCCCGTTTTGCCGCATGCCGGCGTGAGTGTCGCGACGGCCGCCGCGCCGAGCGACGCCGTCCAGTCTTTCGCAAGCTGCGCGGCGCTCGTATAGCCGAGGTCGTATCCGATGCCGATCGTCACGCCCGAGTTGCCCTTCGGCCAGATCGGGTGCTGATAAAGCCTGTTATACGCAGCTTCGCTCGTCACCTCGAAGGCGATGATCATGTTGATCGCGCGGTCGGAAATCGGTGCGACGTCGAGCACGAGCAAAGGCGGTTCGGGATGTTCGCTCTCGAAAAGCTTGCGCTCCTCATCGAGCGGCACGTCGGGCGACAACAATCCCGGCGTCTGAATGGTTTGCAGGAGCAACTGGTCGAAGGAAGACATGGTGTTCACCTCGTGTACCTTCTGGCACGCGCGGTTCGTCCAGACGCACCGCGTCCTGTTGATATACAAAGGACTGCAAACAAAGTAATGGATACAGCAGGCAGATCACGGGCCGACGTCCGGCGAGCAGGTAGACAGGGAGTGTGGTCGGCGATCAGCGGGAACTCAAGTAACCCCACTGAAAGAATAGACGAAAATCTCCGCTGGCAATGCGGTTTTTTTATGGATTCGCGAGGCGTCGCCGCATGCTTTGCACCGGTTTGCTAACGCGAGGTGCGTACCCGACCCTCCAACGAGGCGAACATGGAATGGATCGTTGCCCGCCGGGTGACCCGGCGTGACTCGAACGTTCGTGCGCTCAGGAAACGACGACGGTAAATTCGACGCCTGATTCAAAGTCCAGCGTGGTGGTCGAAAAGCGCGGGTCGTTGTCGAGGTAGTGCTTGTAAGGCCGAACCGCGTCCTCGGCCGTGTACATGTTGTCGGCGAGCACGATGGTTCCCGGGCGTAGCAGGCGCTCGATCTGCCTGAACAGTTTCAGATACGCATCGGCCCATACGTCGATAAACACCATGTCGAACGTGCCGTCGAATTCGGCTACGGTCTGGAAAACATCGCCCTCGTGCAGGTCGACCCAGGCGTCCACGCCCGCCGCTTTGACGTGGGATCGAAGATACGCGCATTTGACGGCATCGAGCTCGGTCGCGACAAGGGTGCCGCGGCCCAATGTGCGCAGGGCGTCGGCAAGATACAGCGTGGACACACCGCAGGAACTGCCTAGCTCGAGAATTCGAGCCGGTCTGTGCGAAAGAACCATGTTGTACAAGAACCGCCCCGTTTCCGCTGAAACGGCCAACGATAGCGGCGTGCCTTGCGAGGATTCGAAATCTTCGCTCGACAGCCCGAGCGTTTCGAGAAAGCGCCCACGCAGTCTGGGCGCAATCATTTCGTATTCCTCGGTGAGCGTGAGCCATTCCTCGCTCGGACCCTGGAACTGCGCGCGTGCGCGGGCCATCACTTCTGACTGGCTCTGTTCGTGAAGCCGCCGCAAAAGAACGGAGGTCGATGAAGTCATGTTTCTTCCCGGACAATATCGTTAGTTATGCTGACACATATAGCTGATTGTCACTCCGTCAATCGGCCCCACCCACAGCGAAACCGGGCTAACGCGATGCCGCTCTGGCGAGCTTGATCGCGCGCTCGGGGCACGCCGTCACGCAAAGCCCGCAAGACCGGCAGGCGTCCGCGTTCGGCGTGTAGGCGACTTTCATGCCATGCACGCGCAGCTTGAGGCGGTTCATCCAGCCGAGGCCGAGATAATCGGCCTCATCGATTCGCCGGATCTCGAACACGTTCTCAGGGCAGACTGCCAGGCAATCGCCCTTGCCTTCACAACGTTTCAGATCGACGACCGGTGCAATCACACCCGGCTGCTGTTTGCAGTCGCCCGTTGATTTCTCGCGCATGCTCATTCTCCCGCGCGCGGACCGCGCCCCGTTCGCCACGCCGTCTTGAAGTGCTCGCGTTCTTCGGGCGTCATCGCCTCCCATTTGCGCCAGTGACGCCGTTCGCGCCAGCCGCCGCCGTGCCCGCGGAATCCGCCAAACAGAATGCGGCTCAACACGAGCAGGCCCAGCGCATGCGCGAAGTCGATCGCGCGCGCCCCCACGAATAGCGCTGGAATCACCCAGTTCCACAACGTCATGACCACCCACCCGAGCACGCCGATGGCGACCACCACAAGCAGCGCTTTACCTGCGCATCTGATTCGAAATTTCATCCATCGACTCCTCTAAATATCCAGTTCGTCATAAACGGTTTGCAGCCGGGCGCGCAGATGCAAGACCGCATAGCGCTTGCGCGCGAGCAGCGTATTGAGCGTGACACCGCTTTGCGCGGCCATGTCCTTGAAGGCGCGCCCCTCCAGCTCGTGCGCGATAAACACCTCGCGTTGATTCGGCGGCAACTCGTCGAGCGCGTTCTGCAACGCCTCGAGCAGCACCGCGCGCGCGTACAGGGCTTCGGGGCCCGCATCGTGCGCCGGCAGGGCCAGGTCGAGGCGGTACTCGCTGCCGGCTTCCTCCTCGTCCCCGTCGAGGTCCACCAGCGGCAGCTCTTTTTTCTTGCGAAAGCGGTCGATGATGCGGTTGCGCGCGGCACGAAACAGCCACGCGCTCGCCTGCTCGATCGGAGCGGGCAGCCGGTACGCCTGCACAAATTCGGAGAACACGTCCTGAAGGATGTCCTCGGCATCGTCCGGGTCGCCGATTCGGCGCCGGATAAAATTGACGAGCCTCGTGCGCTCACGCACCACGGTCGCCGTAATGTCGCTGTCTCGGTCGGTCATCGGGTGCGGGTTGGGTCGTGCCATGCCCCTGAAGACGTTTCAGGCGCGCGAATATTGTAGCGAGCACGAAAAATCCTTCCGCGAGCCGTTGCCGGTTCGCTCAGGGCAGGACCAACCGGGGTTTCGCGAAGCGCGTTCAGCCACTCAGTTGTTGAACGGCACGGGCGCGCTGCGCCTGCGCTTGCTGGAGAAGGCGATACGAAGCGTAATACTTGAAGATGTTCCGGACATACGTGGTCGTCTCCATGCCGACCTTCTCGGCTACCACGATTTCAACATTGTTGAACCAGACGTCAGGATTCAGGCCGCGCTCCGCAGCCAGTTTGCGCATCTTTGCGATGGTGCCGGGTCCGGCGTTATAGCTGGCGAAGGCAAACAGCGGCCGGTTCACTTCCGAGAAATGGGCATCCTGGAAGTAACGTGTCATCAACTGGTCCAGATACTTCGCCCCCGCGTGAATATTCGACTGCGCGACCTTGATGTCCCCGACCTTGAGCTCCTTCCCGGTGGCCGGCATCAGTTGCATGATGCCGACCGCGCCCACGCGACTCTTCGCATCCTGATTGAGCTGAGACTCCTGAAACCCTTGCGCCGCGAGCATTAACGGGTCGAAGCCATATTGGTGACCATACTTATCGAAGAAGGCCACGGTTGCCTTGAAGCGCGCCAGCTCGGCACTTTCCGTATTGTTGTGGATCTGCTTGATGCCCTGCATGTACTGCTTCAGGCGGACCTCCGCCACGCTTTGCTTCCGGATGAAATTGTCGTAGAAGTTGCTGACCACGGCCTGCAACTGCGGACTCTGCTTGCGGATGGCCCAGCCGACTCGACCGCCCTCGCGTACGGCGATGTCCTCGTGCACCTTGATCTGCGGCAGGATCTGCGCCCACATGCGCGCCTTCCAGTCGTCGACCACGAGGATCTGAAGCAGGCCGACGTTGAGCATTTCCATCGCATCCTCGTCTTCGAGCGCATCCGGCAGCAGCACGAGCCGCATCGGCGGCTTGCCGGCTTTCTGGAAGCGGGCATTCAGCGCGCTCAGGCTCTCGTAATAGCTGCTGGAGCGGCGCACATGCACGGTCTTGCCGCTCAGGTCGTCGAGCGTCGACAATGCGGGCGACTTGGGCCCGGTCAGCACCAGTTCACGGGTTGGCTTGAGCGCATGGGCGCTGACGAAGTCCACCACCTTCTGGCGGTCCGGCGTGATCGTCAGGTTGCCGGCGGCGATATCGCCGGCGCCTGCCACGAGGCCGGGCAGCAGCCGGTCACGCGTCGTGGGAATCATGACGACCGTGATCGGGCGTTTGCCGAGCCGATCGGCATAGGTCTTGTTGATGAACCGTTCGAAGTCGCGCACGAAGTCCGCGGTCAACCCGCGCTCGTGCCCGCGATCATTGAAATACAGCGTGCGACTGTAGGGAACCAGCACGCGAATCACCCGGCGATCGAGCATCGCGTCGAAATCGCCGCGCCACGGCTTGTTGGTCAGATCCATGCGGCGCGGCGCACTGGCGGGGACGGGCGCGGAAGCCGCCAATGGCGACGACGCCGGAGCCGACGCCGCGGGAGCCGCCGCCGCCGGCCGTGCCGGCGCAGCGGCGGCGCACGTTGCACTGCACGCGCACAGCGCCACACCCAGGAGCCCCGTTACCAGCCACGCACGAACGAAATGCATGATTCACACCATTGCCGTTGGTCGTTTTTGGCCTGGCGCCCCGATCGGGTCAGTGGTTCACCCGGGCCTATTAGTCTGATCTTTGCGTCTGAGCGTTCGACGCGTTTCGCGTGCCCGCTTCGACTCTTACAGCATAGTTGCGCGTGAAAGCGGTTCAAGGCCTTTCATGCTGTCAGGTGGCTTGCCGCGCCCACGGGTCGAGTCTCGCGCCGCGCCGGTCGCAACCGTGACACACAGGGCTTTCCATCAATGCGCGAAGCTGATCGGCATGCCGCCGTCCGGATGCGCAACGATGCCCATTGGAATGCCGTAGATCGCGCTGAGCGTATCGGCGCGCATCAACTCGGCGGACGGGCCGTGCGCGAGCAGGCTGCCGCCCTTGAGCGCGATGAGTTCGTCGCAGAAGCGGCCCGCCATGTTGATGTCGTGCAGCACCACCACCACGCCGATGCCGCGCTCCTCGCTCAGCCGCCGCACGAGCGCGAGCACGTCGATCTGGTGCGCGATGTCCAGCGCGGAGATCGGTTCGTCGAGCAGCAGGCAATCGCTGTCCTGCGCGACCAGCATCGCGAGCCACGCGCGCTGGCGCTCGCCCCCCGACAGGCTGTCCACGGCGCGATCGGCGAAACGCACCACGTCGGTCTGCTCCATCGCCGCGAGCACTTTCTGCGCGTCGGTGCGCGAAAAGCGGCCGAGCGCGCCGTGCCACGGATAGCGGCCGAGCGCAACCAGTTCGCGCACGGTCATGCCGTCGGCGGCGGGCAGTTGCTGCGGCAGATAAGCGACCTTGCGCGCGAACGCACGGCTTTCCCACTGCGCCAGCGGCCGGCCCGCGAACGCGAGCGTGCCCGCGGCGGGCTGCTGCTGGCGCGCGAGCAGCTTCAAAAGCGTCGATTTGCCCGAGCCGTTGTGGCCGATCAGACCGTACATCCGGTGCTTCGCGAGCGTCAGCGACAGGGGCTTGAGCAGCGTGCGGCCACCCGCCTCGAACGCAACGCCCTCCAGGGTGAAAAGCGCCTGCGCGTCGCCGTCGGGCGAAAGCGTCGTGGGCGCATTCGTTGGCAAACGCGTTGACAAACTCGTCGGCAAATTCATTGGCAAAACTCCCGGCGTCGATTATTTATTTGCATAGCGAATCAATGTGCGGCGGGCCGCGCTTGCGTCACTTCGCCGGCACCCGCGCCGGTTTGCACAAGCTGACCGTATTCGAGCTTGATATGGCGATCGGCAAGATGGAAATAGCGGTCGTCGTGCGTAATGACCACTACGGTCTTGCCCTTCGCCTTCAACCCCGGCAACAGCTTGCGATAGAACACATCCTTGAAGAGCGGGTCCTGATCGGCGGCCCATTCGTCGAACAGATAGAACGGCCGGTCTTCCAGGTACGCCACCAGCAGCGCGAGGCGCTTGCGCTGCCCCTGCGACAGTTCGAGCGTGGAAAACACGCCGTCCTTGATGCTGACCTTGTGATCGAGTTGCAGATGCACGAGCAGGTCTTGCGCCGTCTGGTCCAGCCCGTCGAAGCGCATGCCAAGCAGGTTGTCGAACAGGAAGAAGTCGCTGAACACCACCGAAAAAAGCTGTCGATAACTATCACGATCGGCCTCGCCCAGCGGCACGCCGTCGAGCACGATGCGTCCGCTTTCGGGCGCATAGAGGCCCACGATCAGCTTCGCGAGCGTGGTCTTGCCGCTGCCGTTGCCGCCGATCAAATAGACCAGTTCGCCCGGCTCGAACGTGAGACTGACCGGCCCGAGCGTGAACACGTCGTTCTCTTTCTCGCGAAAGTAGCGATGCGTGACGCCGTCGAGCACGATGCTCCCGAATGCGCGCTTCTCCGGCGCGTCGAGGCCGTTTTCGAGCGGCAGTTCGGCGTTCACCGCCTCGATGCGCTCCAGCGCTACGCGCGCGGTGCCGATGTTCGGAATCGCCGACAGCAGCGACTCGATCGGCATGATCATGTAGAGAAACACCATCGCGTAACCCGACATCACGTGCGAACTCATGGGAAGCACGCGCGCGACCACGAACAGCGTGATGCCGATGAAGGCGAACAGGATGAAGCTGCCCCAGCTCGCCGCCGCCGCGTAGAGCACGTAGCCGCGCGTACGCTGCACGCGCACCGCTTCCACGTTGGTGGAAAGCGTGCTGTCGATGAATGCGGCGCGGCGCAGGCGATGCAGCTTGAGTTCCTTGGCGCCGTCGAACAGCGCGCGGAAGTGGCGCACCAGATCGTCCTCGCGCTGGCGCGACGCGCGCAGGTGAAAGAGCGCACGGCCGTTGGCGACGCGAAAGCCCGCCGCGCCGATCCCGATCGTCACGATCGCCACCAGCAGAATCTGCCACGACAGCACGCTCAGATAAGCGAGACAGCCGACGATGACCGCGCTTTGCATGGCGAGCGCGGGCATGCGCACGAACAGCATCACGATGGCGTCGAGATCCTGCGTGAGCACGGCGAGCGAGCGCGCCGCGCCCTGCTGCTCCAGGTGACGAAACGAGGCGTCGCCCAGACGCCGGATCGTCTGCATGCGCAGGCTCGCCTTGGCGCGCTGGCCGAGCCCCATGAAGAGCGTCTGCGACACCGTGCGCGTGGCGAGCACGACCACGCCGAGCGCGACGAACTGCCAGCCGAGCTGCGCGAGTTGCGCCGCCGAAGCCGACAGCGCCTGGTTGATGAGCGCGACCAGGCCGGCATTGCCGAAGCCGCTGATGAGACTGGTGACGAGTGCCACGCACAAGGTCCAGCGTGAATGGCGTGCGAGCTTCAGGAGCAAAGACATGAGGTTCCTTGAGACGGTGCGTCAGGAACCGGGCCGGTCTAGCGCCGGTCTCCGGAACATTGTGAGGATCAGATAGAGTCCGCCGAGCAGCGTGGCCATCACGCCGGCCGGCATTTCCTGCGGGAACAGCACCCAGCGCCCGAGCCAGTCCGAGCCGATCATGAGCGTCGCGCCGAACGCGGCGGCGACGAACAGCATGGGCATGGCGCGACGGATGCCGAGCATGCGCGCCATATGCGGCGCCATCAGGCCGATGAACGAAAGCGGCCCGATCACGAGCGTCGCCACGGCGCTCAACAACGCGCTCAGCATCAGCAGACCCAGGCGCGCGCCGGCAATACGCACGCCGAGCCCGGCCGAGACCGCGTCGCCGAGCGGCAGGATTTCGAGCCAGCGGCGGCACAGCGGCACGGCCGCGAGCGCCAGCAGCGCGCAGGCGGCCACCAGCGCGGCCATCCACGGCCCGACGTTGTAGGTCGAGCCCGCCAGCAGGTTGTAGAGAATGATCACGCGCGGATCGCCGCTCGAAACGGCGATCACGGAGACGGCCTGGAACGCCGCGCTCAGCGTCATGCCCGCGAGGATCAGCGTGGCGGGCGAAAACGACGAGGCACGCGCGATCAGCACGAGCGCGCAGAGCGTGAGCATCGAGCCGGCCGCGCACCACGCGAGGAAGGTCGGCAGGCCCGGATGCGCGGTGAGAAAGAGCGCGCCCGTCAAACCGAGCGCGCCGCCCGCCGAGATGCCGAGCAGATCGGGACTCGCCATCGGATTGCCGGTCATGCGCTGCACGATGCCGCCCGAGAGCGCGAGCAGCACGCCCACGCCGGCCGCCGCCACGACATGCGGCAGGCGCAGGAACAGCAGCGCGGCGGCTTCGTGTGCATCGCTCAGATGCCAGCCATCGAGGCCGCGCCCGAGCGTGAGCGAAAACAGCACGACTGCGGCCAGCGCCGCCGCACTCGCGAGCGCCGCGATGCGCAGGCCGCGCGGCGAAAGCGGCGCGCCGGGCTGTGTGGGCGTTTGCGCGAGATCGGGACGGCCGCGCAGGCGGCGCAGCATCGCGAGCAAAAGCGGCGCGCCGATCAGCGTCGTGATCGCGCCGGTGGGAATCGCCATGCCGAAGCGCGCCGCGCCGTGTTGCGCGAGCTGATCGGCGAGCCATAGCAGCGCCGCGCCGATCAGCGGCGACCAGATCACGCGCTCGCGCAGGCGGCGCGCGCCCGCGAGCCGCGCAACGGCGGGCGCCGCGAGGCCGACGAAGCCGATCACGCCCACGGCGCTCACCACGAAGGCCGCGATCAGCAGCGTGAGCCCGAGCGTGATGCCGCGTGTGGCGCGCAGCGAGACGCCCAGGCTCGACGCCACCGTCTCGCCGAGATCGAACACGGCCATCGGCCGCAGCAACAGCAGCAGCAACAGCGCACACGGCGCGAAGCGCAAGGCGAGTGCGAGGGCCACACGCCAGTCGTGCTGTGCGAACGAGCCGCCGCCCCAGACCAGCAGGCCGCTCAACAGGTCGTAGTGCGAGATCGCGAGCGCGAGACAGAACGCGCCGCCGCAGAGGTTCACGATCATGCCCGCGAGGATCAGCGCGAGCGGCGACATGCCGCGCCGCGCCGCCAGCGCGAACACGGCGGCCAGCGCCGCCGCGCCGCCCGCGAGCGCGACCGCGTCGCGGCCGCCGGCGAGCAGGAACGGCGCGTAGACGGTGGCGAGCGCGAGCGCCAGCCACGCGCCCGAGAAGATGCCGAGCGTCATCGGTTCGGCGAGCGGATTGCGCAGCACCTGCTGCGTCGCGACGCCCGCGAGGCCGAGCGCGGCGCCGCACAGCAGCGTGACGGCGACGCGTGGAAAATCGCCGTAGTGCACCAGCAGTTGCGTCACGTCGCCGGGCGCGGGCGCAACGAGCGATTGCCACCACAGCGCGGGCGGGAGCCGTGCGTCCAGGTGCTGCGCGAACAACAGCGCCGCGATGGCGAACAGCGCGCACACAGGCACGAGCGGCGTGCGGCGCATCGCCACGAAGGGCCGGGTCATGGCATCCCTCATGCGGCCTCCGAAGCTTGTGCGGCAGGCAGCCTGGCAGGCAACGCAGCCAGGGCATCGACGAGCGCGTGCGCGAAATACGCCGCGCTCAGGATGCCGCCCTCGGGCGGCACCTCGGCCAAACCGGTCATGCGGCCCGCGCGCGCGAACGGCATGGCCTGCCAGACGCGGCTCGTGCGCATCATCATCGCGGTCATGGCGGGCAGTGGCTTCACGTACACGAGCGTTGCGCGCGGATCGGCGTCGAGCGCGTCGAAGCCGATCATCGCCGCGGCCGCCGCGCCGTCCCACGCATTGCGCAGGCCCAGTTGCGCGAGCAACTCGCCAAAGAGGCTACGCGCGCCGAACACGCGCAAACGCGATTCGTCGATGAAGCGCGCCACGTACAGGGGCGTGTCGCCGCGAGCGTTCGCATACGCGGGCAGCGCATCGAGCCGCGCGCGCGCCTGGGCGATCGCGCGCCGCGATTGCGCCACGGCGGCTTCGCCTTGCGCCTCGCGGCCGAACAGTTGCGCGAGCCGCATCGACTCCTCGCAGGCCCCCGTATACGGCGCCGGGCTTGCGCGAAACTGGCCGAGCGTGACGGTCGGCGCGAGACGCTCAAGCGCGCCGCGCAGCGACGCGTGCGCGGGCGTGATGACAATGAGGTCGGGCTTGAGCGCCAGCATCAACTCCATGTTGGGCTGGAACATCAGGCCCAGATCGACCACGGAATCCGGCACCGGACAGGCCGTGAAATATCGCCGGAAACCCGGCGTGTTCGCCATGCCCACCGGCACCACACCGAGTGCGAGCGTCAGCTCGGCCAGGCACCAGTCGAGCACGATCACGCGGCGCGGCACGGCGGGCCGCGCGCGCGCGCCGGGACTCACGAGGTTCAGACAAGCGCCGCCCAGCAGCGCGGCGAGCAAGGTCCTGCGTTTCATTGCATCAAACCGGAAAGAAGGATTGCGGAATCACCACTGATACTTCGCTCCCGCTGTGAGCAGGCGGCCCTGCCCCCAGTAGCAGTAGTTCGTGCCCGTGCACGAAGCGAAATACTTGCGGTCGAGCAGGTTCGAGACATTCAGCCACGTGGTCCAGCCTTGCAGGCCGGAGAAGCGGCGGCCAAGGTCATAGCGCAGCGAGAGATCGACGAGCGTCGCTGACGAGGTCATGAACGAGTTCGCCGTATCGCCATACGAGCCGCCGATATAGCGCACGCCGCCGCCGAACAGCAGCCCGGCGAGCGGACCGGCGGAGACCGAGTAATCGGCCCACAGCGAAGCGGTATTGCGCGGAATGCCCACCGGCACCTTGTCGAGAGACGCCGAATTGCTCTTGGTGTTGAGCAGGTTCGTGTAGGTATAGCTCGCGATCAGTTGCAGGTTGTTGGTGAGGCTCGCGTGACCTTCCACTTCGAAGCCCTGCGAGCGCACCTGGCCCGTGAGCACGCTGAAGCCGCTATGCAGCGGGTCGGTGGTCTGGACGTTGTTCTCGGTGAGATGGAACGCCGACACCGTGACGAAGCTGTTGAAGCCCTTCGGCTGGAACTTCACGCCCACTTCGTACTGCTCGGCCGTGAGCGGCGAGAACGCTTCGCCGCCATACGAGGTGCCGAACTGCGGCTGGAACGAGCGCGAATAGCTGAAGTACGGCGCCACGCCGCTGTCGAACTGGTACACGCCGCCCGCACGCCACGTGAATGCGCGGTTGAACTGCGTCGTGGTCGCGCCGGTCTTGTACGAGGTTTGATCTTCGTTGGCCCAGTCCTCGCGCACGCCGAACAGGAACGACCACTTGCCGATGTCGAGCTGATCCTGCGCGTACACGCCGAGCTGCTTGATCGAGGTGGCGTTCGACGTCGCGAACATGAAGTTCGGGTAAGGAATCGTCTGGCCGTAGATCGGGTTGCTTTCCGTGAGACCCGGCGTGGAAGTCAGATTGCCGTAGAAGTAATGGTCGAACTGCATGTTCTGGTAGTCGAGGCCGACCGTGACGTTGTGCTTCACCGGCCCCGTATCGAACTTCGCGTTCAACTGGTTATCCACGGTGTGCGCATTCAGGCTTCCGTAGTTCAGATACGCGGTGCGCGCGAGCGTGTCGGTCCCCGCCTTGAAGCCGTCGTTGCCCACGTACTGGATCGTCTGCGTGTTGCGCAGGAAGCGATAGCTCTGCTTGAACGACCACACGTCGTTGAAGCGGTGCTCCAGCTGATAGCCGATCGACGCCTGGGTCTTGCGGAAGCTGTCCCAGGTCGGCTCGCCCGGATTGAGGCTGCGGCTCTGCCACGTGTACGGCACCGAGTTGTAGATGCCCGCTTCCGGGTCCGACTGATAGTTCGCGAAGATCGTAAACGTCGTGTCTTTCGTCGGGCGGAACTGGATCGTCGGCGCAATCGAGAAACGCTGCTGGTTCACGTAGTCGGTCTGGGTGCCGGTGTTGAAGCCGTCGGCGGTGACGCGGTAGAGCACCTTGCCGTCCTGGTCGACGGGGCCGCTCATGTCGAAGAAGCCCTGCACGCGGCCATAGCTGCCCGTTTGCAGACCGATTTCATGGTACGGCGTGACGGTGGGCATCTTGCTCACGAGATTGACCGTGCCGCCGGGCGAGCCCTGGCCGTACAGCACCGAAGCCGGGCCGTGCAGCAGTTCGATGCGCTCGAACAGGTACGGATCGAAGCTCGTGACGTTGAAGCCGAAGCCGCCGTTCGGGCCGGGCGTGCGCAGCCCGTTCCAGAATTCGTCCACGAGGAAGCCGCGCGCGTAGAGGTATTCGAGCGAATCGGTATTGGTGCCGCGCTGCTCGGGGTTGATGCCCGAGGTGTAGCGCAGCGCCTGCGCCACGCTTTGCGCGCCCTGCACGTCCGTCTGGTCGCGCGTGACGACCGAGATCGACTGCGGCACCTTGATGATCGGCGTGTCGGTCTTGGTGCCCGCCGTGCTGCGCCTCGCGACATAGCCCACCACCGGGCCCGTGCCCGTTTCGGCGTCGCGCGCGCCCTGCACGACCACGGCCGGCAGTTGCCCGCCCGGCTGTGCGGCAGCGTCCGACGCCGCCACGGGCGCCGCTGCCGTTTGCGCGCTGGCCATCTTCGCGATCGCGAGCGCCACGACGGCGGTGATCGTGCGCACCTTGATCCGCCGCGTCTTGCCCGCCGCGTCACCGACGTTGTTCGACGACTTTATGATCCTTCCCCGATTCATCCCACGCACCCCGTTCAAGATTTAATCTTCGCCACATTAAGAATGCGAATCATTTCGATTGTTATTCATAACTCGGCGGACGGACGATAGAATACGGGCGAAGCTTTGCCGACGTCCTGTCAATTCGCTACGCAAAGCCCGCGAAATTTGACGGTTTTGCCGCACTTCCTCTCAAGATTCACAAATGACCGATATCTGGCAGCGCATGACCGGCACGCAGCGGCGGCAACTCAAACGTCCTGTCATCGCCAAACGGTACGATTTCGAGTCCGGCGACAGCGAAAGCTGGCACTCGCACACGCAACCGCAGTTCGTCTACACGACGCGCGGCGTGCTGCGCGTCATCACGCCCGACGGCGCCTGGACGCTCGGCCCGTACCGCGGCCTGTGGATCGCGCCGCTCGTCGCGCACGAATTGCAGGCGGTCAGCGCGGTGGAGATGTACACGGTCTATTTCGAAGTCGACGTCGCCCCGCGCGACGAGCCGAGTTGCCACGTGCTGATGATTTCGACGCTGCTGCACGCGCTGGTGGGCGCGCTCGTGCTCGATCAGCACAACGGCCATCCCGAACGCCGCTCCGCATTGATCGATCCGCTGCTGCTCCAGGAGATGCACGAGGCGCAACTGGCAACCGAAGGGCTGCTGCCGCTACCGAAGGACCGCCGCCTGCAACAGATCTGCGGCCAGTTGATGGACGCGCCCGCCGACAACACGCCGCTCAACGACTGGGGCATGCGCGTGGGCGCGAGCGAAAGCACGCTGGAGCGCGCCTTCAAGGACGAGACCGGCCTCACCTTCGGCCAGTGGCGCCAGCGCTTGCGGCTGGTGGAATCGATCTCGCGGCTCGCCAGGGGCATGGCGGTTTCGACCATCGCCACCGAACTCGGCTACCGCAACTCCAGCGCCTTCATCACGATGTTCCGGCGCGCGATGGGGGAAACGCCGCAACGCTTCCTGCGCAACCGCAGCGGGCTGGAGCAGGCTACGGCGCAGCAAACGCAATAAGCGGCGCTCGCCCTGCTTCGGTTTTTCTATCGCAGGGCGCAAAAAGAATCGGCCCCGCGCGGGGCCGAACGAACGCCTAGCGTTTTTGCTCCTCGATCTGTTGCCGCAGGCGTTTTTCCTCGTCCTGAAGCTCCGGCGTGAAAGCCTCGCCGAAGTCGGCCGGTTCAAAGAAAGGCCGGATCTCGATCTCCGAATCGCTGACCATGGGATTCGGGCAACGCTTGACCCATTCGATCGCCTCGTCCATCGATTGAACCTGCCACAGCCAGTAACCGGCAATCAGTTCCTTGGTCTCGGCAAACGGGCCATCAGTAACGGTCCGGTCCTTGCCGGAGAATCTCACGCGGGCACCGGCCGAACTCGGCTTCAGGCCATCGCCGCCTTGCATGATTCCGGCCTTCACCAGTTCCTCGTTGTACTTGCCCATCGCCGTGATGAGTTCCATGCTGGGCATCTGCCCCGCCTCCGACTCATCGGTTGCCTTGATAAGGACCATCACACGCATTGCGCTTCTCCTGTCAATAATGGGGGGTGTCCCGGTTGGGTGCCCGGTGGCTGACGCAGCCTCCACGACTACGACGCGCGAGGTGGCAAGAAATCGACAAACAATCGATAAATAATCGATGTCACCGTTTGCCCGACACCGCCATCGTACAGGTCTCCTCGATGCGTTACGTGTGCCGGACGCCGCCTGAATCACGACAACGCGGGCGGCTCGCCGATCGGCGCGCGAATCAGCAGATACGGCGGCTCGCGCAAGTCGTGTCCGTCATTGAAGCCGGGCAGCCGGTTCCATTGCTCCAGGGTGCAGGTGTCGCCGTACCGGTACGGCGCCCCAACAATCTCCGCTCGTGGATCGGACGCGCATACCGGTGCGACATCCAGACCGGTACGCACCCCACGCGTAGCTACGTTGAGGCGCACCGTGCGGCGCTTGAGTGGATACGCGAGCACAATCACATCAACGATGCGCACTGCCAGGGCGCGCTATTCGATCATGCGGACGCGGCACAGGAACAGGCGCGCCTGACGCTCGAATGAAAAGTCCCGCCGAAGTGGGACGAAGAAACGCCGCAACAGACTACGCCCGCTCATCATAGGACACCAGGCTCCAGTCCGCATCGGTGCTGTACTTGCGCATGCCCAGCAGCGTATCGATCAATGCAATGGGGCGGCGATTGTCCATGACGAGTTGCGGCATCGTCTCGCCTTTCCTGAAATGCCGTGTCGCCTCATAGGTGACCGATGTCCAACGCCTGTCACACCACACGCCATCCTCGGGACAGACCTCGCCAGTCCGTACCACGGTCCCCAAGGGCACGCGCTCGGCCTTCTTTTCGGGCTCAAGCGGCAGGCCCGTCGCGGGGTCCAGGTTCTTCTCCTTCGCCATGCGCACCACCAGCCCCTCGTCGGGTTTCTGCGGCGGCTTCGCGGCGTCCTGCTCCTTCTGCCACTGGAACGTGCCGTCCCACTCCGGCAGCTTCGCGGGCGGCAACGGTACGATCTGGTCGATGTCGGGCACCTTGGGATTCAGGCCGTCGTTGTTGTCGATAAACTCCCCGATGAGTTTGTAGCGACGCGCGCGTTCGGTATCGTGCCCCAGTCCCACGTAATACAGCACATCGGACGACGTTGTATCGAACCCATTCCCCAAAAATCGAGCCGATTGCTCGTCGCCTGCCTGCACCCCTTTTTGAAAAACCTTAACAGCCTCCGTGTATAACCTATTGGTCATCAAATCTATAGCGAGATAACTTGCCGCTTTTCCATACCCTTGGTCTATCGCGCAATCCAGCATCTGCCGCGAAATGTGCGGGGCAACGTCCTTTGGTGAAAGCAGGTCTCCCACGTAATACTGCGCGTCGGGATTTCCAAGGTCCGCTGCCTTGCGAATAAAGACCAGCGCTTTCTTCTCGTCCTTGACCACACCATAGCCAAATTCAAGATAGTGGCCCATATCGTAGTAGCCGCCTGGAACGCCTGCGGCGATTAACTGCTCGGCCAGATCAATCGTTTCCTTTTGCGCATCAGGAGACGAAGCCAGTTCCGTGGACACTAGCAGTTGCAAATTGTTATTGGCCTTGTAGTGACCATGCGCGGCAGCGATCCGGTAGTAGCGGGCGGCAGCATTGAAGTCCTTCGGGCCGGGCTTCTTTTCGATAAACAGCCCGTACTTGAATAATACGTCGGCCTGTGCATTGAGCGGAGGCAGATGGTCCGCCTCATGGACGCAGGTAAAAGCCAATCGCGATCGTGCGGCATTCATATCGACCTGGGATGGCATTGCACTCTCCTTATTCGAGCAAGCGCCGAGCAACCCTGCCAGCACCAATAGAAAGATCAATTTCGTCATGCTTCAGTCCATGCGTGTCCGCTTCGTCGTCATGCTCTTAAAGCCGACAAGCGAAGCGACAGGAGACAAGCCGTTTTTTTGATAGCTGGAATTCTTATTGATAGCATCCCCCCAAGCGTCGAATGCGTCTTTCGGAATATCCGAAGCCCCATTTTTTACTCCTGCTGTATGGATGCTCCACAGATGCCTCCTTAACGGCTGCGTCACGTCCATGCGCTCATGGCAGATGTTCAGTTCGCTGTCCACCTCCATGCTGCGCCGGTTGACGTTGGCCGAGCCGTGCGTGAGAAACACGTCGTCAATAACCATGATCTTGCTGTGGACGTAGACCGGCATCCAGGCACCGGGGGGAGAATCCGGCGCAACGAGCGTGCAGACGAGCGTTTTCAGGCCAGGAATTGCTGGTATCGGAATATCCTCGTCCTTCATGCTGCGCAACTTGACCTTTTGCTGATTAATGGAATCAATGTCACGGAGTGCATCGTGAGTTTGTGTGCCGGGACTGGCCTGCAATATCTTCTTCATGGCAGCATTGTTCTGTGACGCTACCATCGCGCCTGAAATACATCGACGGCTGGAAGCCCCAGCAAATGTAGTCGATAGTTTTAGTCGCCTTGTCGATGGCATCGTAGAGTGCGCCGAACGCCTTCAGACCATTGACCAGCGGTTTGTAGGTGGCCTGGCGCGGTGGATATTCCGATGGCCCCTCTGGCGTGAAATCGACAAACCAGGGCGAGCAGAAGTCGGCTTCCGATCGTTCGTTAAGCGCGATGGGTACAACGATATTGGATGGATTTGCCACGCCTATTCTCCTGTTTGCTTGCCAGGTTCATCGTCCAGCAGACCGCTGTAATCCTGTCGATGCACAGCCCGGTCAAAGATGGGTGTAATGTCCGGGTCTTTGCCATTCTCATGAAACTGGAACCCCCCATTCGCGAGCGCAGCGTTTTCCGCGTGACCCTGGTACTGTTTTGCAACAGGAATCGTATAGGTCACGCCGCTGGCGAGCTTGAGCGTGTATTGCTGCGTCGTGGGGTGGTGATCGATCTGAAGCAGCCCAGTTTCGTCAAACACGCCCTGCTTGACCAGCGTGCTACCCGCGAACAGACTGTAGGGCATGTTCGCGGACATCGCGCTCCGCGAACCGGGTGAGGCGTACGCATAGAACGTCAGGGGCGTGGTCGGCAACCCCGAGAGCGCCGGATGAGTCAGGTCCAGCGGCGCGTTCAGCGACGCCTTGCCCTGCTTCTGGATCGTGATGAACTTGAGGAACAGGTCCGCAGGGCCACCGAGTGTGATATTGCCGTCCTTGAGCTGGATAAATGCACCGCCGCATTCGAGCGTGATTTCCTGCTTCGCGACAACACGCACCGTGCCGTTCACGCTTGATATCGACATGTCCTGATCGGAGTACATCGACATGGCGTCGGTTTGTGCCTGGAGTTCGACCGGTCCCTTCGCGGCGTAGATTTTGATACCGAACTTCTGCACGAACAGCGAAATCTTCTCGCCCGCCGCCACCGTGAAGCGCTTGAGCACGCTCCAGTCCGCATTCTTCCCGGCCACCCCCGAGATGTCGCCCTGCACCGCGAACTGAATGCCCTGACCCGTGACAAGCGCCGCCGAGGCCGGTGTGCTCATCAGCAGCCCCGGTTTCTTCAGGCCGTCCAGATCATCCTTCATCTGCTGCTGCACGTCGGTGTCGGCAGGTTCGGCCTTCGCGCTGCTGGCGGATGCGGCCAGCGCCTTCGCGGTCGCCAGCGCGCTTTCGAGTTGCGCGATGGTCTCCTGCATGTCCAGTTGCTTGCCTGTGGCACCAGGGCGGTCGTAGGCCGTCAGCATCAGCCCCTTGCCCGCGCGATTGACCCCGTAACCCGATGTTCTCGCCTCGAAGCCTTCGCCCCGGTATTCGAGTTTGTTACTAACCAGGTAACCGAGATTCAGTTGTGACTTGCCCGAATGCTCCGTGCTGAGCTTGACACCCTCCTGGCCCGCCCAGTCCTCCATGCGCAGCTTGTTGTTGCTCTGTGTGCGGATCGTGTTGCGCGAGAGCCAGCGCCGGTCGCTCGTGATGAGATCCCTAGCCTGGCTATGGTGGTGAAACGCAACGATTTCCGGTTTATCCGGGTCGCCATCTCGAAATGAAATGACCGCTTCGTCATTGTCCCGGGCGACAAAGTGAAAGCCCGTTTGCAGCTTGCCCGCGAAGGGTTTGGCGAGGCGCAAAGGTACACTCTCGCCACCCTTGGGCCATGTTGCGAAGTCCACATCGAAGCGGACAACGTAATAGCCGGAGGCATTCAGGTAGGCATAGGTGTACTTGTCCGGGCTGCAAATCCGGGCGCTCAACGTGCCGCCGATTTTTGCCCAGGTTTCCGGCTTCAGTTCCAGACGGAAGCGACGGTCGGCGGGGATCGCGCTGAAGGTGTTCGAATACGCCACGTCGCGCGCACCGCTGTGTGTGGCCTCGATGATGACCATGCCTTTGGGGGCATCGGGCAGCACGATATCCGTTTCGAGCACCGTGGCGCACTGCAAGGCGAACACGTTGCTCTCGCCTTCGAACACAATCTGACGGGCGATGGCCGCTTCGTGCCTGAGTTGTGCCTCCCACTGCGCCCCGTCCGCGTCGAGGTGGTTCGTGCCGTAGATATACGGCTGGCCGTAGGTGGTCGGGTCGCCTGGCGCGACAGAAGCCGAGGCGCGATAACGTTCCCACGCTGCGTCCGGGTTGTACTCGGCCACCATGAACGACTTCGGGACTGTGACGGTATGGGTCTTGATCGCCGT
>NZ_QLSU01000049.1 GCF_003268775.1 Paraburkholderia unamae
GCCGCCATCTCCAGATGCTGGCTGTTGCGCATGATCTTGATCATCAGGTCCGTGCCGATATTGCCGGAGCCGATGATCGCGGCCTTGAGTTTTTCGGAAGCCATATGAATTCCTGTGTCAGGCGGAGAAAGTCGCGCGAACGCTGCCAAGGCCTTCGATCTGCGCTGTATAGATACCGGGTTCCTTCACGGCGACCATCGGGCCGAGCGCGCCCGTGAGCACCACGTCACCCGCACGCAGCGGCGTGCCGAGCCGGACCATGCGGTCCGCGAGCCAGACGGCGGCGTTGAGCGGATTGCCGAGGCACGCCGCGCCGTTGCCGCGCGAGAGCACTTCGCCGTCACGCGAGAGTTCCATCGCGCATGCCGTGAGGTCCACTTTCGAAAGCGGCACGGGGCGGCTGCCCACCACGAAGCGCGCACTCGACGCGTTGTCGGCCACCGTATCGACAAAACGGATGTCCCAGTTCTGGATGCGGCTGTCCACCACTTCGATGGCCGCGAGCGCATAGGCGCTGGCGCGCAGGATATCGACGAAGGTGTGCTTCTCATGCGTGAGGTCGCGCTCCAGCACCAGCGCGATTTCGGCTTCCACCTTCGGCTGGATCAGTTGCGGGAGCGGGATCGCTTCGGCGTCGCCATAGGCCATCGAAGCGAACAGCGCGCCGAAGTCGGGCTGATCGACGCCCAGTTGCTTTTGCACCGCGAGCGACGTGAGGCCGATCTTGCGGCCCACGATGCGCTCGCCATTCGCCACGCGCAGATCGACGTTGGCCTGTTGCACGGCGTATGCCGTGGCGATATCGTCCAAGGCGATCTCGCCGCGCACGGGCTCGATCACGTTGCGCGACGCTTCGGCTTCGCGCAGGCGGGCGGCCAGCGCCGCGACGAGTTTCGAATCTGACATGTTGATTCTCCGGAGTCCGTATTGTTCGATCAAGCCGCGGCGGGCGTGGCGTGCATGGTGGCGAAACCCGCGATCCACTCGGGAATTTCGCGGTAGTAGTCGAGCGTTGCGCGATACGGGCCATAAGCGGCCAGCACGCCGAACGCCGCCACCCACGTGCGGATCTCGTGCGCCGACTTGCCGCCGTCGCGCGTGATCGCGGCATTGGTCATGCCGTCCACCGAGGTCAGCTCGCCCGATTCGAGGCGCGCGAGAAACGCGCGGTCCCATTCGGGGTTGAGCGCATGCAGGTGGCTGTCGCCGGCCGTGAACGACTTCGCGGCGGCCACGGTGCGCGCCTGGCGCGCGGCGCGCGAGTCGGGCGTGGGATTGCGGCCCGCGATCAGGCGCTCGGCCACTTCGGGCGTCGCGCCGAGCAGTTCCGGCACCGGCGGTTCGTGCGAAATGCCGCCCGAGCCCACCACGAGCACGCGCTTGTCGCTGCGTGAAAAGAATCGGCCAATCGCGTCGCCGAGCAGGCGCGCGCGGCGCAGCGTCGCCATGGGCGGCGCCACCGAATTGATGAACACCGGAATCACCGGGTAGCGGTCAAGGCCGCCCGTGAGCACTTCGAGCGCCTGCGCGCAGCCGTGATCGACCTGCATGCGGTACGAGAGCGCCACGTCGATATCGGCGTCCATCACATTTTCAGCGAGCGTATGCGCGAGTGCTTCGGGCACTGGCAGCGTGCCCGCCATGCTCTTGAAGTCGCCGATCGCCTCCACGCGCGCGCCGATGCAGAACGGCGGCATCATGTCGTAGAAAAAGCCGTTGTAGTGATCGGGTGCGAACGCAACGATCACGTCGGGGTTGAAGGCTTCCACGCGCTCGCGCGCGGTGCGGCCCACGCGCTCGACTTCCGCCACCACATCGGGCAGCGGATCGAAATAGCCATGCAACGGCGTGTGCGACAGACATTCGAGGTGAATCGGCATGCTCATGCTCCTGCTGCGCGCGCGACAGCCACGCCGCGCACGGGACGGTTTTGCGGTGCGGCCGCATTCGCTTCGCGCAGCGCAAGTTCGGTGGCGTCGGTCACACCCAGCTTGCCCGCGAGTTCGACAATCGACTCCGATACCTGCTGCGGCGTGCACACGCCCGCAACGAAGCGGTCCGGACGCAGCAGCACGACGGACTCGGGCAGGCGGCTGAACCACTCTTTCAGGCGGCCCTGCACGTCGCCGAGCGCGAGCACGCCTTCGGGCACGTCGTCGGCATATTCGAGCTGCACATCGGGCTTCACGAAGACAAAGCGCGCCCCCAGGCGCTCCCACAGTGCGCGCGCCTGCGGCGTGAGGCCGAAGGTCGGGTCGGCACCCCAGGCGAGCACCGCGAAGCCATTGCCGATCGCATCGTCGAGGCGCACCACACGGCCATCGGCCAGACGCACGCGCGGCTGAATGAACATGCGGCCCACGGGCGAGGCGGCGAGCGGATCGCGGCCATACGCGAGGCGGCCGATCAGCGAATCGCGCTTCTGGCTCATCAGGCCAAGCAGGCGACCCGGCGCGGAGTTGCCCGAGCGCTCCAGCAGGCGCGCAAACCAGCCGCCCGTTTTTTGCGGCGGCGGCAGCAGCACGACGCCCGCTTCGTAACGCGGCATCGGCTTGAAGCGCATTTCCACGAAGTAACGCTTGACCGAAGGGAACACGTTCATCCAGCGCACGAACGTGTCGCGGAAACGCGCGCCGAATCGCGTGGTGGGCGCGAAAATGTCGCCTGCCACTTCCGAGAGGTGAATCATCGAGCGCGCGTGCGCACGGCGCTCCACCGTATAGGTGTCGAGCAGGCGGCCATCGGCGTGGCCCTTCGCGACCATCGCGAGCTTCCATCCCAGGTTGTTCGCGTCGCGAATGCCGCTGTTGTAGCCCTGGCCTTGCCACACGGGCATGATGTGCGCGGCGTCGCCCGCCAGCAGCACGCGGTCCACGCGGAACGTTTCGGCGAGTCGCGCGTTGTGCGTGTACACGCGCTTGCGGATGTAGTCGACCTTGTCCGGATCGGCCACCACCTTGCGGATCAGCGCGGCCATGTTCTCGGGCTTCGAGAGTTCTTCCTCGGTCTCGCCCGGCATCACCATGAATTCGAAACGGCGAATGCCGTGCGGCAGCGCAGCCGAAACATAAGGACGCTCGTGGTCGCAATGCATATAGATATGCGGCGAGCCGATCGGGTCGTTGCGCACGTCCACCACGATCCATTGATTCGGCTTCGTGCGGCCTTCGAAGGGCACGTTCAGCGCGCGTCGCACAAAGCTGTTGCCGCCGTCCGCGCCAACCATGTACGCTGCGCGAATCGTGCGGCGCTCGCCGTTCGCGTCGCTCACGTCGATCGTCACGCCCTGCGCGTCCTGCTCGAACGCATTGACGCTGTGGCCGAGCAGCACGTCCACGTGCTCGAAGCGATCAAGGCCTTGGTACAGCACACGGTCGGCCAGCGGCTGGAGGAAGGCGTTGCGGCGCGGCCAGCCGAATTCGTCGGTACGCGGCTCGATCGAGGCGAAGCAGTGACCGTCCTTCGTGACGAAGCGCATCCAGTGGTCGGGCGTGGTGTGCGGCAGCAGCACATCGGCCAGACCGATCGACTGGAACACGCGCAATGCTTCGTCATCCAGACCAATGGCGCGCGGGTAGTCAATGATCTGATCGAGCTTTTCGACGACCGTGACACGCACGCCTTGCAGGCCGAGAATATTGGCGATCATGAGGCCGACCGGACCCGCGCCAATGATGGCGATGTCGGTGGCGATGTGGCGGGGGCGGACGGAATCCGCCTCGTGGGCGAGGGGGGTGTTCATGTGTCTCCTTCTCGCGCGACTTATGCGGTCGCTGCGGATGCTGACAGGTGGTGCCTGAAAACGGATCATCCGGTTGGACGTTTTGTCACAGTCCGGTGAATGGAAGCGAGTCTAGGTTCCGCCCGATACGCGCTCAACATTTTTAGAGAAATGTGCATAGAATGCACACAGTTGATTTTTAAGGCATTTTCGATGACGAAGTATGCAAACGTGCGGGGGCTGGCGCGCGGTCTCCAGGTGCTCCAGGCGCTCAACGCCATGGAGAACGGGCGCGCGACGAGCCAGCAACTGAGCGAGGCGACGGGCCTGCACCGCACGACGGTGCGACGCCTGCTGGAAACCCTGGTGGAGGAAAGGTTCGTGCGCCGCAGCGCGTCAGACGACAGCTTTCGTCTGACGATGAACGTGCGCGGCCTGAGCGAAGGTTTCACCGACGACGAGCTGATCGCCACCATCGCGCCGCCGATCATGGCGCAAATGCTCCAGCGCACCGTGTGGCCTTCGGACCTCACGACGCCGGACGGCGACGCCATGGTGATTCGCGAGACCACACACCGCTTCAGCCCGCTGTCGTTTCACCGCGCGATGGTGGGGCGCCGCCTGCCGATGCTGCTCACATCGGCGGGCCGCGTGTACTTCGCGATGTGCCCGGAGGCGGAACGCGAGGACATCCTGGAGCTATTGCGTGCGGGCACTGGCGGCGAGCAGCAGCAAAAGCTCGCAGCGGACAAGGCCTTTATCCGCAATCTCGTGCGCCAAACGCGCGCGGACGGCTTCGGCTCGAACCACGGCGACTGGTCCGATCAACGCAAGATCGGTGCGCTCGCAACGGCCATCGAAGCGCACGGGCGCGTGCTCGCGAGCCTCAACGTGATCTATCTGGAGCAGGCCATCAATCCGGCGGAGGCCGTGCGGCGCTTTGTGCCCGAGTTGCAGCGCGCCGCGCAGGAGATGGTCGCGGCGCTCGAAGCGCAGGAGGAAAACACGAAGCGTTAAGCCTCGTTCTCGCGCACGAGTTCGAACAACGCTTCAAGCTCCGCGGTATGCGGCTCGTTGCGCGCCACCATCAGCAGGTCGATGGTGGGCGGCTCGCCTTCGAGCGGCCGCGTGCAGATCGCGCTGCTCGTGAGCGATGAGACATACGCGGGCAGCAGCGCATAGCCCAGCCCCATGCCTACCAGATTCAGATTGAGCAGAATATTGGTCGCGACCTGCGCGACCTTGCGCTCGATGCCGTGCGCTTCGCAGTACGCCTCCACTACGCTGTGCACCTGCCCCGAGAATTGCGGATGCGTGCTGATGAAAGGCTCGCCGCTCAACTGCGCCGCTGCGATGCGCTGTTGTCTGGCGAGCGGATGGCCGCTCGGCAGCACCACCACGAGCGGCTCGGTCAGCACGACCTCGCTGCGCAACGCCGGCGACACGACAGGACGCCGCATGAACGCCACGTCGATATCGCCGCGCAGCAGCGCCTCTTCCTGTTCCGCCGTGGGCAGGCTGCGCAGTTCCACGTTCACGTCGGGGTAGCGCAAGCGCAAGCGCGGCAGAATCACCGGGAAAACCCGGATCTCCGCGGCGGGCACGAAGCCGATCGTGACCGTCGCGCGTCCCTGCCCCACCTGGCGCGCACGCGCCACCGCGCGATCCGCCTGCGCCACCACGAGGCGCGCCTCGGCGAGAAACACCTTGCCCGCCTCGGTCAACTCCACCTTGCGGCGCGTGCGCTCGAAAAGCGGCGTGCCGACTTCGTCTTCCAGATTGCGGATCTGCTGGCTAAGCGAAGGTTGCGCCGTATGCAGGCGTTGAGCCGCGCGCGTGAAGCTCAGTTCGTCGGCGACGGCGATGAAATAGCGCAGGTGTCTCAGTTCCATGCTCGGAGTTATCGTTCGAAAGTCTTACTGGCTACAAACAAAATATTTCACAACGGTTTAGCGAGCGCCGATCATCCGTCTGCATTCCCGCCAAAAAAGCAATGCTGCCACGGAGGAGACTCGTATGTCCGCAACCATCGACATCGATGCACTCGTCGACGCGCAAAACGGCCGCGTCACGTCGTCGATATACACCGATCCCGACATTTACGCGCTCGAACTCGAGCGCATTTTCGGCCGCTGCTGGCTTTTTCTCGCCCACGTCAGTCAAATACCGAAAGCCGGCGACTTTTTCAATACCTACATGGGCGAAGACCCCATCGTCGTGGTGCGCCAGAAGGACGGCTCGATCAAGGCCTTCCTCAATCAGTGCCGCCACCGCTCGATGCGCGTGAGCCACGCCGACTGCGGCAACACGCGCGCCTTCACCTGCCCGTATCACGGCTGGTCGTATGGCGTGGACGGCGCGCTCATCGATGTGCCGCTCGAGTCGCGCGCCTATCCGCAGGGCCTGTGCAAGGAGAAATGGGGCTTGCAGGAAGTCACGCGCGTGGCGGTGTACAAAGGCCTCGTGTTCGGCAACTGGGACGCCGACGCGCCCGACCTCGAAACCTATATGGGTGACATCGCCTGGTATCTGGACGGCGTGCTCGACCGCCGCGAAGGCGGCACCGAGATCGTGGGCGGCGTGCACAAGTGGGTGATCGACTGCAACTGGAAATTCCCCGCCGAGCAGTTCGCGAGCGACCAGTATCACGCGCTTTTCACGCACGCTTCCGCAATCGAAGTGCTGGGCGCGAAGGAAGGCGCGGCCGACAAGGCGCTGGGCGCGGGCCAGACGGCGCGCCCCGTGTGGGAGACCGCGAAAGACGCGCTCCAATATGGCCAGGCGGGCCACGGCAGCGGCTTCTTCTTCACCGAGCAGCCCGACGCGAACGTATGGGTGGACGGCGAAGTCTCGCAGTATTTCCGCGACACCTATGCCGAAGCCGAAGCGCGCCTGGGCAAGGTGCGCGCGCTGCGTCTTGCGGGCCACAACAACATGTTCCCCACGCTTTCCTGGCTCAACGGCACGGCCACGCTGCGCGTGTGGCACCCGCGCGGCCCGAACCAGGTGGAAGTGTGGGCGTTCTGCATTGCCGACAAAGCCGCCTCCGACGAAGTGAAAGCCGCCTTCGAGCGCAGCGCGACGCGCGCGTTCGGCCCGGCAGGCTTCCTCGAACAGGACGACTCGGAAAACTGGGCCGAAGTGCAGAAGGTGCTGCGCGGCAGCCGCGCGCGCAAGACGAAGCTGTGCCTCGAAATGGGCCTTGGCAACGAGCGCGTGCGCAATGACGGCATTCCTGGCATGACGAACTATATTTTCTCGGAAACGGCGGCGCGCGGCATGTACCGCCGCTGGGCCGATCTGCTGGTTTCCGGAACGTGGGACGAAGTGAACGAGCGCACCGCGCGCTACGAAGCGGAGGTGCTCAAATGAGTGACGTCGCCGAACTGGATTTCGCGCCCGCACGCGTGGATTTCCAACTGCATCACGAGATTGAGCAATTCCTCTTCGAAGAAGCGGCGCTGCTCGACGAATGGCGCTTTCGCGCGTGGCTCGACGTGATGGCGAAGGACATTCGCTACACCATGCGCACGACGGTCAACGCGCAAACGCGCGACCGGCGGCGCGGCGTGCAGCCGCCCACCACGTGGATCTTCAACGACACGCATTTCCAGCTCGAACGCCGCGTGGCGCGCCTCGAAACCGGCATGGCCTGGGCGGAGGAGCCGCCCTCGCGCACGCGCCATCTCGTGACGAACCTGCGCGTGTTCACCACCGAAACGCCCGGTGAATACGAAGCGCGCGTGAACTACCTGCTCTACCGCTCGCAAAAGGAGCGCGACGAGACGATCTACGCGGGCCGCCGCATCGACCGTGTGCGCCGCGTGGAAGGCGCGCAAGGCTGGCAGGTGTGCTGCCGCGAGATCACGCTCGACCAGGCGGTGCTCACTTCCCATAACCTGAGTGTGCTTTTCTGATCATGGCCCGCATTTTTGTCTGCCAGGACGACGCATTGTCCGATGGCGAAGCGATCAAGGTGGACGGCCCGTCCGCCGCGATCGCCGTATTCAAGGTGAATGGCGAGCTTTTCGCGCTCAACGACCGCTGTTCGCATGGCAATGCTTCGATGTCCGAAGGGTATATCGAAGACGATGGCACCGTCGAGTGCCCGCTGCATGCCGCGCGCTTTTGCCTGAAAACAGGCACGGCGCTTTGTCAGCCCGCAACGGAACCGCTCAAGACGTTCCCCGTTGCGCTCGTTGACGGCGCAGTGTATGTCGACGTGCCGGAGGCTGCGTAATGGGCTGGCTGGATCATGAAGTGGCGTTGATCACGGGCGGCGGATCGGGGCTCGGACTCGCACTCGTCGAACGCTTTCTGGAAGAAGGCGCGCGCGTGGCCGTGCTCGAACGCTCGGCGGAAAAGGTCGCGGCTTTGCGCGAGCGCTTCGACTCACAACGCGTGATTGCCGTGCAGGGCGACGTCACCTCGTACGCCGACAACGAGCGCGCCGTGAGCGCCGCCGTCGAAACCTTCGGCAAGCTCGACACCTTCGTCGGCAACGCGGCGATCTGGGATCACGCGTCGGGCCTCGTCGATCTCTCGCCCGAGCAACTCGACAGCGGTTACGAGGAGCTTTTCTCGATCAACGTGAAAGGCTATCTGTTCGGCGCGAAAGCCGCGGCGCGCGCGCTCATCGCGAGCGAAGGCAGCATGATCTTCACGCTCTCGAACTCGTCGTTCTACCCCGGCGGCGGCGGGCCCTTGTACACCGCGAGCAAGCATGCGGCCGTGGGCATCATCCGCCAGCTTGCCTATGAGCTTGCGCCCAAGGTGCGCGTGAACGGCGTTGGGCCGTGCGGCATGGCGAGCGATTTGCGCGGCCCCGCCTCGCTCGGCCAGCAGGACCTGCGCATCATGGACTCGCGTTCGCCCGAAGCGATCGCGAGCATCCTGCCGCTGCAATTCTTCCCGCAGGCCGCCGACTTCACGGGCCCTTATGTCATGCTCGCCTCGCGTGCGAACAATCGCGTGCTGAGCGGCGTGATGATCAACGCGGACGCGGGCCTGGGCATTCGCGGCATTCGTCACGCGGCGGGCGGACTGCATCTGTAACGGAAAATACAACATGAACGCCTCGACCATCGTCATCGTCGGTGCCGGCCAGGCGGGTGCGCTCGCCGCCGCCGAACTGCGCCAGCAAGGCTACGCGGGCCGCGTCGTATTGATCGGCGAGGAAGCGCACGCGCCTTACGAGCGGCCGCCGCTCTCGAAAGACGTACTGCTTCAGCCACAAACGGCGCGCTGTGCCATTCACGGCGAGACCTTCTACACCGAGCGGAACATCGCGCTGAGGCTCGGCGCGGCCGTGACCGCGCTCGACGCGCAGGCGCGCACCGTCACGCTCGATAGCGGCGAGTCGATCGCCTTCGACAGCTTGCTGCTCGCCACAGGCGCGCGCGTGCGCCGCCTGCCGGTGCTCGACGCGCTCGGCGGCCTCGGAGAAAGCGTGCACACGCTGCGCACGCTCGACGACGCCCAACGCCTCGTGCCCGTGCTGCAACCCGGCAAGCGTGTGCTGCTGGTGGGCGCGGGCGTGATCGGCCTCGAACTCGCCTCGAGCGCGGTCGAACTCGGCGCGCAGGTCGCGGTGATCGAGCAGGCCCCACGCGCGATGGCGCGCTGCGCGCCGCCCGTGCTGACCGAAGCGCTGTGCGACCTGCACCGTGCGCGCGGCGTGGCGCTGCATCTGAGCTCGCCGCTCGCGGCGGCGGCGCGTGAGAACGGCGAGATCGTGCTGACGCTCGAAGACGGCACGCGCGTTGCGGGCGATGCGGTGATCTACGGCATAGGCGTCGTCCCGGAGACCGCGCTCGCCGAGGCGGCAGGCCTGCGCGTGGACAACGGCATCGTGATCGACGCGCAGTGCCACACCTCGTGCGCGCACATCTACGCCGCCGGCGACGCCGCCAGCCAGTGGGACGAAGCGAGCGGCCGCCACCAGCGCCGCGAAACATGGGAGAACGCGAACCGCCAGGCGCAAACCGCCGCGCGCGCGATGCTGGGCCTCGCGCCCGAAGCGGAGCAAGCGCACGAAGCGGACTGGTTCTGGACCGATCAATGCGGCCTCAACATCCAGTTCGCGGGCGATATGGCCGCGCCGGAGTGGCTCGCGCGCGGTTCGCTGGCCGCGCCGCCTTGCGTGTTGTTCGGCCTCGATGGCGAAGGCGCGCTGGTTGGCGCGATCACCGTGAACCAGGGCCGCGACATGCGCAGCGCCAAGGCATTGATCGTCAAACGCGCGCGCATTGCCCGCGAAACGCTCGCCGATCCCGCGCAGAACCTGCGCAATCTGGCGCGCGAATTCGCCTAGGGGTTCGCAGGCAAGCGCCCTCGAAAACACGGTGTTTCATCCGAATCGAGAAAAGCACTTGCAAGCACGCGCGGGTGTCTCTATAATTCGCCGCTCAACAGGCTCGTAGCTCAGTTGGTTAGAGCACCACCTTGACATGGTGGGGGTCGTTGGTTCGAATCCAATCGAGCCTACCAACGAACATGCAGTAAAGAAGTTGTACCTTGCAGCATCTTGTGAATGACGCATTCCCTCGCGGGTCTGCGTCATTTTGTTTTGGTGCGCGCTAATGACACGCACTACTATCCATAGCGCGCAACCACGCGCATAGCTTCGCAGAAATCGTCGGTTCTTCTCACGCGGCAAGCCTGCTTGAATGGACGCTCCACGTCCAGCCGAGGAGACTTTCGATGTCCGACGTTCAAACGCCACGCCCCGCCGTTTCCGTTCCGTCCGCGCCACACACCGAAACCACGCTCGACCTTCATCGCGTCGCGGGCCACATTGGCGCGCGCATCGACGGCGTGCGTCTTCACGCCGATCTCGATCCGGCAACATTCGACGCCATCAACGCCGCCTTGCTGCGCCACAAAGTGCTCTTTTTCCGCGGCCAGCAGCATCTCGACGACGCCGCGCAGGAAGCCTTCGCGCGCCGCTTTGGCGTGACGGTCGCGCATCCCACGGTGCCCTCGGTGGAAGGCGGCAGTCTGCTCGAACTCGATTCGCTGCATGGCGCACGCGCCAATTCGTGGCACACCGACGTCACCTTCGTCGACGCCTACCCGAAAGTTTCGATCCTGCGCGCCGTGGTGATTCCGCCATTCGGCGGCGATACGGTATGGGCGAACACGGCCGCAGCCTACGCGCAATTGCCCGAACCGCTGCGCGCGCTGGCCGACACGCTCTGGGCGTTGCACACCAACGCCTACGACTACGCCGCCAGGCACGCAAACGCCGACAGCGCGCAACTCAAGCGCTATCGCGAAGTCTTCACGTCGAAGGTCTACGAGACCGAGCATCCCGTGGTGCGCGTGCATCCGGAAACGGGGGAGCGCACGCTCGTGCTCGGCCACTTCGTTCAGCGTATCAAAGGGCTTTCCGTGACCGACTCGGCGCACCTGCTACAGGTCTTCCACGAGTACGTGACGCGGCTCGAACACACGGTGCGCTGGAACTGGCAGGAGGGCGACGTGGCGATCTGGGACAACCGCGCCACCCAGCACTATGCGATCAACGATTACGGCGACGCGCGCCGTATCGTGCGGCGCGCAACCGTGCGCGGCGAAGTGCCGGTGAGCATCGACGGCCGTGAAAGCGTGGTCGTGCGCGAAGAAGGCGGGACCCTGCAATAAGGGAAAGCGCGTCAGCGGCCCGGCGCGAATGCGTCGCCGTCGATCGGCAGTTCGCGCTGCGCCAGCAGATCGGCCAGCAGTTGCGCACTGCCGAGCGCGAGCGTGAAGCCCAGCGCGCCGTGACCCGTGTTGAGCCACAGGTTGTGAAAGTGCGTCGCACCGATCAGCGGCTTGCTGTCCGGCGTGGCGGGCCGCATGCCGGTCCACGTCTGGATGGCGTCGTAGTCACCCGCGGCGGGAAACGTTTCGCGCGCCTGACGCGTGAGCAGCGCGATGCGCGCGGTGTCGGCGCCTGGGTTCATACCCGTGAGATCGACCATGCCCGCAATGCGCAGGCGCTCGCCGAGCGGCGCATAGACGACCTTGTGATGCGCGTCCGTCACGGAAACACGCGGCGCGCCCTGCGCGTTTGCCTGGGGCAGCGTGAGGCTGTAGCCCTTGAGCGGATACACGGGCACGCTCACGCCGAGCGAGGCGAGCATCGGCTGACTCTGGAAGCCGAGGCACACGACGAACGCGTCGGCCTCGATGTCGCCCTGCGAGGTTTGCGCGGCCAGCACGCGCAAGCCCTTCGTACGCAGTCCTGAGAACTCCGTGGCGAGTTGCAGGGCCACGCCGTCGCGCTGCGCCGCGTGCGCGAGGCCGCGCGTGAACCGGTCGCAATCGGCGGCCTCTTCGCCCGGCGTGTGAATGCCGCCCGCAATCTCGCCGCCGATATGCGCGAGCGCAGGTTCGAGCGCGACGCACGCCGCGCCGTCGAGCGCATGCTGCACGCAGCCCAGTTGCGCCTGATACCCGGCCTGGCGGCGCGCGCCCTCGAAACCGTCCCGGTCGCGATACACCACGAGCTTGCCGTTGCGCACGTAGTCGAACGCCAGCGATTCACGCTCGACCACCTCATGCATGAGGCGCTGGCTCAGAAAGCCAAGGCCGAGCAATTCCGACGTGGTCGCCTGGCTGCGCGCACGCGTGCAGGCGCGCAGGAAGGCGGCGCACCAGCGCCATTGGTGCGGATCGAACCGCGGCACGAAGCGCAACGCGGCGTCGCGCGAGAGCAGCCATTGCGGCAGCTTCGGCAGCACGGACGGGTCGGCCAGCGGCGCGACATAGCTATAGCTGAGCTGGCCGCCGTTGGCGTGACTCGTTTCGCGCGCCACGTCCGCATGGCGCTCCACGAGCGTCACCTCATGCCCATCACGGGCGAGCGCGTACGCCGTGCTCACGCCGATCACCCCACCGCCCAACACGCAAACTCGCATAGTCCGTTCTTCTCTTTCGCTTGCGGCCGAACCCTCACGGCCCACGCCACCAGTCTCGCCCGGAACCCTACGGAACTCAATTGCGATTTGCGCGCGGGGTATAACCTCAGGTTAAAGGGGCCACGCGCAAAAAAGGGGCGCTGCCTCTCGGCACGCCCCTTTCGGCTTACCCCTTTCGCCTCGCGCCGCGAACGTTGCCTGCGCAACGGCTTGCGCGCGCGGCGCGCTCAGGCCAGCGCTGCCGCACCCCCGTGCCCCGCCAGCGCCGGCGCTTCGGCCGCCGCCGAGCGCGCGGCGCGATGATGCGCGCCCGCCCCGCCGCCCAGATTGAACACCGCCACGGCTTCGCGCAGCGCGTCGGCCTGTGCTTCGAGCGACTGCGCGGCCGCCGCCGCTTCCTCCACGAGCGCCGCGTTGCGCTGCGTGACCTCGTCGATCTGCGCAATCGCGCGGTTCACCTGCTCGATGCCGTCGCTCTGCTCGTGCGTCGCGGTCTCGATCTCGTTCATGATCGCGCTCACGCGCGCCACCGCGCCGCGCGCCTCGTCCATCGTGCGGCGGGCGTCGTCCACGAGGCGCGCGCCCGCGCCCACCGTCGCCACCGAAGCGGCGATCAACTCCTTGATCTCCTTGGCCGCCGTGCCCGAGCGCTGCGCGAGGCTGCGCACTTCGCTTGCCACCACCGCGAACCCGCGCCCCTGCTCGCCCGCGCGCGCCGCTTCCACGGCTGCATTGAGCGCGAGGATGTTGGTCTGGAACGCAATGCCCTCGATGATCCCGGTGATCTCCTCCACCTTGTGCGAAGAAGCCGAGATGTCGTTCATCGTCGCGTTCACGCGTGCCACTACATCGGCGCCGCGCGTGACCGTGTCGAGCGCGCCCTGGGCGAGCCCGCTCGCCTCTTTCGCGCCCGCCGTGTTGTGGCGCACCGCCGCCGAAAGCTCCTCCAGGCTCGCCGCCGTTTGTTCGAGCGCCGCGGCCTGCTGCGACGTGCGATCGGAGAGATCGACGTTGCCCGAGGCGATCTGCTTCGCGCCCTGGGTGATTTCGTGGGTGCTGCCGCGCACGCGCGAAACGGTGCCAACAAGGCCATCGCGCATGGTCTGTAGCGCGCTGAGCAACCGGCCCATTTCGTTGTTCGAGCGCACCTTCACCTCCACGGTCAGGTCGCCCGCCGCGATGCGCTCGAAATGGCGGATCGCATGATTCACCGGCTTGACCACGGCGGCGGCGAGCGCCGCGCGCGCGACCACGCCGATCGCCACGCCCACCACGGCGATCACGCCGAACACGATGAGCGAAAGGCGAAAGCGCTCGGCGGCGGTGTCGGCGTCGTGCTGCTGGCGCGCGACCTGCCAGTTCTCCAGCGCTTCGATCGCCTTCGCGTAGGCGCCGTAATAGCGGTCGGCGGTCTCGCCCTGGATCGTGCGGAAGGTGTTGAAGTCGTTGTCGACCAGCGCCTTGTACTCGGGTTCGAGCGCCTGTTCGACGAGCGCCTGGCGCGCGCCGCTCACGGCCTGGGCGAGGTGCGCCTCGTCGGCGCTTTCGAACGGGCCGGCGCTGTAGAGCGCGAACTCCTTGTTCGAATTGACGAGCACCTGGTGCGCCTTTTCGAGCAGGCCATCGGTCGCCTTGCCGACGCTAAAGAGCGTTTCATAGCCGCCAAGCGCCAGGCGCACCTGGAGCAGGCGCTCGGAACTGGTCTTGAGCGCATCGAGCGACTGCGCGCCGCGCTGGGTGTCGTGGAGGCTGTCGTTGGTGATCTTGAGCGCGCCGTAAGACACGCCGATCACGATCAGCAGGAATGCGACGAAGATACCGATAACGAGCGTAAGCCCACCGCGAATGGTGATGTTTCCAGGCATGAGGTCTCCGTTGCGTTTTTTGTGTTCCAACCGATGCGGTTTGGTGCATCCGGGCGCACGCTCGCATCTCGTTTCGGCTATCGGCATGCGGCGCGCGGCGCTGCATAGGGGAAATCCATGATGCGCGCAGGGCTACGCGGCCTTGAGCGCGGCTCGGCGGAAAAATGCCGGGAAGCCTTGCCGCGCAAAGGTTTGCGGGGTTGCCGGGCGATCGGGCGCGGCCTCGCGCGCTCCACCGGAAGCGTTCTGTCAGACTGGCGAGCGATTCGTGCTATCGTTTTGCCTTAGCCGATTGGTTATTTTGTTTAACTAGTTGATTCAGGCCGCTACGCAGCCGGCCGCGGGCGTGACGCCACCGGGCTCCCTCCGGCCCGCCGCGTTTTCGTCCCTTCCTCTCCGCTCGATCATGTCCGACCTTTCCACGCCGCTCGCGCGCGCGCCGCGCCGTCTCGACTCCATCAATCCGAAGCCGCTCGGCATCGCGCTTCTGCTCGTCGCGCTCGGCGCCGTGTATCTCGCGCAGACCGTGAGCGCGCGCCAGGCGGCGCTCTACGTGGTCGGCGCGCTGCTCGGCATGACGCTTTATCACGCCGCGTTCGGCTTCACTTCGGCATGGCGCGTGTTCATCGCCGATGGCCGCGGCGCCGGCCTGCGCGCGCAAATGGTCATGCTCGCCATTGGCGTGCTGCTGTTCTTCCCCGCGCTCTCGGCGGGTTCGCTGTTCGGCCACCCGGTCACGGGCCTCGTTTCGCCGGCGGGCACCTCGGTCATCGTCGGCGCGTTCATGTTCGGCGTGGGCATGCAACTGGGCGGCGGCTGCGCCTCGGGCACGCTCTATACGGTAGGCGGCGGCAGCACGCGCATGGTCATCACGCTCATCGCCTTTATCGTCGGCTCCGTGGTCGCTACCGCGCACATGCCGTTCTGGACGTCGATGCCGCAGCTCAAGCCGCTTTCGCTCGTCAATGCGCTCGGCGTCGCGCCCGCCATCGCGCTGAATCTCGTGGTGTTCGCGCTCATCGCCGCGCTCACCGTGGTCATCGAAAAGCGCCGCCACGGCCACCTCGTCAACGAGCCGCAGCGCGCGCCGCACACCTCGCCGTGGCTGCACGGCCCGTGGCCGCTGCTCGCCGGCGCCGTGGCGCTCGCGGTGCTCAACTTCGCGACGCTCGCACTCTCGGGCCGCCCCTGGGGCGTGACTTCGGCGTTCGCGCTGTGGGGCGCGAAGGGCTTTGCCTCGCTCGGCATCGACGTGGCGAACTGGAAGTACTGGACGGCCGGCCCCAATGCCGCCGCGCTCGCCGCCCCGGCGAGCCACGACGTCACGACCGTCATGGACATCGGCATCGTGCTCGGCGCCATGGCCGCCGCCTCGCTCGCGGGCCGCTACGCGCCCGTGTGGCGCATTCCGCTGCGCTCGCTGCTCGCGGCCGTGATCGGCGGGCTGCTGCTCGGCTACGGCGCTCGCCTCGCGTATGGCTGCAATATCGGCGCGTATTTCAGCGGCATCGTTTCGGGCAGCCTGCACGGCTGGCTGTGGCTCGTGTGCGCGTTCGCCGGCAATGTGCTCGGCACGAAGCTGCGCCCGCTGTTCGGGCTCGAAGTCGAGCGCGTGAAGAACACGGGCTGCTGAGCCGCTGCTCACTGCGGCCGCACGCAGAAATGACGAAGGGCAAGGCATTGCGCCTTGCCCTTTTTCCATGGTCCGGCGCTATTTTTGCCGGAGCGGACTGCCCGCCTAGATGCTCAGGCGCGAAACCTTGGTGCCCGCCAGCGAGACATCGGCCATGAGACCCGCGTTGGTGAGCACGAAGGCTTCCACCGGGTGCGTGGCCGTATTGGTGTCGATCACGCCGTTGGCGCCCACGGTCACGAGCGCGACCGAAGCATCGGCGCCCGCCGCCCAACCGTCCGTCGCGCGGAATTTGTCGAGTGCATCCTGCGTCATGAAAGCGAAGATGAGCGCCTTCGACTGCGCGCCCGCCTGGAGGCCGAACGAGCCCGAGACGGTGCTGTAATAGCCCACGCTCGCGCCGCCCACACGCAGCGCGCCTTCGCCATACTGCGCACCGACGATAAAGCCGGCTTGCAGCACTTCCGGGAACACCAGGACGCCGCGCGACTTCGCGAGGAGTTCGTGAGAGCCCTTCACGGTCGAGAAGAGCCGCGACAGCGTGCCGTCGACGGACGCGTCGATCGACTGCCGCTTGGACATGTTGGTCGCCGCCGTCGAATTCGAACCCGTGGTCGTCGTACAGCCCGCGAGCGCGAGACCGCCCGAAGCGAGCGTCACCGCCGCCGTTAGCATGAAGTTGCGTCGTTGCATTTGGTTATCTCCACACGAATGAGAGTGCGGGGTAGTCGCAGCAAACCACATGCCCGACCCCGCCGCGCCCAGTTGACACAGATCGGCTTCAGGCGACACCAACGTCGCCTTGACCTGATTGTGCCCGAATTATGCGTGGAGCGTATGACGGAGGACTCCGTCAGCAAATCCCGACCATGCCAACGGCAATGCTCAAGGCGTGGCGGCCTTCCACGACGGGTCGGGATCGAACGTCTTGATCGCCGCCGCCGTTTGCGCGCCCTTTGGCCCGAGATTCTTCTGATAAATCTGACCGTCCTGATTGACGATAAAGCTCATCACCCCGGTCTTGCCGTATTCCGCCGGCCAGGCCACGAGCGCGAAGCCGCCGCTCAGCACGCCGTTGTCGAGGTAGTTGCGCGCGCCACCGCTCGCGTGCGGCCCCTGCGCCGTGAGAATGCGGAAGTGATAACCGTGATAGCCCTCCTTCAGCGCGACCTGTGCGTTATGCGGCATGGCTTCCGCAAGCGGACCCAGCGGACTTTGGGTTTCGCCTTCCGCGACCGGCCAGTAGAGGCCGTCGTGCGTGCCCGGCGTGCTCACGAAGCGCAGCGCATAGTGCTGCGTGAGCTTGCGATAGTCGTTCTGCGCGTCGACATAGGCGAGCGATGTGAGCATGGCCGCGCGTTCGTTGCGTCCGATGCGGCGCGTGAGGATTTCGCTCGCGCCTACGCGCGGATCGAATTGCCAGCCCTTGCCCGACTCCACGATGGGGATGGGCATCGTCCAGCCGCTGTCGCCCACTTCGATATGCGCACTGGCCTTGCCCGCCACGGGCTTGTCGTCGGGCACGACGCGATGGCCCTTGGCCCAGGCGCCGAGATAATCGTAGATATCTTCCTGACCGATGTTCTGCGTCGGGATGAACTGCTGGAAATTGCTGCCGAGCACGTGCTTCATGGCGTCGTGATCGTTGGTCGCGAGCGCGTCGGTGAACGCGCTCGCGGCGGCGTCGGGCGTGGCGTACACGGCCTGCGCGTGCGCGGCGCCCGCCACCGACCATTGCGCCGGCAACAGCGTGGGCGCGCCAAAGAGCGCGAGTGCCGCGCCAAACGCAAGCGCGTGAGCATGCGGGAGGCGGCGTGCGTGAATGCGGATCATCGTTAGACTCCTCATGTAATTCAACGTTACCGGCGACCGAAGTGACGTCCGCCGCCACCGCCTCCACCGCCTCCAAACCCGCCACCACCGCCGCCGCCGCCGCCGAAGTTCCCGTGCGGCGCTTGAGCCATGCCGCCGCCGCCGCGGCTCTGGAACGCTTCGCGGCTTTGCTGGCCGCGCTGCTGGTCGAGCCGCGCGTTCGCGCCGTCGCCCGCGCCGCGCAAGGCGTTGTCGCGATTCGCGCTCTGGGCGCGGTTGTTGAGGTCGTTCGCGCGGTTCGCGTTCTGGCCGCCGTTTTGGGTGCGGTTATTGAGCTCGTTGCCACGGTTGGCGTTTTGCGCACCGTTCTGGCCGCGGTTGTTCAACTCGTTGCCGCGATTGCCGTTCAACCCGTTGGCGCCATTCGCGCCGGTACGGTTGCCGCCTTGCTGGATGTCGTGCAGCCGCTGGTTGGCGTTGCCGCTCACGTTCTGGCCAGTGCGGTTCTCCAGCGTCTGCATGGCCTGCGTGCGCGACTGGTCGTAGCCGCGATACTGGTTGCGCTGGCCATTCGCGTTCGCGTTGTTGAAGTTCTGGCGGCGCTCGACGTTGGCGTTGCGATTCCAGTTCGACGTGGCGTTGTTCGTGTTGATGCGGTTGTTGACGTTGATGTTGTTGTAGCGATTGACGTTGACATTCACGTCATGGTTGTTCCAGTTGAAGCCGCCCCACAGCGAGTTCGCCACCGCGATGCCCGCGCCGAACGCGAGCCCGCCCACGAAGCCCGATGCAATGGCGTACCCCGGAGGAGGCGGCATGTACACGGGCGGATAGGCTGGATACGGCCACGCGCCATACACCACCGTGGGGTTGTACGTGGGCACATAGACCACCTGCGGATTCGCAGGCTCGATCACGATGGTCTGCGTGGTCGACGTGCCCGAGGCCGGCTGCACCACGACCTTCTGCTGCTCGTTGGACTTGAGGTTGCCCGCATTTTGCGCCTGCACGCGCAAGCGCTGCACCGAGTCCATCACGTCGTTGGGCTGCGCGAGAAATGCATTGCCGATCTGCTGCACCCAGTCGGGCTTCGTCGCCATCGTGGCCAGCACCTGCGGGAACGCCACGAGCGACTGCACGCTCGGGTCCCACGGCTCGGAAGCCACCGCCTTCACCGCGTCGTCGCCCTTCACGTTCGGATTGGCCTTCGACCACTGCGCGGCGGCCTGCACGTCCTGCGGGAACGTGGTGGCCATGAGCACCTGCGCGAGCAGTGCGTCGGGATAAAGCGCGATGGGCGCGGTGAGCGAGTCGAGTTGCTGGTTCGAAAGATGGGCCGCGTTCTGCGCGAGCGCGGCAGTGGGGCCAAGCGGTCCCACGAAAAGCGGTGCGCCCGCAAGCGTCGCGCACACGAGCCAGGCAAGGCGCTGGCTTACCCCGGTTGATTTCACTTGACTGTCCTCCCGGTTACGGAACGTTGGTGCCGATTTGTGTAGCGATCGAACATTCGCAAACAACCCTGCACGCAAACTCCCGCGAACGAAACGATCTCGAATAACGCTACGACGTGCTTCAGGAAAATAAAGGGCCACGACTGGCAGTGTCAATGGAAGATATGTTTCAAGACAATGGTTACGCGATGTGCATCAATGACAGTGAAAAGTACGGTCAACGTAACAATCTCGCGGGCATGAATCATTCGGTCCGGGAGTGCGATTGCGACTCGTTTGCACTCAAATGCACGCGTACGAAACCCACGTGTTCGCGCAGCACGTAAAACGCATCGGCATACGCGAGCGGCATGCGCAACGTGTTGAGCGAACGCTCGATCTCGTCGAGCTCCGCCACCAGCGCGCGGCGTTCCTCTTCGTTCGTATGCTTGAGCGCGTCGCGCTCGATGGCGATGAGCGCTCCATAGTAGCGATAGATGCGCGAGCGCACGCGCCACCGGTACATCGCCGGTATCGCGCGCAAGGCGGGAATCACGAGCACCGCAAGCGGCAGGAGCAGCACGAGGAGGCGGTCGGTCACGCTGGCAAGCCAGAAAGGCAGCGCGCGATACAGAAAGCTCTTGCCCGACTTGTAGTAGCGCGTGGCGTCCTCGCTGATGCGAAAGTCGTGCACCGCCGGGCTCGGAAATTCGCCCTCGCGCTGCATCAGGCCGGGCACGCCGTTCACCTCGCTAGCCGCTTCGATGAGCAGATCGGAAAGCGCGGGATGGAGCGTGTCGCGCGCCACCAGTTCCACGGTCGGACCAATCAGGTGCACCGTTTCGCGCGGCTGCCGCCGGCGTAAATCGAGCACGCCCGGCGGCAGGTCGATGTTCTCCAGATACGGAAAGAGCCGCGTATAGGCCGCCGCTTCGTCAAAGCTCATGACCGAGATGCCGGGTATGTCGAGCAGGCGCAGCATCAAGCCGCGCGTCGTGGAGTCGCCGCTGAGCATGGCGGCTTCGACTCGGCCGGAAACGAGCGCGGTGGCGGCGTCCATGCCGTCGAGCGGCAGGAAGGTGGAGTCACCGCCGGGGTCGATGCCGTTCGCCGAGAGCAGCTTGAGCGCGAGTTCGCGCGTGCCGCTGCCCACGCGGCCGATGGCGATGCGCCTGCCGTCGAGTTCGGAGAGCCGCGTGAGGCCCGAGCCGCGATAGAACACGACGATGGGCAAATACGACACGCTGCCGAGCGACATGAGCGAGCGCGTGTCCTGGCCGTCGGCCACGCCGCCCTGCACGAAGGCGAGATCGACGTGCTCCTTCGGATCGAGGAGGCGCGCGAGGTTTTGCACCGAGCCGTCCGATTCGAGAATCTTGAGCTTCACGCCGTTGCGCGCGAGGATGGTGCGGTAGGCCTGCGCCATCTGCATGAAGGAGCTGTCGGCGGGGCCCGCGCTGATGGTGAGGCTGCGCGGCGGCGCGGGATCGACGAGCCAGATGACGAGCCCCATCACGACGGCGCAGAACAACGCAACGGGCAACGTGGTCAGCGCGATGTCGCGCCAGGAAAGATGCGCGTGGTCACGCAGAAAGTTAGGCGGCGGCGGTCGATGTCTTCTCATGAGAACCCGGCGGCACTGCGTCAGACTCCTGGAGATCTCATCATGCCATTTTCGCGACAGATCTGATCGCTGGCGTTTCCCCTGCCGCCGCCCCCGTGCACGCAGGGCTGATGAAAGCCGCGTGTCAGCCCGCCGCCCTGGTGAGCGCGAACAACTCGGCGCGCAGCGCCTTCGCGCGGTCGCGCTTCATGTGCTGCTCGAACTCGGCCTGCGCGTCGAGCCACAGCGCATGCGCCTTCTCATAGCGGCGCAGGCCGGCCGCCGAAAGCCGGTAAACCAGCGTGCGCGTGTCGTGCTCGGCCGCCGCCGTGAGCACGAGGCCGTCGCGCTGCAAGGGCTTCAACGCGCGCACGAGCGTGGTGCGGTCCATCACGAGGTCTTCGGAAAGTTCGGCGGCCGTGGCGTCGGGCCGCCCCGCGAGGCGCGAGAGGATCGTGAACTGCGCAGCCGTGACGTCCGCCTGCGAGAGGTGACGCTCGTAAAGCTGCGTGACGAAGCGCGCCGCCTGCCGCAGCGCAAAACAGTTGCATTCCTCGCGCGTCACCCGCTTCGTCATCGTCATGGTCCTCACCTGATCCGCGCCACGCAGCGCGCAGTCATCATACTTTCTCGAGCGCGAGCGCGATACCCTGGCCGCCGCCGATGCAAAGCGTGACCACCCCGCGACGCAGCCCGTCGCGCTGCATCGACCACGCGAGGCGCGTGGTGAGAATCGCGCCCGTCGCGCCGATCGGATGACCGTGTGCGATCGCGCCGCCTTCCACGTTCACGATGTCCTCGGGTATGCCGAGCTGCTTGATCACCGCGAGCGGCACCGCCGCGAAGGCCTCGTTGATCTCGAAGCGATCGACGTCGCCGAGCGACCAGCCCGCGCGCCGCAGCGCGAGCTGCACGGCGGGCACCGGGCCGAGGCCGAAGAGACCCGGCTCCACCGCCGCCACGCCCCACGCCACGAGCCTCACCATGGGCGCCAGGCCTTCGGCTTCGGCAAAGCCGCGCTCGGCCACGAGCATCGCGCTCGCCGCGCTGTTCAGGCCCGGCGCGTTGCCCGCCGTGATCGTGCCGTCCGGGCGAAACGCGGGACGCAGCTTCGCGAGCGTTTCCAGCGTCGTGTCGGGGCGCGGCGCTTCGTCGGTATCGATACGCTCCATGCCCTTCTTGCCCTTCACTTCCACCGCGACGATCTCTTCCTTGAAGCGGCCCGCTGCCTGCGCGGCAGCGAAGCGCTGTTGCGAGCGCGCCGCCCAGGCGTCCTGCTGCGCGCGCGTGAGCGCCGACTGCGTGACGAGGTCTTCGGTATGCCAGCCCGAATGCTGGTCCGAGAACGCGTCGACGAGACCATCGCGCAGCATGCTGTCGTGAATCTCGGCATTGCCCATGCGATAACCCCAGCGGCCGCCGTCCAGCAGATACGGCGCACGGTCCATGTTCTCCATGCCGCCCGCCAGCGCGACGTCGGCGAGACCCAGCATCACTTCCTGCGCGGCGCTCGCAATGGCCTGCGCGCCCGAGCCGCACACGCGATTGACCGTGAGCGCGGGCACCGTGACGGGCACGCCGCCGTTTAGCTCGGCCTGGCGCGCGGGATTCATCTTGTTGCCCGCCTGAATCACGTTGCCGAGGACCACCGAACCGAGCCGCGCGGGATCGAGCTTCGCGCGCGCGAGCGTTTCGCGCACCGCCGCCGCGCCCAGCTCCACAGCGGACACGCCCTTGAATGCGCCGTTGAAACCGCCAATTGCCGTTCGCACCGGCTGGCACAGAACGATCTCGCGTGAATTCAGCTTACTCATCGTCACTTCTCCTTTCGTGTGCGCCCTTTCACCATCATTCTATGTATGCATATGCACACTTTCAAACGATTTTGTGGAAGATGCGCTCGCGTGTGCTGGCACGATTGATGTCGTGTCAGCGCACGCGGGGTGGGTGAACCCATCACTTACGGCGCAGGCGGGAAATCCAGCGTCGTATCGTTGATGCGGTTCACGAGATTCGTGAACGTGATCGAGGTCACCGCCAGCGCGATTTCAACGATCTGGCGCTCCGTATAACCGGCTTCGCGAATCGCGCTCACGTCCGCTTCCGGCAGCGTGCCGTGCGTGGTGACGAGCACGCGCACGAAATGCACCAGCGCGTCGCGCTTCGCGTCGCCGCTCGGTTCGCCCGCGCGAACCGCCTTCATCGTTTCGGGCGCGAGACCCGCGAACTTGCCCGCCAGCGTGTGCGCGGCGAGACAGTAGTCACAACCCGCCACTTCGCTCACCGCGAGCTTGATCGTTTCGATTTCGGGCTTCGACAGCGTACCGGCGGCAATCACGCCTTCGACGGCGAGCAGCGCGCCAAGCGCCTCGGGGCTATGCGTGCCGATGGTCGCGTAGGCGTTGGGCACCTTGCCCACGGCCTTGCGGATCTTTGCAAAGATGTCGGCGGCGGCGCCGGTGGCGGCTTCGGGCTTGATGGCGGAAAGACGGGACATGTTCGACTCCTTGAACGTTGCGTAGTCGCGAGCTGGGTTGGGGTATCGCGTAGCCATCGTCGATGGCATGAAGCCAGTCTAGTCGCCCACGGTTGCGTTTTTAATGCCAGAATGGCGCGACTTCATGCTCAAACGTCTCACCCGCCCATCATGGATCTGCTGAGCCGCCTTCTCGCGCTGATGCCCGTTGCGGGCCGTCTCGACGTGCGCTGCCATTTCGGCGCGCCCTGGCGCATCGACGAGCCCGGCGCGAAGGAGCGCGAGATCCGCTATCACGTGCTGATTGCGGGGCGCGCCATCGTCGAGGACGCGCACGGCGCGCCCGTCGCCCTGCACGCGGGCGACATCGTGCTGTTTCCCACGGGCAGCGCCCACGTGCTCCACGACGGCAGCGGCGCGGCGCCCGCGGCGGTCGAAACGCGCATGGAGCACGGTGTCGCCATCGAAACGAATGGCGGCACGGGCGCGAGCGCCGACGTGCTGTGTGGCCGCTTCCTGCTGCCCGCCGTGCCGCAGCGCCTGCTGCGCGAGAATCTGCCCGCGCGGCTCGTCGTGCACAGCGCGCGCGAAGGCACGCAAGCGCCCGAGCGTCTCGTGCGCCTGATTGCGCTCCTGCGCGACGAAGCCTACGAGGCCGCGCCGGGCAGCGAATCGCTCGTGAACCATCTTTCCGGCGCGCTTTTCGGGCTCACGCTGCGCTATGCGAGCGCCGGCGACGCCCCGCCGCGCGGCCTGCTCGCGCTCGCCCAGCGCCCGCGCCTGCAACCGGCCATCGACGCCATGTTCGATGCGCCCGGCAAACCGTGGACGCTGCCCGAGCTGGCGGAGCTTTGCCACATGTCGCGCGCGACCTTCGCCCGGCACTTCGACGAGGCCATCGGACGCTCGGCCGCCGACGTGCTCACCGATATCCGCATGACGCTCGCGGGCCGCATGCTCGCGCAGGGCAACCAGAGCGTGGCGGAGATCGGCGAATTCGTGGGCTATCAGTCGGACGCGGCGTTCCAGCGCGGCTTCAAGCGCCACGTGGGCATGACGCCCGCGCAGTGGCGCGCGCTCGCACGCGAGGCCGTATCCGGCGCGTGAGCCCGCGGACGTCGTTGCAAGCAGCGTTGCAGGCATGTCGCTCAGCCGCCGTGCGCGGGCGCGTCCTGCGCCAGCACCACATCGCCACTCTGGCTCCAGCCGCCGCCCAGCGACCGGTAGAGCGCGACCGCCGCGAGCGCGCGCTCGCGCTGCGCGTCGTTGAGCAGGTCCTGATCGGCGAGCAGGGTTTGCTGCGCGCTGAGCACGTCGAGGAAGTCGGCGGCGCCGCCCTTGTAAAGCTGGTTGGCGAGCTTGAGCGATTGCGCCGACGAAGACAGCGCATCGTTCAGTTGCTCGGTTTGCCCCGCCGTGCTCACGAGATCGCTGCGGCTGTCCTCCACTTCGCGCAAGGCTTGCAGCATGGTCTGTTGCAGATTCAACTGCGATTCGCGCATGCGGCTCTCGCTCTGGTCGATGTCGGCCGTAATGCGCCCCGCGTTGAAGATCGGACTCGTCGCGCCGATCGCCGCGCTGAAGAGATTGTCGGTCAGCGTGGGCATGCCGAGATAAGACGCCGCGAGAATGCCGTCCGTCAAGTTGAGCGTGAACTTCGGATAGCGCTCGGCGCGCGCCACGCCCACTTCCGCCGCGCGCTGCTGCACCGTGGCGTAAGCCGCCTGCACGTCGGGGCGGCGCAATAACGCCTCGGAAGGCAGCATCTGCGGCACGCTCGCGGGCACGCCCTGAATGGGCGCGCTTTGCGCCAGCGCCAGTTGCGCCACCGACTCCGGCGTGCGCCCCGTGTACACCGCGATCAGGTTCAATTGATGGTCGATGCTCGACTGTGCGCGCGGAATGCGCGCCTGCAACTCGCTGAGCTGCGTTTGCGCGCGCGCGACGTCCAGTTGCGTCGAAAGGCCGTATTTCAGGCGGTCTTGCGTGAGCCGCAGCGTGTGCTTGCGAATCTCCAGGTTGTCCTGAAGGATTTTCAACTCGGCCTGCGCATAGCGCAGATCGACGTACGCCGAAGCCGTGTTCGCCGCAAGCGCGAGGCGCACTGCGTCGAGCGCGTGCTTCTGGCCCACGAGGTTTGCCTGCGCGGCGAGCAGGTCGAGACGTTCCCCGCCGAACACGTCGGGCGACCAGCTCAGCGCGAGTCCCGCGCCCGCCTGCTTCACGTAGCCGAGCGGCGGCGGCGTATTTTGCCGCGTGTAAGCGCCGTGCGCCGTGAAATCGAGTTGCGGCAGCAACGCGGCGTGCTTTTGCGTGGTGATCGATTGCGCCTGCTTCACGCGCTCGGCGGCGGCCTGCAAGTCGAGATTGCCTTCGAGCACCGTGGCGAGCAGCGCGTCGAGTGTGGGATCGCCGAACTGCGCCCACCAGGCGCGTGCTTCGATCGCGTCTTGCGGGGCGTCGATGCGCCACGCCACGGGCGCCGTTTCGTGGACGGAGCCAGGCAAATCAGGGTGCTGCGCGGGCTGCACCGCGCAGGCGGCGAGCACGGCGGCGCAGAGCATTGAGAGCGCGAGGCGCACGGGTTTCGACGAGCGGCTGTCGGGCCGTGGGGGCTGCGGGGTTGGGAGGGTTTGCATGAAGCACCTCAATGTGCGTCGGGCGGCGGGCCGCCCATCGAAATCGGCTGCGAAAACGCCACGCTCGCAATGGCCACGAGGAAGCAAAGGGAAAGCGCGAAGAACGTATCGGAGAACGTCATCACGAGCGCCTCGCGCAACACGAGCGCATGCAGTTGCGCAAGCCCCGCCTGGGCGGCGTCGAGCGCATTGCCCGCCGCCGACGACCAGTACGCGGTGCGCCCCGCAAGCAGAAGCTGCACCTGCGGCGCGCCGCCGGTCACGCTTTCGTTCAGGCGCAGATAATGAAAGTTGAGCCGGTCATTGAGCATCGTCGCGCTCACGGCAATGCCGATCGCGCCGCCCAGATTGCGCATCAGATTGAAGAGGCCGCTTGCCGACTTGAGCCGCGACGCCGGCAGCGAGCCGAGCGACATCGTGACGATGGGCGGAATGGCGAACTGCTGGCCAATGCCGCGCAGCGCCTGCGGCAGCAGGAACTGCTGCCAGCCCCAGTCGTGCGTGAGCGGCACATACAGGTAGCAGCCAAGGCCGAAACAAACCAGACCGAACAGCATCAGCTTGCGCATGCTGAAGTAGCGCGTGGCCCAGGCATACACGCCGAGCGCAAGCAACTGGAACACGCCCACGGAAAGCAGCGAGAGACCGATTTGCAGCGAGCTATAACCGCGCACTTCGGCAAGAAAAAGCGGCGTGAGATAAACGGCCACGAAAATGCCGATGCCGGTGACGAACGAGAGCAGGCTGCCGATGCCGAAGTTGCGCACGAGCAGCGCGCGCAAGTCGACGATCGGGTCCTTCGCCGTGAGTGCGTGCACGAGGAAAAGAAAACCGCAAATGGCTGAGATCCACGTGCAGGCCACGATGACGTCGTCGCCGAACCAGTTCTTGCGCGGCCCTTCTTCGAGCACGTATTCGAGGCAGCCAAGAAAACCGCACATGAGCACGATGCCGAGATAATCGCCGCGCTTGAGCAGCGAGAGATCGGGCTTGTCGATGTTCACGTACTTCGGCACCAGCGCCGCCACCGCAACGCCCGGCACGAGATTCAGATAAAAGAGCCAGTGCCACGACCATTGATCGGTGATCCAGCCGCCGATCACCGGCCCGAGCGTCGGCGCGAGCGAGGCGAGCGCGCCGATGGTTGTTGACGCAACCAGACGCTGCTTGCCCGGAAAGAGCACGAAGGCCGTGGTGAACACGGTGGGGATCATCGCGGCGCCGAGCGCGCCTTGGAGGCCGCGAAACACGATCATCGAGTTGATGTCCCAGGCGAGGCCGCACAACATGCTCGTGACAGTGAAGCCCACCGCTGACGCCACGAACAGCCAGCGCGTGGAAAACACCTTCGAGAGCCAGCCGGACATGGGAATCACCATGATCTCGGCGATCAGGTAAGCGGTCTGCACCCACGAAAGCTCGTCCTGGCTTGCGGAAAGTCCGCCGCCAATGTCGCGCAGCGACGAAGCGACGATCTGGATGTCGAGCGTGGCCATGAAGAAGCCGATGCACATCAGCGCGAACGCGAAGGCGCGTTGCGCCATCGGTTGCAGATGCGGTGCGAGCGGCTCCTGCACGCTTGAAGCGGGGCTCATCGTAGTGGCGTTCATCGCGGTGGCCTCTTCAATGCGCTTGAGCGAGATGCACTTTCACGGTCGCGGAAAGGCCCGGCCGCAACGCGCCCTCCATGCCCGGCGACGCCGATGCATCGAGACGAATGCGCACCGGCACGCGCTGCACGATCTTCGTGAAGTTGCCCGTGGCGTTCTCGGGCGGCAGCACACTGAACGTCGCCCCCGTGGCTGGCGCGAGACTCTCCACCACGCCGTGCAGCGTGCCGCTGGCCGCGTCGAGCGTGACGTCGGCGTGGTCGCCCGCATGCATCTTCTTCAACTGGTCTTCCTTGAAGTTTGCGTCCACCCACAGACCCGATGCGGGCACCACGGTCAGCAGCGGCGCGCCCACGTTCGCGAGCGTGCCCACGCGGGCCGTGCGATTGCCGATGTAGCCGTCCACCGGCGCGCTCAACGTGGTGTATTCGACGTTCAGTTGTGCGAGGCGCTGGTTGGCTTGCGCCGTCGCGACACGGGCCTGCGCGTCGTTGATCTGCGCGGCCAGCACGTCGAGCTGGCGTTGCGCCGCCAGCACCGCCGCGCCGCTTTGTGCGACCGACGCCTGGGCCTTCGCGTAATCGGAGTCCGCACGCTCCACCAGTTGGCTCGACACCGCGTCGTCCTTCACCAGTTCGCGGTAGCGCGTCTGGTCCTGGCCGCTGCGCGTAAGTTCCGCATTCGAGGCGCGCACTTCCGCCTGATGCTGGTTGATCACGGCTTCCTGCAACGAGCGCTTCGCCTGCAACTCGTCCACCGAGGCGCGCGCGCTCGCCAGTTCGGCATTGGCCTGCGCGAGTTTCGCGTCGTAATCACGCGAGTCGAGCCGCAGCAGCACCTGGCCCGCATGCACGCGCTGGTTGTCCTGCACGAGGATCTCCGAGACGAAACCGCTCACGCGCGGCGCCATGACCGTGACGTTGCCGCCCACGTAGGCGTCGTCGGTGGTCTCGACGAAGCGCAGCACGACGAACCAGTAGCCGGCGGCGGCCGCCAGCACGAGCGCGACCGCGCCTAGCGCGAGACGCATGCGCGAGATGCGCGCGCTCTCTCTCGCCTGCACCGGCTCGACCGCAACGGGAGTGGAAGGACTCGACATGACGTTTACCTGTGTATATGCACTGTTAAAGATAAAAAAAGGCGTGACGCGACCAGCAAAAACTAGACAGCCCGTGTGATGCGAAACAGCTCGCGCCGCAGCCATGCCGCGCGCTGCGCGCCAAAGCGGCGCTCGAATTCGTCCTGCGCGGCGCGCCAATGCGTGTGCGCCGCCTGAAGCCGCGCGCGGCCCGCAAGCGTGAGCGCGAGACGGCGGCGGCGTTCGCCTCCATCTGGCGCGTCGGCCACCAGCGCGCCGCGCAGGAGCGGCCGCAACGCCCGTACGAGCGTGGTGCGCTCCATCACCATCGAGCGCGCCAGCTCCGCCATCGTGAGACTCGACGCACGGCCGAGCGCGCCGAGAATGCTGAACTGCGTGGGCGTGAGCCCCGCCGCGCTCAGGTGCCGCTCGTAAAGCTGCGACAAATGCCGCGCGGCCTGGCGCACGGCGAAACAGTCGTCGTGCTCGGGAGACTGGTCGGCGCCGTGCTCCGTGCGTGGGTTTGGGGCTTCGATGTGCATATGCACAGACTAGCGGGCATTCCGGCCCCGAACAAGCTTCACGCGCGACATCACATTATGGCCGCGCCGACAACAATCGCCCCATCCTTTCATTCAGCCTTCGATTTGGCGGGCGCATCATGCCTCACATCGTCGAAGAACGCGGTGGCGTGGTCGATGAACGCGCGCACCTTGGCCGGCAGCAACGTGCGCGTTGTGTAGGCGAGGCGGATCTCGATCTGCATGTCGACGAGCGGAAAGTCGTCGAGCACGGTCACAAGTTTGCCCGCCGCCAGTTCCTCGCTCACGAGCGCGGTGGGCAAAATGCCGATGCCGAAACCTTGCAGCACCATCTCGCGGTTGAACTCGGGGTTGTTCGAGGCGACCTCGTGCTGCATGGGGATGACGATTTCCTCGTCGTCCGCGCGAAACGCAATGGAGGGCTTGCGCATGGACGGCGGCATCGGCACAAACACATGCTCCACGAGGTCGGCGGGATGCTTCGGCGTGCCACGCTCGGCGAGATACGCGGGCGTCGTGACGAGCGCGAGCGGGATGCGTTCGAGCAGGCGCGTGACGGTCGACTCGTTGTTGAGCATGAACGGCAGCACGAGGCCGAGGTCGTAGCCGTCCGCGATCAGATCGACGGGGCGCTCGGTGAGGATCACGTCGAGCGTGACCTTGGGGTGTGCGCGCTTGAAGCTGGCGATGAGCGGCACGAGGCGGTTGACCGTGGCCGTGGTGTGCGCGACGAGGCGCAGCACGCCGTTGGCCTCGCGTGTCTGGTCGGTCGCGTCGGCCTCCAGTGCGTCGAGGTCGTCGAGCACGCGGCAGCAGCCTTCGTAGAAGCGCTCGGCCGTCTCGGTGAGCGACACCGCACGCGTGCTGCGATGAAAGAGCCGGTTGCCAAGGCGCTTTTCGAGCCGCGCGATCGCGCGCGAGACGACGGGCGTGGTGAGGCTGTGCATATCCGCGGCACGCGTGAAGCTGCGCGCCTCGACGACGGAGCGGAAGATCCGCAGACTGTCGATATAGTCCATGAGCGTGTGGGGGTGTGGCGTTCGCGTAGCTTAAAGCCTTTCAGTCGCCCTTGCCGAACACCTCCTCGCAAAACCCCCGCCCCTCGTCGGACAAGCTCGCCGTTCCCGTGCCGTCCTCCGCTTGCGTCGTCACGACCAGACCGCCGTCCACGAGCGCGGTCAAATGCCTGCGCAATGCGCTCATCGGCACGCCGGCCTGCTTCGAGAGCTTCGCTAGCGACCACGCGCGCCACTGACGCTCAGGCTGCCCCTGCTTCTCGCACTCCGCGCGCCACAACTGTTCGAGCACGGCGACCAGCGCCGGATCGATGCCGGCCTCGTCGTCGTTATCGTCGCGCTCTTCATCTGCGTTCATCGTCTGTCTCCTCACGCCATTTTCGCGACCATTTCGCCGAGCGTCTTCAGCGCGGCCTCGGTCTGCGCGGTCCATGGGTAGCTGTAATTCAGCCGGATGTAGTGGTGATACTCGTTGCGCATCGAGAACATATAGCCTGGCCCGATGGTGATGCCTTGTGCGAGCGCCGCCTGGTAGAGCCGCATCGAATCCACGCGCGGCGGCAGTTCCACCCACAGCACGTAGCCGCCCTGCGGCTCCGAAGTGCGCGTGCCCGCCGGAAAGAAACGCTCGACCATGGCCCGCATGAGCCGCGCCTGTTGACGGTAGAAACGCCGCACGCGGCGCAGGTGCCGGTCGTAGCCGTCGTGGCGCAGGTAATCCGCCAGCGCGACCTGGGGCACCGAAGGCGTGGTGAGCGTGTTGAGGAACTTGAGCTTCTCGACCTGGGCGCGGTAGCGCCCAGGCAGCGCCCAGCCGATGCGGTACGAGGCCGAAAGACTCTTGGAAAACGAGGCGCAATGCAGCACGAGCCCGCGCGTGTCGAACTGCTTGAGCGTGGAAGGCCGCGTTTGCCCGAAATACAGCTCCTGGTAGACATCGTTTTCGATCACGGGCAGGTCGTGCGCCTCGGCCAGCGCCACGAGCCGCGCCTTGTGCGCGTCGGGCATGCGAAAGCCCAGCGGATTCTGGAAGTTCGGCATCACCATGCACGCGGCCACCTTCTGGCGCGCGAGCACGCGCTCCAGCGCGTCGAGGTCGATGCCGGTGTCCGCGTGCGTGCTCACTTCGATTGCGCGCATGCCCAGACGCTCGATGGCGTGCAGCATCGCGTAGTAGGTGGGCGACTCCACGGCCACCGTGTCGCCCGGCTTCGCCACCGCTTGCAGGCTCAGATTGATCGCTTCCGTCGCGCCCACTGTGATGACGATTTCCTCGGGATCGACGCTCACGCCGTTTTCCGCGTAGCGCCGCGCGATCTGCCGGATCAGTTCGGGATTGCCGGGCGGCAGGTCGTCGATCAGATTCCAGCTTGCATGGCGGCGCGCGATGGCATTGGCGTACTGGTTGATGCGCCGCCAGGGGAACAGCGCCGGGTCGGGGTACGGCGAGCCGAGCGGCACCGCGTCCTGCGCGCCGATGCTGCGCAAGGTGGACAGCACGAGGCGGCTCACGTCCACGTTGGCGGGCACCGGTTGCCTCGGCGCGCTCGGGCGGCGCAGCCTCGCCAGGGAGGCCGCGGGCGCGGCCGGCGGCCGTTGCCCGTTGGTCGCTGTGCTCGCCGCGTTCACGCCGCCCGCGTGGGACGCGCCCACACGCGAGCGCACGAAATAACCCGACTGCGGCCGCGACTCGATCACGCTGCGGCTCTCCAGCAGCGCGTACGCATGCAGCACCGTCTTGATGCTCACGCCGTATTGCTGGCTCGCGCGCCGCACCGAAAGAATGCGCTCGCCGGGGCCAAACACGCCCCGCCGCACAGCGGCTTCGATATCGTCGGCGAGTTGCTCGTAGCGGGTCACGTTCAAAAGGGCAAAGGGGATAAGGCACTGACGCCATGCGGGCGCAGTCGTTCCCGCCCAGTCTATGACAAAACGCCGCAACTGTATCCCTTGCTTTTCGGTTTTTCTGTGATCTCCGGGAGCACAGGAACACAGTAGCCTTGGGTCATCGGGCAGACCGCCCTGGAAAACGAAAGCCAACCGCATCATGAAGAAGCCGCAAGGTCGCATCGAGCCGTACCACCACCCCGCCGCAGGCTGGGGCGCGCTCAAGCAGGTCGCCATCAACCTGATCAAGGAGAAGGTGACGGGCGGCAATTACCGCACGCTGCTCAAGCAGAACCAGCCCGACGGCTTCGACTGCCCCGGCTGCGCGTGGCCCGACCGCGAGCACGCCTCGACCTTCGAATTCTGCGAGAACGGCGTGAAGGCCGTAGCGGCGGAGGCGACCAGCAAGCGCGTGACGCCCCGGTTCTTCCAGGAGCACACCGTGAGCGAGCTGATGGCGCAAACGGACTACGAGCTGGAGCAACATGGCCGCCTGACCGATCCGCTCGTGTACGACGCGTTGCAGGACCGCTACGTGCCGATCGAATGGAGCGATGCGTTCAAGCTGATCGGCAAGCACCTCAAGGCGCTCGACAACCCCAACCGCGCCGCGTTCTACACCTCGGGCCGCGCGAGCAACGAGGCCGCGTTCCTCTACCAGCTTTTCGTGCGCATGTACGGCACGAACAACTTCCCCGACTGCTCGAACATGTGCCACGAGGCCACGAGCCGCGGCCTGCCGGGGACGGTTGGCATCGGCAAGGGCACGGTCACGCTCGACGACTTCGAGCACGCCGACACCCTCCTCATCTTCGGCCAGAACCCGGCGACGAACCATCCACGCATGCTCGGCGAATTGCGCGAATGCGCGAAGCGCGGCGCGACCATCGTGTCGATCAATCCGTTGAAGGAACGCGGGCTGGAGCGCTTCGCGAGCCCGCAGCACACGCTCGACATGCTTTCGCCCAAGGGCGTGCAGATCAGCTCCGTGTTTATCCGCCCGCGCGTGGGCGGCGACTTCGCGCTCATCAAGGGCGTAGCCAAACGCGTGATCGAACTCGACGATCAGGCGCTCGCGCAAGGCGCCAAGCGCATTCTCGACGTCGATTTCATCGCGGAACATACCGTGGGCTTCGACGCCTTCGCCGCCGATCTGCGCGCCGAATCGTGGGACACCATCGTGGCCGAAGCGGGCGTGCCGGTCGAAGAAGTGCTCAAGCTCGCCGACATCTACGTGAACGGCAAAGCCGTGATCTCGACGTGGGGCATGGGCCTCACGCAGCACAAGAATTCGGTGGCGACGATCCAGTTGCTCTCGAATCTCATGATGATGCGCGGGAACATCGGCCGCCGCGGCGCGGGTCTATGCCCCGTGCGTGGCCATTCGAACGTGCAGGGCGACCGCACGGTGGGCATCGAGGAAAAGCCAACCCAGGCGTTCCTCGACCGTCTCGGCAAGGCCTACGATTTCGAGCCGCCGCGCGAACACGGCTACGACGTGGTGGAAACCATCCACGCCATGCTCGAAGGTCAGGTGAAGGTGTTCATCGGACTGGGCGGCAACTTCTCGATCGCCACGCCCGACACGCCGCGCACGTGGGAAGCCATGCGCGCGTGCGCGCTCACGGTGCACGTGACCACGAAGCTCAACCGCAGCCACCTGGTGCACGGCCACGACGCGCTGATCCTGCCCACGCTCGGGCGCACCGAAATCGACCTGCAAAACGGCGTGCCGCAAGGCGTGAGCGTCGAAGACTCGATGAGCATGGTGCACATCTCGTACGGCATGAACCGTCCGGCTTCCACGAACCTGCTTTCGGAAATCGCGATCGTCGCGCACATGGCGCACGCCACGCTCGGCAGCGGCAAGGTGGACTGGCTCGACCTCGCCGCCGATTATGCGAAGATCCGCGACGGCATCGAAAAGGTGTTCGACGGCTTCGAGAACTACAACGAGCGTCTGAAGCACCCCGGCGGCTTCCACCTGGGCGTGGCCTCGCGTGACCGCGTGTGGAAAACGCCCAGCGGCAAGGCGCAGTTCGTGGTGCACGGCATCGCGCTCGACACGCCCATTCACCGCGCGCGCGCCGAGCACGGTGCGCGCCTCATGACGCTCATGACCACGCGCTCGCACGATCAGTACAACACCACGATCTACGGTCTCGACGACCGCTATCGCGGCGTGTACGGCCTGCGACGCGTGCTGTTCGCGAACCGCGAGGACATGACGATGCTCGGCTTCGAGCCGGGCCAGCACGTGGACATCACGAGCGTGTGGGACGACGGCGTGGAGCGCCACGTCGAGGACTTCATGCTCGTGGAGTACGACATTCCGCGCGGTTGCCTCGGCGCGTACTATCCCGAGACGAATCCGCTCGTGCCGCTCTCCTCCGTCGCCGACGGCGCGGGCACGCCGACCTCGAAGTCGATTCCCGTGCTGTTGAGCCCGTCGAAGGTCAACGCTCAGGAAGACCCTCAGGCAAACGCTCAGGCCATCGCGGCCTGAAGTTCGAGCCCCCGGTTCGGGCCCCCGGTTCGGGCACGCGGTTCGGCCACACGAAAGCCCCGGCACTTGCGCCGGGGCTTTTTTGCATGCGCTGCGCGCCGCTTAGCTCGCGAGCTTGCGGAACGTTTCCAGCACCGCTTCGCCCTTGAACGGCTTCACGATCCAGCCGCGCACGCCCGCCGCCTTGCCGCGCTCCTTCATGGCCGGGCTGCTTTCCGTGGTGAGCATCACGACGTTGACGGCCGTATTCGCCAGTTCGCCGCGGATCTTCTCGACCATCGTGAGGCCGTCCATGTTCGGCATGTTCACGTCGCTCACCACGAGCTTTACGCCCGGGTTCGAGCGCAGCTTAGCGAGGCCGTCCTTGCCGTCCACCGCCGTGTCCACATCCAGCCCGTTCTTGCGCAGAAAGCCCGCCACTTCGTCGCGCACCGTGCTCGAATCGTCCACCACCAGAATCTTTGCCATGTCGTCCTTCTCCTTCGCGCCTCTTGCGGCGCGTACTTGATCAAAATAGTTCGAGCTCGCCGCTGGCCTGCTCTTCAACGGCGGCGGCCGCGGCCTGCGCGGCGGTCTCGTCGAATCCTTCGCGCGACCAGCCGAGGCTGAACACGAAGCGCTGATCGATCACCACCTCACGGCCCGTTTTCGGGCACGTGAGGCGATACTTGATGCACAACTGCGGGTTGTCGGAGCCAAACGACAAGTAACGCCGCCGATGATTGATGAGCAGCGGCACCTGCACCTGCGCGCGCCCCCAGCCCGCTTCGCCCGCGGCGCGCGCGTCGCCCAGATAGCGGTTGCGGAACGCCCCCCACACGAGATTCGTGAGTTCGGCGAGCACGCCGTTCACGTCGCGGAAGTCGCTCGCCTCGTCGCGGCCCGCGCGCGGCGGCAGCAGTTCGATGAGCGGCATCTCCTCGGTCTGCATGAGCAGCCAGCCCCGGCACCACGCGGTCTCGATCGGAATAAGCGTGAGCACTTCACCGAAGATGATGCGGTCGCGCACGATGCCCGGCGTGTCCCAGTTCACTTCGAGATCGGGAAAGAGGCCGCGCAGGCGCCCGAGCGTCATGTCGGTGATGCCGTCCACGAGCGGGTCCGGGTAGTCGTGCGAAAACACGTTCGCTTGCAGCGCCGCGACCAGCGTTTGCGCGTCGCTTTCGAACCAGTTCGCGCACGGCAAGCGGCGCAGCGGTTCGGGCAGATCGTCGTCGCTCTCCTGCGAGGCGCGTCGCAACACGACCGGCAATTCGGGCCGCTCGGCATCGAGCGCCACCGCCACCGCCGCTGCGGCTTCGCGCGAGCCGCCGAAGTCCTCGCCCAGCAACACGCCGCCCAGGTCGTAGTGCGTCTTGAGCGCCGCCGCGAGCGCCTCGCGCCGCACGCTCACGCAGGTGCAGTTGTGCGCCGCCCCGATTTGCGCGATCGCCTCGGCGCGCGCGGTGTCGCTTTCCAGCAGCAGCAACTTGCTGACTGGCTTGTTCGCGTTCATGTTTCCCTTCTCTGCTTTCGCCTGCTTCAGTTCATTGCCGCGCGCGGTGCGCGCTCAAAACAATTCAAGTTCGCCCGCACTGTCATGCGCTTCGACGGCGGCCGCGCTCACCACGAAATCGAGCGACGTTTGCGTGCAGACGCACAACGTCGCGCCGAGCCGCACTTCGTGATCGATCGTGAGCGCATACGACTGCGTGTAATCCGGCTTCAGTTCGCGCAGATACGGCAGGCATTCGCTGCTGAGCGCATAGGGCGTCGACATGCCGAGGTCGGGGAAATGCTCGACCAGTTGCTGGTTCATCGCCCCGCAGCACAGGTTGCCGAACTCCATGAAGCACTCGGTGAGCGAGCGCGCGGCGTCGCCCACGTAGTAGCGCTGCGTGCGCTCGTCGTCCTCGAAATGCAGGAGCATCAAAAGGCGAAACTGCATCGACGAAATCGTCAGTACGACCAGGTGTGTGCCCTGGGGCGCTTCGCCCACGCGCGGCACGATCTCGCAGCCATGCTGCGGATCGGTCACGAGCCGCGAGCGCGCCGCCGCGAGAAAAATGCGCTCGATACTGTCCTTCCCATGCGGCCCGATCATGCATGCGCCCCGGCGCGCGTCGCTTCAAGCTGGGCGTGCAACTGGCTCGACGAAGCCTCGACGCTCGCAAGCGACGCGGCGATCATCTTGCCGCCCGCCTGGATGTCCTGGAACGTCGCAGCGGTAATGAGGTCATTGCGGTTCAGGCTGTCGCGGTAGCTCTTCGACAGCTCCTGCGAGCGCGTGGCGAGCGCGCGAACCTCGCCCGCCACGATCGAAAAGCCGCGCCCCGCCGGGCCCGCGCGCGCCGCCTCGATCGAGGCGTTGAGCGAAACGATCAGCACGTGGCTCACGATCGCCGACAGCTCCTGATTCTTGTTGTGCATGTCGTGGTTCTGAGCCATGAGCGAGATCATCTGCTCGTGCCAGCGCTCGAACGTCGACGACATCAGCTTCAGGCGCGCGGCCTCGCTCGCAATGCGCGCCGTGTGCTGCATGGCGTCGTCGCGATGGGCGCGCTCGCTCGCAAGCGCCGCTTCGAGCGCGTCCGCCACGGACTTGCGCTGCCCAAGCTCCGCGCGCAGCGAGTCGATCTGCGCGGCGAGCGTCTCGCGCTCGCGTGCGTCCTCTTCCTGCTGCGCGACGTGACGCGCCTCGGCTTGCGCAAGCGCGGCGGCGTGCGCCGCCTCCTGCGCGTGCGCCGCTGCGCGCGACGCTTTGCGCGCGCGCGCTTGCCACGTCGCGGCCGCGCCGGCCGCCAGCGCCAGCAGCGCCGCGCCTTCGATCAAATACGGTAAGACCACTGCAACCCCCGCCATGCGCTAGCTCGCCAGCGCGTCTTCTTGCCTTGCTGCCTGGTTTGCTTGCGCGGCATCGGCCGTCTGCACCGCCCACTGCAACGGCAAACGCACGATGGTCTGGAAATGCCGGTAATCGGCGCCACGGCGATCGTCGGTGAAACGCAGCTCGATGGCGCCGCCCTCGCGTTCGAGGAAGTCGCGCACCGCGTCCATGCCCACGCCGCGGCCCGACACTTCGGTCACGTTCGCCGCGGTCGAGAAGCCTGGACGGAAGATGAACGAGGCGATCGTTTCGTCGCTCACGGCTTCATACGCGTCGATCCAGCCGCGCTCCACCGCGATGCCGCGAATGCGCGCGAGCGCGAGGCCCCGGCCGTCGTCGGCGAGCGTCAATTGCATCGCGCCGTTGTGCACGTTCACGTCGATGTCGATGTGCCCGGCCTCGTCCTTGCCCAGCGCGCGGCGTTGCGGCGGCATTTCGATGCCGTGATCGAGCGAGTTGCGCAGCAAGTGCATGAACACGTTCTTCACGGTGCCGGCCGCTTCACTGCGCAGGCGATAGCCGTTGTCCTCGACCTGCACGACCGGCGCGACCTTGCCAAGCTCGTCGGCCAGCGATGGCAGCGAGCCCGTCACGCCCGCGAGCGCATCGGCCACGCGCTCGGTGCCAATCGCACGCAGCGTGCTGCGCAGCTCGGCGCGCATCGCGCGCAGCGCGGGCAGATCGCTTTCGTCGGTTGCGTCGATGATGCGCAAGGTCTTTTCGATCGCTTCGCGCCCGATGCTCATGTTCGCGTCGCCGTTCTGCGCAACGCGCGGGCCGCGCCCGAGGCTCACTTCGTTGATGCTCGAATAGTTCTCGAGCGCCGACTTCACGCGCTCCAGATCGGCGATCAGCGCCTGCTGGTCCCACGCGTGATCGGTGTCTTCGCGGCGCAGCGCGTCGTAGCGCTGCTCGACTTCGTGCACCACGCCCGTGAGATGCTGAAGGCTGTACGTGCGCGCATTGCCCTTGATCGTGTGCATGTTGCGGAACAGCGCGGCAATCGCGCCCATGTCCGCGCAATCGTGCTGGCGAATGATGTGCTCGTTCTCGTGGATGAAGCCCGTCGAGCTATCCACGAAATGCTGGAACTTCTCTTCGCTCACCGCGAGAATCTCGCCGATCATCTCCAGGCGGCGCTTCTGCTCGCCCGCTTCGGCGGCCAGTTCGCGCAGCTCCGTCACGTCGCGCACGCACAGCATGAGGCGCACGACCACGTCGTTTTCGTCGGTGATCGCCGACCAGCTCAAATCGAGCACCTTCGCGCGGCCGTCCGGCAGCGTGCGCGTGATTTCGTTCACGAGCAGATGCTGGTTGAACGCGAAGTTCACGTCGTCTTCGCCAAGGCATGCATGCACGGCGGCGTCGATCTGCGCGAGCGTGTCGGCGTCGAGGTTCGTGTGCGAGAACACGAGGTCCATGAGCGGCGCGCCTGCGATCGCGTTCGTTTCGAAGATCGCTTCGAGGTAGGCCGAGTATTCGTTGTGGATCGTCGCGCCTTCGACCACCGTGAGAATGCCCTGCTGCATGTTCTGCAACATGGCCTGAATGTCGGCGGTCTTGCGCTTGAGCTGAGCGGAGCTGTGCTGGATCTTCTCGATCATGCCGTTGAAGGCGACGATCGAATGGCCGATCTCGTCCATGCGGCCCACGGGCACGCGGCGCGTGAAGTCCTGGCTCGACGCGATCTCGCTCATCATGGCCTGCATGCGCGAGAGCGGACGCGTGATCTGGCGGTAGAGCAGCGCGCCGATCAGCGTGAGCAGCAGCACCGCGCCGCCCGTCACGCCGGCAATCGCGCTCGTGGTGGTGTCGAGCGTGCCGTTGAGTGTGCGGATCGCCTCATCCTTCTGGCGGTTCTTCTCCACGCGCATCGTCGTGACGATGCCTTCGAGTTCGTCGCGGTACTGCGCGACGTTCGCGAAAAGATAGGCCTGGGCAAGCTCGTTCTTGCCGCTCTCCTTCATCTTCGCGGTGTCGTCGATCGCGGAGAAGTAGTTCGCGAGGCTTTCCTGCGCCTGCGCGACGAGGCCTTCCTGGGCGTGGCTTGCGGCGGCCTTGCGCTGCACGTCGAGCGCGGCGCGCAGCGCGGCTTCCTTTTCCTTGAGCTCGTTTTGCGCGAGCGACGCAACGGTGGCGTCGGGTGCGTAGACGAGCGTCATGGTGGCGAGCTGCACGTCCTTCACGAGCGAAACGAGGTCGGACGATGCGAGTGCGCTTGGCACGACGCCTTGTGTGACCTGGCGGACGTCGGTGGCGCTGCGGCGGGCCTGATAAGCCGCGTAGCCGCCAATGGCGGACAACGCAACGAACATCAGGACGATGAGTAGCGTGATGCGGTGACGAATGGTCATGTCGAAATCCCCCGAGCCTTCGATGCGCCGGCCTCGCTATGGCTGCGAGACTCGGGAAACGTCGGCCAATTTATTCGCGATGGATTATCGACGCTCAGGTATGACGAAATGATGAAGGGACATGATTCAGTCGCATGCGCTGTTCGTTAGCGCACATTGTTGTGCGATTCATGCGTAATTCGCGCGGAATCAGTGCGCAATTCACACGCGCTCGTGAAACGCGCTGAGGCCCGTGAGCATCGATTGCAGCAACGCCTGCGCGGCCGCGGACAACGGCCGCCCCGCGCGCACGAGCATGCGCGCCTTCGCCGACTGAAAAAGAGGATGCGCGACCGGCAACGCGACGAGTTCCCCCGCCGCGATTTCGTGCATGGCCGCGAAGGGCCCCATCAGCGTGATGCCTTCGCCCTTCTTCGCGAAGTGCTTGAGCACCGTGAGCGAGTTGGTCGTGAGCGAAGCGTTCAGATGCACGTTGTCGGCATACGCGAGCATCTGCACGATCTGCCCGAGCCCGTAGCTCGGCGGCATGACCGCGAGCGGATAGCGCGCGAGGTCCTCCACATGAACGGGCGCGCCGCGCTGCGCGAGCGCATGCGCGGGATGCGCGAGCACGACGACGGGTTGCGGCGAGCTTGCGCAATATTCGATATGCGGATGCGCGGGCGGGTTGTACGCGAGCCCGATATGCGCGCGCCCTTCCACCACGTCGCCCACCACGTCGTTCACGGGCAGCACGTCCACGCCCACGTCGAGGCGCGGATAACGCTCGCAAAACGCCGTGAGCACTTCGTCCATCAGGCCGTCCACGTAACCTTCGCTCGTCGCGATGCGCACCTGCCCCTGCTGCAAGCCCTGCAAAGCCTGGAGATGGCGCTCGAACTGCTCCTGCTGCGCCTGGCAGCCGCGCCAGTACTCCACGAGATGCTGGGCCGCGTCGGTCGGCACGACGCCGCGCGCGCGGCGCTCGAACAGCGTCGCGCCGATCTCCTCCTCCAGCAAGCGGATCTGCCGCGTGATGACGGAGGCGGCCGTGTTCAGGTTGTCCGCGGCGCCGCGAATCGAGCCCTGCGTGAGCACTTCGTGAAAGTAGCGCAAGCGGCGCTGGTTGATATCGCGCATGGCGTTGTTCCTACCCTTTGTTTTGAGTGTTGCCTGAAAGGCAACTTTACGGAACTTCAGTTGCTCTTGCTTGCGTTTTATTGACTGCCGACGATGGTCCGGCCGTCGCAAGCACAAGAGCAAGGCAGCCCACAGCCCAACACCAAGGAGTCCGTTCGTGTCCACCGTCCCCACGAAAGCGGCCGCCCCCGGCGAAGCCGCCCTCGCGTCCCTGTATGGCCGCCTGAACTGGCGCATCCTGCCGTTTCTGCTGATCTGTTACCTGTTTGCCTGTCTCGACCGCCTCAACATCGGCTTCGCGAAGCTCCAGATGCAGAGCGATCTCGGGCTTTCCGACGCCGTCTACGGCCTTGGCGCCGGGATCTTTTTTCTCGGCTATGTGCTCTTCGAAATACCGAGCAACCTGTTGCTGCCGAAGATCGGCGCGCGCCGCACGATCGCCCGCATTCTCGTGCTGTGGGGCCTCACCTCGGCCGCGATGATGTTCGTGCGCAACGTGCCCATGTTCTACGGCCTGCGCTTCCTGCTGGGCGTGTTCGAGGCGGGTTTCGCGCCGGGCATGATCTTCTATTTGACCTACTGGTATGGCGAGGCGCGCATGGCGCGCGCGATCGCCATCGTGATGACGGCGGGTCCGCTGTCCGGCGTGGTGGGCGGACCGCTCTCCGGCTGGGCCATGACGGCGTTCCACGGCACGCTCGGTCTCGCGGGCTGGCAGTGGATGTTCCTCATCGAAGGGCTGCCGTGCGTCGTGCTCGGCGTGCTCGCGTGGTTCGTGCTGGCCGACCGCCCGGACACCGCCCGCTGGCTCTCGCCCGACGAACGCAAGCTGCTGCAAACGCAGGTGCATACGCCGGCCCACGCGGGGCACCAGTCGTTCGGCAGCGTGGCCGCCGACCCGCGCATCTACCTGATGGCCGCCGCCTACTTCTGCGTGATCTGCGGCATCTACGCGGTCAACTTCTGGCTGCCGAGCATCCTCAAGGCCGACGGCGTGACCGACACGATGCGCATCGGCCTCTATTCGACGATCCCCTATATGGCCGCCGTGATCGGCATGGTGATCGTGGGCCGCAGTTCCGACCGCCGCAGCGAGCGCCGCTGGCATAGCGCACTGCCCGCGCTGGCGGGCGGCGTGAGCCTCGCCATCGCGACGATGGCGGGCGGCCACCTCGCGACCTCGCTGCTCTTCATGACGATCGCCACGCTCATGATGTGGGCCGCCTACACGGTGTTCTGGGCAATCCCGTCCGAGTACCTGAAAGGCGACGTGGCCGCGGGCGGCATCGCGCTCATCAACACCATCGGCCTGCTGGGCGGCTTCCTGAGCCCGACGATCATCGGCTGGGCGACCTCCACGACCGGCTCGCTGCACGCGGGACTCTATGTGATGGTCGCGTTGCTCGTGATCGGCGCGGGCCTCTTGATGGCGATCCGCGTGCCGCGCCGCCAGGCTTCGCCGCAAGGCGCGGGCGGCGAAGCGTTCGCCGCGGCCAATCACTCTTGAATCGCGCCTGAACCACGCTTGAACCCCGCGCGGGCGGCGCGCATGCCGCCCGCGCACTCACCCTTCTCTTGAACACGCCCGGAGCCCGGGCGCCCTGGGCGCGTGAACAACGCACGCGCACGTGCGCCATCAACGGAGACGACACTTGTCCGCCAGCACTGCAACAACCCCAGCCACCGAAGCCACCCAGGCGCCGCGCACCGTCCTGATCGCGGGCTTCCAGCACGAGACCAACACCTTCGCGCCCTCGAAGGCGACCTACGCGAATTTCGAGCGCGGCGAAGGCCACCCGGCCTTGCCGCGCGGCGACGCGGTGCTCGAACTGCGCGACGTGAACCTGCCGATAGGCGGCTTCATCCGTGCCGCCGAGGCCGCGAACTGGCGCCTCGTGCCCGTGGTCTGGGCGGGCGCAAGCCCTTCCGCGCATGTGAGCGCCGACGCCTATGAGCGCATTGCCGGCGAGATCGTCGCGGCCGTGCAGCGCGGCGGCTTCGACGCGGTCTACCTCGACCTGCACGGCGCCATGGTGAGCGAAGCCTTCGACGACGGCGAAGGCGAACTGCTCGCCCGCGTGCGCCGCGCCGTGGGACAGACCGTGCCGATCGTCGCCTCGCTCGACCTGCACGCGAACGTGACGGAGCAGATGCTCGCGAATGCCGACGCGCTGGTCGCCTACCGCACCTATCCGCACGTCGATATGGCCGCCACGGGCGAGCGCGCGGCCACGCTGTTGCAGGCGCTGTTCGCACGCGGCAAGCCGCTTGCGCGCGCGGTGCGCCGCCTGCCCTTCCTCATTCCGATCAACGGCATGTGCACGCTGCTCGAACCCTCGCGCTCGATGTACGCCCTCTTGGGCGAACTGGAGCGCAGCGCGGTGCGCTCGCTCTCGTTCGCGCCGGGCTTTCCCGCCGCGGACTTTCCCGAGTGCGGTCCCGTGATCTGGGGCTACGGCGACGAGGCCGGCGCGGTGGAAGCGGCCGTCACGCAGCTCTACGAGCGCATGCTGCAAGACGAGGCGCGCTGGCAGGTGCCGTTCCTCGCACCCGGCGCCGCCGTGGCCGAAGCGCTGCGCCTCGCCGCCGACCCGCAGGCGCAGGGCCCCGTGGTGATCGCGGACACCCAGGACAACCCCGGCGCGGGCGCGGACTCGAACACGGCCGGCATGCTGCGCGCCCTCGTGGAAGCGAACGCTCAGGACGCGGCGCTTGGCCTGTTCTTCGCCCCCGAGGCGGCGGCGCGCGCGCACGCGGCAGGCGTGGGCGCGACGCTCGACCTCACGCTGGGCGGGGCAAGCGGCACGCCGGGCGACGAGCCGTTCGCGGGCCGCTTCGAGGTGATCGCGCTTTCGGAAGGAAGTTGCCGTTACGACGGCCCGATGATGCACGGCATGCAGGTGGAACTGGGCCCGGTGGCGTGCCTGCAAATTGGCGGCGTGCGCGTGGCCGTGAGTTCGACGAAAGCGCAGATGCTCGACCGCAATCTCTACCGCGTGGCCGGCATCGAGCCCGAGCGCATGAAAATTCTCGTCAACAAGAGTTCCGTGCATTTCCGCGCCGACTTCGAGCCGATTGCGCACGCGGTGCTGGTGGCGAAGGCCCCCGGCCCCATGATCGCCGACCCCGCCGACTTGCCGTGGCGGCGCCTGAAGCCGGGCATCCGGTTGCGGCCGCACGGGCCGGCATTCGTCGCGCCCTGAACCGGTCGCACGGCGCGCGGCTCAATCCGGCACGGCGGGATCGTCGAGGAAAAGCACCATGAGTTCGTCGTCGGCGTACTCGCCGTCGACGCACAGGCCGCGCGGTTCCACCCCGTAGCGCACGAAGCCGAATGAGCGATAGAGCGCCTGCGCACGCGGATTCAACACGCTCACCACGAGCTGGACTTGCAGGAGCCTCATGCCGCGCGCATGGTCGATCGCGCTTTCGAGCAATTGCCGACCAACGCCCCCGCGCCGATACGCGGGGTCGACGAACACGCCCCAGATGAGCCCCTTGTGCGCGACCTTGCGGCGTGGATCGCGATACAGGCCGGTAATGCCGACGAGTGTTTCGCCGTCGAACGCGCCAAACACGGCTCCGTCGGCGCCAGGACGCACGCGCGCACGGCTGGCCTCCGGCGTACGCTGGGCCTCTTCGTCGTAGGTCGTGACGATGCCGGCGGGATAGTTTTGCGTCGCCTGCAAACGCATGGCGTGGAAAGCTTCGGCGTCTTGTTCGTTCAATGCGCGGATGACGGGCTTCGTTTCGTTCATGTGCAGTGCCTGGCAACGGAACAACAGGAGGAGATGACTAGCGTTCGCCACGCAAGCCTGGCACGTCCCCTCGTTTTCTCGCCTCGCGCTAAGATGGACGCCTCGCGCCGCGTGCCGTTCGCGCGGCCTCGTTTCCGGGGTCCATCATGCCGCAAGCCACACCGTCCGACGCCCAGCCCAGCTTCTGGCGCGACCCGGCCCTGCCGTTCATCGAAGTGCGCGCGATCGCCGACGGCCGCAAGGTCCGTTACGGCCGCCACGCACACAGCACGTTTTCGATCGGCGCGGTCACGGGCGGGCGCAGCACCTACCTGAACGGCGAAACGCTCGAGCAAGTGAGCGCGGGCGCGGTGGTGGTCATCAACCCGGAAGTCGTGCACGCCTGCAACCCGGCAGCGGACGAGCCGTGGGCCTACCGCATGTTCTATCTCGACACGGCCTGGCTCGCGAAGCGCCAGCACGACCTCGGCTTCGCCGCCGACGAGGGCTTTCGCCCGTTCGCGCAGACCTTGACCTGGCAGCCCGAACTGTTCGACGGCCTCAATGCGCTCTACGCCGTGCTGGTCGATCCTGAAGCAACGGCCTTGCGCAAGGAAAACGCGGCCGTGGCGTATTTCACGAAGCTTCAGCAGTCGCTCAACCCCGCGCCCGTCGACGCGCGCGAGCCGAACCCGCGCCTTGCGCGCGCCGCCGAGTTCATCGACGGCAACTACACGCGCGCGCTCCGGCTCGAAGAGATCTGCGCAGCCGCCGATCTTTCGCCCTCCTACCTGATACGCGCTTTTCGCGAGCAGTACGGCATGACGCCGCACGCGTATGTCGTGAACCGGCGCATCGAGTTCAGCCGCGCGCAACTGCGGCGCGGTCACGCCATCGCCGACGTCGCGGCCGAAGCCGGTTTCGCCGATCAGGCGCATTTGCAGCGCGCGTTCCGCCAGTTCGTCGCCGCCACGCCTGGGCAGTATCGCGGATAAGGCGCACGCCGGGACTTCACGCAGGCACCAGCCATATCGCGCTGCCCGCCAGCAGCAGCGCCATCGTGCGATTCACGAAGCGCACGCGCGCCGGTTCGCGCAAGGCCTGGCGCAGCGACGCGCCCGCCCACGCCCAGCACGCAATCGAGGCGTAGCACACCACGAAGTAGATCGCGGCGAACTGCCAGACGAGCGCCTTCTCGCCCGAAGCCGCATACACGCCCATGCCCGCCACCGACGCGAGCCACGCCTTGGGATTGAGCCATTGCATCGCCGCGCCCACCATGAGCGAGGGACCGCGCGCGGCCGCTCCCGAGTCGATGCGCCCGTCGTCCGTGGCAAGCCGGTACGCGACGTACAGCAGGAAGACCACGCCCGCCCATTCGATCGCGCGCGTGAGAAACGGCCAGCGCGCGAGCAGTTCGTGCATGCCGAGGCCGATCAGCAGCAACAGCAGTGCGAAGCCGACGGTTGCACCAGTCACATGCCGCAGGCTCGCGCGCAATCCATAACGCGCGCCCGCGCCCAGCGCGACGACGTTGACGGGTCCGGGGGTGATGGATGTGGCCAGCGCAAAGGCGGCCATCGACAAGGCAGTGCTCACGGTTTTCCTCGTTACGCCCATTGGCGATCAATGAGTGCCGAGGGTAGACGCGCGCCGCGCGAACGTATTGAAGAAAATTGCCCATGCGGACGGACACGGGCCGCCTGCGAACTCGCGCTATCATTGCGCCGCACCGACGACACCCTTTCCGGAACTGCAACGTGAAAAAGATCCTCATCATCGGCATCGGCGCGGGCGACCCGAACTATCTGACCGTGCAAGCCATCGAAGCGCTCAACGCCGCCAACGTGTTCTTCGTGATGGACAAGGGCCCCGCCAAGGACAAGCTCGTTGCGCTGCGCAAGGAGATCTGCGCGCGCTTCATCAAGGACCCCGATTACCGCATCGTGGAAGCGACGAGCCCCGAGCGCCGCCGCGACGAAGGCCTCGATTACAAGGCCGCCGTGGACGAGCTCAACCGCGACAAGCAGCGCGTATTCGAGCGCCTGATCGACGATGAACTGCAAGACGGCCAATGCGGCGCGTTTCTCGTCTGGGGCGACCCGTCGCTCTACGACAGCACGATCCGCATTCTCGATGCGATTCTCGCCGAAGGGCGGCTCGCGTTCGACTTCGAGGTGATCCCCGGCATCAGCAGCGTGCAGGCGCTCGCGGCGAAGCACCGCGTACCGCTCAATTTCATCGGCAAGCCGGTGAGCATCACGACGGGAAGGCGGCTCGCCGAAGGCGGTTTTCCGCAGGACGTGGAAAGCGCCGTGGTCATGCTCGACGCGCAGAACGCGTACGCGCAACTGGAGGGCGAAGCGCTCGATATCTACTGGGGCGCTTATGTGGGCACGCCCGACGAGATCCTCATGTCGGGGCGCCTGGAAGACGTGAAGGACGAAATCGTCCGCGTGCGGGCGCAGGCGCGCGACGCGAACGGCTGGATCATGGACACCTATTTGCTGCGCAAGCGCGGCATCGAAGAATGAACGCGGACTGAAGCGCGGCGGGCGCGCTCGGTTCGCTGCTCGATTTGCGGCTCAGTTGAGCCTCTCAGGCAAGCCCCACGCACACGGCCACGATGATCGAGCCGAACAACAGCACGGCGCCCACCGTCCTGCGCTTGTTCAGCTCCGTCCACAGCAGCACGCCCGTGAGCGAAAGCAGGATGAGCGCGCCCGCGAAGCTGTCGATGAACAGCACCCAGCCAACGCTCATGCCCACGCCCTTGTGCAGGTTCGCGATGGTCGTGACCACCGAATTGTCGGTGCGCTTGAGCGAGAGCTTGTCGTTGCCCACCCAGTACTCGACCATCACATTCTCGCCCGGCGCGGTGAACATCATCTGCCAGTGCTCGGGCTGCACGACTTCGCGGTCGCCCCACGCCACCTTGTGCCCGGGTTCCTTCTGCACACGGCCCACGCGCGCGGGCAGCTTGAGATCCGGTTGCGAGCGCAACCACTTGACCATGTCGTGCGGCGTTTCGGGCGCGGGGTCGGGCAGCGCGAGCTGCATGTTCGACACCTGCGGCGCGCCCGGCGAGATGCGCAGCGGCTCGGCGCGATGGTTGAGCACGAAACCCGTGGCGCCGAACAGCAGGCCGAGCGCGGCCCCCCACAGCCCCACCCAGCCATGCACCTTGCGCAGCCACTTGATGAACGTCGCGCGGCGCGAACGCTTCGCGCGTTCCTCGCGCTGCGCGGCGTCGAGATGCGCGCGCGGCGCAGCCGGCGCGTCGATCGCGGCGGTATCGGGAAAGCTCATGTTTCACTCCAGAGTCGCAGAAGATTGTGATAGCAGCCCACGAGGCTGCGCCGTGCCTGAGCGTCGGCGTCGCTCGCGTTCAGGCGCTGGATGGCGGTGTCCATGTCGAAGAGCAGCGCGCGTTTCGTGTCGTCGCGCACGAGGCTTTGCACCCAGAAAAAGCTCGCCACGCGCGCACCGCGCGTGACCGGCGTGACCTGGTGCAGGCTCGTGGCCGGATAGACGATCATGTCGCCCGCCGGCAGCTTCACCTCCTGCACGCCATAGGTGTCTTCGACCACGAGTTCGCCGCCGTCGTATTCATCGGGCGACGAGAGAAAGAGCGTGCACGACACATCGGTACGCAGTTTCACGCCGTTGGGCAGCACGCGCACCGCGCCATCCACATGGCTGCCGAACGTCATGCCGCCTTCATAGCGGTTGAAAAGCGGCGGATACACCTGGTTGGGTAGGGCCGCGCTGATAAAGAGCGGATTGCGCTCGATGGCCGCGAGCACCATGTCGCCCAGCTCGCGCGCAAGCGGCGTGTGTTCGGCGATCTGCTGGTTGCGCTTCACGGGCGCGCCGGACCAGCCGGCCGTGGCGCGGCCGTCCACCCAGGCATCGCCCGCATGGTCGAGCTTCGCGCGCAGCGCGCGCACTTGCTCGGGTGTCAGTACGTTGGGGACGTGAACCAGCATCGTCGTTTCCTTCGTTCGCCGCGTGTGCGGCCGCATTCGTTCAATTGCGCAAAAAGCCCGCATTATGCGGGCTTCGCGTGACAACGCGCAAAAAAGCGCGTCGTCTACATCATGCGCGGGCGTCAGAACCGGTAGTCGGCCGTCGCGAGGAACGTGCGGCCAATGCCCGGCACCGAACGTCCGCCGTCCGACGGGATAAGGGCGTCATAGTAAAACTTGTTGGTGAGATTCAGCAGATTCAGGCGCACATCCCACTTCTTCTCGTGGTACGCGGCCGTCGCGTCCCAGCGGGTGTAGCCGCCGGTTTCCACATAGTTCGTGTTCGCCGCGTAGCGCGCCGACATATAGGTCGGGCCGCCGCCGATTTCCCAATGCGGCGTGAACGCATACGTGGTCCACAGCGTAAAGGTGTTGCGCGGCGTGTTGGCCGGCGTGTTGCCCTGGGTGCCGTCCAGCGCCTTCAGCACCACGCCGTCCATGTACGTGTAGCCCGCGAACACCTGCCACTTGTCGGTGATATGCCCCGTCGCGCCCGCCTGGAAGCCGCGCACGCGAATATCGCCTTCGAGCGTGTATTCGCCGGTCGATGTCTGCGTGCGCGCGTTGTCCATCTCCTGCTGGAAAAATGCTGAGGTTACCGAAAGATTGCCGCCCAGTAGATCCCACTTCGCGCCCACTTCATACGACTTGGTATGCTCGGGCGCGAGATTCTGCGTATTGTTCGTGACCGTGAGCGCTTCGAGCGACGGGTCGAACGAGGTGCCGTACGAGAAGTAGTACGACTGCCAGTCGGTCGGCTGATAGATCGCGCCCGCGCGCACGCTGGTGAACGTGTTGGTCTGGTCCGCGTACAGCGGCGCGTTGATCGTGTTGGCGATATGCGCCTGGAAGCGGTCCCAACGCACGCCGCCAATGAGCTTCCAGTGCTCGCCAATCGACATCGTTTCGTTGAAGTACGCCGCGAACGTGGTCGCGCCCGACTCCGCGTGATTGCCCACGGTCTGCGTGACGTTCGAAGGCGTCGGGATATAGACCGGGTCGAGCAGCGAAAGAATCGGCAGATTGTTGCGCGTGTAGGCCTGATTCGTATAGCTGTCGTGGCCGATCTCGATGCCCGCGAGCATCTCGTGCTTGAGGAAGCCCGTGGTGAACTTGTACTGCGCCATCGTATCGTTGTAGATCGAGTGGTTCTCGATCACGCGGTCGTGGCTCGCGAGCTTGATGTAGAGATCCTCCAGCGGCAGGTTCGTGAAGTTGCCGTTCTTGAGCGCCGTGCTGGAGGAAAGCGGCCCCGTGAGCACGGCGCCCGGCGCGGTTTCGCGCGCGTCGGTGAGCGAGTGCGAGAACTGCGTCTGGTTGCTGATCTTGAACTGATCGTTGAAGGTGTGATCCACGCGCGCCGAAACAGTCTGCACGTCCTGGATCGTGCGGTCGTCGGTGAGGCCGTAGAACGTGCTCTTCGAAGGCGCGAACGGGCGGCCGTTGATCGCCTGCACGCCGTAGTCCGGCATGTCGTAGTTGTGCTGGATGAGCGCAGAGAGCGTCACCTCGGTCGGCGTGCCGATGCCAAAACGCAGCTCGGGCGCGAAACCGTAGTCCTTGTTCTTCATCTCGTCGCGCGTCGAACCCATCGACTGGCCGAACGCATTCAGGCGAAATGCCGCGTGATCGCCGATCGGGCGGTTCACGTCGAGCGTGGCGCGGTAACGGTCGTCGGTGCCGAGGGTGGTCGAGACTTCGGTGAGCGGCTTGAGGTTGGCCTGCTTTGTGACCTGGTTGATCACGCCGCCTGTGGAGCCGCGACCGAACAGCATCGACGAAGGACCGTAGAGCACTTCGATCGATTCGAGGTCGAAGGTGTCGCGGTAATACTGGTTGCGGTCGCGAAAGCCGTCGAGATAGATATCGTTTTGCGCCGTGAAGCCGCGCAGGTTGATGTTGTTGCCGATCTGGCCGCCTTCCGCGCCGCCGATCGTGATGCCGGGCGCGTTGCGCAGCGCGTCCTGAAAGGACGTGGCGCCCTGCGACTGCATCACCGCCTTGTTGATGACCGTGACCGACTGCGGAATGTCGCGCAGCGCCGTGGGCGTTTTCGCACCCACGGTAGACCGCTCTGCCTGGAAGTCCTGAGCATCGCTCTGGCTCGAAACGGAGATGGCGGGCAACGTGGCGTTGTCGGCGGCGGGCGCCGCTGCCGAAGCGGCGGTGGCCGAGGTGGCCGAACTGGCAACGGGTGCGCTTTGCGCGAGCGCTGGAGAAGCGAAAGGTACGGCAAAAGCCAGCGCGAGCGCACTCGCGAGCGGCGTCCTGGTCAACATGTGGTCCCTGTGCAAGGCAAGACCCGGCCGAACGACACGCGCGAAAGGTTGGCGCGCACGACGCGGGTTGATTGGCTGGCTGGGCCGCCCCAAAAGGACCGGGGAAATCGACGCTAGGCTGGCTGGTGTTGTTGTCTGGCCCCGTATTTTTACGAGGAAATGAGAATCGATATCATTCCATATGTTTCATTCTGTTTCAATCGCTAACTGCGGCAAAACAACAGTTTTCGCGTCCACGGCGGAATTAAGGTTAATGTAATTTTCTGAATACTAAATGTAATTATTTGCCGATCGATTTTGTCTGCGTAATTGTTTTTTGGGTGTGCTAGCGAGGACTGCGTACGCGCGAGTGGATCGGAAATCGCATGTCACATTTATTATGGAGTCCAAATTTACTAGCGATTATTTGTTCTTCGCGAATTGCGGCAAAACAGGTGAAGAGAAAGTGACGAGCACAATTTAGCCTTCGCAGGCGAAATCATCGATCTCCCGCATCGTCGACAACGCTTACCGGGCTTTGGGTGGGGCCCAGCGTCGCCCACCTTGCCCTCTAGATTTCCGACAAGGAAACGTCAATTATTTTCAAGGACAGTACCCATCTTCTCAGACAAACGCTAGTCTTTCGCTAATTCATTAAGTAGAAGACAAACGAAATAGGATATTTCCCATGCACCACGCCTATACATTCCGGACTCTTGAGAAAACTCTCAATAACACACGCATGCCGGTTGAGTTACGTGTAGCCGCAGTGGAGGGCCTTAGCTCAATGGGTGGACGGTTCGCCAGAGCGGCCCTTACCGGCGTCATCAACGAAGATGCGGCGCCGCTCGAAGTTCGCATAGCAGCGGCAAAGGCATTGGGGCGCACGGAAGGCGCGTAAGGATAGGCCGGTGGACGTCGTCGTCACGCCGGCTTGCCTTACGCCTCCTGCGCACATTCGCGCAATTGCTGCGCGAGTGCGCCGGTTGCCTCGCTGAGCGCAACGGTGCTGCGCCGGAGAATGCCGATCGGCTCCACGCCCCGCGGCGCCGGCACGCCGATCCGCACGAGCAGTCCCGCGTCGATATCGCTTTGCGCGACCCTTTGCGGCACGATCCAGACGGCGTCCGAGCGGGCGACGATCAGACGTGCCACGGAAGCCGACTGCGTTTCGATGGCGCCTTCGGGCACCGCCAAACCATGGGTTTCAAAGAACGCCTCCGTGTGATGACGCGGCGCGGTGCGTTCACCCGCGATCACGAGCGCAAAGGCGAGCACGGCGTCAAGCGAAGGCTCGGCGCTTTCGAGCGCAAGCGGATGCCCCGCCCGCACGACGACCAGCAGCGACTCGGTGTACAGATACTCGAACGACACGCCTTGCATCATGGCCGGTTCGGCCATGCGTCCCACCATCAGATCGAGATCGCCGCCTTTTAGTGCGCGCAATAATTCGGAGTTCGAATCAGTCTGAATCTTCACGCCTACATGCGGCCGCTGCGCCTTGAAGCGCAGGAGCGCCGAGGGCAGCAATGCCGTCGCGACGGTCGGCAAGGCGCCTAATCGCAATGCTGGCGCCGCGTGCGCGTCGTGGCGCGCGAGCGCTGCGGCGGAGGCCTCGACCGCGCGTGTCGCGTCGAGTGCATAGCGCAAGAAGTGCTCGCCTTGCGCCGTAAGCGCCGCGCCATTCCTGCCACGTTCGACAAGACGCGCGCCCGCCCACGCCTCCAGTTCGACAAGCGTCTTCGAAACGGCCGGCTGGCTCAGGTGCAAACGCGCCGCCGCCCGCGCGAGCGTGCGCTCCTGGGCAATCGCCACGAAACAGTTCAAATGTCGAAGGCGCAGCCTCGACGCCAGCAGCAGCCGCGCGTCGTCGACCGCCTCGCGCGCCGCATCCGCGTTGATGTCGGGCTTGGTGGCCGGTTTCCCGCCCGGCCGGGGTTCGCTCTTTTTCATAACCTCAAGTTATTGAATTTTCGCGAATAAGTCAATTTACTTAACCTGTCGTCAACCCTACATTGGCGTCATCGACACGACCCATCCAACACAAGGAGCACGGAGACATGGCCACGATCGTTGGCGGCATCGCCGTTTCGCACACCCCGACCATCGGGTTCGCGCACGACGCGCACAAGGAAAACGACCCCGACTGGGCGCCGATCTTCGAAAGCTTCGAGCCCGTCAAGCGCTGGCTGCACGAGCAGCAGCCCGACGCCATCGTCTACGTTTACAACGACCACGTGACGTCGTTCTTCTTCGACCACTACTCGGCGTTCGCGCTGGGCATCGGCAGCGAGTACCCGGTCGCCGACGAAGGCGGCGGCGTGCGCGACCTGCCCGGCATAGGTGGAGATCCGGCGCTCGCGCGGCATATCGGCACGAGCCTCATGAGCGACGAATTCGACATGTCGTTCTTCCAGGACAAACCGCTCGACCACGGCTTCTTCTCGCCGATGTCAGCGCTGCTAGACCGCACGCAAACGGGCTGGCCCACACGCGTCGTGCCGCTCCAGGTGGGCGTGTTGCAGTTCCCGATACCCACCGCGCGGCGCTGCTTCAAACTCGGCCAGGCGCTGCGCCGCGCGATCGAAAGCTACCCCGAGGATCTGCGCGTGGTGGTGATGGCGACGGGCGGCCTTTCACACCAGGTGCACGGCGAACATGCGGGCTTCAACAACGTGGATTGGGACCACCGCTTCCTCGACGCGATCACGAACGACCCGGAGGCGCTCGCGGAAATGACGCACGCCGAATACGCGCAACTGGGCGGCCTTGAAGGCGCCGAGGTCATCATGTGGCTGATCATGCGCGGCGCACTGAGCGCCAGCGTGAAGAAGGTGCACAGTGGCTATTACCTGCCTTCGATGACGGGCATCGGCACGCTCGTGCTCGAGAACGCAGCAACGCCCCCGGCCGGAGAAGCGCAAGCAAGGCACCGGGAGCATATGGCGCGGCAGCTTGCGGGCGCGCAGACGTTGACGGGTACGTATCCGTTCGGCCTGGAATCGAGTGTCAAGGCGTATCGGTTGAACAAGTATCTGCACGCGATGATCGATGTGCAGCACCGGCGCGCGTTCCTGGCCGATCCGGAGCGCTCGTTCGCCGAGGCCGGGCTAACCGACGAGGAGAAAGACCTTTTGCGTCGGCGCGATTGGCGTGGGTTGATTCATTATGGGGTAGTGTTCTTCGTGCTCGAAAAACTTGGCGCAGTGGTTGGGACTTCGAACCTTCATATCTACGCTGCCATGCGCGGGGAGCCGCTTGAGCAGTTCCTCAAGACGAGAAATACGCAAGTGCTTTATTCGGTGGCGGGGGATGTGGACGGGGCTGAGGGGTGGGAGGAAGCTGCGCAAGCAATTGCCCGATGGGCACCGACGCAAAGCCGCTTCCGCGCTTAAAATACATCGAGGGCTGGAAGCCCCAGCAGATAATATCGACCGAACGCTTCGCATTCAACATGGCATCGTAGATCGTGCCGAATGCCTCTTCGCCGTTGACCAGCGGCTTGAACGTCCCCTGAGCCGGGTAGTATTCCGTGTCCTGTACGAACCACCGCTGGTTGAACACAGCGCTCCGGGTGCAGGACAGCGCAACGGGTACGGTAATCGGGGGTTGCTGGGTCATGGTCAGACGTCCTTTTTCGGGTCAAGCAATTCGGCGTAGTTGGCGCGATGTTTAGCCCGATCAACTGTGCGGGAAGCGACGGTGGGTTGCCCTTCGTGAAATTGCAACCCGCCGTTGGCGAGCGTGCCGTTATCCGCATTACCCTTGTACTGTTCGGCTACCGGAATGGCGTAACTTGTTCCGTTGGCGAGCTTGAGCGTGTATTTCTGCGTTGTGGGGTGGTGATCCACCTGGATCAAGCCCGTTTCGTCCATCACCCCCAGCCCGACCAGGGTGCTGCCCGCGTACAGGCTCCAGGGCATGCCTGCGGGGATCGCCGCCCGCGCTGAAGGCGACGCGCCCGCATAGAACGTCAGGGGCGTGGTCGGCAACCCCGAGAGCGCCGGATGAGTCAGGTCCAGCGGCGCGTTCAGCGACGCCTTGCCCTGCTGCTGGATCGTGATGAACTTGAGGAACAGGTCCGCAGGGCCACCGAGTGTGATATTGCCGTCCTTGAGCTGGACAAATGCACCGCCACATTCGAGCGTGATTTCCTGCTTCGCGACGATACGCACCGTGCCGTTCACGCTTGATATCGACATGTCCTGATCGGAGTACATCGACATTGCGTCGGTTTGTGCCTGGAATTCAACCGGTCCCTTCGCGGCGTAGATTTTGATACCGAACTTCTGCACGAACAGCGAAATCTTCTCGCCCGCCGCGACCGTGAAGCGCTTGAGCACGCTCCAGTCCGCGCTCTTTCCTGCCACCCCTGAGATGTCGCCCTGCGCCGCGAACTGCATGCCCTGGCCCGCAACCAGCGCCGCCGAAGCCGGTGTGCTCATCAGCAGTCCTGGCTTCTTCAGGCCATCCAGATCGTCCTTCATCTGCTGCTGCGCGTCGGTGTCGGCGGGTTCGGCCTTCGCGCTGCTGGCAGATGCTGCAAGCGCCTTGGCGGTCGCCAGCGCGCTCTCAAGCTGCGCGATGGTCTCCTGCATGTCCAGTTGCTTGCCGGTGGCAGCAGGCCGGTCGTAGGCCGTGAACATGAGCCCCTTGCCCGCGCGGTTGACCCCGTAACCCGATGTTCTCGTCTCGAAGCCTTCGCCCCGGTATTCGAGTTTGTTATTAACCAGGTAACCGAGATTCAGTTGTGACTTGCCCGAATGTTCCGTGCTGAGCTTGACGCCCTCCTGGCCCGCCCAGTCCTCCATGCGCAGTTTGTTGTTGCTCTGCGTGCGGATCGTGTTACGCGAGAGCCAGCGCCGATCACTCGTGATGAGGTCGCGCGCCTGCGAATGATGATGAAACGCAATAATTTCCGGTTTATCAGGGTCGCCATCTCGAAAAGAAATCACCGCTTCATCGTTGTCCAGCGCGACAAAGTGGAAGCCAGTTTGCAGCTTTCCCGCGAAGGGCTTGGCGAGTCGCAGCGGTACGCTCTCGCCACCTTTGGGCCATGTTGCGAAGTCCACATCGAAGCGGACAACGTAATAGCCCACGGAATTGAGGTAGGCGTAGGTGTACTTGTCCGGGCTGCAAATTCGGGCGCTCAACGTACCGCCGATTTTCGCCCAGGTTTCCGGCTTCAGTTCCAGACGGAAACGGCGGTCAGCAGGAATGGCCCGGAACGTGTTCGAATACGCCGCGTCACGCGCGCCGCTGTGCGTGGCCTCGATGATGACCATGCCTTTGGGCGCATCGGGCAGCACGATATCCGTTTCGAGCACCGTGGCGCACTGCAAGGCGAACACGTTGCCCGCGCCTTCGTACACAACCTGGCCGGCGATCGCCGCTTCGTGCCTGAGTTGTGCCTCCCACTGCGCCCCGTCCGCGTCGAGGTGGTTCGTGCCGTAGATATACGGCTGGCCGTAGGTGGTCGGGTC
>NZ_QLSU01000050.1 GCF_003268775.1 Paraburkholderia unamae
GAGATGCTCATGAGCTGGGACATGATGAAGCGGCGTCTGCGCGAAGGCGTGGAGTTCTTCCGCTTCCTGCGCGCGCACGAGGCATGATGGACCGCGCGCGCGCGAAGGGGCGAACGGGCGGCATCGTTGCGATGGCCGTGATCGCGATCGCCGTCGTTCTGGCGGCGATCGAAATGGTTCATCTGGAGTTGCCGGGCTTCGCGCACGTGATTCCCGCTGTGCTTGCCTTCGTGTGCGCGCTATGCGCCGTGGTCGGCATTGTTTATACCTGTACGGCCAGCGCGCTGGTCGGCCGCTTCTTCGCGCGCGAAGTGGCGGTGCCGCGCGAGTTTCCGGCGGTCACGCTCGCCAAGCCGCTGCACGGCGACGAATGGCAACTGGAGCAGCATCTCGCGAGTTTCTTCGAGCAGGACTATCCTGGACAAGTCCAGTATCTCTTCGGTGTTCACGACTCCTGCGACGAAGCGCTACGCGCCGTCGATCGCTTGCGCGTGCGTTATCCCGATGCGAACATCACGGTCGTGGCCGATGCGCGACTCTACGGGCCCAACCGCAAGATCGCGAATCTCGTGAACATGCTCGAACAGGCCGAGCATGACGTGCTGTGCTTCGCCGATAGCGACGTGCACGTCGATCGAGACTATCTTCGCCATGTCGTCGGGGCGTTGCAGCAGCCCGGCGTCGGGCTCGTCACGACCGTTTATCGCGGCCTGTGCGCGCCCGGCTTCTGGCCGCGCGTGGCGGCGTCGCTCACCAACTATCATTTCCTGCCCGGCGTCGTCACGGGGCTCGCGATCGGTCGCGCGCGGCCGTGCTTCGGCCAGTCCATCGCCATGACGCGGGAGATGCTGGAGCGCATCGGCGGGCTTGCGCAGTTCTCGCATCATCTCGCCGAAGACCATGCGGTGGGCGAAGCGGTGCGCCGCGCCGGCGCCGAGGTTTCGATTCCGCCCATCCTCGTGCGCCACGCCTGCGTGGAAAACACCTTTACCAAGCTGTTCGCGCACGAGCTGCGCTGGAGCCGCACTGTTCGCGCGGCGGATCGCTCGGGGCATCTCGGCGCGGTGCTCATGCATCCGTTTGCGCTCGCCATGCTTGCCGTGGCGTTCTCGGGCGGCGCGACGCCCGCGTGGATTCTCGCCGCCGTCGCGCTGTCCGCTCGCGCGTGGCTCATCTGGCAGACCGACCGGGCGACCGGCGACAAGACGAGCAGCCTGCTATCCTTGCCCCTTTGCGAAATGGTGCAGTTCGCGATCTATGTCGCGAGCTTTTGCTCGTCAGGCGTCGTCTGGCGCGGCACGCGTTTTCGCGTTGACAGGAACGGCATGCTTTCGCCGGTACACGAGACCTGAGTTTTACGGCAGATGAGGAAGACAATGAGACGGGAGCATCCATCAGAGAGCACCCGCAGATGAAGCACATGGGACGTATCGCTGCACTGTGCGGTTTTGCGATCGCCGTGTGGCTCGTATGGCGCGATCATCCCGCCGCCGTGCTGCAACTGCTGCGAGGCGCGGGCATGGGCCTCGTGCTGGCGGCCAGCGCGCATATCCTGCCGATGTGCGCGAACGCGTGGGACTGGCGCAGCCTCATTCGCCCCGCGCAGCGCCCGACCTTCGCGACCATGCTCAAGCTCGTATGGATACGCGAGTCGATCAACGGGTTGCTGCCCGTCGCGCGTATTGGCGGCGAGATCGTGTCGTTCCGGCTGATGGGGCGCGCGGGCGTGCGGCCGGCCACGGCGGTGGCGAGCCTCGTCGTGGACACGCAGCTCACGCTCATCAGCCAGCTCGTATTCGCGCTGGTCGCGGCCGGTTATCTGCTGGAGCATTCGTCGTCCGATACGGCGCGCTTCGTGGGCCGGCTCGCGTGGGCCATCGCGGCGCTCGCGCCGGTGCTGGTGCTCTTTGCGCTCGTGCAGCATGCGCGGCCCTTCGAGCGCGCGGCGCGCACGCTCAACCATCTCACGAGCGGCAAGGTGGTCGATCTGGTGGGCAAGTCCGCGCGCGTCGATCAATCGGTCAAGCTCATCTGGCGGCAGACCGGCGTGGTCGTGCGCTATCTGCTCATCTGGCAGACGCTGCAATGCCTCGGCTATGCGCTGGAAATCTGGATCGCGCTGCGCGTGCTCGGCACGGACGCGACGTTCATGGACGCGTTCGTGATCGAAGCGCTCATCCAGATGCTGAGCAGCATCGCGTTTCTGATTCCCGCCAATCTCGGCGTGCAGGAGGGTGGCTTCGTGCTGCTCGGCGGTCTGCTGGGCTTCGATGCACCCACCTGCCTCGCACTGGCCGGTGCGCGCCGTGTGCGCGATCTGCTGTTCTATTTGCCCGGCCTCCTCGCCTGGCAGGCGGCCGAATACGGTTGGCCCTCGAAGGGACGCGCAGGCGGCGTTCAGTGAAGGCGGTGCGTGCGCTTTGCATCCGAAGCGCACGCGCCCATGACTTCATCGCCTGATTTCAATAAAAGCGCTTAAACAAAGGCAGTCCCAGGAATCATGCGCGTACAGATTGCGTCCGATCTGCACCTCGATGCATTTCAATCCCGTTTTCCGCAGCGCCCGCTGCTGGAGGCGGCCGCTGGCGCTGACCTGCTCGTGCTCGCCGGGGATATTCACATCGGCGCGGGCGCTGTGGATGCCTTTGCCGACTGGCCTGTGCCGGTCGTTTATGTGAGCGGCAATCATGAAGCGTACGGAGGCGAGTACGCGCAGGTCGTGGCCGCTATCGAGCAACGCTCGGCGGGCACCCAGGTTCACTACCTTGAACGTCGCGCGATCGCTTTCGGCGACACGCGTTTTCTTGGCTGCTGCTTGTGGACCGACTACGAGCTTTATGGCGATCGCGTTCGCAGCATGGACTATGCGCGCAAGGTGAATTCGGATCACGCTGCGATTCGCGCGCGGGGCGGCGATGCATTCGGCCCTGAAGAGGCGTTGGCCGAGCATCGGCGCGCGGTGGCCTGGCTGGAGGCGGAACTGGCGAAGCCCTTCGATGGCAAGACCGTGGTGGTGACGCACCACGGCGTGTCGCCGGACTCGATTCATCCACGCTTTGATGGCCATCCGGTCAATCCGGGCTTTCTCAGCGACCTGCGCCGCCTGCTGCCGCGTGCGGATCTCTGGATCCACGGCCACGTGCACGACTCATTCGATTATCGCCATGGCAACGCGCGCGTTATCGCCAATCCGCGTGGCTATGCGTTGAATCTCGCGTCGGCGCAAGGCGCGGAGCAATTGCAATGGGAGAACGCTGCGTTCGATCCGGCGTGTGTCGTCGAGCCGTGAGTGCCACGAGGCGACGCAAAGACGTGATGCGCTGAGCAGGGAAAGCAGGGAAGGGATGACGCGTTGACCAGAACGGCTACGCGGCGGCATGCACTGGCTTGAAGCGATGCTGCCAGTGGTGCTGATGGTGCCCATGGGCAGGATCGAACTGCCGACCTCTCCCTTACCAAGGGAGTGCTCTACCACTGAGCCACATGGGCGAAAACTGACTGGAGCGGGAGACGAGTCTCGAACTCGCGACCTCAACCTTGGCAAGGTTGCGCTCTACCAACTGAGCTACTCCCGCATGCCTGGCTCCCCGACCTGGGCTCGAACCAGGGACCTACGGATTAACAGTCCGGCGCTCTACCGACTGAGCTATCGGGGAATCAAGGAGGCCGGATTGTACAGGAGAATTTTCGGATGTACAGCTTTTTCGTGACAAATCGTTTCGCCGGCGTTTTGCGAGCGTTTTGGGTGTGCCCGGGTGGGCATGGCGATGGCCTGGAATGCTTGTTGTCGAGCGGAAAGCGGGGTGAGGAGGGAGATGCGGCCGGGCATCCGAAGGTCATGCGGAATTCCAACATTATAGTGTTAATGTCAAAATTAATAGGCCATGAGTTAGATATTTGACGGTTTACGTTGTATTACCTTTGATTTGGGGCATGCAAGATGACAACGAAGCGGCTCCCGGCTCGCTTCAACGCGAAGTATCGCTACGCACTCAACGGGAGGAGTCTGCTGATGGCGGCGGCCAATGCGTCAGGATTGTCGTACGCGATCATGTGTTCGGCGTTGGCGACGAGTTCGACCGTGCAGCCCGCCTGCTCGAATTTCGCGATTTCATCGCTCGTAGCCGTATCGGAAAGGATCACGCCTTTTGTTGCGCTCAGATTCGCAAGCGCGTTGAGCCACTCGCTCGCATTGTCATCGAGTGCGGAGCGCGCCCAGTGATAAACGGCATACGGCGACGCGACGGGAAATGGCCCCAGCCAGGCGTCATTGCCGCCTTGCGCCTTCAATTGCGCCAGGAGTTGCGAAGAGCCGCCATCAACGAATTCGTCTTCGCTCATGGCCGTGAAGGACGAGAGCATGCTGACGCCGTAATCCGTCAGACCGGGTTGACACAAAATGAGCGTGTCGACCTGTGCAGGCAAGCGCTGCGCCAGTTTCAAGGCGATGAACGCGCCGGCGCTATGACCAAACAGGCTCACCTTCGCGAGTCCTTGCCCGGTCACGAATCCAGAGAGCACGTCGGCTTGCGCATCGGACGTGTATTGGCCGTCTTCCGGCTTGTCACTGAAGCCCGATCCCATGAGATCGACGAGTAGCGATCTGGGTTTTGAATAGGCAACGGAAGCAATGACCGGTGGATAGTCGCTGCTCGAAGCGCATCCCAGTCCGTGAATATAAAGAAGCGGATCGAACGTCTCCGTCGCGGCATGGAGATCGAAATAGCGCAATACGTTGCCTCGATCGTCAACACTGAATGTATTCACACGCGCTCCCTTGCAAATGGCGAAATGTTCGTGTGGCCCCACCGACTGCGCTCGCCTTGGATCTACCTATGGAGCCACACTTTCTCTATCGTAACCGGCATCCCAACCCCGAACCTTGAGGAAGAAAAGGTCATGTCCTTCGCCGATGCCGTGAACGAGGCCGCCGCCGATACCGTGAACGAACCCGCCGCCGCGCCGTCGCAACGCACCCGTGTGCGCCGCGTGGCGCAACGCGCGCACTACGACGCGGCCACGCTGCATGCGATTCTCGACGAAGCCTATGTCTGCCATGTCGCGTTCTCCGACGAGCACGGCGTGCATTGCATCCCCACCGCATGCTGGCGCGAGGGCGATCATCTCTACATTCACGGCTCGAATGGCAGCCGCATGCTGCGGCTCGCGGCCGAAGGCGCTCAGGTGTGCGTGACCGTGACGCACCTGGATGGCCTCGTGCTCGCGCGCTCGGCCTTCAATCACTCGATGAACTATCGCTCCGCCGTGATCTACGGCGTGTTCGAGACCGTGGAAGAGGCGCACAAGGCGGCTGTGCTCGACACCTTCATGGAGCACATCGCGCCGGGCCGCAGGCACGAAGTGCGCGCGGGCAATCGCAAGGAACTGGCCGCGACCACGGTCATGCGCATCGCGCTCGCGGAATCGGTCACGAAGATCCGCACGGGCGGCCCGAAGGACGACGAAGAGGATATGGACCGCGCAGTCTGGGCGGGCGTCTTGCCCTTGACGCTTGCGCCGTTGCCGCCGGTGGCCGATTCCGCCACTCCGCAGCGGGACGCTCCCGCCTACGTGGCGGCATGGGCGAACCGTGCGCAGGGCGACGAAACCGCAGGCTAAACGGCGCCTCTCGCGCTATCGGGATTGCGCCAATTTGCGCGCGTGAAATTGTCGTGCTAATTTTTCATGAAATTTAGCCGGCATTTATTCACGGACGCGCGCATGTACGCCGAATCGACTCGCCATATCGACAGCTATTACGCACGCAACTGGCCGGGCGCGCTGCCCGAACGCTCCGCGCTGGCCGGCGACCTCGATGTCGATGTGGTGGTCGTCGGCGCGGGTTTCAGTGGTTTGCACACGGCCTTGCGGCTCGCGCTGGCGGGCCGCCGCGTGGCGGTCCTGGAGGCGAGCCGCGTGGCGTGGGCCGCGTCGGGGCGCAACGGCGGCCAGGCGCTGCCCGGCTGGTCGTGCGACATGCCGCCGTTCGAGCGGGCGCTGGGCGTGGCGGGCGCACGGGCGCTGTGGGACAGCATGCGCTGGGCGGCTGGCGAAGTGCGCGAGTTGCCGGGGCGGCACGGTTTCGATATCGACTATCGGCCGGGCAGCTTGTGGGCGGCGGTGAAGGCCGCGCGGGTCGGCATGCTCGAAGCCGCGCGCGACGAGGCGGCGCACAAGTGGGGCTACGACAGGCTGCGCTTCATTCCCGAGGCCGAGATGCCCGAATGGATCGGCAGCCGCCGTTATCGCGCGGCGCTCTACGATCCCGAGGCCGGGCATCTCGATCCGCTCAAGCTCGCGTTCGGTCTTGCCGCCGCCATCGAACGCGCGGGCGGCGCGATTTTCGAACAGAGCCGCGTGCTCGCCTGGCGCGAAACGCAAAGCGGCTATACGGTGAGCACGCGCGAGGGCGCGGTGCGCGCCGCCACGCTGGTGCTCGCCTGCAACGCCTATATCGACCGGCTCGACAGCGAACTAGCGAGCCGGGTGCTGCCGGTGGGCACCTGGCAGATCGCGACGCACCGCCTCGATCCCGATCTCGCCCACTCGCTCCTGCCACGCAACAGTTGCGTGATCGACAATCAGTTCGTGCCCGACTACTTTCGCCTGAGCCCCGATCATCGACTGCTGTTTGGCGGCGCATGCACCTATCTGGGCGGCATTCCCAAGGACATCGGCGCGGCGATCCGGCCCAGTCTCGAACGCGCATTTCCGCAGTTGCGCGGCGTCGGTTTCGAGTACGCATGGGGCGGTCATATCGACATCAGCATCCGCCGCACGCCCGATGTGGGCCACGAGCGCGATCGATACTGGTTACAGGGGTTTTCCGGTCACGGCATTCTGCCCACGCTCGCGGCGGCGCGCGCCGTGGCCGATGCCATCCTCGGCGAGACGCGCTTGCTCTCGCTCTACGAGCGCCTTCATAATCCGCGCTTTCCGGGCGGCGAGCGGCTCGCCGCGCCGCTGGAGGCGCTCGGCAAGCTGTGGTATCGCCTGCGCGACGTCGTGTGACGGAGATTCCCGCATGGACAGGCAGGACGAAATAGAAGGCCTCGCGATCCTGATTCGCGACCTGCGCAAGCACAAGAAGGTGACGCTCGCGGACCTCGCGAAAAAGATCGGGCGCTCGGTCGGCTTTCTTTCGCAGGTCGAGCGCGGTCTTTCGCAACCCACGGTGGCCGACCTCACGGCTATCGGCGAGGCGCTGCAAACGCCCACCACGTACTTCTACAGCGTGAGCATGCCGCGCGCGCTGCCCTGGGTCACGCGGCCGGGCGAGCGGCGCACGCTCTACTATGGCGGCGGCATCACGGACGTGCTGGTTTCGCCGAGCATGTCCTCGGGTTTTTCGATGCTGGAGAGCCGGCTCGACCCTGGCGCGACGAGCGGAGAGCGCCCCGTGGACGACAGCGACGAGCAGGGCGGCTTCGTGCTCGAAGGCGAGCTCACGATCTGGCTGGACGATGACGAGCCGGTGACGCTGCGCCCCAACGACAGTTTCCAGTTGCCTGCGCGCCGACGTTTTCGCTATGCCAACCTCACCGAGGAACCGGCACGCGTGCTGTGGGTGTTTACGTGAGCCGGAATGCACGGCCCTGCATCAATGATCAGCATGACTGATCAATCGTGCGGTAAGCGATGAAACGCCGTTCTGCGCGCATGGGTTCAAGGTGAGACGCGCGCGCGCCGTCCCGCGTTGCTCAATCGAAAGGCGCGATCACGCTTTCGTCAGTCGCCGTGCCGCTGGCTGGCCCCCGGCCATAAGCCAGCCACGCAAAGCGCAAAAAATTGCCTTCCCAACCGGCCCGGCGTTTTTTCCGTTAAAGGCGGTTAAAGGAATCGAGATCAAAGATTACTGCCGATTTCCGCAATTGAGCGGCTTCATCTGCACGAATCATTCCCGCGCCCAATCTACCGTAAAGCCGAAGATTTGTCGTTTTTGTGCATTTTTGCCAATTTTTTACGCGGTTTTGTCTACACACTGTCTTCGTGTTGTGCTATTCATTCGCCTTTCGCCATCACTCGGGCGAAAGGCCAAACACGCGCCGGACGGGCCGCCAACGCGTTTCCATATGCAACGCGATTTGCCTGTTTCGCGCGCGTGAGGTAGGGTATGCAGGTTTTCTCAACTCAACACAGGTAGCAGATGAACAAACAGGAACTCATTGACGCAGTCGCCGCAAGCACGGGCGAGACCAAGGCAGCCACCGGCGCAGCCATCGACGCGATCCTCGACGTCGTCACGCGTGCGGTCACCTCGGGTGATTCCGTGCAGCTCGTCGGCTTCGGCTCGTTCTCGACTGGCCAGCGTGCCGCCCGCGTGGGCCGCAACCCGGCTACGGGCGCGGAGATCCAGATTGCCGCCGCGAAGACGGTGAAGTTCACCGCTGGCAAGGCATTCAAGGACGCCGTCAACGCGTCGTGATGCAAAGTCCGCCGTCATGGCGGACGCGCGAGCCGGCGGGCCACGCTGTGGGTCACACACCGTGAGTCACGCGGTGGTCGGCTTGCCGGTGCGCGCGTCGGGCGGCGCGGCCATTGGCCGTGCAGCACCGCATCACGCCAGGGCGGTGGCCCGCATTCGGGCGAGCGGCGTCGAGCCGCTCGCCTGAGTGCGAGAGACGGGAGCGCGAGGCTCCCGGCAAGTCGGCATGGTCACATGCCAGCCGGTATTTTTTTTCCCGCCTGTCTCGCGTTCTGCGAATTACGTTCTCCAAAGCAGTTGTCCAAAGCGCTTCCATGCGCCTTCACACGTCACGCGCCGTGTCGGCTTGCATCGACGCGCGGCTGCTTTCGTTGCGGCGGCGTTTGGCCTCGTACATCGCGGCGTCGGCTTCGCGCATCATGGCCTCCACGCTCTCGCCTTCTTCGCAGGTCGCAATACCGATTGAAAAGCTCAGTTTCGGACCGCCATAGAACTGGTTGTTGAGATCAACGAGTTTCGTGATGCTGTCCGCGACCATCTCGACATTGTGCTCGTCGGCTCCGGGCATCAGCACCGCGAACTCGTCGCCGCCGATGCGCGCCGCCTGATACGGCTTCTGGATCGCCTTCGCGAGCACTTCACCCGCGCGGCGCAGCAACGCATCGCCGGCTGCGTGGCCGAGCTGGTCGTTCACCGTCTTCAGGTTGTCCATGTCGACGACGATCGCGCTCACCGGGAACGGCCCCTTGCGCTGCAACCGGTTGAGTTCGTCCACATAGAACGAGCGGTTCTTGAGCTTGGTGAGCACGTCGTGCTTGCCGAGGAATTCGAGGTACGCCTCGGCCTTCTTGCGCGCCGTGATGTCGGTGAGCGCGAGCAGCACGAGATCCCACTGTGCCTCGTGACCGGGAAACACCGAGAATTGCAGGTGCACATTGAGCTCGCTGCCGTCGAGCGCATAATTCACGACCTCGCGCTGCTGAAAGAGGCGGCCCTCCCACAGATCGAGCAACTGCTCGCGGAAATGCGGGCGCATTTCGTCGCGGAACACGTCGGGCAGGCGCGAGAGCAGCGTGGCTTTATCCGGTGCGCGGAACATGCCGAGCGTGTAGTGATTCACGTCGAGCACCTCGATCTCGCTCATGCAGCGCTCGACGAATTCGGGGTGTACGTCGGTGAAGGTGCGAAAGTCGATGATGCCTTGCTCGCGCACCTCGTTGAGCAACTCGCGAATCGCCGAGAAGTTTTCGACCCACAGCGAAACGGGCGCGTGCTCGAAAACACCGAGCGCATATTGTTCGCTCGCGTGCGCGCGATGCCGCGCCTCCTCCAGCGCCGAAACGTCTTCGATCGCCACGAGCACGCGGCTCCAGTCGGCTTCGTGTCCGGGCAGGATCACGCCGCGCAGCAGGATGTCCATGCGCCGCCCGGCGAGTGTGTAGTTCACGCTCTTGCTCTCGAAGGTGGCGTTGCCGGTCCACATCTGTTCGAGCTCGCCCACGTGGGCCTGGAACATGTCGTCGCGCAGCACCTGGGAAAGATGTGCCGCGAGTTCTTCGTAGTCGCGCGCGCCGTACAGGTCGAGCGTATGCCGGTTGACCTTGAGCACGCGGATGCAGGCGGAGCACTCGGCCACGCGGCGCGGGTCTGCTTCGAGGAACTGGCGCAGGTTGGTGACGCCCGCCGCGCGCCAGCGCTCGAAGAGCGCGCGTAGCTGGCTATAGTCTTCGAGCCACAACGAAGTGGGCGTCACGTCGAAGAAGTCGAGCAGATCGACGCCCATGTTGGCGAAACTGGCTGCGTTGGCCGGGGTGCCTTGTTGCATGTCGGTTGGATGTAAGGGAGCGGTGCGCTGCGGCGTCAGGCCGTGCGGATAACCGAATCCTGGCACACCTTGGGGCCTGTGTGAGCGTCGAGGCGGCAGATGGAGCGATGTTGCAGCGGCGCGCGCAGCCGATGAAGCGTCCAGCGATCCATTCTGGATAACGGCAGATTGCGGGCGCAACTGTAGGATGGCGGCCCGCGCCGCCTGCGCTTAGGCATGAATGCGTTCATCATCGCGCGCGTCAGCGAGGAACGGCTTTAACGGCCGCATTGGCACGCTGGTACGCTGGCACGCGCGAAGCGATCGCGCGACAGTCTGGAACGACGCTTCGCCTTCAGTCGAACGTTTCGATCGAATCGACGCGCTCCGGGTAGAACGCGAGATGCGCCTTGATCGCGGCCACCGCGGGGTGCGGCATTTCGTAGCTCCAGATCGCGTTCACCGCACGCTCGCCGCCCGGCGTGATCGAGTAATAGGACGCTTCGCCCTTGTACGGGCACCAGCTCGTGTGCGGGGTGCGGGCGAACAGCGTCATGTCCGCGTCCTCGCGCGGCACATAGAACACGGCGGGATAGTTCGCCTCGCGCAGCGTGAGCGCGCGGCGCGTGTCGGCCACGACGCGCCCGCCTGCCTTCACCACCACGCGGGCGTGCGCGGGTTCTATCGTGATCGGATGATCGGGGCCGGGAATCTTGACGGTTCGGGTGTCCATGCGTGGACTCCTTTTCGCTGGGTACCGCGTGGGCTGAACCGGCGCGCCATGCGCGAGCGGCGCGGCGCCGCCGGGTGTGCGATCCAGTTTAGGCCACGGTTCGTTTTCGCGTGCGGCGCGTCGCGGCGGCGCGCGCATAGCCGAAAACGTCATATGCAATTGCCGATTAACTGGTAGGGGAATGCGCCCCTGGCTGTTCCAATGTGCGAGCACCCGCCCGACGCACGGGCGGCGGAAGCCGCGCGATAGCGCCATATGCGCCCGCGCTGCGCGTCCTTATTCACCCGCAGCAGGATCATTGATGAGTCTCGACATTTTCTGGTTCTTGCCGACCTCGGGCGACACCCGCTACCTCGGCAAATCCGATTTCGGCCGCGCGCCGACCAACGCGTATATGCGCCAGATCGCCGTGACGGCCGAAGAACTCGGCTATGACGGCCTGCTCATTCCCACCGGCAGCAGTTGCCTCGACCCGTGGGTGACGGCGGCGAGCCTCGCGCCGGTCACGCACCGAATCAAGCTGCTCGTGGCGCTGCGCACGTCGCTGGGCGGCCCGACCGCTTCGGCGCGCCAGGCGGCCACGCTCGATCAGGCGTTGAACGGCCGCCTGCTGCTCAATGTCGTGCCGGGCGGCGACGCCACCGAGCTGGCTGCCGACGGCGTGTTCCTCGGCCACGACGAGCGCTACGAAGCCGCCGACGAGTTCCTCACCATCTGGCGCGATCTGCTGCGCGGCGAGACGGTGAACTTCGAGGGCAAGCATCTGCGCGTGGAAGGCGCGCAGAACTTCCACGCGCCGGTGCAGACGCCGTATCCGCCGCTGTACTTCGGCGGCTCGTCGCCGGCCGCGCACGAGCTGGCGGCCAGGCACGTGGATGCGTATCTCACCTGGGGCGAGCCGCCCGAGGCCGTGGCGCAAAAGTTCGCCGACATTCGCGCGCGGGCGGCGCGCCACGGCCGCACGCTCAAGCTCGGCGTGCGCCTGCATGTGATCGTGCGTGAGACCAACGAAGAAGCCTGGGCCGCCGCCGACCGACTGATCAGCAAGCTCGACGACGACGACATCCGCCGCGCCCAGGAGAACTACGCGCGCATGGATTCGGTGGGCCAGCGCCGCATGGCCGAACTGCACGGCGGCCGCCGCGACAAGCTCGAAGTCAGCCCGAACCTGTGGGCCGGCGTGGGTCTGGTGCGCGGCGGCGCGGGCACGGCGCTCGTGGGCGACCCGCAGACGGTGGCGCTGCGGCTCAAGGAATACGTCGACGCGGGCGCGGACAGCTTCGTGCTTTCCGGCTATCCGCACCTGGAAGAGGCGATCCGCTTCGCCGAGCTCGTGTTCCCGCTGCTGCCGGGCAAAAAGCCGGTGACGCTGCGCGACCAGACCTTGACTGGCGGGGCGTTCGACGTGCGCGCGCACGAGCGCGGCCAGGAGGCCGTGCGCGCCTGAGCGCCTGAGCGTACGGGCGCCGCCGCCCGTGGCTCAAAGATCGAGCACGAGTTCGGGCGTGCGCGAACGCGAAACGCAGATCATCAGGCGCTGGTTCGCCGCGCGTTCGGCTTCGTCCAGCACGAAGTCGCGATGCTCGGCCGCGCCCTCGATCAGCGGCGTTTCGCAACTGCCGCACAAGCCCTCGCGGCACGCATGCGGCAACGCGTGGCCGTGGCGCTCCAGGCACGCGAGGATCGACTCGTCGGCTTCGACCGTGCAGCGCTGGCCGCTGCGCGCGAGCACCACGGTGAACGAGGCTGGCGGCGCGTCGCCGTGCGGGGCCTCGGAGGCCGCCGCGGGCGGCGCGGCGAAGCGCTCGAAATGCACGCGCTCGCGCGCGACGCCGCGGGCCTCGGCGGCTTGCGCGACGGCGTCCATCATCGCCGCGGGGCCGCAGCAGTAGACGTGCTCATGCGCGTCGATTCCGTCGAGCCACGCCTGGAGTTGAGGGCGAGCACCTTCGTCGTCCACATGCAGACGCACACGCGCGCCGAATGTGCTCAGGAATCCCAGGTAAGCCGCGCGCTCCCGCGAACGCACCGCATAGTCGAGCGACCAGCGCGCGCCAGCACGCTCGCAGGCGCGAATCATGCTCAGGATCGGCGTGATGCCGATTCCGCCCGCAATGAAGCGGTGCGCCGCGCCCTCGCGCGCGAGCGCAAACAGCGTGCGCGGCGGCGAGACCGCGAGCCGGTCGCCTTCGCGCAGGGTCTCGTGCACATGGCGCGAGCCGCCGCGCGAGGACGCGGCGAGCCCGACGCCAAGGCAGTAGCGATGCGTCTCCACAGGATCGTTGCACAACGAGTACTGGCGCGTGAGACCGTGCGCGAGCGCGACGTCCACATGCGCGCCCGCTTCGAAAGACGGCAGCGCGCCGCCGTCCGCGCGCACGAGCTCCACGCCGAGCACGCCTTCGGCCTCGCGCGAAAGGCGCTTGACGACGACTTCGATCATTGCGTCGCTCCGCTCGCGGGCGCGGCCGCCCTGGTTTCCCCCTGCTGCGCGCGCTCGGCTTCGAGCCGCTGGTTCACGGTCCAGCGGAACTGCGAGAGCGCGCTGTCGATGCCGAACGCCATCATTTTGAAATCGGGATCGAGCGAGAGATTGCGCTGCTGCGCCGTGATGATCGCGCGGTCCTCGTCGAAGGCTTCGACGATGGCGTCATGTACGGAGCGCGTGACCTCGGGCCGGTCGATCGCGAAGTTGTGCGGCTGCGCGAAAAAGTAGTGCGTGGAGGTTTCCGTCTCCGGCGTGAGCGCCTGGCAACTGCGGAACTCGGCAGCGTCCACGCGCGCGCCTTCGCGCGCGCCGGTGCCGGTAGGCGCCATGCCCGAATCCATCAGCAGGACGCCTGGAATCGTGAAGTCGTAGATGTTCCAGCGATCGACATTGCCGGGCCAGTGCTTCACGGCGGCCGCGAAGGGGGGCGCCTTGATGTCCATGGTCCAGCGCGTGACGCGCACGCCGCCTTCGATGCGCTCCACCTTCGGCTGCACGCTCGCGTAGCTTTCGGGGCCGCCCAGCGTGCCCGGATGCACGAAGGGCAGATGCGAGAAGTCGAGCAGGTTGTCGCAGATGAGCAGGTAGTTCACGTCGTAGTGGATGTAGCCGGGCAGGCAGCGCCAGGCGGGGTCGTCCACCCAGTGCGTGTCGGGAATCGTTGCGGGGTCGGCGAGCGCCGGGTCGCCCATCCAGATCCAGATCCAGCGGTGGCGCTCGACCACGGGGTAGCTCGCCACCTTCGCCTGCGGCGGAATGCGGGCCTGCGCGGGCGCTTCCACGCACACGCCGCTCGCGTCGAACTTCAGGCCGTGATAGAGGCAGCGCACGCAGTCGCCCTCGCGGCGGCCGATCGAAAGCGGCGCGCCGCGATGGCAGCAGCGGTCTTGCAACGCGACGACATGGCCGTCCGAGCCTCGATACAGCAGCACCGGCGTGCCGATGATCGTGCGGGAAAAGAGCGCTTCGTCGGTCACTTCGTGCGACCACGCCGCCACGTACCACGTGTTGCGAATGAACATGTCGTGTCTCCGGTTTCGTTGTATTGGGCGCTGACCGGCCGGCTTGCCGCCGGTGAAAACGCTTGACCCGAAGATAGATTTCGCCTCAACATGCGTCAATCCAATGAGGCTAATGCGTTGAATGCACACCATGCATGTGCGAGATCTGGACCTGAATCTGTTGAGCGTGTTCGACGCGTTGCTGCGCGAGCGCAGCGTCACGCGCGCCGCCGCCGAAGTCGGCCTCACGCAGGGCGCGATGAGCCACGCGCTGAACCGGCTGCGCGCGTATTTCGAAGACCAGTTGTTCGTGAAGACGCCCACCGGCATGGCGCCCACGGCCAAGGCTGCGATGCTCGCGCCCGCGATCATGGAAATCATGGCGAAACTGCGCGAAGACGTGGTTTCCCAGGCGCAGTTCCACCCGCAAACGGCGCGGCGCAGCTTCACGCTGTGCATGACCGATATGGGCGAGCTGGTGTTCCTGCCGCCGCTCATGCGCCAGTTGCGCAAGTTCGCGCCGCACTGCACGCTGCGCAGCGTGCAGGTGCCGCTGCCGCAGGTGAAGGACATGCTGGCTTCGGGCGAGGCCGATCTCGCACTGGGCTCCTTTCGCACCGCGCCCGACGACCTGTTCCAGCAACTGCTTTTTCTGCACGAATTCGTGACGATGGTGAGCGTGCGCAACACGGCGGTGGGCGACACGATCACGCGCGAGCAGTTCGAAACGCTGCGCCATATCGTGGTGACGCTCGCGAGCCCCGGCGGCGCGGCTTACGACGCCGCGTTCGACGAGCACGGCATTCGCCGCAACGTGTATCTCTCCACGCCGCATTTCCTCGCCGTGCCGCTGCTCATCGACCAGCATCCCGACCTGATCGCCACGGTGCCGCTCGAACTGGGCAACGTGTTCGCGAAGCTCGGCACGGTGAAGATCGTGCCGCCGCCGGTGCCGCTGCCGCCGTTCGGCCTGCGGCAGTTCTGGCACCCGAGATTTCACGAGGATCGCGCGAACATCTGGCTGCGCCGGCTGATCAAGGAGACGTTCGAGCATTACCCCGACGTGCGCACCGACTGAGCGACCCACAGGTCCGCCCGCCCACAATTTATTCCTGTGAGTGATAATTCATTTTTATGCGTGTGAGTGATATTTACGAAATATTCGCCACAGGCATATAATCGGTTTATGCCTCACAGGAATATGCCATGAAGATCATCGTCCAGACGCCCGCCGGGCTTGGCGAGATTCTGATGTCGGCGCGCAAGGCGCGCGGCCTGACCCAGGCGCAGGCGGCGGCCCATCTCGGCATCGGCCAGCCGCGCTTGTCCGCGCTCGAAACCACGGGCGCGGCCAGCCTGTCGCTCGAACAGATGCTCGCGCTCTTCGCGCTCTACGGGCTGGAGTTCTGCGTGCAGTCGCGCGAGGCCGCGGGCGCGGCTGCGCCGGAGTGGTGACGATGGGCCGCAAATCGCATTCGAGCGCGCTTTCGATCTGGGCCAACGGCGAGCGTGTGGGCACATGGGGCGTGACGGCCGCCGGCGACACGGAACTGCGCTACGACGACGCCTGGAAGCGCTCGGCCGTGGGCCGGCCGCTCTCGCTCTCGCTGCCGTTCGGCATCGGCGACGTGCCGCTGCGTGGCGAGCGCGTCCACCATTACTTCGACAACCTCCTGCCCGACAGCCCGCAAATCCGCCGCCGCATCGCGACGCGCTTTCGCACGGATACGCTGGAGGCCTTCGACCTGCTCAAGGCGATCGGGCGCGATTGCGTGGGCGCGGTGCAACTGCTCGGCGAGGACGAAGCGCCGGGGCGTATCGACCGCATCGAAGGCGCACCGCTGAGCGAAGCCGCCGTCGAGCGGCTGCTGCTCGAAACGGCGGGGGCATTGCCGGGCGGTGCGGAGGAGAGCGACGAACTGCGTATTTCGCTTGCGGGCGCGCAGGAGAAAACGGCGCTGCTGCGCCACCGCGGCAAATGGCTGCTGCCGCGCGGCGCCACGCCCACCACGCACATTCTCAAGCTGCCGCTGGGGTTGATCGGCCATCGCAAGGTGGACTTCAATACGTCGGTAGAAAACGAATGGCTTTGCCTGGCACTGCTGAGAGCCTACGGGCTGCCAGCGTCGCAGGCGCAGATCATGACGTTCGGCGCGCAGAAAGTGCTGTGCGTGGAGCGCTTCGATCGCACGCTCTCGCGCGGCGGCGCACTTCTGCGCCTGCCGCAGGAGGACTTCTGCCAGGCGCTCGGCGTGCCGCCGCACCGCAAGTACGAGGCGCACGGCGGCCCCGGCGTGCGCGAGATCGCGGGGCTGTTGCGCCAGTCGCAGCACTCGCGCGAAGACATCGAAACCTTTCTCGCAGCGCAAATCGTTTTCTGGATGCTCGCCGCGCCGGACGGCCACGCGAAGAACTTCAGCATTCGCCTGCTGCCTGCCGGGCGCTTCCAGCTCACGCCGCTCTACGACGTGATGTCGATCTGGCCCGTGGAGGGCGACGGCGGCAACCAGTGGTCGTGGCACAAGGCGTCGCTTGCGATGGCGGTGTGGGGCAAGGCGCGCCACTACCGCATGCGCGACGTGAAGCGCGCGCATTTCGACGCCACCGCGCGGCTGTGCCATTACGGACCCGATGCGGCGCCGCTCGTCGAGCGCGTGCTCGAACGCACGCCGCACGCAATCGAAGCGGTGGCGTCCGCGTTGCCCGAAGGCTTTCCCGGGCGCGTGGCCGAACGGCTCTTCGACGGCTTGCGTTTTTCGGCGGAGCGGCTCGCGGCGCAGTGATGGTGCGAGCCCGGCCCGATGGCCCGATGGCCCTATGGCCCGGCGGCTTGATGGTCCGGGCGGCGCGGCTCAGCGCACGCAGGCGGCAAGACGCGCGATGGCGGCGTCAATGCGATGGGCTTCGATCATGCCGAAGCCGAAAGCGAGGCCTTCCAGCGCGGTGCGCGGTTCACAGGCGAATCCGGCCAGCGTTTGCACACGGATTCCCGCCTGCAACGCGGCGGCACAAAGCGTTTCCCCATCCACGGGCGCACAAAGCCCGGCCGCGAGATGCAGGCCCGCGGCGGGCGCAACGGGCCGGATCAACGCGGCGCAATGGCGCGCGAGCGCGTCGAGCAGCGCGTCGCGGCGCGCGCGGTACTGCCCGCGCATCTTGCGGATGTGCCGCACCAGATGCCCTTCGCGCATGAAGGCCGCGAGCGTGTCCTGAGCGAGCAGATTGCCGTGCCAGTCGGCGCACTGCCGCGCGGCGGCGAGCGCGTCGCGCGCCCAGTCCGGCGCGACCACATAACCCATGCGCAGCCCCGGAAACAGGCACTTCGAAAACGTGCCGACATAGCAAACGCACGCGTCGCGGTCGAGTGTTTGCAGCGCGTCGAGCGGGCGGTCGTCGTGACGGAACTCGCCGTCATAGTCGTCTTCGATCACGACGGCGCCGTGCTGGCGGGCGAATGCGAGCAGGGCGCTGCGCCGCGCCGACGACATCGGGACACCTAACGGAAACTGGTGGGAGGGCGTCACGCAGATCACGCGTGCGTCGTGCGGCAAGGCGTCGACGACGATGCCTTCGGCGTCCACGGGCACGCCCGCCATGCGCGCGCCTGCCAGCGCAAACGCGCGGCGCAGCGGCGGGTAGCCGGGATCTTCCACCGCCACCACGGTCTTGCCCGGCGTGACGAGCACGCGGGCGAGCAGATCGAACGCCTGCTGCGCGCCGGAAGTCACGACGACATCGCGCGCCTCGCAGGCCACCGCGCGCGCATAAGAAACGTGGTGCGCGATCGCCTCGCGCAACCCGGCGCGGCCTTGCGCTTGAGCGTACGTCGCCGGAGCCTTCGAAAGCCCGCGCAGTGCACGCGCCGAAAGACGCCGCCAGATGTCGAAGGCAAACGCGCGCTTGTCGGGCAAACCGAGGATGAAGTCGTATTCGAAGTTCGCGCCGGGATCGAGCCGCACCAGCGCGGGCGGCGTGCGCCAGCGCGCGTTCAGGCGCGCGTCGCCGCTCGTGGCGGCTGCTCGCACGGCGACTGCGCGAGCCGATGCCGCGCCAGGCGCCGCGACATCGGCAACATAGGTGCCGCCGCCTGGCCGCGTGACGACATAGCCTTCCGAGAGCAGCAGATCGTAGGCGGCGAGCACGGTGTTGCGCGCGACGCCGCAGGCGAGAGCGAGCCTGCGGCTGGACGGCAGGCGCAGCCCAGGCGCGAAGCGCCCTTCGACGATGGCCGCGCGCAACTGGCGATGCAGGGCGCGCAATACCTCGCGCGAACCGCGCTCCGGCAGGGCGATTTCGAGCTGCAAAACTGGTTCCATCATCTTTGCCAGATCTGGTCCTGTTCCTGGGCCGCTTCCGATTCTAGCATCGGCTCACCATCCCTCCAGACAGGAGCCGCGCCATGACTTCCACCGCAACGCCAGCCGTGCAAACGGCGCATGTCAGCCCCAACGACCCGCATCCGCGCGCCCGCGCCACCATTGCGGGCGGCACGATGGCCTACGTCGACACCGGCACGGGCGAGGCGGTCGTGCTGCTGCATGGCAACCCCACCTCGTCGCGTCTGTGGCGCAATGTCATTCCCCATTTGAGCGACGCGTATCGCTGCCTCGCCCCCGACCTCATGGGCATGGGCGATTCGAGCGCCACGCCGGGCGGCGCATGCCGCTTCACCGATCATGCGCGCTATCTCGACGCGTGGTTCGACGCCGTGCTGCCAGCCGGGCGCGTCACGCTGGTATTGCACGACTGGGGCTCGGCGCTGGGCTTTAACTGGGCACGCCGCCATCCTCAGCGCGTGAATGCGATCGCCTATATGGAGGCCATCGTGCAACCGCGCCGCTGGAGCGATTTCCCGCCCGAGCGCGCAGCGCTCTTTCGTGCGCTGCGCGGGGAGGAGGGCGAGCGCCTCGTGCGGGAAGAAAACTTCTTCGTGGAAACGGTGCTGCCGCATAGCGTGCTGCGGGCGTTGAGCGCCGAGGAAATGGACGCATGGCGCAAGCCGTTCACCTCGCGCGAATCGCGCATGACGACGCTCGTCTGGGCGCGCGAACTGCCGATAGAAGGCGAGCCAGCCGACGTTGCACATGCCGTTCAGGCTTACGGCGCCTGGCTTGCGTCGAGCGCCATGCCGAAGCTGCTGATTCGCGCGGAACCCGGCGCGTTGCTCACGGGGCGCGCGCTCGATTTTTGCCGCACCTGGCCGAACCAGCGTGAGACGACGGTGGCGGGCATCCACTATGTTCAGGAAGATTCGCCGCATGAGATCGGCGTGGCGGTGCGCGGCTTTCTCGATGCATTGGCGTAAGCGCGCATGGAGGTCAGGTCGCGCTCAATACGATAAGGATTCCGAATCAAATGGAAGTTTGATGCCCGCGCAACTATGCCTTAAGAGTATGGAATCGATACCTATTCGGTGTTGGACAGAGTGAAATGCCTGGTTCTATCCTTGGACGACCCTCGCTCAGTGTCAGCGTGCAGTAAGGCTCGCCTGATTCCTAAAACAATAGATACCACGCATTCGCCAGAGCGCGTGGCGTTTGGAGACTTTTCGTCATGACTCACCCGTCCGTCCGGTCGATTCCGGCGCTCATCGACAGAGAACGGCTTGGCGCGTTCCAGTGGCGCGTGCTCGCGCTCTGCGTCCTGATCGCGCTGCTCGACGGCTTCGATACGCAGGCGATTGCCTTTACCGGTCCCGCCATTCTCGCCGCGTTCAAGCTGCCCGCCGGTGCGCTCGCGCCGATCCTGACCGCCGGGATCATCGGCATGACGGTGGGCGCGATGACGCTGGGCCTGGTTGGCGACCGCATTGGCCGTCGGCCTGCGCTCATGATCGGCCTTGCGATCTTTGGCTGCGCGACGCTGGCCACGGCCTGGGCGACGGATCCCCAGCTCATTCTGGTGCTGCGCTTCATTGCCGGGCTCGGCATGGGCGGTTGCACGCCCGTGCTGCTCGCGCTGGCCGCCGAATACGGTCCGGCGCGTCAGCGTGGCGCCATCATGACGGGCGTGCTGCTCGGTTTGCCCGCGGGCGCGATGCTCGGCGGTCTGCTTGCCGCGCGCATGCTGCCCGTGATCGGCTGGCAGGGCATTTTCGTGGTGGGCGGCGGCGTGCCGCTGGCCGTGCTCGTGCTCGCCGCATTCCTGCTGCCCGAGTCGCTCTATTTTCAGGCGTCGCGCGGCGACGCGCGCGGGCAGCAATACGTGCACAAGACGCTCTCGAAGATCGTCTCGCAGCCGCTGCCGGCCGACGCCCGCTTCACCGTGCCCGAGGAGGCGGTGGCCAAGGCGAGCGTGGGCGCGCTGTTCCGCGAAGGCTACGCAGGCAAGACGATCGCCATCTGGGTCGTGTATCTGCTCAACTGGGTGGCGTGGTTCATGCTGCTTTCGTGGCTGCCCACGGTCCTCAAATCGGCGGGGCTGCCCGCCGCACAGGCGCCGCTCGGCACCGTGATCGTCAATGCCGTGTTCATCGTGTGCGCAATTCCGCTTTCGTTCGTTCTGCCGCGCATGAACACGCGCAATCTGCTTGGCGCGATGTTCGCATGCGGCATCGTGATCGCGCTCGGCCTGAGCTACGCGGGCACGAACTGGGCGCTCGTCTTTGCGCTCGCGGGCGCAGCGGGCTTTGGCATCGGCGGGCAGCAGATCGCGCTGAACTACCTGATCGTGGGCGCCTATCCGACCGCGCTGCGCGCCACCGCCACGGGCTGGGCGATCGGCATGGGCCGTGCGGGTGCGATTGCCGGGTCGGCCATCGGCGGCACGTTCCTCGCGTGGGGCGGCGCATCGGGCTTCTTCCTCGCGCTGGCTGTGCCGCTCGCGGGGGCCGCGCTCGCCGTGTTCAGCCTGCGTCTCGACCCGGTGAGGGGAGACGTCGCGCTTTCGTCGGGCCACTAAGCTTTAACGCTTTAGTGCGCATGACCTGTCGTTTGTCGTGACGATGTCGCAAGACATCGTCACGTTGCGAACCAGTTTCACGGCTTCTTTTTCTTCGCCGGTAGCCACAACTGCGGCTCGGCATACATCTCCTTGACCAGTTGCTTGACCAGGTCGATATAGGCCGAATTGTCGTTGACGCGATGATTCAGGATGATCGGCGAAGTCGCGTGGTCGCTGTCGATCAGGCGGTAGTGCACGTCCTGGCGGATTTGCCGCGCCGACGCCGGAATCACGCACACGCCGAACTCGGCCGCCACCAGCCCCAGCGCGGTCTGGATTTCGCGCACTTCGAGCACTTCCCCAGGCTGCACGCCGTCGCCGTGCAAGACGCTCAATACCTGATCGGCGAAACCGGGGCGCGGCTCCTTCGGATAAACAATCAGCTTTTGTCCCGCCAGTTCCTCGATGGGAATCGGCGTCGACTCCTTCGCCATGGGGGAGCCGACCGGCACCACCACGGCGAGCGGCTCCTCGCGCAGCACGATACCCGCCACGTTCGGGTCGCTGTGGCGCACGCGGCCGAAACCGATGTCGATACGGCCCTCCTTGAGCGCCTGAATCTGCTGCACCGACATGAGCTCGACCATCTGGATGTCGAGTTCCGGGGCATGCTCGCGCAGCTTGCGCATCAACGTCGGCAGTCCTGAATACAGCACCGAGGCGACAAAACCGATCGAAAGCACCGTGCGCTGGTGCAGTCCCACATGCTTCGCAGCCGTTTGCATTTGCTCGACGCGCCCGAGTATCTGCATGGCCTGCTCGTAGACCAGGCGGCCCGCGTCGGTCGTGCGCACGGGGCGCGTGTTGCGAATCAGCAGAGGCACGCCAATTTCCTGTTCGAGCAATTGAATTTGCCGGCTCAGTGGCGGTTGCGCGATGCGCAGTTGCTCGGCGGCGCGAGTGAAATTGCGCTCGCGGACAACGGCAACGAAGTAACGAAGCTGGCGAAGGTCCATGTTCCGGTCCCAATAGAAACGACAAAATCTTGATACTTGGAGAATATGATGCGCCGCAATATCGGTCAATTCATAGGCGCTTGCGCTGCTTCCATATTATAAAGGTATGGAAGTGGACACAAATAGTATTGGACTGCCCGAATGGCCGACGTGTATAAAACCACCATATCTTCTTTACTCACGCAGCATTCGACATGACCACCGTAACGATCGATCGCATCGAAACCCGGCTTGTAGATTTGCCGACGATTCGCCCTCACAAGCTCTCCGTCGCGACGATGTACGGGCAAACCCTGATGCTGGTGAAGGTGTATTGCAGCGACGGCGTCGTCGGCATTGGTGAAGGCACGACGATTGCCGGCATGGCCTACGGCCCGGAAAGCCCCGAGGCCATGAAGCTTGCGATCGACGCGTACTTCGCCCCGGCGATGATTGGCAAGGACGCCACGCAAATTCAGGCGCTCATGGCGCATCTGGGCAAGCTGGTCAAGGTCAATCATTTCGCCAAGTGCGCCGTGGAAACCGCGCTGCTCGACGCCCAGGGCAAACGCCTTGGCGTGCCGGTGAGCGAACTGCTGGGCGGCCGCCGCCGCGAGCGCCTGCCGGTTGCGTGGACGCTCGCCTCGGGCGACACGGCGAAGGACATTGCCGAAGCGGAATCGATGCTCGAGGTGCGCCGCCACAAGATCTTCAAGCTGAAGATCGGCGCGAAGGAACTCAAGACCGATATTCGCCACGTAGCCGAAATCAAGAAGGCCGTGGGTGAGCGCGCCGCGGTGCGGGTGGACGTCAACATGGCCTGGAGCGAGACGCAGGCCGCCTGGGCGATCCCGGCGCTGGCCGACGCGGGCTGCGAACTGGTGGAGCAGCCGGTGGCGTCCGCCGCCGCGCTTGCGCGCCTCATGCGCCGTTTCCCCGTGGCGCTGATGGCCGACGAAATCCTCCAGGGCCCGGACAGCGCGTTCGAAATCGCGAAGAACGCGGGCGCCGACGTGTTCGCCATCAAGATCGAGCAAAGCGGTGGCCTGTTCGCCGCGCAACGCGTGGCCGCGATTGCCGACGCCGCAGGGATCGAACTCTACGGCGGCACGATGCTGGAGGGCGCGTTCAGCACGATCGCCTCCGCGCATCTGTTCGCGAGTTTCGCCAACCTGCAATGGGGCACCGAACTGTTCGGGCCGCTCCTGATCACCGAGGAAATTCTGACCACGCCGCTCGATTACAGCGATTTCGAACTGACCGTGCCGAACGGCCCCGGCCTGGGAATCGAACTGGACGAAGCGAAGGTGAAGCGTTTCACCCGCGATGGTCTGATGAAGGTAACGAAGTAATCCGCACACCGCCAGGACACTAAAGGACGTTGACGATGCTTTTCCACGTACGAATGGATGTGAATATCCCGCTCGACATGCCCGCCGATGTCGCCAATGAAATCAAGGCGCGCGAGAAGGCGTATTCACAGGATCTGCAACGCAGCGGCAAGTGGCGTCATATCTGGCGTCTTGCGGGCGAGTATGCGAACTACAGCATTTTCGATGTGGAGAGCAATGCGGAGCTGCACGACATTCTGACCGCGTTGCCGCTCTTTCCGTACATGAAAATTTCGGTCACGCCGTTGTGTCGTCACCCGTCGTCGATTCGGGACAGCGACGCCTGAACTCACTTCCCCTCAATACAAGGAGACAGTCATCATGAGCGCAAAAGTATTCCAAACCAAAGAAGTGCAGGATCTGCTGAAGGCCGCCGCCAACCTCGACGGCAGCACCGGCAACGCCCGCTTCCAGCAGGTCGTGTATCGCCTGCTGGGCGATCTGTTCAAGGCCATCGACGATCTCGACATCACGCCCGATGAAATCTGGGCCGGCGTGAACTATCTGAACAAGCTCGGCCAGGACGGCGAAGCGGCGCTGCTCGCCGCGGGCGTCGGCCTGGAGAAGTACCTCGACATCCGTATGGACGCCGAAGACAAGGCAGTCGGCCTCGAAGGCGGTACGCCGCGCACGATCGAAGGCCCGCTGTATGTCGCGGGCGCACCGGTTCGCGAGAGCCTCTCGCGCATCGACATCAATCCCGACGCGGATGCGGGCCCCCTCGTCATTCACGGCACCGTGACCGGCCTGGACGGCAAGCCCATTGCCGGCGCCGTGGTGGAATGCTGGCACGCGAACTCGAAGGGCTTTTACTCGCACTTCGACCCGACCGGCGCACAGGACGACTTCAACCTGCGCGGCGCGGTGAAAACGGGCGCCGACGGCAAGTATGAATTCCGCACGCTCATGCCCGTGGGCTACGGCTGCCCGCCGCACGGTGCCACGCAGCAACTGCTCAACGGCCTGGGCCGTCACGGCAACCGTCCGGCGCACGTGCACTTCTTCGTCACCGCCGAAGACACCCGCAAGCTGACCACCCAGTTCAATATCGAAGGCGACCCGCTGATCTGGGACGACTTCGCCTACGCGACCCGCGAAGAACTGATTCCGCCCGTGGTTGAAAAGACCGGTGGCGCGGCGCTGGGCCTGAAGGCCGACGCGTACAAGGACATCGAGTTCAACTTCACGCTCACCCCGCTGGTCCAGGGCAAGGACAACCAGCTCGTCTCCCGCCTGCGCGCTTCGGCCACGGCATAACTGTTCGAGGTAGCGGCGGCACACCGACATCGCCGCTACCTGATTCACCCTTCCCAGCCGGATTAACCATTCGATACCGATGCAAGGACTCCGTACAGCGTGTGGGGTATGCATAGGAGAGCTAACATGTCAGCCATCATCGACAAAGCCAGTGACCTGGATCACCTGCTGTCCACCGCCGTGCAGGACGACAAGCAAAACGGTGTATTCCGTTGCCGCCGCGACATCTTCACGAACACCGATCTGTTCGAACTGGAGATGAAGTATGTCTTCGAGAAGAACTGGGTCTACCTGGCACATGAAAGCCAGATTCCCGACAACAACGATTACTACACCACGTGGCTTGGCCGCCAGCCCATCGTCATTACCCGCGACAAGACCGGCGAACTTCATGCCGTGATCAATGCCTGCGCGCACAAGGGCGCCATGCTGTGCCGTCGCAAGCACGGCAACAAGGGTAGCTTCACCTGTCCGTTCCACGGCTGGACGTTCTCCAACACCGGCAAGCTGCTGAAGGTGAAGGACGAAAAGACCACCGAATATCCGGTGCAGTTCAACAAGCAGGGTTCGCACGACCTGAAGAAGGTCGCTCGCTTCGAGAGTTACCGCGGCTTCCTGTTCGGCAGCCTCAATGCGGACGTGCAACCGCTTTCCGACTACCTCGGCGAAACGAAGACCATCATCGACCAGATCGTCGATCAGTCGCCCAACGGCCTCGAAGTGCTGCGCGGCAACTCCTCGTACATCTACGACGGCAACTGGAAGATGCAGATGGAGAACGGTTGCGACGGCTACCACGTCAGCACCGTGCACTGGAATTACGCGGCAACGATGGGCCGCCGCAAGGAAGACGGCACTCAGGCCGTGGACGCCAATAGCTGGAGCAAGTCGGTCGCGGGCGTGTACGGTTTCGATCACGGCCATATCCTGCTGTGGACCAACACGATGAACCCGGAAGTGCGCCCGGTCTACAAGCATCGCGACGAAATCAAGGCGCGCGTGGGCGACGTGCAGGCGGAGTTCATCGTCAACCAGACGCGCAACCTCTGCGTGTACCCGAACGTGTTCCTGATGGACCAGTTCAGCACGCAGATTCGCGTGGTGCGCCCGATCAGCGTGGACAAGACCGAAGTGAACATTTTCTGCTTCGCGCCGAAGGGCGAGAGCGCGGAAGATCGCGCCACGCGCATTCGCCAGTACGAGGACTTCTTCAACGTCTCGGGCATGGGCACGGCCGACGACCTCGAAGAGTTCCGCGCCTGCCAGGCCGGTTATGCGGGCACGACGGCCATGTGGAACGATCTCTCGCGCGGCGCGCCGCTGTGGGTTGACGGCGCGGACGCGAACGCGACGAAGATGGGGCTCAAGCCGGTCATTTCCGGCGAGCGCAGTGAAGACGAAGGCCTGTTCGTGGTCCAGCACGAGTACTGGGTGAATGTGATGCGCGACGCGCTCAAGCAGGAACAGGCGGGAGCACAGGCATGAGCCACGATTACCAGACAATCTGCGCTACGCTGTACCGCGAAGCGCGCCTGCTCGACGACCGCCAGTGGGAAGAATGGCTCGCGTGCTATGCCGAGGACGTCACCTACTGGATGCCGGCATGGGACGACGACGACCAGCTCACCGACGACCACGAGAGCCAGATCTCGCTGATGTACTACCCCGATCGCGGCGGCCTGGAAGACCGCGTGTTCCGCATCAAGACCGAGCGCAGCGGCGCGTCGATGCCGGAGCCGCGCACGGCCCACAACGTCACGAACGTGGAAGTGCTGGCCGAGCGGGGCGAGGAAGTGGATGTGCGCTACAACTTCCACACGCTCAGCCATCGTTACAAGGTCACGGACCACTTCTTCGGCACGATGTTCGTCACGCTGCGCCAGGCGGGCGACGGTTATTTGATCGCGTACAAGAAGATCGCGCTGAAGAACGACTATATCCGGCAGGTGCTCGACGTCTATCACGTTTGAAGTCGAGCGTACGTTTCAACATGGGAAAGAAGGAGACACCATGTCCAGCTACAAGATTGCACTGAATTTCGAGGACGGTGTTACCCGTTTCATCGACTGCAAGGCGGGTGAGAAGGTTCTCGACGCGGCGTTCCGCGCGAGGATCAACCTGCCGATGGATTGCTCCGACGGCGTGTGCGGCACCTGCAAGTGCCGCGCCGAAAGCGGCAGCTACGACCTGGGCGAAGACTATATCGAAGACGCGCTGACCGAGGACGAAAAGGAAAGCGGCCTCGTGCTCACCTGCCAGATGGTGCCCGAAAGCGATTGCGTGATCGCGATTCCCGCATCGTCCACGGTGTGCAAGACAGCGCAAAGCAAGTTCGCCGCCACGGTCGCGAAGGTCGAGCAGCACAACGACGCCGCCGTCGTGCTCGAACTCGACGTGGACACAGCCGGGCCGGCGTTCCTGCCGGGCCAGTATGTCAACATCGACGTGCCGGGCAGCGGCCAGCATCGCTCGTATTCGTTCTCGTCCGCGCCGGGTGAAGGGAAGATCGGATTCCTCATCAAGAAGATTCCCGGCGGCGTGATGAGCACCTGGCTCGAATCCGCGCAACCGGGCACGAAGCTGGAACTGACGGGGCCGCTCGGCAGTTTCTATCTGCGCGACGTGCAGCGTCCGCTGCTGTTCCTCGCGGGCGGCACGGGTCTCGCTCCGTTCCTCTCGATGCTGGAAGTGCTCGCGCGCACGAATTCGGAGCAGAAGGTGCACCTGATTTACGGCGTAACGCGCGATCTCGACCTGGTGCTCGTGGAGGCCATCGAAGCCTACGCCGCGAAACTGCCGAATTTCAGCTTCGCCACCGTGGTGGCCGACGCGGATTCGAATCACGCGCGCAAGGGCTGGGTCACGCAGCATATCCCGGCCGACGCCCTCAACGACGGCGACGTCGATGTGTACCTGTGCGGACCGCCCCCGATGGTGGATGCCGTGCGCAAGTACTTCGACGACGAAGGCGTGAAGCCCAACAGCTTCCACTACGAGAAGTTCACCCCCAACGTCGTTCCCAAGGCGGCATGACCATGCAACGATTCGCAGGGAAAGTCGTGGTCGTCACCGGCGCGGCGCAGGGCATCGGCCGTGGCGTGGCGCTGCGTGCGGCCGCCGAGGGCGGCAAGGTGGTGTTCGTCGATCGCGCCGACTTCGTGGCCGAAGTGGCCGCCGAGGCGCAGGGCGCGGAAACGGCGGGTTTCATCGCCGACCTCGAGACCTATGAAGGCGCGAAAGCGACGATGGATTTCGCGGTGCAGAAGTTCGGCGGCATCGACATTCTGATCAACGGCGTGGGCGGCGCGATCCGCATGCGTCCGTTCGCCGAATTCGAGCCCGCGCAGATCGACGCGGAAATCCGCCGCTCGCTCATGCCCACGCTCTACACGTGCCATGCGGTGTTGCCGCATCTGCTCGCGCGTGGCGGCGGCACCATTGTCAATATTTCGTCGAACGCCACGCGCGGCATTCGCCGCGTACCGTATTCGGCGGCCAAGGGCGGTGTGAACGCGATCACGCAGTCGCTGGCGATGGAATACGCGGAGCACAATATCCGCGTAGTGGCCACGGCGCCAGGCGGAACCAGCGCGCCCGCGCGCCGCGTTCCGCGCAATGCGGCGGGCGACAGCGAGCAGGAAAAGGCATGGATGAGCGAGGCGGTTCATCAGGTTACCGAATCGACGTTTTTCAAGCGCTACGGCACCCTCGACGAACAGATCGCGCCGATCCTGTTTCTCGCCTCGGATGAGGCGAGTTACATCACCGGTTCGGTGTTGCCGGTCGCCGGCGGCGACACGGGCTGATTCATGAAAGCCTGGAACCCGTTGTTGAAAGACGCTTCGCTGCCGGCCATCGTCGCGGGTGCCATCGCCACGCTGATTTCATTTGCGGGCCCGCTCGTGCTCGTGTTTCAGGCCGCGCAGGGCATGCCGCATGCGCTGCTGGAATCGTGGGTGTGGACGATCTCGATCGGCTCCGGTTTCCTCGGTATCGTGCTGTCGCTGCGATACAAGGTGCCGGTGGTCATCGCATGGTCGGCGCCGGGCTCCGCACTGCTCATCACCTTGCTGCCGACGGTGAGCTTTCCCGAGGCCGTTGGCGCCTATCTGGTCGCCGGTGTGGCGACGTTCGTGATCGGCGTGAGCGGAACCTTCGACAAGATTGTTTCGCGGCTGCCCGCCGGCATTTCGGCGGCGATGCTGGCCGGCATCCTGTTCGGCTTCGCGGCGAAGATGTTCGTCGTGCTGCCCGCGCAACCGCTCCTCGTCGGCGCGATGTTCGTGGCGTTCTTCATCGGCCGTCGCTGCTTCCCGCGTTACGCGGTGGTGGGCGTGCTCGTGGTCGGCGCGCTCGTCGCCGTGCTGGGCGGCAAGCTCACCGGTCACGTTCCTGCGTTGCAGTTCACCGTGCCCGCCTGGACCACGCCGCGCTTCGACTGGCAAGCCATCGTCAATATCGGCCTGCCGTTGATGGTGGTCGCGCTGACCGGGCAGTGGGTGCCCGGCATGGCGGTGTTGCGCAACAGCGGCTACCGCGAGCCTTCGGCGGGGCCGCTCATCGCGTGGTCGTCAGCGGTTTCCGCCGTGCTTGCGCCGTTCGGATGCCATGGCCTGAACCTCGCGGCCATCACCGCCGCGATCTGCACCGGCCACGAGGCGCACGCCGATCCCGCCAGGCGCTACGTCGCGGGCGTTTCCGGCGGCATCGTGTATCTCGTGCTCGGCTGCATGGCGGCCACGGTGCTCTCGCTGTTCGCGATGTTGCCAAAGGAACTGATCGCCGCGCTCGCGGGCCTTGCCTTGTTTCCGACCATCGCCAACGCGCTCGCCGGTTCGATGAGCGACGTAAAGGACCGCGACGCCGCTCTGGTCACCTTTATCGTTTCCGCCTCGGGCATGTCGCTGTTCGGATTGGGCGCCGCGTTCTGGGGGCTGTTGTTCGGTCTCGCCGCGCATGCGCTCTTGCAGTGGAAATTTTCCCGCCGGGCGAGCAGCGCATTGCGTGCGTCGCCGGAAACGAAACCTTGATAAACAGAATCGATTAAAAACTGGAGACACCATCATGACGGATCGCGAAGCCATTGTTCCCGAGGGCATGGAAGCGGTTTACGAGAAAATCCGCTACGCGCCCGCGCTCAAGGTCGGCAAGACGATCTACGTTTCCGGGCAGATTGGCCGTGACAAGGCCATGCAACTCGTGGAAGATCGTGAAGCGCAAATCGTACAGGCGTTCGAGAACCTGAAAGCCGTGCTTGCGGCCGCGGGTGCGTCGCTGAGCGATGTGGTGGATCTCACAACGTTCCATACGGATATGCGCGATCTGCCGCTGTTCATGCAGGTGCGGGACCGTTATCTGGATGCGCATCCTCTGCCGGCGTGGACGGCCGTCGGCGCACACATGCTGGGCGGCCAGGCGGGCTACATCGTCGAGATCAAGGCGGTAGCCGTATTGCCGGAGTAAGCACGCCCGTCAACGAATCGATCAAGGAGGCGAGGGTGACTAGCGAAGTCCGTGAGCAGGCCGCACGCGCGGTCGCATGCGTGCTGCCGGATCGGGCCAACGATCTGGCGCGGCTGCAAATTCTCGTGAGCGACGGCGAGCCCGTCGTCACGGTCATCGGGAAATACAACCACGGCAAGAGCAGCCTGCTCAACGCACTGATCGGGCGCGACGCCTTTGCGGTATCGGACAAGCGCGAAACCGTGACGATGTCGGACAGCGTTCATCTCGGGGTGCGCTGGCTCGATGCGCCGGGCCTGGATGCGGACGTGGGCAACGAGGACGACCGCCAGGCCTTGCAGGCCGCCTGGCTGAAATCGGATATCCGCTTGTTCGTGCATGCGGCCAAGGAAGGCGAACTGGATTCGGCGGAACTCGCGCTCCTGGCCGACCTGCACGCCGACGGCAAGCGCACGGAGCGGCAAACCCTGTTCGTGCTCTCGCAAGTGGACCAGTTGGGCGACGAGAGCGAAATCCATAAAGTCGGCAGTGCGATTGGCGAGCAGATGCCGGGCATCGTGCTCAATGCCGCTTCGTCCACGCGCCATCGAAAGGGCGTGGAGGGCGGCAAGCAACTGCTGCTGGAAAAGAGCGGCATTCCCGCGCTGCACACGGCGCTGCATTCGGTGCTCGGGCGCGTGCCGCAAGCGCGGGTGCACGAGACGGCGCTGCTGTTTCGCGAGATCCGCGCAGATCTGCGCCAGCTAAGCGCAGCGCAGCACGATTCACTCGAAGGCCTGCGGCGGACGCAGCAGCAACAGCTGCACGACTTCGCGCAGGGACTGAAGGCCGTTATCGCCAAGGTGGGCGGTGACATTGCCGCGATGTTGAGCGCGCTTGGCGAGGATTACGCCGCCGTGCCGGACACTGATAAGGATGCCTATGCAATCACGGCAGGGAAGGTGGAGCGCGCGCATATCCAGATTGCCTACTCGCGCGCCTGCATCGAAATGGACGGCTTTCTTGCCGGGCACGGCGTGATCGGCTTGCCCGCGGAGCAGCAAACGGTGGCGCGCAGCCTCAATTCGGTGATGATTGCCGTAATGGGTGTGTCGGTGAAGTTCCGCAAAGACCTGCACAAGATGTTCTGCGAAGCGGCCGGGCGCGAGCGCATGCAGCGCGAATTCACGCACTATTACGAATTGAGCGACGACAGGCAGGCGTTGGCCGAGCAGATTGCGCAGACGCAAGCCGCCATCGTCGCATCGGACTCGGCGTTGACGGCAATGCACACCCTGGAAGCCAGCGCATGAAGGCGGACGCGAGCCAGGAGCAGCGCTTCATCGCGGAGGTCGACGCGTTCGAGTTTGTCGCACGCGATGTCGAACCCATCCTGCATGCGCTGGACGCCTGGCTTGCCGATCTGGCCGGCCGCCTGCGCGACAATGCGCTGACCTGTACAGGCCTGAAGGCGCAGGCCGAGCCGGCCACACGCGCGGACGCGATCAACGCGTTGATGCAGGCCAGCACGCAGGCGTGGCCCCGGCAGTGGGCCGATCTTGCGCCCGCCCAGGCGCTGGCCGATGCGTTCGCCGACAAGGCATTGCTGCTGGTATTCGGCAAATTCAACGCGGGCAAGAGTTCATTCTGCAATTTCCTCGCCGACCGCTTCGCCGCGCATGGCAGTGCGGTGGACTATTTCCACCTTGAAGCCGGGCGCATCGTCGAGTCGCCGGAACGGTTCAAGGAAGGCGCGACCGAGACCACGTCGCGCCTGCAAGGCGTGCGACCCGGCGACAAACTCGTGTTGCTCGACACGCCCGGATTGCATTCGATGACGCCGGAAAACGCAGCGCTGACCCAGCGCTTCATCGACAGCGCGGACGGCGTTTTGTGGCTGACCAGTTCGACTTCTCCCGGGCAAGTTCAGGAACTTGAAGACCTCGGCCGCGAGTTGCATCGCAACAAGCCGCTACTGCCGGTCTTGACGCGCAGCGACGCCTACGAAGAAGACGAAGTGAATGGCGAACTCGTCAAGGTCCTGTGCAACAAGAGCGCGCACAACCGCGCGCAACAGGAAGCCGACGTCAATGCGCGGGCCCGCGAAAAGCTCGTGGCGATGGGGGTGAATCCCGCGTTGCTGAAGCCGCCGGTTTCAATCTCCGCACACGTGGCGCGCGAACAGGGTCAAACGCCGGTGGCCATGACGGAGGCCGGATTCGAGCGGCTTTACGGTGCGCTGCTCGATATCATCGAACCGACGCTCGCCTACAAGCGGCGCAAGATGGCCGAAATCCTGCTGCACCATCTTGAAGAGAATGTGCTGGGCGTGCTGTGCGAAGCGGTGCTGCCGCGACTGGCCGAGCTAGGCGCGGCATCGCAAGCCGCACTCGATCGCCTGGAACAGCAGGAAGAGGAGGTTGCCAACGCCGTGTGGCGCGGCGTCATGCCCACGCTGCCAGGCTTGCTTGAAAAGCACTCGGCAACGCGCGACGTGAACGCGATCTGCAATGCGCTCACGCAATCGATATCCGAAACGTTTTCGCGCGAAGCGAATGCGCGGCTGGCTGACTACGTCATCACGCCAGATGCCTCGCTCGCGCCATTTTCACTCGATAGCGACGCGAATTTCGAAGACATCGTGGTCGATTGCACCGGTGCGGACGGGCCGCAACGCGAGGTTGTGGGTGTCGATTATGCGCGCCTGCACGCGGCGCTGGGCGACGCGATCCAGAAGCATCTGCGGCGTCTTTCGCGCGATTCGGTGGAGCAGTGCGCCGCCGCGATCAGGCGTTTGGTGCAAGCCGCCACGCAACTGGAAATCGCTCTGCAATCCAGCGAGCGCGACTTGCTGGATTTGAAGTGCAAACTTCGTTCGGATTCCATTGAATAAGCGCCGCACCTCGCGCAATGCGGTTCGCGATAAAGCGCCCGTAAAAGAATCAACCCTCGCAGCAAGCCGACTTTCACGTCGATTCTCACGGTGAATAATCGGTTTTTCTCATCGACTTAAATGCGCGAATTTGAAAGCATTATGTAATTTCATTCGCGCCATTTGAGTCCTGCATATTCCGTGTCGCCCGTCGAGCCTTGCTCACGGCGGTTGTGCCATTCACGCCACGGCGTCTGCATTTCAACACCATTTTTATTTTCAGCCCCCTATGATGCGGGTGTTCGATTCACGCCGCACTCGTCACACGACGTTCCCTCCGTCATTGCGATTTCAACACCGATGAATTGCGTAACCCGCAATAATCGTCGGCGGGTATTTATTTGCCTTTGAAATCCGCACCGGAATGGAATGCCGTACGTTGCATATGCACACAGATGGTGCCGGCCGCCTGAATTTGATGCATTGATTTTGACGCACTAACCCACCGCTTGATTCCGGAGCCTACAAACATGAAAAAATCGCTACTCGCCGCGGCACTCTTGAGCGCATTCGCCGTCTCGGCGCACGCGCAAAGCAGCGTGACCCTCTACGGCCTGATCGATACCGGCCTCGTCTACACGAACAACCAGTTCGGCCATAGCAACTGGCAGATGAACTCCAGCTCCACGCAAAACACGGTGTTCGGTCTCAAGGGTTCGGAAGATCTGGGCGGCGGCCTCCATGCGGTCTTCAAGCTGGAACAAGGTTTTCTGCTGAATAATGGCGCGCAGGCGTTCTCCGGTCTCGGCTTCGGTTCCCAGGCCTGGGTCGGCCTGCAAAGCGACCCGTACGGCACGGTCACGTTCGGCCGCCAGTTCGACGTGATGAACGACCTCGTGGGCCCGCTCACGGCCGAGTTCAACACGTGGGGCGGCAGCCTCGCCGCACACCCGTTCGAGAACGACAACCTCGCCGCGAACTCGGTGGTCATCAACAATTCGGTCAAGTACGCAAGCCCGACCTGGTACGGCGTGACGTTCGAGACGATGTACTCCTTCAGCAACAAGGCCGGCGACTTCGCGAACAACCGTTCGTATGGCTTTGCGGTGTCCTATAACCAGGGCCCGCTTAACCTCGCGGCCGGCTACCTGCAATTCAACAACGCCGGCAACGGCAGCGGCGCTGCCACCACCAGCGACACCACCGCGAACTTCGTGGCGGAACGTCAGCGCGTCTGGTCGCTCGGCGGCAACTACACGTACGGCCCGGCCACGGTCGGCCTCGTCTGGAGCCACTCGCAGATCGACAACGTGTCGGGCGTGTACTCGTTCGGCACGGGCACCTATCTCGGCTCGAGCGACAACTCGGCGGGTTCGCTCGCGGGCTCGCTGCGCCTCGACAACTTCGAAGCCAACGTGAAATACGCGCTCACGCCGGCATGGAGCGTTTCGGGCGCGTACACGTACACGCACGGCGCGTACAACGGCACGAACCCCGGCTGGAACACGGCGATGCTGCAAACGGACTACGCCATCAGCAAGCGCACCGACTTCTATCTGGAAGGCGTGTACCAGAACGTGCACGGCGCGCCGGAAGGCTCGGTGCTCTCGCACGCGATGATCAACACGCTCTCGCCGTCGTCGACCGACACGCAGGTCGCCGTCACGGTGGGCATGCGTCACGCGTTCTAAGCGGGTTCGAACCAGCCGGTTCGAAAGCGTCTTTTCAACTGGCTGACGCCGGCGGGCATCTGTCCCCGCCGGACGTCTCTTCATGCGCGGCGGCTCTCCACACCGGTGGAGGCCCGCCGCGCAGTCACATCTGGCATCTCCATCATCCTTCCCTCATCCAGATAGTTGAAATTTTCAACTATTTGACTATACTGGCGACCATTGCGGAGGCTGCGGACTGGCCTGTCGGCCGTCGTGTGGCTTCACGACTCTTGGGAGCGCGCGTTTGTACTCCGATTTCCTCACATTCAGGCTCGACCAGACCAGCGCGCTGCTGATGGAGCGGGCCAACGCCGTTTATCGCGAGCGCTGGGATCTCGACGTGCGCGCCATGCGCGTGCTGCGCCTCATTCGCGGCGAGCCGGGCATTACGCCCAAGGCCGTGTCGCAGCGCGCGCTCATCGAAAAAACACTGCTCTCGAAAACGCTCGCGGAACTCGAATCGCGCGGCTTGATCGGTCGCGGCACGCACGCGTCGGACCGGCGCAGCGTGGCGTTGCGCGCGACGCCCGAGGGCGTGAAAGTGGCGAATGCCTCGGAAAAAGCGGGCTCGAAGCTCGAATCGGAACTCGCGGCCGTGCTCACCGACCGCGAGCGCGAGACGCTCGACGCGCTGCTCGCCAAGCTCGCGCAAAGCCTGATCGAAGGCGCTTGAAGCGGTTTGAAATTGCCTGAAGCCGAGTGAGGCCGATTGAATTCGGCGCTTTGCACATTGAAATACGCATGAAGGAGTCGTCCATGCCAAACCTCGTCGAAACCCTGGCGCCCGCCATAGGCGCGCTGCTGCCCGAGCTCGAATCGCTCTACCAGGACCTGCACGCGCATCCCGAACTGTCGATGCAGGAGTTCCGCACCGCCGCGCTCGTGGCCGATCGAATGGAAAAGCTCGGCTACGAGGTCACGCGCGAAGTGGGCGTGACGGGCGTCGTGGCGGTGTTGCGCAACGGCGAGGGGCCGGTCGTGATGCTGCGCGCCGACATGGACGCGCTGCCCGTGACCGAGGCCACCGGCCTGCCTTATGCGAGCACCGTGACGGCGAAAGACGAAGAGGGCGTGCAGGTGGGCGTGGCGCACGCGTGCGGCCACGACATGCACGTAACCTGGCTGCTCGGCGCGGCGCAACTCATGGCGGCGCATCGCGACGCGTGGAGCGGCACGCTGCTCGCCGTGTTCCAGCCCGGCGAGGAAGTGGGGCGCGGCGCGCGCAGCATGATCGACGACGGCATGACCACGCGTTTTCCTAAGCCCGATGTGATCCTCGGCCAGCACGTCATGGTGGGTCCGGCGGGCACGGTGGGCTATCGCAGCGGTACGATCCTTTCGGCCGGCGACAGTCTCAAGGTGAAACTCTTCGGGCGCGGCTCGCACGGCTCGCAGCCGCAGACCTCGATCGACCCAGTCATCATGGCGGCTTCCACCACGCTGCGGCTCCAGACGATCGTCTCGCGCGAAATCTCGCCGCGCGAGAGCGCGGTGCTCACGGTGGGCGCGCTCCAGGCGGGCACAAAGGAAAACATCATCCCCGACGACGCCACGCTCAAGCTGAACATGCGCACGTTCGACGACGATGTGCGCGAATACATGCTCGGTGCGATCCGGCGCATTTGCTGCGCGGAATGTGCGGCCTCGAACGCACCGCGCGAGCCGGAATTCACGACGCTTTCGAGCTATCCGCTCACGGTCAACGACGACGCCACGACGGCGCGTCTGCGCAAGGCCTTCGAAGCCTGGTTCGGCGAGCGTGCCTACGAGACGCAACCGGCCGCCGCGAGCGAGGACTTCAGCGTGTTCGGCCGCGTATGGGGCGTGCCATACGCGTTCTGGTTCGTCGGTGGTACGGACCCCGAAGTTTATGCCACGGCGAAGGCGGCCAAAAAGCTCAACGAAATCCCGAGCAATCATTCGCCGATGTTCGCGCCGGTGCTCGAACCCACGTTGCGCACCGGCCTCGAAGCGATGTTGTGCGCGGCCGCCGCATGGCTCGGCCGCGAAAGCGAGGCGGCGTGAGTGCGGAGCTGGGCGCGCACGTCGGCGCGCATATCAACGCCCACGCGGCCTATACGTTCCTCGATCTGGTTGGCACCTTCGCGTTTGCAATCTCCGGGGCCGTGGCCGCGCGGCAGCGGCGGCTCGACCTCTTCGGCATCATCGTGGTGAGCTTCATGGTGGCTTGCGGCGGCGGCATTATCCGCGACCTGTGCATCGGCGCGGTTCCGCCTGCGGGACTGGCGAACTGGGCCTATCTCGCGGTGTCGGTGCTGGCCGCGGCGCTCACCATCGCCGCCTATCCGCAGGTGCGGCGGTTGCGTCACCCTGTGCTGCTGTTCGATGCGATCGGCCTCGGGCTTTTCGCCGTCGCGGGCGCGCAGAAGGCGCTTGCCTATAGCCAGAGCGCCGAGCCCGCGATCATCCTCGGCATCGTGAGCGCGGTGGGCGGCGGCGTGATGCGCGACGTGCTGCTCTCGCGCGTGCCGGCCATTCTCGATCGCGAGATTTACGCATCGGCTGCGCTCCTTGGCGCGGCCGTGCAGGTGGGGCTGACCTATGTGGGCTGGTCGCCGTTCTGGACGCCCTGGATCGCGGTGATTTCCTGCGTGGCGTTGCGGCTTGCCTCGCTGTATTACGGCTGGCGCCTGCCGGTGTTCCATACCGTGCGGGCCGCGCCCGTGCCGCAAGCGCCCGCAGGCGAGGCTGCGAATCTCGCAGAGAAGGCGGATTCCCGGCGCGACGCGCGCTAGTCGCGATAACAGGGGCAAACGCGGGAATTCAACCGCCGCGAGCCGGCGTGTCGAATGCAATCTCGCTTGCCGGCCGCGCGCTGATCTTCGGGCCGAAGCTGCTGATGTTGGACAGCGTGGCGTTGTGATGCGCCCGGATCGCCGCCGCGCTCGCGTGCGGCTTGTCATGTGTGGTGTGGGCGTCCGCAGCGAGCGTGACGGTGAGACCGTTCGCGGCGGCGCGTCGCGTCGTCGTGTCGACGCAGAACTCGCTGGCATACCCGCAGATCACGACGTGCGTGACCGCATGAGCGGCGAGCAGGGCGCCCAGATGGGTGTTGAGAAAGGAGTCGGGCGTCCGCTTGGCGACAACGTGATCGCGCGGCTCGATGTTCAGTTGCGTCGATAACGCCCACGCTTCGGTGCCGTGCACGAGTTCGCTGTCGTCCTCGTGCTGGATCAGCACGACCGGCGCTCCCGCTTGCCTTGCGCGCTGCATCAGCGCGTTGATGTTGGCGCTGACCATAGCGGCGTCGCCGGGCAGAGGTTCGGTGTTCACGAGGGCTTGCTGGAAGTCGATTACGAGCAACGCGGTTGTCATGGCGATCGTCCATCGAAAGCGGCAATTCTAGCGCGGCAGGCCGTTTGCGCGTGCCTGCGCGCCACATCCGGCGTGCGATCTACCCATTGTTTGAGCCATACCGTGTTTTCGCACCATGCCACGCGCAGCGCGCGTGGCGATTCATGCGAGCATGCGCTCAGTCAATCTGGAGAACAGCATGCATCCGACCGCCATGCAGAATTGCCGCGATTTTTTCCGGTGCTACGCGCCGCACATCGAGAGGGGCGATGAGCCCGTCAAGGTGATCGAAATCGGCAGCCAGGACGTCAATGGCTCGCTGCGCAGCGTTTGTCCCGAAGGTTTTGCCTACACAGGCGTCGATTTCGTGGAGGGGCGCGGCGTCGATGTAGTATTGCAGGACCCCTATGCATTGCCGTTCGCCGATGCAAGCGCCGACATCGTGCTCGCAAGCTCCGTGTTCGAGCACTCGGAAATGTTCTGGCTGCTGTTTCTCGAAGTCATGCGCATTATCAAGCCCGGCGGTCTGTTCTATCTGAACGTACCGTCGAATGGCGATTTTCATCGCTGGCCGGTGGACTGCTGGCGCTTCTACCCGGACAGCGGCAATGCGCTGGTGACCTGGGCCAGGCGCAACGGCATGCGTCCGGCTCTGCTCGAATCGTATACGAGCTTGCAGCATGACGATCAGTGGAACGACTTCGTCGCCGTGTTCCTCAAGGACGAGCAGTTCATCGGGCGCTTTGCGGGCCGCATTCTTCAGCACAAGCGCGACTTCCTCAACGGTATCGTTGCCGGTGATCCCGCTTCGTTTCGCAACTACTCGGAGATGCCGCAGGACCGCATCGAACTGCGCGCCATCCGCGAGGCGCGCGGCTGAAACAGCGCGCCGATTACCGCATTTCCCCGCCTTGCCCACGTCACGCATGCGATGCGTCATGCATGGTGCAGCGCGGCACGCAATGTGCCGCGCCGTCCAGCCAGAAAGCGGCATTTCCCGCGAAGCGCTATGCTTTTTTAAGTGCGCGATGCGCCCGGCAAGGGCTCCATGCCTCCGTGGCCCGATGAGCACCCGGCTGGCGCGCCCGTTTGTCTGACCTTATCGCACGTTATTGCACGTTATCGCACGTTCTTCGCCCCGGCACAGACCGGATCGAGCAAGAAGACTCCACCAGGGAGCTGACGTGAAAACGACTCTGGGCGCTGTGGCGCTGCTCGCCGCCAGTTCGGCCGTGTGGGCGCAATCGAGTGTCACGATGTACGGCCGCCTGGACGGCGGCGTCGAATACCTCAATCACATCGCGAACGGCAACGGCGGCAGTTCGAGCCGCTGGAGCGCCGAAGGCGGCGACTGGGGCACCAGCATGTTCGGGCTCAAGGGCACCGAAGACCTCGGCGGCGGCAGCGCCGCGATCTTCGACCTCGAAACCGCGGTGCAGATCATGAACGGCACCACAGGCGGCGGGCGGCTCTGGTCGCGCCGCGCGTACGTCGGCATCAAGAACGAGACGTGGGGGCAACTGCAAGCCGGTCGTAATCTTTTCATCGACAGCGACGGCGTGTGGGAATTCGATCCCTTCGTGCAGCAGGCGGTGTCGTCGGCCTCGCTCGTGCGCGGGCGCAACTGGCAGCAAACGAGCAACAACATCGAGTACCACAGCCCCGTGTGGAAGGGCTTCGATGTGCAGGGCCAGTACTCGTTCGGCAACCAGCCGGGCAACTTCAACGCAGGGGCCGAAGGCGAGTTCGGCCGCTCGGACGGCATCATGCTCACGTATCACTCGCCGCTGTTCGACATGCGCGGCATTTACGACGAGTTGCGCGATTCGAGCGGACGTTTCTCCAACATCTTCACGGCCTCGCGCGAGTACTTCGTGGGCGGCAACCTGCGCGTGCAGAAGTTCAAGATCCAGGCCGCGTACACGCATTATTCGGCGCCCGACTCGCCGCCGGGCGTGTCCGATACCGCCGACCACTACTGGCTCGGCGCGACCTGCCAGGCCACGCCGAAATGGGCCGTGACGGCCGCGGGCTTCTATATCCACGTGGGCGAGGGCGGCGGCGACGTCTCGCACGACCCGGCGAGCCACGCCATGCTCTACGCGCTCGGCACCACCTATAACCTGAGCGCGCGCACGTTCCTTTACGCAACCGTCGCGTACGTGGACAACAGCAAGAACGGCACGTTCTCGGTGTTCGCCACGCCGCGCGATTCGAGCAATCCGACCAGCCCGCTGCCCGGCGAATCGCAGACGGGCGCCTACGTGGGCATGATGCACGTGTTCTGAGGCTGCGCTTTTTCCGCCATCGCAGAAGGCATTCTTCGAGGAAGGTTGAGATCATGGCCAGACAATCGAAACCGCTGGGCATCATCGGCGTCATCTCCGTGCTGTTCACGCTGCTCACCGCGGTCTACCTGATGGTTGGCGGCGCGTGGCTCGTTTCGCTGGGCGGTTCGCCGTATTACGTCGTGACCGGCGTCGTGCTGCTGATCTTCGCCTGGCTGCTGTGGCGGGCCAGTCCCAAGGCTTTCGTGCTCTATGCGCTGGTGCTGATCGGCACGGCGGTCTGGGGGCTCTGGGAATCGGGCAGCGACTTCTGGGCGCTCGTGCCGCGCTCGGGCGTGCTGGTGGTGTTCGGCGTGTGGCTGCTGCTGCTCATGAGCTGGCATCTGGAGCCGCCGCGCAAGTTCGGCGTGCTGTCGCTTTTCGTCGGGCTCGTGGTGTGGGGCGGTGTGCTCGCCTTTGCGCATTTCAACGACCCGCAGCAGATCAACGGCACGCTGGCCGAGTCGCGCGGCACGCCCGCGCCGAACGCGGAGGGCATTCAGCCTTCCGAGTGGCCCGCCTATGGCCGCGACCAGCAAGGCACGCGCTATTCGCCGTTACAGCAGATCACGCCCGAGAACGTGCACGACCTCCAGGTGGCCTGGACCTTCCGCACAGGCGACATGAAGGGGCCCAACGATCCGGTCGAGATCACCAGCGAAGTCACGCCGATCAAGATCGGCGACCTCCTGTACCTGTGCTCGCCCCACCAGATCCTCTTCGCGCTCAGCGCGCAAACGGGCGAGCTCAAGTGGAAGTTCGATCCGAAGCTCCAGGCCGATCCGTCGTTCCAGCACGTGACTTGCCGGGGCGTGTCGTTTGTCGATCTGTCGACAAATGCGGCGGATGCGCAGAACACGGCGAACGTTGCGGGCGCAACGGCCGCATCGGGCGTCGAGGCCGCCGCCCCCGCCAGCGACCCCGCGCCCGCCGCTCAAACCACCGCGCAAGCCGCCAACGGCGCATGCACGCGCCGCATCCTCCTGCCCGTGAACGACGGCCATCTCTACGCGCTCGACGCGCTCACGGGCGAGCGCTGTGCGGGCTTCGCCAACAACGGCGACCTCGACCTGCAACACGCCATGCCCGTGACCACGCCCGGCATGTACGAGCCGACTTCGCCGCCCATCGTCACGAGCAAGGTGATCGTGGTGGCGGGCGCGGTCGAGGACAACTTCTCGAACCGCGAACCGTCCGGCGTGATTCGCGGCTTCGACGTGCGCACGGGCGAGCTGCTCTGGGCGTTCGATCCGGGCGCGGCGGACCCGAACAAGATTCCGGGCCCCGGCGAGCACTACGTGTGGAATTCGCCGAACTCGTGGGCGCCGGCCGCCTACGATCCGAAGCTCGACATCGTGTATCTGCCGATGGGCGTGAAGACGCCGGATATCTGGGGCGGCGACCGCACGCCCGACCTGGAGCGCTACGCGACCGGCCTGCTCGCGCTGCACGCCTCCACGGGCAAGCTCGCATGGTTCTACCAGACGGTGCACCACGACCTGTGGGACATGGACCAGCCCTCGCAGCCCACGCTCGCTGACATCACCGACAAGGACGGCAAGACCGTGCCGGTGGTGTACGCCCCCGCGAAGACCGGCAATCTCTTCGTGCTCGACCGCCGCACCGGCGCGCTGGTCGTGCCCGCGCCCGAAATGCCGGTGCCGCAGGGCGCCGCGCCCGGCGATCATGTCGCGCCCACGCAGCCGTTCTCGCAGCTCACGTTCCGCCCGTCGAAGGACCTCACCGACGCCGACATGTGGGGCGCCACGATGTACGACCAGCTGGTGTGCCGCGTGATGTTCCACAAGCTGCGCTATGAAGGCACGTTCACGCCGCCCTCGCTGCAAGGCACGCTGGTGTTCCCCGGCAATCTCGGCATGTTCGAGTGGGGCGGTCTGGCCATCGACACGGACCGCCAGGTCGCGGTTGCGAACCCCATCGCGCTGCCGTTCGTTTCGCGCCTGATTCCGCGCGGGCCGGGCAACCCGCAGGAGCCGCAGCCGGGCGCGAAGGGCAGCGGCACGGAGGCGGGCATCCAGCCGCAATACGGCGTGCCTTTTGGCGTGACGCTCAACCCGTTCCTCTCGCCGTTCGGCCTGCCGTGCAAGCAGCCCGCGTGGGGCTACATCTCGGCCGTGGACCTCAAGACCAACGAGATCATATGGAAAAAGCGCATCGGCACGGTGCGTGACAGCTCGCCGCTGCCGCTGCCGTTCCGCCTGGGCATGCCGATGCTGGGCGGCCCGATGGTGACGGCGGGCGGCGTGATCTTCATCGGCGCGACCGCCGACAACTACCTGCGCGCGTTCAACGTGAACAACGGCGATCTGCTCTGGCAGGCGCGCTTGCCCGCGGGCGGACAGGCCACGCCGATGACGTACTCGATCAACGGCCGCCAGTTCGTCGTGATCGCGGCGGGCGGGCACGGTTCGTTCGGCACGAAGCTCGGCGACTACGTGATTGCCTACGCACTGCCGCAGCAATAAGCGGCGCGCGGCCGCCTGGCTTTGCCTCGCGGCCGCGGTTCCCGTATTCTTCTGGCTGCGGCGCCCTTTCGCATGACGGTCGCCGCGCCTGACGCATGCGCCGCACCGCCCGTGCGCTTCATTCGTGCTTCCCACATGATCCCAACATTGCGCGCAGCGCGCGCCTGGGCGGTCTTGTCGCTCGCCCTGTTGCACACGATGAGCGCGCATGCGCAAAGCTCGGTCACGCTATACGGGGCGCTGGACACGAGCATCGAAGTCACCAATCCCGGCGCGGGCTGGGTCGCGCGCATGGACTCGGGCGCCTATCGCGGTTCGCGCTTCGGCATGCGCGGCGCGGAAGACCTGGGCGGCGGCATCAAGATCCTGTTCGAGCTCGAAAATGGCTTCGGCTCGGCCGACGGCACCCTGGCCGTGGCCAACACGATCTTCAACCGCCAGGCATGGATCGGCGTGGGCACCCCCTGGGGCACGGTGCGCGTGGGGCGGCAATACTCGCCGATCTACATCCCCTTCAAGGGACAGCTCGACGCGTTCGGCGCGGGCACCATCGCCTCGGGCCTCGACAATCTTTCGAAGATCACGCCATACGAATCGAATGCGATCACGTATCTGTCGCCCGAGATCTACGGCTTTTCCACCACGTTGATGGCCGCGTTGCGCGACCCCGGCACGGACGGCAACGGCCTTGCCGGCGCCATCGGCACGTTCGAATGGCGACACGGGCCGTTCCGCATTTCATACGCCCACCAGCAGCAAAACGGCGATGCCGCATTGCGCGCGAACCTGGGCGGCGTGTCGTACGTATTTGGCGAGGTGACCGGCTTTCTCGCCTATTTCAACGGCGACGGCGGCACGCCGCGCTATCACAACGACGGCGTTTCGGTGTCGGCGCGTTACGACGTCACCGCGCGCTTTCGCGCGTCGCTCGGCTACACGTGGTTGCGCGACCGCTCGGGCGGCGACAACGACGCCGACCAGTTCAGCGCCGCCTGCGAGTACGATCTCTCGAAGCGCGTGCTGCTCTATGCCAGTGCGGGCTGGCTGCGCAATCATGGCGAGGCGACCTTCACGCTGCGCGGCGTGAACGTCACGGGCCTGCCGCCGTCCTGGCCGGGCGCGCCCGTGCGCGGCGTGCAATTCGGCATGATCGACCGCTTCTAGGCGCCGTTCTTGTAGACTCATTCGCAGCAGCGCGTGCCGGAGGGAGCGTGAAGCATTGCCTTGCCCCGATTGTCGCGACGAATGAGGCGGCCGCGCAGGCGGACGGTGCGCCATGAGGCTGCGCGCGCTGCCGCATTTCTCGCCGCTGCGCGTGTTCTTCTTCACGCTGGCACTGGGCGCGGCTACGGGCGTGGACTTCGTCGCTTCGTCGATGATGGGCATTGCGGGCACCCACATACGCGGCGGCGTGCACGCCTCGCCCGAGGACTTTCTCTGGAGCATGACCTCGTACGCGGCGATGGCGAGCGTCGTGAACCTGATGCTCGGGCGCATTGCGCGGCACGCGAGCTACCGCACCTTCACCGTCACCGGGCTCGTGATCGCGGCCCTCGGCTCGCTGCTGTGCGCGCTGAGCGAAACGCCGCTGGAACTCACGATCGCCCGCGCCGTGCAGGGCTTCGGCGCGGGCGGGCTGTTCGCGGCCTCGCGCATCCTCATCCAGCTCGTGGCCGCGCGCGACGAGCGGCCGCCGCTCTTCATCGGCTTCAATATCGGCTCGCTCGGGCTCTCCGCCGTCACGCCGTGGCTCGCGGCCGAACTGGTCGAAAGCGCGGCGTGGCAAATGGTCTTCGTGATCCAGGTGGTGCTCGCGCTCGGCGTGCTCGTGCTGGTGCTGCTCACTTACCCGCGCCGCGTGGAGCCGAGCGGCGGCATCTGGCAGATCGACATCGACCCCATGGACTGGTCGGTGGTGATTCTCTTCGGTCTCGGCGCGATGGTGCTCATGCACGGCCTGGGCGACCTGCGTTTCTACGAGTTCGCAAGCTCGCCCTCGGTCGCGCTCACGCCGCTCGCCGGCTTTTTGCTGATCGGCGCGGCATTCGCGCGGCTGCATCGCGAGCCGAATCTCTGGCTCAATCCCCAGGCGCTGCTCGGACGGCGCTACCTGGTCGGCATCCTGTTCTACGCGATCTACTACTTTCTCAACGGGCTCTGGAACTACCTGATCCCCACACTCCTGCAAACCGGCTTCGGTTTCGGTTTTCAGGTCACGGGCGAAGTGCTCACGTGGGCCTCGACGCTGAGCCTGATGGCGATGCTGTGCTTTTCGACGATCGCGCCCAAGGTGTTCGGGCGCCGCCGCTATATCGCCCTTGGCTACGTGATGTTCGCTGCCGCGTTGCTGATGCTCTCGCTGCGCACCATGAGCGGCGTGTCGATGACGGTGATCCTGCCCGCGCTCTTTCTGCAAGGGCTCACAGTGCCGTTCGTGATGGCGCAGGTCGCGGGCATGACGTTCGCCGAGTTCGCGGAAGACGATTTTCAGCATGCCTATGCATTCAAGAACATCGTGCGGCAAATCGCGACCGCAAGCGGAACCGGTGCGGCGAGCCTGTGGCTGCAATACGGCGAAGCCATCGCGCGCACGCGACTCGTGGAGCGCATGACGCTGTTCGACCTGGGCGGCATGCCGTCGATGGAGGAACTCTCGCGCATGGGCGCGATGCTCGAGACCCAGGCCACGCTCGTGGCGAGCGCGAATCTGCTTTCCTGGCTCGCCATCTTCTGCGCCGCGGTGGCGTTCGCCGCGCTGGTGATTCGCTGGCGCCGCGCGACGCAATAGGGCGGCGCGTGCCGCAAGCCGCCCCGCGTGGCGCACGGACAACGGCGCGGCAGAGCGACCGCTTGTGCCCGGCAACGCACGTTGCTATCATGCGCCTTTCATTCCTTCCAGCCGGACTCCCGCCAAAGTGGATAACTAAGCTCTCCCCAAAAAATGTTTTCGCGCCAGCACATGGGCAAGCCATGCATGCCGCGCGAATGGTTTCACACATTCGGGAGAAGCTTATGGCTCGAGTCACGCCCAACGCGGCGCTCGTCGCGCTTCATCACATTTCATTCCGGTTCGATGGCGGCACCACGCTATTCGAGTCGCTGAGCCTCGTGTTCGACGGCGTGCCGACCGGCATCGTCGGGCGCAATGGCGTCGGCAAAAGCATGCTCGCGCAACTGATCGCCGGGCGCATCGCGCCGACCGCCGGCGCGATCGAGCGGCACGTGCGTGTCGCATATGCGGCGCAGCAGCACTTCAACGCGCTGGACGACACGCGAACCGTCGCGCAGGCGGCCGGGCTCGATGCGCCGCTCGCCGCGCTCGCGCGGCTCGCGAACGGTGCGGCGCAAATCCAGGACTTCGACCTGATCGGCGAGCGCTGGGATCTCGTCGAGCGCCTGCGCGCGGCGCTCGACGACGCGGGGCTCGATCATGTGGAGTCCGATACATTGACGCGCTCGCTGAGCGGCGGCGAACTGGCGCGCGTCGTGCTGATCGGCGCGCTGCTCGCGGACGCAGGCCTCCTCGTGCTCGACGAGCCGACCAATCACCTGGACGCGCCGGGCCGCGCATGGCTGCGCGGCGCGCTCGCCAGCTGGCGCGGCGGCCTCGTCATCGTCAGCCACGACCGCGCGTTGCTGGGCGACATGCAGCGCATCGTGGAAGTCACGCCGCAGGGCGTGTGCGCGTACGGCGGCAACTATGCGAGCTACCGCGCACAACGCGACGCGCAGGAGGAGGCCGCCAGAAGCGCGCTCGGCCACGCGCGCGCCGAGCGCGCGCGCGTGGCGCGCAGGCTTGCGCGCGAGCACGACACGATTCAGCGCCACGCCGCGGGCTCGCTGCGTGACGCGAAAACCGCCAATCTGTCGTCGATGGCAAAGGAGAGCCTCAAGGGCGGCGCGCGCAATATCATGGGACGGGTGCGCTGCGAGCAGCGCGAGCGCAAGGCCACGCTCGATCAGCAGGTAACGGAAGCGGCCGCGCGCGTGAGCGCCGATGCGCCCGTGCTCGTCGCGCTGCCAGGCGCCGAGGTCAGCGCGCGCCGCCAGTTGTTCGCGCTCGAAGCGGTGCGCTTGCCGTGGCTCGCGCAAGAGAGCCCGGCGGCGACGCTCGACTGGTCGCCGTGCGGCCCCGTGCGCGTGGCGCTCACCGGCCCGAACGGTTGCGGAAAATCGACGCTGCTGCGCCTGCTCGCGGGGCAACTGGAACCGCGCGCGGGGATCAGTGCCACCCATGTCCGCAGCGCGTATCTCGACCAGAAGCTCGAACTCCTCGACCCGGAGCGCTCGATCGTCGAGCAACTCGGGCTGCTCGACACTCCGCTCGCCGAAGGGGAATTGCGCAGCCGCCTCGCCCTGCTGCAACTCGACGCCGCGCGCGTGACGCAACCGGTGCGCCTGCTGAGCGGCGGCGAGCGCCTGAAGGCCGCGCTCGCGTGCGCGCTGTGGCGCGGCATGCCCGCGCAACTGCTGCTGCTCGACGAGCCGACCAATCACCTCGACCTGGAGTCGGTGCTCGCGGTCGAAGCGGCGCTTGCCGATTTCCCCGGCGCGCTGATCGTGGCCTCGCACGACACGGCATTCATCGCGGCGCTCGCGCCGACGCACACCATGCAATGGAGTCGGGAAGGCTGGCGCTACGAGCCCGTTGCGTGATCGATCAGCATACCGAAGCGTTGGCGCACCGCGTGTGCATCAAGGCACGAGCGGCGGATCGAGGCGCGCGAAGGCCGCCTGGCGGCGATACGGAAAGTGCGGATAGGGCGCATCGACGCGGCTCGCGTCATCCAGTCGCGCGACCTGCTCCGCGTCGAGCGACCAGCCCACCGCGCCCAGGTTGTCGCGCAACTGCTGCTCGTTGCGCGCGCCCACGATCACCGAAGCGACCGTGGGCCGCTGCAAGAGCCAGTTGAGCGCGATCTGCGGGACGGACCTGCCTGTTTCGGCGGCAATGGCGTCGAGCGCGTCCACGACGCGATAAAGGCGCTCCGCCTCCACGGGCGGTCCGAACGAAGCCGTTTCGTGCAGCCGGCTGCTTGCGGGCAGCGCGGCCCCGCGACGAATCTTGCCGGTCAGGCGGCCCCAGCCCAGCGGGCTCCACACCAGCGCGCCCAGGCCTTGATCCGCGCCGAGCGGCATCAGGTCCCACTCGTAATCGCGCCCGACGAGCGAGTAATACACCTGGTTCGCGACATAGCGCGACCAGCCGTGCCGCTCGGCGATCGCCAGCGACTTCATGATCTGCCAGCCCGCGAAGTTGGATACGCCGAGATAGCGCACCTTGCCCGCGCGCACGAAATCGTCGAGCGTGGAGAGCGTTTCTTCGATGGGCGTGAGCGCGTCGAAGGCGTGAAGTTGCAGGATGTCGATATAGTCCGTGCGCAAGCGCGTGAGCGCGTCGTCCACGGCGCGTATCAAGCGGGCGCGTGAAGCGCCGGCGTCGTGCGGACCGTCGCCCATCGGCAGGCCGGTCTTGGTGGAGATGAGCACGCGATCGCGGCGGCCTTGCAGCGCGGCGCCGAGCACGCTTTCAGAGGCGCCATGCGAATAGACATCGGCGGTGTCGAACAGCGTGACGCCGGCGTCGAGGCAGATATCGACGATGCGCCGGGCGTCGTCGGCGTTCGTCGCGCCCCATGCGCCAAAGAGCGGCCCCGAGCCGCCGAAGGTCGCCGCGCCGAAGCTCAGCACGGGGACTTTGAGGCCGGAACGACCAAGCGAGCGATATTCCATCTTCTTCTCCATGAGCGTTGATGTGCCGCGCAAAGCGCATTCACAAGCCCATGTTGACTCATGCGAAAGCCGCGATGAAGATGGCAAAATGGCAGATCGCTCATGCAAAAATGGAATAGGCATGGATACGATTCGTTCGATGCGCGTCTTCGCGCGCGCCGTGGAACTGGGCAGCCTTTCGGCCGTGGCGCGCGAGATGGGCGCGACGCAGCCCACCGTCAGCAAGATCGTCGCGGGTCTGGAGGCGGAACTGGGCGCGCGTCTGCTCACCCGCACGACCACCACGCTTGCGCCCACCGAGGCGGGCGCGCGCTTTTACCGGCGCGCGCGCGAACTGCTCGAAGCCTTCGACGAAGCCGCCGCCGACGTGAAGGGCTCGCAGGAGCGGCCCGAAGGCCGCCTGCGCGTCGCCGCGCCGGTCAGCTTTGGCGTGCTGCATCTAAACCGGCTCGTGCACGAATTCATGACGCGGTACCCCGGCATCGAAGTGGATCTGATGCTCAACGATCGCTTCGTCGATCCGGTGGCGGAGGGCGTGGACGTGACCTTGCGCATTGGGCGCGACCTGCCGCCTGATGTGATCGCGCGGCCCGTGGCCGAGTCGCGGCGCAGGATCGTGGCCGCCCCCGCGTTGCTGCGCGACGGCCCCAAAATCCGCCAACCCGACGACCTTGCAAAGCATGCATACCTCCACTACGCGTCGCCCGCGAATGCGCAGCCGCTCGAATTGCGTCATCGCGACGGGCGCGTGGCGAGTGTCGCGGTTCGCGGGCGCTACCGCATCAACAATTCGCTGGCGATACGCGAAAGCCTGCTCGCGGGCGCCGGGCTGACGCTCGCGCCCGACTGGCTGGTGGGCGACCTGCTCGCGCACGGGCGGCTCGAAACGGTTTTGCCGGCGTGGTCGGCCCGCCCACACGAGTTGTTCCTGCTGTTTGCCCCAGGACGTTACCGGCCCGCGCGGGCGCGCCTTTTCATCGAGTTTCTGGGCACGCGGCTCCTCGCGGCCGACGGGCTGTACTGGCAGGCGAGCGAAAGGGCGCAGTGCAAGGAGGGCGTAGCTCCGCGCGGGTGAATTGGCAACGAGCCGGAAACACCTTGTAATTTTCGGGCTCTCTACCTTTCAAATGAAAACGAGTATCATTACCGTTCGTAATATTTGGATGCGGTTTGGGCTGTGATACCGGGATTTCGGCAGAAGCAAGGATGAGAGCAACGACAGGGGAGATGGCGGCACTCGACGCGCAGCAGCACAGGCGCGCGTACTGGCTGCGCCAGTTGAGGCAGTGGCACTGGATCAGCTCGGCGCTGTGCCTCGTCGGCATGCTGCTGTTCGCGCTGACCGGCTTCACGTTGAACCATGCCGCGCAAATCGAGGCGCATCCACACGTCGAGCGGCGCAGCGCCACCGCGCCCGCGCCGTTGGTCGCGGCGCTCGGGCGCACCGCGCATGGCGACAAGGGGCCGGTGCCGCCCGCGTTGGCGGCCTGGCTCGCGAGCACATGGGACCTCGATACCGCCGGCCGCGTGGCCGAGTGGTCCCGCGACGATATCTATGTCGCGTTGCCGCGCCCCGGCGGCGACGCCTGGGTGAGCGTCGATTTCGGCAGCGGCGAAGCGCAGTACGAACTGACCACGCGCGGCTGGATCGCCTATCTCAACGACCTGCACAAGGGGCGCAACGCGGGAGCGGCCTGGAGCGTGTTCCTCGACGTGTTCGCCGCCGCGTGCGTGATCTTCAGCGTCACGGGACTCTTCCTGCTCAAGCTGCACGCACGCGGGCGCGTGGCGACCTGGCCGCTCGTGGGCTTGGGCTTCGTCGCGCCGCTGCTGCTCGCCATCCTGTTCATTCACTGACTATTCAGCGCCATTTTCTTCGTTACTTTTCACTACTTCAGGAACCGTTTGCCATGCGCCGACTGATTGCCGTCACGCTCACCGGGATGGCCGCCGGCCCGCTCGCGGGCCAGGCTGTTGCCGCCGAATTGACCGTCAACATCGATATCCCGCGTCTCGACGTCGCCGAATATCACCGTCCGTATCTTTCGATGTGGGTCGAGCGCGCCGATCAAACGCCCGTGACGACGCTTGCCGTCTGGTACGACCAGAACAAGAAGAACGGCGAGGGCACCAAGTGGCTCAAGGACATGCGCCAGTGGTGGCGCAAGGCGGGCCGCGACATGCAGTTTCCGGCCGACGGCGTGTCTGGCGCGACGCGCGCGCCGGGCGAGCAGGTCGTGACCTTCACCGACGGCAAGGCGCCTCTCGGCAAGCTGCCGGCGGGCGAGTATCAACTGGTGGTGGAAGCCGCGCGCGAAGTGGGCGGCCGCGAACTGGTGCGCGTGCCCTTCGTATGGCCGCCGACGGGCGCGAAGTCCGCGCAGGCAAAGGGCGAGCACGAACTGGGTACGGTCACGGTGAGCGTCAAACCCTGATCGTCAATTCATCAGTTATCCCGATCTTTTATTTCACGCCGATCCTGAGAATCAAGACCATGAAAATTTCCGCTGCCAGGCTCTCCCTCAAGGCTTCCGCGCTGGCGCTCGCCGCGCTGCTGCCGCTCGCCGCCCACGCGCACCGCCTGTGGCTGCTGCCCTCGGCCACCGTGCTTTCGGGCAACGACCCGTGGGTGACCGTCGACGCCGCCGTGTCCAACGACCTGTTTTACTTTGACCACTTTCCGCTGAAGCTCGACGGCCTCGCCGTGACCGCGCCCGACGGGACGGCCGCGAAGCCCGAGAACGAGAGCACGGGCCGCTATCGCAGCGTGTTCGACGTGCATCTGACCCAGGACGGCACGTATCGCATCGCCATCGACAATCGCGCGGTGTTCGCCTCGTACACGCTGAACGGCGAAAAGAAGCGCTGGCGCGGCAACGTCGATGCGCTCGCGCAGGCGCTGCCCGCGAACGCGCAGGACGTGGACGTGACCGAAACGGACGTGCGCGTCGAGTCGTTCGTCACGCGCGGCAAGCCCAGCACGGCCACGCTCAAGCCCTCGGGCCACGGCCTCGAACTGGCGCCGCTCACGCACCCGAACGATCTCGTCGCGGGCACGGATGCGGGCTTTCGCCTGCTGATCGACGGCAAGCCGGCCTCGAACGTCAAGGTGTCCGTGGTGCCGGGCGGCAGCCGCTACCGCGACCAGCCGGGCGACACGACGCTCACCACCGACGCGGACGGCAAGTTCAACGTGAAATGGCCGAACCCCGGCATGTATTACCTCGAAGCCGAGGTGCGCGACGACCACACGTCGATCAAGCAGGCGAAGAACCGCCGCGCGGCCTATGCCGCCACGCTTGAAGTGTTGCCGCAATAAGCGCCGGAGCCGGAACGATCAGCATGGGGTTCACTGCTTCCGAAGCGGCAACGCGCGCCGACACGCGCCCGGCCGGCCCGCGCGTGCTCGTTCCCGGCCGCCTCGACGCGAACGCGCTCGCGCCGCTGCGCGAAGGGCGCATCGCCTCGTTCGCGGGCGAGACCATGGGCACCACCTGGACCGTGCTGTGCGTGCTGCCGCCCGGCGACGTGGGTGATGCGCCCACCGCGAAACAGTACGTGCTCGAAGCCGCGATTCGCGCCGTGCTAGACGCCGTGGTCGCGCAGATGAGCAACTGGCGCGCGGACTCGGACATCAGCCGCTTCAATCGCGCGGCGGCGGGCGCCTGGGTGGCGCTGCCGTCCGCGTGCTTCGAAGTGGTACAGGCGGCGCTGGCTGTCGCGCGCGAAAGCGGCGGCGCGTACGATCCGAGCGCCGGGCCGCTCGTCGACCTGTGGGGCTTTGGCCCACAGCCACGCCGCGCGGGCCCGCCTTCCCAGGCGGAAGTCGAAGCGGCCCGCGCACGCTGCGGCTGGAGACGCATCGAAGCCGACACCAATACCTTGCGCGTGCAACAACCCGGTGGAAACAGTCTCGACCTGTGCGCCATCGCCAAAGGCTATGCGGTCGATGCCGTGAGCGCCGTGCTGGCCTCCTACGGCGTGGCGCACCGGCTCGTGGAGATCGGCGGAGAGCTGCGCGGGGAAGGGGTGAAGCCCGACGGCATGCCGTGGTGGGTGGAACTGGAAACGCCGCCGCTCGACGATACGGACGCTCGCGCGCCCGGCAAGCCTTCAAGCGCCCCGACGATCGACCTCATCGCCTTGCATGGCCTCGCGGTCGCGACCTCGGGCGACTACCGGCGCTACTACCTCGACGCAGGGGCCGTGCGCCGCGCGCATACGATCGACCCGCGCAGCGGCTACCCGGCCAGCCACGCGCTGGCGAGCGTAACCGTGCTGCACCGCGAGTGCATGCTTGCGGACGCGTGGTCCACCGCGTTGACCGTGCTCGGCCCGCAAGCGGGCATGGCGCTCGCGCAGCGCAAGGGCATCGCCGCGCGCTTTCTCGCACGTACGGCCACGGGTTTTCGCGAGAGCGTCAGCCCGGCGTATGCGGACATGCTCGAATGAAAGCACGAGCCTTGATTAGCGCGCCGTGCGTGGCATGGACGCTCGCGCTCGCAAGCGCGGCGCTCGCGTGGTGGAGCCCGCTGCGTCTCGTTAGCGCTGCGTTCGTGCTGCTCGCGTACTGCGCGGCTTGCGTGGCGCTCGTTGCGCAACACCGGCGGCGCGCGCGCGGCGTCGCATCGCAGACGGCGCGCGACGATCTCATCCTCATCGCGTACGCGAGTCAGACGGGCTTCGCGGAGCAACTCGCCAAAGAAAGCGCCGCTCACCTCGAAGCGGGCGGAACGCGCACGCGTGTGGCATCGCTCGGCGCGCTCAGTGTCGCCGACTTAGCCGCGCATACGCGTGCGCTTTTCGTCGTCAGCACGACGGGAGAGGGCGAAGCGCCCGACCAGGCAGCGCCGTTCGTGCGCCATGCGCTGCGCGCGCACGGCATGAGGGACACGCTCGCGACACTGCGTTTCGGCGTGCTGGCGCTCGGCGACCGCCGCTATCGGGATTACTGTGCATTCGGCCACCGATTGTCAGCATGGCTAATCGACAGGCGGGCGCAGCCGATGTTCGAGACGATCGAAGTGAATAACGGCGCCGCCGCCGCGCTGCATGCCTGGCAAGCGCAACTCGCGGGCCTATGCAACGGCGTGACGCAAGCTGCGTGGAGCGCGCAGCCCGACAGCGTATGGACGCTGGACACGCGTACGCTGCTCAACCCCGGCAGCGCCGGTGCGGGGGCTTATCACCTCGGCCTGCTTGCGCCGAATGAGGCGGCACTCGACTGGCGCGCGGGCGACATCGCCGAAATCCAGCCGCGGCATGCGCGCGCCACGGTGCAGCGCTGGCTCGATGCGCACGGGCTGGACGGCGCGACGAACGTGCATTGCGAAAGCGCACCGGTGCAATTTGCCGACGCGCTCGCCACGCGCTGCCTGCCCGATGTCGAAACGACCCGGCAAAGCGCTCAAGCGTGGATCGACAGGCTGCAACCGCTGGCGCGCCGCAGCTACTCGATCGCCTCGGTGCCGGCTGATGGCCGGCTCGAACTGCTCGTGCGCCAGGCGCGTTGGGACGATTGCGGCGCGCCCGGCGGCCACAGGCTCGGCCTGGCCTCGGGCTGGCTGACCGAACATGCCGGGCAGGGCGAGGCCATCACGCTGCGCGTGCGGCCCAATCGGGCCTTCCACGCGCCCGGTGACGACCGCCCGCTGATCCTGATCGGCAACGGCACCGGACTGGCCGGGTTGCGCGCGCACCTGAAATCGCGCGTGCGCGAGGGGCACGCGCGCAACTGGCTGATCTTCGGCGAGCGCAACGCGGCCCATGATGCGTTCTATCGCGAAGAAATCGAGCACTGGCGCGCGGGCGGCTTTATCGAGCGTCTCGATCAAGTGTGGTCACGCGACGGCGGCGAACTGCGTTACGTGCAGGACGCGCTGCTTGCCGCGAGAACGCGCCTCCTGCAATGGATCGACGAAGGCGCGTCGATCTACGTCTGCGGCAGTTCGAAGGGCATGGCGCCCGCCGTGCACGAAACGCTCGCACGAGTGTTGGGGCAAGCGCGACTCGACGCGCTCACGCTCGAAGCGCGTTACCGGCGCGATGTCTACTGAGCCCGATGCACCGAAGTTATTCGGATTGCAAAATATTTCGATGTGATCGTATTCAGATGCGATACATCATCGCGGCCTGCGCCACCCGATACCAGCGGTATTTATCGGTCTTTTCGGCGAGCTTTTGTTCCTCGTCCTGAATGTCATCCGGGCCGACGAAAAGCTGATAAATCTCCAGGGCGCCGTACGTCACATGCGGGTGCCCATAAACGACGCCGAGATCGAACGTGAAACCGATGCCGAGCGTCGGCTTTTTGTGTCCGTAACCGCCGTCGAAATAGGGCATCACATGGGGGAACGACGCCTTCGCGGGCGACGCGCCACCGAATGCGGGCACGTAAGGATTGCCGATCTTGACGTTGCCGTCCGCATTGGGGACGGCGGTTGCCGTCAGCGTGCCGCTGTTCAAGAGCGTGCCGCCCGTCAGATAGCGTTCCTGCGCCCGCACGTCTGCGGCGCCCGCTGCGCAAGCGAGGACAGTAAGTCCTGCCGCCGCGCGATATATCGTCATACTAATCGAATTCACTGCTGATCTCCTGAAATCCGAAAGCGACCTCAATTCCTGCTTGCCGATGTTCATGACTTTACGATCGGCGCTCGCCAATCAATCGGGCGAGTTGCGAGGACTTGTGCGGTCAAATCGCCGCTGTTGCTTTTGTCGATTCGACCCTTCGTTTATCCAAAGGCAACGCAGAGGCGCTCGATCGGCACGGCGATAAGGATGCAGATGGAAAACGCGAGTCCGAACGTGAACGCTACCGACGTGGTCGCGCCGCACCACGCAACGAAGCGGTGCGTGTCGTGCTTTTCATGCGAGGCATAGACGATTTTTCGCCAGGCGCGTCCGGCGGCGTAGGCAATGGCGAGCGCGATCAGGAACGCGCACGCCGAGGCGATGGCAAGAAACGAGAGCATGCCGCGCCACGTCGGAGCGGCATTTTGCGCAACGGCGTCGGTGCAGGCCGAGGAAAGCAAGGTGACGCCTAGCGCCAGATGCAGCAGCCACACGAGCGGCACGGCGCACAAGCCGAGCCACACGGCGGCGCGCTGCGCACGCGTGGGCACCGGACGCCGGCTCGCGCCGGCGGGTTGCGGGGATGGAGGAGCAGACGTCATGGAGCCTCCTGGGCGCGTCACGGGCTGGTGGCGCAGGAGGTGTGCCTGGTGAACGCTTGCTGGCTTTGGAGAGAGCGGATTTCAGGCGTGCGCGGCCCGCTCCAGCACTTCGCGCGCGGCACGGCTGAGGACTTCCTCTGACCACTGATTCACGCTTTCTCCAGAGACCGCGGCCGCAATGCCACTCAGCCCGCAAGAGAAGGGATTCGTTTGCTGTGGCTCAGCGTTCAGCGTAGTTTTTATTATTTTACATAACACAAATTAGCGAACTTTTTTGTGTTACGGCTTTTTTGAAATGTCCGGTTCTGGCTCATTAGAAATGTCCGATTTCTGCCCTAGTTGACGCGCACGCTCGCGTGAGGCGTCGACCAG
>NZ_QLSU01000051.1 GCF_003268775.1 Paraburkholderia unamae
ACGCGCGACGGCTGGCAGATCACCATCGACGGGCGCTGCACCGTGGAAGATGAATCGTTCGATCGCGCGGTGCGGCTTGCGGCGCGCACGTGGCTCGATATTCCGCGCGCGCCGCTCACATTGCGCCGCCGTCGCAAGCGCGCGGTGAAGGCGGCAGTGGCGCTGTTTCCGCATATTATCTAATACGTCTGCGACGGTTTGATCCGTCACGCCGCCGCACTCTGTGCCAGCGCTTACAGCGCCTTCACAAGTTCCGGCACCGCCTCGAACAGATCGCCCACGAGGCCATAATCAGCCACGCCGAAGATCGGTGCATCGGCATCCTTGTTAACGGCAACGATGACCTTCGAGTCCTTCATGCCCGCAAGGTGCTGAATCGCGCCGGAGATGCCCACGGCCACATAAAGTTCGGGCGCAACGATCTTGCCGGTCTGTCCGACCTGCAAATCGTTGGCAGCGAAGCCGGAATCGACGGCCGCACGCGAAGCGCCGATCGCCGCGCCGAGCTTTTCCGCGAGCGGGTCGAGCAGCGTGAAGTTGTCCGCGCTGCCGAGCCCGCGTCCACCGGACACCACCACGCGCGCGGCGGTTAGATCGGGGCGATGGCTCGTCGCGATCTCGCGGCGAATGAACTTCGACAGACCCGTATCGGCAACGGCGGGCGCGGACACGATCTCGCCGCCGCCACCCGTTGCCGCCGCGGCGTCGAACGCGGTGGTGCGCACGGTCGCGACTATGATGGCATCGGCGCTTTGCACGGTGGCGATCGCGTTGCCCGCGTAGATCGGGCGCTGGAACGTGTCGGCGCTGTCGATCGCGACGATGTCCGAGATCTGCGCCGAGTCGAGTTTCGCGGCCACGCGCGGCGCGACATTCTTGCCGGCGGCGGTCGCGGGGAACAGCACGTGTGAATAGTCGCGCGCGAGCGCCACGACTTGAGCGGCGACGTTTTCCGCGAGCGCGTCGGCGAGGTGCGCGGCGTCCACATGAATCACCTTGTCCACGCCCGCGACCTTGCTCGCGGCTTGTGCAACCGCCTGCGCGCCGTTGCCCGCGACCAGCACGTGCACGCCGTTGGCGAGTTGTCGGGCCGCGCCGATCGTGTGCAGCGTGCTGATCTTCAGTTGGACGTTGTCGTGTTCGGCAATAACGAGAGTCGTCATTTAAATCACCTTCGCTTCGTTCTTGAGTTTGTCGACGAGCGCCGCGACGTCCGGCACGATCACACCGGCCTTGCGCGCGGCGGGCTCGACCACCTTGAGCGTCTTGAGCCGTGGCGCCGGGTCCACGCCCAGCGCGGCGGGCGTGACGGTGTCGATGGGTTTCTTCTTCGCCTTCATGATGTTCGGCAGCGTGACGTAGCGCGGCTCGTTCAGGCGCAGATCGGTCGTGACGATGGCGGGCAGCGAGAGCGCGATCACTTCGAGGCCGCCGTCCACTTCGCGCGTGACGGTGGCTGTCGAACCCTCGATCTCGATGTGGCTCGCGAACGTGGCCTGGGGCCAGTCGAGCAGGGCGGCGAGCAACTGGCCGGTCTGGCCTGCGTCGTCGTCGATGGCCTGCTTGCCGAGAATCACGAGTTGCGGTTGTTCCTTTTCGACGACGGCCTTGAGCAGCTTCGCGACGGCAAGCGGCTGGAGTTCGGCGTCGGTCTCGACCAGAATGCCTCGGTCCGCACCGATGGCGAGCGCGGTGCGCAGGGTTTCCTGGCTTTGCGCGACGCCGCACGAAACGGCCACGACCTCGGTGGCCTTGCCCGCTTCTTTCAGGCGCGTGGCGGCTTCGGTGGCGATTTCGTCGAACGGATTCATCGACATCTTCACATTGCCGATATCGACGCCCGACTGATCGGATTTCACGCGCACCTTCACGTTGTAATCGACGACGCGCTTGACGGCGGTAATCACTTTCATTTAATCAGTTCCTCTAATTCAAACATTCGGTTGCGCGCTTGCGGTGCTCACGGGTCCGGTCGGAGTCGCGTCCTCAGGACACCGCGCCGAGACCATATTTGCCGGTCAGCAATGCGCCGGTTTCGAAGCGCTCGATCGAATAAGGTTTGAGCGAGACGTCCGTGGGCAGGCCGAGCGCCGCTTGCGCGAGCACGCGCCCCACCGTGGGCGAGAGCTTGAAGCCGTGGCCCGAGAAGCCGTAGCCGACCACGAGTCCTTCGATGCCCGGCAAGGTGCCGAGCACGAGGTTCCAGTCGGGCGTGACGTCGTACACGCCGGTCCATGACGAAGCGATGCCCGCGGTTTCGTATGCGGGGAAACGCTCGGCGACCTGCGCGCCGACTTCGACGACATAGTCCATCGGAATATCGCCTTGCCCGGTTTCAGCGGTAGAGAGCTTTTCGCCGACAATGCCTTCGCTCACGAGCATCTGGAACGCGTATTTGGCGGCGTCGCCTTCCTTCGTTGGACAAGTCGTGAACACAGTCTGAACGCTACATCGATCGCGCTGCGCAATATAAGCAAGAGCGATGATTAGCAAAAGCGGATCTGCGATCAATCAACCGCATTAGCCCCGCCCGTCGCGGTGGCGGTGGCATCGTCGCCTGCCGTCCAGCCGCCGCCCAGTGCGAGATACAGCTTCACCGTGGCGAGCGCAGCGTCGGTTTGCGCCTGCGCCAGCGCGTCCTCGCGCTGCAACGCGTCGATACGCGCATTGAGCACGTCGTCGAGCGTGCGCTGTCCGCCTTCGTACAACTGCCGCGCGCTCTGCGCATTGCGCCGCGCGAGGTCGAGCGACGCGTCGAGCCGCGCGCTGCGCGCGTCGAAGCCGTGGCGCAGCCCGTACGCGTCATCCACTTCTTCGAGCGTTTGAAGCAGCGCCTTGTCATGCTGCGCGAGCGCCGCCTGCAAGCGCGCATCGTTCGCGGCGACGTTGGCGCGCAGGCGTCCCGCATTGAAGATCGGCAGATCCGCGCCCACGCCGATGAGTCCCCCGGCGCCCGACAAGCCCGGCAGGCCGTCGAGATGGATATGGCCGTCGAGCCCGATGAACGTGAGGTAGAAGCGCGGAAAGAGATCGGCCTTCGCGCTGCCGAGCCGCGCCGCCTGCGCGCGCACGAGCGCCGCGCTCGCCCGCACGTCGGGACGGCGTTCGAGCACGGAAGACGGCACCTCGCCCGCGGGCACGGGCGGGACTTCCAGCGCACCGGGCGTGCCGAGCGGCGTGGCGTCCTGCGCGGCGCGTCCCGTGAGCACCGCAAGACGCCGTTCGCGCACGGCGATCTCGCTCACGAGGAGCGGCCGCTGTGCCTCCTGGCGGGCGATCTGGTCGTCCACGCGGCCCAGGTCGTAGCGCGTCGCCTGCCCGGCCGCGAAGCGCGCACCGGCGTAGTTTCGCAATGCGCGCAGCGTGTCGAGACTGCGATCGAGCACCGCGAGCCGCCGTTGCAGCCCGCGCGCGGCGAGATAATTTTGCGCGACTTCCCCGGCGATCGCGATGCGCGCCCCGCGCAACTGCTCCTGCGCCGCGTCGGCCATCGCTAAAGCGGCTTCGGCGTCGCTCGCACGGCGGCCGAACACGTCCACCTCCCAGATCGCGCTCACGCCGCCCGCCCAGGCATCGAGGTCCGGCGTATCGTCGGGAGCGCTGGACGGATCGCGCAGATTGCCGAATCCGTGCGCGGCCCCCGCCTGCGCGGCGAGCGACGGGTAGCGCGCCGAATCGGCCATCGCCGCGATCGCGCGCGCCTCGCGCACACGCGCCTGCGCCGTGCGCAGGTCGTCGTTCGCGTGCAGGGCGGCTTCGACATACGCGCTCAACTCGGGGTCTTGCCACGTTCGCCACCAGCTCGTGAGATCGGCGCAGGCGTCATGCGCGGCAGGCACTTGCGTGAAAGCGGCGGGAACGTCGCGCTGCGGCGGCACGTCTACCTTGACGAGCGAGGTGCAGCCCGCAAGCGCGGCCGCGAGGCACAGGGCGCCGGCGCGCAGCGTCATGGAAGGGGGCGAGGGATAACGTGGACGGATCATCGCGGGTCAGCCTTGTTGCGCGAGCATGGAGCGAAAGCGCGCGAGCGCGAGCAGCAGAAAAAGGGCGCCCGCAGCGCTCACGCCCGCGAGCTGCGGCCACACGATGTCGAGGCCCGCGCCCCGAAACAGGATGGCCTGGGTCAACGACACGAACTGGGTGGTCGGCAGCAGCTTCACGAACGGTTGCATCGCGACCGGCATGCTTTGCACCGGCGTGGCCGCGCCCGAGAGCAGATACGCGACCGCGTAGGTCGGCACCGCGAGCAGGCCGAACTGGGGCATGGCGGGCGCGAGCGTGGCGAGCCACATGCCGAGCGCCGTGACGGAAAAGAGGTAGAGCGCGGTGCTGAGCGCGAACAGCCCGAGCGAGCCCTGTAGCGGCACGCGCAGCCACAGATTGACGACGAGCACGAGCGAGAGCAGCGACACGACAAAAATGACGAGTCCATTCGCGAGAATCTTCGCCACTGCAATTTCGCTCGCGCGCACGGGCATCACGAGCAGATGCTCGATCGTGCCGTGCTCGCGCTCGCGGATCACGGCCGCGCCCACGAGAATGATCGAGAGCACCGTGATGTTCACGACGATCTGCATGCTGGAGGTGAACCAGTACGATTCGGTGTTCGGGTTGAACAGCACATGCACCACCGCGTGCGCGGGCAATTGCGCCTGCGCGTTGCGCGCGCGCAGGAACGCGAGCGTTTCGGCGACGAAGATTTGCTGGAGATACGCGGTGCCGAGCCCCGCCTGGGTCATCGCCGTGGCGTCGACGAGCACCTGCACGCTCGGCGCGCGGCCCGCGAGCACGTCGGCTTCGAAGCGCGGCGGAATCTCGATCGCGAAGATATAGGTGCCGCGATCGAGTGCCACGTCGATGTCGCGCCGCTCGACGTCCACGGGCGGCTTGAAGTAGGGCGGCTGGATCGCTGCGCGCAGTTGCCGCGAAAGCTCCGAATGGTCGGCATCGACGATGGCCACCGACGCATTCGAGACTTCGGCCTTGATGCCTTTGGCCACCGAGTACACGGCGAACGTGAAGGCGAACACGATCAACGTCATCAGCGTGGCGTCGCCGAACAGGCTGAAGATTTCCTTGTGCGCGAGCCGGGCGACGTTTCTGAACCATTGCAGCATCGCCTATGCCTCCTGCTTCGGCAGCAGGCACCACGCGCCGAACAGGTAGGCGAGCGCGAAGCCGAGCAGCGCGACATACATCGTGCCGAAGCTCGCCATGCCCAGCCCTTTCGTGAAGCTGCCGAGGCTCACGAGCTGGAACCACGACGAGGGAAAGCCAACGCCGGCCCAGTAGCTGGTGCCGGTGAGCGTGGAAACCGGGTAGAGCAGCCCCGAGAAGTTCACGGACGGAATGAGACAGAGAATCGCCGTGCCGAAGATCGCCGCGACCTGCGAGCGCACGAACGTCGAAACGAGCAGGCCGAGCCCCGTGGCCGCCAGAACGAACAGCAGCGCGCCGATGGACAGCGCGACGAAGGAGCCCTTGAGCGGCACGCGCAGCACCGTCACGGTCAGCGCGACGAGCAGCAGATAGCTCAGCATCGCGAGCGCCGCATACGGTATTTGCTTGCCGAGCAGATACTCCCCTACGCTCGCAGGCGAAGCATAGAGGTTCGTGATCGAGCCCATTTCCTTTTCCCGCACGACGCCGAGCGCGGTCAGCATGGTGGGAATCAGGATCAGCGCGAGCATGATGATGCCCGGCGTGATGGCGTAGATGCTGCGGAACGTTTCGTTGTAGACGAAACGGGTTTCCACGCTCATCGGCAGCGCGGGCTGGGCGACGGGCGCGCGCGCCATCTGCGTGCTCACGTAGCGCAGCAGCACGGCGTTCACGTAAGTGTCGATCGTCGCGCCCGGAAACGGGCTCGATCCGTCCACGTAGAAGGCGAGTTCCGGGCGGCGGCCGGCCAGCAGGTCGCGGCCGAAGCCAGGTGGAATTTCCACCACCAGTTGCGCGTCGGCGGCTTGCAAGAGTCGTCTCGCGTCGTCGTCGCTGCGCGCCTCGCCGGACGGCACGAAATAGTGAGAGCCCGCGAACTGCTCGATCAGTTCGCGGCTCGCCACGGTGCGGTCGCGGTCTAGCGTGGCGAAGCGCACGTTGTCCACGTCGAACGAGACGCTCCATGCGGCGGCGAGCAGCAGCACGATCGGGCCGAGCAGCGCGAACGCGAGCCGCAGCCGGTCGCGCGCGAGTTCGAGCGTTTCGCGGCGCGCGAATGCCCAGATGCGCGCGAGCGGCGGCACGGCGGCAAGCGCGCCGGCCATCCTGGACGCGCGGCGGGGCGCTTTGGCCGCCTTCACTGCATCGGGAGCTGCCGCAGCGGCGCCCTTCGCCGTGCCGGCGGATTGCGCCTCATCGCGCTGCGCGTCTTCGAGCCAGGCGACGAACGCGTCTTCCAGCGTCGCCGCGTGGCGCGCTTCGCGCAGCGCCTCGGGCGTGCCGACCGCGAGCACGCGCCCGCGATGCATGAACGAAATGCGGTCGCAGCGCGCGGCTTCGTTCATGAAGTGCGTGGAGATGAAAATGGTCACGTGCGCGTCGCGCGACAGTCTGGCCAGATGCCGCCAGAACATGTCGCGCGCGCCGGGATCGACGCCCGAAGTGGGCTCGTCGAGAATCAGCACTTCCGGCCCGTGCAGGCAGGCGGCGGCCAGTTGCAGCCGCTGGCGGATGCCGAGCGAAAGGCTGGCCGGCCGGTCGTCCGCATACGGCGCGAGTTCGAAATCCTCAAGCGAGCGTGCAACCGCGCTCCTCGCGCGCTCGCCCTCCATGCGGTAAAGCTTCGCGTGCAGTTCGAGGTTCTGGCGCACGCTCAATTCCTCGTACAGCGAGAACGACTGCGACATGTAGCCCACTTTCATGCGCGTGCTCATGTCGGTGGCCTTCACGGGCTTGCCGAGCAAGGTGGCCGTGCCTTCGGTCGCGTCCAGCAGGCCGGTCAGCATTTTCATCGTGGTCGTCTTGCCGCAACCGTTCGAGCCGAGAAAGCCGAAGATTTCGGCGCGCTCGATGCGAAAGCTCACGTGATCGACGGCGACGAACGAGCCGAAGCGCCGCGTGAGCCCGACGGCCTCGATCGCGGGCGGCCCCGCAACGGGCTCGCGCGGCGCAATGACCAGCTTGCCCGCGTCCCCGCGCTTTTGTTCCGGCAGGAGCGCGACATAGGCGGCTTCGAGGTTCGGCGTCCCCGCGCGGCGCAGCACCGCTTCGGTGCTGTCGCTCACCAGCACGCGGCCGTCGTCCATGGCGACCAGATGCTCGAAGCGCTGGGCCTCCTCCATATAGGCCGTCGCCACGATCACGCTCATGCCCGCGTGCTCGCGCCGCAGGTCGTCGACGAGGGTCCAGAACTGCCGGCGCGACAGCGGGTCGACGCCCGTGGTCGGCTCGTCGAGAATCAGGAGGTCGGGGTTGTGCACGAGCGCGCAGCACAGGCCCAGCTTCTGCTTCATGCCGCCGGAAAGCTTGCCCGCGGGCCGGTCGGGGAAGGGTGCGAGGCCCGTCGCGTCGAGCAGCCGGGCGATGCGCCGGGCGCGTTCGGCCTCGGCGAGTCCGAACAGCCGCGCGAAGAAGTCGACGTTTTCGTAGACCGACAACGTTGGATAGAGATTGCGCCCGAGCCCCTGCGGCATGAACGCAATGCGCGGCAGCACGCGCTCGCGCGCGTCGCGCACGCGCAGGTCCGCGCCGAGCACGCTCACTTCGCCGTGCTGCACGCGCTTGACTCCGGCGATGAGACCGAGCAGCGTCGATTTGCCCACGCCGTCCGGGCCGATCAGGCCGATCGTCGTGCGCGCGGGCAGGACCAGCGAGACGCCGTCGAGCGCGCGCGTCGCACCGTACTGGTGCGAGACACCGGCAATGCGAATCGCTTCGCCATCCTTACGAAGCCCCGTGGCTTCGTCTCCAGGCGCCATCGCCTAGCTCCCGCGTACGGCGAGCGCCTCGGGCCACGGGCGCGACGGATCGACGCGCACGTAGCCTTCGCCCGTCATGCCGCCTTTCAGGCGCGAGGCCAGCTTGCGCGCGACGTCGAGCGGCAACTGGAGCTTCACGCGGTACATGAGCTTCGCTCGCTCACTATCGGTTTCGACATACTTGGGCGTGAACTGCGCGTCGTCCGACACATAGCCGATGCGCGCGGCAATGGGCTCGCGAGGGAACGCGTCGAGCACGATGCGGGCGTCCGCGCCGATGGCGAGCTTGCCCGCCTGCGGGCCGGGCAGAAAAATCGTGAAGTAGATGTCGTCGGGGTTGAGCATCGACACCACGCGGCCGCCGGCCGGGAGCACCGTGCCGACCTCGACCACGCGATATTCGACGCGCCCCGCGAGCGGCGCGCGCACGGTCGTGTCGTTGAGCACGGCTTGCAGCCGCGCGATCTGGGCATCGGCTTCCGCTATGGCGGACTGCGCTTCGGCGCGCGCCGCGCGCGCGGCGCTTTCGCCCGCCTGCGCGCCTTCCAGCGCGAGGCGGCGTCGATCACGTTCGACCGGCGAAATCTGCGCGGCGTCCAATAGTTTGGTTGCCTGCGAAGATTCGAGCTGCGCGAGGCGCACCTGCGCGCCGCTTGCGTCAAGCTGTGCGGCGGCGCGGGTGGCGGCGCCCGCCGCGCGTTCGCGGGCGGCCTTCGCCGCGTCGAGCTGGGCGCGCAACTCGTCGTTGTCCTGACGGGCGACGACGTCGCCCGCTGCGAGCATGTCGCCCTCGTGCACCGGCAGATCGACGATACGGCCGCCGTACTTCACCGCCACATCGACGCGCGCGAGTTCGAGCCGACCGTTTGCGTGCGCAACGTTATCCGGCAGACCGCGCCCCTGGTTGCGCTGCCAGACGACGGCCGCGCCGATCGCCGCAACGATCGCGACTGCCGCGAGCGTCCAGCCAAGCTTCTTGTTCATCAACTACCCTGCGTAGCGTGTTGAATGTGCCCCATGACATTCGCGCCATGAATATACGCTGGCCACCGATTTGATGGCGCGCGAATGGCCGGCGAGAGGGCACAGAAGGGCACAAGAGGGCGCGAGAGGCATGGCGAGCCATTCGGTGTGCGGTCGATCGCCCGCCGCCTTGTTAAACCAGCCCCGCCGCCTCGCGCAGCTTGCCGCCGTCGAGGAGTTCGATGGCGCGCGGACCTCTGCGCAGAATCGCGCCTTCCGCTTCGAGCGCGTTGAGCGCACGGCTCACCGTTTCGATGGTCAACCCGAGATAGTCGGCCATGTCGCGACGGCCCATCGGCAGCGTGAATTCGCTCGTGCCGCCGCCGGATTGCGCGCTCACGTGCTCGACCCACAACAGGAAGCCCGCGAGCCGCGCGCTGGCATGCTGCTTTGAGACGGTAATGGCATGACTCTGCGACGAGCGCAGCTCATGACATAGTTTGCACAACAAGCCGATGTTCAGGCGCGGATCGCGTTCGAGTATCGCCTCTAATGCCTTGACGGGAATCTGGTACGCAAGCAGGGGAGTGAGCGCCTGCGCGGTCGCGACATACTGGCCGTCGACGCTGAGCCCGAGCAGATCGCGCGGAAACAGAAACGCCGTGACGTGGCGGTCGCCGTTCGGCTGCAACTGAAACGTCTTGGCGACGCCGCTGATCACGTTGTAGACGAACTTTGCCTCGCCGCCCTCGGCGTACAGCATCGCGTTGCGGCGCACGCTCACGAGTTGCGAAATGGCCATCAGCGCGTCCTGGTCCGCGGCGGAGAGCAACTCGACCGCCGCGCCGTCCCCGCCCTTCTGGAACGGCGCCGCATAAATGGACGGCCGGTAGCGAGACGGGGGCGCCACCGGCGTCTGGGCATCGTTTTGCTCCGCGATTTTCTTGTCGAACACATTCATGACCTGCCTCTTTCTCTTTTGCTTGTTCTCATCCGGCGCGCGGCACGCCGGTTGCGTCGTCCACGATGCCAGGCTCGCCTGTCTGCACCGATGTTCCCGCCGTGCCCGCGGCGAGGCGTGCGATGTCCGCCAGCGCGCCGATCGACGCGCGCCGGCCGGTGCTGCGCGCGAAATCGCTGGCGGCCTCGACCTTCGGTCCCATGGACCCGGCCGCGAAATCGTACGCCGCGAGCGCGTCCGGATGCGCGCGGCGCACGCGGCGCACGTGCGGCGTGCCCCAGTCCAGATAAACGCCGTCCACGTCCGTCGCGATCACGAACAGATCCGCTTCGATCGCGCGGGCCAGCAGCGCCGCGCTGCGATCCTTGTCGACCACGGCCTCCACGCCATCATATTGTCCGCCCGGCGCGCGGACCACGGGCACCCCGCCGCCGCCTGCGCAGATCACGATCGAACCTTGCGCGAGCAGCGCCCGCACCGCATCGAGCTGGAGAAACCGCTGCGGCGCGGGGCTCGGCACCACGCGCCGAAAACCGTTGCCGTCCGCGGCGACGCTCCAGCCGTGCGCCTGCGCGGCGGCGCTCGCCTCGTCACGCGTGAGTATCGCGCCAACGGGCTTGTCCGGCCGCGCGAACGCGGCGTCGGCGCGGTCCACTTCGACCATCGTCAGCAGGGTCGCGCACGCGCGCGACTCGTGCATCTGGTTGCGCAGTTCGAGTTCGATCAGATAGCCGATCATGCCTTCGGTCTGCGCGTCGAGCACGTCGAGCGAAAAGCGCTGCGCCGGCGGCGCGCTTGCGCCGAGCGCGGCCAGCAGCCCGACCTGCGGGCCGTTGCCGTGCACGATCACGAGTTCGTTGCCCGGCGCGACGCGAGCGAGCTGCGCCGCCGCGTCGCGCACGTTGCGGCGCTGCGTCTGCGGCGTCATCGCCTCGCCGCGCCTGAGCAGCGCATTGCCCCCAAGGGCGACCACGATGCGCATGCCGTTCCCCTCAGAGCGCAAGCGTCGCGACCAGCACGGCCTTGATCGTATGCAGACGGTTCTCGGCCTGTTCGAACACGATCGATGCCTCCGACTCGAACACCTCGTCGGTCACTTCCACGCCATCATGCAGCCCGTAGCGCTCGGCGAGTTCTTTGCCGACTTCGGTATGCGAGTCGTGAAACGCGGGCAGGCAGTGCATGAACTTCGTGCGCGGATTGCCGGTTTTCGCGAGCAGCGCGGCATTCACCTGGTAAGGCAGCAGCGCGTCGATGCGCTCGCCCCACTTTTCCGGCGGCTCGCCCATCGACACCCACACGTCGGTATAGACGAAGTCCGCGCCCTTGACCGCCTCGCCGGGCTCGTCGGTGAGCGTCAGGCGCGCGCCCGTTTTCGCGGCGATCTCGCGGCATTGCGCGATCAGGTCGTCGCGCGGCCAGAGGTTGCGCGGCGCGCACAGCCGCACGTCCATGCCGAGCTTCGCGCCCACGGTCAGCAGCGAATTGCCCGTGTTGTTGCGCGCGTCGCCGATATAGCAGTACGCGATGTCGTGGAGCGGCTTGTCGCTGTGCTCGCTCATCGTCAGCATGTCGGCGAGCATTTGCGTCGGGTGAAACTCGTCGGTGAGGCCGTTGTAGACGGGCACGCCCGCATACTTTGCCAGTTCCTCGACGACTTCCTGGGCGTAGCCGCGATACTCGATCGCGTCGTACATGCGGCCCAGCACGCGCGCGGTGTCCTTCATCGACTCCTTGTGGCCGATCTGCGAGCCGGTCGGGTCGATGTAGGTGACGTGCGCGCCCTGGTCGTGTGCCGCCACTTCGAAGGCGCAACGCGTGCGCGTCGAGGTCTTTTCGAAGATCAGCGCGATGTTCTTGCCCGTGAGGCGGGGCGTTTCGGTGCCCGCATAGCGGGCGCGCTTGAGGTCGCGGGAGAGGTCGAGCAGATAGCGGATCTGGCGCGGCGTGTAGTCGATGAGCGTCAGGTAGCTGCGATTGTGTACGTTGAACATGGTGACAGTTTTTCGTGAAGGAGTGCGCGGCTCAGAGGGCGATGGGGTCGCGCTCGATCGGGCAACTGAGGCAATGGCTGCCGCCGCGCCCGCGCCCGAGTTCGCCGCCCGGGATCTCGATGACTTCGATGCCGGCCTGGCGCATCTTGCGGTTCGTCCACGTGTTGCGGTCGTAGGCGAGCACCACGCGGCGATCGAGCGCCAGCACGTTGTTGCCGTCGTCCCATTGCTCGCGCTCGCTTTCATAGCTGTCGCCGCCCGTGGTCAGCACGCGCAGCGAACCCACGCCGAGCGCATTCGCCACGACTTCGAGGAACTTGCCGTCGTGGCGCTCGTAGCGGATCTGGCCGAGCGCGTCGCCGGCGTAGAGGCTCGTGCAGCGGATCTCGTCCGCTATGCCCGGATAGATGCTCACGAAATCGGCGTCGAGGAACGAGAACACCGTGTCGAGATGCATGTTCGCCCGCGCCTTGGGCATCTGGCAGGCGATCACACGCTTCGCGCCATGGCCCGCGAACAGTGCGCGCGCGACCTGGGTGACCGCCTGCGGGCTGGAGCGCTCGCCCATGCCGATCAGCACGACGCCGTTGCCGATCGGCATGACGTCGCCGCCTTCGAGCGTTTGCGCGCCGTGATCGCGCTCGGGGTCGCCCCACCACGTGCGCACCTTGCCCGCGAAGCGCGGATGGAACCCGTAGACCGCCGCGAGCAGCAGCGTTTCCTTGCGGCGCGCGGGCCAGAACATCGGGTTCAGCGTGACGCCGCCGTAGATCCACGCGCTCGTGTCGCGCTGGAAGATCAGGTTGACGAGCGGCGGGATCACGAAGTCGGAGCGTTCGAGATAGCCGCCGAACAGCCCCCGCGCGTCGAACGGCAGCTCGGATTTCGCCACGCCGCCGATCAGCGCGTCGGCAAGACGTTGTGCGGGCAACGACTCCAGCCAGAGCCGCAGTTCGCGCAGCATGCCCGTGCCGACTTCCTCCTCGGTGATGCGGCGGTCGAGAATCCAGTCGCGCGCGTTCGGGTCGAGGCAGACTTCGGCGAGCAGATGATGGAATTCGAGCACGTCGACGTCGCGTTCGCGCAGCACGCGCACGAAGGCATGATGATCTTCGATGGCCCGGTCGACCCAGATCACGTCGTCGAACAGCAGCGCGCCGCAGTTGCCGGGCGTGAGCCGGCGATGCGCGAGGCCGGGCGCGCACACCATCACGGTGCGCAGCTTGCCGGCTTCCGAATGAACGCCGAAAGGCATGATCAGTTCTCCTGTGCGAGGTTATTCGATGACGACATAGGTATGGAGGCGCGTGCGCCCGTCGTCGCCGGTTTGACGGTAGATGCCCTGGATTTCGTTCTCGAAGCCCGGAAAGCGGTTGCCGCCTTCCTCGAACACGCGGAAATAGTCGAGCATCGGCTGGGCGCGCGCGTCGTAGCGCTCGCCGGGCACGACCACGCCAATGCCGGGCGGGTAGACGAGCGCGAGCGTCGCCGCGATGCGCCCGCCAATGCGCTCGATGGGCAGCAGTTCAACGTCGTTGCGCACGAGCGCGTGCATGGCATCCTGCGGCGACATGGCGGGCTGCGGAAAATGCTCGGCGCGAAATTGCTCGCGCTGGAGCGCGCTCACGTTGCATTCGCGATAGAACGCATGCATCTGCGCGCACAGGTCGCGCAGGCCGACACCCGCATAGCGCTCGCGATGCGTGGCCACGAACGCGGGCATCGCCACGTCGAGCGGCGCGTTGTCGTCGTGGAGCTGCTTGAAGCGCACGAGCGCGGAGAGCAGCGTGCCCGCTTTCGACGATTCGAGGCCGGGCGTGAGCAGAAAGAGGATGCTGTTCAGATCGTTCTTCTCGGGCACAATGCGCTGGCCGCGCAGGAACTCGGCCAGAACCGGCGCGGGAATGCCGTGCTCCGCGTATTGCCCGCTCGCGCGGTCGAAGCCGGGCGTGAGCAGGGTCAGCTTGTTGGGATCGGTCATCGCGTAGCCGGGCGCGAGCGGGCCGAAGCCGTGCCACGCGGCGTTCGGCGCGAGCGCCCAGCAGCGCGGGTTCGAGGCCAGTTCGTCGGTCGGCAGGTCCTCCCAGCGTCGCGGCACGTCGCTTGCGTTCACAGCGTTCGGCGAGCACCCCGGCGCAGGCTCGGGTGCGAATTCGGCCACGAACGGATCGAAAAACCAGCGCCGCGCCGGGTCGGTTTCCGTGGCCGCGTACTCGTCGCGCAGCGCGCGAATCTTCTTGCGCAGTTCGATGCCGAGCCGGATCGTGTCGTCCCACAGCACTTCGCCGGAACGCCCGCGCATCATCTGTGCGCCCACGTCGAGCGAAGCAAAGAGCGGATAGAACGGCGACGTCGACGAATGCTGCATGAACATTTCGTTAAAGCGCCAGTGATTGACCTGGCGGCGCTGGCCGTTCAGGTGCGAATCCTTGATGTGGATTTGCGAGGCTTGCGAGAAACCGGCGAGCTGCTTGTGCGTCGATTGCGTCGCGATGATGCCGGGCGCGTTCGCGTCGAGCCCTTCCACGCCCATCGCGAAGCGGCCGCGAAAGAGCGGATGAAACTTCATGAAGCCCGCCCACGCCTCGTCGAACACGATGTAGTCGCAAAGCGGCCCGAGCTTCTCGACGATCAGGCGCGCGTCGTAGATCGTGCCGTCGTACGTGCATTGCTCGATCACGGCGACGCGGAAGGGGCGCGCCCGCGAGGCTGCCTGCGTGTCGCTCACGAGCGGATGGCGGCGGATCGACTCGCGAATCGCGGCTTCGTCGAGCGCGGCGAAGTCGATCGGTCCGATCAGGCCGTGCGCGTTGCGCGTGGTCGGCAGATAAACGGGAATGCCGCCGGCCAGCAACAGCGCGCCGTGGTGCGCGGCCTTGTGGTTGTTGCGATCGAACAGCACGAGGTCGCCAGGCGCGACGAGGGCGCTCAACGCAATCTTGTTCGAGGTGGACGTGCCGTTGAGCACGAAGTAGGTCCGCTCGGCGCCGAAGATGCGCGCGGCCGCCTTCTGCGCGGCGAGCGCCGGGCCCTCGTGCACGAGCAGGTCGCCGAGACCCACCACGGAGTTGTCCAGGTCGTTGCGGAACACGGCTTCACCCAGATGCTTGACGAACGCGCGGCCGATCGGACTCTTCTGGTAGAACACGCCGCCGTTGTGGCCGGGACAGGTCCACATCTGGTTGGCTTCACCCGCGTAGTCGACCATCGCGCCGAAAAACGGCGTCTTGAGCGAATGGGCATAGTTGTGCAGATGCCCCACGAGATTGCGCGCGACGAACTCGGGCGTGTCCTCCTCGACGAACACGTAGCCGCTCACGAGGCTGAGCACGCGCACCGGAATCTCTTCGAGCCGATGGCGCTCGGCGAGGATGAACACCGGCACGTCGAGGCCGCGCTCGCGCACGAACTGCACGAACGCCTCGACCTCGTTTTCGGGCTCGGCTACGGACCATTCGATGACGATGCAACCGATCGCCGCGTCGCCGCGCACGGCGCCGCGGGCGTCGGCCGTCGTCGCCATCTGCGCGACCTCGTAGCCTTGCCGCGTCAGTTCGGCAACGATGCGGCCGATGCGCGACTGCGCAAACGTATTGGGCTGCGGCGTGGCGCAGCAGAACAGGAAGCCGAATAATCTATCGTACGACATGAAGATACCTCGTCAGGATGCCGATCGAATTCAGCCGATGGAAACGATGCCTTTGGCAAACAGCACGAACGCGACGATCGCCGCGACGACCAGCACGACCACGGCCACGCGCTCGCGCGCGGTGAACACGGGCGCGTGCGGGTCCTTTTCGCGCTGCGCATACCAGAACACGGGAATGCCGGCCACGAAGAAGATCGTCGACATCAGCAGATAGGTGGGGCCGGCGGCATACAGGAGCCAGGCGGAATACGCCGTGCCGAGCACGCCGGTCCATAGCGACGCGCGCTTGCCTTCGCCTGCGTGAATCTGGAAGTTCTTTTGCGTCGCGCATTTCCAGAGGAAGCCGGTGCTCGCGAGATAGGGCGGCAGGATCATCACGCCCGCGACGCTGATGAGCCACATCCACGCGTCGTGCGCGAACAGCACGACGAACATCATCGCCTGCATGACGGCGCTGGAGAGCCACAACGACGGCGCGGCCGCGTGATGGCGGTTCTCATGCGAGAGCACGCGCGGGAAGATGTTGTCCTTCGCGGCCGCGAACGGCAGCTCCGCAACGAGCACGGTCCACGCGAGCCAGCAGCTCAGCACCGAGAACAGCAGCGCGACGACCACGAAAATCGCACCCCAGTGCCCGACCAGTTGTTGCAGCACGTACGCCGACGAAGGGTTCTGCAATCCGGCGAGCGTTTTCTGCGGCATGACGCTGAAGGGCAGCGCCGAAAGCAGGAAATACAGCGTCGTGCACACCGCAAGGCCGATGAAGGTCGCCGTGCCCACCTGATGCTGATTACGCGCGCGATCCGAAACGACCACGGCGCCCTCGATGCCGATGAACACCCACAGCGTGACCATCATCGTGCTCTTGACCTGCGCGAGCGTGCCGCCCAGGTGCTGCTGCTGGCCCCACACGTCGAACGTAAACTGGCCTTTCTGGAAGAACAGCGCGATCACGACGATCGCCACCGAAAGCGTGACGATGTTCACCACGCTCGCCATCGAATTGAGAATGGCGGTGCGCTTCACGCCCGAGAGCACCATGAAGTGCATGGCCCAGATCAGCAGGGAGCCGCCCAGTATCGACTGCCAGTTCTTGCCGTCGAGCGAGGGGAAGAAGTAGCCGAGCGTCTGCATGATGAGCACCGCGAACGCGACGTTGCCGAACGCGGAACTCAGCCAGTAGCCCCATGCCATTTCGAAGCCCGCGAACTTGCCGAAGCCTTCGCGCGCATACGAGTAGATGCCGGCGGTCAGGTCCGGCCGCTGGTCGGCGAGCGTGCGAAACGAGTTCGCGAGGAAGAACATGCCGACGAGCGTGATGATCCACGCGATGGCGATTGCGCCGAGGCCCGCGCCCGCCGCCATGTTCTGCGGCAGATTGAAGGCGCCGCCGCCGATCATCGAGCCCACGACGATGCCGCTGAGCAGCACGACGCCGAGCTTGCGCGAGTCCGGGCCGCCGCCCCCGGCGGCGGGGCCGGGCGGTTGCGAGGGCGTGGTCAGGCCAGTTTTTTCCGCGATGGGTTGGTTCATTATCGTTCTCCGGGAAAGGGGGCCGGCGGCTTGGCGCCGGCGGTCGGCTACAACGCGTGCGAGAAGGGTGCGGGAAACGGATGAGAAGGGCGCGATCCGTCGAATCAGTTGCGGTTGGGCGAAGCGCCGGACGTCACGACGCTCAGCCGGTACGCGCCGTTTTCGACTTCGACGCCGTGAATGTCGTGAGTGAAGCCCGGAAAGGCGCGATCGAACGCTTCGAGCGCCTTGAGGTACGCGAGCGCGGAGCCGTTGTCCGCACCCGCGTTCTCGCCCGGCATGAGCAGCGGAATGCCGGGCGGATAGGGCACCACGCCCGTGGCGAGCGTGCGGCCCGCGAGCGCGTCGAGCGCGACGGTTTCGATGCAGCCCTTGACCAGTTGCTCATACGCCTCGGCCGGGCTCATGTCGGGCACGGGCAAATCCGAGAACGCCTGCGCGAGCCGGTCCGTCGAGCGCAGATCGCGCATCGTTTCGAACATCGAGGCGGCGAGGTCGCGCAGGCCGAGCCCGGCGTAACGCGCGGGATGCTCGCGTACGAGCGCGGGCAATGCTTGTTCGAGCGGCGCGTTGCTTGCGTAGTCGCGGTGGAATTCGAGCAGGGCATTGACGAGCGTGCCCCACTTGCCCTTGGTCACGCCAATCGAGAACAGGAACAGGATCGTGAAGTCGGTCGTCTTTTCGGCGACGATGCCGCGCGCGTCCAGATAGCTCGTGACGATGGACGCGGGAATGCCGGTTTCGGCCGGCGCGCCGCACGCCTGCACGCCCGGCGTGACGATCGACACCTTGATCGGATCGAGCATGCAATAGCCGGGTTCGAGCCCGTCGAAGCCGTGCCACGCGTCGCCCGGCTCCAGCGTCCAGCACGACGCGTCGGCGGCGAGCCGCTCCGGGTCCGCCAGATGAAACGGCACGCTGCCGCCTTCGGCATCCCTGATCGATTCGGGCTGCCAGGCATCGAAGAACCAGTCGCCGCGCGCGGCAAACTCCGCGTGCAGGCGCGACATCATCTGCCGGAATGCGATCGCCTCGTGAATCGACTCCGAGGTCAATGCGTGGCCGCCGGGGCCGTCCATCATCGCGGCGCTCACGTCGTTCGAGGCGATGATCGCGTACTGCGGCGAGGTCGAGGCGTGCATCATGAACGCCTCGTTAAAGCGCGCATGCTCGATCGGGCGCCGGCCGTCGCGCACGTGGATCATCGAAGCCTGCGAGAGCGCGGCGAGCAGCTTGTGCGTCGATTGGGTCGAGAATATCGTGGGGCGCGACGCGTCGTGAGCACCCGGCTCGCCGTGCATCGCGAAGCGGCGCGCGTAGATCGGGTTGAAGCGCGCGTAGCCGTACCACGCCTCGTCGAAGTGCAGCCGGTCCACCCGCTCGCCGAGCAGCGCCTCGACGCGGGCGACGTCGTAACACAGGCCGTCGTAGGTGGAATTGGTGACGATCGCGTGCACGGGCGTCGGGTCGACACCGTCACGCACGAGCGGATTGGCCGCGATGGCCGCTTCGAGCGCGGCCGCCGCGAGCCGCGCGGGCGGGATCGGCCCGATGATGCCGTAGCGGTTGCGCGTGGGCAGCAGCCAGGTCGGTATCGCGCCGGAAAGCGTCATCGCATGTTCGACCGACTTGTGGCAATTGCGGTCGCACAGCGCGACCTGGCCGCGCGTGACGCTCGCCATGAGGATCACGCGATTGGACGTGGAGGAGCCGTTGGTCACGTAGTAGGTGCGATGCGCGCCGAACACGCGCGCCGCGTAGCGCTCGCCTTCGCCTATCGGGCCGGAGTGATCCAGCAGCGAGCCAAGCTCGCCCACCGAGATCGACAGGTCCGAGCGAAACAGTTCCTCGCCGAAAAAGCTGAAGAACGCGCGGCCGACCGGCGACTTGAGGAACGCGGTGCCGCCCGTGTGGCCGGGCGTGTGCCAGGAGTATTCGTAGACCTGGGAGAACGCGACGAGCGCGCGGAACATGGGCGGGAGCACGCGCTCGCGGTAGCGGTGGATCGCCGCGAGAATGCGCCCGCCGATGAAATCGGGCGAATCCTCGTGCAGCCAGATGAAATCGTCGACTTTCTCCATCGCTTCGGCCGGGATGGCGGAGGCCGCCTGACGGCTCGCGAGCAGGAAAACCGGCAAGTGCGCGTTGCGTTGGCGCGCTTCACTAAGCACGCTCATCGCTCCGGCGTGCGCGGGGTCGTCGTGCAGATCCCAGTCGAGCAGCAGGCACTGGATCGAAGCGTCGGCGGCGAGCGTTGCGCGGGCGTCCTCGGCGCTGCGTGAGCGGACGACGTCGATCTGGCGGCTGGCGAGATCCTCGTCGAGCATGCGCTCGGCGCGGCCCGCGGCGGTGGACTCGGCGAATTCGTCGCTGACGAACAGCGCGCGCATGGGGAAGCGGTCGGTGATCGTGCGGATCATGGGCGGGTCCCGGAAGACGGGTGGTCGAACGACGGGCATCGCGCGGACTGCCGCGCGCGGGCGGCGCGGCGGGGCGCGAAGGCAGGCGTGGATGAAGAGAGCCCGGTGCGAGACCGGACGATTAGCGAGGCGATCGCCGCGGTAGTGCGTGAACCCATGTACGAAGCGCTCCCCATCTTTTTGCGCGCGCGGCAGGAACGCGCAGACACACGATGCCGGCTTGCGCTGGCGAATCGTGGGTCTGACATGGCGAGTCACGACGCGGCGAAATGCTTGATTTGGTCGATCGGAGGTTCGATCGGATCGCATGCGCGGTGCAGCCTCCGGCCAGGTCGTGAAACGACCGGCCGTCCGGCGGTATGGCGACTGCTGCACCGGTGGGAGAACTGACTGCGCAAAGGCACCGGAATCTTAGTCCCCGGGGGCGTCTGCGAGCATTGATTGGAATCAAAAGTAGCCGACAGGCATGTAGGGGGTATTCGCGGTCGGTGTAGGTGGTCGGCCGCCCATTGCGTGGTGCTTATTGCTGATTGGCTGGCGGCGATAGCGGAGGCGGGCAAACGCGCTATGAGACGGCGAACGCCGGAATTCGCCGTGTGGCGCGGTCGGGATCAAGGCAGCGCTGGCACACGACTGTCTTTGCACCCCCGCCACAATCCGATGCAGCCGCCGGGTTCATTGCGCCGGAGCGACATGTCGAGAAGATCGGCGACGGCAACGATATCGCGATTTGTTATGGGCGCCTGGTGGACGTGTCGCTCATTGCGAGGGAACCGTCCGGGACACGAATTCGCGTTCGCCCAGGCGCGCCGTTATTAAATTGTAATCAGATTGTTGGCGAGGCCCCGCTAAAACCGCCGCGCCTCATACGCCTCGCCCACCACCGTCGTTTCATCCGATGCATCGCGCAGATCGTCGAGATCACGGCCGCGCGTCTCCGGCGTGTAAAACGTCGTCACCACGCCGATCGCGCTGAGGATCGCCACATACGCCGCCAGCGGAATCCACGCGAGAACGGTGCCTTGCGCGCCACCCCAGCGCAGGGTCGCCCACGCGATGATGGACGCGCCGATGAGCGGCGCGACGCCCCCCGCAATAACGGCCGACACTTCACGCCCCACGGCGACACCGGCGTAGCGGTGCTGTGCGCCGAACAACTCGGGCAGCAGCGCGCCCTGCGTGGCGAACATGCCCCAGACCCCGGCCAGCGTGACGCAAAGCATCGCGATGCTCGCGCTCGCGTTGCCGAGACTCAGCACCCACCAGGTCGGAAAGGCCAGCACGAGTTGATACAGCGCGAAGGCGCGATAGACGGGAACGCGACCGTAGCGGTCGCTCAGCATGCCCGCGAGCGGAATGACGACCGCGCCCGATACGCCCGCGAGCAGCAGCGCGACCGGCCCGATCGGCCCTTTGAGGCCGGTGGCCGTCGCCATGTAGCTGATGGCGAGCGACTGGTAGATCGACGATCCGCCGTTCTCGGCCATGCGCAGGCCGATGACCTTGAGGAGCGTCGGCTTCGCATGCGTGACGAGATGCTTCAACGGGCTGTCGTTGACCTGCTTGCGCGCTTCGAGCCGCGTGAACGACGGCGACTCCTTGAGCTTCAGGCGTATCCAGACCGCCACCGCGATGATGACGGCGCTGAGCAGGAAGGGCACGCGCCAGAGCCAGCTTTGCGAAATGTCCTCCACGCGCACCAGCGCGAAGTAGATCGCGGCCGCCATCACCGTGCCGAGCAGCACGCCCATGAACGGCAGCGCCGCGAAGTATCCGCGGCGTTTCGCGGGCGCGTATTCGGCCATCAGCACGGCGGCCCCGGCTTGCTCCGCACCCGCGCCGAGCCCTTGCAACAGGCGGCAGCCCACCAGCAGGACGGGCGCCCAGACCCTGGCGCTCGCATACGTGGGCAGCAGGCCGATCAGCGTGCTTGCCACGCCCATGAGCAGGATCGTCGCCATCAGGACGAACTTGCGGCCGTAGCGGTCGCCGAGCGTGCCGAAGACAATGCCGCCCACAGGGCGGATCGCAAAGCCGAGGAAGTAGGCGCCGAAGCTCGCGATCAGGCCCATGGCGGGATCGCTCGACGGGAAGAACAGCGGCCCGAAGATCAGCGCCGACGCCAGGTTGTACAGCGCGAAGTCGTAGTATTCGAGCGCGCTGCCAAGCGACGCCGCCCACGCCGCGCGGTACAGGTCGGCGGTGGCGACCGCGTGCCGGGCCGGGCCCGTGTTGCCGGGGCCGGCGCTCGGCGCGGCGGCGGTGGGGTGGGGGTGTTTCATCTCGTCTCCTCCAGATGGGGTACCGCTGCGGGCCGGCATTGCGATGCGCCCTTGTCTTGATGCAAGGTGCGCAATCTCCGGCCCGTTTTCCGGCTTCGTTGCGGTGCGCGCCGGTTAGCCGACGCGGGCAATTTCGTCGAGCAAGGCCGTGCTCATGGCGTCGAGGGGCGCCGCCTTGCCCGTGTACAGCTCGACCTGTCCGCAGAATTGATGCAGCAGCATGCGCGTGCCGTCGACCACCCGGCAGCCGAGGGCGGCGGCGTCGCGTATGAGCTTCGTGCGCACGGGAATGAAGGCGGCATCCATCACGAACAGATGCGGCGCAAGCTGTTGCGCGCGCAACGGATTGACGTCCGGGGCGCGAAAGCCCGCCGCCGTCGCATTGACCACGCCGTCGAAGGCGGCCGGATCGAACGCGCCCAGGTCGCCGCCGAATGCGAGGCCGAAGTCGTCGGCCAATGCCTGTCCGCGCGATTCGGTGCGATTGAATACGCTCACCCGCGCGCCCGCGCGTTGCATGCCCCAGGCGATCGCGCGCGCGGCGCCGCCCGCGCCGAGCAGCGCAATGCGGCGGCCATCGAGCGGCGTGGCCTCTTCGAGCGCGCGCACCGCGCCCACGCAGTCGGTGTTGTAGCCGGTGAGGTGGCCGTCGCGATTGTCGATCGTGTTGACCGCGCCAATCGCGCGCGCGGTTTCGTCGAGCGCGTCGAGATAAGGCATGACGGCCTGCTTGTGCGGCATCGTGACGTTCAGTCCGCGAATGCCGAGCGTACGCATGGCATTGACCGCACCGGCGATGTCCTCCACGCCGAAGCTCACGAACGTATAGTCCACGCCGAGCACGCGGTACGCGGCGTTGTGCACCTTGACGTTGAACGTGAACGGTTGGCCGGCGAGCGAGCCGCAAAGGGTGGGAATCGAGTGAGGCATGATCGTTGGATGTTGACGATAAAAACGAAGGTGCGGCAGGTGGTGATGTCAGCGCGGCATCGTGCGTAGCGACGACGGGCCGCCGCTCAACGCGATCCGCTCGCCGGTGTCGCGCAGATGCCCGCCGTTGACAGCGAAGAGGGCAAGCTGCTTTTCGACGTTGAACTGCACGATCAGATACTGGCTGTCCGCCGTGAAGACGATGCCCTGCGCGGCTTCTCCGCCCGGCGCCTCGGCAACCTGCACGGCCTGACCGTTGCGAATGGCGAACAGGACGACTTTGCCGCGCGCATGGCGTCCGGGGTTGTCGGGTGTCAGGTTCGAACCGTCCATGGCCTGCACGCCGATCCATTTGCCGTCGGGCGAGATCGCCACGCCCTCGGGCAGCGACGGCACGGTGAGGTGCTGGACCGCGCGAAACGGCTCATGCGAGACGTCGATGAGCGTCACGGTGTCGGCGTCGCCCGCGAGCTTGCCTGCGTAGGCGGGCAGGCCGGCCAGGCCGACGTCGCTCACCACGGCCCATTTGCCGTCGCTCGATACGTCGATGGTGTAGGGCGCCACGCCGCTCGACAGACGCTGGCCGCTGTCGCTCACGTGGCCGTCGGCGACATTCAGGACGGCCACGCCGCCTTCGTCGCGCAACGAGACCAGCGCGTGGCGGCCGTCGTGCGTGAAGCTGATGCCGGCAAGGCGCTTCTGCGCGATCTTCAATGTGTCCACCAGCGTCACGCGGTTTCCCTCGATGCCGAGCACCGTCACGCTGCCGTCGAGGCCTGCGACGAGCGCGAGGCGGCCGCTGCGGTCGATGGCGATGCCTTGGGGATGGCTGCCGAGATCGAGGCGCGTGACGGTGGGCGGCGACGCCTGGAGATCGACCACTTGCAGGAACGAATCCATCAGGAGCTTCTGGGCCGCGTGGTCGTAGCGCGTCGGCGCGCCGACCAGGGCGACGTGCGCATCCGGCGTGAGCGCGACGGCCTGGGGCGGCCCCTGGATGCCGTTCTCCACCTCGACCTGCACCTTGACCTGGGGCGGGAAGCGGCTCGCGTCGAGCAGCGTCAGCGTGTCGGGCCTCGCGTTGTCGGGGTAGGTGTCGCGGCCTTCTACGCGTTGATATTTCGCGTCGTTGCCGGAGACGATCCAGTCGGCGCCATGCGATGCGCAGGCCGCGAACGCGAGGGTCAGCCCGGCCAGCGCCTGGGCGCAGCGCGTGCGGTTCGCTTTGGGTGTGTGCATTTCGGTGTCTCCTTGACGATGTTTTGTCTTGTGTTCGTTCTTGTTGGGTGGTGGGTTGGCGTGCGCGGTGAACTCACACCACGCTGGTCAGGCCGCCGTCCACGAAGAGGGTTTGCCCGTTGACGAAGTCCGATGCCGACGACGCCAGAAACACCGCGGCCCCGCACAGTTCCTCCACGCGGCCCCAGCGCCCCGCCGGCGTGCGCTTGCAAATCCAGTTCGAGAACTCGGGGTCGTCGACGAGCGCGCGGTTCAGATCGGTTGCGAAGTAGCCGGGCGCAAGCGCGTTGGCCTGAATGCCGCGAGCGGCCCAATCCGCGCACATGCCCTTGGTGAGCATGCGGATCGCGCCTTTGGAGGCCGCATAGGGCGCAATGCCTGGCCGCGCGAGTTCGCCTTGCACCGAGCAGATGTTGATGATCTTGCCGCGCCCGCGCGCGAGCATGTGCCGCGCGAGCGCCTGCGACACATGGAACGCGCCGTCGAGATTCACGCGCAACAGCGCGTTCCAGTCGTCGGCTTCGAACGTTTCGAGCGGCGCCCGGCGCTGGACGCCGGCGTTGTTCACGAGAATATCGATGGCGCCGAGGCGCGCCTCGGCCGCGTCGATCGCGGCGTTGACCTCGTCGCGCTTCGTCACATCAAAAACCGCGATATCCGCTTCGAAGCCTGCCTCGCGCAGTTGCGCGGCGACGGCGGCGGCCTTGTGCTCGTTGCGGTCGTTGATGACGACCGCCGCGCCGGCGCTCGCCAGTCCGCGTGCGAGCGCGAGCCCGATGCCGCGCCCGGAGCCGGTGATCAGGGCGCGCCGTCCGCTCAGGCTGAAGAGTTGCAATGCGTCGTTCATGGTTCCCGGCGCTCGCCATGCGCGCCTGTGTTGTCTCCGTTACGCGTAGTTCACTCGAAGCGCCGCCATCGCGCCAATGGTCTTTCGTGACACTGTTATCATGATTCGTGATAACCAATCTCGGGAACGATGCGTGCCGACGCTGCGTGCCAGCGATTCGTGCCAAAAGGCCGCAGGAGTGAACATGGAACTGAAGCATCTGCGGGCCTTCGTCGTGCTCGCCGAGGAACTGCATTTCGGCCGGGCGGCGCAGCGGCTGTGCATCGTGCAGTCCGCGTTGAGCATGCAGATCAAGGCGCTGGAAGACGAGCTCGACGTGCGGCTGCTGGAGCGCGACCGGCACAAGGTCGCGTTGAGCGAAACGGGCAGGCTCTTTCTGCCGGAAGCCCGCGCCACGCTGCATCAGGCGCAGCGCGCCGAGCAGACCGCGCGGCTTTCGGCGCGCGGGGAAATCGGCACGCTGCGGATCGCCTTCGTCTCGTCGGTCTTGCCCAAGCTCTTGCCCACCCTCATTCGCACCATGCACGAGCGCTACCCGCTCGTGACGCTCGAACTGAAGGACATGCCCACGCCGGACCAGATCGCCGCTCTGCACGACAACAAGCTCGACTTCGGGCTGATACGCCTGCCCGTGGCGAGTGCCGGGCTTGAGATTCGCACGGTGCTTGAGGAGCCCTTCGTCGTGGCGTTGCCGGAGGCGCATCCGCTTGCCGCGCAAGCACTGATCCGGCCGGCGGATCTGCGAGGCTGTCCCGCGTTCGTGCTGGCGCGCAGGTACGCGCCCGGCTTTCATGACGAATTGCTCGTCGCGCTCAAGCGCGGGGGCGTCGATCTCGAGATCGCCCAGGAGCTGGGCGAATTCACGACCATGCTCGCGCTGGTCGCGGCGGGCATGGGCATCGGCATGATTCCGTCCGAGGCCGCCTCGGCCTTGCCGCCCAAAGTCGTGGCCCGCGCGCTCGATCTGCGCGATCACCGCGCCGGCATCGGGCTCGCGTACACCGGCCTCGACAATCCCGCGAAGCGCGCGTTGCTCGGCGTGATGGAGGCATGCTTCGGCGGCGCAGCGGGGAAATAGCCAGCGGCGCCAGGGCGCCGGCACGAATGGCGAAATCAGACCAAGGTTTGGCGAATTACGCGGTTTCGAACCCTTTCAGGCAACCGCTATAGTGGGGCCCAGTCGTGCACGAGGCGGATGCCGTCGAGCCCCGCCTGCCAGGTCGCAGGCATCGAGCATTCACCGATCGGCGCAAGAACAAGCCGCCCTCATGGGCTTTTTTTGAACGGTTCTAAGGTGTCCTTCAGACCAAACCGGACCAGCGTGCCCATGCCGACTGTCGTCGACGTCCTGCTCGAACAACATCTTTCTCTTCAATGGCGCGGTCTGTTGCGCGCCCTGGCCGCCGAGTTCGAATCGCAGTTGAGCCGCGACGAGTTGCGCGAGCTGATGTTTCGCATCGGGGCGCGCTTCGCCGCCGCCCACCCGCTGCCGCCCTGCGAGTCGACGGCGGGTCTCGCCGTTGCGATCAATGCCCGCTGGAGTGCGATTCAATGGGGTTGCGTCGAACTCGCGGACGCGGGCGACTCCTTGCGCATCACCCACTATGGCGCGCCGCTCGCCGCGTTCGGCGGCGACGCGCTCGCCTGGAGCCCGGCCTTCCTGCAAGGCGCCTATCAGACATGGCTCGACGCGATGGGCGCCGCCGATCTCGCCGTCGTTCAGACCGGCGCGCCGGAAGACGGCTTCGTCGTGGCGTTCCAGTTGGCGCGCGCGCTGGCGTGAGGCGAGCCGTCATCGCGTCCGGCGCCACGGCGTCCGGTCCTGGCTCTCGTCCTTGCTCTCTTCTCGGCGGTGAATCTTATGAGTCCCTCGCGTGACGTCCAGGCGCTCTTCGACCGGTTCGGCGGGGACGCAGCCAGTTATCGGGAAATCGGAATGGAAAACGAGGCGCACGAGGCGCGCGGCCGCTGGCCGCTGCTTGGCATGATCGATCCGCGTCAGGTCGAACTTCCGGCGGCGGACGCGGATCGCGACGCCACGCCCGCGCGCGACGACACGCCTGCGCGGGAGCCTGTGGCGCGCGAGGACTCGCAGGCCGTGATGCGCCGCTCCGCGCCCCTCTTCACGCGCTCGCCTCGCCGCGACGTGCCGCCCGTGCTGGCGAGGGAAACGCCCGCCGCGCCCGAGAGCGCCGAGTTTCGCTTTTTGCCCGTGCCGGGCGCGGGCGACGAAGCGTCGCAAGCCGATGATCGCGGTGCCGTGCCCGCATCTGCGCGCGCGCCTGCGCCCGTGCAGACCGTGCGCTTCAATCCGGCAGTGAGCGTGGGGTTCGCACAGCCCGGCGCGGCCATGCCCGATACGCCGGAGATGCCCAGGCCAATGCCTTTGTCGTCGCGTATTGCTCAGCCGGGCGCAACGCCAGCGAACGCGCCGCTGAAAAGGCTTTTCGGCGATACGCGTGCGGGCGCGGGCGGCCAGCCTTCGGCGTTGCCTGCGCGTGCGCCCCAGGACCCGGAGCGCCTCGACGATCTGTTCGCGCGGCTGCGCGGCGGCGCGCTCAAGCCGACGCAAGCTGAATTGCGGTCAGAAGCGCGGTCAGAAGCGCGGACCGAATCGCAAGCACAGGACCACGCCGGTTCGTCACACCGACCGTGGTTTCTCAGGGAAGCAGGCAAGGGAGTGAGCGGGCCATGAGAGTCGTGAGTGTGGTGTCGGCCAAGGGCGGCGTTGGCAAGACGACCGTCGCCGCCAACCTCGCCGCGGTCCTCGCGGCGCAGGGCCGCCGCGTGGCGGCGGTCGATCTCGATCCGCAGAACTCGCTGCGCCTTTATTTCGGCGGCTCGCTCGACAGCGTCGACGGCCTCTCGCGCGCGGCGTTCACGGGCGCATCCTGGCGCAGCGCGATGTTCGAAGGCAGCGACGGCGTGGCCGTGCTGCCGTTCGGCGCGCTGATCGAGGAGGAGCAGCACCTGTTCGAGCGCCATCTCGACGAGACGCCGCACTGGCTCGCCCAAGGCCTCGCGACGTTGCGCCTCGGCGAAGCGGACATCGTCATCGTCGACACGCCGCCGGGTTCGTCCGCCTACACGCGCGCCGCGCTCGGCGCCGCGCATTTCGCGATCAACGTCGTGCTGGCGGACGCCGCCTCCTACGCGGCGATTCCGCAGATGCAGCGCATGATCGACATCTACGCCGCGTCGCGGCCCGAGTTTCTCGGCGAGGGCTACGTGGTCAATCAGGTCGACCAGTCGCGCCAGCTCAACAAGGACGTGCTGCGCGTGTTGCGCGGCATGCTGGGCCCGCACATGTTTCCCGGCGTCGTCCACGACGACGAAGGCGTGAGCGAGTCGCTCGCCTGCAATACGACCGTGGTGCGCTACGACACGATGTGCCAGGCCGCCGCCGACATGCGCGAGCTGGGCCGGTGGCTGCTGGGCGCGCTCGAAGCGCCGGTCCTTGCGCGCAGGAGCCACGCATGAGCAGCGCGCGCAAGGACGCTCACGCGCCGGACTGTGCGCCGGAGTTCGCGCCGCGCAAGGCCGCTTCGCGCCTCGAACGTTTCGCCGACGCGCGCTTCTGGGGCAACAAGCCGGTCGCCGTCGTGCTGACGATTTTCTCGCTCGGCGCGATGTTCTTCGTGTTCACGGTGCCGCTCGCGAACAGCCAGCAACTCGCGTTCGCCCTCTGCTGCTTCATTTGCGCGCTACTGTTTCGCCGCGTCGAAGGCAGCTACGCGACGCTCGTGATGATCATGCTTTCGGTGCTGGCGTCGGGGCGCTACATGTACTGGCGTCTTACCGAGACCACCTACTGGTCGCGCCCGCTCGACGCGCTGTGGGGCCTGCTGCTGGTGTCGGCGGAACTCTATGCGGCGCTCGTGCTGCTGCTCGGCTACTTCCAGACCGCGTGGCCGCTCAGGCGCAAGCCCGTGCCGCTGCCCGCCTCGCGCGCGGACTGGCCGACCGTCGACATCTTCATCCCGACCTACAACGAACCGCTCGGCGTGGTGAAGCCGACGATCTACGCGTCGCTCGCGCTCGACTACCCGGCGGACAAGCTCTCGATCCACGTGCTCGACGACGGCCGCCGCCCCGAGTTCAAGGCGTTCTGCGAGGAAGTGGGCGTCAACTGGACGATCCGCTCGCACAACCGCCACGCCAAGGCGGGCAACATCAACGAGGCGCTCAAGATCACCAATGGCGAATACCTGGCGATCTTCGACTGCGACCATATTCCGACGCGCTCCTTCCTTCAGGTCTGCCTAGGCTGGTTCCTGCGCGACAAGAAGCTGTCGATGCTGCAAACGCCGCACCATTTTTTCTCCGCGGACCCGTTCGAGCGCAACCTCGGCACGTTCCGCAAGGTGCCGAACGAGGGCGAGCTGTTCTACGGTCTCGTGCAGGACGGCAACGATCTGTGGAACGCCACGTTCTTCTGCGGCTCGTGCGCGCTCCTGCGCCGCTCGATGGTCGAGGAGATCGGCGGCATCGCCGTGGAGACGGTGACCGAGGACGCGCATACGGCGCTCAAGCTGCACCGTCTCGGCTACACCACGGCCTATCTGGCGATACCGCAGGCCGCGGGACTCGCGACCGAGAGCCTTTCGGGGCATATCGGCCAGCGCATTCGCTGGGCGCGCGGCATGACGCAGATCTTTCGCGTCGACAATCCGCTGCTGGGCAAGGGGCTCTCGTTCGGCCAGCGCCTGTGCTACCTCAACGCGATGATGCACTTCTTCTATGGCGTGCCGCGTCTCGTCTTCCTCACGGCGCCGCTGTCGTTCCTGTTCTTCGGGGCGCACGTGATCCAGGCGTCGGCGGCGACCATCGCGCTGTTCGCGTTGCCGCACATGTTCCATGCGAACGTGACCAACTCGCGCATGCAGGGCGCGTTCCGGCATTCGTTCTGGGCCGAGGTCTACGAGTCGGTGCTCGCTTCGTACATCACCGCGCCCACGCTGCTCGCGCTCATCAACCCGAAGCTCGGCAAGTTCAACGTGACGGCCAAGGGCGGCAAGATCGCCGAGAACTACTTCGACTGGGCGATTTCCCGCCCTTACCTCGTGTTGCTGCTGCTCAACCTGCTCGGCTTCGGGTTCGGCATCTGGCATATCCACGCGTACTGGCACGTCACGAGCGAGGTCAACACGACGATCCTCAATCTCGCGTGGACCGCCTATAACTCGCTGATTCTCGGCGCGAGCATGGCCGCCGCCAACGAGCGCAAGCAGGTGCGCTCCGTGCACCGCGTCGCGATGACGATGCCCGTGATGCTGCGCTTCGGCACCGGGCGCACGCTCGCCTGCGAGACGCTCGACTACTCCGAGGGCGGCGTGGGCGTGAAGCTGCCGCAGAACATCTCGGTGCCGCTGCACGAGCCGGTCACGGTGTCGCTCTTTCGCGGCGACGAGGAGTACGCGTTCCGGGCGACCGTGAGCTTCACGGAGCCGGGGCGCGCGGGGCTCCAGTTCGTCGAGATGTCGAAGGACCAGGAATTCAACTTCGTGAATGCGACGTTCTCGCGCGCCGACGCCTGGAGCGGCTGGGCGCAGGGCCGTGAGCCCGACAGGCCGCTGCGCGCGCTCGCGCAGGTGTGGCTCGCGGGGGCGCACGGCATCGGCGGATTCTTCGGACACCTCTACGGCGACTTCCGCGCATGGGCCACGCGCGGCGCAAAACGAACCGCACAAAAAGACAGCTAAGGCAGATGAAGAAAGGGAGAGGATTTTCACCCTCGCGAGCGCGCCTCGCGAGCGTGTTCGCGTGTGGCCTGGCGCTTGGTCTGTGCGGCCTGCCGTTCGCCGTGGCGGCGGACGGCAAGCCTGGCGCATCCGTGGCGGCCCATACGGCCCAGACGGCCCATACCGCTGCTACGGCCGATACCGTGCCGTTGCCGTCCGCCGCTCGCGCGGCCGATGGCGCGACCGCAGTTGGCGCCGTGCCGCCGCCGGGCGCGGCCAGTGTGTTCGACGCCCAGGCGGGCGCACAGCCCGCTCTCGGTCTGCCAACGCCGCCGCTCACGCCGGGGCAGCAAAAGCTGCTCGGCGTGCGCGCGCCCACCACGGCGAACCCGGGCACGCTCGTGCCGGGCGGCCGCCGGCAGACCCTGACCTTCGCCGACCTCGGCGCGATCGATCCGTTGCAGTTGCGCGGCGTCGACGGGCAGAACGGCGTGCCGTTCTCGGTGCGCAACGACGAAGTGGTGACGGCCGCGACGCTGCATCTCGTCTATAGCTACTCGCCCGCGCTGCTGCCGGACCTCTCGCAGCTCAAGGTGCTGATCAACGGCGAAGTGGCCGCCACGCTGCCGGTGCCGCAAGCGCAGGCGGGCACGACGATCGCGCGCGACATCGCGCTCGATCCGCGCTTCATCACCGAGTTCAATCGCCTGAATGTCCAGTTGATCGGCCATTACACGCGCCGCTGCGAAGATCCCGCCAACTCCACGCTGTGGGCGACGCTCAGCAACGCGAGTTCGCTCGATCTCACCTACGCCTCGCTGCCGGAAAAGCCGAACCTGGGCGCGCTGCCGCAGCCGTTCTTCGACCGCCGCGACGTGCGCCGGCTGGAGCTGCCGTTCGTGTTCGCCGACAAGCCCGACGCGGGCACGCTGGAGGCGGCCGGCACGCTCGCTTCGTGGTTCGGCGCGCTCGCGGGTTATCGCGGCGCGCTCTTTCCCGCGCAGCTCGGCAGCGCGCCGCTTTCGGGCAACGCCGTGGTGTTCGCGCTCGCCGACTCGCATCCGGACGGCCTGACGCTGCCGCCCGTGAGCGGCCCGACGCTCGCCGTGGTGGAGCGCGCCGCGCCCGCGCGCGGCCAGTTGCTGCTCGTGCTCGGGCGCAACAGCGAGGAGCTGAAGACGGCCGCGAGCGCGCTCGCGCTCGGCCAGAACACGCTCTCGGGCACGAGCGTGACGATCGGCCAGCTCACCACGCTCAAACCGCGCGTGCCCTACGACGCCCCGAACTGGCTGCCCTCCGACCGCCCGGTGCGCTTTGGCGAACTCGCCGACGAACGCGCGCTCACGGTGACGGGCTACGACGCCGGTCCGATCTCGATCAATCTGCACGTGCCGCCCGATGTCTTCACCTGGAACACGAAGGGCGCGCCGATCGACCTGCTCTACCGCTACACCGTGCGCCCGCGGCCCGATCGCTCGTCGCTGAACATAAGCGTCAACAACACCTTCGTGCAGGCGTTGCAGATTCCGGCCGAAGATCCGTCACGCTTCAGCATCAACCGCTTCCTCGGCCGCTTCGGCGCGGTGGCTTACTCGACGGGCGCGGCGCGCCGCATCGTCCATGTTCCGCCCTTGCTGCTCACGCCGCGCGCGCAACTGCGCCTGCATTACTTCTACGACATCCCCGACACGGGCGAATGCTCGGGGCGTTTGCTGCGCGATGTCGAAGGCACGATCGACCCCGACTCGACCATCGACCTCTCGTCGTTCCCGCACTACATGGCGTTGCCGGACCTCGCGGCGTTCGCCAACAGCGGTTTCCCGTTCACGCGCATGGCCGACCTTTCCGAGACGGCCGTGATCCTGCCGGACGAGCCGACCGGCGGCGACTACAGCCTGTTCCTGCTGGCCATGGGCCGCATGGGCGAGTCGACGGGCTACCCGGTGACGGGCGCGACGGTGGCAAGCGCGGCCGACGTCGACACGCTCGCCGACAAGGACCTGATCGTGCTCGGCGGTCCCGGCCGTCAGCCGCTGCTTTCGCGCTGGGCGAAGTCGATGCCGTTCTCGAGCGACGGCGGCACGAGCCGCTTCACGCTCACCGACGCCGTGTACCAGTTCCAGGACTGGTGGCACGGCCCGCACGGCGTCGAGCGCACCACGGCGCGCGCCGATCTCTCGCTCGTGAGCAACGGCGGCAGCGCGCTGATGGCGGGCTTCGAGTCGCCGTTGAAGCCGGGCCGCAGCGTGGTCGCGCTGATCACCTCGCCCGGCGCGCCGGAAGCCGACATGGCCTCGGCGCTGCTCGACGCCGACGTGCTGCCGCAGGTGCAGGGCGCGATGGCCGTGATTCACGGCCGCTCGGTCACGGTGACCTCGAACGGCAACTTCTATTACGTCGGCAAGCTCACGCCGCTCGAATACGTGCGCTGGGTGCTTTCCTCGCACCCCATGCTGTTGCTGCTCGGCGGCGTGATCGCCGCGCTCGTGATCGCCGCGCTGTTTTACCGGATGCTGCGCAGCGTGGCTGCGCGCCGGCTCAAGGAATGACATGACGCCTCGCATCCCTCGCTCATCGAAGCGCTTCGGTGAGCGCGCGCGCTTATCCGTGCGGTTATCCGTGCGCTTATCCGCGTTATTTCCCGCGCTCGCGCTGTTCGGCGCGGCGCTCACGCCCGCCGTGGCGCACGCCAGCGCCGCGCGCTGCGGCGACTGGAGCGCCTGGCGAGCCTTCGTCGCGCACGCGATGCAGGCCGACGGCCGTGTGTTCGACGCCTCGACGCCCGTGCAGCAATCCACCTCCGAAGGTCAGTCGTACGGCATGTTCTTCGCGCTGGTTGCCAACGACCGCGCGAATTTCGACAGGATGCTGGGCTGGACGCGCACCAATCTGGCGGGCGGCAACTTCGACGACAAGAGCGTGCGGCTGCCCGCGTGGCAGTGGGGCAGGCGGCCCGACGGCTCGTGGGGCGTGCTCGATGCGAACGCGGCCTCCGACGCGGATCTCTGGATGGCCTATGACCTGTTGCAGGCGGGGCGGCTGTGGCGCGCGCCCGAATACACGGCGCTCGGCGCCGCGCTCGCCGACGAGATCGCGAGGCGCGAGGTCGCCGATCTCGCGGGCCTGGGCCCCATGCTGTTGCCGGGGCCGCAAGGCTTCGCGACCGGCGACGTCACACGCCTGAACCCGAGCTACTTGCCGTTGCCGGTGCTGCGCGGCCTCGCGCACGAGTTGCGCGGCGGTCCCTGGAACGCGCTCGCGCGCAACGCGCAGACGATGATCGCGGCCACCTCGCCGCACGGCTTCGCGCCCGACTGGGCCGCATGGCGCGCGGGCCAGTTCGTCGTCGATCGCAACAGCGGCGACACCGGCAGCTACGACGCCATCCGTGTGTATCTGTGGGCGGGTCTCGCGAATGCCGCCGATCCGCTGGCCAGGCCCTGGCTCGACTCGGTGCGCGGCATGGCGGCGCGCGTCGCCCAAACCGGCGCGCCGCCGGAACGGGTTGCGGTCACGAGCGGAGTGGGCACGGGCGAGGCGCCGCCCGGCTACTGGGGGGCGCTTGCGCCGTACTTCGCGGCGCTAGGCGACCAGACGGGACTCGCGCTCGCGCGTGCGCGCCTTGCCGCGCCCGGCGACGACACGCTGGTGTACTACGACCGCGTGCTCGGGCTCTTTGGCGGCGGCGCGGTCGAGGGCCGCTACCGCTTCGAGGCGAACGGCCAGTTGACGCCGTCGTGGAGGGGCGCATGCGAATGACGCGCATCACGGCGCTGCTCGCGCTCGCGGGCCTCATGAGCGCTGCCCACGCGCCGCACGTGCGCGCCGCGGACGACGCGCTCAAGGCGCTCATCGACCAGGGCAAGTACTGGCAGGCGCACGGCCGCGGCGACCTCGCGGAACAGGCCTGGCAGAAAGTGCTGCGCATCGACGCGAAGCAGGCCGACGCGCTGTTCGGCATGGGCATGGTGATGGCCGACCGCAAGGACGGCGGCAAGGCCGAAGGCTATCTCGATCAATTGCGCGCGGTCGCGCCGAACTATCCCGACATCGACGAACTGGGCAGGCGTCTGGGCCAGACGAGCCCGCGCGACCAGGCCGTCGACGACGCGCGGCGGCTCGCGCAGACGGGCAAGAGCGCTCAGGCAGTCGAGCAGTATCAGAAGGCGCTGAAGGGCGCGCCGGCCGCGCCGGGGCTGCGGCTCGAATATTACCAGGCGCTCGCGGCCACGCCCGATGGCTGGGACGAGGCGCGCCGCGGCCTCGAACAACTCGCGCGCGAGAATCCCGACGATCCGCGCTATCAACTGGCCTACGCGCAGCACCTCACGTATCGCGACACCACGCGGCGCGACGGCATCGCGCGGCTGGCGACGCTCGTGAGCGACGGCAAGTACGGGCGCGAGGCGCGCCAGAGCTGGCGTCAGGCGCTGCTCTGGCTGGCGGCGCGGCCGTCGGACCAGGCGCTTTTCGACGGCTATCTCAAGCTCGCCCCCGACGACCCCGCCGTGAAGGCGCGCTACGACAGCATGGTCGCGCAGGACCGCGCCACGCGTGAGCGCGGCGGCGAGGCGGCCGCGAACGACGCGCGCGGGCGCGCGGTGGGCGAAGGCTTCGCCGCGCTCGACCGCAACGACCTCGCGACGGCGCGCGCGCGCTTCGCGGCCGTGCTCGCGAACGCGCCCAACGACCCCGACGCGCTGGGCGGCATGGGGATCGTCGAACTCAAGCAGGAGCATTTCGAAGCGGCGCGCAACGACCTGGAACGGGCTTCGCGCGCGGGCGACGCCGCGCGCTGGCGCGAGGCGCTCACGAGCGCGACCTACTGGAGCTACACGAGCGCGGCGCTCGGCGCGCAAAGCAACGGCGAAACCGCGAAAGCGAAGTCGCTGTTCGAGCGCGCGATCGCGCTCAATCCGTCGGATGTCACGGCGCAGGTGATGCTGGGCGAACTGCTGCTCGCCAACCGCGATCCCCAGGGCGCCGAGCAGGCGTACCGCATGGCGCTGCGCCGTCAGGCCGACAACCCGGACGCGATTCGCGGGCTGGTCGGCGCACTCGCCGCGCAGGGGCGCGGCGACGAGGCGCTCGCCTTCGCCACGCAATTGACCGCCGCGCAGCAGGACAAGGCGGGCGGCCTCGACCGCTTGCGCAGCACGGCCGAGGCGGCGCAGGCGCGCGCGGCCGAAGCGCAGGGCGATCTGGGCCGCGCGCGCAGCCTGTTCGAAAGCGCGCTCGCGGGCAATCCCGACGATCCGTGGCTGCGCCTGGACCTCGCGCGCATCTACGTGCGCCAGGGCGCATCGGGCACCGCGCGCAGCATGATGGACAGCCTGCTGGCCGCGCATCCCGACATGGTGGACGCGCTGTATGCGAGCGCGCTGTTGTCGGAGGAGGCGCACGACTACGCGAACGGCTTGCAGACGCTCGAACGCATTCCCGTGGACAAGCGCACGAGCGCGATGACCGGGCTTCAGCATCGCCTGTGGGTTGGCCAGCAGGTCGATCTCGCCGGGCAACTGGCGAAGCGCGGCCAGAACCCGCAGGCGCTCGCGCTTTTGCGTGGTGTCGAGCCGGTCGCGCGCGGCGACGCCGCGCTGATCGGCGTGCTGGCGGGCGGCTACGTGAGCGCGGGCGATCCGGCCCGCGCGCTCGCGCTCGTGCAAGGCGCGATGGCGGCCGCGCCCGGCGACGCCGCTTTGCAGCTCCAATACGCGGGCATCCTGCTCGCGAGCCATCAGGACGCGCTGCTCGGCGAAGTCATGCGGCGCTTGCAGACGATGCCGCTCACGCCCGAGCAACGCACCGATTTCGACAACCTCAATCTCTCGATCGTCGTGCGCCAGGCCGACGCCGTGCGCACGAGCGGCGATCTCGCGAGCGCCTACGCCGTGATCGCGCCGTGGCTCGCGGCCATGCCCGAGAACCCCGACCTCCAGGCAGCGCTCGCCCGGCTTTACACGTCGGCGGGCGACCCGGCCAACGCGCTCAAGTGCTACCGCGTGGCGCTCGCGCGCCGCCCGGACGACCGCGGTTTGCAACTGGCCGCGCTCTATGCCGCCACCAGCGCGCGCGACTGGCGCTATGCCGAGCAACTGGCCAACGCCGCGCTGAACGGCGCGCAGGATTCCCCCGAAGTGCTCGCCGCCGTGGGGCGCATGTATCGCGCGCAGGGCAAGCTCTCGCTCGCGGCGACTTACCTGAAGAAGTCGCTCGTGGCCAGCACGACGCCGGTTGGCGCGCGCGCCGCCACCGCCGCTGCCGGATCAGCCGCCCTCGTGCCGCGCGGCTGGGAAGCGCTCAGCCGGCCGATTGGCGCGAATCCGCTGCCGGGCACCAATCCGTTCGAAGGCAAGACCGCCGTCGACGCCGCCGGCGCGAACGCGAACGGCGCCGCCACGCCGTCGCCGAGCTCTCCTTCGTGGTCCAAACTTTTGCATCCCGTATCGACCGTGCCTACCTCATTGCCGCCCCCGCAGCAGCCCGCGCCGTACGTGGCGCCCTATTCGGCGCCCAGCGCGGGCGTGACGGGTTACCAGGCGCCGGTCGCGCCGGTGGATTCCAGCGGCTACGGTCAGGACATCTCTGGCTCCAGCGCCTCGGGCGGTCCTGCTTCCGCGCCGCCGCGCGAGCCGTATGCACAATATGCGCCCTATCCGCAGCAGCAGGCCTATGCGCCCGCGGCTTATGCGCAGGCTCCGCAGCCGTATGCGCAAGGCGGCTACCCGCAGGCAGGCGCTGTGCAGCAGCCGTATGTCGCTTCGCCCTGGCCGATGTCACCGGCCGCGCAGGCGGCCCAGGCGGGCTATGCGCAGCCCGCAACGGGAAAAAGCGCCGCCGCGCGCAAGCAGAGCGCCAGGCGCCGGACGAATGCGCCGGTCTATGCGCAGCAGGGTGCTTATCCGCAGGGGGCTTACCCACAGCAAGGCTATCCGCAGCAGGGCTATCCCCAACAAGGTTATCCGCAGCAAGGCTACGCGCAGCAGGGTTATGCCCAGCAGGGTTACGCCCAGCCTTACACGCCGCAACCGCCGTATCCGCAACAGGGCTATAACGCGCCGGCCTATATTCCACAGCCGCCCGCAGGCTACGCGCAGGCCTACGCCGCGCCCGTCGCGGGCGTGAACGGCGCGGCCAGCGCACAGCGGCCGGTGGCGAATTCGCAGGCGTCCGATGTCGCCGACGAGCTCGCGCAGGTGAATCGGGAGCAGTCGAGCACGGTGTCGGGCGGCGTGGTGTTCCGCAATCGCGCGGGTGAAGACGGCTTGTCGAATCTCAGCGACATCGAAGCGCCCATCGAAGGCCGCATCAAGGCGGGCAACGGCCACGTGGTCGTCACGGCCACGCCCGTCATGCTCGACGCGGGCACGGCGCAGACCGACCTGCCGACGCTCGCGCGCTTCGGGGCGGGCCTGTCGCAAAGCGCGACCGGCAGCAGCAGCTTCGGCTCGCAGACGGCAAGCGGCGTGGGGCTCTCCATCGGCTACGAGAGCAAGTCGGTCAAGGCCGATATCGGCAGCACGCCGGTTGGCTTTCGCTATCAGGACGTGGTGGGCGGGCTGGAGTACAACGCCAACGCAACCGACAAGGTCGCCTACTCGCTCGCGGTCACGCGGCGCGCCGTCACGGACAGTCTGCTGTCCTATGCAGGCGCACGCGACGCGGCGGCGGGCCTCGAATGGGGCGGCGTGACGAAGTCGGGCACGCGCGCGGCGCTTGGCTGGGACGACGGCACGAACGGGCTCTACGCGAACGGCGAAGTGTCCTACTACGACGGCCACCACGTGCAGGGCAACTTCGCCGCGAAGCTGGGCGGCGGCTTCTATACGCGCGTCTACAAGGATACGGACGAGACGTTGACCGTCGGCGTGAACACCACCTGGATGATGTTCAACAAGAACCAGTCGTACTACACGTACGGTCAGGGCGGCTACTTCAGCCCGCAACAATATGTGATCCTGAATATTCCGGTGGAGTATGCGGGGCGCAGCGGGCCGTTCACGTTCGACCTGAAGGGCTCGATTGGCGTGCAGCACTACCGCGAAGACGCCGTGTCGTATTTCCCGCTCGACGCTGCCTTGCAGGCGAGCGCCGCAAGCAACATGAACAGCACGACGACGGCCACGCTCGATTCGAACGCCATCTATCCGGGGCAAAGCAAGACGAGCTTCGCCTACTCGCTCCATGCGAGCGGCGAGTATCAGCTTGGGCCGCAACTGGCGGTGGGCGCTTTGGCGTCGCTTGGCAATGCGTATCAATATCGCGAATGGCTCGCGGCCGTGTATTTGCGGTACAGCTTCTCCGAGCAGTCGGGCGCGCAACCGTTCCCGCCGCGCGCGCCGAGCTCGCCGTATCTCGGGAGTTCGCAGTGACGCCGGCCTAAAGGTCGAATGTGTCGGCGGACCTGGCCGGCCCGGATTTCGCGTGCTTGTCGCGCGTGATCTTTTCATGCACGTCGTTGGTGAGCCGCGCGATCTGCTCGGTCAGGTCGCGCGTCAACGTCGTCAGTTCGGTATTTTTCTGAAGCAGCGCGTTGAGTTGCCCGGTCTGGTGCGCCAGCGCCTTGTCGCGCTGTTCCGCCGCGAGGGCGAGGGCTTCGCGGTGGCGCGCGTCGGCGTCGGCATGCGCCTTGTCCCGGTCGGCCTGGCGGGTTTGCGCGAGCAGGATCAGCGGCGCGGCATAGGCCGATTGCAGGCTGAAAGCGAGATTGAGCAGGACAAAAGGATAGGCGTCGAAATGCGTGACGCCGCTCACGTTCAGTGCGATCCAGATCGCGACGACGAGGGTTTGCACGAGCAGAAACGAGGGGGTTCCGAAAAACCGCGCGAACGCTTCGGCCTTGAGGGCGATCCAGTCGTTGCCGAATACCGGGGAAAGATGGGCATAAGGCAACTGGAACCGCAAATGATGAAGCTGGGCGGGAAGGGGGCGGTCGTCATCGATATTCATGGCCGATGGAGTCGATAGAGTCGATTCAGGAGGTCAGTGGGGCGAATGCGTGGAGAACGCATCAATCTAGCCGACTCCCGGCCCGCTTTCTTTAGCAAATGCACGCGCGAATGCGGGGGCGCTGTCGAAAGAATCGCGATGGCGCGGCGCTCGCGCGCGGCGTCCTCACGTTAGCGTGCGAATACGAAAACAACGGGTTGCGATCACGGGCACAGTGGTATCGCGTGCAGGGCCCCGGTTCGACCGCCAGAGCGAGCGGACCGGGAGCCCCGCGCGATTTTCCATACGAAGCGTGACAAGCGCAATTGATACCCGGGAGTGAATGATGAACGTTGCAAAACTGGCTGTTGCAGCCCTCGCCGCTGCCTCGCTTGGCCTGCTGGCACCGCTTGCCCAGGCGCAGGTGGCGGGCGCCCAGACCATCGGCGTAAGCGTGGAGCAGGCGTCGCTGATCGTGAATGGCTGGAGCGCGAAGCAAAGCCTCCTCGGCAAGCCCGTCTATAACGATCAGGGCGAGAAGGTCGGCGTGCTGCACGACATCATCGTCGCGCCGAACGACGCCGTTTCCTTTGCGATCGTCGCCGCGCATCAGTTCCTCGGGGTGTCGCAACATGACGTTGCCGTGCCGATCACGCAAATCGATATCGCCAACGGCAAGCTGGTCTGGGCGGGCGCGACGCGCGCCGCGGTCAAGGCGATACCGGCGTTCCAGTACGCGAAGGTCCACGCGACGCCCATCGCGCGCAGCGAATACCTGCATCACTAACAGGGCGGCCGGCAAGGCGGCCGTCTGCCCGACAGCATGGGTGGCCGCCTTTGCCGCGAAGCGCATGAACGACGAAGGTTGATAAGGATTCCTGTGGTATTGCGGGGGAATCCGTCGCGGCGACCCCGATAGTAGCCCGCGCGATTTTTTGTCGATTGCGGCATCGACATTATTTTGATCGGCTATCATGCGGGAAAACCCGTATCGTGTGCCGGGCGTCGCACCCTCGACGCCGCCTGCGCGCGGCCGGGAAGCACGCCTCGCCGGGCGCACGCCAGGCCGGAGATCCCGGCACGAGTGCGCCTTGGGGCGTCCACTCAACGCCGGGCTGTTGCGCCCGGATATCGGCACGCGGCCACAAGCCGGCTTGCCGACATGCACGGATATCGTCGACCATGATCGCCGCCGCCTGCTCACGCGCGTTCAATCGCGCCCAGGTCCACGACCCCGAATTCGCGCGCCTGCGCGCCGCCGCGCGCTCCACGCTCGCTTGCCTGCTGACGGCGGGCCTTGGCGTGGCGTGGGCGCTCCAGCATCACGGCACGCCGACGCTCGCCGTCCCCGGCGCGTTGTTCGCGATGATCGCGCCGCTGTTTCTGCGCGAAGCGCGTGTGTCGGGCTGGCTCGTTTCGCTGCTCATTCTCTACTTCTGCGCTTTCGCATCGTTTGCGGGCGCGGCCGAAGTCGCCTCGCAACCCGCGCTGCGCATGACCGGCTCGCTGCTGGTCGTGTTCGTGGGCATGCTGTGCCAGACGCTCGGTACGCGCGCGGTAGGCGCGGCGCTGATCACGCTGGTCTGTTTTTACCTCGGCCTCTATCTGCATCCTTCCCACGCGCGGCTGATGGAAATGCTGGTCGTAATGACGATCGCGCTGCTCGTCGTGGTGTTCGTCGGGCGCGTCGTCATAGCCGTGGAGCGCGGCGGCGCGCCGTTGCCGTCGTTCATGCAGGCGTTGCCCCACAGCGTTGCGGCGGCGAAGGCATGGACCGGCGCGGCCTTGCGTTATCTCGCGGACCTGATCGTGAGCGGTCGGCCGACCGGGCAACTGACCTGGCAACCACTTACGGCCATGCTCGCACACCGGTTTCACCGGCTCGCGTGGCGGCCTGCGCTGGTGGCCACGCTCGCCGCGCTGCTCGCCATGCTGGCGGGCGGCGAGTTGTCTGAGGACCGGTCGATGTGGGCCGTCATCACCACGTTCGTCGTTTTTCTCGGGACCACGTCGCATCAGGGCACGCGCACGCGCGTCATGAAGCGGATTGCGGGCACGTTGACCGGCGCGGCGGCCAGCGTGCTGGTCGTGACCGTATGCGGGCAAGAGCCCTGGGTGCTCGTGGCCGCGATGGCCTTGTCGGTTTTCGGCTGGGCCTATTACATCCTTCACGCGTATGCGCGCGGCGTGTTCTTTATCACGATGCTCGTGGGCCTCGTTTATGGTCAGCTCGGTTTCGCCATCATGCCGCTCGCGAAACTGCGTATCGAGGAAGTCTTTGCCGGATGCCTGATTTCGCTCGCGGTGGCCGTGTTGCTGATGCCGTCCGCGACGGCACGCGCGGTGGCCGTGCTGGACCGCGAGTGACACGCGGCGCTGCGTGAATCGGCCCGGCATGCGTGCAAGGCGGCCCGCACTATCGTTCGCCAACATGCACCAAGCGGGTTTTTACATCGCGAGTTTTCACAACTCAGGGAAAATAAAACTGGCTTCAACCTGATCGCTAGATACGGATTCCGGAAATTCGCAGCGTGGAAGGGAATTAAGAAATTGGCTTCTCCCGAGGGGTCGATAAGATTTCCGGGTGCCGACACATGAACCACGATTCGCGTGGCGGCCCTCGACATCCTTCATTCCCGACTCTCGCGATGGCTGACCCGAATCTCGATTCCGACCGTTTTCCCCCGTCGCTGTGGGCGGCCACGACCGCTGCGGCGGTATCGACCGCGCCGCTGCCGCCCGGCACGTACTTCGCGGACCTGCTCGTCATCGGCGCGGGTTTCACCGGCCTGAGCGCCGCGTTGCGCGCGGCGGAGCGCGGCAGCCGGGTGGTCGTGCTCGAAGCCGCCGAAATTGGCTGGGGCGCTTCCGGGCGCAACAACGGGCAGGTGATTCCCGCCATGACGCGAGCCGATCCCGATGCGATCGTCGCGGAATATGGCGCGGAGAAGGGCGAGGCGCTCGTCTCGCTGATCGGCGAATCCGCCAATACCGTGTTCGATCTGGCGCGGCGGCACCGCATGGATTGCGGCGCGGTGCAGGCCGGCTGGATCCAGCCCGCTCACCGGGCAAGCCGTCTTGGTCTTGCGCGCTCGCGCGTCGAACAATGGCGGCGGCGCGGCGTCGAGGCGGAACTGCTCGACCGCGACCGCACCGCCGAACTGACCGGCTCGTCGTTCTGGCACGGCGGCTGGCAGAACATGACCGGCGGCCACCTGAACCCGCTTGCCTTCGTGCGGGGGCTCGCGCGCGCCGCACAGGATGCGGGCGCCTGCATCCACACGCGCACGCCGGTCTCCTCGCTCACGCGCGAGAGCGCGCACTGGGTGGCGGCGCACGGCGACGCGCGCGTGCAGGCCCGCCGGGTGCTGATCGCGACGCATAGCTACACGGGGCGCCCGGCGCGCGCGCCGTGGCCCGGCATCGCGGACGCGCTGCTGCCGATGCGCTCGTACCAGATGGCGACGCAACCGTTGCCGGCGCACTTGCGCGCCTCGATCCTCCCGCACGACCACGCGATGTCCGACACGCAGTCCGATCTTCACTTCGCGCGCTTCGACCGCGAAGGGCGGCTCGTGACGGGCGGCGCGCTCGTCGTGCCGTTCGGCTATGAGGACCGGTTGCGCCGACGCATAGACGCGCGCGTGCGGCGCATGTTCCCGCAACTGGACGGCCTGCCGCTGCGTTTCGAGTATTTGTGGCACGGCGATTTCGCGGTGACGCCCGATCGCATGCCCCGCTTTGCGAAACTCGACGACGGGCTCTACACCTGGTACGGCTGCAATGGGCGTGGCGTCGCGCTTTCGACGGCCGTGGGCGCCGAGCTGGCGGACGTCGCGCTGAGCGGCGACGAGCGCGGCTCGCGGCTGCCGTTTTCCACGCTTCGGCCCATTGCGGCCCACGCGATCGTCGAGCGGCTCGCGATCGGCGCGATGCTTTATTACCGCTGGAAAGACCAGCGCGACTAGGAGCTTTCAATGGCACGGCATTTATCTGGAATCGACCATGTCGTCATCGCGGTGCGCGACCTCGACGCCGCCCGCGACGACTTCACGCGAATGGGTTTTGCGCTCACGCCTCGCGGCTATCACACGATGGGCTCCGAGAACCATTGCGCGATGTTCGGCGGCGACTATCTCGAACTGCTCACGGTGCGCCGCCCGCACCCCGTGACGGCGTTCTTCTCCGCCTTTCTCGAACACGGCGACGGCGCCGCCGCCATGGTGGTCGCGACCGACGATGCGCAGGCGCTGCATCGCGACTGGCACGCCGCCGGCATTCCGGTCGAGGCGCCCGCGAGCTTTTCGCGGCCCGTGCCGACCGCGCAGGGCAGTGCGGACGCAAGCTTTCGCATCACGCAGGTCGACGTGGCGTATACGCCTGGCGGCCGCGTGTTCGCGTGCGAACACCTCACGCCCGAACTCGTCTACGAGCTTGGGCGGGCGGCGCATCCGAACGGCGTGACAGGTCTTGCGGGCGTGACGATTTCGATTCCGCCCGCGCTGATGGAGACGGCCACGGACCGCTACGAGCGCGTGCTCGCGGCGAGCGCGACCGGACTTGGCGAGACGAGCCGCCTGATCCGTTGCGGCAAGGTCGACGTGCGGCTGGACAGCGCCACGCCCGCTGCTGTTTCACGCGCGCTGCCATGCTTTTCCGCGCTTACGTTCACGGTCGAATCGCTCGACGCCCTCGCGGACGTGCTGCACCGTGGCGGCGTCGCGGCGCAACGAAGCGCGCAGGCCGTGTGCGTCGAAGGCGCGCCCGCGCACGGCGTAACGTTACGTTTTGTCGAGGGAACACGCCCGGCGGCCTGATGAACGCCGCCTGAACCATCGCTCGACCCGCCACGTATCGAGTGACGCGACCTCATGACAAGGCGGTCGCATGAGCAACGATTCGATGTACTAACTACGTATTCAACCCGCTACGGAGTATTGACCCATGTGTACTGAACGAAAATTCCGCTTGCTGCCTTCCCTGTGTACCTGCGTCGTCCTTGGCTTGTCGGGTGGCCTCGCGCACGCGGCGGCCCTTACCGTGAAGGTCGGCGTGGTCGGGCCGCTGACGGGGCAGGACGCCGGCTATGGCAAGGACATCCTGAACGGCGTGACCATGGCGGTGGACGAAGCGAACGGGCAGCACCCGCGCATCGGCGCCGACGACGTGCGCTTCGAGATCGTCTCGCAGGACGACCAGAGCGACCCCCGCACCGCCGTGCAGGTGGCGCAAAAGCTCGTCGATGGCGGCGTGGCTGTCGTGATCGGTCACTTCAACTCGGGCACGACGCTGCCGTCGTCCACGCTCTACGACCGTGCGGGCATTCCGATGATCACGCCATCGGCGACGAATCCCTCGATCACGGCGCGCGGCTATGCGAACGTGTTCCGCATCATCGCCACGGACGCGCAGAACGCCGGCAACGCGGGCGCTTACGCGGTGAAGGTCACGAAAGCGACGCGCATCGCGGTGCTCGACGACCGGACCGCATTCGGTCAGGGCGAAGCGGACGAATTCGTGCGCGCGGTGAACGCCGCGGGCGGCACGATAGTCGATCGCGAGTATACGAACGACAAGGCGGTGGATTTCAGCGCACAGCTCACGCACATCAAGTCGCTCAACGCGGATCTGCTGTTTTTCGGCGGCCTCGATACGCAAAGCGCACTGATCGTGAAACGGATGAAGCAGCTTGGGATGAAGGCGCAGTTCCTGGCCGGCGGCGGCGTTGCCGACGTCAATTTCCTGAAGCTGGCCGGACCGGCGGCCGAAGGCGCGATGGCCTGGGAAAACGGGCCGTCGCTGCAAAGCCTGCCTGGCGGCAACGGTTTCGCGAACCAGTACAAGGCGCGCTTCGGCGGCGATCCGCTGCCGTATTCGCCGTTTGCCTACGACAGCACGCGCATGGCGATTGCGGCGATGCAGGCCGCGAAATCGGCTGCGCCCGGCGATATTTCCCGCGCGCTCAAGGGGCTCGAATTCAACGGCGTGACGGGCGCGATTTCGTTCGCGCAGAACGGCGACCGCAATCATGCCGTCTGTACGCTGTATCAGGTGAGCGACGGCGCGTGGAAGCCGGTCACAAGCTCCGCGCGCTGAGCGTCATGCGCCTGGGTCGCGTCAAGCCGTGCGGGGACGAACGGCACGGCGGCGAAAAAGACCCGGACCTTGGCGGTCCGGGCAAGACCGGAGCGCGGGGCGCGCGCTGCGGCCGGAGGTTCCGCCAGGAACGGGCGCTTCACGCGCGCTCGACCTGGACTTGCGGGCCGCGCGGCAATTACTGGCCGAAGTAGACCGGCTTCATGCCGTCATCCGAGGGGCGCAAGACGGCGGGCGCACCCGATGCCGACGAACCCGCCGGGGCACCGCCCACGGCGCTGTTCTGCGCGGCAACCTTGGCTTCGGCGGCCTGGATCGCTTCCGGATAGTGAGCGTTGTCGCCGTCGCCGGGGCGATAGCCGGCGTTTTCGAGCTGGATGAGTTCGGCGCGCACCTGGGCGCGGGTCAGCGGCGCGTTCGACTGGGCGAACGAAGCAACCGGGACGATAAGGGCAGCGGCTACGGCAACAGCCTGAATAAGCGACTTCATGATTACGACCTCCAGTTTGGTTGGTATTGGGTGCGGTATTTGCCGCAACCCATGACCAGAAGTGTAGAAGTCGTATGACTTGGGGTTAACCCCTAATTTCCAAAGGCACTGTTCCGGCTGGCAGAAGGATCGACGCGGCCCATTTTTCGCACGTTCGTGCGAAAACCGCTCAAGGCCACGCGGATCACCACGGAACGGTGCGCCCGAGATAGTCGACGTAATGCAAGCCCGCGCGGCCCGCGTGAGCGTCGATCGTGTTCACCAGGTTCGGAATGCTGTCCTCGATGCCGAGCCTCGCTTGCGGCCCGCCCATGTCGGTTCGCACCCAGCCGGGCGCCATGAGCAGCAGGGTGCGCGGGTCGCTCGCGTGGCGCGCCGCGAAGCTGCGCATGAACATGTTGAGCGCCGCCTTGCTGCCTCTGTACACCTCGTAATTGCCGTTCACGTTGTTCGTGACGCTGCCTTGCCCCGAGGACATCACGCCAATCGTGCCGCCGGGTTGAACGAGATCCTCAAACGCCTCGACCACGCGCATCGGGCTCAGCGAGTTCGTCACCATCACGCGCACGAATGCTTCCGTCGAGACATCCGCGATCGTTTCGCCGTCGTCGTTCTTGACGCCGGCATTGACGAACAGGAGATCCAGCCGCCGTCTTGCGAGCCGCTCGTGCAAGGCGGCGACCTGGTCCGGCACGGTGATGTCGACCGTTTCGACTTCCAGCGCGCCCGCCGCGCTTTGCGCGCGCTGGCGCAGCTTCGCCGTGGAGTGTTCTCTGCCCGTGGCGATCACGCGCCAGCCGCGTTTGAGATATTCCTCGACCATGGCGAATCCCAGGCCGCGAGACGCGCCGATGATCAGGGCGGTTTTTTGAATGGTGGCGTCCGGCATGGGCGTGTTTCCTGTGAACGAGAATGGAGGGAGCGCATCAAGCGTGTATCGAGCGCATATCAAGCGCGCATCAAGCGGTACAGGCAATATATCGGCGGCCGCATCGCGGCGGAACACGCGCGCGCTGCATTGATACCGTGCACCGGACGCCATGACCCGATACTCCATGCCAGGACGCAACATGCCGCAACCCGATCTGAATCTGCTCGTCGCGCTCGATGCCTTGCTCGTTGATGGCAGCGTGGTTGGCGCGGCGCGGCGGCTGGGGTTGAGCGCCTCGGCAATGAGCCGCACCTTGACCCGGCTTCGCGAGGCCACGGGAGATCCGCTGCTGGTTCGCGCGGGCCGGCGCATGGTGTTGACCCCTTATGCCGAGGAAATGGGCGGGCGCACGCGCGCGGCGCTCGACGAGGCGCGCGCCGTTCTGCTTCCCGCGAGGACCGAACTCGATCTTCAAACGTTGCGGCGGACCTTTTCCATTCGCGCCAACGAAGGCTTTGTCGAAGCCTTCGGGCCGGCGCTGATCGCGGCGGCCATGTCGGTCGCGCCCCACGTGCGTTTGCGTTTCGCGCCGAAACCGGAAAAGACCGCGACGCCCCTGCGCGACGGCTCGGCCGATCTGGAAATCGGCGTGCTGGGCGAAATGGGTCCGGAGGTGCGCTTGCAGGCGCTGTTTCGCGATCGCTTCGTGGGCGTCGTCAGAAAAGGCCATCCGCTGGAGGCCGACGCCCAGGTGAGCGCCGAACGGTACGTGGCGTTCGACCACGTCGTCGCGTCGCGGCGAGGCGTGGCGAACGGGCCCGTGGATGATGCGTTGGCCGCGTTGGGACTGGAGCGAACGATCGTCGCCGTGGTGCCGGGCTTTCCTGCCGCGCTGGCCGTGGCGCGCGATTCGAATCTCGTTGCGCTCCTGCCCGCCTCGTTCCTGAGCAGCCGGACGGAGGGCGGGCAGGGACTCGCTTGCGATGATGTCTATGCGTTCGAGCTTCCGGTCGCCACGGTAAAGATCACCGTGTCGCAGATGTGGCATCCCCGTTCGGAAGCGGACCCCGCGCATCGCTGGCTCAGGCAACAGGTGCTTTCGGTCTGTCGCCGGAAGTTTGCGCATTGACCGGTTCGCATGATGTTCGGATTACGAATTGAAAGGCTGAAAACGAAACCGGCTACGCCACGGCGGCCGCACCGGCGAGCGATTGCTGCGTGAGTTCTTCGAGCAAGGTCATGTCGCGGGCGATGACTTGCGAAAGATGCGCGCGCAGGAATTCCACCCACGTTTTCGTTTTCGCATCCACGAACTTGCGCGACGGATAGAGCGCGTGAATGCTGTTCTTCTGGAGCACGTGGCGCGGCAGCACGCGCACGAGCGTGCCGTCGCGCAAACCCTCTATCGCCGTATACACCGGCAGCATGCCGATGCCCAGGCCCTCGCGTATCGCCACCGCGAGCGACTCCGCGATATTCACCTGAACCGGACCGCTCACGTGCATCTTGACGCTGCCTTCGGGTCCTTCTAGCGTCCATTCGTGAGCGGGCACGCCGGGCGTCCTGAGGATCAGGCAGTCATGACGCGTGAGATCCGCCGGGGTGCGCGGCGCGCCGTGCTTGCGCACATAGTCGGGCGATGTGCACAGGATGCTGCACGAGTTGCCCAGTGGATGGGAGATGAGATCGGAGTTCGGCAGCGAGGCGGCGGTGATCACCGACACGTCGCTGCTGCCCTCGAACAGATCGGGCAGCGACTGCGAAAGGGTGAGTTCGACCGTCACTTCGGGGTGCATCATGCGATAGCGCGAGATGGCGGGCAGGATGTACTGCTGCCCGATGCTCGCGAAGCTGTGCATGCGCAGCGCGCCTGCGGGGCGTTCGTGCGCGCCGCCCGCTTCGTCTTCCGCGCGCGCGACGTCGGCGAGTATCTGTTTGCAGCGCTTCAGATAAACCTCGCCCGCGGGCGTGAGCGCGAGCCGGCGCGTCGAGCGGTTGAGCAGACGGGTGCGAATACGGGCTTCCAGTTCCGAGACCGCGCGTGACACCGCGCTTGTGGGTGAGTTGAGCGACTGGGCCGCCGCCGTGAAACTGCCGGCTTCGACAACGCGGACCAGCACCCGCATGTTTTGTAGGGTATCCATCAGACCTGCCAGACTTCCTTGTGAATATTTTTGTTCGCTGTAAAAGCGATATTGTCGCTGGTTGTGATTCGCCATTGTTGAGCGATCTGGAAGGGAGGTTCTTTTTGAGTCCCATTAATTCGCCCGATTGAGCCCCATACAATCGGCGCCCGAGCTCGCCATGCGCAGCGGCTCTCTTCATAACAAACCGGGTGTCGTGCTTTTTCATGAATCGCGAGCGAGCAGTCAATCGAGCGATAAACCTGCCTCATCGCGCCCGGGTCATCTGGCGCGCGGTGCGGCTCGGCCTGCGTGACTGGCGGGCCAGTCACGGCACGATCTGGCTTCACCTGCTCAAGACGGTCACGGCCGCGTTGCTCGCGATGGGCATTGCGATGCTGCTCGACTTGCCGCAGCCGCGTATCGCGATGACGACGGTGTTCGTGCTGATGCAGCCGTTGTCCGGCATGGTCTTCGCAAAGAGCGTGTATCGCATCGTGGGCACCGCGGTGGGCATGATCGCGGCGGTGGTGCTGGGCGCGGTGTTTATCCAGCAGCCCGAGCTATACATCATGGGCATCACGGCCTGGGTCGCCGCCTGCACGGCGGCGGCCATGCGCAACCGCCATTTTCGCTGGTACGCCTTCGTGCTGGCGGGCTATACCGCCGCGCTGATCGGCATTCCGCTCGTGATGCAGCCCAACGGTCTCTTTCTCGCCGCGCTCGGGCGCGGGGCCGAAGTGGCCGTGGGCATTCTGTGCTCCGGCGTGGTCAGCGCCGTGATCTTGCCCCGGCAGACGGTCTCGCTGCTGGAGAGCACGCTGCGCACACGCTATCTGGACTTCACCTCGTTCGCGGCGCTCGTGTTGTCGAGCGGGATCGAAAGAGGCGCGTTCGAAGGGCGATTCGCGAAACTCGTTGATGAGATCGTGGGCTTCGAGGCCACGCGCGCATTCTCTTTTTTCGAAGACCCGATCATGCGCGCGCGCAGCCAGTTGCTGGCGCGGCTGAACGGCGAGTTCATGGACGTGTGCGCGCGCCTGCACGCGTTGCGGCAACTGAAAAAGCGCCTGCGTTGGAGCGAGGAAGCCATCGCGCCGCTCGCGCCGTATTTCAGCGAGCTTGCCGCGCTGCTCGCGCAGCGCCCGCGCCAGGGCGAAGCGGATCGCGCGTACGCGCTGCGCATCGCGCGAGGGCTGGAGACGTTCATGCGCACGCTGCCGCGCCACGTGCGCGAGACCCGCCGGCCGCTGGAAACCACCGCGCCCGATGCGTTGCAGGAATTCGATACATCGGCCGAACTGATCTATCGCTTCACGGCCGAGATCGTCCGCTACAGCCGCACCTGGGCGTCGCTCAGGCAGGCGGGCCTGCCCACGGAGCGCCGCATCACGCGTTATGTGCCGCGCACGAGCTGGTACGTGGTGGCGTTCACGTTCATGCGCACGGCCGTGGTGGTCGCCACGCTCGGCTGGTTCTGGGTGGAAACCGACTGGCCGAGCGGCGGCCTCGCGATGATCGCGGGCGCGCTGACCTGCGCGCTCACGTCGTCCGCGCCGCGCGCCACGCGCATGGCCTTCCAGATGGCCGCGGGTGCGGGCTGCGCGGCCGTGGTGGGCTATCTGCTCCTGTGCTACGCGTATCCGAACATCGACGGCTTTCCGCTGCTTTGCGCGGTGCTCGCGCCGATCTTCGCGCTCGGCGCGTTCCTCGCGACGCGCCCGCGCATCGCGGGCTTCGGGGTGGGCTTTTCCGTGTTCCTGTGTCTGCTCGCGGGCCCCGACAACGTCATCGCCTATACGCCGGATCTGCTGATCAACAACGGCATCGCGGTCGTCGCGGCGATGATCCTGGCCGCGCTCGCATTCGCGGTGGTGTTCCCGCCTCACATGACCTGGCTTGTCGAGCGTATGCGCGTGGCGTTGCGCGCTCAGGTCGTGCTTGCGTGCCACGGCGAACTGGATGGCCTCAATCAGCAGTTTCAGTCGGGCACGCACGATCTGATGCACCAGTTGCGGCTTCTGCTTAGCGGGCGTGCGCAGGCGCACCGCCGCGCACTGCGCTGGATGCTGATCACGCTGGAAGTGGGGCACGCCGTCATCGACCTGCGCCACGAGGCGCACACCGCCGCGTGGTTAGGCGCCGCCGACAGCCGGTGGCCCGCATGCCTCGAACAGGTGAAAAGCGATATTGCGCGGCTTTTCGAGCATCCCGGCGCGGAGCAGCTCGAACGCGCGCTGATGGCGGTGAGCGCGGCCACCTGGATCGCCCAGCAAGCGCTGCCCGCGGTCCGCCACGACCGCGAGCGCCGCCACGACGTGCAGCGGCTCCTGAGCCACCTGCATTTCATCCGCAGCGCGCTCATCGACCGCGACACGCCGCTCGGCGCGATTGCGCGCCAGGCCGCGTTTCACCGTCCGCTGCGCACGCGCGCCGCTTGAAGCAGAGGGCCCGCGCGATCTTGCTGCGGTCTGCAAAGATGCGATCCACGCCACGTCCTTAATCATTTCGACTCCAGGTCATATAGTCACATCACTGCTTACGCAGTACCCGTTAGCACTGGAGATGAAAATGAAGTCCCTGAAGATCGCTGTTGTTGCCTGTTCGCTGTTTGCCGCCGCCGCTGCGTATGCGCAGAGCGAGGCACCGGCAGCGGGTGTTCCCCAACAGGTCGTGCAATCCGCCGCCCCGCAGGCAGCGCAAGCCCCTGCCCGTAGCGAGAGCGCGAAGCCCGCAAAGAAGGACGAATGCGTCGGTCCGGTCAGCTTCTGCAATATCTATTTCGGTAGCTGAGATCGCGCGCCGCGCGCGTTAAGAAGACGCTTCGCCCTGGCCACGGCGTCGGCCGCTTCGCGAGGCATGCGAGGAGTGCGAGAAGTTTTGTTGCAAGCGGGATGGCGCACCGCGGGGCCGAACCAGGATTCGTTGACCCCCAACGCGCTGGGATTACTGCGTGAGTGCCCGTGTTGCCTACCCAACCCGCAGAGCCTGCGGCTCACATGGAGGAGCGTGGCAGGCACTCATTCCCTTTCATTCCCTTTCCGCCTTGCCGGCCCCGTCCGGTGTTATTTCCCCTCGAAGCAGACGTCATCCACGTCACTCCCCGAATGTCTCGTTGCGCCATAGCGGCCTGGCCAACGCTACCGGGACATCGCACCCTGCGCCGCGAGCGCTTCGCTCCGGCCGTTCAGTGAGCCATCAGGATACGCATTCATGGGCCGCCCCAAATTCAGGAAAACGGGTTGCAAACACGTGACCCGCAACACACTCTTGCCGCTCGCCGCGTCAATGGTTCGCGCGACCTCGTTGCAGAACCATCTGGCGCTAGAGGCGCTGCGCAGCCGCTACGGCGCGAGCCTGCATGTCACGCTGCTCTTTCGCACTGTCTATCTGACCTACCTCTTGCGCGACGCCATCGAGCAGGGCTGTGATCTGGACGTGTTCCAGGACGCGGAATCCGCGCTATATCAATGCAGCCTGCGCGCCGACGAGGACGGGTCATGGCAGCTTGCCGAAGCCGATATCGACGCGCTCAAGATCGTGCTGACCGTGCACGACTGGCAGCTTCAACTGGTCCCGGCGCATGTGTACGAGTCCGCATGTGCGCACCTGCTTGATTACTTGATTAGCGGCGAGAAGACGGTCATTCCCGCGTCATCGGGCGATGGGGTGGACCGGAAGGTCTGATTCGCCCGGTTGAGAGCATCAGCATGCCGAAAGATTATTTCGGCATGCTGATGGTTTGAGTGTGGTGATGGGCGTGGTTGCGACGGAAGTCGCGATGAGGTCTACGTCAACGCCTCGCGCACCGGGGAGGGCGCGCGAGGCCAGGGATCAGACTGGCGTGACCCCGCGTTACCGGCCTGCCGCATCAAACCGCGCGGCGGACCATCAGTTCCTTGATCTTGCCGATCGCCTTGGTCGGGTTCAGACCCTTCGGGCAAACGTCGACGCAGTTCATGATCGTGTGGCAACGGAACAGCCGGTACGGGTCTTCCAGGTTGTCCAGACGGTCGCCCGTGGCTTCGTCGCGGCTGTCCGCGATGAAGCGGTAAGCCTGCAACAGGCCTGCCGGGCCGACGAACTTGTCCGGGTTCCACCAGAAGCTCGGGCACGAGGTCGAGCAGCTTGCGCACAGAATGCACTCGTACAGGCCGTCGAGTTCGTCACGCTGCTCAGGCGACTGCAAACGTTCCTTTTCAGGCGGCGGCGTGTCGTTGATCAGGTACGGCTTGATCGAGTGATACTGGTTGAAGAACTGCGTGAAGTCGCAGATCAGGTCGCGCACGACGGGTAGGCCCGGCAGCGGGCGCAGCACGATCTTCGCGGGCAGGTCGTTCAGATTCGTGAGGCACGCAAGACCGTTCTTGCCGTTGATGTTCATGGCGTCCGAACCGCACACGCCTTCACGGCACGAACGGCGGAACGACAGTGTTTCGTCCACTGCCTTGAGCTTGACCAGTGCGTCGAGCAGCATGCGCTCGTGCGTGAGTTCCAGCTCGTATGTCTGCATGCGCGGCGCTGCGTCCTTGTCCGGATCGTAGCGGTAGACTTCAAAAATACGTTTGGCCATTTCCGATTCCTTGTGACTGGCGGGTGCCTTAGAACGTACGCGGCTTGGGCGGCACGGGCGCGACGGTCAGCGGCGTCATGTGAACCGGCTTGTATTCAAGGCGGTTGTCTTCGCTGTACCAGAGCGTGTGGCGCAGCCAGTTTTCGTCGTCGCGTTCCTTGTGCTCGCTCGGCGCGTGCGCACCGCGGCTTTCCTTGCGCGCTTCAGCGGACACCATCGTGGCGCGGGCCACCTCGATCATGTTGGTCAGTTCCAGCGCTTCGACGCGCGCGGTGTTGAACACCTTCGACTTGTCTTTCAGGTGCACATGTTTGACGCGCTCGGCCACTTCCTCGATGTTGCTGACGCCTTCGGCCATCAGCTTCTCCGTGCGAAACACGCCCGCATGCTTTTGCATCGTCGAGCGAATGTCGCCGGCGACCGCTTGCGTGTACTCGCCCGACGAGGACTTTTCCAGCTTCGCGAGGCGCGAGAGCGCGAAGTCGGCGGCGTCGGCCGGCAGCGGCTTGTGGTCGCGCAGTTCCTTCACGTGCTTAATGATGTGGTTGCCGGCCGCACGGCCGAACACCACGAGGTCGAGCAGCGAGTTCGTGCCGAGGCGGTTCGCGCCGTGCACCGAGACGCACGAGCATTCGCCCACGGCATAGAAGCCGTTCACGACTTCCTTGTGACCCTTCGCGGTGCCAATGACCTGACCGTTGATGTTCGTCGGAATGCCGCCCATCTGGTAGTGGATGGTCGGCACGACCGGGATCGGCTCCCTGATCGGATCGACGTTGGCGAACCGGATGGCGATCTCGCGAATCGACGGCAGGCGCTTCGTGATGGTCTCGGTGCCGATATGCGAGAGGTCGAGCAGGATGTGATCCTTGTGCGGACCCACGCCGCGCCCCTCGATGATTTCCTGACCCATCGAACGCGAAACGAAGTCGCGCGGCGCCAGGTCCTTCAGCGTCGGCGCGTAGCGCTCCATGAAGCGCTCGCCGTTCGAGTTGCGCAGAATG
>NZ_QLSU01000052.1 GCF_003268775.1 Paraburkholderia unamae
CCTGCTCAAAGGTTGAGCAGGGCATTCAATCACGTGGGTCAAAATTCGATGAAAACTACATGTCTAGGTGGGTCAATTCTGGGTGAACGTCAACAGGGTAACTGCGCATGCATTGCGCGCAGGCCCCGATTGCTCGCTGGGGGGCAGTAGTCGGCCAGTTTGAGACATTCGATCGAGGCAGCAAGATCGTTGACGACAATGGGCTGAGTGCCGCTTTATCGCGGTGAAGTCCGAAGAAGGGTCTTCGGGAGGATCAGTGCAGCCGCCGCGAAGCCTAACCCACCGATACTTCCGAACGCAGTCCACGTTTCGAGCGATGTTGCGTTCATGATCAGCCAGCTGCCGCAGTAGTATCCCGCTGCGCCAGCAAGTGCCCCTGTGGCACTCAACACGCCAAAGAATGTGGCCTGACTTCCGTCAACAGCCAGCGAGCCAGTCATCGTTTCCAGTGCCGGAAGCATGGTCGTCTCAATAACCGTATATCCGGCGACGAACAAAAGAAACCATGCAAGGTTATTGAACGCAGCTACGCTGCTGAAGGCAATCGCGGCCGCCAGATAGGCATACGCGGTCGAAGTCGTGGGATTTAACCGGACAAGCCAGCGCTTCGCGGACAGCATGAATGCCAGTCCGATGACGCCGTTCACAACGTAGACAGCCGATGCCGCGTGCGGACCCGCAAGACGCCCTGCATACAGGGGAAAGGCAACGTAAAGCTGCGGGAATAGAAAGAACCATGGAAAGGAAACCACGATCAAGCGCCATAAATCGCGGTGAGTCGCAGCCGTGCGCAGGCTTGCAAAAACGGCACGGCGGCCCGATGTTTCGAGAGCTTCGACTGTTAACCGCAACACAGTCGCGCCCAGCAAGCCAAACAAAAGAGCACTTCCAACGAATGCAAAACGGACATCGATCAGACTCGCCAGTCCGCCGATTATTGGGCCGACTGCCGTTCCCATGTTCAGCATTTGGTTGTTGGCTGCGAACAGGTCAGAAAGCGATGCTCTCGGTTGGCGAGCCAGAATTCCGTACAGACCGGCCTCGTAACATGCAACGCCAGATCCGGCGGTAAAGGCAAAGCACACCCATGCAGTTACGTCAGTTGCGTAGCCGAAGCCAAGAAATCCCACCGCCCTCAACCAGAGCCCCAACACAATGAGCCGCCGGGAGCCAAAGCGGTCCGCCACCGCGCCGGCGATCAGCGGTAGCGCCTGTGCCGAAAGCATGTTCGCCGACATGACGGTTGCAAGCGCAACCGAGTTGAAACGCAGCGTCGTCGACATGTACAACGCGAGCAGTGGAACACTCATAAAGTGCGAAGCATTCATCACACCCTGCATGCGCAACAATGCCCGAATGTCGGGCGAGAAGGTCGAATTGGCCGATGCGTGCATCTTGCGCTCATGTAACCATCGTAGTATTTTGATGGTTACGTAAACTCTGCGCTTTTGCAATACGGAGAGGCAATGCCGGACCACAATCAGACTGCGCCGGGAGAGCTTGAAGCGGTGCGGCGGTTCATCAATACGTGGTCGATTCCAAACGACACGCGTAAGGCGACAGATGCACTGCCGGAATTGGCCCGCGCACCCGGAAGGTGGAACACTGAATTTCCGCGCCAACCGAGGTCGAGAGCCGACTCGCTGGACAGGCTACAACGGCTGCGCGCAGATTTGCGCAGCGCGTGCGACGGGGAACCCTCAGGCGACGAGGCACTGAACAAGTGGTTCAGCAGTGCCGCACTGGGTGTAAAAGCCCGATGGGAGGGTGGCACTACGAAGTTGGTCGTCGAATCGTCAGAAGCGAGCTTCGTGGGCTATATCGTAGCGGTGGTCGCAAATGCCATTGCGGCCGGCGATTGGCCACGTCTAAAGACTTGTCCCGATTGCCAGTGGGCCTTTTACGATCACACCCGGAACGGGAAAAAGCGCTGGTGCGGTATGACAAAAGGAGGGCCTGGCGGCAGGGCGTGCGGCACCATAGCTAAGGTCACAGCATACCGCGCTCGCGAGGCAATGAAGACTGGCGTTGCTTGACGTGTTTTTGCCGACGACTGGTTGCTGCGCGGTCTTTGGTCGCGCGGCACCGCCTCATTGAACGTCCGCTTTGCGGAACGCTGATTGTCCCTTGTGGGTCGGGTTGCGTCAGTCCGCTCTTCAAATTCATCGCCGGAAAGCGGCCAGTGGAGTTGAGCTTCCCGGAAGCGGCCAGTCGGCAGTGCGTACTCCCGACCCTGAGCTGCCGTTTGCCCCCGCGCGCCACAATGGCCGTTATGGTGCAAAAAGCGGCCAGTCCTTCCTCTCCGACCATGAGGTTGCCGTTGCGGAAGTCGCTATGGACGGGCGTGGGTCGCAGCGGCGCAGCCACTGGAACGCGAGTTCGAACACCGGATTCGCCGACCCGTAATCCGTCGTCATGGGCAGGACAACGGCTTCCGCGACATCGCGTTTAGAAGTTCCCGCCGGGACCGCCGCCGCAATAGAGAACTTGTCCCGAGAGATAGTTGGAGTCCGGCATGCAAAGGAAGCAGATCGGGCCCGCAGCTTCGAGCGCTGTGCCGGGGCGTCCGAGCGGGATCATCTTTTTCGATTTTTCGACCAGCGCCTCGCTGATGCCAACCTTGATCTCGCGGCCTTCGATATTGACTGTCGCACTCTCCTCGCCGGCGAAGGGAACGGTCAGGCGCGTTTCGATATGACCAAAGGCAACCGCATTCACGTTGACTTTCAGTCGGCCCCATTCCTTCGCGAGCGTCTTTGTCATGCCGAGGATGCCTGCTTTAGCGGCCGAGTAATTGATCTGGCCGGGATTGCCTCCGGCGGCGCCCGACGAGATATTAACGATCTTGCGAAATACCTCACGCCCTTCGGCGGCTTCGCTTTTTGCGGCAGCGCTGATAACCGGGTAGGCGGCGCGCAGGATGCGAAACGGCGCAGTGAGATGGCAGTCGATGATGGCGTGCCATTGTTCGTCGGACATCTTCTGGATCACGTTGTCCCAGGTGAAGCCAGCGTTGTTCACGATTATGTCAACGCCGCTGAAGTTATCGACCGCAGTGCCGACGAGCCGTGCTGCGAAGTCGTCCGCCGTGACGCTCCCGACACAGGCGACGGCCTCGCCACCTTGCGACCGGATAAGTTCGACGACTTCGTTTGCTGGTTCCGTATCGAGGTCGTTGATCACGACGCGGGCGCCGTCCGCGGCCAGTTTCAGTGCGACTTCACGGCCAATGCCGCGTCCCGACCCCGTGACGATAGCGGTCTTCCCTGCAAGCTTGCTCATACGCGGATTCCTTGAATTTCATTGGATGACGGGATGATTGTGCGGATCAGGGAGACCCCATGTCTGCGTTCGAACGATCGAATTTCAGCGGAGGTTCCGAGATGGTCCAAACGAACGGTTCGCCGTAGGCCGGCGCAGTGCAGGCGAGCGCCAGATTGCTCCATTCGACCGTCGATCCATGCGTGCAAGGCAAGTCAAACTCGCCGCATATCTCACATCGAAGGAGTATCTCCATGGGTAACAAGGTTGTTGTCGCCGGCGTCGGCATGATCCCGTTCACCAAGCCTGGGGCGAGCGACGACTATCACGTGATGGGGGCAGCGGCGGCCGCCGCAGCGCTTGCCGACGCGAGCATTGACTATCGCCTCGTCGATCAGGCCTTCGTGGGATACGTGTACGGCGATTCGACCTGTGGACAGGCCGCGGTCTATGGCGTCGGGTTGACGGGCATTCCGGTCGTCAATGTGAACAACAATTGCTCGACGGGTTCGACCGCGCTTTTTCTGGCGCGGCAGGCTGTGGAGAGCGGCGCAATCGAGTGCGCCATTGCGCTCGGCTTTGAGCAGATGGCTCCCGGGGCGCTGAAGGGCGCCTATACGGACCGCACGCCGCCAATGGCGCGGCACGCCGAAGTCATGGAGGGCCTGCAGGGTCTCGATCCGAACGCACCCTGTGCCGCACAGTTCTTCGGGGGCGCCGGGCGTGCCTATATGCAGAAGTACGGAATTGCGCGCGAGACGTTTGCGCGCATTTCAGTGAAGGCACGCCAGCATGCTGCACGTAATCCGTTGGCGGTGTTCCGCAATACCGTGACGCTCGAAGAGGTGATGGCGGCGCCATCCGTCTTCGACCCGCTCACCCAGCTGCAATGCTGCCCGCCGACCTGCGGAGCGGCGGCCGCGGTGATTTGCAGCGAAGCGTTCGCGCGCCGGCACGGCCTGGATACGAGCGTGGCCATTGCCGGCCAGGCAATGACCACGGACCGCGCGAGCACGTTCGACGATGGCGACATGCGCAAGGTCGTGGGCTACGACATGACGGTCGACGCGGCCGCCAAGGTTTACGCGCAGGCCGGCATCGGCCCCCAGGATGTCGACGTGGTCGAACTGCACGACTGCTTCACCGCGAACGAATTGATCACGTATGAGGGTCTCGGGCTGACGCCGGAAGGCACCGCCGAGAAGTTCATTCTCGACGGCGACAACACCTACGGTGGTCGCGTGGTGACCAATCCGTCCGGTGGTTTGCTGTCGAAGGGGCATCCGCTTGGCGCGACGGGACTCGCCCAATGCTACGAATTGACCCAGCAGTTGCGCGGGACGGCGGATGCGCGCCAGGTGGAAGGCGCACGCATCGCGCTGCAGCACAACCTGGGGCTTGGCGGCGCCTGCGTCGTCACGCTTTACGTGAAGCAGTAAAGGTACGGAGTACGAAAACCATGGACACTCGCAATTCGCCCTGGATTACCGAAGACCTCGTTATTTTCCAGGATGCCATACGCCGGTTCGTCGCTCGTGAACTCGTTCCGAACGAAGAGCGATGGGCAAAGCAGCAGCAGGTGGACAGAGAGGCCTGGCTGAAAGCCGGAGAAGTCGGGATGCTGTGTCCCAGCATCCCCGAAGAATACGGCGGCGGTGGCGGCACGTTCGCACACGACGCGATTATCACGCTGGAACAGACCCGTGCGGGCACGGCCAGTCTCGGGACCAACGTCCATAGCGGCATAGTTGCCCATTACCTGCTTCGCTATGCCACGGAAGAGCAGAAGCAGCGATGGCTGCCGAAGATGGCGCGTGGCGAGCTCATCGGCGCGATTGCGATGTCCGAACCGGGTGCCGGATCGGACCTCCAGGCGATCAAGATGCGCGCGGTGCGCGACGGCGATCACTACGTGCTCAACGGCTCGAAGACGTTCATCACGAACGGCATTCTTGCGGACTTGATTCTCGTCGTCGCGAAGACTGACCCGGCAAAAGGCAGCAAGGGAACGTCGATTGTGGTGCTGGAGACTGCGCAAGCCGAAGGCTTCCGCCGTGGGCGCAACCTCGAAAAGATCGGCCTGAAAGGCAACGACACGGCCGAGCTGTTCTTCGACGATGTGCGCGTTCCTTGCGAGAACCTGCTGGGCCCTGAGGAGGGCAAGGGATTCGTGCAGCTCATGCAGCAGTTGCCCCAGGAGCGCATGATCATTGCGCTCGGCGCGCTCGCCACGATGGAACGCGCGCTGGAGGAAACGATCGCGTACGTGCGCGATCGCAAGGTGTTCGGCCAATCGTTGCTCGACTTGCAGAACACCCGTTTCCGGCTGGCCGAATGCAAGACTGTGGCAACGATCGCGCGCACCTTCGTGGACGACTGCATGCAAAAGGTGCTGCGCGGGGAACTCGATCCCGAGACCGCCGCCATGGCCAAGTGGTGGTCCACGCAGCGCAGCTGCGAAGTCGTCGACGAGTGTCTTCAGCTCCACGGCGGCTATGGCTACATGATGGAGTACCCGATTGCGCGGCTGTATCTGAACGCCCGGGTCAGCAAGATCTTCGGCGGCTCCAACGAAATCATGAAGGAACTGGTGGCGCGGACGTTGTGAGCCCGAGCACGGGCAGGCTCGTCGTTTTACTCGAATCACGCGGTGGCGAGTCCCTTGAAGGATCCGTGACACACGGCACCAACGGGGGGCTTTTGCTCGCCGCAACTGAACGGAGCATCTGGCGATGAACGCCATGCGCACACGCATCACCGATTTGCTGGGCATTCGCTACCCCGTCATTCAGGGCGGCATGATGTGGGTCGGCTACGCCGAAATGGCGGCTGCGGTTTCCAATGCTGGCGGCCTCGGCATTCTCACCGCGCTTAGCCAGCCCACTCCCGACGATCTCGCGCGCGAAATCGAACGGTGTCGCAGCATGACCGATCAACCCTTCGGCGTGAACCTCACGATTCTTCCGTCGATCAATCCGCCGCCGTATGAGCGTTACCTCGACGTCGTTATCGACAGTGGCGTGAAGATCCTCGAGACCGCCGGCAACAATCCCCGGGCCTTCATCGACAAGGCGAAAGCTGCGGGTGTTCGGATCATTCACAAGTGCGTGGCGCTGCGTCATGCACTTTCGGCTGAACGCAACGGCGTAGATGCGGTGTCGATCGACGGTTTCGAATGTGCGGGACATCCCGGCGAGGACGACGTGCCGGGACTCGTGCTGATCCCGCTTGCGGCGCGCCGTCTGAAAATACCCGTAATTGCGTCCGGCGGTATCGCGGACGGTCGCGGCATGGCTGCTGCGCTGGCGCTGGGCGCAGAGGGCGTCAATATGGGCACACGGTTTTGTGCGACGCGCGAAGCGCCCATTCACAGCAACATCAAGCAAGCCATTGTCGCCGCCACCGAGCGTGACACGCGACTGATCTTTCGCACGCTGAACAATACGGCGCGCGTTTTACGGAATCGGGTTTCCGAGGAGGTCGTGGAAATCGAGCGCCGCCCCGGCGGTGCGCGTTTCGATGACATCCGGCACCTCGTGGCGGGCGCCCGCGGGCGGGCGGCGCTAGCGTCGGGTGACCCGGACGGCGGCATCGTCACGGCTGGCCAGTGTGCCGGACTGATCGACGACGTACCGACGTGTGCGGAGCTGATCGAGCGGATGGTCGCCGAATGCCGTGCCCAGCTAGGCGTGGCCACCGGCTATTTCGCTTGATGCGGCGTTGACGTGCAACTCGCGCTAATGCAGCAAGCCGAGGCGGCGTGCGATCGCTACCGCTTCGGTTCGCCCAGTCGCGCCAAGCTTGCTGTTAATGTTGCGCAGGTGCGATTTGACGGTGAATTCGGAAAGGAAGAGCCTGTCGGCGATGACCTTGTTGCGCAGCCCGAGCGCCAGAAGTTCGAGCACTTCGATCTCGCGGCCGGTTAGCGGATCCAGGAGGGCGGGCGGCGTGGGCATTGGCGAGGCGGTCAACGGCGACGTCGATGCTGCGGGAGCGTCATCGGGTCCCCCTGCAATCCCGATCACGCGCGCGGCGAACGCTGCGAGTCTGGTCTGCGTCGGATTGCGTGCGTACCAGGTCTTCAGGAGCCGCATCAGGCCTGCGCCTTCTTCGATGAACGTGGAAACGAATCCCTCATGAGCCGCGACCTCGAGTGCCGTGCCGAGGGCGTCCAGTGCGGGCTGTTCGCTGTTGCTGACGTTGAGGCACATCGCAAGCAGGATGCGAAGCTTCAGGGCACGTCGGCGCCGCTGCACGCTCTCCGATCGCTCGATGGCCGTGCTCAGCTCTTCGGCCAAACCGGCGGTGTCTCCCATTGCAACGCGCAGTCTCGCACGCGCTGCGAACGGCTCATCGACGTCGTTGGCCAGATAGGACAGTTCGGGCGAGGTCCAGTGACTGGTCAGGCCAGCGCTGCGCAGAGCGCGCTGGGCGGCATCGTATTCGCCGTCGAGCGTGGCCTGACGAGCGCGCTCCAGCCATGCGCTACAGACGATTCGCAACCCGCCCTCGCCACGCCCGAGCGCTTCGAGTTCGGCGAGTGTGCGCCGGGCAAGTTCGGTGTCTCCGCGCATCGTGGCGAGCCGCGCCGTCAGCACGTGGCTGATGATGAGCGAATCGTTCGTGCCACTGCTCTTGACGTAAGGCATGGCCGCGCCAAGCAGGTGCGCCGTCTCCTCGTATTCGCCGCATTCGTACAATGCTACCGCCAGTGGCATCGCCAACCCGGCGTGCGGTTTCCCCTGCGGTGAGGTTCCGTGCCTGGGTGGCACGCCATGCCGCCCGTCCAGCGCGAGGCGCGCGCGGGCGTTGTTTAACTGACCCTGCATCAGGTCAATGTGTATTTCGATGCTGGCGCCCACGTTCAGCATGAAACCCGCCTCGTGGTCCTGGTCGTGCTGTGCGGCGCGAGCGAGTATCGCCAGTGCCTCGTCGTGCCGCATCGCGACGGCGAGTCCCCATGCATAGGCATTGGCGACCGCAGCGCGATTGAAATAATCATCGGGCGGCAAGCGTTCGAGTCTGGCCTCGCCAAGCTCGCAGCAGGCCTGCACCTCATCCGTCATGGCGAGGATGACGAGTTGCAGTGCTCGAGCCTGCGCGCTTCCCGCCGAGGTCGGCGATTCGAGCAGACGCGTTGCATCGGTGAAGCGGCGGTTCAATGCGACTGCCCACGCGTAGTCGAGCAACAGGTCGTGGCGTCGCGCGAGGAGCGCGTGGGGAATCTGATCGAACCAGCGCGCGAGCAGGCGAACCCGGCCAGTCGCCCGCAGTGTGCCCACGCAGCTCGCGATGATGTCGAGCGCCTCCTCGTTCGCGTGGGCTTCGAGCAAATGCTCGACAGCCTGCACCGGGTGGCCGGCGCGGATATGCCAGTCGGCCGCGGCACGGTGCAGTTCCGGCGCGGCGCCTGGCAAATCCTTGTTGAGCCGGTCTCGCAGGAACTCTGCAAACAGACTGTGAAAGCGATACCAGGTGCCTGCTTCGTCTACGCGAAACAAGAACAGGTTGGCCTGTTCCATCGCTTCGAGCATGCGTGCGCTGTCGCGGCGGCCGAGTGCCGCGTCGCACAGTTCGGCGCAGAGCGGACCGAGCACGCTTGCGCGCAACAAGAAGTCGCGCGATTCGGCGTCCTGGCGTGCAAGCACGTCCTCGGCAAGATATTGCGCCAGTTCCCGATTCGAGCCGGAGAACGACGCGACGAAGGCTGCGTAGTCGGTGCGCGACTCGAGCGAAAGCGTCGCGAGGAATAGCGCGGCGACCCAGCCATCGGTGCTGCGGTGGAGCCTGGCGATATCGTCGTCCTGTAAGGGCAGACGTCGCTGCTCGCGCACGAAAGCGGTCGCTTCGTCCAGCGAGAAACGCAATGCGGCGGGGCCGATTTCCAGCATCTGGCCCCTTGTGCGCAGCCGCCCGAGATTCAGGTCAGGCATGGTGCGCGAGGCGATGACCAGTAATGAATGGTTGGGCAGGAGGTCGAGCAGCCGTCGCACATAGTCAAGCACGGGGGGCGCGTGAATGGCTTCGAACTCGTCGAGAAAAATCACGACGGGATGCGAACTGGCGGCGATGCGCTCCGAGAATTCGGCGTCGCCGTTGTCCTCGTCCGGCAGTCCGGCGGCTCCCGCTTCGAGATGCTCGACGAAGCGCGGCAGGTCGTTGTCCGAGCTATCGAGGCTTAGCCACAGCGTGTGTCTTCCCGACGCCTTTTCCGCAGCGTGGTACTGCTGCATCAACGTAGTTTTGCCGAAACCTCCCGGCGCACGTAGCAGAACGAGGCGCATGCCTGTGGCTCCGAGCGCATCGAGCAGCCGCTGGCGCGGCAATTGAAACGACAGGGACGGGGGTGGAGCCAGCTTGCTGGCTCTCACCGGGGATCGGTTGTGCTCCGAAGGAGGGCGCGATGCTTGCATGCTTTCTCGGACTGCGCTGTCGTAACGGCGGGCCGCTTGCCGCGAAGCCTAGATCATAAGCGTAGTCGGGTGGCTGGGCCTCGTTCGTTCGATCGATCGTTCGGACGAACGTCGTGGCAGACAGGATTACTCCATTCGACCGTGGTTTCCAGCGATTGCCGCGCACAAAATGGCTGCATTCTGTCCACAACCGGAGCCATCTCGTGGATTTCCGATTCAGCGATGAGCAGGTCATGTTGCGCGATACGCTCGCACGCTACCTGTCCGATCACTACCATTTCGATTCACGGCAGGCTGCGGCGCGTTCCGCTGCGGGTTGGCGTGCCGATTGCTGGAAAGCATTTGCGAGCGAACTCGGCCTGTTGGGCATCGGCGTTGCCGAACGCTTCGGCGGACTGGGCGGCGGGATGGTCGAGCACGTCGTCGTCATGGAGCAGTTCGGCAGGCATCTGGTGCTCGAACCCTATCTCGGTACAGCCATCCTCGCGACCGAAGCACTGCAGCACGGCAATGAGGCGCTTGCCGCCGGCGTGCTGCCCGCCATCGCTAACGGTGACGTCATCGCCGCCTGGGCTCACGCGGAGTCCGGCACGCGCCACGGATCGGCTGTGAGAACCCGCGCGCGCGCGGTGTCGGGCGGCTTTCTGCTGAGTGGGCGCAAGGCGCTCGTCGCCGGCGCGCCGTGGGCCACGCACATCATCGTGAGCGCCGACACGGAAGCCGGTCCGACGTTGTTCTGGATCGAGCGGGCTTCCGCCGGAGTGACCTTGCATGAATCGCCGACCTTCGACGGGGGCCGTACCGCGGACGTGTCGCTCGACGAGGTGTTCGTCGAAGAGGCGCAGTTGATTGGCGCGCCCGGTGCGGCCATGCCGTTGATCGACCGGTTGAACGACGTGGCGGCCGTGGCACTGTGCGCCGAAGCAACGGGCGCGACGGCGCGGATGATCGAGGACACGGTCGAGTACGCGCGCCAGCGCCGGCAGTTCGGCCAGGCCATCGGGAGCTTTCAGGCACTGCAGCACCGTATGGCTGATATGTACATGCTGCACGAGCAGGCGGTCGCGCTGACCCAGATGGCCGCCATGTCCATGGAGGCCGAACCCCGCACGCGCGCGCTTGCCGTCAGCACGGCCAAGGCGCATGTCGGCGAGGCCGGCCGCCGGATCGGTCAGGGCGCCGTGCAGATTCACGGCGGCATGGGCGTGACCGAGGAGACCGCGGTCGGCCACTACTTCAAGCGCGTCACTGCTATCGACCTGCAGTTCGGCAGTACCGCCTGGCACCTGCGCCGCTGCGCCGACCTGTGCTATCCCGTTGCCGCATGAGAGTTGCCATGGACCTGAACTACTCGACTGAAGACATGCAGTTTCGCGCCGAGGTGCGCAACTGGATCGCGGAAGCGTTCGACGAGCCGATGCGCGCGATGATGGCGCAATCGAAGAACGGCTATCTCGACAAGGCCGGACAAGTGCGCTGGCAAAAGGCGCTGCATGCGCGCGGCTGGGCCGCGCCCAACTGGCCGCAGGAGCATGGCGGCCCCGGCTGGTCGCCAACCCGCCGCCACCTGTTCCAGAGCGAACTGGCCGCCGCCGGCTGCCCGCCGGTGTCGCCGATGGGCTTCAAGATGGTGGCGCCGGTCATCATGAAGTACGGCACGCCGGAACAGAAGGCGCGCTTTTTGCCCCGCATTCTCGCCTCCGAAGACTGGTGGTGCCAGGGCTATTCCGAGCCCAACGCCGGCTCGGACCTTGCGTCGCTCCAGATGCGCGCCGTGCGTGGCCGCGACGCACAGGGCGACCATTATCTGCTCAACGGCTCCAAGATCTGGACCACTCACGCGCAATGGGCGGACTGGATCTTCTGCCTCGTGCGCACGTCACGGGCAGAGCGCCCGCAGGAAGGCATCACCTTCGTGCTGCTCGATATGCGCACGCCCGGCGTCACGGTGTCGGCGCTACCCACGCTCGATGGTCCTTGCGATGGCCAGCAGGAGGTCAACCAGGTTTTCTTCGACGATGTGCGTGTCCCCTTGGAGAATCGCATTGGCGAGGAAGGCATGGGCTGGGCCATTGCCAAGTACCTGCTCGAATTCGAACGCGGCGGCAGCTACGCGCCGATGTTGCGTCGCCAGCTCGACAAGGTTGCCGCCATCGCCGCCGACCAGCCGTGCGAGGACGGCACCGGCCGTCTCATCGACGATCCGGTTTTCCGTCAACGTCTCGCTGCGATGCACGTCCGAGTGGCGGCGGCGGAGGCGACCGAACTCCGGGTGTTCTCGAGCGTCGCGTCGGGAGCGTCGATCGGTGCCGCGTCGAGCATGATCAAGGTGATGGGCACCGAAACCGCACAGGCCATCTCCGAGCTGGCAGTGGACGCGCTCGGTCCCTACGCGTTGCCCTTCGTGCAGGACACCTGGGCAGAAATTCAGGGTCGCGCAGCGAGTCCCCGCCTCGGGCCGGACTACGCCGCGCCGGTCGTGCCGCGGTATTTCAATTACCGCAAGGCGTCGATTTACGGTGGATCGAGTGAGATCCAGCGCAACATCATCGCCCGGCAGGTCCTGCGGCTCTAGGCGTCTCGCCGGGACTGGGAAGCGTCGCACAAAACAACAGGAGACACTGCTCATGCAGACGGACTATCTCGCGACACTGCCAAGCGCGGTTCGCCACTTCGCGGTCGAACGACCGCAAACCGTCGTCTACGCGTTCGAAGGCCGTGAAACGACTTTCGAGGCGTTCGATCGCCACAGCGACCGGGTCGCCCAGGCGTTGGTGCAAGACGGCGTGAAGCCCGGCGATCGCATCGCGTACGTCGGCAAGAACAGCGACCACTACTTCGAGCTTTTCATTGGCGCCGCCAAGATGGGCGCGGTCATCGTCCCGGTGAGCTGGCGTCTCGCGGCACCCGAAGTGCAGTACATCCTTTCGTATAGCGATGCCGTGCGTCTCTTCGCAGGCCCCGAATCGTGCGCACTCGTACGCGGGCTGTTGCCGGAACTGCCGTTGGTGCGTGGCGTTGTGGCAATGGAAGGCCGCGAGGTCGGCTGGCCCGCTTATGCGGACTGGCGCGACGCGCAGCCGGACGTGGCGCCCGCTCATGAACCGCAACCGCAGGATGTCGTCCTGCAGCTCTATACGTCCGGCACCACAGGCAAGCCCAAGGGCGTCATGCTCATGCATCGCAACCTGACCTCCGGCACCCGGATCGCGCTGCACGACAGCGCCGACTGGTCGAAGTGGCGCGCCGACGACATCTCGCTCGTGGCCATGCCAGTCGCGCACATCGGCGGCTCGGGCTGGGGGGTGCGGGGGCTGTTGTCGGGCTGCAAAGGCGTAGTGGCACGCGAATTCAATCCACACGCGGTGCTCGACTTCATCGAACACGATCGCGTCAGCAAGCTCTTTCTCGTGCCCTCGGCCATGCAGATCGTCCTGCGCGATCCGCGCGCCCGGCAAGTGGACTACTCGCGCCTGCGACACATGTTGTACGGTTCGTCGCCGATTCCCGCCGCGCTCTTGCGCGAAGGCATGGAGGTCTTCAAATGTGGGTTTGTGCAGCAGTACGGCATGACGGAGACCACGGGCACGATCGTGGCGCTGCCGCCTGAAGACCACACGCTGGCCGACGTGCCCCGTATGCGCGCGGCCGGCCGCGCGATGCCGGGTTGCGAGGTTGCTGTGGTCGGACCTGACGGCAAGCGCCTGCCTACGTTCGAAGTGGGCGAAGTCGTGATCCGCTCGCAGCAGAACATGGCGGGCTACTGGAAGCAGCCGGAGGAAACCACCCGCGTCGTGGACGCCGATGGATGGCTGCGCAGCGGCGACGCTGGTTACATGGACAATGACGGCTACCTGTACATCTACGACCGCGTCAAGGATCTGATCATCAGCGGCGGCGAGAACGTCTATCCTGCCGAGGTGGAAAGCGCGATTTATGGCCACCCCGCTGTCGCCGACGTCGCGGTGATCGGCGTACCCGACGACAAATGGGGCGAGGCTGTGAAGGCGATCATCGTCTTGCGTGCGGGTTCCGCTCCTGATGAGGAAAGCATCCTCGCCTGGACTCGCGAACGGGTGGCCGCATTCAAGGTCCCCAAGAGTATCGACTTTGTCGATGCCCTGCCGCGCAATCCCTCCGGCAAGGTGTTGCGGCGTAGCCTGCGCGAACCCTTTTGGGCGGGGCGCTTGCGTCAAGTGAACTGAGACTGGACGAACACCAACGAACTCGCCGATCTCAGCCTGCAAGGTGCCACGCATCATCGACATTGTCGATGCGCTCCCGAAATCCGCCACCGGTAAGATCGAGTGGCGCAGGCTCCAGGAGAGTAGTGACGCCGGGGCGATAGTACGCTAAGGGGCGCTCTGGTGATGATGGATTTCAGTGGCAAATAATAAATAGGAATACTAGATAAATATATTTGGAAGCGAGTGCCTCATGGCCCGCGTGTCGTGATTCTTCGCATTTGTCCATCCGGTTTCACACGCAGTACCTGCAACGCAACCCAACCTGTCAATCGACGGGAACATAAGAGAGAAAGGAGACATGCATGCGTTTGAAGCCGATTTGTCACGGAGTGAGTGCGATGCTGTTGACACTCGCGACGGGTGCCGCCATGGCTGATCCGTCGAGCGTGACGCTCTACGGCGTAGCTGACAGTTTCCTCCAATATTTGAACAATGGAGGCAACGGCTCTGTGTCTATGCGTAGCGGCGGTAACACCGGGTCGATGTTCGGCCTGCGCGGGACCGAGGACCTTGGTGGAGGGCTAAAGGCCCAGTTCGTGCTGGAGAACGGCTACAACATCAACAACGGCTCGGGATTCGTTGACACCACGGCGATGTTCTATCGACAGGCCTGGGTGGGACTGAGTCACGACGCGTACGGATCGTTGACGTTCGGTCGACAATATGAGCCAAGCTTCCGGATTATCTATCCCTCTGATCCGTTTCGCGCGAACGAAATACTCTCGCCGCTTGCGGCGGGAGTATTGGCCGTCGACCGCAATACGCTATCAACGCAATACATTGCGGGGCGAGCCAGCAATTCGATTCTCTACCAGTCGCCCGTGCTCGGTGGTGTCCAGCTGAATGCGATGTACGCGTTTGCGTCGAGTATCACGCAGCCAGCTGTGGCGACGATGGGCAACATTCTCGATCTCTCGGTGTCGTACAGCGGTTACGGACTCTTTGCAGGTTTCGGCTACCAGTATCAGCATTCCGGATTCGAGGCCGTTCCAGGCCTTCCCGTCGCACTGACGCTGGCCGATACAGAGCACTTTTCCGCAGCGCTCACTTATCGCATTGGCATCGTGAACCTCATGGCCAACTACTCGTACAATCGCGCCAAAGCCGTACCCGAGCGATCGCTTGCGGCAACGCTGGGCACATCACGCTCATACAACCTCGCTGAAGCTGGTGCGACGATCCAGGCGACGTCTGCGGACTTGTTCGAAATCGCCGGGATTGAACGCAGCGTGCGTGGGGTGGACGATGGCACTTGGGGTATCCAGGCCGGCTACGATCATTCGATCTCGAAACGCACGAACCTCTATATGCGTGTGGGTTACATGAAAAATCACGGTGCGGGAACCATGAGCTGGCCGGGTGTCAGTGTCACCGCGGCGGGCACGTCACAGACGCTGGCCGTGATTGGTATGACGCACCGCTTCTAGGACCTGCGTTCAATCGTGAACTGTGTGGTGTCTGCGGGCGCTATTTCGGGTCTGCTGCCGCCCACTCGCGCGTTTGTGTCGTGCGTCCCGGCAGGGTTATGAGGTACGCCCGGAATAGGGCGTCCTGGACGTCACCTCATCTTCCATTGGCGTCGGCAAGACGAGGCACCCGCGTAGGTCGGGTAAAAGGCAGGAAGCGGACACTGTAGCGTCCAGCCGGCGTCGGGCGCGAACGGCCGCTCCTGGCCGAATTCGGACCGACGCTGTCAGTGGTAGCCGGCCCATCGCGTTCAGTCTCTGCTTGACTGCCTCCGACGACTGCTAATTGTGTTGACGCATCCGCTCGACGGTGCACGTGACGAGCGTGCCAGCGTTTTGCACGCACGGGCCGCCCTTTGTGCAGCAGGATTTTCAATGTCCAGCCACCGTCAACGCGGCGGGATGGACATGACCCGGAGTTGAGGCCTGCTCAGGGTTGACCCACGAGGTTGGAAACTTGCGCGACTTGCTGCAACGATGCGGTCGTTGGTGCGGGGTGCGCGATCAGCAGAACGCGGTGTTGGGCTCGAGGCTTCGTGTCTGCGCTGTGGGCGCGCTTTTCAGCGCCCGCCAAGTGCGCGTGCCGCCTCGATTGCAAGCGGTGAGAAGCGCCGGACGAACGCCGCTTTAGTCCAGTCGGAACAAGAACCGGCAATGTGGACGGCGCCTAGCGGCCGGCCGTCACGATCGAGCACGGCGCTCGCAAGCGCCAGTTCTCCGAGCAGACTTTCTTCTTCTGCGACCGCGAAATTGCGTGATCGCGCTTCTTCGATCTTTTCCTTGATGCGGAGAAGATCGGTTTCCGTTTTCGTGGTCAACGGCGTGAGCGTGGAGCGGCTCAGAATGTCGTCGACTTGTGCGTCGTCCAGCTTCGATAGCATGGCGCGCCCGCCCGACGAGCAGAACGTCGGAATGCGCCGGCCAATGAGCGTTGCATAGTACGTCTGTCGCTTCGACTGCCGGCGCAGCGCATAAATGATGTGCACGTCGTCGAACAGGCTCAGGTCGACGCGCTCGCCGGTTTCCTTCTGCAATTCCTCGAGGATCGGTGTGGCCCGTTCGATGAGCGTCGAATTGCGGAGGAAGTCAAAAGTGCGCGCGAGGATTTCCTTGCCCAGCACGAGGCCGCGTCCTCCGTCCGCCTTCTCCAGATAGCCCTTCAGCACGAGCGTATGCGCAAGACGCTGGCTCGCGCTGCGGTCCAGCCCGGTGAGATTGGCCAGTTCGCCGAGGCTTAGCGGTCCGCCCGTCGATGCAAACGCCTCCAGCAGATCGAGCCCACGCGCGAGCGACTGCACGTACAGGTTGTCCTTTGTTGCCACACGCCCTCCTGCATCCTCACGGATATTTTTCCGGTTGCGAACGATTATAAAAAATGCCAAGATGGCCATATATCAATGCAACTGTATTGATATTTAATACAGGTGTCAAGCGAAAAAATCGACCGGCCGGACATCTGCTGACAGGCGTAACGCCACGCAGCCAGGTTCCGGCGATTCATACTGGCCCAACACGACACAATGCGAGACTACGAATACCTTGAACTGGATGGCGTTGCGCTTTCGGAATTGCTGGCAACCGGCGAGACATCTTCCGAAGCACTGCTGGCGTGCGCGATTAGCATTGCCAGGCAAACGAATCCCGCGCTGAACGCCATTTGTTATCCCGACTACGAAGCCAGCATGCAACTTGCGCGCGACTGGCGGCCGAGCGGTGCTTTTCGCGGCATTCCCTTTTTGCTCAAAGACTCGGGCTTAGCGTCGGCACGGCTGAATTCGAAGCTCGGCTCGTCGCTCTTCGACAGCATCCAGTACAGTGCCGACTCGACGCTCGTGGCGCGCTTCGCGGATGCCGGGTTGATTTCGTTCGCCCGTACCACCGTGCCGGAGCTGTGCATGGCGCCAACTACGGAAGCCACGCAAAACGGCGGCCCAACGCGCAATCCGCATGATCATTCGCGATCCGCTGGCGGATCGAGTGGCGGCGCTGCGGCTGCCGTCGCGACCGGTATCGTTCCGGTTGCGCACGGCAGTGACGGCGCGGGCTCGATTCGCATTCCCTCGTCGTGCTGCGGCGTCTTCGGCCTGAAGCCTTCGCGGGGGCGCGTGCCGATGGGTCCGTACCGTGGTGAAGGGTGGGCGGGTCTTGCGGCCGACGGCGTGATCAGCCGCACTGTTCGCGACACGGCGGCGGCGCTCGACGCCGTTTCCGGTTTCGAGCCGGGTGCGCCATACTGCGCGCCGCCACTCAGTCGGCCTTTGATCGATGCGGTGCACCGGCCGTTCGACCGCCCGCTGCGTATTGCCGTGTGGAAGGAGCCGCTGGACGGAATCGCGCTCGCTCCCGAGTGTGCTGCCGCTGTCGATGCGACCGCGCAACTCCTGCGCGATCTCGGCCACGAGGTCGAATATCGGCCGCCGCCCGCCGGTCTCGACTATGAAGATTTCGTTGCCGACCACATTCGCGTGCTTGCCGCGAACATCGTGCTGTCCGTCGACGCGCGGCTGAATGTGCTGGGACGCAAGCTCCGCGACGGCGACCTGGAGCCGGCGATTCTCGACGGGTACGAACTTGGAAAAAGCATTTCGGCCTCGCAGTACGCTGCCGCGGTGACGCGGTTTCACTCGCTTGGCCGACTCCTCGATGAGCCGTTCGAGCACTACGACATCGTGCTGACCTCGACGCTCGCGCAACTGCCCGCAAGGCTCGGATCACTGTCGATGAACGACTCCTTCACGTCGTTCCGGGCAAAGGTCGGCCGCTATTCCACCTATTTGGCAATCCTGAACGCATCCGGTCAGCCCGCCGCAAGCGTCCCGACATACTGGACAGAGAACGGCCTGCCGGTCGGTTCCCAACTCGTCGGCCGCTTTGGCCGCGAGGACCTGATCGTTCAGCTCGCGTCGCAGCTGGAATCCACGGGCACCTGGCAGCCAGCCCGGCGACGTCCCCAATTTAACGCATAAGCAATGAATAACCGCTCAGAGGCAGCAATGGCAAACAGTCTGACCACCGCGCCCACCGTCGAAGCCGAAACCGGCGTGGAGAAGCTCGCCTATGCAAAGGTGACGCTGCGCTTGATTCCCTTGCTGTTCATCTGCTACGTCGCCGCGTATCTCGACCGCGTGAATGTCGGGTTCGCGAAGTTGCAAATGCTCTCGGACCTGCAGTTTAGCGAGACGGTCTATGGCCTTGGCGCCGGCATTTTCTTCATCGGCTACGCGCTGTGCGAAGTGCCGAGCAATATCATTCTTCACAAGGTCGGCGCGCGCACATGGATCTCGCGCATCATGATTACGTGGGGCGTGCTGGCCGGCGCCATGGTGTTCGTGAAGACGCCAACGTCGTTCTATATCGTTCGCCTGCTCCTGGGCATTGCCGAGGCCGGCTTTCTGCCCGGTGTGGTTCACTACCTGACCTACTGGTTTCCGAGCAGCAAGCGGGGCAAGGTCGCGGCGATCTTCTTCACGGCCATTCCGGCTTCCGGCGTGATCGGCGGGCCGCTGTCGGGCTGGATCATGCAGTCGATGAACGGTACGCACGGCCTGGCCGGCTGGCAATGGATGTTCGTGATCGAGGCGGTTCCATCTGTGCTCCTCGGTCTGCTCATCCTGTGGAAGCTGCCGAATCGCGTAGCCGACGCAAAGTGGCTCACGCAAGAGGAAAAGCACGCACTGCAAGGCGCAATCGACGCCGACGACGCACAGAAGTCGAGTATTCCCGTGAGCCGCATCTTCACGGACCGGCGTGTGCTTACGCTGATCGCAGTGTGTTATTGCATGGCCCTCGGCTCGTATGGAATCAGTTTCTGGCTGCCGTCGATCATCAAGGCCACAGGCATCAAGAGCTTGCTCGAAATCGGTGTGCTTTCGGCCATTCCTTCCGTGGCGGCCATTGTCGGCATGATCCTGTTCGGGCGTAGCGCCGACCAGCGCCGCGAAAGAAAATGGCATCTCGGGGCGGCGATCGCCATTGGGGGCGTTGGCATGCTGCTTAGCGTAGTCTTCAGCACGAATACGGCCGCGGCGCTTGCAGCACTATCCATTGCCTCAATTGGCGTATTTGCGGCGAACCCGCTGTTCTGGAGCTTGCCCACTGCATTCCTTTCCGGTGCGGGGGCGGCAGCAGCGGTCGCCTTCATCAACTGCACGACGAGCACGGCGGGCTTCGTGAGTCCCTATCTGATCGGCTGGATCAAGGAGACGACCGGCAGTACCAACGCCGCAATGCTGATTCTCGCCGCATGCAACGGCATTGGGCTGCTCATTCTCGCGACGTCGGTTCCGGCGAAGCTGGTCAATCGCTAGCCGCTGTCATCGTCGCCATGCGAAGCCGCTGGCTATCGCTCAACAAGCCAACAGGAGTGCAACATGCCTTTGAAACTCCCCCAGGGAAAGAAGATCGCCGTGAACATTGGCGTCGATTTCGACGGCCAATCGGTCTGGATGAATTCTTTCGGTCTCACTTCGCCAGGTTATCTGTCCCGTGGCGAGTTCTGCGCCGTTGTGGCAGCGCCGCGCCTGCTTGCAGAGTTGAAGCGATTCGACATCCCATCGACGTGGTTCACGCCGACGCATACGATGGAGACGTTTCCCGCGCAGTTCGATGCCGTGCTTGCACACGGGCACGAGATAGGCGCACACGGCTGCGTACACGAGAAGGTCGGCGGACTGACAGAGGAGGCCGAGCGGGCGCTGATGGAAAAGCAGTTGCGACTGCACGAGCGCATTGTCGGCAAGCGTCCGCGCGGCTACCGCTCGCCTTCGTGGGACCTCACCGAAAATACGCTGTCGATTCTCGAAGACAATGGTTTCGACTGGGATTCCTCTCTGATGGGCCGTGATTTCGAGCCCTACCGTCCGTGCAATGTCACACTGCGCGACGACGGTGGCAACGTGTTCGGGCCGCCGAGCACGAGGATTCTGGAAATGCCGGTTTCGTGGCATCTCGACGATTTTCCCGCGATCGAATATGTGCCGCGGATGAACGCCGGCATGTCCGCGCCGGATGTCATTCTCGGGCGGTGGATGGACCACTTCACCTATGCTTACGAAGAGGTTCCCAATGCGGCGGTGTTCTACACGCTGCATCCGCAGTCCATTGGCAAGGCGCCGTACATCCTGATGCTGCGCAGGCTGCTCGAGCGCATTTCGTCATACAGCGACGTCTGGTTCGCCACGATGAGCGAGATTCACGACTGTTGGGTCGATTGAATTCGCGCACGGAAATCATCGGAAATTTTCTTTGACTTTCGATGGCGGTTGCCGCTATCGCTTTCAGGTATCAGAGCATGAGAAGGTTCGAGGGACGTGTCATTGCCATCTCCGGCGCCGCTTCGGGTTTGGGCCGGGATCTGGCGCAGGCGTTCGCGCGCGAAGGGGCGCGAGAACTCTATCTTTTTGACATCGACATGGCAGGCTTGACGCAAACCGCCGCCACACTACCTGTCGAGGCAACGACCCGGGTTTGCGACGTTTCCAGTGAAGAGAGTGTCGAGTCGGCATGGCGCAACGTGCCGGCGGATGCGGGGCTGGACGTGCTCGTCACGGCAGCGGGAACCATAGGCGCGGGTTCCGCCATCGAAACGTGCAGCCTCGAAGAATGGGACCGCGTATTCAATATCAACGTTCGCGGAACGTTTCTTATGGTCAGGCACGCCTTGCCGCTATTGAAAAGGAACAAGGGAAATATCGTCACGTTCAGCTCGACGGCGGGACTGGCCGGGAGCGGCACGCTGCCGGCGTATTCCGCGTCGAAAGGCGCGGTTGCGATGTTCACGCGAAGTCTTGCGCTGGCCTACGCGAAAGACGGCATTCGCGCCAATAGTGTGTGCCCGGGCTCGATCGAAACGCCAATGCTGCAGGCCACGTTTGAAGCAGCGGGCGGCCCAGAAGCTGTGCAGGCCCGCAAGGCTGAGTATCTCAAACGCTATCCGCTGGGGCGCTTCGGCACACCGCGTGAAGTCACCGACGCCGCATTGTTTCTCGCAAGCGAGCAGGCGTCCTATACCACCGGCGTGTGTCTGCCCGTAGACGGAGGGCGACTGGCATGACGCAAGCAAATAAACGGCTCGCGCTCGTCACGGGCGGTAATCAGGGCATTGGGCTTGCGACGGTGAAACGGCTGCTTGGGAGCGGCGTTCAGGTTCTTGCCGTTGACCTCGCTGACGACAACCTGCTGGATTTTCCGGTTCATCGCCTCGTGCTCGATCTGGCGGCAAGCGACGCGCCGGCCAGGATCGTCGACGCGATTACGACGCTCGGGTCCGGACTCGACATTCTCGTCAACAACGCAGGCGTTGGCGGCTCGAAGCGGCTGGCCGACAGCGATGACGCATTGATCGACCGTATCGTCGACATCAACCTTCGCGCTGTGCTGCGCCTGACGCGCGATTGTCTGCCGTTGATGAACAGTGGCGCGGCGATCGTCAATGTCGCGTCGGTGTTCGGTGAAGTCGGGTTTCCGGGCTCGACAGCGTATGCCGTCACGAAAGCGGGCATTTCCCAGTTCACGCGGCAGCTGGCCTCCGAGATTTCCGGCAAAGGCATTCGCGTGAACGCCGTTGCGCCCGGCCTGATTCGCACACCGATGACCGAGGCGCGGCTCGAACGAGACGCGTCATACCGCGATGCGATGCTTGGCGCAACGCCCTTGCGCCGGGTGGGGCTTCCGGAAGACGTGGCTTCGGTCATCGGCTTTCTGGTCGGCGAAGACGCCTCGTTCGTCAATGGCCAGGTCATTGCCGTCGACGGGGGCTGGTTGACCTGCCGCTACCTGGACTGACACCCCCCGCTAGCCGACGTTTTTCCTGACGCGCGGACGCTGTTTCGCCCGCGCGTCGCCGGTTGACTTCCTGATGACGTTATTTTCCCGCTTCTCAGTGCGGCAGGGTGTATTAGCTCGTCTATCAATAAGGATAGCTAATAGAAACGAAAAAATGTACTAAAACCATAAAGGACTACAGATGGAAATTAAAAAGAAAGACATGATCGTCAGGGCCGGGAAGCTGGCTTTGATCTCGGGGATCGCCGTCCTCGATATGACGGGCGCCAGGGCGCAGACATCGCTGACGATGTTTGGGGTGGTCGACAACGGCATCATCTACCAGAACAGCCAGACCACGCTTGGCTCCAATTCGGGCGGTCGGTCGAACGTGAAGCTTTCGGCTGGAAACTGGCTGGGTAGCCGCTGGGGTTTCAAGGGGAGCGAGGAATTAGGCGGCGGCACGAAGGCGATCTTCACGCTCGAATCGCGTTTCAATACCAACACGGGTGGTGGCCAGTTCACGAATGCAGCATTCGGAGGGCAGGGATTCGTTGGCGTGACGAATCCGTTATACGGTACGCTCACCGCGGGGCGGCAGTACACACCGTATTACACGTTGCTCTATGCGTTTGGTCCGACGCCTTGGTTGTCTGGCGAAACGGGGGCGCACCCGGGCGATATTGACGGTCTCGATTCCGGGTATCGTGTGAATAATTCGCTGGTGTATACGTCCCCCGTCTTCGCGGGATTTACGGTTGGCGCTTCATATGCGTTGAGCGGCGTGCCGGGTACGCTCACGCGTGGTTCAACGTGGAGCCTCGCGGCCCAGTACGTGCGAGGCCCGGTCTCGCTCGCGGCGGGCTTTGAGCGCTTCAGCAATTCGAACCTGGGCGGTGGCGCGTGGGGTGCGGATTCAACGGCGACAACCGGTGGTCAGCCAGGAGTGTCGGCGCTGACCAACGGCTACCAGACCAACGCGGCGCAGCAACGCATCGCAGTGACAGGCGCCTATGCGATTTCCAGTGCTTTCGACATGTCATTTTCCTATTCGAACGTCCAGTATGTGCCCGGGATCAATTCGTCGTTTCACGACCTGGCAGTCTTCAACACAGTGGGTACGGTCGGTCACTGGCACGCCGGCCCCGCACTGGACGTGGGGGGAGGCTACAGCTATACGTGGACGAGCAAGGCGAACGGTATTGAGAATCCCGCCCAGTATCATCAGGTCAGTCTGGCCGAATCGTATGCATTGTCGAAGAGGACGACACTCTATTTTCTTCAGGCATGGCAGCGCGCGAGCGGACAGACGCTGGGCACCGCAGGAGCAGGCGACGTGATCAACGCCACGGCGACCATCGGCGATGGGTTCCAGTCGGCTCCCGCGTCGGGGCGCACGCAGATTGCCGCGGGTATGGGAATTGCCCACAGGTTCTAGACGCGCGGAGTTGCCATCGCGCGAGCGAGCTTCGGTAACGCGGTGTTCGGGAATAGATGCGTGCATCTCCCACGCATCTATCTGACCGCATTCGCAGGTTCCCCAACTCAATACGTCGGGAAATACGGGATTGGATCTGTGCCAGAGCGACAGCGTGGACTAACGACGTCGACGTTACGAAGTTTGCGGTGGTGCTGTCGCGCGGCGTGTTGCCGCCCTCGTGAAGCTCCCGGCAGCGTGGCTCGTTTTGGACGTTGGTCGCAGCACGGCAGTCTTGGCGTGTTAAGGGCGATCCACTCGACGGGCCGCTTTCTAGAAAGCCAGACGCTCCTCGGTGGTGGTAAGGAAGAGCGCATTCCTCAGGCGTGCCACAAGATCCTTCCCGTTGGCCACGTCGACGCTGGCTGTCTCGATGACCGTCTGCTGACCCGTGATCTGGAACTTCGCCTGAATGCCCTCATTGCCGCCAAGCCCTTCGTAATGGGGATAGAGCAGGGTCAGCCGGGGGGCCTTGTAGAGATGGGCGTAAGCCATCATCTGGTAGACGTCTCCTTGTGAAACGCCCTGCTTCGGATCATCGATCCGCGAGGATATGCGTTTCCATTTCGTGTCGATCACATGGGTAACCTGTCCCGCGCGCCAGATCAGTATGTCAGGCCTGGTCTGGAACACGGCACGCGCATCCTCCAGCGAAGTAAGACAGAACAGGCGCCCACCTTGCAGAGTTACGCGGAACTCCGTCCCGGCGAGAGCGCGCAAGACCAATCGACCCACATACTCTTCGAAAAGCGCGCTCATCTCAAAAAGGAGCGCCGAGCCTTGCCCTGAGCCACCGCTAGTCGTCTGGTATTGGTTCCGGAGGAACAGTTGTGCCATGCCGAACAGGTCCTGCCACGCGCGGTTGGTCCGATCGATGACGACCTCTGCCCAGTTTAGGGCCGGTGCCGGAACATCCGTGATATCGGCATAAACGAAGGCCAACTCACGCAGACGCTGCTGGTTCGTCGCATTCCGAGAAATCTTGAACAGGTGCGAGACGGCTGCCTTCGTGATGCGATTGAGCGCGATGTCTTCCGACAGATCGTCGAACCGGCAGGCAAGGCGTGCCGGGTTAGCCGCGTGGCGGGTGAATTGACGTGGCACATTGAGTGTGCCGCGTAGGGTTGAAAGGTCGTCCTCGTGGCCGAGATAGCGACGGGGTATGCCTCGACGGAGCGTTTCGGTCAGCTTGTCACAAAATATTCGGATCAGGATTTCGAGAAGCGTCTCGCGCTGCCAGTCGAGTTCCGTAATCCGTCCCGTCTCGATTTTCAGATCCAGCGCAACGGCGAGCATATGGACCAGGCGCTTGCGGATGGCAGCATTCTGACGCTCAGCGCCTTCCCCCAATGCAATGTCGATCTTAGGAAGGATCTCGAGGTTGCAGTCCTGCGTAGCAAGAACACCAACCACACCGCGAGCCCGCAACTCGTGCCGTCGATCCTCCAACACTCCATTGCCGCCCCGGCCAGCGAAAGGCGAAGTCTTGGCCAGTGCCACTAGCCGACTGGCCATATGTGGTGAAATGCAGCCCTCCACATCGCCATGGGGCAGTGTCTCCCACTCGCGGAGAGTGTAGGATGGCTTCAAGCCTCGAACTCCGAGAAAGTGAACTGGTCCTTCACACGCCAGCGCAGCTTTTCGCCAGCAAAATTATCCTCTTCAATACCAGCGGGCGCGGCAAGCCGCCGTGCCTCTAGGAACCGCCCCGGGCCTTGCCCCGTGTCACCGAGAACGGCGGCAACCTTCGACCAGTCCTCGTAGAAATACTCGGCCAGCAGCGGGATTACCTTGTGACGCATCACCTCTTCGACGTCGTCGCGGGTCGTGCAGTTGGTGAAATAGGCGTGCCCGATCTGATGGTCCCGGTCGAAGAGATACTCGATACGATCGTTGATGGAGGTCAGGAGCTTCTGCAGATCGATTCCGCCCACGTTCTTCGAAAGGACCATCGAATCGGGCATCAATTCGCGGAACGTGAAGCGACGGCGGAGCGCCGTATCCAGAAGCGCAATGGAGCGATCGGCCGTGTTCATTGTGCCGATGATGTGGAGGTTCGCTGGGATGCCGAACGGCTTCTTCGAATAGGGTAACAGGAGGCGTATCTCATTCTGCATGCCCAGCCGCTTGTCTGGTTCTAGAAGCGTGATGAGTTCACCAAAGACTTTCGAGATGTTTGCCCGGTTGATCTCGTCGATGATGAGGACGTGGTCCCGCGCTGACTGGCTTGCGCGAGGCCTCTCAGCGCCGAAGACAATCGCTTCCAGTGCATCCCAGTCCACGAGTGACTGATCGAGTTTGTAGACCGAATGCCGCCTGAAGCTGTTCGGGTAAAAGCGATCGCGCTCGGTCCCGTTGTCGTCGCGCCAAAGCCACTCCACGTGGCGGCGGTGTGGATGGAATGCGGCATCCGGATCGTAGAAATATTCACTGGTGACTCTGCCAAATGCCTGGAACCGATCCCGCCCATCTGAGACGACAATATAGTCGCCAACCTGCATGTCGGCCCTGAATGAGAAGGTGATCACGATGTTTCCATCGTGCCCGGTCGCCTCGGGGTCCTTCTGGGCTCTCCATTCGGAGAAAATCTCGTTGTAGTCATCGAACCGTTCGTCTGACCAGTCGATGTCCCCGCCCCAACCAACATGGATCAAGCCGTGATCCAGACCGAAGCGGATCCTGTCATCCTCGATTTGTCGCCTTCCAAGTGCGACCTTGAACACACGGGCGGAACGGTCGAGCCGCGCTGATGTATTTCCCCCTCCTTGATCAAGTCTTGCGCGTTCGCTGACGCGCTTGAAGACGCCATCGTATGTCTTCAAGCAGAAGCCGGAGCTAATTTCCACCTCGTCTGGTCCCTCACCAGGATCGTCTCCAGTGCTTGGCCGTAGGCCTTCGACGAATTCCTCGTAGGACATGGACTGATGGAAGGTCACGAACTCGATCCGTCCTTCGCTTGACAAACGCCGATACTCGTCCATCAACGCTTCACGCTTCTCGCTGCCCTGAAAGTCCACGGCAACCTGATCGCCAAGACAAAGGCGAACCGCTTCCAATGCGGTGCGGTAAGTTTTGCCCGTGCCGGGCGGTCCGTAAAAGATCAGGTTGGTTGCTGAGCGGTTTGGCGTTGCTGCTGCGTCTGTCACGGTGGCTGTCCCCGCCTGCGATGTGAACTTGTATGTGAAGATGGTCGAGCTGCTGGGGTTGGGCGTGGTATGTGATGGTGGGGGCACGTGGGCTAACTGCTGAAACTTCTCACCGCCGAGCGCGCTACAGATGGTCGGGAATCTGTCTCGTAAGCCCATCGCTTCGGCGATCTCGCTGGCGCGAATAGCGACCTCAACAGCGCCGCGCTCTCGCGCTGGTTCTATGAAGTAATTCACTGCGCAAAGACGTATTCGGTCTGCGTCGCTTGTGAGGTGATCATAGCGTTCAGGGGGAAGGATGGGCTTGTCATCTCGATCCACGATAATGAAGCCCGAATTGTGTAGCCGCGAGGCAGCATCTGCTTTCTGCCCCCAACCTCCGTTCAGCTCGGTCTTTTTTAAGATAAAGCCGACAAGGGGCTTCGAGGGATAAACGCGATTTGGACGCTCGCGACTGGAGCGCACCCAGAAATCGCGAGGGTCCCCGAACCGACTGAAGATATCTGAGTTTTCACCAGTTTCGCCGTGCCGATCAAAGGCGTCCATAGCCCCTTCAATCTCTGCTCTTGTAAAGACACCTTTTGCGTCGGTACTAATGAGAACGTTCATATTAGCCGGTTGCCAATGACTGCCATTGCTGTTGCCGTCGATAACTACGCCTGCCGCACGACTCTGGCTACTGAAGACATGATCGACGCTGAAACGGAAAAGCGCCGGGTTATTGTCGGGAACCAGAACACCCTGTGCCACCAAACGATGGCGTTCCGGCCTATCGCGTTTCTTATCCGGGGAACCTTCACGCATCGCGGTTGAACCCTCGCGAACAACAAAACCAGATGGAACTGGCTTGCCGAAGGCTAAGGCCTGTTCTTTCTGGATCTGAAGCCATTCACCTTCATCTTTTGCCATCGTCTTCTTTCACTTTTGAATTTTAGAAAATTCCAACGCACAGAGCGTGTCCCCCGGTTGCATCCTGCTCGACGGTATCGCATTTGGCCTCACGCAGGCGCGGCGCGCCAAAGACGAAGCGCCAGCCCCTTGGCGCGACACGGTCACGTTGATGCGGTCCAGTTCAGCTGCAACGTGGTCGCCACCGATTATGGCCGAATGACGGTGATGCGAAGAGTAGCCGCCGTCCCAGTTTTGCTCGGTGGAGGACGGCAACGGGTCGACACCGGAAGTTCGCGCGGCATTTGCTTGCAGCAGCCGCGCCTCTGCGCCCTCCAGTTGGACCGGATCGGTTGTCCCGCGCGAAGTCGCGCGCCCGCTGGGACGAAGCTGCCGATCGCGACTTTATGCGCGAGAGCGCGACTGTTCGGGCCACGCCGGCTCGCCGTCAGAAACCTCGTCCGGGTCCTGGCGCCCGGCACGGTTCCGTTTCCTGAACATCAGGCTGACCTCGCGCATCATGCGCTGCGTTTCGGCCTGCACGTAGATCGACGTGGTCTGCACAGACTGGTGACCGAGGACCTTCTGGATGACATCAATGGGCACAGCGTTGGCTGCGGCCTGGGTGCCGAACGTGTGCCGGAACGCGTGCGGAGACAGCTGTTCGAGCGACGCCTGCGTTGCGGGTGTCAGGCTCTCCAGTTCAACGAGCAGCTGCCGCCGCAGCCAGTCGATCAACCGGTTGAGGACGTCGGTGGCGTACGGCATGCGCTGCGAACCGTCGTGTTTCAGCCGCGCAGCTTTGGTCCGGGGAATCACAAGCGGCGAGAGCAGGGGGCCGGTGGCCGTCGGTGCGTCGAAATCCTCGCCGCGATCGCGCCAGTGTGCGCGGATCGCATCGACCGTCCCGGTGCTGACGGGAACCGTTCTTTCCCGGCTGCGTTTGCCGGTCACGGTCAGCGCCCACACGTCCGTGCCATCTGCAGCGGGGTAGGGATGCAGGGTCTCGCGCCGCGCGTTCGCTGCTTCCTCACGCCGGAGACCCGAGTCGCCCAGCAGCAGCATCAGGGCGTGAACGATTCGCCAGCGCTGATTTTCGGCTGCAGCGCTTCGACGTTGGACGTGCCGGCGTACATCCGACCACAGCTGCCCGGGCAGTGCACGCTCGACCCGCAGCTTTGCTTCCCGCTCGATCGTCACAGGATCGTTGACCATTTTCCATGGGTTGCCCGCGAGATACCGCGCGTCGACGAGCCAGGTGAAGGCCGCGCGTAGCGCCCGCACGGCGTAAAGCTGCGACCGGGGACTGAGACTGTCACTCGCGAAGGGGCGCCAGCGCCGGGAGGTGCGCGGCGCACGCGGCCCAACGAAAGACGGGGAGGGCTGCTTCAGGAAATCCTTGAAAGCCTCGCAATCGTCGACGTGCAGTGAGCTGAGGGCCTTGCCGCGGATGGTCACCGACCAGAGCAGGAAACGTTGGAGTTCCCTGGTATAGACACGCAGGGTTTTCGGCTGGTCCCGGTACAGGTGCAGGTAGGCGCGGATGGCCGCGAGATCGTTGTGCGCGTCGATATAGGGAAAGGCAGCGGAGCGATTTACGCCGCGCGAGCCGTCGAGCGCCTCACATATGGCCATGCGCTCGAGCGGTGCGAGCAGCCCGGCTTCGCCTCCCACAGTGATGACCCCAGAGTCGGGGGCGACGAGCGGATCGGCCACGTCGACGTAGGGTTCGACGCGCAGTCCGATTGCGCGTTCGTGCCGGCGCAGCCAGGCGACGATCCGGCGCGCGCGCCCGGGTCCGATGCGGGGCACTGAGCGCCACCCCCTGCCGCCGCGTGTGTTGCAGTAGCCGGCGAGATCGCCGGGCGTGGCGATGCTGCGGCCCTTCAGGTAACGGGCGCCCATCGGGCGAAACCACATCCCGATACCGTGTGAGGCCGCGGGCGTGGTGACGGCGAGCAGGGCGGCCTCCTCGACCAGCTTCAGCGAGCCAGCTGTGAGGCGGCCGCTTCCGTGTTGACGGATGGACGCCGTCAGATGGTCAGCCAGCACCGATGATCCATGCCCGATCGCCAGATCAAACAGCGTCGCCAGCATGTCACGCAGGTAGCGCTCCATGGCATCCGGCGTGGCAGCGTGCACATCTCCATTGGAATCGTAATAGGTGCGTGCGATGGTCGCGGGCGGGTGTTTCTGTAAGAACGCGCGCAGGGCGGCGAAGTCCTTTGACGAGAACCGGCGTTGCAGGGGGAGCTGTTCAGTCATGTGGCGATCCGGTAGGGACAATTCGCGCCCATGCAACTAACTGTCAGGCCCGGTCGCAGGCGGGCCGCGTCGACCGCCCGACGGCGGGCGACGGGTGAGCGCGCAACGGCGGCTATTAGACTTAACTACGTTCGAAAACCTGTAAAACTGGAACAGCTGGCCCTCCAGCAACCGTCCCGGCGGCGCCCGGAGCGCGTGTCTGGAAACAATGGAAGGAAAAGGCCCGACCGACGAATGATCAACTATGTGACCCCGGCGCTGATCGCGCGCCTGTTTCCGGACCCGCCCGACGACGTCATTGTGACCGAGCCGCTGCCCATCGACCCGACCGTGGAAGCGGTCGGCATCGACCTCGCGGGCACCCGATTTCTCGTCGTTTTTGCCGACGTCATGGCCTACGCAGGCAACGACCCCGATTTCATGCGGGACACGGCTGTCGCCTGGAACAATGGTTTTATTCCGGCGCCCGGTTCGCGCATCGTGAAGTTCCTGCGCGCCGGCGCCGACCGGGGCACCATGTTCGACCCGCACGCGTGGCCGCTGCCGGACATCGGCATGATCTGGCAGTTCATGGAGGTGCTCGCTGTAGCGGTCGAAGGCCATGCTCTGGCGTTTCCGGCCGTGCGCCAGTATTTCTATGCGCCGCAGAACGGCAAGCTCGACTCGATCAATAATAGGATGTCGCGCCAGTTTGGCCGGGGCGAATACGGGGCGTCGTTCCGGTGTGTGACGCGGCCCGCCACTGACGAAGGAGGAATCTATGGCTTTGAACGCATCTAGCAGGCTGCGCCCGAAAGTGGTCGCGATGCAGAAGCGCGGCTTTGCCGTGGTCCTCGAATATACCGAGGCGGCGATGGCGAATGGCACGCTGCCGAAGCAGCCTGCCCGGCCGATCTACCGGGCGACGCTGCGCGTGCGCGCGCGGCGCACCGCCGAATCCGGACAGGACTGATCCCGTCCGGGCACCGACAACGCCACCTTCGGGTGGCGTTTTTGTTGGCGGCGCGCGGCGGCGGTTCTTCGGCCGACCCCGTGGCACCTAGCCTTATGGCAATTTAACAGCTGCTGTGCCGGGCTGATTCTTCAAACGTGCCGGAGAAGTCAGCCGCGTGGTTATCGTCGCAGCCGTGACCAGCAACCGAAGGCGGCTTCCGATTCCTGAGTGGCGAAGCGCCAGGGTCCTCCTTTAGCTTGCCGTTACGAGTTATCAGACCTGACGACGTTCGCAAACTTACGAAATTACATCTTCAGCCGGGTGGCACCCGTGGCGACCCGGCTGACGCCAGGGCAGGCGAGGGCAGGCGGCCGTCGGCGCGCGCCGCAACGGCGGGGCCGTTGCGGCGCAGCCGGTTTTACGCCAGGATCGCGAGGCCCGGACTTCCCCTGCCGCCCATGGCCGACCGCCTCGAACTGGTTGCCCTCGCGCTGCCCCCCGGCTGCGCCCCCGAATCCCTGCCGCCGGCGGTCGTGCAGTTCATCGCCGCGTGCTGGCCCGGCATGAGCCGCGCCCAGCTGCTCGACCGGGCCCGGCGCCTTGCGCTGCGCGTGTCGCTGCGCGCCCGGCCCGCAGCGGGTCAGGCGGCCGGACCGGACGGTGTCAGGCGGTATGCGCTGGTCCTCACCCTCGGGGCGGCGAAGGCGGAGCTGGTTGCCCACGTGCGGCGGCTCGCGCGGCGCAGTGGCACCCGGCGTGCCCGGGCCTCGCTGCCGCCGGCGCGGGACGTGAGGCAGGCGGGGCTTTTCTGACCGCTCTGGTGGTAAGGGGCTACATCGAGCCGGTGTATGACCGGTTGCTTCGGCGCCGTTATTGTCTTGCAGCATCCCCCCGTATTTTCACCAGACGGTCGACTTTCATCATCCGTTGAAAGCGACCTAAATAATGAAATTCCGTTGCAACGTTTCACTGAATGAAGTACCTTCAGCAAATGTTGAAATGGGATATTTTAATGAAAGACGGTGAGATTCGCGCTAGGGACGCGCTGCGGAAGTTGCTCGAGAGGGTTCCGATTGTCGAGATCAACGAAATCACGTCCGAAGCCGCGTCCGGGGAAGAGAAGCCGGACATGGTCGCCCGACTGGTGGTTGACGGCAGGCAGCATGAGCTCGTCTGCGAGTACAAGCCGAACGGCCAGCCACGATACGCTCGTTCAGCGCTACTGGAACTGCGCGACTACGCACGACAATCCTCGCTCGCCACCCCCATCTTTATCGCGCCCTATATTTCTCCTGCAGTCAGGCAATTGTGCGAAGAAAAGGGCGTCGGCTATCTGGATCTGAAGGGGAACGCCCGCATTGCCTTCGGCGGCGTGTTCATCGAGCGTATCGTGGCGGAGAATTCAGGGGCCGAACAACGCGAACTCAAGTCACTTTTCAGGCCGAAATCTGCACAGGTCCTCCGCGCCATGCTGCGCGAACCTGACCGCTCATGGCGCGTTACCGACCTGTCAGAAGTCTCCGGCGTGAGTCTGGGCCATGTCAGCAATGTGCGCACAGCATTGATCGATCGAGAATGGGCGCTGGCTTCGGCCGAGGGTCTTCTGTTGACGAAACCAGATGAGTTGCTCGACGCCTGGCGCGATAGCTACACAGCGCCGTCCGGCGAGCGCATGCGGTTTTACACCCCATTGCACGGCACCGCACTGGAGGATGCCGCCCGCAGTGTGCTCAGCGCGGGCGACGGACCTGGACATGCTGCCTTTGCATCGTTCTCAGCTGCGCATTGGCTTGCTCCTTATGGGCGCACAGGCACGCACTACCTTTACGCCGATCCCGAAGGAGTGGAGAAGATGCGGGTGGCGTTGAGGCTCGCGCCTGCCTCGAAGGGAGAAAACGTGCTCATCACAATTCCAAAAGACGCGGGTCTGCTCGCTGACACGGTTGAGCCGGCCCCCGGCGCAATATGCACGGATCCTATCCAGACTTATCTTGATCTATCCATTGCGGGTGAACGCGGTGCTGAAGCCGCCGAGCATCTGCGTCGGGAAAAACTGTCATGGCCAAAATGACCACCCAGGAGCCGCAGTCAGCCGCGGAGTATGACGACCGCACTACCGTAGCCGTGAAGTCTGTGCTGGTCGAGATCGGTCAAATACTCGGCAGCTTCAAGGGCAAATTCGCCATCATTGGGGGGGCCGTCCCGTGGTTGCTGCTGGCCAATGAGGACATGCCGCACGTTGGCACGCTCGATGTGGATGTCGGGCTGGATGCGGAAGCACTCGGCGACGGCGAGTATGCGACCCTCGTTGGGGCTCTTCAGGCTCAGGGATACGCCCAGCGCGAGGGGCTTCGGCGCTTCCAGTTGGTTCGCCAGGTCCCCGCGCGCGACGGCGGCGAGGCGATCGACATTGTTGTCGACTTCCTGATGCCGCGGGACGCGGAAATCGTCAAGAATGATCCGCCGCTCGTCGCCGACTTCGCTGTGCAACGAGCGGACGGCGCCGATCTGGCGATGCGGTTCTATCAGATGGTTGCGGTTGCAGGGCCGATGCCTAACGGTGAAACGAATCGCGTGGAAATTGCGGTGTGCTCGATACCCGCGCTGCTGGCGATGAAAGGTCATGCACTCGCGGGACGCTACAAGCAGAAGGACGCGTACGACATTTACTACTGCGTCCGAAACTATCCTGGCGGGATCGAAACCTTGGCTCACGAATGCCGCCAAGTGCTCGGCCTCCCGAGCGGAAAGCGTGGCTTCGGGCACATTGCCGACAAGTTCGATAGCTTCGAAGGCTATGGCCCCACCTGCGTGAGACGCTTTGTCGAAGACACGCATGTGCTGGGCGAGCGCACGCCGGAACAGTGGCAGCAGGACGCGTTTGGACAAATTGACGCGCTGCTGCGTGCCATGGGGTTGAGGGTTTAATCCGCGGAACAGACAGGATCATGGACTACGCGCGACTTCGCGATCTCTTGGAGCCCCTGGTGACCAGTCTGAAGGATGCTGTTACGCACACAATGCTGCCGGCGCTGTGCGAAGAACTGGGGCTGCCCGCGCCCGCTGTCGAGGGCTCCAAGCGTGAACGCGTCACAGCCAGTTTCAACGCCCTTGCGAACGCGGACCTGCCGGCCGTCGCCCGCAAGCTGCTGCTTCGCCATCCTCCCGAGGCCGCGACGCGCAATCAGATCCAGGATGTCCTCTGGAACGATCGATCATTCCCGCCCATCCCGAAACGGTATCGGCGGGAAGTCGCACGCAGGCTCAATAGCGAAGAGCTGTACGGCGACGCACGCGGTTTCGACGAATTGCTGGAGCGGCTGTGGATTTTGGACACCGACGGCTGGATGGCGCTGTTCAACGGAAAGCCTTCGGGCCTGCGGGCTGAAATTGAGCAACATGTGCATCGCAACCCGGAGGACTGGTCCGCGGAGGTTTTGTTCGACCGATTGGGCGCGTACGACTCATCCGACCGGCGCTTCGCCCTGTTTCTGGAGGGACTCGTATCGCCTGATGTTCGTCCTGATGAGGCCGCGCAACGTCACATCGTTGCTTGCATTAACGAACCACTACGCGCCTGCGGGGTCGAACTGCGCGAGACCGGTACCGAAGGAGGTTACCCGGTCTTCTCCTTGGTTCCACTGCACACAGCTACAAAGGGGCGTCCGAAGAATCTCATCTTCGCGTCGCCCGACAAGCCCGACCTGCGCTTTACCGATGCCCTGGATAACGATGTCGAGATCGTCACCAATGCGGACAAGGTTCTAGTCTATGACCGGCCCATCGGCAATGATGGATTGCGTTGGTGCGATCTGCAGCAATGGTGGCAGGAAACAGAGCACGTCGCGGATGCCGACATCGCCAAGCGCTCACTGTACGCTCGGCTCAAGTCCAGCCTGCCGCAAAACTCTCCACCGCAAATGCTGCTGTTCGAGGCTTTCTTCGAAGGCTTCCGCAGTGCAGTGCCAGGCCTGCCCGCACTTCTGCCGGAGGTATGGCTGCACTGGGATCCGCGAACCGTCAAGGAGCGAGGCCCAGATGCCCTGCTGAGGTTTCGCATGGACTTCCTGCTTCTGTTGCCGCAGGGTGTGCGGGTCGTCGTGGAGGTGGACGGAAAACATCACTATGCGGACTCCGCAGGTACAGCCGACGCGCACCGCTACTCGCAGATGGTCAGGGGCGACCGTGAACTCAAACTCGCGGGCTACGAAGTCTTCCGTTTTGGGGCCGCGGAACTTCAGGCGCCGACAGCGAAGGCCGACGTCAAGGCCTTCTTCGAGGCAATGTTCAAACGCTATGGCGTTCCACTCTACTAAGACTCCCAGAATGTCCGCAGTAGAGCGCAATCAACGCGATCGCTATTAAAAATAGAGGCGAAGCCGCCACGGAGAGTATGACAATCAATCTGACACCGTACGAGCACGGATCACTCTGTCACGGTAACACGTGGGCCGTCGCGGACGAACACGTCCTCGCACAGCAAATCGCGCGCGTCGCGCTGGGGCAGTCGCGGCATGTGCAAAAGATTCTCGCGGGAGCATCCCTTGGTGTACCTGCGTCCACGAAAAATGCGGCAGCGGGAGCGATAGAACTGCTCACCGTTGCCAAGGGCGAGGATCCTTGGCATCGGGACGGCTGGATGTTTCAAGTGCTATCGTGGGTCGCAGCCCATCGTGCGGCCCCGGGTGGGATTATCCGGGCACCACACATGATATTGGCGCATAAAGGTTTTGACGGGCTTCAGCTCGAAGTCGACAAAGGGAAGGTGAAGGCTGCCATAATTTTTGAGGACAAGGCCACCGACAATCCCCGAGCCACCATTCGCGATGACGTTTGGCCCGAGTTCAAAGCCTTTGAGGCTGGCGACCGCGAAAACGTGCTGACAGCCGAAGTAACAGCGCTCCTCGCGACACAGCCGAATATTGACCCTGACATCGCGATCGAGAATGTCATTTGGAAGAATGTCCGCCAATACCGCGTCAGCATCACCGTCAACGACACTCATTCTGATGACGCAGGCCGGGGTCGGCTTTTTAAAGGTTATGACCAGGTCGCTGCTGGAGAAAATCGGAGGCGCCGAGGCGAAACGCTCCATATCAAGAACTTACGGGCATGGATGCAAGACTTGGCGGATCTCGCGATCGTCGCAGTTAACGCGGAGGTGACGGGGAATGTTTGATGCCGATACCGTTGTGCTGATTTCGAGTGCACCCCCGCTTCCGGGGCTCGATCTCGCCGATCTCCCTCAGCGACTAACAGACGCGTATGCAACGCTTGTCGCCGCTCGAATTCGCATCCGCAAGCTGGCGAATGGGAACTCGCTGCCGGAGGACATCACAAGACTTGTCAAGGAAACAAACCGTCTTGCCTTCTCACAAGAAGCGCTCGTATCCGCGCTAGGTGATCGTGAAAATCGTGCGGCGGCCGCCTTCGTAGGCGGCGCGGCGCACCACGTGGCATTGCTGGCTGACAAGATAAGTGAAGCCGAGCCGCGACCGAGCAGGCTTGCACTGGAAGGCATCTCTCCTGAAGTTTCGGCGACGATCCTTTTCCTTATTGCCGAATCCAGCGCTGACGCAGCAGAGATGGCGAAGGCTATCATCATCGAAGCCGTCAACCCAGTCGAGGCTGCGTTGCTTGCTGCGATTGTGCATCTTGCAAACGGAAGACTGCAAAAGGTCCTTGATATCTCCCTGCCGAATGACGCGCAGATACTGATCGGAAACCGGCAGGACCAAGCCGTCAGCGCGCTTTACCTCATGCTGCTGCGAGGCGTGCGTCTGATGGCTGGAAAAATGCTCGGCGGTGATGACCAAGACCCTTTTGCCGATGAAGCCGATGCCCGCGAATTGTTCGACCGGGTGAAAGCCCTCTGTGTTGAGTCGTTAGATGATCTGGCGGGGGCGATGGGTGCGATGCCCTACAGCGTCTATCCCGGTCCACGCCACCTTGCGTCCTTGCTATCTTCTGCCTCACGAGATCTAGCAGCTTCTGCACTTGTCAATACGCCTCCGCCGTCTGGCATAGATGGCGGGCAATGGCACGAATTGATGAAAAAGATTGCCGAGCGGCGGCCTTATTTGTGGCGGAATCACAGGCAAGCGATCGCGTCGGGATACCTCGAACCCGGTGTCTCCGCAGCTGTCAGCTTTCCGACCGGCGCGGGGAAGTCAACCTTGGCAGAACTCAAGATTGCGACGGCGCTGTTACGGGGTGCAAAAGCAGTTTTCCTGGCGCCCACCCTCGCGCTCGTTGACCAGACCGCAAGCGCCCTGAAGGTGACTTTCCCGGATTCGGATGTATTGCGAGAGCGAACAGACGAACTGGTCCTGGATGTCGGAGGTGACGCACTGCCGCCAATTTCAGTGATGACCCCGGAGCGATGCCTGGCTATGCTCAGTTTTAACCGGGAGATTTTTTCTGACGTCGGTCTTTTGGTGTTCGACGAATGCCATCTTTTGCATCCTCGGCAGACAGAAACGAGTCGCCGTGCGATTGACGCCATGCTTTCGGTGCTAAATTTTGTCGTTGTCGCACCGAAAGCCGATTTGCTGTTTCTATCGGCGATGATGATGAACACGCAGGAGATGGCCGATTGGATGGGTGAGCTCACCGGACGTCACTGCTTGTCACTTACGTTGACCTGGAAGCCTACCCGGCAGGTTCGCGGGTGCGTGGTATATGGCGACGAGGAAATAAAGACCCTGAACCTTCGTTTGCGTCAAACGCGTGCGAAGGTTTCGAATAAGGATGCGCCGGCCGAACTCAAACGTAGCTTGAAAATCTCGCCATTTGGATTCTTTTGCCTGCACCAAACCTGGCAGTCGAGAGCCCGCAAGGATTATGCACTCCTGCCACTGCTCGAGGAGCAGGTGAGGCTTTCTACTGGGACAACAAAAAATCGGGATTGGTACCTTACACCAAACGGGAACCAGGTCGCCGCAGCGATCGCTCAGGCAACCGCTCGCCAAGGGTTGAAGACTCTTGTGTTCACACAGACTGTTCCCCTCGCCAACAGCGCTTCGAACATTCTCTCGCAGGAACTGGGCCAGCCCGGCTGTTTCTTGAGCGCTGATGAGCTGGAACTCTATTCCGCAGCCGCTGACGAGACCGGAGGCGCCGCGCATTTATATCTGCAGGTCGACGATGAAGGAAGGTTGTTGTCGTCAAGTGCATGTCATCATGGGTTGCTTCTTCCAGCCGAACGGAACCTTCACGAATCTCTGTTCAGAAGGAAGGACGGCATTAATGTCCTCGTCGCGACGTCAACTCTTGCACAAGGCATGAATCTTCCCAGCGAAGTGGTCATCATCGGAGGAGACAGCCGGTTCGACCCGAACGCAGACCGGTTGGAGAAGCTTGATGCTCACGAGCTACTGAATGCCGCGGGTCGGGCAGGCCGGGCGGGAGACGCGTCCTACGGCTTTGTCCTGGTCGTGCCGAGCAAAGTGGTCAATTTCGATGACAAGGCCAGCAAAATTCACAGTCATTGGACCGATTTGCAAACCATCTTTGCGCAGAGCGACCAATGCCTCATTATCGATGACCCACTAACCAGGCTGCTCGATCAGATCCACGACGCGACAGCCTCAAAATCTGAAATGGCAATGTACTTGCTGCGACGGTTACCTGTTTCGGTTCCATCGGATGTAGGCGATGAAGACGCGCCGGCTAAAGCATTGCTTGGTCGATCGTTCGCCGCATTTCGGGCTAAGCAGCGAGGGGATGCCCAGTGGACACAATCGCGAATTGACGCCGCGATCGCCCTTAGACGAGCTGATCCTGAAACGCCTTCTGTGCTGACATGGGTGGACCGCCTGGCTGCGTCCGCCGGAATTCCTGTTGCAATCATCCGTGAGCTAGGTGAGGCATTGTCAGAACCCATGAATCCCAGTGCTACGGTGCGCGACTTATACTTATGGCTCGTTGGCTGGCTCTCGCAGAGACCGCATTTGATACCGCAACTCATTCGCAAAGAAAGTCTCGAAGGGATGTTCGGAACGACGTACAAGAAACTTCAAGGCGATGAAGCGCGCGGAACGTACGCTGTCGGCCGCATTTTTTCACTGCTAGAACGTTGGATGGCAGGAGACACGCTCGCGGACATGGAGCGCGCGTTTGGTACGCAAGAGGCGCGTCTTGGCAAATGCGAGGCCGCACGGGAATTCGTTTTGCGTTTATTGCCGGAGATTTCATATTTTTTCAGTCTACCGGCGCAGATATTCCGGGCAATCGCGATCGAAAACGGCCAACATTCTGACACGCCGCTGGTGATCAACTTACTTGGCTCATGCGTTCGCCAGGGTTTTGACGATGCAGACAAGCTGGTCCTGCGGCAATACCTGTCCGGGCGGCCGGCTCGTCGCGCAGTGCACCAGAAGTTCACGGACATTGCGCCCGTTTTACAAGCCCCCCTCGCAGATGAAGACTTCGGCCGTGCGCTTAAACGGGTCGCTCAAGCCGTCGAGATTTCTGCATTCCTGTAACCATTAGGTTCTCGCGGCGGAAATCAACAGCGTGTCTACGGCCGCCGGCCGTCGCGCTGTTCGTAGCCTACTTGGAGAAGCACGCCGGCAAGGGGAAGAAAAAAACGCGAGCGGATGCCTGGCGAATGATGATTTTTCATTTGCCTACGCTATGGCCTGCCACGAGGGCGGGTTTCTGTAGTTGCTCTGTGATCTTGAACTGCTTGAACGCCAACCGTGCCTTACGGATCTCAACGTCGTGCCCTAGATTTCCGATCCACTCCGCGACCTCACGCTGAGATGTATCGCAGCGTACTCCGATCACCACCTCGCGCAACATCATGTGTTCGCCAAAGTCCGCATAGAAATGTCCGTCGGTATCTTGATCTTTTAGTTCCGCTATGACCCGGTATTCGTTCTCGTATCTCCAGGCGTCAAACTTCGTGAGCAGCATGGCTTTCACCATGTCTGGACCAACGCCTGCGTTGTGTGCCGAAAGATCAATGTCAAATTCGAGACGGTTCGGCTCGTAGCTAACTCGCATCGCTAGCTTGTCAGGAATGTCGAACCCGAGACAGACACCATAGTGCTTCGCACCGTAGTGCGCCCACATGACAAGATTTTGCCAATCGGTAGAAAAGCAGATGACCCCCCGTTGTTTAGAGAGATACTCGTGCAACCTGACGATGCTCGCGACTCGGCAAAACGTGAGGCAACAACTCGAAGGGATCGTTGAGTTCACCGAAGAGGGAGATTTTCAACCTTCGTTCGGCGATACTCTTCTTCGCCCACTTCTCAGCCGTTAGGTAGTAGAGCTGCATGTGGTTTGTCCCGAGCGTGGCAAGTCTGCGGATTGTAGCAATCACGAGGTGCCGAACCTCGTCTTCGACATTCGCCGAGGGTTGGGCAGAGATGGCTGACTTGGACTTTAGCGCGCTTTCTATTGTGACGCCTGATCTCGTGAGCGCGCGCGCCGAGCGGAAATGACACGCCGCCTCGCTGGCATCGGTTTGGTAGCGCGAACGCACACGCTGGGTGTCACCGCCGGCGACGAGGATTTCCAAACCGCCGGGTGCTTGCAGCAGATGTATTTTCCGTGCGCGCCCCACACCCTATCCGCGGGACACAGGCGGTCGCCTTCGACAAACGGATCGTACTTCTCGGGTAGCGCGAAACAGTTCTTACCGTCCTTTGGCCATTTGAACTCAGGATTACAGTCGCGACGGCCGTCCCGGCAATCCTGCCCGTTTCCGTCCGAGGCGTGGTCCGAAGCCGGTGCCGGGTGCGCCGAAGCACCCACGCTCATGAGCAAAGCCGAAGCACAGAGGCACACCGCAGCGCCAACGTAAGCAATTCGCATATTTTTCTCGTTCTGGTTAAACGCGGCAGCGGGCCCACCGTCATGAATGACGAGAGTCCGCCCATGTTCTGTGTGTCGCGCCAATTGTATCGGGTACCGCGATCGCCAAGAGATCGACGGACTCGTGCTATGAGTGTTTCCGATCGCGTTCGCCAACCCTAGGTGTGTCATCGGTTCGGAAAATACAGAGCGAGGGCGCAGGCCGCCGCCCACCGAGATAACATGGTAGCGTTATTCGACGCTGCCTAACGGACGCCGTTCACTCGGTCTGCACACTGATCTCCACACAGCCCACATGAACATCTTCTACGCACTGTCGGAAGGGCGCGGGCGCCTGACCGAGACCAATCTGAGCGCCTTCGTCGCCTTTCTGCTCGAGCCGCACAAGCCACACGGTCTTTCCGACGTCTTCCTTCGCGCGTTCCTGAGCGAGGTCGCGAAAAGCTGCGGCGAGCCGGGTCGCTTCGATGATGTGTTATCGAGCCCGCTTCTGGCCGTCCAGGTGGGTCTCGAGAAGCGCTACGGTGACCGGGATTCCCGGACCGTGGACATCGATATCCAGATCATGACGGGCGAAGGGGAGGGCCAGCGAAAGGCCCATCATCTGATCGTCGAGAACAAGGTGAAGGCGTCCTCTGCTCAGCGCACGCAACTGGCTGATGAGTTTGCTTGCGTAAGCGCCGCTATTCGGGAGGCGGACCCGGCGCCCATCACGGTGGTCTTCCTCACGCCTCCGGGCGAATCGGGCGCACTGCGAGACGAGTTTGGCACCCTGGAGCTCGATGGCCGGGACGCGCACCGAAAAGCCTGGATGCGCTGGCGCGCGCCAGCCGCTGAGCATCAGCAAACCATTGTTGACTTGATCCGTGAACTGCTTCGCCGAGAAGCCATCGCCGAGATCGAGCCGATCACCGACTACATTCGCCACACGCTCAAGGCGTTCGTCCTGTTCCTTCAACGCGAGATCGTTTCGGAATCCGCGGAAAAGCGACGGCTCCCGAGTCTGGATGCAATGGATGCGACCGACCAACGCATTGTCGAGCTCGACCGCGAACACTATCTGATCGTGCGGTACGGGGACGAAACCGTGAAGGTGTTTGATGTCGAAAAGGATCAGGAAGTCGACGCGCATCCGAAACTGCGGCGCACAAACGAGGCCTATGGCTTGGATATCCCGCTGACCTACGCCTCGCAGCGCATTAAAAATACCCGCGTGCTTGGCAAGCAAGTCCTGAAGGCGCTGTCAGAGCGCAATCTTGGCGTTGTGCCGGATGTGGCTCCCGGTCAGAGCACAGCGTGACTCGCTCAGGCGCTGCACGCAAGCCCCGTAGTCTCAGATTGGTTCTGTCGCATCGCTAGATACGCCGTCTTGCTAAATCTGAGCAGTCAACTCCCAGAATTTTTGCTTTACAAGCAACTATTTGTATCGAACAATGCGCAAATCACACCCCGCGTGGCATGTTTGTGCAGCTTCCGCGGCGCTAACAATCTGGGAGGACCGCTTGCGCACAACGCCAATCACTTCAGACGGCATTCGCCAAACTACATCTTCACTACTTTTCTCGAGAGCAGTGATCATCGGTATCTCCGTTCCGCATCTTGGCTAAGCGATAGCGATAACTCAAGCGTGTTTCAGACTCCCTACGGCGCATTCGACGGAAACAGCTGGGAACGGCTGTGTCAGCTGGTCTTCAAGCGCAAGTTCACGGACGACGGCTACACCCATATTCCGGCTACTCCCGGCGACTACGGCTTGGAGGGTTTCACTAAGACCACAGGTTACGGGTATCAGTGCTACTGCCCAGATAAGGTCTACCCGCCGAAAGATCTCTATGAGAAGCAGCGGGACAAAATCACGACAGACCTGAAGAAGCTTCAGACCAACGAAACCGACCTGACGAAGGTGTTGGGCACGACCAAGCTGCGGCGCTGGTACTTGGTGACGCCGACTATCGCCCACAACGACCTCATCAAGCACGCGCAGGCGAAGGAGGCTGAGGTTCGCGGGTGGAATCTGTCAATTTTAGCCCCCGACTTTCAGGTGCTGGTCCATGACGCCGACCACTACGCGACTGAGATTCAGCAAATGAAGCTTGCCGTCGGTCAGGCACTGGATTTCGGTAGCTTGCCTGCGGTCTTGCCCGACCTGAACAGCAACTCCGAGACCTATGAGAAGAACATCATGCGCAAGACGCGGACGCGACTTGCACATGCTCCGGCCGACAAACTGGAAGGTCGGGTTGCTCGCCTTTACGCGAAGACCCTGCGAGAGTTCCTTGACCACGGCCCCTATCTCAAACGGATGAACGACACGGCACCAACCGTCCATTCACGGCTTGCGCGGCTCATCAACGGGTACGAAGCCGAAGTCGATGAAAGGTGCTTTACCTGGGAAGGAACACCCCAAGAGCTGACCGACAAGATTCGCGATGGCCTTACCGCGCGCATCGTCAGGGAGCTAGCCCCCTCTATTGGCGAAACCGACGCCGCAGACATCGCCCGCATGATCGTCGCAAGGTGGATTGCAGTTTGCGAGGTTGACTATGACTGAAGCCGTCGCCGTCGAGCCTCGACGTCTGCGCTTCGTCCGGCGGCCGTCTCCAGTGCTGGTGGAGCACCGCCCGCTCTACAAGATCACGCAACTGCTTCTGGTTCTCCAGATGTCGTCTCGCGGCGGGAAGTCAACGTTGCCGCGCCTGCACCTGTTCAACTGGGCGTTAAAGAGTACCGATCGGATTCAGAAACTGGTCGACGCCGCGAAGGCCAAGGTACTGAACATGACGGGGTGGGGCTTCGACCCCGCTCTAGCCATCGCCATTCGGTTTGCCGTGGCCGAGAACTTGATCGAGACCACCTCAACCGGATACCAATTGACCGAAAAAGGCCGAGCCTTCATTGCCGAAGTCCTCAAGGATACCGACGCCTTCACACCCGAGCGCAAGCTTCTGGCGCAGATCGGTAAGGACATCACAGAAGGCATGGTCGAGAAAGTTGCGAAGGGATGGGAGTCGGCATGAAGATCAGGGCCGTAAAACTAAGAATCACCACAGCCCAAGGCGAGTTCGGATTCAAGTTTGAATTCAGCCGTGGCCTAACCGTCATCCGGGGTAGCAACTCGAGCGGCAAAAGCACGTTCTACAACACCCTCATTTACGGCTTGGGCATGGAAGAGCTAATCGGCGGCAAGGGCGAGAAGGTGCTGCCCTATGCGGTCAAAGAGTATTTCGTGCAAGGCGATAGCCGCGTCACAGTGGGGAGCTCCGAGGTTCTTGTCGAGCTGGAGAACGCCTCTGGGGGCTGCGTTACGCTGCGCCGGGCAATTCGCGATTCCGTGCGTCAGTCCAAGTTGATGGAGGTTTTTGAGGGCGCCCATCTCACAGAGGGCGCCGAACTCGGTATGCCGCGGCCAACCTACCTCTTTGATCCTGGCAGCGCCCAGAAGCAGGAAGGCTATTTCCAGTTCCTCGAAGGGTTCATGGGCTATCAACTGCCACAAGTCCCAGCGACGAATGGCGGCATGGCCAAGCTGTATCTGCAGACGATCTTCGCCGCGCTCGCGGTGGAGCAGAAGCGCGGGTGGACTGACTACATCGCCAATATCCCCTTCTTCGGGATTCGCGACGCGCGCATTAGGGTCACCGAGTTCCTGCTGGGTCTGGGAGTGTTCGAGCGACAGGCCAAACGAGCGGCACTTGACGCCGACTCCATAGCGATTGACTCTGACTGGCGCAAGGCCTACGACACTCTGCGGCAGGCCGCAGTTGCAAACGGCATCGTCATTGAAGGCCTGTCTGCCACGCCGGTCTCGATGTTCGACCCCGCGACCGTCCTGCTCGTGAAGTCGGATGGCAAGACCAAGACCACTTTGCTGGACCAAGTCAGCAAGCTTCGCGCCGAACACAATTCACTGGGAGCGAAGGCGGAGGCATACGGAAAGGCCTCCGGCGCAGAGGCTCTACAAGAACTCGAGGGTGCCTCATCTGAACTGCAACGGCTCAGCGTGCTGCATGAACGTGCGACCACGAATCTGACGCTACAGAAAGCTGCGTTGGATGAACTGCGCCTCCTTCTGGTCGAAGCCAGTGAAGACCTGGAGCGGAACAAGACGGCTCTGAAGCTGCGGAATCTTGGCGCTCAGATGGAGATAGAGGTTGCAACGGACCATTGCCCAACCTGCCATCAAGCAGTCGACGACACGTTGCTGCTCGGCATCGTGACGGGTCCGCAGATGGACCTGAACACCAACATCGACTATCTCGACAGCCAGCGAAAGATGCTGCAAAACCAGATCAACGGGGCGGTAGAGGAAATTCGTCAGTCTGAAATTACCGTCGCAGACGTAGCTGCCCGTTTGGCGGCGACTCATGACTACCGCAACTCGCTACGCGGCGACGTGAGCACCGGTATGGCGGAGTCTCGCGCCATCGTCCGCCGACAGATTCAGATTGAACTAGAGCTATCGAACTTGCAAGCATTCAACACGCAGGCGGAGGCTCTCATGTTTGCCTTTGGAGAGATTGCCGACCGTCTGGCTGCGAACCAAGGTGACAGGCGGGCGCTTCCTAAAGAGACCTACAGCGATGTCGACGTATCCAGAATCTCGCTCTTCGAGAAAAACTTCAGAGGCAATGCCAGTTCCTTCGGATATGAGAGTGCAGAGATTGCCGACATCCACATTAGCTTGGACACGCTGACACCCATTCTTTCGGAGCTAGAGCTGCGCGAGATTCTTCGTCCGAAGGTGCAGACAAGCCTAACTGCGGACTCGAGCGCGAGCGACTTCGTCCGCCTCATCTGGAGCTACTTGCTGGCCCTGTACCAAACGTCTGCGACCCGCGGGTTCGAAGGGCAGCACCCTGGACTCCTTCTGATGGATGAGCCTGGCCAGCATTCGATGCGTTCAGCCAGTCAGCGCGCGCTACTTCAACTGCTAATCGCGCAGCCCGGCCTTCAGGCCATCGTTGCCGCATCGTTCGATGAGGACGAGTCGGTGTTTATGACAGCAACAGCTGGACTGGAGTTTCAGTTGATCCAGTGGGAAGGCAAGGTTATCCGACCCCTAGTCGCATGAGCGGAACGATCCATCAAGGCGACCTAGCCGCGTGGGTTCTTGCTGTCAGGACGCCTTCTCGCTGGCGACATCGAGCGCCCGCCGAGTGCTAAAGTCGATGCTGGTACCATCGGTGCGCACGACGAAGAAGCATGAGGTGTGGCCAGGGTGATCTTGATCCCTGCGTCGCTCAAAGTGCGACACGCCTGCCCCCACCTTGCTCGGCCGACCCGCATCCAAGACCGAGTCATACACTTCCAGCAGAGACACCAAGTCATTGTGATCTGTCGGGTCAGAAACCCGCGAGCCATCTCGGTATCGGGCAAGCATCTCCTTGAAGTGATCTATGGCATCGCCTTTCTTAGGCCAGGTACGCCCGTTGGGAAGGGTGATGGTCTTGGCTTTACTCACGGCTCCTCCGCAAAGACTGATCGCTTACCGTATAGCCTATCCACAGGTTTGTCGAAGGTTAACAGAAACGTCCGATATTGTCCTTCGCTGACAGCACTTGATCGCACCGGTCGTTCGGAGGGGGCGATCGGCAATTTTCAGCGGTACCGGCCGCTTGATTTACAGACCTGCGGAGAGACGAACGGCCGGGGTTGGCCGAGGGCTACCGCCTGAAGTGGTCGGCTGTAGTCGACCCACAAAGGACGGATGCTTTTCTCCACAGCGGACGCTCGCACCAGCATTGCATCACTCAAAAATAATGACAGCGGTCAAATGGAGGCTGTGCTGATCATCCTCAATGTAGAGATTTAGCCGGAATTGCCCGAAGGCGACGGCTACGCGAGCACACTCGTGAACTTCCGCTTCATCGCCAACGGTCTTTGGACGACCGATGAGACGATCCGCCAAGTCGCGGGTAAGCAAGTGAGCAAGGGGGCGGCGTGAGAGAACAAAGTGCCGGCCCACCGAGTCCTCTTCAGATCTCAAGGACTCTGTCAATCGCCTGAGCCATCTTCGTCATCGTCCAGAACGGTGGCGGTCGAATCATCGGCATCGTCCCCGTCGGGGACAAGCGTCATCTGCCCCCACTCGTCCTTTCGGTAGATAGCGATGTAGTCAGGGACACGTCGAGGCGGCGGCACGTGCTCCTTTGGAAGCCGCACAAGCGCTTCCGCGCAAGCAGCCTTCAACTTGGCATAGCCCACCTTGTCAGCGTACTTCATGGCCTTGGCCAGCATGACCTGGTGCATCGTCAGGACGTAGTCGCGCTTGTGCTTTTGCCGGTAGAGGGCGTCGTAAGCGTCGGTGCCCTTCTCCAGGTCCTCCAGCTTGGCCTTGTAGGCCGCAGGATCTTCCAAGACAACGCGCTGGCGCATCATGACCATCATCCGTCCGTAGTCGCGAACGATAGTCAACAGGTCCTGCTCGGTCGGCGGAACCTGATCGTTCAGATCGTCCAGATCGAGCACGTAAGGCATGAAGAGATCGAAGTCGCGCTCAGCGAACTTGGACATCAGATCTCGAGCCAGCCGCCACTGATTGCCGTGGTCGAGGGTATCGCGTGCAAAAGTCAGCCGCTGCTCCTTGCTGAACGCGATCAAGTAGTTCTCGCCCAGATTGAAGGCGATGAACTCGAGCAGGTGATCAACGTTGAATTGCAGCTTGGGGCTCTCCTGGCCTTCAGGCGGCTCGGGCTCCCCTTCCTTGCGAAACGGGTAAAAGGGAAAAAGGTCGAACTCGGTATACAGCGCGGCCCGACACGGCGAGGCGGCGAGCGCTGCAAGCACGTCTCGCAACGCTGTCTTATCAGCGTGGCCAATCGCCATGGTGATCATGTCCCCGATCAGCGCCTTGAACATCAACGTGTTCAGTCCGCCCGTGTGGACGAGTGCCTGCCCAAGGAAGCGAATCGCCACGTCCACCGCGCGGCGAGTATCGAACATACCGTCGCACGCGGACAAAACATAGAGGCACTCGCCAACGTTCTCTGTTAACTGAGCGGCATTGAAGAGCTCAGGCCGCCGATCGAGCTCGTCGATCAAGTGCATGTACATGTCACGTTGAACCCCGAACGGGTCCTTCGCACACGGATAGTCTGCGAGGTAGCGGTCAATGGCGTCCAAGTCCGCCGGGGTCGCCCGTATGGCCACTTTTCCCAAGGTCTCCGCACGGGCTGCATTGCGCGCGTCGACCGGTGTGGCAAGGCTGCGGTTCCTGCGCGACTTGATGAACTGCGGCGTGCTCGCCAGCAGCGCATCCCGATCGAACCGATCACCCTGGAAGACTGGCCCGTACTCGGGCCGGAAATCCGCAATGTCGACGGTTGACTCGGCGAGCAAGAAGCTGATCGAATGGAAGTGCGAATAGGCCTTGCCATTGTTGCCCGTCCAAGGCTGATCCCACGCGGGAAAGGCAGACATGATGCGATTGCCGCGCATCTGGACGCGAATTAGCATGGCCTTCAATGGGTCAGTCAGCCTGGCGTAGCCGTACAGCACGCCGTCGGGCTTTTCCGCAGTAATCGAATCCGAGAGCTCCCGGTCGAGGTTCTTGAGCGCCTCGTCGATCACATCGATGATGTCGTCCTCGGTGAACGTCACCGGAAACAGCGTCTTCCAGAGATAGCCAGACTTGTAGTAGTTGTCTGGCTGCTGCGTGATCCCGGCAGCCCCTTTGGTGAACAGCCGTCTGGGGATCTTCAGCGTGATGCACCCGTTCTGAAGCTCCCGCGCGAACCACCAGGCGTCATGGACGCCAAGGCGAAACTCCATCAGGTGAACAACCTTTGGGTGCAGGTCCAGGAATTTCTTCCAGCGGGCGTAGGTGTGCAGGCCACCCGACAGCACCGTCTCTTGGTACTTGCCGGTCGGGGTCACCACAGGACGAATCGTCGTCTCGCCTGCGACTATGTGGTCAAACGATTCTTTGCTGAGCTCGTACTGGCCTTGATCGCCGAAGCGCAACGGGAAGGATTTCGTCATGGATACGCTGGTTGTGTTCGGGAGATTGCCTGAGGGTATCGACGCCCTACTTCGCTCGCCTGGCTCCACTAAATTGGCGCGCGCGACGAAACTCATTTTCCATGCGTGTTGGCGCCGATTCAAAAATTGAGCGTCCCAGACGAAGCAGCACTATACGACGCCGGAAGGCTTGATTGTTGGCGATTTAGGCACCGACGTCGACCGCACGCTCGTGGCCGACCGCTGCCCGATGCGGTGGGCTGAAGCCGACCCACAAACTGCGGATCGGAGCCGCAGAGCGAACGGCTGGGCTGTCTTGTGAGAAGGCTGGATGAGGCTAGATGTGTTCGACTTGGTTGGGATACCCAGCATCGGCCCAGTTCACCGCGAGCGCGCGCAATTTTTCGCGCTTTACGGCGTAGTCAAAATCGCTGCGAACCATTACGAAGTAGTTGTCGCCGTTCCAATTCGGATGGGTGGTCGTGTGATGCGTATTAAATTCAAAATCGACCAGCGCTTCCACTTGCGGGGCAAGGTCTCTTTCGGCGCTAGTCGGGTGCGTGAACACGACAAGCTCGTCGTTGCTTAGGTCTGAAGCGATCTGCGTGTCTGAGGGTGTTTTGTTGTAGAAATTGACCAGTGCCACGGTTCGACCTTTAACTTGTTTGTTGACGGATCAACATAGCACATCTCCGCTGCGGCAAGTTCAGACGACCGCTCCTATCGTGGCAAACGTCCTGTAATTCCAGCCTCGTGCTCGTGTTAGCCATTGATCGCACATCCTTTGGCGATCTACCAGTTCGATGCTCAGCGCTGCCATGGCCATATACTCCAGCGCGCGCCAGTTCGCATCGTCCCCCCTTCCTGAAAGAGGCTTCGATGGCATCCAGCGCCAGTTCGAGCTCGTTGTGCGCCAGGAACTCCTCAAATTAGGCGATCTCATCCGCGCACACGCCTTCGGCAGTTTCCGAGAGGTGGGCTCGCGCCTCGCGAAGATACTCCGAGGTCTTGCTCCACTTCGAGTGGAAAGCGCGATCAGCCAGCATGCGCGCTCTCTTTAGGTCGGACTACTGCCCGACGCGGAAGCCCGTAACCGACCCGCTAGAGACACTCAGCTTCCTCGATACTGGCCATTCGCGAAGGGAAGAACAGCGGGCTATCAGCGGCTGTGTGATGGGTTGAGCTCACCCATGTTCGAGAAAGAATCGGCGATTTCAGGCACCGAGCACAAGTGGTCCCAAGGAATTATCGGTAAGAACTTTCTATCCACCGCCGGTTTGCCCGCGGAAGACTGTCGTGGGGGCGCAGCGCGATCACTTCGTTTGCTTGAATAGAGCATTGCAAGCATCGGTATCCGCAAAGACGCGCGAATTCTTCGAGACATCCCAAACGCCCGGATACGCATCTTGACTACAGTCGATCTGGCCGTCCGCAGCAACATAGCGTCCATCTGGCGAAATGATAGAAGAGCCAGCATCGCCGGATGTCGAAAACGCGGCTTTTTTCAGTTGATTGATGCTTTTCCCAACGATGTATGCGCCATCCAGATTTATGAGGTTTCTCTTGGTGCCGATCTTCGCGACTGTCGCTAGATAAAGCATCGGCTGCGTGCTCACAAAGTCAAGGGATATGTATATTCCTTGGGGAACGTTAATATCCGATAAAAATCCAACCCCGTCAGGGATATTCTTAACGTGAAGATTACTGCCCGCTTGACAGTTCTTGAGATCAGACTTTAGTACGTACCCTCGATCCGATACCATGATGGACTGACCATCAGTGCTCTGAACTGCGTAGGTTGGCGAAATATCCAGGCTGCAATGTATCTGTTTCCCATCTATCGAGGCATCGACAAACTTCCCGCTGGTGGAGAGGCTATCGTCTGCAAAGCTTGTCTGCGTATATGCTGCAGATGCTACAGAAAGGGTAAGAACGGAAATTACTTTAAGATAAAATGTTTTTTTCAGCACGTGTGTAATCCCATCGTTTTCTGTCATCCCATGCGCCGCCATTGATTGCTTTCGTGACGCCTTGCGAAATTGCAAATTCGGCAGTTTTCTCCGACTCAGTTATCGCTGCTTCCGCTTTGTCTATATCCATCGCGCGGGACAACCGATCCGGTGCCAACCGGAGGGCGCAGAGGCGTGGCTGCGGCAAGCACATGCCGCGCGAACTGCCGGTGTCGACCCAAAGCGGCCCTTTCCCCTTTGGCAAAGCAGACGGCCAACTCCTGAATTCGCCAGCGTACACGGCCTTTCGCACCGGTCCGGTGCAATGATGAGTTAGTTAGCATCTTCAGCAAGCGTAGCCGTGATTTTTTCTAAGAATGGCTTAATTCGCCAGTATCCTGTCTTAGCTTGCTCAAGTTCTACCTCGATCTGCTTTTCTGCTTCAGTCTCGATATGCGCGAGATTGCGCAGTTCATAGATTCGCTTGATATCTTCTGCATAGGCGCCATCAATGAAGCCAATACGCACCGCGCAATCAACTTTGTCTTTGAATGGAATGCTATTCCTTGGGGTCTTTGCATCGCGATAGACACAAGTAAACAGATCTTCTTCGCCGTATTTAATTTTTGTCAAGCCACCAAGAGCACTAACGGGTTTGTAGGCTTTGTGTGTTTGCAGCTTCTTGACTTCGACGTGATCGGCATATTTACCCCACAGCAGGTATGAGACTACGGCTTCATAAATCGAAGCGTATTGCATGATCTGAAATTTCACGAATGGATGAATTTCATCTCCGGTTGCAAACAGTGCTTCCATCAGCTTTGCGAGGTATCTCGCCGAGTAGAACGCACGTCCAAGACGCTTCTTTAGCTCTGGATCTTCCACAAATTGAAACTGGTCTATATGCCACTGAAGATCACCAGGGAGATCGCGAATGCAGTACGCATGAATATCATTTCGGAATGACTCGTCTAGTGGCATGGCAAGAAAATCCTATTAGCTAAAATTATTAAGTACGGAAATAATAAGACGAACAGAAGCTGGGTCCGTTTTGGTGCGTTTTCTTGAGTGATCGTTTCTAGCCGACCCCGGAAGTCCACGCCAGCCGATGCACAATGCATCCCACTCGCGCCGTGAACTTCCCAGCACGACCCAATGTGGCCGTTGAGTTATAAGGAAAGCTGCCGTTCAACGTTTGACTGAGTACGCTGCAAGCGTCATCTGCAACCACTTGTTTAACCTTTTATTTTTTCAAGAAGAAGCCCAACTTTATCAAAATTATCTTGGGTAAAAAACAGAAGAAGGGATAGTTGTTCAAACATCCCTTTTGCTGTCAAAAGCACTTCCGAAATTTGCTCGGTTGTGTAGGAGATTTTATTGTGATTATAGAAAGCCCGCAGGACTTCGCCCCTGCCGTGGGAGAATAATGAGAATTTTTCATAGCTCGCCAAATATTTCTTGGTGAACTGATTGAATGAACATTTAAAATCTCCGTATGAATCATGTTTATATTCTTCAAGCGCCTTGGTCATTGTGAAGAAACTTGGAAAATCTTTTTCTCCAGAAATGAAATCATCAACAATGGCCTCCTTTTCTTTTTCAATAAACTCCAAATAAAACGTTTTTACGAATAGCTCTAGCATTGCTCGCATGAGCAAAATTCCAGAACTCAAGTGACAATTCTGTACCAGAATGCACAACGACTCAAAATGAGTGCAAAACAATCTGAAATACGTGTAATTTATTTTTTTGTAGGGATCGTTAAGGTTGAAATTCTCTCCATTAATTATATTGTGCGAAAAGGTGAATATTTCATCAATTTCTTTTAGGATATCATCTATATTTGTGTTGTCGTCCATATAAATTTCCCTTTATTAAAGAATCTAACTAGTTTTCTGACGACAGCTCTACTGAGTAGCATCCGAGTGGGATAAGACTTCCTAGATGCAACTTTAGAACAATAAGCGCTCCACGCAAAGAAATGACAAGACTAGAATGCAGCAGCCGACGGCATAGTTAGCTGATGTGGCCCATCGCTAGCATACTGCCTTGCTTGGATGGCCGCTATCTGGATTGGGTGGCGAGTGGCCGCTCATGGCCGACACCGGCACTTCGGCGGCAACGGCGCGTTGAGCAAATAATGTCCCAACGGCCACATGCAGTGCGGACCACGGCCTTTGACGCGTTCGGTGTGCCTGATGTGCGGAGGCTTCCGCGCCTAGCGGCACTGGCCCCGCAGTCGCCGCGTACTGCGTTGATGGGAACCGTCTGCGGAGAGAACCTAGATCGGAGCAAGCATGGTGCCGCGGCAACGCCTGGCACCACAGCGACAGGCGTACTCGCTGGCTGAATCGCGCGCTTTCGCCGAGACTTCAAGCGCATAGTCGATGAACAACTCCTCGCCGGGCTGGATGTCCCTGAGAGCGTTGATGTAGACGCGGCCTGATTGCTCGATCGCCTCGCAGTTCGCCTTGCACGCATGGTTGAGCCACCTTGCGCCGTTACCGCCGCGGCCGCCATCAATGACGCGCCCGTCCGACAATCCAAAGAGGAAAGTGTGCCCGGCATCGGCGCGCCGCGCGTAGGCGCGGGTCGCTTCCCGCCAGGTGGTGACAAGCCCCTTGTACTCAAAGATGCGCTCGCCGACGGAAAGCGCCCGCAGGGCAAAGACACCCTTTCCGTGAATGGGAGAGTGCCGAACGGAAACGCGCTTCATGCCGGGAAAGTGTGAGCAAGGGAGATCCGGAGTATAGCGGCAGCAATGGCTTCCAACATGTGACGATGGATCGTTGCGGGTGTCTGGTCATGGGCCGGCACATATGAGCCACTCGGCGCTCACGTCGTCGTCGCAAACGCGCCGGCTATTTGCCTCTTAAGTTTGACCTCGTCGCTGTGCAGATTTTGAGGTGGTCGAGGCCGAAGCATGCCGCAATTGTGCGCACCGTGGTGAGTTCCGCGCGGTTTAGTAGTCCGGCCTGAACAATTCGTTTTGTGCGGCGCTAGCCCTCATGCCTTGAAGACGACAGTGGGCGAGCGGTTGAGCAAAGCGAACAGAACACGG
>NZ_QLSU01000053.1 GCF_003268775.1 Paraburkholderia unamae
AGGCCGTCGACGATCATGCTGTCGATGAGCTTCGCATCGCCCATGCGGAAGCCGTCGCGCGAGCCCGGCAGCACATGCGGCGCGGCGCTCATGTTCTCCTGGCCGCCCGCGACCACGATGTCCGAGTCGCCGGCGATGATCGCGTTCGCGGCCAGCATCACCGCCTTGAGACCCGAGCCGCACACCTTGTTGATCGTCATGGCGGGCACGGCCGTGGGCAGACCCGCCTTGATCGACGCCTGGCGCGCCACGTTCTGGCCCGAGGCGGCCGTGAGCACCTGACCCATGATCACGTCGCTCACGTGCTCGGGCGCAACACCCGCGCGCTCCAGCGCCGCCTTGATCACGATGGCGCCGAGATCGGGTGCCGCCACCTTCGCAAGCGAGCCGCCGAATTTGCCTACCGCCGTACGTGCGGCCGAAACGATCACAATGTCAGTCATGTTGAGCTCCTGCTCTGCAATTACGCTGGAATATCGAAGTCTTTAAAGCTGATCCGGACAGCACGGCGCCCTCGCCGCCCCACGATCACGATGGAGCGACGAAAGCGGCGCGGTGCCGCGGTCTGGCAGGAACGCGAAATCAGGCCTTGGCCGTACCGGCTGCCTTGGCGGCGGCCGGTTGCGCGACTTCGGGGACCGAAGCCGCAACGTTCTGAAGATTGCTCTGGGCCGTTTCGATGGCCTGGCGGGTCACGCCGCGCATGGTCTCGGCGGCGTTGTTGACGGCGGCGAACGTCGAGTTCATGGCCGCGATGAAAGCTCCCGACCCTGCGGGTGCGTGCTGCGTGAGGCCTTCGGAGAACGCCTTGAAGCGCTGCTCGTGCTCGCCGGAATGGGCCTGCGCCGCCTGCATCCATTCGTTGTGGGCATGCGAAGCGATGTCGAACAGATGGCGGCTATAGGAGGCGGCCTTCGCGGCGGCCTGCTGCGACGCACCGAGTTGCTGCGTGAAGAACTCCACCGGATTGCTGCTTTGCAGAGCACCCTTGAGCGTCGCTTCGCTTTCGGCCATGGCGGCCCGGCCAGCCTGGACATTGAGGTCGATCACGGCCTGCATGCTGTCCAGCATGGGCTTCGTGAGCGCGAAGAACGCCGTGACGCCGGCCTGATAGTTTGCGCGGAATTGTTCGGGTGCGGTTACGGACATCAGATATGCTCCTTGATTAGTCATACTAAAGAAAGCGCCAACCCCCGAAGGCCCGACTCGCGGCTGAGTCTCATGTTTGAAAACTTTTGCTGCATCGCCGCAGTCGATTTAGAGTGACCATTCTAAGACAGAAATTTAACAATTTTATGGACGTGAAATTAAGTGAAAACCCTTAGCGTACGCATTCGGGTTCGGAACTTGCAGTTGTCAGGCAACCAGCCTTCAATTGCATTTAACTGTACGACAGGCGTTCGCACATGACCTGCTTGCGCAGCGAATACACAAAATAGCGACGGATTTTCGCCGCCGCGCCGTTGAAGTCTTTATGGGGGCCGCCAGCCCCCTTTCCGCATCAAGGGAGAGACATCATGATTCGTCATTCGCTGCGCTCGCTGCTCGTTGCCGCCCTGCTCAGCGTCACCGCCTCGGCGGCGTTCGCACAAACCGTGATCATTGCGCCGCACGCGCCGCCTGCACCGCGCGTGGAAACCGTGCCGCCGCCGCGCGCGGGCTACGCCTGGGACCCCGGTCACTGGCGCTGGGAGCGCGGCGCGTATGTGTGGGCACCGGGCCACTGGCAAACGGTGCGCGTGGGTTATCGCTGGGTGCCGGGGCACTGGGTGGACCACGGCCCGAACTGGCGCTGGGTGCAGGGCCATTGGGCTTGAAATCGGGCGTGAAGCGTGCATGCCCGACGTCGAACCGAAGGACGACCATGATGGCCCGGCTGTGGACACACCGGCGCGCCGCGCCTTGAACGCCCCCGACGAACGCGAACCCGACGCCGACCCCGACGCCGACCTGGTCGCGCGTGTGGGCGCGCGCGACCCGCTCGCCGTGCGCGCGCTCGTCGCGACCAAGCTGCCGCGCCTGCTCGCGCTCGCCACCCGCATGCTGGGAGACCGCAGCGAAGCCGAAGACGTGGCGCAGGAGGCCTTCGTGCGCATCTGGAAGCAGGCGCCGCTCTGGCGCACGGGCGAAGCGAAATTCGATACCTGGCTGCACCGCGTGGCGCTCAATCTCTGTTACGACCGCTTGCGCGGACGCCGCGAAGAAACCGTCGACGACCTGCGCGCAGTGGCCGAGCCGATCCCCGATCCCGCCGCCGCGCCCGAGCAGCAACTCGAAGCGCGGGCGCGCGACCAACGCGTGCGCGCGGCGCTCGCCGCGTTGCCGGTGCGCCAGCGCGAAGCGCTCGTGCTCACCTACTATCAAGAGCTTTCGAACCTCGAAGCGGCCGGCCTGATGGGCATCTCGGTCGATGCGCTCGAAAGTCTGCTGGCGCGCGCCCGGCGCACCCTGCGCGCACAACTGGCCGGCGGCGTAGCCGGTAAGGACTCCGTATGACACCCGAACGTTTTCACACACTCGTCGAAGCCTACGGCGCAGACCCGCAGCGCTGGCCGCGGCACGAGCGCGCCGACGCGCTCGAATGGGCGCGCGCGCATCGCGCCGAAGCCGACGCGGCGCTTGACGAAGCCCTGGAACTCGACGACTGGCTCGCTCGCGACATGATCGCGCCACCCGCGCGCGCGCTGGTCGAGCAGATCGTTGCGCACGCACCGGGTCGCAAGCAAGCCGCGAAACGCCGCGAGTTCTGGTGGTCCGGCGCGGCCTTCGCGGGCGCGGGTCTCGCCGGGGCGCTCGCAGGCGCGCTCGTCATGTCGCTGCTGCTCCTTGGCGGCGCGGCTAGCGCGCCGCACGAGAGCAGTTATCTGGGCACGAGCTTCGGCGGGTCCAGCGCCGACTGGAACGCCGATTCGAACACCGCAGCCACCGACTGGAGCGAAGAATGAACGGCCGCTCATGGAAGCCCCTCCTCGTCGGCTCGGTGCTGCTCAACGTCTTTCTGCTCGGCGCGATCGCGGGCGGCGCGTGGCGCTGGTTCGCCGCCCACGGCGAGCCGCAGGCGCAGCCCGCACAGCACGTGGCCTTGCGATTCGCCACTGAGGCGCTTTCACCGGAGCGGCAGCAGCAGTTTGTCGAGGCGCTCAAGTCCTCGCGGCGCGAAGGGCGCCAGTTCGCGCGTGAAGGGCGTGACGGCCGCCGCGACCTGCTCGAACTGCTCGCCGCGCCGCAACTCGACCGCGCCGCCATCGACGCCGCGCTCGCGCGCACGCGCACCGCCGATACTGCGCTGCGCGCCCAGGTGGAAAGCGGCGTGGTCGACTTCGCCGCCACGCTCACGCCCGCGGAACGCGTGACGTTCGTCGAAGGGCTCGAAAAACGCGGCCAGTGGCGCCTGCCGCCGCAACAGCAAAAGACCGTGAACGAGGCGAGCGGCGTGCATTGAGCGTGCATCGAAAAAATTTCGTGGATGAGCGACGGATAACGCGCGCACCGAACGTTTAACGGAAATACGCCAAGCCACGAGGAGCGCGCATGGAAAGCCCGACGACCGCCCGTGCCGGCGCGATCGCCATGAACCGCTTCGGCCTGGGCACGCGCGCCGACGAAGCGCCACCCGCCGATGCGCGAGGCTGGTTGCTCGACCAGTTCGCCGCGTACGAGCCGCTGCCCGCCGCATGGCGCAACGAGCCGGGCGCGATGGCGCTCGCCGCGCGCTTTGGCGAGGAACGCCAGCAGGGCATGACGAGCGAAGCCGCGAGCGCCGCGGCAACGAATGCGAGCGGTAGCTCCGCCGATAATGCGCAGCAAGTCGCACGCCAAGCCGTCAACCAGGCCATCCGCCGCGAGAGCGTCGGCATCTACCGCAGCGCGGTCAACGCGCGGCTCGCGAGCGCCTTGCAGACCGACACGCCCTTCGTCGAACGCCTCGTGCATTTCTGGTCGAATCACTTCGCCGTATCGGTCGACAAGGCGCTGATCGCGGGCATAGCGGGCGCGTTCGAAATGGAAGCGATCCGCCCGCATGTGCTCGGCAACTTCGCGGACATGCTGGTCGCCGTGGAGCAGCATCCGGCCATGCAGCTGTTTCTCGACCAGACACGCTCGGTCGGCCCGCAAAGCCGCGCCGCGCTGCGCGCCGATCAACGCGACCCGGCGCACAGGCGCGGCCTCAACGAGAACCTCGCGCGCGAGATCATGGAGCTGCACACGCTCGGCGTACGCACGGGCTACACGCAGGACGACGTGACCGAGTTCGCGCGCGCCCTCACCGGCTGGAGCGTGGCCGGGGTGCGCGGCCCGCAGCCGGGCAATGCGGCGCCCGGCGCGTTCGTGTTTCGCCCCGCGCTGCACGAACCCGGCACGCGCACGGTGATGGGCAAGCGCTACGACGAACCCGGCGAACAACAGGCGCTCGCCATCCTGCACGACCTCGCGCAAGCCAACGCCACGAGCCGCCATATCGCATTCCAGCTCGCACGCCACTTCGTTGCCGACAACCCGCCGCCCGATCTCACGGAGCGCCTCGCGCGCGCCTTCGAGCAAAGCGGCGGCGACCTGCCCACGGTCTATCGCGCGCTGGTGGAAGCGCCGCAGTCATGGGCGCCCATCGATGCGAAGTTCAAGACGCCGTGGGAATGGACCGTTTCGTCGATGCGTGGCCTCGGCTGGCGCGAGCCGGGCGACATCAACGCCGCACCGTTGCTCACGCAACTAGGTCAGCCGGTTTGGCGGCCGGGCTCGCCCGCCGGTTATGACGATATCGCCGCGAGCTGGGCCGCGCCCGACGCGCTCGTGCGCCGCGTGGAAGTCGCGCAGCGCTTCGCGGCGCGCGTGGGCGACCGGCTCGATGCCCGCACGCTCGGCAGCACGCTCATGGGCCCCGCGCTCGGCGCGCCCACGGCCACAGCCGTCGCGCACGCCGAAAGCGCCTCGACGGCCATTGCACTGCTGCTCGTCTCGCCCGATTTCCTGAGGAGGTAACCGGCATGCTTTCCCGCCGCCATTTTCTGCGCGTTGCCGCAGCCGGCGCGGGCGCGATGCTCGTCGCGCCGCACATCGTGTTCGCCAGCGTGGAGACCGAACGCCGCTTCGTGTTCGTCATCCAGCGCGGCGCGGCCGACGGCCTGAACATCGTCGTGCCCTATGCGGAGCCCGCGTATGCGACGCTGCGCGGCCCGCTCGCCATCGACATCGACAAGACCGCGAAGCTCGACGGCACCTTCGCGCTGCATCCCTCGCTCGTGCAGACGGCGCAGATGTATCGCGCGGGCCAGGCGCTATTCGTGCACGCGATCGCCTCGCCCTATCGCGACCGCTCGCACTTCGACGGGCAGAACGTGCTCGAAACGGGCGGCCGCGCGCCGTACCAGGTGAAGGACGGCTGGCTCAACCGGCTCGTCGCCATGCTGCCGGCCACGCGCGAAAACGCCATCGCGCTCGCGCCCACCGTGCCGCTCGCGCTGCGCGGCGCGGTGCAGGTGAGCTCGTACGCGCCCTCGGCCCTGCCCAGCGCCTCCGACGATCTGCTCACGCGCGTCTCGGCACTCTATGAAGGCGACCCGCAGTTGCGCGGGCTGTGGGCCTCGGCGATGAGCGCACGCGGGCTTGCGGGCGACACGAGCGCCCGCCAGGACCCGGCGAGCCTCGGCAAGCTCGCGGCGAGTTTCCTCGCGCGCCCCGACGGCCCCCGAATCGCGATGATCGAGACCGGCGGCTGGGACACGCATAGCGCGCAGAACGCGCGCCTCGCGAATCAGCTCAAGGCGCTCGACACGATGCTCGCCTCGCTGCGCGACGGGTTGGGCCCGGCATGGGACAAGACCACGGTGCTCGTCGCGACGGAGTTCGGCCGCACGGCGGCGGCCAACGGCACCGGCGGCACCGACCACGGCCAGGCTTCGGTGGCGATGCTCGTGGGCGGCGCGGTGGCGGGCGGACACGTTCAGGCCGATTGGCCGGGGCTGCGCGCCGCGGATCTGTACGAGGCGCGCGACCTCAAACCCACGGCCTCGCTCGACGCGCTGATCGCAGGCGCGGCGGCGGAAAGCCTGGGGCTCGATCCGCAGCGCACGGCTGCGACGCTCTTCGCCGAAGCGGGTACGCGACATGCGGCCAGCGGTTTGATAAGGGCGTGAGCCGGACGAGACACGAACCAGCGCACGAACCAGCAACGAACAAACCCACGCGAAGAGGCCATTCATCTATTCGGATAACGAAATAACTTCAATCAGTGGAGGATATTCATCGTGAAGACAAGACTGCTATACCCCGTTACCCTGCTCGCGGGCGCCACGCTGCTTGGCGGGTGCATCGTCGAACCCGCACGCCCGGCGCGTCCGCCGGAACCGCCGCCGCGAGTGGAAGCCGTGCCGCCCGCGCCGCCCCAACAGGGCTATACCTGGGTCAAGGGACACTACCGCTGGGAACGTAACGAGTGGGTGTGGGAGCCGGGGCACTGGGTGGCGGGGTATTGAGCGGGCTTGCGGCGGCGTGCGCAAAGAGCGCCCGCGCCCCGCACGCCTCACCCCTGCGATTGCCCCCGACATTGTCTAGACTGGAACGAGTACGCACGCTTCCCCACTCGCGAAAGGAGAACCGGCAATGCTGACGCAACGAACCAAGGACATCGTGAAGGCCACCGCGCCCGTGCTCGCGGACCACGGTTACGCCATCATCAAGCGCTTCTATACGCGGCTCTTCGAGGCTCATCCTGAACTGAAGAATGTCTTCAACATGGCGCACCAGGAACAGGGGCAGCAACAGCAGGCGCTCGCGCGCGCCGTCTATGCGTATGCAGAAAACATCGAAGACCCCTCCAGCCTCTCGGCCGTGCTCAAGAACATTGCCAACAAGCACGCAAGCCTCGGCGTGCTGCCCGAGCACTACCCGATCGTTGGCGAACATCTGCTGGGCGCGATCAAGGACGTGCTTGGCGAGGCGGCGACGGAGGACATCATCTCCGCATGGGCGCTGGCCTACGGCAATCTCGCCGACGTGCTCATGGGCATGGAAAGCGAACTGTATGAAGGTTCGGCCGACAAGCTCGGCGGCTGGACCGGCTGGCGCAAGTTCGTCGTGCGCGAGAAGCGGTCCGAAAGCAGCGTCATCACCTCGTTCGTGCTCGAACCGGCCGACGGCGGCCCGGTCGCGAACTTCGAACCGGGCCAGTACATCAGCATCGGCGTGAACGTGCCCGCACTCGGCTTGCAGCAGATTCGCCAGTACAGCCTGTCCGACATGCCCAATGGCCGCAGCTACCGCATTTCGGTGAAGCGCGAGAGCGGCGGCCCGCAACCGGCGGGCTATGTGTCGAACCTGCTGCACGACCACGTGAACGTAGGCGACGAGGTGAAGCTGGCCGCGCCTTATGGCAGCTTCCATATCGACGTGAAGGCGAGCACGCCCATCGTGCTGATCAGCGGCGGCGTGGGCCTCACGCCGATGATCAGCATGCTCAAGAAAGCGCTTCAGGACCCGAAACGCAAGGTCGTGTTCGTGCACGGCGCGCGCAACAGCGGCGTGCACGCGATGCGCGACCGGCTGCGCGAAACCGCCGCCACGAATTCCAGCTTCCACCTCGTGGTTTTCTATAACGAGCCGCTGCCCGGCGACGTGCAAGGACGCGATTACGACCACGCCGGACTCGTGGATATCGGCCAGATCAAGCCGGCCATTCTGCAACCCGACGCCGATTACTACCTCTGCGGGCCGATTCCGTTCATGCGCATGCAGCACGACGCGCTAAGGAATCTCGGCATACACGAGACGAAGATTCACTACGAAGTCTTCGGGCCCGATCTGTTCGCGGAATGAGCGCCGACACTCAGCCCCTTCCGTGCCGCGCCGAAAGCTCCTCCAGATCGAGGTCGCGTTCGAGCACGCGCAACAGTTCGTCGTGAATGAGGCCGGCGCGGTGCAGCTTCAATAGCTCCGCGCGGCCCGCTTCCACCGCGGCCAGTACGACGTCGTAATGCGCGTTGCGCATTTCGAGCGGATAGCTCACGGCGTTTTCATACGTGCGCGTCATGTTGGCGCGATAGGTGTACTGCTCCAGCAGGCGCGGATGGATCACGCTGCCGTCCGGTCCGTGCACGAGCGGGGTGATCGCCGCGAGCTGGGCCGCTTCGAGACGCGCCCATGCCTGGGGCTCGTTGAGGTGTGCCGCTTCGTCCGGCGCATCGTTGGCAGGCCTGATCAGCCGGATCAGCGGTCCAATGGTCGTGCCTTGCAGCAACACCGTGAAAAGGATAACGGCAAACGCGGCGAACAGGATGAGATCGCGGCCCGGCATCGCCTCGGGCAACGCCAGCGCGATGGCCAGCGTCACCACGCCGCGCATGCCCGCCCAGCTCACCACCGTCGCGCCGCGAAAATCCGGCGCGCTCACGCGGCGCGGCAGCATCCAGTGCAGCATGGTGCGGACCGACTCGATGCCATAGGTCCACACGCAACGCGACAACACCACCGCAAGCACCACGGCCATCGCGGCGGGGCCGAGCAAGGCCACGGCATTGCCCGTGCCGCCCAGGCGCAGCATGACGCCGCGCAGCGACAGACCGATCAGCACGAACACCAGCGCTTCCAGCACGAAGACCATGACCTGCCAGAACGCCGTGCCGCGGCTGCGCACCGTGGCCGAAAAGATCTCGTGCTGATGCCAGCCTAGCTGCATGCCGCAGGCCACGGTGGCGATGACGCTCGAAACGCCCAGCATGTCGCCCGCGATATACGCGATCCAACCGGCGAGCACGGACCCCGTGATGATCAGATATTCGTCTTCGAGCTGGCGCAGCAGCCACACCACGACGTAGCCCACCACCGCGCCTACCACCACGCCGCCCAGCGCGAGCCCGACGAAAGTGAGCACCGCGTTCGGCTCGCTGAACGCGCCCGTCAACGCCGCCGCCACGGCGAAGCGGAACAGCACGAGGCCGGCGGCGTCGTTGAGCAGACTCTCGCCTTCGAGCAGGACCATCAAGCGGCGTGGCAGCGCGAGGCGCTCCAGCACCGCCTTGGCGGCGACCGCATCGGGCGGCGACACCACCGCGCCCAGCGCGAAGCACGCGGCCCAGGGCAGTGCGGGCACGACCCAGTGCGCGACCACGCCGACCGCCCAGGTCGTGAACGCGACCGCGCCGATGGCGAACAGCAGAATGGGCGCGAGATGGCGCTTGAAGTCGGACCAGACGAAGAAGTAGGCGCCGTCCATCAGCAAGGGCGGCAGGAAGACGATGAGGACGAGATCGGGATCGATCACGACCGGCGGCAGGCCGGGCACGAACGCCAGCGCCGCGCCGCCTACCAGCAGCGCAGCTGCGGGCGGCAGGCGCAAGCGTTTGGCGAGCAGCTCGAGCGCGATGATGGCGACGAGCGAAAGGAGCACGAGCTTGAACGCCGATACGGCCGACATGACGCTTCCTTGTGGTGACCCGGCGGGGGTGCGGGAAAGCGTATCTTGCCACGGCGATTGGCAGCGGGCGTTTCAGCTTCTGTCGAGAAGGAGATACATGCCGGTGACGACGCCCATGACGAATGCGGCGCACCCCAGCGCGACGCCAAGATCGATGCATTGCGCGCTCTGGCGTTGAATGAACTCAACCACAACGCGCTCCGGGCGCGCGACGGGTGGCGCGTGAGCGCCGTGCGCTATGGATTTACCGAGTGCATCGACGTGTTTCATCAGATGCGACGTGTCGAACAGCCCTTGCGGACCCATCTTCAGCCTCCAGCGCGAATCGGTTCGGTGAAGGCTTGAGGTTAGATGGGCGGGCGCGCAGGGAATATCGAAGGAATTCGATTTGGGCGTGAGGAGGTGGCGCGTGAGGTGAGCGACAGTGCGAGAGTCGTTGCGAAAACCTCGCTCAATTCCCGCAAGCATGAATCAAAAACTGCTGCATCGCCCTCGCCGGATCGCTCAACGCCGCACCCGGATGCCAGAGCATGCCCGCCTCCATCTGCGGAATCGCATCCTCCACCGCGCAGGCATCGATGCGCTTGCCCTCCAGCGACCACGGCCGGAACACCATATCCGAGAGAATCGTCACGCCAAAGCCATGCGCCACGAGCCCGCGCAATGCCTCCATCGAACTCGTGCGAAACGCGATATTCGGTTCGACTCGCCGCTTCTTCCAGTAGCGCAACGTCGAGGCTTCGCCCTCGTCCACCGTTAGCTGGATATACGGGTAGCGCGCAATGTCGCGCAGCGTGACGGCGCCCAACTGCGCAAGCGGGTGCGTCGGCGCGGCCCATAATTGCCGGCGCGAACGCATCAGCACGTGGTGGCCGAAACGCGCGCGACGCTCCACGTTCGAAAGCAGGGCCACGCCCAGATCCACCTTTTGCGCCAGCACCGCCGCCTCGATGGCCGGCCGGTCGAGGTCGTGCAAATCGATCTCGATCTCGGGGTAAGTCGCCCGAAACCGCGCAAGCAGTTCAGGCAGAAAATACCCGAGCAGCGTATACGAGGCCGCCAGACGCACCGTGCCGCGCAGGCTGTGCGCGCGAAACGGCGCCTTGTGCAACGCGTCGCGCACCGACTCCAGCACATGGCGCGCGTGATTCAGGAAGTCCTGTCCGTCGGGCGTCAACTCCACGCCCTGGGGCAGGCGCACGAACAGCCGTGTGCCGAGCGCCTCTTCGAGTGCGAGCACCGCATTGGTGATCGCCGACTGCGAGACATGCTCGGCCGTCGCCGCCATCGAAAACTGCCCGTTCTGCGCCGCCGCCACGAAGTAGCGGAACTGCCGCAATGTCACGTCCTTGGCCATGTGCGTTTCGAATATCGTGAGTCCGTGTTTCCGATTCTACGATACCTGATCAACATCCCCTCAACGCGGCGCCATGCGCAATGCGCCATCCAGGCGGATCACCTCGCCATTCAGATAGCGATTGCCGACGATATGTTCGACGAGCGCCGCGAACTCCGCCGGCTGCCCAAGGCGCGGCGGGAACGGCACGCCCGCGCCCAGCGCTTGCTGCACCTCGGCGGGCATGGCGAGCAACATCGGCGTTTCGAAAATACCCGGTGCGATCGTCACCACGCGAATCGCATTGCGCGCGAGTTCGCGCGCGGCCGGCAGCGTGAGCGAGACGACCCCGCCCTTCGAGGCCGCATAGGCCGACTGCCCGATCTGGCCGTCGTAGGCGGCGACCGACGCCGTATTGACGATCACACCGCGCTCGCCGCCCTCGTCGGGCGGGTTGTTCGCCATCGCCACGGCCGCGAGGCGCATCACGTTGAAGGTGCCGATCAGGTTGACCGACACGACCTTCGCGAACAGGTCGAGCGGGTGCGCGCCCTCTTTGCCCACAATGCGCTGCGCCGGCGCGATGCCCGCGCAATTGACCACGCCGTGCAGCGCGCCAAAGCGCTCGACAACCTGCGCGAGCGCCGCTTCGACGCTCCCGGCCTGGGTCACGTCCACCTGCACGGCAAGCGCGCGTTCGCCGCCAGCGGCGGCTTCGTCGCGCGCACGGGCCATGTCGATATCGGCGAATACGACGTTCGCGCCGCGCGCGAGCAGATGACGCCCCACCGCGGCGCCCAGTCCCGACCCACCGCCCGTCACGAAAAAGGTTTTGTCCTGCACGATCATGTCTTTCTCCTCCATCAGTTATCCGAATTATCTGTCGATTCAGGCGGCGTTGCCCGCCAGTTCCGCGCGATACCGCGCACGCGTGCCGCGCGAGTTTTCGTAGTTGCGTTCCTTCACGATGCCGAAGCCGCGCACCGCGCCTGGCACGCCGAGCAGGCCGACGGCGGCCGCGAGCGTTTGCGGCGTGAGCTTGCCGAGCACGAGGCGCACGTCGTCCTCGAATTCGCGGATCATGGCGCGCTCGATCACGCGGTCGCGCTGGCGGCCGAACGGATCGAGCGGCGTGCCGCGCAGCGCCTTGCCGTGCTTGAGCACGCGCAGCAGCGGTTCGGCCCACGCGCCGCGCAGCGCGATCTTGTTGCGGCGGCCGGTTTGCGGGTCGCGGCGCGTGAGGAGCGGCGGCGCCATGTGAAAGGTCTTCTTGTCCGCCGCGCCGTCGAAGAGGCCGCGCAGATACGCGCCAAAGCTGCCGTCCGTATGCAGGCGCGCGACTTCGTATTCGTCCTTGTAGGCGAGCACCTTGAAGTAATGGCGCGCCACCGCTTCGGCGAGCGCGCCGTGAGCGCCCGCCACGCCGCGCTCGGCCTGCGCCACGGCGTCGACGAGCGCGCGATAGCGCGCCGCATAGGCCGCGTTCTGGTACTGCGTGAGATCGCGCTCGCGCGCCGCCACGAAACGCGTGAAATCGAATGTGCCTGGCGCGTTTTCGTCGGCGGCCGCACCCTCAACGCGCTCCAGCGCACGCGTGTCCTGCGCGATCAACCGGCCCCACAGGAACGCGCGCTCGTTCATCTTCACGGCCGCGCCGTTGAGTTCGATCGCGCGAAGAATCGAGGCTTCGGCAAGCGGCACGAGGCCCAACTGGTACGCATAGCCCACCATCATCATGTTCGAGGCGATAGCGTCGCCAAAAATGGCTTCGGCCGCCGCCGTGCAGTCCCAGAAGGTCGCGCGCCCGGCGCCCATCGCGCTTTCGATCGCGGCCTGATGCACAGCCTTGCTGACGGGCAGGTCGCCGTTGCGCACGAAGTCGGCGGTCGCGGTGATGCGCTCGTTGACAATCGCGCGCGCGCCGCTCGACGCGATGCGCGAGAGCGCGCCCGACGAAGCGGCCACCACGGCGTCGCAGCCGAGCAGGACGTTGGCCGCCTGCGCGCCGATGCGCGAGGTCGTGACGAGCCCGCGGCTCTGCGCGATCTGCACGTGGCTGATGACCGCGCCGTTCTTCTGCGCAAGCCCTGTGAAGTCGAGCGTCGAGGCTCCGCGTCCTTCGAGGTGCGCCGCCATCGCGAGAATCGCGCCGATCGTCACCACGCCCGTACCGCCCACGCCCGTCACGACCATGCGCAGATGCTGCTCCAACGCCTGCGCCACCTTCTCGGGCGGCGCGAGCGTGGCGCGCAGTTCGGCTTCGATGCGCTGGATGCGCGCGGCGTCGGGGCGCTTCAGCTCCATGCCCTCCACGGTCACGAAGCTCGGGCAGAAGCCCTTCACGCACGACGTGTCCTTGTTGCAGCTCGATTGATTGACGGCGCGCTTGCGCCCCAGCTCCGTTTCCAGCGGTTCGATGGCGATGCAGTTCGACTGCACGGAACAGTCGCCGCAGCCTTCGCACACGGCCGGATTGATGACCACGCGCGTGGCCGGATCGATCAGCTTGCCGCGCTTGCGGCGGCGACGCTTTTCGGCGGCGCAGGTCTGGTCGTAGACGATCACCGAAACGCCCTTCTGCTCGCGCAGGCGGCGCTGCACGGCGTCGAGCGCGTCGCGGTGCAGCAGCGTCACGCCGCGCGGCAACGCGTGCGCATTCACGTATTGCTCAGTGCGGTCGCTCACCACTACGACTTCGTTCACGCCTTCCGCCTGCACCTGCGCGACCACGCGATGCACGGTCAAGCCGCCCTCGGCGGGCTGGCCGCCGGTCATCGCCACCGCGTCGTTGAAGAGGATCTTGTAGGTGATGTTCGCGCGCGCGGCCACGGCCTGGCGAATCGCGAGGCTGCCCGAGTGCTGGTAGGTGCCGTCGCCGAGATTCACGAACAGATGCGGCATGTCCGTGAACGTCGACATGCCGACCCACTGCACGCCCTCGCCGCCCATCTGGCAGAACGTCGCCGTATTGCCCGCCTCGCCGAGCGCCATGATGTGGCAGCCGATGCCCGCTGCCGCGTGCGAGCCGTCCGGCAGGCGCGTGGACGTATTGTGCGGGCAGCCCGCGCAGAAGAACGGCTTGCGCGTGAGCGGTTCGCCCTGCGGCGCCGAAGCGAGCGCGATCACGCGCGGCGTGGCCCCACGCGTACTCGTTGCGGTCGCAACCACCGGCGGCAGTTCAACGGCCGTATGTTCGAAGAAGCGTTGCAGCGCGCGCTCCAGTTGCTCGGGGGCGAACTCCATCGCGGCGGGCAAAAGCGGCTCGCGCTCGCCCAGCGTCTTGCCGTGCACGGTGGGCCGCTCGTCGGCGCGCAGGTTGAACAGCGCCTCCTTGATCTGCCGCTCGACGAACGAGCGCTTTTCCTCCACCACGAACAGCGCCTGCATGCCGCGCGCGAACGTCTTGACGCCTTCGGTTTCGAGCGGCCAGATCATGCCGACCTTGTAAATGCCGATGCCGAGTTGCGCGAGGCGCTCCGGCGTGAGCCCCAGCGCGTCGAATGCGGCGAGCACGTCGCCATGCGCCTTGCCGACCGTCACGATGCCCACGCGCGCTTGCGCGGGCCGCAGCAGCGCACGGTCGAGCGGATTCGCCCGCATGAAGGCGAGCGCGGCGGGCAGGCGCTCGTCGAGCACGCGGCGCTCCAGTTCCGCGCGCTCGGCGGGCCAGCGCAGTTGCGGGTCATAGTTGAAGCGTCGCTGCGCGGGAATCTCGATGTCTTCCGGCAAACGCAGCGGCGCGCCGCGCGCCACGCGCATGGAGCGGCCGCTCTCCACCGTTTCCGTGATCGCCTTGAAGCCCACCCAGAGGCCGCTGAAACGCGAGAGCGCGTAACCCGCGAGACCGAACTCGATGTACTCCTCCACCGAGGCCGGAAAGAGGATCGGCATCATCGCGCCTTCGAACACGTGGTCGGTCTGATGTGGAAACATCGACGACTGCGCCGCGTGGTCGTCGCCCGCCACGGCCAGCACGCCGCCGTGGCGCGCCGTGCCGAGCATGTTGGCGTTGCGGAACACGTCGCCGGTGCGGTCCACGCCCGGCCCCTTGCCGTACCACATCGAAAACACGCCTTCCACGCGCTTGCCGGGAAAGGCGTCGAGTTGCTGCGCGCCCCACAGCATGGTCGCCCCCAAGTCTTCGTTCAGGCCGGGCTCGAAGCGCACGTCGAAGCCCGCGAGCAGCGCTTTCTGGCGCCACAGTTCCTGGTCGAAGCCGCCGAGCGGCGAGCCGCGATAGCCGGACACGAGGCCCGCCGTGTGCAGGCCCGCGAGGCGGTCCGCGCGCGCCTGTTCGATAAGGATGCGCACGAGCGCCTGGGTGCCGGTGAGAAAGACCGCGCCGTCTTCGCGCAAGTAGCGGTCTTCGAGTCGATAGTCCGTGTCGATCTGGCGCCCGGCCTCGACGGCTCGCATGTTCATGGTGTTGTCTCCGCTATTCGACTTGTGGGTACTAGCGGATTCTAGATAGCCAATAGGGGCGATTCGTGCCAAACTAAGCCACGCTACCGCCTCAGATTAGCCACATTCGCCCCAATTCCTCCCTTTTCCGGTAAGGTTTGCCAATGAAATTCGACCGCGTGGATGTCGCCATCCTGCGCGCCCTGCAAAGCGACGCGCATGTGAAGTCCGCCGACCTCGCGGAATCGCTCGGGCTTTCGCTCTCGCCGTTCTACCGGCGCATCCGCATGCTGGAGGAACGGGGGGTCATCACGCAGTACGTGACGCTGCTCGACCAGGAGAAGGCGGGCTTTCCCGTCAATGCCTATGTGTCGGTGGCGATCGAGAAGAAGAACGAGACGCGCCTCGCCGCGTTCGAGCGCGCGATCTCGAACTGCGAAGAGGTCATGGAGTGCTATTTGATGACGGGCGCGTTCGACTACATGTTGCGCGTGGTGGCGAGCGATATCGCGGGCATCGAGCGATTCGTGATGACGCGGCTCACGAAGATTGAAGGCGTGCGCGACATTCACACCTCAGTCGCGCTGCGCCGCGTGGAATATAAAACCCGGCTGCCGGTACGCGTGCGCGATGAGTGACGAGTGATGCGCGCGAGTTACTCAGGATATCGAATGAATTGACGCGCCGCCATCAAGCCATCAAGCCTTCTGCGCGGTTTTGCGCGCCGCGCGCAATGGCTTGGCGGCATCGGCGCCAGGACGCCCTGCACGCCGTGGGGTTCGCCGCGCCCCCGGTGCGGCCGTGCCCGCGCCCTTTTCCCGCGCCGCTTCCAGTTCGCGCGCCTGCGCATCATGGCTCGCGCGCAATGCGTCGAGCCGGCCTTCGGCCAGGCCCGCCTGATGGCGCAGGTCGCCCAACTGCTTTTGCAGGGACTGGATCTCGGCGCGCGCGCTTTCCTCGGTGCGCGTCGCGCGCTGTGCGGCCGCCTCGGCGTCGCGCTGCAAGCGCACGTTGGCCGTGCGCTCCCGTTCGATCTCCAGCAGTGCGCGTTTTTCCGCCGCTTCCAGACGCGTTTGCGCGAGTTCGGCGCCTGCTCGCAGCTTGTCGAGTTCGGCGGCGAAGTCGGCGCGCGCCTGGGTCAGCGCGGCATCGCGTTCGCGGCTCGCCTCGCGGGCGCGTTCCAGTTCGCCTTCAAGCGCGCCGCGCGTGGCGACGGCCGCGGCCTGCGCCTGCTCCAGTTCCTGTATGCGCACCTGCGCCGTGAGCAGCGCGGCCGTGCGCTGTTCGAGCGCGGCCTCGGTGCGTTCGAGATCGCCGCGCGTGGCGGCCACCGCCGCCTCGGCCGCGCGGCGCACCTCCTCCACTTCGAGGCGCAGCGCTTCGAGCGAGGCCTGGGCCGCCGCGGCCGCGCGCGTCCAGAGCGCGGCCACGAGTTCGCCCGCCGCGCCTTGCAGTTCCTCGGGCAGATCGGCGTGCTCGATGCGCACGCGGCTTTTCTCGCGCAGGTCGGCCCAGAACTCCGAAAGCACGGCGGTGGGGGTGCTCATGCTGCCGCGCCGCACGAGTTGATAGAGCCGGTTGGCTGTGGGGGTGATGCCGAAGCGGAAGAACATCAGCGCGCACACTTCGCGGTAAAGCTCGCGCGTCTTGGGAAATTCGGCCTTGAGGCGCTCGATCTCGGCGTTCAGGCGCACTTCGTCGGGGGCGACGTCGGTCATGGAGGCATGCGGGTATGGAATCCGTCGATATTACAACGTAAAGCGTTGGAATCCTACCGCTTTCACCCGCCCTCCCCAAGCACGCTGGCGCACTCGGTTCAGTGCTTCCAGCAGGATACGTAACGCGAAGTGAGCGCCCCTATCCCTCGATACCGGCAGCCAGTTGATTGCTCGCTGACCGATGCCATTCAGCACGCGACTTGCGACGCACACCACTTCCGCCACAGCTCGCGCAAGGCATTCTCCAGATGCCGCGTAAACCGCACGCCATCGACAAGAGGCGACCTTTCGACCGTGCGACGCAGGTTTGCACGCAGATTCGCAAGACGTTCGAGATCACCCGCCAGCCGCGTAACGATCTGCACATACTGCATGTCGTCCTGCGCAATCAGCTCGCCCAGCCCGAGATTCTCGAGAATACTGCGTCCCGCCCTGGAACAAGTCCCGCCCCCCACGCGCGTGGGTGTCGGCACGCCCATCCATGCCGCATCGAGACTTGTCGTATAGCCATGGTAGGGATAGGTTTCGAGTCCGATATCGATACGATTGTATGTAGAAAGATAGACGGATCTTGCCTGACGCTCGACGAACTCGATACGCGAAACGTCAATGCCATGCAAAGCGATACGACGTTTCAACGGCTCACGCCAGCCCGTGGGGGCGAACTGAATGAGTCGCGCCGAGGGAATGGCGGCAAGCACACGCGCCCATAGCGTTAGCGTGTGATCGGTTAGCTTGCGGGGCGTTGCCAGGCATCCAAAGGTAATGTTGCCGTTCTTTCTAGCCGGCAAAGGCCCAATGGTCGGAATCGTCTTTCCCAGGCCCAGACGAGGATCGAAGCAGGCAAATGTCTGCGGGAGACGGACAAGCGTCTCGCTGTAGCGATCGAGCGTGCAGGTCGCGTCGGGTAAGTCGAGAAAGGGGTCCGTCAATCGATACTGGATCGATTGCAATCCCGTCGTTCCCATATATCCGAGCCACTGTATCTGGATCGGCGCCGGGCGACAAGCGAATGCGAGGAGACGACTACCCTTCAAATGAAGGTTCAAGTCGATGAGGATGTCGATTTCATCTGCGCGGATCAGGTCGGCCAGTTGAGCGTCTGGCAGATGGCGGACATCGCGCCACACGTCGACGAGCTTCATCATTTGCCGCGTGGTTTCGTCAGGCGTCGTGACCACGGAGTAGCATACGACTTCGAATGCCGCGCGATCGCGATGGACAAGAACGGGCATGAGGAACTGCGCAAGTGCGTGCCCTCTGAAGTCGGGCGATACATAGCCCAGCCTCAATCGCCGTCCTGGCGAGCGCTCATTGCGATGAGGCACGGCATGCGTGATCAACGGCGCTTCGTGGAGGGACGCAAACGCCAGACACTCTTTCAGAATGATGCCAGGGTCTTCCGCGCAAAGACACAGTGCGACAATCAGACTTTGATGGACTGCTGCGTCATACGGCGCCAACGTCTTCGCCAGCCGCAGCATTTGAACGCCTTCTTCCACTGCGCCCACTGCCAGCAGGACATCGCTTAGTCCCAGGTGCGCTTCAACGGACTCCGGCTTGATGCGCAAAGCTCGACCGAACGCGACCTGTGCTTCGTCAATGCGTTCGAGGAAACCGAGCAAGCCGCCAAGCAGCATGTACGCCCGATAGTCGTCACCGTGTTCGGCTAACGCGCGCTGAAGCACGCTGACCGCTTCATCAAGGCGGCCATCGGCTGTAATCACGTTGATGAGGCTTACGAGGGCGTCTTCCGATCGTGGCGCGAGTTTGAACGCCTGACGTAATGAGGACTCGGCTTCAACCATGCGGCCACGGCTGCGCAGAAAATTTCCGAGTTCATGATGCGCCTGTGCGTCAAATGGATTCGCCTCCAACGCACTGCGAAGCGCCGATTCAAGAGCCAGAGAATTGCTTTCTTCCGTCAGCATATCGATTGCTTTGCTTTGACAACGACAGCACATCGACGGTAGCTGAATTCCATGGCTGTCGTGTCGTGCCGGATGCTGCGCGGTTCCTGGAACCGGGGATCGGGCGCCAGCTTGTTGTGCTGGCAAATTTCCCCCGTTCCTGCCATCAGGCTCATATGCATGAAACACCTTTGCAAACCTGAAACTCGCGAAAGCGCGCAGCATACTTCGCGTTCATTCTCTATCGTGACCTATGTCTCTATCCGTAGTTCACGATAATGCACGCATCAGTGGTATGACGAGGCAAACAACGTCGGCTGTGTAGCGGTCTGTGCCAGAGGCGCCGTTGAAACGCCTGCACCCGAAGCCCCCGCGTAGGCGGCCATGGCGGAAACCATCTGATTCAAGGAGCTCTGCGCCATCAAACTACCGTCCGCCGCTGCGGTAACGTTGGAAATGGTAACAGCGTTTCCGTCGAATGAGGATCTGTTGGCCCCCCCAACCAGAATCGCACGGTTAGACGTACCCGTCATTGTAAGCATTGCGGCCGACGCGACGTTAAAGATGGCATTGTTCATGTTGACAATCGTTCCGTACGGCACCACCGCCACCGGGTGGAGATTGCCCGCTGCGTGCGTCAAGTCTGAATCCAACAATGTTACCGATGTTTGATTACCCAACGCGTCGACGTACGTTAGCGATTCGCCGGAGCCAACGCCGCCGATCGTCACCACGTTACCGTTACCGAGTTGCACGGTCGCAGCACTATCGATCAACGTGACGGACTTCGTATCCGCGCTACCGGTCAGTCGTCACACTACCCGTGCTCGTCGTAACCGATGGATTTTCCGATATCGATCCCCGCGCTGACCTACTCAACCCGCGCGTGGCATTGCCACTGGTGGCGTACCGTCATGAAAGAGCTGGCTGATCTGCCCGCGCAGTTCAGGCGAATCTCCTCGTGATGCGGCGATCATCGCGTCGAAGACTTGTTGTCGCTGTGGCGGGTTGCTCCAAGTCGGTGCCCATGTCCTCACCTTGACCGGGCGCCCAGGCAGCACGCGCACACACCTCTTCCTGATATTCAGATCTCGCGCGCCGGCCGAAAACGCTCCGCGGACTCTGTGCAGCCGAACTCGGTACACCACCGCCTATACTCTTCACGCCCTCCGCGCCCCTTGAATATGGGACTCCACATGAATAGACGACCATAAATCTGGCAACGAAATCGCCCACTCCTGATGTCGGAATCGCGAAAGAGGTCGGACTTGAGTCTATCGAAACTGTCATGCGTTGACTCCATCCGCATGCCGCCATCCGATGGACTATCAAACACCATTGACTGCGCCTCGCATCCTGCGTCGCGTCGCGACCATACCGGGCCACTGTCGCCGGCTCGACCGGGTTCGCCAATCGCTGAGAACCGTGCCCAGAAGTCGCCCATCGCCTCGGCCACACGCTCCCGTCCCGCGCGATTGCCCTTCGTTGCACTGCGGAACAAATCGAACTCTCCAACCGAATCACGCATCGCAAACGCGATCTCCAGCCCGTGATTCGCGCCGAGCATCAGATCGGGCCGTATCACCGGAATTCTCGGATACTCATCCCAATCGAAGCGATACGTCCAGACATCGGCGTGCCCACCCGCCAGGACGGCATCCGCGACCTCGTCCACCCCTTGAATCCTCCAGGCACGCGACATGTAGTGCGCTTCCTTGAGGTAGGCCGAACGCTTGCGCAGCACGGGCACGCCACAGAACATCCTGGCATGTTCAGGCGCCGTGGCCATGAAGGTCTTGTATTCGTCGCGATTCGCGCCAACGATGAGCGGCACGCGATTCCAGCAGCCCGTGCGCAGCATGTCGACGACCTTCGCCTTGGGGAGCACCTGGCCGTCGCGTATTGGCCGCGGCCCGAGGTAAATGCCCGCGCTCCCCGGCGTGCAAACCTCCAGCAACTGACGAGTTGTGCGCTCCAGGAGAAACGCTCGCAGCCCCTCGTCGCCCATCTCCTCGACGCGCTTCTTCGCGCCCGCGCGGTCCTTTGCTTGACCTGCGGCGATCAAGAGGCGCGCCGTCACCTCCCATGCGCTATTGGCATCGCCCGGCTCGGGGTCGTCGGTCCAGTGCGTAGCCGCCTCGGGCGTAGCGTCCAGCATGGCGGGCGACTGCGCAATGGCGCGATGAAAAAGACCGGCGGCGAGCGGCGACGCAAGCATGTTCAAAACCTGCAACCCGCCGGCCGATTCTCCGAATATCGTCACGCAATCCGGATCGCCGCCAAACACGGCGATATTGCTCTGTACCCAGCGAAGCGCGGCAATCACATCCAGCGTGCCGAAGTTCCCCGATCTGTCTTCCCCGCTCGATGATTCGTCGAACAAGGCGGGATGACGAAACCAGCCCAGCACGCCCAGCCGATAGTTGAACGTCACGACAACCGCATTATCGTGAATGGCATAGTTCCGCGCGATATCGTATGGCGCGGAACTACCGACCGCCATGCCTCCACCATAAATCCAGACCATCACCGGCAGGCGCCGCTCGCGCGCTTCGTCGCCCGCCATGGCCGGCGCGAACACGTTCAGCGTCAGGCAGTCTTCGTCGCCAACGATCTGGCCACGCGATTGGGTCTCCTTGATGCCAGCCAGCAGATCGGCGTATTGCGGCGGCATGGCGCCATGCGAGCCCGCCGCGAAGGTCCCTTGCCAGGGCAGCGGCGGGCGCGGGGCCTTCCAGCGTAGCGGGCCGACCGGCGGCTGCGCGTAGGGGATGCCGCGCCAGGCATGAATGCCCGGCCGTTCGCGCACACCGACGACTTCGCCCGCATCGATCCGGCGGCGAGATTCTTGTTCGAATACCATGGACTTCGCCCCTTTTCAGAACATGTGGCGAAGGCCGATCGTCACGCCGACCGTATTCCCGGTAACGCCGTAAAGCGCGTTATTCACGGCAAGCCCCGTATTCATCTTGCCGTGATTGTTCACGAAGCCCACTTGCGTATACACGGCGCTGCGCTTCGACAGGAGATACTGCGCGCCGACAGCGGCGAGAATGGAATGGTTCGTCGTCTCGTTGCGATCGCTCGTCCAGTAAACGCCGCCGTCAACAATAAGCTGCGGCAAGACGAAATACTGCATGCCGCCACTCACGACGTAATTATTGAACGATCCGGCTACCTTGTAATTGACCACGGAGGCCGAGGTCGTGAGTGAGCCGAAGTGGTAGGAAATCCCCAACAAGCGCCCAATAAAGGCCACGTTGGTGGGAGGAACGGTCGACACGGTCCCCCCTGCATTGCCGTCATAGAAGGCGGCGGCGGCGGTCAGCGAGCCATTCTGGTAAATCAGGCTGGCGCCGTACTGGCGCCCCGCCTGGAAGTCGCCCGCCTGACCGCCCATCGCGAGCATCACGCTGCCCTGAAGGCCCCACAAGTTCGGGCTCGTGTACGAGATCGCGTTCGAATTGAAAATGCTGGTGCCGAGCACATTGTCGATATACGTGACCAGCCCGCTGCCGAACATCGAATAGCCGCGCGCGTCAGTGGCGTAGCCTGCGTTGAAGAGCGGCGAGAACTGCACCCCGGCCTTCAGTTCCCCATAAGGGCTCGCCAGCGACACCCAGGCCTGCCGCCCGAACAGATTGCCGTTGGAATTGCCAAAGCCGCCGTTGGTGAGGTCGATCCCGCTTTCCAGTTTGAATTTCGTCTGGAATCCTCCGCCCAGATCTTCGGTTCCGGAAAGACCGAACAAACTCGGATAGCTTCCGCTATTGAGCAGCGAATACTGCGAGCCCGCATTGGCTCCGGTTTGCGGATTCAGCGACTTGCTCGTATACAGCAAAGCCGTATCGGCAATGCCATAAAGCGTGACGCTGCTTTGCGCGTGTACTTCGTTCGCAAGAAGAAACCCGGTCGCAAGAAGACTCATGCTCACGACCTTCCTGACTTCGCCCATTTTTTTGTCTCCAACCATATAGTTATACTAATTTTATTTTTCGAAGGGATAGCTTCATCCCTTCCTGCACCTACGATCCACTCATCCCTGGCTAACCGGCATTGACGATCTGGACAAGGCGTTCGCCAATGATCACGCTCGGCGCCATCGTGTTGCCCGTTGTGAGGTTGGGCATGACCGAAGCGTCCGCAATGCGCAGCCCGCGCACGCCTCTCACCCGCAGCTTCGAGTCGACAACGCTGGCTTGATCGCTGCCCATCGCGCAACTACCGACAAGATGGAAGTAGGTGCCCGTGGCGTTGCGCACGAAGTCCTGCATCGCGGCGCCGGTGAGCGCGCCGGGCATGACTTCGCGCTTCACGTATTCCGACATTTCGGCCGAGTTGCCGATTTCACGGCACAAATCGACACAACGGACCAGTGCGGCCAGGTCTTCCGGCTCAGCCAGATAATTCGGATCGACCTTCGCCATCTTGCGGTAATCGTTCGATACGAGCGTGACCTGCCCGCGGCTTTTGGGCTGCACGAGACCCGGCGAGAGCGTCCACGCATTCTTTGGCACGTCGAAGCGCTTTGCGTTCGTGTCGGTGACGAACGGCACTTCGATCTGAAACGGCTGGAGGTCGGGCGCCTTCAGGCGGTCGTCGCTTTTGGTGAAGAACGTACACTCCGCCAGATTGTTTTTTGGCGGCGTCACCTTCTTGTATTCCCAAACGCAGCCACCGAGCAGAATGTGGTCGCGCAAATTCCGGCCGACATTCGGCGAATTCACGGTGGCCTTGATGTCAAGCGCCGCGAGATCGCTGGCATTGCCAATGCCGGAGAGCATCAGGATTTTCGGCGTGCCCACCGTGCCGGCGGAAAGAACGATTTCCTTGCCGCTTTCAATACGTTTTTCCCGGCCTTCATACACGAGCCGGATCGCTTTCGCCTCGTCGCCGGCCAGTTCCAGTTTCACGACCGTCGCGCCCGTGAGCACCGTGAGGTTCGGGCGCTGCAAGGCAGGATGCAGGTAGGCCGCGGCGATGGTATGACGACGCCCATCCTTGATGAGCGCCTGGGCAATCCCGCACCCGCCGGCCTCTTCCATCGTCTTTCCGTTCAGGTCGTCCGAAGCGGGAATGCCGGCCTTTGCCGCCGCCGCGACGAGCGCTGGCGCCACCGGATTCGGGTCGCGCAACCGCTCGACGAAGACTTCGCCGCCCTTGCCGCGCCACGGCGAAGGTGCGCCTTGCCAGTCTTCGATACGGCGATAAATCGACAAAACCGAATCGTAATTCCACGCGGCGTCGCCCGTGATCCCGGCCCACTCGTCATAGTTCGCCTTGTGGCCGCGCGCCCAGACCATCACGTTGATCGCGCTGCCACCGCCAATTCCGCGCCCCATCGGCAGCGGTATCGTGCGCCCATTGCAGTGGGCCGCGTCGGCGTACTCGTAGACGAAACTGCGAGGCGTGCCGATGTTGGTGGGCCACAAACTCGGGTCCAGCACGCTTTTTTCTTCGTTCCAGCCGCCCTCTTCCACCAAGAGAACGCTCACATGCGGATTCTCCGAAAGGCGCGAAGCCACGACACAACCCGACGAGCCCGCCCCCACGACGACATAGTCGTAGCGGGCCTTCAGATTCTTGACGTTGCGCTGTTGGGTGCTCACCGCTTTTTCGGCTTCGTTGGCGAAACTCACCGCCGAGACCGCCGACATGCCCGCAGCCGCGGCAAAGCGCATGAAGTCGCGGCGGGACATTTTCCCGCGCATCAGCGCATCTTCCGCGAGGGAAAGCTGCTCTCCGGCAGCGGTATAAGGATGCTTCTGGGAAGCCATGGTCGTCTCCTGTGATACTGCCCGCCGCCGTCCCGGGAGCGGGCTTTCATTATTTAGCTCTGCTTGTTTTCAGCGTGTTATCCGGTCAGAACGGATATTCGATCGGAGCGTCCATGGCGCTGATCCATTGCGTCTGCGTGAATTCCTCGACATTGGCCGGCCCGCCGAAGCGGCCGCCATTTCCAGAGGCGCCCATGCCCCCAAACGGCACCTGGAACTCGCTGTTCACGGTTTGATCGTTTATGTGGATCATGCCGCTCTTCAAGCGTCTGGCCACGCTCATCGCCGCCGACATCGACCCGGAATGAACCGCAGCGGCAAGACCGTATTCGCTCGCGTGAACCAGTTCGATCGCCTCGTCGACGGAATCGAACAGCGTGACCGGCGCGACGGGGCCGAAGATTTCGTCCTTGAAAGCAGGCATGTGCGGCGTGACGTCAGCCAGCACGGTGGGCTCGAAGAACCGGCCACGGCGCTGGCCGCCGGCGGCAATCACCGCGCCCATCTCCACGCTGTCGCGCACGATGCGCTCGACGCGCTCCGCCTGGCGGGCATTGATGAGCGGACCGATATGCACGGGCTCCGTGGCGGGATTGCCCACTGCCAGCTTTCTCGCGCGCGCGGCGAGCTTCGCGACGTAGCTCTCGGCCACACTGCGGTGAACCAGATGACGACCCGCCTGCATGCAGATTTGCCCCTGGTGCAGGAACGCGCCCCATGCCGCGCACGAAGCGGCTTTGTCGAGATCGGCGTCGGGCAATACGATGATCGGATTATTGCCGCCCAGTTCGAGCGAGGTCTTCTTCAACATGCGCCCGCAGGTTTCGCCAATCTGCCGGCCAACCGCAGTCGAGCCCGTAAAGGAAATCATGCCGACGGCCGGGTGGCGCACCACGGCATCGCCCGTTTGCGCGCCGCCTGGCAGCACTTGCAGCACACCGCGCGGCAAGCCGGCGTCCTCGAACAATTCCGCAATCAAAGCGCCGCCCGTTACGGCGCTTTGCTGATCGGGCTTGAGGACGACGGCATTGCCGAGCGCAATGGCCGGCGCAACGGAGCGCAAGGCGAGCAGCAGCGGGAAATTCCACGGCGCGATGACGCCGACCACGCCGATCGGCAACCGGCGCCAGGTGTTGGTCCGCCCGGGCATGGAAGAGGGAAACAGCGTGCCGGTGGGGTGCATCGGCAGTGCGGCCGCCATGAGCAACTGCTCGTAGCTCGCATCGAGCTCCCACTGGGCCTTGGGAACGATCGAGCCGCACTCGCGCACGTTCCAGTAATTGAAGCGCTCCGCGCGGGCCTTGATCAATCGGGCCGCTTCGTGCAGGACCGCTGCGCGCTTGTCGAACGTCGTTTCGGCCCACGCGCGTTGCGCGACGACAGCGCGCTCAATGGCGGTGTCGACATCTTCTCGCGACGCGAGGGCGATTGTGCCGATCTGATTGTCCGTTGCGGGTTCCATCACCGGTGCGGTGGCGCCCGTTCCCTTGACCCATTCACCGAGGAAGATTTTCCCGGTCCACTGCCCTTCGCTGCCTGTACCCGTCATGTGTGTCTCCGAATGTCATCGTTAGCGCCGCTGCCCCGCATGATTCGAACGGGCGCCAGCGTGATAATGATGAGTGATTCGGAGCCGCAGAAGTTGTCCAGCACGCGCCAACTCCTTGTCCATGGCGCCACCGGATTCGCGCAGCCTGCGCGCAGCGTCGTGCCTTTCTCCCGGCTTACTGCGCAGCCGCAGCCGCCTTGCCGCCTTCGCGCAATTCCTTGGGCGTAGCGCCGTAGCGCTGCTTGAATAGACGGCTAAAGTGCGCGGCGCTCGCGAAGCCGCAGCGCCAGGCGATCTCCTCGATGCGCAAACCGTCCGCCTTTGCCGACGTGAGGAACTGATACGCCCTTTCCAGCCGCTGGTTCCACAGGTAGCGCATGGGCGACGTACCCTCCTCGCGAAAAATGCGATTGAGGTAGCTGATCGAAAGCCCCGCCGCGTGAGCGATGGTCGTCGCATCGAGCGTTTCGTCGCCGATATGCTGTGCGATGAAGCGCTTGACCCGGTATCGCGCCGCCTCGCCCGTCCGGCTCGCGGGGCGGGAATCGGCGTGCAGCAGCACGTCCATCAGGTCCAGTAGCTGCGCGCCCAAAAGCGTGCGCGTTTGCTCCGCCAGGCCACCGCCTCGCGACGCAATCACGCGCACCATGTCGTGAACCGTCTGAACGTCCGGTGACTGGACGTCCGGAGCGAGCCAGTGATTGAAATGGCTCGGGTAGCCGCGCTCCCGAAGCGCCGGCTTGGGACAGGTCACGACGACCAGCCGCGTTTCCTCTTCGACGTATTCCAGAAACGGCGCAGCCGGATCGACAATGACGAGGCTGCCCGCCGCAAAGCGGCGCTGTTCCCCGTTCTGCTCAAACCTCGCGGTCCCGTTGACCACGAGCTTGAGATAAAGCTGATCCTCCGTCTGCTCCATCTTGCGGCGCGGAGCCAGCGTCTGCGCGCTCATGCGAACCTCGGCGACACACACCTCGCCGATCTCCCGCCTGTCGATCTCGACCTCGCACGAAGGCCCCGGATGACGCTCGCAATTCAGCCCATAGACCTTTTCGAGCACCTCCCGCCATTGCGCGAACGCCATGCTATATCGCGGCTGCGTTGCGGGATTGGCGCAGGGGACGACCCGGTTAGCGTTCATCGCGGTCACGCCTTTTGAAAATGATGGAAAGTGCCGCGCGCGAGGCTAGAAATGAAAAGCGCTCATCGTCGTGCCGAGCCGCATGCTTTGCTGACTCAATACGCCGGCAATGGCGGCCGCGTCCTCCACCATCGACGCGTTTTGCTGTGTCGTCCGGTCGATCTGCGAAATGGCGCCGCCCACTTCCACAATGCCGCGGCCCTGCTCCTCCGACGCCACCGAAATCCTTCCAACGAGCGCCGAAACGCTTTCCGAAGACGCCACGATGCGCTCGATGGTTTGCCGCGCTTCCAGCACGACGTCGGCGCCCCGGCGGCTCTGATCGACCGAGTGATTGACCAGTTCCTTGATTTCCTTTGCCGCCGCCGCGCTGCGCTGCGCGAGATTGCGCACCTCGGCGGCAACCACGGCGAAGCCCCTGCCTTCGGCCCCGGCGCGGGCGGCTTCCACGGCGGCGTTCAACGCGAGAATATTGGTCTGGAAAGCGATGCCTTCGATCACGGCCGAGATTCCCGAAACGCGGCCCGCGCCCTCGATGATGCTTCCCATGGTCGACTGCACGCTGACGATGGACTTCGCACCTTGTGCGGCGGCATTGGACGCCTCGCCAGCGAGTTGCGCCGCCTGCCTCGCGTTGTCCGCGTTCGATTGCACGGCGCCCATCAGCTCCGCCATCGCCGCCGAGGTCTCTTCCAGCGCCGAAGCCTGGTCGTCCGTTCTCGCTGAGAGCTCAAGGTTCGCCGTGACGATTTCGCCCGATTTTCCGCTCACGGTTTCCGTAATGCTCTGCGCTTCGAGCACCATGCTGATGAGACTGCGATGCATGGCACGCAAGGTCGTAACCAGCTCGCCGATTTCGTCTCGCGTCTCCCGATCGGGAAGTTCGCACGCGAGGTCGCCTGCGGCAAGCCGTTGACAGATGCCCACGAGCGCACGCACCTCGACAACGGCGCGCCTGCGCATGCTCAAGCCATTGCGCAAAAGCAGCAGCACGCCAGCGAGGCCAATTGCACTCACCACGGCGCCGCTTTCCCCGCCGGATGCCATGTACCGATCCGCCGCCAGCGCCCCCGCCACGACGATCAGGATACCGAAGCATTGCCAGAGGTAAGCGTCGACCGAATCCGGTCTTATCCACCGCATGCAGCCACGCAGGCCGGTTCGCACGATACGCCCATTGCGCACGGCAAAGCCCGATGAGCCGCGTTTGAGTGCCCGGTATGCTTTCTCCGCAAGCGCGACCTTCTGCGCGCCTGGCTTCGACCTGACGGTCGTGTAGCCGGTGTGGCGTCCCTCGATGACCGTGGGTGTCACGGTCACATCCGCCCAGAAGGACCTACCGTCCTTACGGCGGTGCTTCATGACACCGTTCCAGGCGCCGTTGGCCTTCAGCGTCTTCCAGAGATCGACCGAAACCTGCTCCGGCATGTCCGGGTGATAGAGCAGATTGCTCGGCGCGCCCTGCAACTCCTCCATCGTGTATCCGCTGATTTCCGCGAAAGCGGGATTCGCATAGCAGATTTTCGCCTCCGCATCGTTACGCGTGATGAGGAAAGCGCGTTCATCGAACGGATCGTCGCCGCTGCCCGGCACATCGTGACTGGTTTGTTCTTGCATGCTCCGACGTCTCCTCTCCACCCCGTTTTTGTCGTCGTCCACAATGGACCGCCACACTCTGGATCAAGCAGGCGCCCGATACCCCCGGTGGTACCACGTCCATCGCCGACCGATTTTTCTTGCCGTCTGGCGTCAGAAGCTAGATGAGTTCCGACTTCGGCATCGAGGCTGGCGCAGTGAGTGACTGGCTGCCGCAATGTAGGTAAATGCACTTTATAGCATTTTTAACATGCATTAAAATGCGTATTTATGCTGATCTCGTACCGGGAGCACCAGGAGGACTCACATCCACAAGGCATTTCGAACCCTAATTTTTGAGCGAAGGCGAAGCGTTCAGGGAGGCACTTGTGGTGGCCGAGGGATTGCGCCTCATTCGCTCGCATAGTGTTGCGTGCACTCGTTGTCAAACGTGATAGACGTCGAGCACCTGCCGGATGGAGTCGTTCGTCAATACGCTCTTCTTGTGTGCGATCGGGAAGCCGTCGCCCGCCTGGCGCAGCGTGACGAAGTTCATGACCAGGGTCTCCTTATATTTTTATAACACTCAATATGACGTCGCTCCCGTGAAAGAACGGACATGCTGCGCTACTTAGTCTCCTGTCGTGGCTTTATACACGCCGTGCCCGCGCAACGTCCAATACCATTTAGGTCGGATTTCATACCTTGCCAATATGGAGATGTCTCTGCTTGCCGTACTGTCATCGGAGCAGGCGTTCCCCTCACGGCTCTGCGGTCATCGAAAGCGATCAGACGCGGCGGCACATACACAAGTTGAGGTGATCGTTGCAGTTCCTGGCGAGTTGCAGCATCAAGCCAACGCACTTTCAGGAACCAGTCCATTTTACGTTTTCGCTCTAAGCAAAATTTGGTTCACCACGATAATAATTGGACTCCTTAGCAAAGGATTCCATCACTGCGATCGCAATCGTCACAACGCAATCCAGGATCGCGCGCACGAACCAGCGTTCGCCCTTTGATTCAGCGACCGCGTTCCTCTACAACGTTTTGATATCGCCGGCGCACCGCGACTCCACCACCGTTCCAACCAACGCCGCCGGTTCGTCGAGGAGTCTGCGCTCAAGTTCGTCTTCGTCAACAAGCGCTAAAGCGCCTCTGAGCATGTGCGTGCTCATCCGGTCACAGTTTCATTCCTCTATGGATTCCGCCGCCCACACTGTCATTCGCCTGCGGGCGCGATCTCCAGGCGGTAACCCACACCGTAGATGGAGCGAACCATGTCCTGCTCGGGCCGGATCGTCTGGATCTTGCGCCGCAGGTTCTTGACGTGCGAGTCGATCGTGCGGTCGGCAACCACGCGGTGATCGTCGTAAAGCGCGCGCAGGAGATAGTCGCGCGCGTAAATGCGGCCCGCGCCCGCGTGCAATAGCGCGAGCAAACGGAATTCGATGGGGGTGAGGTGCAGGTCCTTGCCATCGAGGCGCGCGGCGTGATGCGGCACGTCGATCGAAAACGGAGACGCCGCCGCACCCTGGGCTTCATGATGCGCTCGCGCAAGCAGTTCGCCGCGCCGCAGGATCGCCTTGACGCGCGCCACGACTTCGCGCGGGCTGAACGGCTTGCACACATAATCGTCGGCGCCCAGTTCGAGCCCCAGCAAGCGGTCAATCTCGTCCACGCGCGCCGTGATGATCATCACGGGAATGGCCGAGAACGCGCGCAGTTCGCGGCACACGTCGAGGCCGCTGCGTCCGGGCAGCATCAGGTCCAGCAGCACCATCGACGGCTGATGCGCGCGCACGTAGGGCACGACCTCGCGTCCGTCCGAAAGGATCGCCGTGACGAAATCCTCCTTCGCGAGGTAATCGGCGAGCAGCGCCGCGAGCTTGGGCTCGTCTTCGACGACCAGTATGGACGGCCGTGTGGTCGAATCAATCATGATGCGTGTGTAGTCGAGGGAGTTGAACCAGGATCCGCAGTCCGCCGAACTCTGAGCGCGACGCCTCGATGGTGCCGCCGTGCTGCTCCACGATGTGCTTGCACAACGCGAGACCGAGTCCCGCGCCGCCGCTTTGGCGGCTGCGCGAAGGATCGACACGGAAAAACCGGTCGAACAGATGCGGCAGCAACGGCGCGGGAACGGGCGGAAACGAGTCCTGAACGTCGACGTGGATATCGTCGCCGTTCGACGAGACGGTGAGGCGTACGCGGCCCCCGGCATTGGTATAACGCAGCGCGTTTTCCAGCAGATTCTTCCAGAGCTGCGTGAGGCGATAGGGGTCGCCCGCAAGCGTTGCGTGAGGACCGGCCGGGTCGAACTCCAGCGTGATCTCCTTGGCGGCGAGACGCTCGCGAAATGCGTCGCATGCGGCTTCCACGATCGGCACGAGGTCGAGCGGCACTTTCTCGAAGGAAAGCTGGCCAATGTCCGCAAGCGACAGTTCGTAGAGGTCGTCGATCAACTGGCTCAGCATGGCAACTTCGGACTGCAAAGAAGCGATGGTTGCCGCATCGGGCCGGCGCACGCCGTCCTCGATCGCCTCCAGTTCGCCACGCAGCACCGAGAGCGGCGTGCGCAGTTCGTGAGAGATATCGGCGATGAAATCGCGCCGGTTGCTCTCGGCTTTTTCGAGCGACGCCGCGAGGCGGTTGAAATCGTTCGCGAGCCTCTGCAATTCGTCGCTGCCTTTGGCCGGCACACGCGTGGCGTAGTCGCCTCCCGCGAGCCGATGTGTGGCCGTGACGATGCGCTTGACGGGCGTGAGCAGGATGCGGGCGAGAACGATCGAGATCGCGGCGGAAAGCAGTGCGGTAAAGCCCACGATGATCCACGTCGCCTGCATTTGACGGTTCTTGAAGCGCTGCTCGGCCTGATTGATGAGCGCTTCCGGTCCCGACACCGAGACCCAGCCGACCGTTTGCCCATTCACGCGCAGCGGATGGCGCACGGCGTCGGGCGGCGGGGGCGGCCCCGCGTGCGTGACCTGGTTCATGTGCGCGTCGTAAAGCGTAAAGGGCGGACGATGCGGCCGCGAGCCATCGGCGAACCCCGGCGCGAACGGCGCACCCTTGCCGCCCTCCTCGTGCATGCCAGCGGGCGCATCGGGCGGGTGGCCGTCACCCGGCGGCCCGCCTGGCGGCGGCCCTTCGTCGAAGGGCGGTGGCCCCTGCGTCTCGTCGAGAACGAAATCCCAATTGCCATGCTGGGCGTACGAGGCTTCCAGTTCCCGCTGAAGCGCCGCCAGTTCCGTCGCGCTTTGCTCGTCCAGAAAATCCACGAAAGCAAATTCGAAACTCGTGCGGATCGCCACGCCCATGGCCACGGTGGCGAGCAAACAAGCCGAAAGGATCGCGAGAAAGAGTTTGGAAGTGACGCTGGCTTTCATGACGGGCCGGGCCGGTAGCGATAGAACGCGAATGAAAGAACGAAAAGCGGCCAAAAGAAACGACAAGAGTAATGAAAATGCAAGCGTAGCTATAAGGCACTATTTTCACCCGAAGCGGACCGTTACGTGTGCGCCGTCCGCCCAAATTCACACTTTCTCCAGATTTCCCTTCTTTTTCCTGCACCGTTGTTCCGTATGATCCGCTGCAATCCATTCCCATCCAGGCCGCCGTTACGCGGGGATCGGATGGGACGACGTGCATGACATGGCAAGGGACAGATCGATGAACATTCACGTGCTGCTAGTCGAACCCGACCAGGCGCGCCGCGACGAACTGCGGACCTATCTGCAACGTCAGCAGATCGCAGTGTCGGTGCTGCATGGCGCCGAACGGCTGGACCAACGCCTCGAGCGGGAAACGCCGTCGCTCATCATTCTGCGGCACGAGGCGCCCACGATGGACGGCATCGCGACCCTGCGCACCCTGCGCGAACGAGGGTGGCTCACGCCCGTGATCATCGTGAGCCAGTCCGCTGACGTGGCCGACAAGGTGCTCGCCTTCGAATTCGGCGCCAACGACTATATGGTCGAGCCGTTCGATCACCGTGAACTGCTCGCGCGCCTGTATCACGCGCTGCGCTGCAAGATGGATTTTCCCGCGTCACCGCACCGGGCGCCGAGGTATGCCTTCGACGGATTCGAACTCGACGCCATGGACAATCTGTTGTTCAAGGACGGGCTCAAGCTGCACGCGCCGCCACTCGACCTCGCCGTGCTCACGGTGTTCGCCGCGAACCGGCTGCGCCCGCTGTCGCGCGAGCGCATTGTGAGCCTGCTCGATCGCAAATCGAAAATTCACGCGCGCAGCATCGACGTGATCGTTTTTCGTCTGCGCAGGCTGCTTGGTCTGTCGCCTTGCGGCCGCCAGTATATTCAGACCCGCTATCGGGATGGCTATGTCTTTTCCCCCGACGACGCCCTTTCGTATCTGGACCGCGATCGCATGACAAGAACTCGCGTTGGCGAGGGCACTTGCGAGCAAGCTTCAATGGCGAGCCATTAACGCGCATCGTGCCGCAGGTGCGAATGAATATTGCACAAGCTACTTTTTATCGTAGTCCTACCCATTTTCACGAATAGATACGACATGAAGAAAACCGTTTCCCTCTTTGGCCTGCTTGCATTGATTTCGGCGCTCGGCGGTTGCTGCTGGTGGCCGTATTGCGGTCCCGGTCAATGGGGCGGCCCAGGCGGCCCTGGTGGTCCGGGAGGACCCGGCGGCGGTGGCGGCGGCGGTCCGCACGGTGCGATCGTCGTGCCGCAGTCGTCCGCGCAAGCCTGATTTCGCGCTGAAAGCGGCTCGCTGGCGGAAATATGAAGAAAGATCGCGTAACCAGGAAACCGCCGCACAGTGGCAACATTCGTGTCCATTCCATCCACCTGGTCAGGCTCGCAACCGATGTTTCAGACCGACTGCGCGGCGCCCGCCCGGCGTGACAATACCGCAACTGGCCGCGCCGATGTGCCCGCGCAGCCACGCAGCGCGGCGTTTGTCCTGTCGCCCGCGCTCGGAGACTCACTGAATCTGCTTGTCGTCGCGCACAACCTCGTGCGCGCGGGCTGGCAGGTGGAAATATTCGGTAATCATGCGTGGTCGCTTGCGCGCTGGTTCCCGCATCTGTCGATCCATCCCGCGCTCGGCGAGGAAGACGCACGCCAGCGGCTGGCGAAGTTCGGCGTCGTGGTGCAAATGCACCGCGACCGGCCGCTGAAGCATCTGCGGGCATGGCACCGCGGCTTCATCGATCTGCACGACATCGAATACGAAACCGGCGACCGGTGCATGGCGCACCGCTTCGCCGCGTTCGCGGCGGCTCATTTCGCGCTGCCCTCCGTCGAGATTTCAAACGGCATACACGCGCCGCAAGCGTTGCAGTACCGGCGGCACGCCCAACGCGTGGCGCTTCACCCGGAGGCGAGCACGCCCGACAAGCGCTGGCTCGCGCGCCGCTTCATTGGCCTGTCGCGAAGCTTGCGCGGGGAAGGCTTCGCGCCCGAGTTCGTGGTGGCCGAAAGCGAGCGCCCGCACTGGCTGCCGCTGGCAGGCGAGATGCCGCCATTGCATTCGTTTCGGACTACGTCCGATCTCGCGGCATGGCTCTACGAATCGGGCTGGTTCATCGGCAACGATTCGGGCGTGGGGCATCTGGCCTCGGCGCTCGGCATACCGACGCTAACCGTATTTCGCCGCCGACGCGTTGCGCAACGTTGGCGCCCCGGATTCCAGCGCGGCGAGATCGTGTTGCCGCCGTGGTGGCTGGCGAGCGCCGGTCTCAAGGAAAAGTGGTGGCGAGAAAGCATCTCGACGAAGCGCGTGCAGCGCGCATTTCGCGTCTTGCGGGCGCGCTTCGCGCCGCAAACGGAGTAACGCGCCAATCTCAACGCCCAAGCCGGCGGCGAACGGTTGCCGCCCAACCCTTCACATCAACATGAAAATTCAGATCCAGGGCAGCGTTGCGGTGGCGCTTCCGCCGCCGATTGGCGACAGCCTCATCGGGCTCGTGCTCGTCAACAACCTCGTTCGCAACGGCTACCGCCCAGTCGTGTTCGGCTGGGTGGCCGAGCAACTGGAGGCCTGGTTTCCCGGCTTGACGGTCGGCTATCCGAGCGCATACGCGGGCGCCTTCGACACGGTGATAGAACTGCGTCCGACCGACTTCGGCCCGATGCTGAGCCGCAGCGGCAATACGGTGTGCCTGGCTGACCTGCCCGAATATGGCGGATCGAGACACATGATCGACCGTATCGCGGATATTGCCGCGAACGTATTCGATCTGCGCCACGTGACACATTCGAACGGCCTCGTCGTACCGGCGAGCGTGCAGCGCGGACGGTGCGCGAATCGCGTCGTGATCCATCCGACCGGCAGCCACCCGGAAAAAATGTGGAGCCGCGAAAAATTTCTCGCGCTCGCCGACGAACTCAAGCGCGCACACCTGCATCCAACCTTCCTCGTCGCGCCCGGCGAGATTGCCGCCTGGCGGCAAGCGACGCTGCGTGGCCACGAAGTCCATTCCCTGGCGCGGCTCGAAGACGTGGCGGCGTGGATCGCCGAATCGGCGTGGTTCATCGGCAACGACTCGGGACCGGGCCATCTCGCTTCGTCGATCGGCGTGCCGACGCTCACCCTTTTCATGCGGCGCGGCCTCGCGCGTACGTGGCGCCCCGGCTGGGGGCCCGGCGACATCGTTTTGCCGCCCAACGTCATACCGTTCGGCAATCTCAAGGAGCGGCTCTGGAAGCAACTGCTCAGCGTAAGCCGTGTGATGGCGCACTTTCAGGCGCTGCAATCGCGCTCCTGAGCGGGGCGTGCGCGCCCGGCTTCGCAGCGGGAGCGCAGCAGTCACGAAACCACGGCCGTGTCGAAGCGGCCAACTTCGAAGAAGCGAATCGCCATGAAAATCGGTGTTTCCTGCAACGTGATGCAACATAGCGGCGGCATGGAGCGTTACGCGCGAGACCTCGCACGCGGCATAGCCGAGCGCGGCTTTCGCCCGGCGTATTTCGCGCGGCGCCTCGACCCGACGCTGCCGGAGCACGCGATGATCGACCCGCATCGCATCAACGTGTCGTTTCTGCCGGGCAAGCTGCGCGACGCGTGGTTCTCATGGCGGCTGCGTCATGCGAGGCGTGCAGCCGCCGTAGACGTCATGGTCGGCTGCAATCGCGTGGACAGTTCGGATATCGCCGTGTGCGGAGGAACCCATCGCGGGTTTCTCCGCGCGAGCGGCCGCAAGCCGACGCTTTTCGATCGTTGGCAGATTGCGCTGGAAGAACGCCAATACGCCAACGCCGCGATCATCCTCGCGCACTCGCCCTTGATGCGCGACGAACTGATCGAGCTATATGGCATTCACGAGGCCAAGGTGCGCATCCTGCGCCCACCCGTCGACACGGCCCGCTTCACGCCGGTCGATGCGCCTGCGCGGGCGGCGCTGCGCAAGCGACTGGGCTTCCAGGACCACGAATGCGTGCTGCTCTTTCCCTCGAGCAGTCATGTGCGCAAGGGTCTTGCTCTCGTTGAAGCGGCCTTGCGGGACCTCGATGAACCCGTCGTCGTCGCAGTCGTCGGCCGCCCGGTGGGCGCTGTCTCGCCGCGTGTGCGTTATATCGGCTTCCAGCGCGAGATCGAGGACTGCTACCGCGCAGCCGACTTCACCATCCTCGCCTCGGCCTATGAGCCGTTCGGGCTGGTGGGTATCGAGTCGGTCATGTGCGGTACGCCGGTGATCATTCCTTCGACGATGGGTTGCGCCGACGTGATTGCCAGGCACGCGAAATACGTATTCGAGCGCCGCGGCGTGCTGTCGCTGCGCGCGGCGATCAGGCGCGCAGTGGCCAGCCGGTGCGCCGCGACGACGAACCGCGAGAAAGCCGTGCTTTACGACGCCAGCGTGGCCGCTCACATCGACTCGCTGCTTGCGCTTGCAAACCTGGTTCACGGCGGATAAAGGAATGGTGCGAGGCGGTTGAATGTCGAGTCCGCCGCCGTTCACGCAGGCGATACCGTTTTGGTATGGCCAGGCGCATCGACAGTATTGGACTCGCACCACACCGGCTGCGTATGCTTCACCACGGGAATCCAAATAACCAACATTGCCCCTGGAGGAGATACCATGGCACTCACTGGCGTGCTGCGCCCCGGTCACACACAGATCCGCGTTCTGGATCTCGAAGCGTCCGTTGACTTCTATACGAACACCGTCGGCCTCGTCGAAACCGGCCGCGACAAGGCAGGCCGCGTCTACCTGAAAGCGTGGGATGAGCGCGACCATCACAGCATCATATTGCGCCGGGCCGAGCGGCCGGGCACCGACTTCTACGGCCTCAAGGTGCTCGACAAGCGCACGCTCGACAAGCTCGAAAGCGACCTGCGCGCCTATGGCGTCGCCACGGAACGATGGGGCGCGGGCGAGCTGCTGGAAACCGGCGAGCGCGTGCGCTTCGAGGCGCCGACCGGGCATCTTTTCGAACTCTATGCCGAAAAGACCGAGGTGGGCGACGGTCTGGGCTACGTGAATCCGGACATTCTCATTGAGGATCGCAAGGGCATTTCGCCCATCCGCCTCGATCACTGGCAAATTCATGGCGGCGACCTGGACGGCAGCCGCAATCTCTTCGTGGACGTGCTCGGCTTCACGCTGACCGAGCGCATACTCGCCGAAGACGGCAAGACCGACATGGCCGTATGGCTGACCTGCTCGAACAAGGCACACGACATTGCCTTCGTGCGCGACGAGCGCAACGACACCTCGCATCACGCCGCGTTCCTCATCGAGACGTGGGAAAAGCTGCTCTACGCAGCGGACCTGCTGGCGAAACGGCGCGTGACGATCGATATCGGTCCGCTGCGGCACGGCATTACCCGTGGGACGACCATCTACTTCTTCGATCCTTCGGGCAACCGGCTCGAAACGTTCTGCGGCGGCTACAGCTTCTATCCGGACATGAAGCCCTATACGTGGACATGGGACCAGATTGGTTCCGCAATCTTCTATCACACGCGCGAACTCAACGAACGCTTCCTGACCGTGGTGACCTGATTCGATGCGCCCCGGCCGCCTGGCGGCGGTTTCGGGGTACGCTCCGGGCGTTCTCGTGCCGAGCGCCCGCTTCATTCATTTTCTCCCCGATCCATTTATTTCGCATTCCTTTTCAATAAATCGAGGAGAGCGCAATGAGAATGTCTATATGCAACCCATCATGAATTCAGTGCCGCGCGGCTTGCTGGCCGCCGCGCTCGTGATTACGCTTTCGCTGTGCGCCACGGTCACGATGTCTCCGGCCACGCTCTCCGGCTGGGCCTCGCTCGTGCTCGTCGCCATGGTGCCCACGCAGGTCGTTTCCGGTCTGCTCTGGAAGAACGGCTACCCTCGCGCAAGCGCCCTGCTCCCTCAACCCGCGCGCGGCTTGCTGCAACTGGCCATGACGATCGCGATCGGCGCTTGCGTCGCCTTTACGGTGCTTCACACACTGGGAGGCGGCGCGCCCACCCCTTTCGCCATCATGTTTCTGATCCTTTCGGTTCCGGTCACGTTCTGCCTGGTCGCCGTGTGGGGTGCCTGGCCTTTGCGATGCTTCGTTAGAAACGAGGGTCTGCTGGGTCTAGCCCTTCTCGCGGCTGCATACGCCGTTACTTACCTCCTGTTCCGCACGCTGTTCAGCTTTTCGTTCGCCTCTCAAGCGCCGTTCTATCGTAGTGCGCTCGATCCGCATGGTGCATTCGCCGCGTGGTATCCGCTGGCTGCCGCGCTCGACGCACTGGTGTTCATGTTGATTGGCGTGCTGTTCGACTTCTGGCCCGTCGCGGCGCTCGCGCGGCGTTTTCCTCTCATGGGCGGGCAACCCGCTGCGGGGATCGCCGTGTCGATCGGCGTTGCGGCATGCGCGGCGCTGCTCTGGCATGGATTCGTGGACTTGCTCGCGATGGACGTCGTCATGTTCATGACGCGTATTTGCGTGTGCACGATCTTCGGGATCTTCGTCGTGCTGGTCATGCTCGAAGGCCTACCGGCGTTGCAAGTTCCCCAACCGTTGCGCGGCGTCTTGCTCACCGCCGTGGCGGTCGCGACCGGTCAAGCCGCATTCGTGCTTTATGGACTCGTCGCCGAGCGCACCTTCCATCTGCTGCCTGGCGCACCGGCCTATGCATTGGAACTCTGGCTGGCTTCGAGCATGCTCTCGGTCACGTTCCCGGCCATGGTGCTGTTCGCGCAGTATTTCCAGTTCTGGCCACTCGCCTCGCGCGGCAACCCGATAGCGGCACCGCATTGCGATACCGCGTGAACCTGCACCCGGCGCACTCAAGAAGCTCACGACGATAGAATGGTGCGAATCGTTCGTGCGGCGCTCGGCCTCCCGCGCGCCGCGCCTTGAAGCCATCGCCATACCGGATCGAGGACCTGAAGACATGACCGAAAGCATAACCCCCGCCCCCGCCTGGAAAGCCGACCCGCTCACGTGGGGCCACGGCCCCCGCGTGTTCGAGATGTTTCTCGAACCGACCTGCCCGTTCTCGGTGCGGGCGTTCGGCAAGATCGACGCCTTGCTGGAGGAAGCGGGTAGCGATCGCATCACCGTGAAGATCCGGCTGCAATCGCAGCCGTGGCATATGTATTCCGGTGTGGTCGTGCGCTGCATTCTGGCCGCATCGACCTTGCCCGCCGGCAGGGAGGCCGCGAAAGCCGTAATGGCAGCGGTGGCTGCGCACCGCGAGGAATTTGAATTTACTCGCCACTGCGGCGGCCCCAACATGGACGCCACGCCCAACGACATCATTGCGCGCGTGGAGCGCTACAGCGGCGTTGAACTGCGCGCGGCGTTCGCGAATCCCGAACTCGACCGCGAAATCAAATGGCACGCGAAATACGCGCGCCAGAATGGCATTCACGTCTCGCCCACCTTCATGATCGACGGCCTGGTCGATCCGAAGGTGGGCAGCGGCGACGAAGTGTCCGCATGGGCGGCGCTGCTGCGCTAACAGCAGCGCGTGGCATTCATTGGCGATGCCAATCGGCCGGCATTCAGTCCTTCACGTAGAAGCCGGCGCGCCCGAGGCGCTCCATTTCCACGCTGACATACTGCCCCGGCCGCAGCCATTCCGCCGACGTCGCACCACCGGCCATCACGACATCGCCCGCTTGCAACGGCTCGCCTGCGGCTGCGGCAAGCCGCGCGGCGGCCACCAGCGAGCGCAACGGATGACCGAGCAGCGCCGCCGTGGAACCCACCTGCACCGGGCGGCCGTCGATACTCAGCACGAGCCCGAGGTTGGAGAAGTCGGTACGCGGATCGCACCATGCGCCGATCACGAAGCCGCTCGACGAGGCGTTGTCGGCAATCACTTCGGGCAGGCTGAAGCGGAAGTCGCGATAGCGCGAATCGATGATCTCCAGCGCGGGGGCGATGGCCTCCACGGCGGCGAGCGCGGCGGGGCCCGTTTCGTCGCCGTTCAGGCCGCGCTTGAGGATGAAGGCGATTTCGGGCTCGACGCGCGGATGCACGTAATTCGCGTGTGAAATCGCTGTGTTTTCCTCGACCTGCATGGCCGACGTCAGGCGGCCCCAGATGACGTCCGAGAGCCCCATCTGCACCATCTTCGCGCGGCTCGTGAAGCCCATTTTCACGCCCACGCGCCGCTCGCCACGCGCCAGGCGGCGCGCGATGGACGCACGCTGGATCGCATAGGCGTCGTCGAGCGAAAGCGCGCCGTTGGGATCGAACTGCTCGACTTCATGCGCATGGCGCGCCGCGTCGTCGAGTTGCGCGGCGATCTGTTGATTCAGGCTCATTGTGCGGCCCCGGTCGATGTGGGTTCAAACACGGCGCGCACGGAACCGAGCCCGTTGATGCGCGCTTCGAAAACGTCGCCCGGCGTGACTGCCGCCATCGGCCCGAGCGCGCCCGAAAGCACCACGCTGCCCGCGCGCAACGGCGTGCCGCGCAGCGCCATCGTACGCGCGAGCCATACCACGGCATTGAGCGGATGGCCAAGACAGGCCGCGCCCGCCCCCACCGAAACGGGCTCGCCACGGCGCTCGAGCACCATGCCGCACAGGCGCAAGTCGAAGGCATCCAGCTTGACAGGCTGAGCGCCAAGCACGAATGCCGACGACGATGCGTTGTCGGCGACGGTATCGACAATGCCGATATTCCAGTTCGCGATGCGGCTGCCCACGATCTCGAGCGCCGGCAGCGCGTAGTCGATCGAAGCGATCACGTCGGCCAGTCCCGCATGCGGCGCGTCGAGATCGCGGCCCAGCACGAAAGCGATTTCCGCTTCGACCTTGGGCTGGGTGAGCACGCGCGCCGGAATCGGCTCGCCGTCGCCGTAGCCCATGTCATCGAACAGCACGCCAAAATCGGGCTGATCGACGCCCAGTTGGCGCTGCACCGCTACCGAGGTCAAGCCGATCTTGCAGCCTGTGATGCGGCGTCCTTGCGCAACGCGGGCCAGCGTGTTCTCGCGCTGGATCGCGTAGGCGTCGTCAGTGCTCATACCGGGGTACGTTTCCCGCAAGGGCGCGAGGAATTCGCCCGTGCTCGCCGCGGCGCGCAGCGCGAGCGCCGCCTCCCTGATCTGTTCGGCGTTCATGTTCAGCGCTCCTGCGGCGAGGCCGGGGCGCCCGGCGCGCCTTCATCCTTGGTGCGCTCTCCGACTGCCCAGTGCGCGCCGGGCACCTGGGTCGCGTAGACGCGAATGCTTTCGAGCGGTGCGCCGAGCGTCTCGTGCACCGTGCGCGCGACCGCCTTGACGCAGGCCTTGACGGCTTCGTCACTGCGGCCCTCTACGAGTGAAATATGGACGATAGGCATGAATGGTCCTTTACGGGTTGACAAGCGCACACAAACGGCGCCACGTTGAGTACCATGTTGCCCAAACCCGCTGCATACCGTCCAATACTCATTTTTGGCGATGCCATACCGATTCAGTATGAAGGAGCGTCTACGTCCATGGACCTGAAACAGATGCGCTATTTCCTCGCTGTTGCGGAGGAACAGAACTTCGGCCGTGCGGCGCAGCGCCTGCACATGGCGCAACCCCCGCTCACGCGGCATATCAAAACGCTGGAAGAGGAAATGGGCACCGCGCTTTTCACGCGGACTCCTAAAGGTGCGGAGCTGACCGAGGCGGGCCGCACCTTGCTGGCGGAGGTCCCCAACATTCTTGCGCTTACCCGGCGCGCCACCGAGCAAACGCAGCTCGCGGGGCAAGGCATGCTCGGCCGCCTCGACGTGGGCATCTTCACCTCCGGCGTGCTCCATGCGATCCCGCAACTGCTCGCCACCTTTCACGCCGCGCGCCCCGGCGTGAAGATCGGTCTGCACAATCTCTCGAAAGCCGCGCAGATCGAAGCACTGCGGGAACGGCGCATCACCGTCGGCTTCAACCGGCTCGTGCCCGAGGAGGAAGATATCGTCGTGGAGACCGTGCAGGAGGAGCCCTTCCTCGTCGCCTTGCACGAGGATCATCCTCTGTGTCATAAGGAGGCCGTGCGCCTGCGCGACCTCGAAGGCGAGCCGATGATTCTCTACCCCAACGCGGCACTCCACGGGCTCGCGCAGGAAGTGGCCCACGCCTTTGCCGACGAGAATGTCGCGCTCGTGGTGGAACAGGAAGTGGAGGACGTCATCACGGCGCTCGGGCTGGCGGCAAGCCGCTTCGGCATTTGCATCACGACGGCGTCAGCGGGCAACCTCAAGCTGCCGGGGCTCGTCTACCGGCCGCTCAAGTCGCGCAGCCTGCGCCATATCGAACTGAACTGCCTCTACCGCAAGGGCGATACAACGCCGATCCTGCTCGCCTTTCTCGATGTGGTGCGCGAATTTCGCAGGCAGTCGATGCGCCGCGCGCGCTGATCCCCGGCGCGCGGCCGCCATGCTTCAAGGCCTGACGCTGCGAGTCACACGCCGCATTCACCGAGGTCTTCGGCATACGCATTTTCCTCGGAACGCTTGCCGTACCGGGATGGCTCCGCATGAGCCTTGACCTCGCGCGGCGCGCCGGTGCGCGCACCCCAGTGATACACCGCGAGCGCCACTGCGCAGACCATCAAGAAGTCGTACGGATGCGGCACGAGGCCGATGCCGCCAAACGGGCCGAGGTACGACGCAATCAGCGTGAGCAGGTAGTAACCGGCAACCCATAGCGAGCTTCGGATCTGTTGCGCGAACGTCATGACGCCGACCGTTTTCTTCCTCATCACGATGAGGTAGCCCGCATAAAGCGCAATCTGAACGCCTAGTAGCCAGCAAAGATTCTGCCAGCCGGTCCAGTACACGATGAACGTCGCCACCACGAACGCGAGAGGACCGACGACGCCGAGCGCTTTCACCCGGAAGGGGCGTTCCATTTCCGGGTGGCTTTTGCGCAGGGCGGCAACGGATACCGGTGCGACCGCATAACTGACGACGAGCGAGGCCGACACCACCGAGATCATGGCTTCCCAGGAAGGGAACGGAAGCGTCCAGAACACCGAAAGCGCTAGCGTGAGCCAGGTCGCACGGCGCGGGATGCCCGACTTCGGATCGACCTTCGCGAAGGCCTTGAAGAAGGTGCCGGAATTCGACCACGCGTACAGGGCGCGAGGCGTTGCACTGAAGAAGATGTTTCCGCATCCTGAAGGCGACACCACCGCATCGATCGCGACGATAACGGCAAGCCACGCAATGCCAAGCTGAATGGCGATGTCATGGAACGGCAGCGCCAGCTTCTTGCCGACCGATTCCCAGCCGCCACTGAGCATCGCCGTGGGAACCGCACCGAGAAACGCCACCTGCAACAGGATATAGACCACGCCAGCGGCGATGATCGAAGAAACGAGCGCAATGGGAATCGAGCGCTGCGGGTCGCGCACCTCGCTCGCCACGGCAACAATGGGCGTGAGTCCGAGGAAAGCGAAGATCACCCCGCCGGTCGAAACCGCTGCTTCGATTCCGGAGAAGCCATGCGGCGCAAAACCGGCAACATGGAAGTTCGCCGGTTTGAAGTGCATCAGCAACGTCACGACGATGATCGCGGGCACCACGAACTTGATCGTGGTAATGATGTTGTTGGCGAGCGCGAAGGTACGTACGCTGGAGAAGTTCAGACCGAAGAAGAACACGATCAACCCTAGCTGCACGAACCACCCCAGCGTGCTGGCGTTGCTCGTGCCCGCGACGTTGAGAGCGGGCCACCACGCCGCCGCGTATTGCCGCGCCGCCACCACCTCGAGGCCGACAATGCTCGACATATAGATCACCGTCATGAGACCCATGAGGTACGTCACCATCGGTCCGTGGGACAGATCGAGGTAGCTGATTGCGCCCCCGGGGCTTGGAATCGCCGCGCCCAGCTCGCAATAAACGATGCCTAGCGCAAGGACCGCAATGCCCGCGATGAGCCACGAGAATATCCCCGCGGGTCCGGCGATCGACGCCACGTTGCTGGAAGCAAACAACCATCCGGAACCGAATACGGTCCCAAAGCCGATCAACGCCAGGTCGAACGCCGAAAGACTCTTCTTGAAATGTCTGGAATCCGACATGTTCAGGTATCCTCCATAAACTTGATCCGCTCGAACATCGAGCATAGTGAATCTACGAAATACGAATCCACGGCCATTGCCCGCGGCCGCTTCAGGCCAGGCGCTTTGCGGGTTGGCGAGAGAGATCGTGGAAGGCCGCCGCTACCAGCGGTCGGGCAGGACGGGACAGCGAATCGCTCGCTGCGGCCTGCATCGCGAAGGCATGCATAGATGGTTGTCGCTCCTCCATGAAATCGCCTTCTTGCTTGCCGGCAATGAAGGCGTGGCCAGCGCTCACCGGCGCTTTGTGTGCCTGTGGGATTTTTCTGTTGTTACCGCGCCCCGGCTCACTGCCGTCGCGGGGGATCGAACGGCGCTGCGCCGCTCAGGTACGGTAATCCGCGCCGTCGCGTTCCAGCAGACGCAGTAGCGCGGTCCATTCCCGGTCGAGGTGGACCGTGTCGAGGTACGCGTAGTCGTCGTGCTGCCTGGCGGCGTGTTCGCAGACTTCCGGCGACGGAATGCGCACCTTCTGCCCGGCCGAAAGCGTTGCAACCTGGATTTCGCACGCCTTGTTCAGGTAGAACATGCGCGTGAATGCCTCCGCAACCGAGCGGCCCGTCGTCAGCAGTCCGTGGTTGCGCAGAATCAGATAGTCCTTCTTGCCGATCGACTGCACGATGCGCTCGCGTTCGTCGAGTTCGAGAGAGATCCCTTCGTACTCGTGATAGGCGACGCGATTGTAGAACTGCATGCTGATCTGGTTCAGCGGTAGCAGGCCGCGCTCCATCGCCGCGACCGCCATGCCGGGCGTCGTATGAAGGTGCACCACGCATTCCACGTCGTGACGCGCCGTGTGCAGTGCGCTATGGATCGTGAAGCCCGCTGCATTGACTTCGAAGCGGTCGTCGCCGATGGGCTTGCCGTTGACGTCGATCTTCACCAGCGACGACGCCGTGATTTCATCGAAAAACCAGCCATGCGGGTTGATGAGGAACTGGTCGTTCGTCCCCGGAACGCGTGCCGAAATGTGCGTGTAAATCAGGTCGGTCAGGCCAAACCGGGCGGCAAGGCGGTATGCGGCGGCAACCTGAACGCGGGCATCCCATTCGGTCTGCGAAATATTGCGTGGCTTACGGTTGATGTGCGGGTCGGTGGTCGAAATCATTTCCGGCTTTCTCCGAATTTATGGGTAAGTCGAGACAAATGGTGGCTTCGCGCGCAGGCGCGTTAAACGGCGGCCGAGAATTCAGGGACGGCATCGAAAAGATCGCCTACGAGACCGTAATCGGCCACGCTGAAAATCGGCGCTTCTTCGTCCTTGTTGATCGCGACGATGACCTTCGAGTCCTTCATGCCCGCCAGATGCTGGATCGCGCCGGAGATGCCGACCGCCACGTACAGTTGCGGCGCGACGATCTTGCCGGTCTGACCGACCTGATAGTCGTTCGGCACATAGCCCGCGTCCACGGCCGCGCGCGATGCGCCCAGTGCTGCGTTGAGCTTGTCCGCCAGCGGCTCCAGCACCTTCGTATAGTTCTCGCCGCTGCCAAGGCCGCGACCGCCTGAGACGATGATCGACGCGCTCGTGAGTTCCGGGCGATCGAGTTTCGTGACTTCCCGGCTCACGAACTGCGAAAGGCCGCTGTCCGCTGCGGCTTCGAGCTTTTCGATTGCGGCGTTGCCACCTTCGGCTGAGGCTGCGTCGAATGCGGTCGTGCGGACCGTGATGACTTTAATCGGATCGGCCGATTGAACCGTGGCGATCGCATTGCCCGCGTATATCGGACGCTCGAAGGTATCGGGCGATTCGACGGCGGTGATGTCGCTGATCTGTGCAACGTCGAGTTTCGCGGCAATGCGCGGCGTGACGTTCTTGCCCGCGGCCGTTGCGGGCGCGAGGATGTGCGAATAATTCTTTGCGATGCTCAGGACCGTCGCTTCGACGTTTTCAGCGAGGCCTTGTTCGAGTTGCGGTGCATCCGCCAGCAGCACCTTCGCAACGCCTGCGATCTTCGCTGCGGCATCGGCTGCGGTTTGGGCGTTGTGGCCAGCAACCAGCACGTGAACATCGCCACCCATCTTCTGCGCGGCAGCCACAGTGGTCAGCGTCGCGGCCTTGACGCTCGCGTTGTCGTGTTCGGCAATAACCAGAATCGTCATTTTCAAATCGCTCCCTTACAGCACCTTGGCTTCGGTT
>NZ_QLSU01000054.1 GCF_003268775.1 Paraburkholderia unamae
AAGAGTTATCCACACCGGAATAGATGTACTACGCTGTCTCGGGGTGGGTCAAATTTAGATGAAAACTGTGGGTCAGGATTCGGTGAACGCCAACAACTCGATTTCTTCTGTATCCAACGCTACTTTCGAAGCATCTAAGCCTAACTTCCCCGGCGCACTCGTACATTAGGTGGCTAACCGTTTCAGCTCTTCGAAATCCGCAACGACATGCCGATCGCCCTGATCCTGTCCCTTAATCGATACCAGCTTGTCGGATGGCACAGCAAGAGAAACACGACCCGCTGAATTCCGGGTATTTTGCACTGTTGAATGACGCCGTTCTCCCGATGGCCCCGACAAGTCGCCGCGCCTGACCGGGTGAACGTCACCCTCGTGACGGAGGCTCAATTGAAGGGACACCGAGTCTTTCCGCTTCATCTCCTCATCTGGATCGTGTTCGCGTTCCTGCTTCTGTTTGTGGGCGTCCTGGTAACCAGTGCGGGGTTCTTCATCACGCGGGATATTCTCCAGTCCGCAGCTAGTGATTCCGCCCGGCGCATAGGCCGCGAAATTATGCTGGATGTTGAAGGTTATGTAACACCGGCCGAAATGGCGGTGAGGCTGATCAGTCACAGTAGCCTGGCCGACGCAACAACGCTCGATACAAGGATGACGCGGCTTGCGCTGCTGCGCGACGCGCTTGAAACGTCACCAGTGCTGCAGTCCCTGTATGTCGGCTACGCGACCGGCGACTTCTTCTATGTGAGGCATTTGTCGAACGACGCGGACCGGTCAATGTTCGCCGCCCCAAAGAATGCGGATTACATGGTCCAAAGCATTACCCGGGACCGGCAGGGACCACAGGGGCGCAACATCTACCTGGACAGAGCATTGGTGCCGATCGAGACGGCGGACGACCCAACCTTCGCGAGACAATACGACCCAAGAAGGCGCCCCTGGTACATCGAGGCAGTCTCCGCTGGCGATCTGATCCGAACTGCGCCCTATGTTTTCTTTACAGATAAGGGCGCTGGCGCAACGCTCGCGATTCCAGCCAGCAACAAGGGGGCCGTTGTCGGCGGTGACATCCGGCTGGACATGCTGGGACAGATGCTCTCGCACATGCGACGTACGAGCCACACCGTGATCGCTCTCCTCGACGTCAACGGCCACTTGCTGGCCTCCGGTTCGGACATCGGCGGTGCTTCTGCTGCGCAGGTCACCGAAGGCCACGCACTATTGCGGCCGGCCAGTGAATACGGCGTACCGGTTCTCACCCATCTGGCGTCGAGGGCCGCCGCACTCGGCGACGCTACGCAAATGGATGAGATTGCAAGGATCGGCGGGCGTGACTGGTACACGTGGGTCGAGCGTCTGGTTACCGGTGGCGGCAAGCCGTATTTCCTGGTATTGGCCATACCCCAGGACGAACTGCTGACTGGGGCGAAGCGACAGGCGCAGGCGGCATTGGGGCTGACGATCCTTGTTCTTCTAATCGCAATTCCGGTCACATGGCTCTTCGCTCGTGCCATATCCCGTCCGCTTCAGGTGCTTGCTGGTCAGGCCGCGGCAATTCGCCGACTCGAGTTCGGCGAAACTTTTGTGATCCGGTCGCGGGTCAGCGAGGTGAACGGCCTGTCGCGCGCGATGGACGAGATGCGCCTCGCCATTCGCAGGTTTCTTGACATCATGCGTGAGGTGGCTTCCGAACCTGATCTGGACCGTCTGCTGCCGCAACTGATGAAGGAAATTATGCAAGTGGCCGGCAGCACGGCGGGCGCACTGTACCTCGTGCAAAACGAGGTAATGGGGCCCGTGTATGGCTGGTCGGGTGGTGCAGGCGAGATCACTTCGGCGTTGAGCAGCATGCCGCTCTCGGCCGCGCCACCGATTGTGCATCGGGCTACTGCAGAAGGTGCAGTTTGTGCAAGTGCGCTTGCGGACGCCGCCGACTTGCGTGACCAGATTGGTCAGCTCGTCTCAGGCAACGCAACCCACGTGGCGATTGTCCCGCTGATCAACCGGCAGCGTGATCTGGTCGGCATGATGCTGTTGCCACGTGGCAGACCATTCGAGACCCCGGAACTGGCTTTTATCGGTGCACTGGCGGGGCTGCTTGCCAATTCGATTGAGGTACGCGGTCTGCTCAAGACGCAGCGCGAACTGTTCGATGACTTCATCCGAATGATTGCCGGTGCGATTGATTCGAAGAGTCCGCACACAGGAGCCCACTGCGCGCGCGTGCCCGAGGTAGTAAAACTGATCGCCAAGGCGGGCTGCGAGGCACGCAACGGTCCCTTCGCGGACTTCGCCATGAGCGCGGCCGACTGGGAGGTGTTGCATGTCGCGGCGTGGTTGCATGACTGCGGAAAGGTGACCACTCCCGAGTACGTTATCGACAAGGCCACGAAGCTCGAAACACTGCATGACCGGATCCATGAAATCCGCATGCGCTTTGAGGTGCTCAAGCGGGACGCCGGGATTCGGTGCCTGCAGGAAAGGCTTGCAGGCGCGGACGAAGCGACAGCGACAGCGAAGCGCGATGTCGAGTTCCGGCAGCTCGATGACGACTTTGCGTTCGTCGCGGCCTGTAACCTCGGCGCCGAGTACATGGAGGAGACGCGCATCGAACGGCTGAAGTCGATTGCGTCGCGGACCTGGCTGCGCACACTCGATGACCGGATCGGTATCTCACAGGAAGAGTTATCGCGCAAACTGCGCACGGCGCCTGCATCATTGCCTGCCGTCGAGCCTCTGCTTGCGGACAGGCCCGAACACTGCATTGAGAGGTGCGCATCGGACCGGATCCCGCCCGACAACCCCTGGGGCTTTCACCGCGACACCCCCGAGCTGCTTTATAACCGCGGAGAGATGTACAACCTTTGTGTCGGAAGAGGCACCTTGAGTGCCGAGGAGCGGTACAAGATCGAGGATCACATTGTGCAAACCCAGATCATGCTGTCCCGTCTGAACTTTCCAAAGTATCTGCGCCGCGTACCGGAGATTGCTGGCAATCACCACGAGACAATGGATGGTACGGGTTATCCGAGACGGTTGAGGAAGCAGGAGATGAGCACCCTTGCCCGCATGATGGCGGTGGCCGATGTCTTCGAAGCCTTGACCTCGAAGGATCGCCCGTACCGGAAATCGAAGACACTTTCAGAGGCGGTGCAGATCATGGCCTCCATGAAGAAGCGAGGACAAATCGATCCCGATATATTCGAACTCTTTCTGTCATCCGGCGCATACCGGACGTATGCCGAGCGCTTCATGTCTGCCGAACAGCTGGACGAGCTCGATATCCGGCGATACGTCGGATCGTGGCAAGAGCGCGCGGATTCGGCCGGGCGCTAGCCGCGGAGGTAGCTCCCGGTATCGTGGCGAACGGGGTTGCGAGCTGCGGGATGACCGTCCCACTCCCCTACCTGCGCCTGTAAATGCCACAGTGCGACCGGCAGAAACGGGTCGGTTTCGTTCAAAAACGCCCCAACGCCATCTGTTACGCGGCATAGATCACATCATCGATGACGGGCATCGAGGCATCGCCCAGACTGAAGCGATCGACCGGAGAGTCTCATAGGACCATCGTCCGATTGAATCTCACCCCGTGCGTGCCACTATTCGCAGCAGGCATGTAGCCGGCTTTGACGTTCGGCGCCAGACGCGTCTGATGGCTCACCAGGGGCAGTGGTAGAAAGCTGGATTCCTGACGAGCCTCGCCTGCATGGCAGGCATGACTCGCTTTAGGCACGCTCTGGTGGAAGGTGCCCGGCCACGTTTGAGGCTATCCTGCGCGTGAGATCAAACTGCGTCGCGTTATTGCCGCAGACCGGCAGAGACACACTCCACCAGGCGCCCGCTACCCTCATGTATCCGCTCTCCTCCGCGCTGGTGGTCCTCGCGCTGCTCTTGCTGGGCGCGCTGATCGGCGTCGTCGTGCGGCCGCTGCTGCCTGAAGAACACAAGGCTCACCAGACCGTTCAGCTCGTGCATCTTGTCGATGGCATGCTGGTTACGTTCGCGGCACTTGTCCTCGGTCTGATGACCGCATCCGCGAAAGGCACCTTCGACAGCGCGTCGGATGACTTCCGTGCCCTCGCCTCAGACATCGTCCAGTTCGATAACACGGCACGCGAGTTTGGCGGGGACGCTGATCAGGTACGCAGGCTGATGCGAGCATATCTGGCGGCGACCATTGCCAGCACGTGGCGTCACGAGAAGCCGCCGCCCGGGGACTTCTATCCGCGGGAACTCACGCCGAAGGATGTGACGGAAAATCTCGACGATGTCCAGCTCGACCACATGTTGAACCTGGCCGGCATCGAATGGCGCCGCCTCGTCGCACATGACCGCAATCATCAGGATCTGCTCGATGATGGGCGAGACCAGTTCTCGCGAATCGTCCAAGCTCACTGGAAACTCATCCAGGAGGTCCACAGCTCCATTTCGCTGCCGTTTTTCATGACCCTCGCCTTCTGGCTGTTTGTTATCTTTCTGAGCTTCGGATTGATGGCGCCGCGCAATCCGCTCGTGCTCATCACGATCACACTCGGCGCGATTTCGATCGCTTCCGTTGCCTACGTCATCGTCGACCTCGACACCCTCTTTCGAGGAATGATCGTCGTGTCGAGCCAGCCGCTACGTGACGCGCTCACTGCGATAACGCATTAGCGTTAGCAAACTGTCGGCGATCCACTGCCGTCTGATACGCGCCCCTTTAGAGCCAACCCTCGCTTACTGCTCGAGTGCGACAGATCGCCACACGGCCGCCCCGACGCAAAGGACCATATTGCAACGCAACACGACTGCGCGCGATGTGCTGCGGCTGAACCAAGGCGAGATTATCGAAAATCGCAGCTGTGTATTGCGCCCAGCCGGTGCCATTCTCCCGAAATTCGCATGTTCCTCCTGTTTAATTAAGGAATCCTGAAATGAGTGAAAACCTCTGCTACATGATCGTGGCAATTGTGTCGCTCACTGCGATCGCCCTGAGCATGGCGCACGTCATGCCGCTTTGACGCGAGGCGAACTACATGCTGCGTTTAGCTAATTGATATCTCGGGATGGAAGTTCAGATGGAAATAACCGGATCGCAAGAACAGCATGCTGAGTGCGCCGGGTGTGAAAACCCGCAACACCGCGCAAAGGCCAGGCACCGACATAAAAGGCACAAGCTGTGGCGGGACGTGAAGTGGGCGGTAATTGCGTTCGCCGTGCTGTGCGCGGCAAACGTGCTGGTGTTCGAACTCCACTGGTAGCGCCTGGCGACTGGAGTCAACCGGACCCGGCCGGCCTTCGCGTTGAATGAATAGTAACGTATGGAAGTCGCATCATGAGCGCACCTGCTGAAAGCGCACCCCGGCAATCGTTGGCGTTACCTGTGCGTCCTCGACGCGCTTCATGGCTGAACCGTGCATTGCCTGTCCTGGTTCTGATGGTGTTGCTGAATCTCGCCATGAATATCGTGCAGACATCGCTTGATTTCGGCAGTCTCAACGAGCAAGCGGCTCGCCGGCTCGACACGCTGGCAACGTCGATTGCGCTGCGCATCCAGGATCGCGCCAGAGCAGTGGATCTCACTTCGTTGTCCGTCATCAACGCCATCGACACGCAAACACTCAGCGACCGCAAACTTGCACAAATCGCCTCGCAATATCGTGATGTCTTGGGTGATGTGTCCATCGCTGTACTCGATCCCTCCGGGCGCATGCTCGCGGCGTCGGATCAGGCGCGAGATTTGCGTGAGTCATGGCTTTCCGTGCTACACAACGAAACAGTCGCGAGATCGGCTGCCTATGCGCAGCCCGTTCACGATGACTCACGCCGGGGTCTGCTCTTCGTGAAGACGCATCGCAGCGAAGCCGGCGCACCCGATGCACGCATTGCCGTGGTGATACCGCTGGACCAGGGGCTGATGAAGGGAGTCGATCTCAGGCCAGGCAGCGCGGCCCTGCTGCGTAACCATGACGACCGGGTGATCGCCCGATACCCCGCCGTTCCTGCACTCGACCCGGGGAATGTGGACCGCAGCGACGGCGCGAAGCATCCGGGGCCGACCGCGTCGACCTGGTACGCAGTCTCCCGATACGACGGTGTGAACCGGCTCGAGACCAAACGGAACATCGCCATCGGTTCATCAAACGACATCTGGAATCTGGATCTCGGCTACGCAGTCGATGAATACCGTCTCCCCTGGCAACGCAGCCTTTCCATAAATCTGCTAGGAATGGCTGTCCAGGTTGCACTGCTTGTCGCGGGAATCGTCATGCTTCGACGTGAGAAACGCCTCCATGAGGAGGTGGATAGCTGGGCAACCCTGGTGACGACTGTCATAAGCGGCATGCCCACGCCAATCGCCCTTGTGGACGCCAACACGGGAAAAATCAGGCTGGCCAACGAAGCGCTCGTAAGCCTTTTCGGCGTGTGGGCCGCTGCCGGCGAGCACTTCTCGGCACTGTATGCAGATCCGTCTGACTGGACAGACATGGCCGTGCACGACGCGGGCGAGCCAGTGGCCATGTCGACGTGCACAGGCCCCGTTGACATGGTTGTGCGATGTTCACGGCTTCCGGGCCAGGACAGCGGAAAACCAGACTTCGGAACGTTGCTGGTCACGCTGACCGACGTCAGCCAGCAATGCGAGCAGATCAGGCAACTGCGCACCGAGGCGGACTTCGACACGCTGACCAAACTGCCCAATCGACGCCATTTCGCCCGCGCAAGTGAGCGTGCTGTGGCGCATGCGCAGCAAAGCCAAAGTCCGCTCTGCGTACTGGCGGTGGACATCGACCACTTCAAGCGGGTCAACGACACGTGGGGGCACGCGGTCGGCGACCGGGTTCTCGAGGCCGTAGCTGACCGGTTCAGTGGCGCACTTCGTGATCAAGACCTGGCCGCCCGGGTGGGCGGCGAGGAGTTCGCGGCGATCCTGCAAGGAGCGTCTTCCGAACAGGCCGAGGCGATCGCCGAACGAATCAGGCTCGCTGTGGCTGGCGCGCCGATTGTGGTGGGAGACGGGACAACCGTTCGCGTGACCGTGAGCCTCGGCCTCGCAAAGTATTGCGCTGGCGAGCCTGATCTCAGCGCTGCGCAGGCCCGCGCCGATGCAGCGCTGTATCGCGCCAAGAACTCGGGGCGCAATCGGGTCGCGGCGGATTTCGACATTGCAGCCGAGGCGGCGCAGGCGTGACGTTCGTCGAATTGACCGGAAAGTCGCGGTCCACCTACAGCATGAAATTGTCCATATCCTGTCGCACCGCGCACTTTAACTACGGCCGCTCGATCCGGTCCTCCGCCATAACAATGGCTAGATGGCTGGTTTGACCTGGGAACGGTCGTCGTGCCAGTGACGGCTGAAAAGACCGCTTCGGGTCGAACTGGGACCGATAAACAATGGCCGAGCTGATTGGCCCGCGTCCGGGCGAATCACCTTGTCGGAACCCGCAGTCCGTCAAGCACCCTCATCTGCCTGCGCCTCGTCACATGCGCCGTCTGCCTTGCAAACCGCGCGCCAACTTGCCTGCTTCACGCCAGCACGATAGTCAGGATGCCTTCAGGTAAGTAGCGCAACGTGCGTGAATGCGTTGCACGATCGGTGAACGATAGTCGAGAAACCAACCGGTGCGCAGGTTGAAGAGCCGGTGCAATCCGCATCGCCCTCCGGAAAGGGGACACCGCTCTCCTCCGCAGCAATCGTGCGGGACGCCGCCTCCAGCCTGGCGCGCTCCAGCCAGTCGCACTCAGCGCCGTTCAAGGCCAGCCAGATCTGCGCCGATTCGATCAGATGATCGGTGCGCAGCCACACGCCCTCGCGGGCGAATGCAAAGATCTGTCCGACCACGAGAAAACACAGCAACTCAGCGCGGGCTTCGTCGTCAAGTTTTCTCTCCACTTCCGCTCCATTGCGTGGGTTGCTCGCGCGGCGGCTACCGGGCTGGCTCCCGCCTGGTGCCCCCTTGGCACTGCTCGAACAATTTACCGCGTCGGACGACAGAGCGCAGAGGCAGTTCGACCAGCAGTGGAATGGCCGATTATCCGCTGATCCATGCGCTGGTGGGACTTTGCTGGATGAACCGTCGTCGATTCGCTCCGACAAGCGCAACACGGCAGCCGACTAGTGAAATTTGTGCGCCTGCCGACGGCGCGCAGTCGCAAGCAGCGCATTATCGCCGGTGTTCTCGTCTGGCGCCGCACCTGAACTGTCTGCCACGACCACATGGACATCCTGCGCAAACGCTTCCTGAAACCGCTCCCGTGCGTGCGCTACGCACTCCGCCTCAGTCCCTTCGCCAGCCGCGGCTACGGCCTGAGCCGCAGCCTTTGCCGCGAGACCGAATACCGCGACGGCTTCGTCCCACGTCAGCCCGCTCGAAATTGCTTCTTCGATGAACCGTTCGACGAGTTCGCCTGCTTTCACCCTCAACATACCCATGAATTCTTCCTCGCCGATACTAGAGCAACTTCAATTGCGCGCGACTGCCATCATCCTGGCTGCGTGCTTCACGCACCGCCCCCGCAGCGACGCGCGAAGATGCAGGCCCGACCTGTTCCTGTCGCGATATCGCTTCCGTACCCTGACACTCTCGCCGCCAGTTAGGGCTCAGGACGACCGAAGAGAACACCACATTGGGCCCGATCTGTATGAAACTGTTCATGGCACCTTCGCCCCGGTTAGCGCCAGGTCGGCGTCGCCGATCACGGCAAAGACTGCTGACGACGTCCGCTCATTCAATCCTGCTACCCACCCGCCGTGAGGATAATCGAGCGCGACGGGCGCACGCAACATCGCCCGAAAGCTCGTCAGATGCCCATCCTCGCTTCGACGTCGCGTGAAGTGAACTGGACGCTCTTCACTTTCACGCACTGACGCGCAGGTGAATATCCACGACATTCGCATCACTTGTGACGTTCAGCGTCGGGATCAGGCACCGGTAGCGTCGACCAAGCGTAACATGCCCTCTGCAGTCTCCGGGTTGGCACTGCGAAACCGGTTCGGGCCCGCCTGCACGTCATCGTTCGCCCGTCGCTGTGTGTGAAGGGCAGAAGCGCACCAGAATGGTGACGCAGACCTGCCTTTCGAGTGTGACGAGGGAGGAATCCGTAATGCTTCGAAGTTTCGGCGACTCTTCCCAGGTGCCTTTCCTGTTCCGTTTCAGAATCAGTCTTCGCGGCGCAGCCATCCTATGCCGTCACCACGGATCAGAACGACAAATGTCAGCAATGTGCCTGGGTCCCTGAAAGCCGGACCTGTGTTGTTCGTGGAGCTGCTGATTGGCAGGTGTCATCCCGGCGTGGTAAAAAGTCGTCCCTTGCGGGTGATCGCCCTTATGCGATGCCGTACTCTCGCGCTTTTCAGGTTTCAAAATCGACAGGATTCAGAAAGTGGCAACTGGCACAGTGAAATGGTTCAACGATGCGAAAGGCTTTGGCTTCATCACCCCGGATGACGGCGGCGAAGACCTGTTCGCCCACTTTTCCGAGATCAAGACGGAAGGCTTCAAGTCGCTGCAGGAAAACCAGAAAGTTAGCTTCGATGTGAAGATGGGGCCGAAGGGCAAGCAGGCCGCAAATATCAAGCCCGCCTGACCGGGGCGCATCGCATCCCGATGTGTGGCCCGCTCTGCGGGCCATTTTTTGCCCTCTAACCATGCCAGACTGCCCACCGATGTCGCGGCCCACAGCACCTCGGGACGCATACGTGGCGAGCCGCCGCGGTCCCGCGCAAAATGCCGGTGACCGGGATTCCGTTTGCCATGTAGATTGCTCAAATCAGGCGAGGCAAGTACCGGAAATTGGCGGCGCTATCCTCGGCAGGTGACCGTCGATGCCACCACCCAGTCGATCGACGTCGGGCGCCGTGCTTTCAGGGGAATCTCGAATGTATCGTTCATTCTCGAGCGCGGCTTCGCTGGTGGCCGGTTGACGGTGGCCAGCGTCATGAGCGGGCTGTGCAAGCCCTCGCTCCATTCGTCGATCCGACGATTCAAGGTGGCAAGCAGAGTACCGCGCCCTCCTCGAAAAAAATATCGGCTTGCCGTCGGCACCGTCGTCCCCCGAGCTATTCGCCACTTCAACTGGCTCAAACGCCCTTGACGCCTCAAGCGGGGTCACGAATGGTTACCTGTATTACTACGGTACTTAATTCGCTATCCTATTTATTTCATATGCTCCACGGAGAACCCGTACTTCATGAAGCCCGTCATCCTCGCCCGGGCGTACATTTACGCATCCTTGTGCAAATGAAGCATCAAATATCAACTGCGCGGCGTTTATAATGATCGTCTTCAGGATGTCACCGCTCGCATGGAGCCCTACTATATGAGTCAAGCCCGCGGGCGATATGCGGGATCCCGCGACAGCGGCCAACGCCAACCTCGCCACGAAAAGAAGCCTCAGCCCAACCGGCAGAGACAGCCGTATGTGAAGGCGGCTGTCCAGGACTCCACACAGACGGCCTCCGTTTTCAAGACACGGTCGTTCCAGTTTCTCGTCAACGCAGTGGGCGCGGAAAATATCGCCATTGCGCTTGAGTCCACGATGACGCGCGTGGCCGAACTCATGAAGGGCGAGAGATTCACACCCGAGACCGCCTTTCATATGGAAACTACGCTCGGGTTGCCGCACGGTTTTTTTGACCAGCCCAATCCCGGGCTCACAGCCGAGACGATCTCCCGGCTGAAGTCGCCACTCGACTTCATTCAAACAGACGACGGACAGGATGGAGAGTCCGAAGCATCCAATCCGGCGTCTGCCCTGACCGTCGATCAGCAACCATCTCTTGAAGACAGTTTGTCCGAGGAAGCGCAAATGCCCAGGCAACCAACCGGCGGTACGACCAAGGCCGTCAAGACCAGTCCTGGCGCTGCGGCCGGACAGCCCGGAGCCCAGACGCCGAAAATAGCTTCGCGTGCAAAAGACAGAACGTCCCCTGAAACGACCAAGCAGCAATCGCTGGCACTCACCGATGGCGCCGACGTAGAGAACATCCGACGTGCGAACCTCCACGTTCTCACGAGTCACAACGGATCGAAAGCAAAGCTTGGTGTGGTCATGGACCTGAGTGGGTCCAACATGGCCCACCGGCTGCATGGCAAGAAACGCCTGGACACGGTTGAAGCAAACCGGTTCACGGAGCGCCTTGGTTTGCCAGCGGGCTGGCTGGACACCCCGCGCTCCGAAGACGATATTCCGGTGTCGGTGTCGCGTATGCTTGCGCCTGCGCCGCGCCGACGTGCATCCGCTCAACAGCCCGAATCGGTTGCGCCTGCAATGAACGATGTGCCAGCGAAGGCCGCCGTTACGAAGGCGCGTGGACGGCGCACGCGGGCGGGCGATGCAGAACGGCCGTCAGCTGTTTCTGCGGATGTCGCAGGTGAGAAAGAGGCGATCGTGACCAGCGAGCAAGATCCTGTAAATGGCTTTCCCGATGACTTTGCCGCTCGCCTGCCTGAAGAAATTAACGACGTTGCCCGGGCAGGCACACCAGCAACCCCTGAGTCGTTCGCCGCGTCCGCAGTACCGCAGCGAAACCCGGCAACCCTCCCCTTCGCTTCCGTGACGAGCCTGGACAATCTTCACGGTATTGAGCCGATAGCAGAAGCCTTGATCAAGACGCTGGCAGGCAAGGCACGCACGGGTCGCCTGGACGAACTAAAAGCCCTGGAACTGCTGCAGCAGGCAATCCTGTTATGAGCCTGTAGTAGCGGACCAGGCTCCTCGCGCCATGATGTACAAGGCGCATCAGGGGGCCCGGTTCCGGTATGCACAAAAGTTGCGCACTGTCAGGTCGACTTGCCATCGACCTGCCTGGCCGGGCTAAAGCAACGTAGACATCCTGTTTTCCATCGTCAGAACCTGATCGTATCGAACGGGACATCGATCCCGTGATGCTGAAGCACAGCGTCCCGAAATACCCGCCATTCACCTCCCCCAGCCGGCTCATGTGTGCAGTGCAGGCATTGGTCCGCACCGGCCAGCTGTTCGGTCACGGTTCGATGCACGTCGATTCCGAAGCGTTTGCTGAATCGCCCCACGCACGAGCCGTCGTGCGCGGTCACCCACACGGTATCGCCCAGCGAGGACACGTCAATGGCGTAAGGTTGCGTCACGTTCATTTCCTGTTAATCCGGCGGCAATCGTGCGTCAGGTCAGCGTTGCCCTGCTTCTGGCAGGCACGTCACCGTCAGTCCCAGCGAGCGGGCGAGCGCCACCGCCTCGTCAGGCGTGTCACAACAGTCGACCCAGAAGTCTGTTCCGGCAACGGCGATTGCGTAGGGAGGAACGTCATCGCCACATTCGTTCTGGCGGTAGATCACAACTTCCGGGCTGCACGAGAGGTAATGTGCCATCTCGCCCCTGCATTCCGGATACACCTTCGCAACATGTGCGCATTGCGCAGCTGACATCGTTTTCATCTTCTCTCTCCAATGCCGCGTCGCCATCATCACTCGAGGCATGACTCGCCTTCGAACGTAACGGGTGCTGCATGACGAATTTTACAGCGCACGGGCGGGCAGAAAAGCCCAGGCTTCACGCACGCCTTTTCTGCGAGCGCGCCACGCCAGCAACGTCGCTGACTACGTGTACGCAATATGCAGGGCTTTTCGGACCTTCGCGAACGCTGCGCTACGCGCCAACGCCGTCGATGGTGTGCGCTGGGTCAGTGCGATACTCCCTCCTCTGTCGAACAGCACGACAGCCAGCTCTGGAGCCATCATTCTCGACACGTAGAGTACTCCGTCCACATGAGCCGGATGCGTGTAGATCGCCCGTGACCAGCGCATCGGAATTCCGTAATTCGCCGTGCCAAACAGCCCGGCGTGTGCGCCAAGTACGTTCATGCCCTGGCCGGTCAGATCTGCAAGCGTCAGGTCCATCCCCTCGAACGTATGGATAAAGCGCCGCTTCACTTCATCGGCCGCGACCTGATATCGGGTCCCAACCGGCTCGAGATCATGCAGCAGGGACTCTGCGACCGCCGTGGCCAGATTCAGGCCAAAGTAACTGGTCCCGTATTCCCTTTTCGGATCGTCAAAGCGGTGGCTCGCAGTGCGTCCAAAATGCGGTTCGTTTGAGTCATAACTTGAGATCCTGACCAGACGTTTGGCCTTCACTTTGACGACCGGCAACGCAAACGTGCTGAAATTCTTCGCGGGGTTCCTGAGAGCACGGGCAACCAAATGCTATTCCTCCGCGTAGCCCGCTGCGGCCCGCAGGACCATCGACAGGTTGACCTTCCCTACCTGATCAATGCTGTTGCGACCGCCCTGCCTGCGCCCGGGCTGCTTGCCACCGATTACCTCCAGCGGGGTGAGGCCGCCGAGTGAGCGCCGCGGGTTCGTGAAAAACGCCCATTTACTGGCACCTGGCAACTCTTTGAGCTCCCTGGAGACGCGGGCAACCGTGCGGCGGTCGAGGCTCTCGTCCACAAAAAAAGCCGGGTAATAGCTCACCCCGTTGGGACCATCGACCGTGAAGATGGAACCGGTCTTCAGCCGCTGGTTGATTGCCTGCCGCGTGACACCTGCGCGGCCCATGAACTCCGCAGGCTCAAGCAGTTTGCCTTCCCTTGCGAGTTTCGCTCGGGCGGCCATTGCTTCTGCAAACATTTCCGCTTCGGCGGAGGACGCGCCGGCACGCCGCCCTGCCCTGGGGTCCACTGCGGTGCGGGCGCGCTGTGCGGGAGCACGGCGGCTGTGGCCCGCGCCTGGCGTGCTCGACGGCGCGACTTCACCCGCAGCGTCGGCTACGGCTGTCAGCGCATCATCGAATCCCTGTGCGAACAGCGCGATCGACTGCGCGAATCGCTGCTGCTTTTTAGCGGGAAGCTGACCGATGTCGGCCTGAATCGAAGCCGCCACGACCTTGCGGATCGCTTCCGGGGTGCGCGCGCCGGTACGATCCAGCACCTTCGCAGCCCGTACAAGCAGCCGCGAAAACTCTGACGCCTGAATGGTTGCCGTAGACATGAGCCTTCTCCAAGGGAACGGTTAAGCCTATCCCGGATATGGAGACATCGTCAAGCTTGTCAAGGAAGTAAAGGAAGTGAATCTCACCTGCCAATCCACTGGCCAGCTGTCGTGGTGGCGCAAACGGCTCCGCCCCTTATTAAATGCCGCCTTGCTGCACGCCATTGTTTTGCCGCCGGCAGGCGTTTGCGGTCAGGAGGAGAACTTGACGGTTAGTTGCGTCTCGCACCGATGACTTGCGAACCTGTCTGTCCGGCCATCATCTGATCGGGGGACGTCGGCGCGCGGTACACGGTCTTCCGCGGGCGCCCCGCGTTCGTCAGTACGCCGTCGGCGCAGCGACCTGTGAGGAGATGGGAAAGATGGAGGACCGCAGTAAACGTTACACAAGAAGGTCTCATGCACGGACCCACCACCGGGCTCGCAACCCCGATCGTGCAAACCTAAATCTGGCGCTCCCACTTGATTCCGGGCTGACGATCTCAATATCGCACGCAAGATCCTAATCAACCGGCAACCAGACATGCCCAACAAGAAGAACTCCCGATCGACGCGTCGGCCAGCTGCCGGAGCGCACGCAAAGTCGAACTACCGGCGCACCTCAACGACCTTGAGGCCGAGGGAGTGGACCAGCACTGTTGCATCCTCCGGTGTCTCGCAGCAATCAATCCAGAAGGCGGTACCGGCAACGGCGATTGCATAGGGCGGGACATCGCTGCCGCATTTGTTCTGCTTGTAGATCATCACTTCAGCACCAGCCTCGAGGGAGTCGGTCATCTCAGTACGACACTCCGGAAAGACCTTTGCAACGTGGTTAGCTTGGGCAACTGTAAGACGCATGGTGAAATAACTCAGTGGAAACGGACGATCCGAGAGACGAACTCGGTGACACCGATACGCGATCACATCGCGTCAGCCTGGCAAGCTGAGAGGGTGCCACGAAATTCTCGCCGTCTAGATGTGTTCCCCGGGCGCTTACACACCTTTTGCTTCGCTGGGTGCATCTCGAATCAGAACTTCCTCGACAAGGCTGTCGACCTGGGCCAGCGTCGCGTGCACCAACAGACGCTGACCAATTTCAACCAGTTGCCTCATCGGTGGCAGCGGCAGCTTGCGCAACTCAGTGGCATTGATTTGCGTACTCCCGGCGAGCGTACGGAAGTGTGCGTCCACCAGTTCGCTGCTTAGAAAAGCGGCGATCCCCTTAGCCTCGTCGACCGTCATCGTTCCGCCTTGGCGCACGATGTAGTTCAGATGGTTCTCGAGGCCAATCGTGGCGCCGGGTAATGCCCCGGAATACGGAGCCGCAGTGATCCAGCGTTCTGCCTCCTTGGGGCTGAACCGTCGGAGGACGACCATGGGTTGATTGGGCACGAGCATCCAGGCCGACGCTTCGACGGCGGCAATGTGTTCGAGTTTCTTCTGGATCGGCCACTGCATGCGCATGGGGTGAACGTGCTGCATCCACAGAAGGGGGACGGTCTTTTTGCCTACGTGACTTTGGATAAAGTCAGTCGCTCTGAACGCCACTACCGGCCCTGTTGCCCCCCTCAGGCCATGAGTTGCGAGGGTGTCGCTCCAGCGGTGAAACGCATCCTCATGTTCGCCGTGCAGGGCAATCATCCGCTCGTTGTCCGCTCCGACCAGCCGAGCGAACGCCACAGCCGTGACCGTTGCCGCGCCGAGGTCCGCCACACCCTGACTACGACTGACAAGGATATCCAGATTCGGCTCCCGCTCCGCGCGCGCTGTGGCCCAAAGGATAACTGCCTCCTGCAAAATCTGATCGTCGGAGAAGTGCGCTTTCCGGCTTTCGAACACATGCAATGCGTCGAACCGCAGCCAATGCAACATCTGTCTGCGAACCGCTGCGAAATACGAGCCACTGAGCCATGACCGTGGCGTGATAAAACAGTACCGGCCAGTGGCGTCGACGAGTCGTGCACACGCGGCAAGGAACAGGCCATAAATATTTGGCTGGCCGTACACGGCGTAAGCATGGGCCGAAGCACGCTCGTCCGACTTGTTAAGCTTCAGGTAAGGCGGGTTCGCGATGATGATGTCTGCCAGCGCTCGACCATTGATTGCCTCATCCGACAAGAGAAAATCAGTGTAGAGCACGTGAGCCGTACAGAACGTGCCCTGGCGGCCTTGCGCATACGATCTGCGAGTCGTCTAAGCGACGGCAACAGTCGGTCGTCTACCTCAAAAAGGGTGAGGTCAATGACCTCTGGCGGCGTAGGCCGATCCAGAAGCTCCGACACCGCGGCGGCTGCAAGAATGCCAGCACCCGCGGAGGGCTCGAGTATCCTGACGGTCGCACCCTCGACTCCAGCAATGACACGGCGCGCCATACACGCGGCGATTGCAGGAGGCGTCATGAACTGGCCAAGCGATTTTTGCTCATCGCGTTCGAGTTCAGCGATGAACGCGCGGCCACACCTATGTGCATATTCGACTAAAGACATGGTGCGTATTGTCCTATGGCGCACGACAACTGTCAGCATCAGAAACGCGTCTCGTTCATAGTGGAATACGCGTCACGCCTTGCGAAGATACCGAGCTGCTTGACGCGTTGAACGCAGGAGTCGCCGGCGACAGCCGTCTAGCGGCACGAGTTTCCGTGTGCACCGCGCTCGAAAACTTTCAATGCCGAATTATCCTGCATTCCGGCGGCAGATTTTCTGCAACCCCGACGCTATCAACACCCATATATTCTCGAATAATCTTTGAATTCAGAGAAATTAAACAGGAATTACTTTTATTCAATTTTGACGCGGATGAGAGGGACTGCCTTCGCGTGGCAGTCACGGATAACTGTTCGAATATGCGCGCTGCGAGGTGCGTGTCTGTGCACCGTTGCGAACCGCCGCAATGGAAGTCCACCTCACACCGGATCTTCGCTGCTCATGGTCGCCCCTGAAGGACGACCGGGCAAAACAACAGCCAGGTCATTGACATCGGTACCGCAAGCAGACCAGAGTCAGCCCCACGGCAAAACGATCTATTCGCGAATCAGAAACCGGTCGCGATTCTTCGCGTCCTTGATCCAGTTGGGTACGCGCCCCCTGCCGGACCACGTAGCCCCGGTCGCGGGGTCGCGATATTTCGCGGGTGACACACTATGTGAAAGCCTCGGCCTGCCGCGACGACTCCCGAAAATCTCCCGCTCCGTGTATCCGAACTCGATGACTTTTGCCCGGATATCCGCGAGAACCGCGTCGTACTCCTGCTGACGGAGGGCGATCGCCTGACTCTCGAGTTCGGCGAGTTGTGCTTTCAGTTCCCTGTACGTTGCCATGAATTATCTCCCCATGTAGAAACCACGCACTCATGGTAGTGATTTTCCCTCGACGCTGACTGGAACTGGGCCAGCTCATCAGCCGGTAAGACGATGGTCTGAGAAGCGAGAATTCACCAGCGGCGTCAACCCTCTACTACTGGGCTTACGGCGAACGCCCGCACTTTTTTATCAGAACGGCCCGTCACAACGCCAGACCCGTTAGCTAGCCGCGAGTCGATCTATGGATAATGCCAGCTTTGAAGCGTGGCCTCAGAAAACTGCAAATATCACGCGCAGCTGCGCCAGACACGTAAATGATCGACTGGGCAAAGCAACCGCATTACTCATTGACCGGTATAGTCTTTGCGCGCCCCATGGCTGTGAGTCTTTATGCCTGACTTACTCAGTGGAGGTTCTGAAATCCATGGAATGCTTACCGATCCTGCGATGACATCATCGATTTCCAGAAATGATGAAGCATGACGTTGTTGCGAATGGTTAATATCGGACTCCTATTTTTATGGATTGGAAAAAATCCAGTTAAGGAATCGAAGGTTAATCCATCCGTAGCCTGAACACCGCAAATTCGAAGCACCTGCCTACCCGCGTGCATTGGATCAACGGCGTAATCCAATGCCACTGGAGTTCGCGAAAGCCGGATCTTATTGGACGAAGGCAGCCTGGGGGCGAAGAGAGGATTGGAGGGGCCGTCTGCATCGGCCTGGATGAGAGGGACGTTGTGTCAAGTGCCGCCGGGCCGCCCGACTGCGCACAAATCTTGACGACCACAGCCTTCGCCCTTTAAATACGCGTTCCGGATCAATGGAGTTTCGACGTCTGGCGACGGCGAGCCGTCGCCAGAAGCGGATTCTCGTCGGCATCAGCGTCGCTCCTCTGCGCACTGCCGTCCGCAATGACGACATGGACCTCCTGCGCAAATGCATCCTCGAAACAACGGCGCGCGAGCGCGAGGCATTCAGATGCCGGGGCATGACCGCCACTCGCCGCAGCCTGTGCGGTCTCTTTCGCAGCCAGCCCCAGCGCAGCGACTGCCTCATCCCACGTCAGTCCGGTCAACATCACTTCCTGAACGAGCTTGCCAGCGATAGCGCCGATCCTTGCCTTCCGTTCATCATCCATTGCTTTGCTCCTGCGGTGCAGCATGCCGCTCACGTGCGGCATCCCTCGTCCATTCATTTTTGCATTTCAGGGGAGCGCGGCGCGCCTCGCCGCATCCTGCCGGGCTATCTCCACCGCACAGTCACCGGTTGTAGCCGTCAGCACCTTTCCGGTCTCGCCGTCATACATGACTGCTCCATCCTCGCAGTATGCGGACATAGCATCGAGAAAGCGTGAGCGGACGATTCCTCGCGCTTCATTTTCGGCGGCGCGACCGGGCTGGCAGCGTTGTTCTCTCCCTATAGCCTCTGAAGCACGAAATTCGCGGCAGCATACCGTGCGTTGCAGTTCCATATCTCCTCGCCGTCGCGGTAGAAAGTCGCCCAGCCGTGACTCACCGTAACCTTCGCCTTTGGGAATACGCCACTGTGTCCATTAGCGGCGGCAGACAGAAGGTTCCTTTCCCGGCAGATCGCCCAATATTCGCCGTCCTCGGGCACGTCAGCTTCGGGTCTTGCCATTTCTTCAAATCTCCGTGGACCTACTCCATCTCTCGAAATATCGCTGGGCCAACGATGAAGCCAACGACTTCTGTCATGCTCCGGCCGCAGTCCCGAGGCGTACGCCGGACCTCATGCGCGCGCAAACACCTGGGCATATTCGCGAGACGCGCAACTGCGCACAGGAACGACGAAAAACGGCTGTCGAGATCGCCAGCCAGTGCTCCGCGATCGATCCGGATGCCTTTGCAAAAGCCAGTCGAGGCCGCCTCAACGTGCGTCGAAATACCAGTCGAACTCACGGAAACCACGCCCCTCACCCCCTGTGATTTCGAGATCGGGATGATATTGGGACTGCATGCTCTAGTTTTCTACGCCTTGGAACGCAGCATTCGGGCGGCATCTCGCATCCGCTTCGCAGCGGCACGCGGCGTATCGGATACGAGCGCCCAGTCGTGATGCCACCATGCGATCACGGTAGCCGCCTCGATCACAGTGCGCGCAGCGATCACGTCGCGCACTTCGTCAGCGACCTCATCCCACCATGTAGCACCTTCGCCATCGCTTGCGCGCGAATCGACCGCCTCGCGATAGATCGCTTTCGCGGTGTCGAGGGTGATATGCATCACGAACTCCTAGATATTTGAGCGAATCTCGACGCAGCCTTCATGCGACTCAACGGTCTCTGTACTGATGTGCAAAGCTGCGCCACTCGCTGGTTCGACCATTTGCGCGTCGTTCCGGCTGCGCTTGAACAGGCATTCAAGCACTCCCGCACAGATGTTCGACGAAGCATGGCTTGCGCAAGTTAGCTACCCGATTTCACGGAAGATCGCTGGACCGTTGATCAATCCGACGGCGATTGTCGTGCTCCGGCCGTAATTGCGAGGCTCATGTCTAACCTCGTACCCGTCTTCGTCGCGCGCTACTCGGGCAATATGCTCTTCGACCGTCGAGTCCTGATCACGCACCGCCGCCAGATCCCGCATCACCAGGTCACCCGGCAAAGAGCGGAGGCATTCCAACAAACTCGACATTTTTCTTCCCTTGTTAATCAGTGGCCGGCCGGGCATCGCTTTCCGGTCAACCGAAGGCTCTGGTCAACGGAAATCCACGCCGCTCACGAAGGACATCTTCTGCCCGCGCCAGTGAGGCGAGCCGGTATCGCGCCGACGAGCAGTCCGGCGGCTCCAGCGCCCACACGTGCGGTTCGTGCGCCCTGGCCATATCTTCGATCTCGGCTCTCGTCGGCTCCTGGTGCAGGGTCTCATCGGTCGCCGAATTCCGCATCGTCATATTGGTTCTCCGACTCACCGCGGCTTGGACAACACGGCTGCGCGATAACGGGAGCGCAACATCAGGTCGGGTATCGGCGCAAGCAGCTCCGACATGAATTGAAGCTCGACGCACGAATCGACGCCATGCTTCGATGCTGCGCGATCGTACGCCGCACGCGCAGCATCAAGCTGGGTCTTGTCTTGTGCCGCCACGGCGCGGATCGCGGCACGCTCGGCATCGGTTAGGATCTCGCTCATATGTTCCAGTGTGTAATGGTTAGTCGAACATTACCGGAAAGCCAACACGTGTTTCGAGCCAGTGCGTAGGGTTGTATCCGAGGCGAACCGCGGCATTGCGAGCGCCAGGGAGCGTAACCTCACCGGTCAGTCGTACCGCCCGGATCTGCTCATCGTTCACTTGAACGCGGAGATAAAATGCCTCGTTCGCACGACGTTCCGCAACTTTGCTGTCCAAGACAATCACTTCTCTGGGAAAGTCCTTCAGCGGCGCCGCATCGATAGGTCGCATGTCTGTAGTCCTCCTTGTTCAAAAACGGATTGTGTCGACCGGAACGTCGATCCCATGATGCCTCAGGACAGCTTCACGGAAAACGTGCCATTCGCTTTCGCCAGCCGCCTCGTGCGTGCAATGCAGGCATTGGTCCGCGCCGGCCATCTGATCGGTTACGGTCCGATGTACGTCGATGCCAAAGCGCTTGCTGAATCGCCCTACACATGAGCCATCGTGCCCCGTCACCCACACAGTGTCGCCGGCCCGCGATACGTCGATGCTGTAAAGTTCTTCCATCTTTTCCCCGTTTTCCACTTCAGCAGTTCAAACCTGCATCGCGCAGAAGCGCACGGCCTTCATCGGTATCGACACCAACCGGCTCTTCGCAATAGTCACGACCTTCGACGGTCAACTGGACCAAATCGCCGGGCATGACTTCAACGATAACGACGTCCAATTCACTCACCTCGTCTTCGTCGACAACATGCTAATGGAAATACTGCATATCGCGCGCCGCGATCCTCTTGGCATAGAAAGTTCCTTCCTGGCCTTCATAGATCGTCGGGACGAACCCATTTGCGGTCAGTGCAGCTATGTCCATGCATTTCCCTTCTCGTTGTCTTCACTACTCAATAATCGTTTGAAGCCGGGCCAGTGCATCTTCGACCACTTCAGCGGGCGCGCATTCGATCTTGCGCGCGCCGCGCCCTTCCAGGTCGAGCATGCGCACCATGTTCACAAGCGCCACGCCCTGCGTTTCCGTTTCCGAACCCGAGAGTGGCACCGCGAAGCCTGCAAAGCGGGCGAATTCGCAGCCTTGGGTGATCGGTGCGACAAGCGCCATACCCAAGGCATTGAACGCGGCGGGAGAGAGCACGAGCGCAGGACGAAAATCGCCTTGCTGCTCGCGGCCGACAGCCGGATTCAAGCTCACGCGCACGATATCGCCTCGCTCGAACTTGACGCGCTTTACCATCCTTCACGCCCCACTGGCTTGACCTCGCCCCAAGCCGCCAGGTCGGCCGGAATCGGTGCTTTCGGGTCGCATTGGGCAACGAGATCGTCCAGTGAGTATTTACGACGGGCCGGGGTCAACAGTAAGCCGTCCGGGCGCACGTCCGCGTTCAGCGAACCGCCGACCGATGCGTTGATCTGCTCGAGGAGCACAGTAGGCAGACGAACCGCCGCGCTATTACCCCACTTCTGAATTTTAAGTTCCATATTAGCCCCTGATGTCTATCCATTGTAGAAACATCGCGAACTTAGCGCAAGCAGTATGTATCTACAATGAGGATACATTGAGCAGCAACATTCCAGGGGCGACCGAACTGGACATGGACAATTACCGACTGCATTCAAGGCTAACGCGAGTGGAGCACATCCAAGCGTCAACGGGATGCACCAGCGCAACGCCACCGGCATCCTTCGCATCACTAGCGCGCCCGTGGCATCACGACCGTTTGATGCGAGTCGGGCAATTCGGGTGGCGGGGAGTGCAGCGTTGACACTTCATACCGTCCACCCGACTCCAGACGCGCTTCAGGGCAACCGTTCACGAATGGCGAGGAGGAGATCGAGATGCCTTTCGACAAGCAGCGGAATGGCAGATTTTCCGCTGATCCATCGACTGATGGTTCGGCGGTCATAGCCCGAGTATTCGGCGAACGTCACCTGAGTCCAACCGAGGCGCGCCAAAGCAAAAGAGAGGTCCGCAGGCTTCATTGCGATTTTGATAAAATGTCCCGGTGAATCGGTATTTAGAGCGACATTTTGTCACGACTGGTGATAGTGTCAACCTCCAGATTTGCATTGGATGCCCCGCACCAGGCAATCTGGTCGCGAACTCACAGCCCCTGATTCGTGCTGCGCATCGTCGACAGGCCACTGTGACGGGCGCCGGCGTTTTGCTGCGCGACTGCGCTCGGCGGCCTGCATCTGCCGGAGGAACACGTATCGTTGCTCGAACCGAAGGGGGTTGAATGTGCAGGAGATGCATGCACCGCCGCGTCTTAGCTCAGATGGCACACCTGCTTTCCGGCTCAACGATGTTTGCTCCGGCCGGCAGCCCGCGCGGATTCATCCATGCCTGGGCCCAGCGCTCAGCATGCCTCCCCGCATTCGTCCGGCGCTGTCGTACTGGGGCGACTATTGCCTGTCCCGCCTGACACGTCGAACTGGGAAACCGCTGGCCAGACGTTTCGGCCGGTGCTATCGGCAGGCGCAGAGCTAAACCCGTTGCGGCGACAAAGCTCAACGTCATGTGAAAGCCACCGTGTCTCTGGACGCCCTTCTACAGCGCCTCCCGCCGGCGCATCGTCTCTTCTGCCGCCGGAACGGCGCGGGCAGTGTGCGGCAGCGGATGACAGTTAGTTGCGCGCAGATTGCGATACTCCTGGATCGCGGCACGTGAATACTCACTCGGTCGCCCCACGCTGCGTCGTTACATATCGCACCTGCGGATGTCCGTTACCGATACGGTGGAACGACTGGGAGACGAAGCCAGTTCAAAGATAAATTTGCCATTCGCTCTTGAGCCTGGCGCGAAGGGCCCCATATCCGCTACGAAATTCATCGACCGGCAACCAGACATGCCCAACAAGAAGCGCTATCGACCATCGCGTAAGCCACCGGCAGGTACGCATGCAAAGTCACTGTTTTTGCCGATGGCCCGGAAAGAATCCACAGATCTCGCGCTGCGCGCGCGGATAGCGGTTGAGCGTCTGCGCAACGGCGAAGCAGACCGCCCCCTCCTGAATCTCGTCTCCCAGATCATCATCATCGCGAGTTTCATCACCCGCGCGGGACACGGAGAGCTTGATATCGGGGAGATTGAACGCGTTGAACGTGACCTCGACGAGGTACTCAACGATGCCGATCGCACAGGCGTGTGGACTGTGCCCCAATCGTTGATCGAGGGCCTCACCGCCGTGGTGAACGAGTACGACCGCCAGCTCTGCGTGACCCGGATGGAGATCGTCGTCCGGGCGAGTGACCACCTCGGAAAGCTCGTCGATCTGGCCGCGCGTGGGACCCGCACCAATGACAGCCACCTTCAAGTTGCACGATAGCGCCGTCGCGCATTACGTACCCGGAACAGACATCCGTCAGTGAGCGTGCACTGAAGTCCGGCGATGAATGAAGACGCGTAGACGGGCGGGGGTCTCACGCAACATCATACGGATATTCCTGACACAGGCTGGCAACGCCCCGTAGACGGAGTTCAAACCACCGTATGCGCGTTGCAAGTAGATGAAATCGGCGGCGGCGTAGCCTACGCAGGCCGGCAAAAGTGCGCAAGCACTCACAACAGGCCATTCAGCGACGCCCAACGGAACGAAGCAAGGGGTATCCCGCGCTACACTGCGTCCAGCACGCTCAGCCCCGCGCACAAAGAACTCCCTGCCAGCAGCCACATCCCAGAACGAAAACAACATGGAAATTCGCGTCGCTTACGAACATAGCCTCGCCTCGGCGCCGGAAGAATTCATCGTTCAGGTGCCTTCGCAACTCGTGACCGATATTCCTGCAAACGTGCCGCGCGCCCTGTTGCCTGAGTTCATCACGAACCTGATCGTCGAACGCTCACCGTCGATTGGAAAAATTCGCAATCTCCGGATTCTCTAGCCGGATGCTTTCTGCGCAGCGAAACCAGGTCTGATCACAGCGCTAACTGCGAACTCGGAAAACTCAGAAAAGGCTTTGCTGCCTGACATCGCGTGCTGGAGGTAGTGAGGGCTTCTGGCGTCGTGCGCCTGTGCGGCGGCGAGCGATACGTCGGACATGGGCGATCAGTTCGAAACTCCCATCGGCAAAGCTGAGCTCAAGCCTGAACCGCGTGAGCCCATCCGGTCCGATACCGGGCTGCACCCGCAGTGTTGCACGCATGTCGAATCGACGGGCACAGCACACGAGCTGCGCGCGACTCATGCCCGACCATGCGGCCGATATCAGCTGGCCGACTGCCGAAGGCACAGACTCCGGGAGACAGTCAACCGGCAGCGCCAGCGAAACGAGCTCGAAGCGGTCGGTCATGGGGTGAAGGCGCGCGGCTCTCCGTCCGCGCTTCCTCGTGTATATACGTAGCGTCGCCCAGACGTGAGGAGACGCGCGAAATGACCTGAGTGATCACTCCTGGCAGGCCGACAATACAGTATGCAGCACCCCGCTCCGCCGGCTACGACTCGATCGCCCGTGACCTCGTCAGACTGCGGCGACTTCGGGCGTTGCAGCAGCCTCAACTACAGCCGGTACCTTCCTGGCTGCAACCTTGCGCGGTGCCGAAGCCTTTTTAGCGGGTGCAGCAGACTTACGTCCACGCACGCCCTTTGCCGGAGCAGCCGCAGATGCGCCAGTCTTTTTCGCGGCAACCAACGTCTTCGCCGTCTTTTTAGTCACGACTCGCTTCGCAGCAGCCTTCTTCACTGGAGCCGCCTTCGCGCCGGCAGTCTTCGACGTAGCACCGGCTTCAATCAGGAATTTCGAGCGATCCTTGACATCGCGAATCCAGAGCGGTGCCAGTCCACGGCCCGACCATGTCGCGCCTGTTTTCGGATCTGCATATTTCGGTGCAACGTGGTGAACAGCCGCACCCGGGTTTTTTGCTGCCGCCTTCGCCAGCGTCGCCCCAGGTTTACGACCGCGTCGTTTCGCAACAAAGCCTTTGATGTCAGCGACGGTCAGTCCGTGCTTTTGCATCAGGTCACGGATTTTCGTCAGGCCCACCGACGACTGCTTTTCGGCAATCGTTGCCGCCTGCTTCTGGAGTTTGGCAATTTTCGAGTTGATTGCGTCCAGGGTAATCATTTCTATTCCTCGCTGTGGGGTTTACCGTTCATGCGATCGTAGAACTTCCCTGGCTTGTTTCCCAAGCACTTCGAAGTTCGGTCTGCCCGTCAGAATTGACCTGATCGTCGCGGTCGTGATTGTGACTTTATCAGTATGCTTGTGCAAATTGAAAGCACAGCGCGCAACGGTTTAAATGTCACTGGAGTTCAGGAATAGATGCACACCCGATGTTGCCTGTGCGTCGTGCAACGCTGCCTTTCTTTGTTTGAATGCTATTGCGCCGCAAAATAGCCACCTCTCTATTATCCAGACATGTACCTGGTATCGTTGGTCGGGGAGGTAGGGTCTCGAGTCAGCGATGCGCCTGCTCGTATCGCATGATGAATCGCGAGCGCATAAAATAAGACTCAGCGTGCGCAAGCAAACCTGGTGTCGCATACGGGTTGACTTATACTGCTCTCATACCGGTCGCCAGTCGCAGCGCCTCCCGTGCGCCGCTCCCAGCAAAATGTGGTTTACACATGCTCTACCCTCTTCGCTGCCTCGACACGCGCAACGTTGGGTCGCGTGGCATCCTGGCGGCACGCGATTTGCAATCACCTGCCCAACGACAGAACGTCGCGCGGAGAATACACCAAATGGATGAGAGAAAGCGCGAAAGCATCGTCGCCTACCTGAGGCGACGGATGGTGGAATTCGGAATCAACCCGGAAGACGTCGCCACGTCAATTGCGGCAGACCAGGAGCGTCTGCGAACGGTACGTTTCCGGGACGCATCCGGCAACACATGGGATGGCAAAGGCGCCCCGCCACAATGGGTGGTTCAGGCGACCAGCGCCGGGCAGTCTCTTGAGCATTTTGCAATTGACGGCGCATCGAATCGCGACGCAGGCAAACGCACCGGTGCCGACTGGCGCAATGACCCGTTTGCAGGTACCAGACTGGCAACAGCCAGGACGGAGGACGTTTGAGCTGCCTTCGAGCAGAACGTGAGAATGCAGGCATTCTCCCCTTGAATATAGCTTTCAGGTCGTCACGCCGCTCCAGGTATTCAGATGACGCACAAAGGCCCCGAGGTTCAACCCGTCTCTCAGGCAGACTTGCCAGATTGTGGTGAGCATCCGCGTACGACGGGTCAAGCTCAAGGCAACGCCATAGCTTTCAGCGCCGTCAAGCCTCCCCGGTTCCTTAAGCGCAACGACCCGCTCTCCTGAGTTGAGATGCTCCAGAGATATCAGGCCGGCCGCAATTACGCCCACTGTTAGAATGGTTGCCTTTTTTCAGGAGACGCAAATGTCCTGGTTCATCTATGAAGTGCCCGAATACAACGAAGACGGGGCGCGCATCGAACCCTTCAGCGACCTGCGTAGTCGCGTCGTGAAACTAAGTGGGCAGGCAATGGCTGACGAACTGGAAAGCGTCCGGGAGAACGCCGCAACGACGGCGGACACGCCCACGCGCCCGCTACGCGCGGCGGAAAACCCTCACGTATTTCCGATCCCCTATGCCGACTCCATGATCCTGGTCGGGTTTATCTTCGAACTGAAGCGCGAGTTCCGGCAGCTGGTGGTGTCACCCGTGGAAATGCCCTGGCTCAAGGACGCGTAGAAAGCAAGACGATCGAAGCAATCCCGGACCTGAGAGGCGAACTACACGGCGGCGGCACCATGTCTCGAAGCCGCTCCACGGACTACAGACGGTTGATTCCGGTTCTTCAATTCTGCAACCGCATCCGCGATGCAGATCGTTGACGATCCGTACGGTAGTAACGAACGGCCGAATATGGTCAATTGATTCAGCCAGCCAATTGAACTCGTCCGTGCTTCGCTCGTAGACTGGTCGGCGCTCAAACGCCCATACGGGTGGAAAGTCCCCGACATGCCATGGACCCAAACGAGCGAAGCAGGCCATCGTACCGCCGCAATGGCTCGATCAAGCGCTCAGACTTGCCAGCGCAGCCTTCAAGCCGGGAAGCGTTACTTTGCCTCGGGAACCGGGCGCCCAAATATCGAAAGGGCGCTTAATTCTGGATATTTTCCTCGCAATCCTTCCAGTACCGCAACGGATCCAGATGTTGCGGGTAGTGTGAGTTGAGCCACACTGTCAGCCTGCCCCAATCCGGATGACTGGTACCCGATTTAGCAGACCAGATTGATGATCTCTCGAGAATCTGGCTGTTTGCGCGATCACGGACGACCAGGCTACCCAGACCAGTTGAACTGTTCGCCTGCGACTCAACCAGATACCGCGGCAGAATCCTGAGTTCAGCGTCCTCGGCCCACCCGTACAAGGCACGGACCACGCCTGACGAATCTCGCAACGCTATGGGCCCACTTTCCGGGCGAACGGCTGTCCATCCTTCAGGAAATTCGGCGACAACCTCGTTTTCCTCCTCTCGCACCCACTTCACGCGCCATGCCCGCGCCATCGCCTCGCGCATGCCGGATACTGACTCGTAGCCAGCAGGCAACTCGATCGCTACCGGGAGAGTGATGAGATTGTCTTTCCAGAGTTTGGCTTCGTCGTCGACGCGCTCGACCGCAGCGAACGCCCCTGGTTCGAATGGATTCTCGGGCCGGCTCGACACCCTCACGTTCCCGCTGGGTAATCCGTCGAAAAGTCGTTCAGCATCATGACGCGTAAGTTTCGCCTTTCCTTTCTTCATTTGTCCCTCTTCAGCATGATTGTCTTGCCAATGCACCGCCCTGAAATACCAACTCAGGAGCGTTTGAACGGGCCCGTGATCTCATTTTGCGCTATTCGCTCGATCGCATTACCCTGAGGTACTGGAGCGGCTTGTGTCGCCATCCCTGCCCCCGGATATCGGATGAATCAATCCAAAAAGCCCTGGACGACGCCGGGCAACTCTATCTCGTGGATGACCTTGGTGAATTGACGATAGCTGGCTGTTGCTGCCCGCGCGCGGTCTATTGAACCTCTCGGCCGCCGCCCACTGAAGAAATTAGCCCCCGGCCCGCTTCGCACTATGGCCGGACTTTTTGAGTTCTTCGATGACGCGGTCGCAGTGGTCGCCCTGCACTTCAATCACGCCATCCTTGACCGTTCCACCTGAGCCACAGGCCGCGCGTAACTGCTTACCCAGCAAAGCCAGGTCAGCGGGGTCAAGCGCCAACCCCTTAACGATCGTCACGCTCTTCCCGCCCCGACCTTTGGTCTCGCGAACCACCCGTGCAACGCCGTCGCCGACCTGTCGTGTACTGGCGATCGCCCTGCAAACACATTGCGCGAGTACCCGCCTGCAATCGGGACACATCCGCCCGCCTTCGGTGGAATAAACGAGGCCACCCTTCGCACTGCTCTTCATGATTGGCTTACTAAAAATACATCCAGATCGATAATTGCCGAGTCTAGCAGGTACTGTCTACCCATTCCCGCCGTGCCCAATCTCTTTCCGGGTTTCCAGGGCCGCCTCGTTCCCGACATTCGGCAGGGCGTTAGTCTGGCTGTGACCCGATGAACGTTCACTCGTGTACTCACTGCGGCATTATCCTCATCCAGGCACGACAATTCCTTATGCACTTCAGCAAACTCGCCCACGGCTGCTGCTAGCATCCAGTCGATGCAATCACATTGATCGTCGCGCCGATGCGTTGTTCACTTACTGCTGCAGATGGAGTCGGGATGTGACGCCGCACCGCGCGCATGCGTTCGCGCAACGAAAAGAATATCTCGCTGCGTCCCGGCAAATCCTCGTGACCGTTTTCGATGACAGGCAACGGCGAAACGTTGACCTCGCCGCGGTGCTTCCCGAGTTCGCGCAGGCGCGCTTTCGCCGTCGCCAATTCGGCCTGCTTCGCCGCGAGTGTCGCGCGCTGGTTCGTGAGTGTCTGCAAATCGGCCCGACTGGCATCACGCTCGCGCGCATCGACGACAGGAACCTCGATGCCGTCGAGTAGCGCGCTGGGTATCGACTTTTCGCCAGACGAAACACGGTGACCATGCGCCTCGTCCACATGATCTGGCTCAATACGGTTCCCGCCCTCCCATCACACCGGCAGTTTGCGTCGATGTTCTCAGGCTGGAAATGAGCCCGCTTTTTTGAACGCGAGCACTGCCACATACGCGCCGACTGGCCGCAAATGCTTTCCCGGCTTCTTTGCCTCTGCGGCCAGTCGTAAGCGATGGCCAGAGCGAAACTTGCATTCCCGGAAAAGGGAGCGAAGGTGGTGAAGTCAAAACGTAAAGGATAGCAAATCGATGAAATCAGCCAGCCTCAGCAAGATCACCGCAGAGCTTTCGGCCTGCGAATATAGGGTGAACATGAGCCTGCACGCACGCCAGCGGGCAGTCGAACGATCATCCATCGCGCCAGGCCGTGTGCTCGATCTGGTCACGACGCGCCATACCGTAACGCTGCCTTTTCGCGATGCAGCTCGCTCTTATCATGTCTTCTTCGACAAGGTGAAGATGGATTTCATGGTCGCGGTAGTGGCGATCGATGGTGGCATCAAAGGCAATTCAGCCAGCATCGTGACGATCCTGACGCGCAGTCAATTCGAGAATGACGCGGGTTCAATCGGAAAGAAGGCGCTGCGCACGGCAGCGAGCCGTGCTCTCGACCCCGTCGACTTCAGGCGTTGGGAGGCAGGCGAATTCGGACCGGGAGGCGTGCACCGCCGATACCGCGTCTTTACCTACTACAAGAATGAAGACGGCAATACGGAGTGCGAAATCTTCAACAACGCACCGGTCTGCGACCAGTTCGTCGACGAGCATTCGCTCACGAGCGCCGCCGGACATCCGGGATTCTGGAGCTGGTACGCCCGCCAGGCGAGCCGCACCAGTCTGCCCGTCGATTCGGTCGTCTCGATGCGCATCGCAGACACGGACAAGGTTCGTCTGGATCTCTGCGCGCCAGCCCGTGAATGCCTCAGTTGCGAGGCGAAGAAACCCGGCTGGGCATTTTCATCGCTCGTGCGGTCGTGATGACCGAGCCTCGGGTTGTTTCCTAAGGATAACAGAGCTTACATATCACGCAGGATCGAACGCATTCCTGAATCGTACGACACTTTCATCACCTCAGCGACAATCGCCGGGCCAGCGGCGGTGTGGGCGGGATTGAAAGGATAGTTATACGAATGGGGGAGAATTTCACCCAGAGCCTTGCGGAGCAACACCTGCCCTGCGGCCAGCCATCCGCTACCAGCGGCCTGCGTCCCGTTCGCATTCTCGAGCCAGTTATTGGGGATAACGTTCGCCGTGAGTTCCGCGACCGCGACATCTTCACCCGTCCCCACGTGAGGCATTTGATCGTTATCCGGCAATGCCTGTGGTGAGCCGAGTCCGGGGTGCAGCATGGTCTCAGGCAGGGCAACGGCGGGATTTTCTGCCAGACAGACAACCCGCGGCCCCCGATTATGCAACCGGGCAGCCCCCTCCATCCACCGACCCCGCGAACGCTCGCGAAGTTGCTGATCCTCCAGAATTCCCTCAGGCGAAGTATCCCTCGTCGATCTGAACCAGCGCGTCCTCAACAAGCCGTGCACCGTGTTCCGTTGCAGCCATCTCGAGCGGTGTTTTCCCGGCGACGTGCCGCGGAACCAGTTCATGGCCCTTCCCGGATTTCCAGACCTCGTCGCGGCTTGTGCAACTATCCTGGCAGGGCGAACTCGATCTAGCGCGGGATGACGCATCCTTCAGGACGATATTCAACGGTAGTCATGGCACCACCGAGCAAACTGCCCGAATACCAATGGCATCTAGCCACACGTCGGACATGCTTCCTGAGCCACGGGTTCCAGGCAGGCTTCACGCTCGCCGGGGTCGCAGATATTGCGCCAATCTGTAGTACTGGAATCAATCCGCGGCAACCATCACGACCTTCAGCACAGGGGTGACAGCTGGACGCCTTCGGCCCCTGGTTTGGCGGCACACGCAACGATGCGCGCAAGGTGCCCGCGTGCGGGCAAGAAGCGCCGGGGAAACGGCGCGCGTCACTCTCTCGTTCGCACCTGACTCCGCAAGTACGCTCGCCGGGAAAGAGGACACGCTCTGACGGCGACACCAGAATTTGCATGTGCGCGGCTGTGCCGCAAGACAGTCATCCCCTTGACTGCGCCCGCAAATCTTCGGGTTCGGATCAGAAGTGACCGCAGTTCTCTCACTGATCGGCGAATTTCACCCTCATTTGCAGTCCGTGGACTGTCGGGACAATGAACGGAAACGGCATGGCAATCGGGCCCGCCGTGACATATGAGGTGGTCATGAATCCGCTTATACCGCTGGTCGCTTTTGGCTGGCTCATCCGCATCATCGGTCTGTGCGTCTGGGTCATCGCGTACTCGCAGATCCCGCATGCAGGTCCGGTCGCGCCGGCTGTCGTCGAGAGGCTCATCTTCGCGACGATCGTCGTCCCTCTCCTGATCATGCTTCCGGGTTTCTTCAAGGCATGGAAGTTCCTGCTTGCCTATGTCCTGGTGACAGTCGGTACCTTCACGATTTTCCGGCTGCCGCACACGCACGGGTTGATCATGTTGACGATCTGGGGCATCTGGACGTTTCTCCTTTTCACTCACCCACGGATCAGTCGAGCGCTGCAGAAGGCACGGGCACGGCTGGGCGGCGATACACGCCGGCCGGCGAACCCGGTTCAGCCGCCCCCCGCCACCCAAGCTCCTGCTGCGCCAACTCCTCGGCCGGCAGCAACCGGCAGGCCGGACCAGCCGCCACAATCACCACAGCCGCCAATGCGTACATACGACTTCACGGACAGCATATGCACGCCGCGCTACAGCTTCGCGAACGTGATCGGCATGGCCGAAACAAAAAAGCGTCTGCTTGCGGCCGCAAGGGACATCGTCTCGGCGCGCACCCACCAACGCAACGGCATCCTTCTGTTCGGCGAACCGGGCAACGGCAAGACGATGTTTGCCGAAGCACTTGCAGGCGAACTCAAGGTGCCCTTCTTCTCGATTGCCTACAGCGACATCGCCTCGATGTGGGTCAACGAGTCGGTGCAGAAGGTGAAGGCAGCTTTCGCAGCAGCGCGAAGATCAGGTTCCGGTGTCTTCTTCATCGATGAAATCGACTCGTTTCTCAAGGACCGTAGCGGCAATCGCTCGCACCATATGGACCGCGACATGACAAACACGATGCTGACCGAAATCGTGAGCCTGCGGGGCACAAGGATCCTGCTGGTCGCCGCGACGAACCATCTGGACGACCTCGACAGCGCGGGCGTCCGCGAGAAGCGCTTCGACTTCAAGGTCGAGATCCCCGCGCCGGACCAGCAGGCCCGCCAGGCAATCCTGCGCCGTGCGATTGGCGGCATCGCCGGCTACGACGTCGCTGAGCCTGCTGTGGTCGCGGCACTCGCCGAGCGTTGGGCCGGGTTCAGTGCGGCACGTCTGAGTGCCATTGGCGAACAGATTGGCGAAATGCGTCTCGCTGGCGAGTTTGCCGGCAAGGTCACTTTCGATATCGGCATGCGGGCGCTGCGTGTGGTTCAGGGTCGCAAGGGCAAACTTCCGGAGACGGTGAAAGGCATCGATGAGATCCTGATGCCGGAGGGATCGCGCAACGTCCTGAAGGATCTGGCCTTCAAGATGGCGAATGTCTATGCGCTTGAAAAGATGGGCAGCCGTCTGCCCACCGGTCTGATCTTTGTCGGGCCGCCAGGTACGGGCAAGACGCAAGCAGCAATGGCGCTTGCGAAGCAGGCCGATTGCGCCTTCCTCAAGATCACCGGCGCCGAGATCATGGCAAAGCCCGACGCATGGGACAGACTGTTCAGGACGGCGTGCGACATCCGACCGGCGATCGTGTTCCTCGACGAAGCAGACGGCATCCTGCGAGACCGCCAGTTCTCGAACTACGGAATGCTCACGGAGAAAATTCTGACCACCATCGACGGAGCGGGTGGTCGCGTGCGCGACCTGCTGTTCATTGCCGCCACAAACCACCATGACCGGATCGATAGCGCGGCGCTGCGCGGTGGCCGTTTCGAGGAAAAGATCGTTTTCGACGTTCCGGCGGCCCAGGACATGCAGGCCTATATCCGCGCCAGGCTCAATGAAATCGCCGACTGGACTGTCGGTGATTCCATTGAATCGCTCCTCGTCAGATATCTGCGTCGCCATTCGATTGCCGATGCTGACGCTGTCATCCAGAAGACAGTCGACGCAGCGGCAGTCCGTCGCCTACGCGAAGACACAACCGACATTCGGGAGTCGGACGTGGAGCAAGCCGTGAAGCTGGTCCTGCAAGCGCCCAACGGTGCGATGAGATCCTGACCTTTGACAGGAATGCAGTCTGGTTTCTGCCCGTCCCGGGTTGCCCTCCTCTGATGTGCCGGATGTGTAAACCACCGAATACCTTAGCTCCGGGACTTTTGGCATCAGCGCGCTGATGTCATGTCCCGTCAGACAACTCGGCGCGGCCGCGCGGCGGGGATGAGATTGCGTCGTCACTCGCGTGACGAAAGATGACCAACCCGGATCGGGAAATTCCAAACGGTCCGTTTATTTTTTCTGGAGTTAGCATGCCCAATCGATCCAGGAAGTTTAGCCGCCGTCATCGGTGGACGCGCGACGATGCGCCTGAGCCCCTGCACCGTCTGCTGGTGCGCGTCCTTGCCGTCATGGCATGCACGGTCATGGTGGCCGGCGCGATGCTGACGTCGCTTGCTATCTTCTGGCGCGCGGCCGGGTCGCAGACCGCACTTGAGGCAAGCTTCGCAACCTGGTCTGACGATGGGCTCATCATGCTTGGCGGCGGTTTGCTGCTCGCGGCAATTGGCGCAGTCGGCCTTGTCCGATGGAATCTCGAATGACTGTATCCTCCATCAGCGCCTCAGAGCTTGCCACCTTCGCTCCAACCGGCAGCAGTCAGCGTAACGTGCTGTGCTCCTGCACACTGAGGAAAGAGTGCCGCGCAGGTGCTTATCCGCGACGCGTGTGCCCTCGTGAAGAGGGCCAGCAGTTCCCGTTCAAACGCGATCGCCAGAAATGACATTGTTGCGAAGCTCCGTATGGCTGCCGATCCAGAGATTAGCGGTCGGAATCAGCGGCTATGCGAAGAGGCGAGCATTGGAGAGTTTCGCAAGGTATCGGCAGCTTGCCATCGATAAACAGGTACGCCCACGTCCCTACAGACGGTGTGAAGCCCAAAGAGCCAACGCAACTCAACTATCCTTACCTGCGTTGGACGTGCGACGTTTGAAAAGCACCACACTGTCGTTAAGCGGCAGGTCCATTTGCCGTACGCCAAGTAATGCCTCGGCCCGACGTCGCGCCGCTACCCGGCCATTCTTGCCGGGGCGGACCGCCATCGGGGCCGACGTTCCGCCCCCACGCAGCACCGGCCGGGATTTCGCGCTCTGGGCGGCTCGTTGCTCGTCACTGACCTTGCGTGGCGCGCGACGGAAGCCCTCGAAATGGCCATAGTATGACCTCGTGACGCTCACTCGACTATGACCCAGCAGTTCACTTACCTGACCCATTGCGTGGCGGAGGTCTTCCGCCGGCAACTGCCCGGCTTTCCCGCCTAGCGTCGGTGGCACGAATGGCGTGTCGTTTGTCAGCGCTGCATTCTCGGCGAACTCCGCACGCAGGCCGTGGCCGCTTACCCCGGCGGCATCTTTTGTGATCCCGATCTCCTCCATGCGACGCAAGTATTCTTTCAGGTTGTACGCAAGCGTCGCGGGCTTGCTGCGCCGCGTCGTCTTCCAACCCATTGCATCGCCCTTCGGTAGTCGTGATTTCACGTAGTCGAGCATCTCCCGCTGGTACGTTGTCTTGATCGGCACAATCCGCGCGCGCCCTCCTTTCGGCCCTGCATTCGGATAGATAACGAGGTGGTCGCCTTGGTCGCTCTTCCACGGCCTCAGCATCAGGATTTCCTTGCGCCGCAGACCAAACGCAATAGCCACCCGCAGCATCAAGCCGAAGCGCTCGTTCAGCGCGTCCGCCTGCGCGATCTTGTCATCAATGTTGATCCCGTTCTCGGACCACGACTTGGAAACGTTGCTGACAGTAGTCCGCTTCAACTCCACGCTCGGCACGTCGGGAAGATAGTCAGCCAAACGCGTCACCATGCCTTTCTTTCCGATCCACAAGGCAAACTTGCGCAGCACCGATATTTCGTTTTGCATCGTGGCCACAGCCTTGCCTTGCCAGTGCCAATGCCTCACAAGTGCTTCGACGTGCCGGTGAGCAAGGTTTCGAGGGTTCTGGAGCTTGAAACCTAGACCGTTCAATGTTCCGAATACGGCGAAAAGCACCGACGCCGTTAGTTCCTGCGTCCGGTAAGAGGCCACGTTGCCATTCACGCGCTTCCGCGCGTACCGGTCGATAATGGATTGCAGTTCGCGTCGCCATCCCTGTCCATCCCCCCGCTCCGCGCGGTTCGCGGGCGTTGCAAGGTCTTGTTCCAGTGCGTTCATCCCAGCCTCCATGAGTGGCTCATTACACGATGGTCACGCCTCGTCGCGTGCCTGGCGCATTGCGAAATGCGCGCCCGACATTGCCGGGAACTTCACATAGCGTTTGAGGGGCATGAGCGGGCCCTTCTTAAAAATGTGCGTTTATGCCGCCGGCTCCCGCTACAACTCGCACCACTCAGCGACACCCCGACGCTTCCGCTAATCGGGTCTCCCACCCCTTCGGGTCGGAACTGGCCATTCAAGCAGGGACCATGCTGCACCGATTCGTCTTGCGACGATCCAGGCCCGGTACCGGCCTCTGTAGTTGAACTCCATCGCACCCTACGGCGCGTTGGCTGGGCCCTCAATCCGTCGGTCAATGGACCGGTGCCGGATTGCCCGCCCACCGAACGCTCGGTGGGCAGCAAAAGCCTCTTTTCCCGCAGGTCTTGCGACCTTTCGGACTTTTTCGTCTGTATGTGTTGTGATGTCCGAAACCGGCCGTTCATCCACACGTGGTAAGGGTTTCGCCCTTCCTCTGTGTCCGATTGCCGTCCGATTCGCCGGAGATAAAAAAACGCGCTTGCGCGCGCCTTTGCGATTTCAAGGTACTCGTCGTGCGACGAACTCACCTCGAAGAGATGGCCAGCGATATGGCTATCGCTCAGCTCTGGGATGAGCGAATCCGACGAGGGATTCGCATGCCGCCAACGCGGCGCAGGAAACAACCAAGTGGGACCCTATAGTCCCGATGGCCGAAGTAAATCACATCTACCGTCGTGCTGCAAGCGCCTCCGCACAACTCTTCATACACGGCAGACATATACAGCAACACAGCCGCGGGGATTCTGATCAGACGATCCTACCGCTCATGACCCGGTAGAACTCAGCGATACCTCTTGATCTCCTCACCGGGCAACGATACTTAACGGTCACCACAACATTACTTAACAATGCTTATCAGTTCATTCAACAATGCTCAACATTACCCAACGTTACTCATCGAGTAGGAAACAATGGATGACATATAATGTCAACATTGGTTAATGATAGTTAACATACGGTTAGCGATGCTATACGTTGAGCACAACGTTGCTCAACACTTCACAACAGCTTCTCTAACGATACTCAACACTACACTCAACGTTAATCAACGATTCTTTGCGCTGGCGGGGACGATATTCGATTTATCACTCAAATGAGGCCAGTTTTTTCGCCGCAATTGATCACACATTCCGTGTTGTGCTGTGCGATCCTATTCCTGTCCTCCTCATCGACTGAACGCGCACTGTGACTTCCTTACTTGATTTTTTTGCCGAACAGCGAAGGAAAAGAAGACGGGGAAAGCTTGCGGGACTCACTGAACAGATCCAGGAACTCAGGGACCTCGGCGCTAGCTTCAGGGAAATCGCCATATATTTGTCTCAAAAGCATGGCGTCGAAGTGAGTCGAGGCGGATTGTTTCGTCACCTGAAAAGGCATGCGAGCCACCGCGCAGCCCAATCAGCGCCGAAGCAGCAATTGCGGACTGCGATCGATCCTCCGCAAGATGCGCCAACGCAGGGAGATGCACTGAGAGAGCATCGCCCGATCGACGACAAAAGAACCGGGACTCCGAGCCAAAGCGACGAGGACGATGTCGTCATTAGATATCGACTCGGGTCGGCCGAGCATCGAGAAAAACTAGCAGCGCTTAGAGAACGCAAGGCACCGCGTAAATCCTGACCACCCCAAGTTAAAGGAACCACCATGCCACTGAAGATCCTCGTCATTCATTCAACCGGTTTGGTCGGAAAAAGTATCATCACCGCCTCCCTGCTTCACCCACGCCTTAGCTCTCCGCGGATCTTCTCGGTCGAAAGACAGAATCAGGACGCGGCTCGCTACGGCATTGACGTCAGCCGCTACCGTAGCGCCGACTTCAAAAAGCTGATCAACGACGTCGTGGTCGAACCCGGCGATCTGGTCGTGGATGTCGGCGCGTCTCAGTACGCCGACTTCATGAAAGAGTTCGCGCGCGTTCGGGGCGCGATCAACGACTTTGACGTGGTGATTGTTCCGACCACGCCAGACGGCCGCGTTCAGGAGGAGACCCTCGGGACGATCGAGACCCTGCTCAAGGTCGGCCTGCAACCGGACAAGCTACGCGTTGTATTCAATCGCGCAACCATCGACCAAGGCGATTCCCTCGAAACCGAATTTGAGCATGTCGTCGCACATCTCATTGGCACACCTAGCCTGCCTTTCTATGAAGATCTCGTAACGTATGAGAACCCAATCCACTCCGAACTTCGCGCAGAGGGCCTCTCGTTCGAGGAAGTCGCAACTGACACCACTGACTACCGCAAACTCGTCAGTGATGTCGCTCGCAAATCACCCAATAGCGCGGTACATCGGCGTCTCGTTGGGCGCCTCAATCTGCAACGCGCGGTCGCAAGCGCCACGTCCGACCTTGATGCGGCATTCGTCGCACTTCGCCTGCCAGGGGTTCAAATTGAAACCGACGGCCGGTTGGCGATCGATAACGAAATGGAGCATTAAGAATGCTACACGGTGGGCCACGCGGGTACATTGAGGCAACTTACGCAACATGGGCCGAGGAAGCTGCCGCCCTTCGCGCCTATGTCCAACAATCAGTCGACGAGATTCGAGCACATCACGCGCGCTACCAGAGTAGCGTCGACCAGCGGACCACAGCCGACCAACAGGTTCTTGAGGCCATCGCAGCCTTTACGGAAATCGCCAATTCGACTGACATTACTGCGATTCACAAGCAGCTCGCAGACGCGCTGGAAACGGACATTTGGGGACAGCTCTGCGTTCATTCGGAAAACGAAGCCAAGACATTGGCCGCCATCGGGGCCCGAATCGAAAAGTCCGTACAGTTGACAGTTCAACGCCTCCACGATGCGAACGCCGGCAAACCCAGCCTTCCCCCGCGCAGAACAGGCCACTCAACCAAACAGCGCCTGCTGTTTCGAATCCACCATTTCTACATCTCTCTGGTGCGCATCTGCGCCGACGCGCGCCACATCGCAATCACGTTTGCCGCGGTCAGCATGGGCCTGGCTGGTGTCGCACACTTGATAGAAGAGATTGCCAGAATATCGACAGGATCCTGACGGGCCCACTCTCCGCAACTGTGGATGTCAGCTGCGGACGCCGATAGCCACGCAGGCTCTTGTTTTTTTTGCTGTTTATCATTCACTGACCTCCCGAACTGATCATTCAGGGGGAAAAGAGAATGGCCGCGCTCTTTACCCAGAATACCCGGGATAGAGAATGCGAGGCTGCCCAACTCTTTAGTTAGGGGGTGACACCTCCACGGACATGCTGCGTTTGTCCTGTGTCGCTGTCGCGGCGCAACGCAAAAGCCCTGCTTCTACTGGCCTACGGGCAAAGCCACTAACCAGTTCTCGGCGCCCGGGTATGGATAAGCACGGCACGACTCTTTTGTATCGCTGTGCTCCTGACGAGAAACCAGAATCATCTCGGGCAGGCGGAATAAGAATCCCCTGGCGTCGCCGGAAAGACAATCAATTCGCGTCGACAACGCATTTAGCTCCACGAAGTTGATGACCTCGATTTGTGTTTCCCATTGATGACTTCATCCTTGTTTCAGGCGACCGGATATAGAACAGCAAATCCGCAAGCCCGATCACAACTTAAGGAGTTGATAGAATGAAAAAGCGCGACGACTATCCGACCTACGAAGAGATCATCAACACACCGAGGCCAGCCAACATGTGGCGACCGTTCCAGGCCAACGGTAAATACTCGAAGGCGCAAGCGATAGCCGCGAACGCGGGTGTACTCATAGCGTTCGCACTGCAGTTCGCGTTTGTGATCGGCGCCTACGCAGGCTGCCTCTGGCTGACCAACGCTTGTCGCGATAGCCTGATCGAAATGTTGCCCGGTTGCGCTGGCTCTGCGGATCTCATCGCCATGGCGTTGAAAGCGCTCGCAACGACTGCTGTTGCGTGGTGCATGAAGTTCTGCTGGGTTTGCGTGCCGTACGTACTGAACAAACTGCGTGAAGAAGCCGACCAACTGTTCTAGCGCCCGTGCGCTCGAGCTTACCTTCCCGACTTCAATCGTGGCTGTCACTGAGGAACGGTTTCAAAACGTGGTCGTTGAGGCTGACAATCCGTCGTGAAAACGGTTAACCTGGATCGAGGTGACAGCGGCATCTAATATCTGGGCAACCCGATCATTGACGACGAACCGCGGGCATCGATCGAGCCACTGCTACCGTAAGTGAAGCCACGCCACTTCACGTGCCCGGACCGCAAAGCAGTACAGAATCGGGCTGCGCTCACTGGCATCTTGTTCGTGCTGAAGAGCGGCATCCGGCGGCTAGCTCTGCCCGCGACGATGGGATACGGCTGTGGAGTCAGTCACTGGCAAGCCAACGCGATTGGCAGCAAGCCGGCTTGTGGGATCCACGGCGCACAATGCTACTGGCCAAACTGCGAGTTGCCGAGAGGATCGACTGCGTCCTCGTCGACTCATCGTGGATTCGTCCAGTTGGGGCGAGCGAAAAGCTGGCCCGGACCCCACCGATCGAGCCTGTCTCGGCTCCAATCGCCACATCGCGACCTACACAAACGGCACTCCGATCGCGACAAGCCTGACCGGCTCCAATCGTCACAACGTCACCCAACGGATCCCGTTGAACGAGGCCATTGTGCCGATTGGCGGCGTGCACGTCGGCCCCCGAGCCCTAGCTGAGTCTCCTCCGACCGTGGTTACGATGATGGCAAATACCGATGCGTCCTTCGCTCGCGAAAAATCTCCACCAGCCTCGCGCGACGCGGCCACCCGTACGCTACTGGTCATGGAAAAGTCCGTTGAGCGGTCGATCGGAACATGCCTAGTTGCATAACTTCCGCGGTCTACGTGTTTGCTTTGACCGTCGTGTGGGATTTCATGACGCATTCTTCGTGGGCGGCTGGTGCTTGATCTGCTGGAACACCTTTCTATGAGTCCGATAGCCTTTAGGAATTCGTCTCTAACTCCGCTCACTGAACTTGACCGCTACGTCTTAGGGCGCATGCTGGCACTCTTGATTTTGCGCGTCGTTCAGTGCTTTGACTCTCGCGTGACGAATGCTCCCTCGCAAAACCCAGCCGCTCGCTCGAGGACCTCTTACACGCGAACGATCGTCCTCTCCCCGTTTTGGACGAGCCTCTCAGCAGCGGCGAGGTAGTCCACTACATACGCGACATTGTCGCAATGCAGGGGCCTTGAAAATTTTCCTATGTGTCTTTGAAAATCTGGCATGAGATGCGATGCCTAGCCGCTTCGTCGGTCTAAAGGGAGCCACATACTTCGAGATGGCGGCTGCACACAAGGTAGCTGATATGCACCGCAAAGCTGCGTCAAACCGGATGGCAGTTTTGACGCCATTCACAGCAAGCCACATACGCTCATCTCGCACCCCACTCTCTCAGTGGTTCGCGAAGTGCGGGGCGATTCATCGATTCGGGACCGGGTGCGAGCTAGTTATCCCAATCGGCGTTCGCAAATAATTACATTTAACGTATTAAATGATACACCCCAGCAAGACCAAGTGACCGATGCGGCGCCCAACCCCTTGCGCGACGATTTGAGGTCTCGCACCCCTTATATTCGCGTGAAACAATCCCCAAAAATGAGCCTGAAATCCTTGTGTCACGCGGCATTGAGCGATGTTATTTTTCTTCCCATGATGTTTCACGGATGGGGGTACTACCCTACGCGAGATTCCAGCGCGACACAGGATATGTCGCGGAGATATGGCGGATTAATTCGGAATTCCCGCTCGAATGTATTTTCGTGAAAAAACCTGCCGTAAGAATCTCGAAATCGCCCGGGGCATAACGATTTGACGCCAGATCGGCAATCATTCGTTGCTGTTTCACGCATGCTCCTTACGCAAGGCGGGCTCACCCCACGCGGCGAGCAACAGCCGCATTGGCGCTGACGATAGCGGCACTGCTCTGTACCGTACCGTGCCGAGCCTGTCCGCACCGGCATGCGACGCATCATCACCGCCTTCAGACCGCACTCGATATGGCCCTTTTTATGGATGAAACAATCATCAGTACCAACTGCGCACAAAGGCGAACGGCCGGAGTGAAGCTTCAGCGGTTCCCGCCACACACTGAAAAATTGAGGTCAGGAAATAGATGGGATCCGAAGTAGTGGCCACCCGGTTGGCGGCTGGAGACCGACGACGATTTAGACGCTCAGGCACACGGCCGACGAGCATCACCTCTAAGCACGGCGTCTTTGGTTGGAGCTTGTACAGAGCGATTGTCTGCAACATTCACCTTCAGCCAATTCTCGAGGGTGCCCCCTCACCGGCGCGGGTGCGTTGCTCGCGCAGAAACCTGTTCGGGCCGCACTGTTCAACAATTGCCTTGAACAATGTGCGACGTGCCATTTCCTCTGCCAGTGAGATATCTGCGTGCAGATAGAGCGCAGACGCGGCATCGTGAAAATCGGTACGGGAGCGAACGGCTCGACCGCACGGATCTCCTGTCACATCGAAATTCCGCATGTCATTATCAATATCCCGGCGGCTCCCTGAATCGCTATCACGCACGCAATCAGACCGGAAGCCGGCATTGGAGAGAACGGGAACACACCCTCCTGCGGCGTGTATGTGTCGAACGACAGGCCACGTGTAGCCTGAGAGCCAACATGTGACAAACGCTACAAGGAGTCCCTCCGCACTTCGTCGCCAGACTGGGTGGACATTCCCGAAGAGAATCACGCCCGCTGACTCCCGACGATATCCTGTGCGCGTGCTGTGTAACCTTTCCAATCGTCCGGCTGCTCTTCGCCATCTGGACGTCAATCCGTGACTGCCGTTGGCGGCCCCTGTCGTCGGGCAAGTCAAGAACCACACCGCGATCAGGAAAGCAACCTCAGGGAAACGCCGTCCACGGCCGAGAAATCCTCGACCGAATACGCTCGCGCTACCCCGTTGCACTCCGGCTCGACCGCTTGTGCACCGAAGCCCTCAGCTGTCGGTGCATAAAATTTGTCGCCGCGCGGCGATGCCGCCGACAGGGCGCACCACACGCGACAGACTTAGGCCGATGGCTGAGCGCTGCGGCATCGAAGGCAGCTATGGGAGCCTGCTTTCCAAGGCCCGAGCCACAAATAGCTCAGAGCATTCTTTCTGGAGCCCGTGAATGACGCGTTGCACGCTCGATGGGTCGACGGTGCTCACGACTTCGACGCCGCCGTGCGAGAAGATGCAGCCCTCGGTGATCGTCTTGACTTCGAGCAGCACCGGAACGACACACGTCAGGACAGGGCCGTGGCCTTACGGGCGGTGACTTCGCACCCGTTGGCCTGCATTTGCCTCTAGTGTCAACATAGCTGCGTCTCGCCGAAGACGAGGGCCTTCCGCTCGAGCAAATTGAGCGCGCGCTGTGGTGCGAAGTGGCTCCGCGCTTCCTTCGCCCCCGTGGACCACCGATGCTCTAACTTCTTCTTCGGACCAGCCCCAACCATAGCTACACGATATTCCAATCATGCAATCCGGTCTTCGTATTGGTGTCCTACCTACCAAGAAGAAATCTTGGCCAAAGCAGCCAACAGGTGACCGACGCTCGCTCTAACAACGGTCCAGAAAAGCCCCAAAGATCTATCAAGGATCAATTGATAGGTCTGACTGAATGGAACACGGCCTAGGGCTGCTCAACCGTTCTCTTCATTGCGGCAGGGTGCATTGCCTTAAGGCTTGGGCTTGGGCTTGGGCTTGGGCTTGGGCTTGGGCTTGGGCTTGGGCTTGGGCTTGGGCTTGGGCTTGGGCTTGGGCTTGGGC
>NZ_QLSU01000055.1 GCF_003268775.1 Paraburkholderia unamae
ATCGAACGGCTTCACGGAACCGGCCGCCGCGTCGACGCTCAGCGCGCCGGACACGAGCGCCGTGCGGTACAGGTCTTCGATCGCGAAGAGGTTGTAGAGCGCAAGCGCGGCGGAAGCCTGCGTGCCGTTGAGCAGCGCAAGGCCTTCCTTCGCCTGGAGCGAAAGCGGCTTGAGGCCGGCGGCCGCGAGGCCCGCTTCGGCGCTCGCGCGCTCGCCGCGAATGAACACCTCGCCAATGCCGAGCAGCACCGCCGACATATGCGCGAGCGGCGAAAGATCGCCCGAAGCGCCCACCGAGCCCTTCACGGGAATGAGCGGCAGCACGTCGGCGTTAAAGAGCGTGACGAGCGCGTCCATGACTTCACGGCGAATGCCCGAATAGCCGCGGCCGAGGCTGGAGAGCTTCAGCGCCATCAAAAGGCGCACGACCGGGCGCGACATCGGTTCGCCCACGCCCACGGCGTGCGAGAGCACGAGATTGCGCTGGAGCAGTTCGAGCTGGTCGTTCGGAATATGCGTGCTGGCCAGACGCCCGAAACCCGTGTTGATGCCGTAGGCGGGCTCGCCCTTCGCCGTGATCTCGGCAACGGCGCGCGCGCCCGCGTCGATGGCGGCGAAGCTGGCCGGATCGAGTTCGAGCTGCACCGCCTCACGCGCGATCTGGCGCAATTGGGGCAGGGTCAGATGGCCGGGCGTGAGGAGAAGGGTCGGGAGCATGGTCGAATCCTGTCTATACAAGTCGCGAAAGTGGCCGAAGTCTAGCCTGGCGCGCCTGTCTATACAACTCCCCTTCCGGGCTCCCGTGACCTGGGACTATCCACGAGATCGGCATGAAACCCGCGTGCAGTCGCCATGCAGCCCGCGTTTTGCCTGTCAGGCGTCGAGTTGCAGCCTGCCCCCAAAAAACGCCAGAAAACACTGCACGCGCGCCGCCAGCGCCGCGCTGCGGTAGTACACGGCGTGAACCGGCTGGCGCGCCTCCACGAGCGCGTCGTTGAGCACGGTGACGAGGCGGCCCGCCTCGCGGTCGGCGGTAGTGAGGAAGTCGGAGAGACAGGCAATGCCGCTCGCGCCGAGCGCGAGCTGACGGATCGTCTCGCCGCTCGACGCCCGCAGCGCCGGCTCGATCGGATAGCCGGGGTCGGCGCTCTCGCTCTGGCCGCTCGCGCGCAGCGGCCAGCGGTTCAGATGCACGGGCGCGGTGAAGCCGATCAGCCGATGCTCGCGCAACGCGGCCACGCTGCGCGGCGTGCCCTGCGCCGCGAGATAGTCGGGGCTCGCGACGATGCGCAAGCGGCTCGTGCCGAGCGCGCGCGCATGCAGCGTGGAATCCTGGAGCGTGCCGATGCGAATGGCGATATCCACGCGCTGCTCCAGCAGATCGACGATGCGTTCGTTATTCGTGAGTTCGAGTTCGATCTCGGGGTAGTGCTGCGCGAACGCCGCCACGTGCGGCACGATGCAGTGAAGCATGAAGGGCGTGGCCGCATCCACGCGCAGCCGCCCCGAGGGACGCTCGCGATGACGCGTCACGGCCTCCTCGGCGTCGGCCATGGCCGCGAGGATCGCGCGGGCGCGCTCGAGAAAGAGCTCGCCTTCTTCGGTGAGTTGCAGGCGGCGCGTGGTGCGCAGGATCAGCGCGACGCCCAGTTGCTTTTCGAGCCGCGTGAGCGCGCGGCTCACGCCCGATACGGTTTGCTGGAGCTTCTCGGCGGCGGCCGTGATCGACCCCGCATCGATCACGGTGACGAATACGAGCAGTTCGTCGGTCGACGTCTTCATTGTTGATTCATAGTCAAGATTCATTTGAGACTAACACGGTTTTTGCCGGCCGCCGATGCGCCGATACTGAAGCCCATCGCAAACCCGACACAACGAGGAAACCCCCATGAAAGTATTCGTGACAGGCGCAGGCGGCTTCATCGGCGGAACGATCGCGGCGCATCTCGTGCGCGCGGGGCACACCGTCAGCGGCCTCGTGCGCCGCCCCGAGCAGTTCGCCGCGCTCGAATCGCTCGGCATCACGCCCGTGCAGGGCGACCTCGACGACCGCGATACGCTCATCGCGCAAGCGCGCGCTGCCGACGCGGTGATCAACGCGGCGAGCAGCGACCATCGCGGCGCGGTCGACGCGCTCATCGGCGCGCTCGAAGGTTCAGGCAAGGCGCTGCTGCACACGAGCGGTTCCAGCATCGTGGGCGACGCCTCGGGCGGCGAAGCGACCGATCGCATCTATTACGAAGACGCCCTGCCCGCGCCGACGGCCGACAAGGCGCCGCGCGTGGCCATCGACGATCTCGTGCTCGCAGCCGCCGGGCGCGGCGTGAAGAGCGCGGTGCTCTGCAACACGCTCATCTACGGCGTGGGCGCGGTGCCGGGCGCGGCGAGCGTGCAGTTGCCGCGTCTCATTCGGCAGGCGCAGAAAAGCGGCGTGATGCGCCATGTGGGGCGCGGCCTGAACATCTGGTCGAACGTGCATGTCGACGACGTGGCCGAGCTGTATCGCCTCGCGCTGGAGAAGACGCCCGCCGGCACGTTCTATTTCGTGGAGAGCGGCGAAGCGAACTTCCGCGACATGACCACGGCGCTCGCCGAGGTGATGGGTCTCGGCGCGCCGCAGGACTGGCCGCTCGAAGCGGCGATCGAGGAATGGGGTTACGAGATGGCGTCGTACGGCCTCGGCTCGAACAGCCGCGTGCGCGGCGAGCGCGCGCGCAAGCTGCTTGGCTGGCAGCCGCAACGCCACTCGGTCACCGAGTGGATTCGCGCGGAAATGCCAAAACCGCAAAGATAAGTGCTACAGGACACACTATTGTTGCGTATCCGTAAGGTCGCTCCGCTAGAATCCGAGCGTCTTGCACTACCCGCCGGCGCGTTGCGCGCGCCGGCACCGGATACGCCGATGCCCCTCGCGCTGAACTTCTACTGGCTGACCAATCTGCTGGCCATCCTGTTCATCGTCGCGTGCCTCTACGACACGCGCTACGATGAATACGGCACGCTGACGCTTGCCGCCGCCGCAATGGGGCTCATCGTCATGGCCATCGAAGTGCTGTTGCGCCCCGCGTTCGATATGGCGCTCTAGGCGCGATGCTTTCGTAACGGGTACAAGAAGCTTTCGTTGTGCCAACCATTCCCTGACGGCTTTGCGCTAGCGTAAGCTCTGGCGTAACGAGTGACGCAATTACTCACGTAACTACGGTGCCTTCTGCTCGTGCGCGCAGCACGACGAAGGCACTGGCGCGTCTTCATAGCGATCGTGGTGACGCATCCACTCGCGCATGTCCTTCTCTTCGTTACGCCCCTTCGCGGTCAGCTCCAGCATCGCATAGGTGCCGATCGCCATTTCGCCGCCGCGCGCGTACGTCGAATACGTGTGATACACATTGCCGGCTTCATCGCGATAGAACGCGCTGATGCCGGGCAACTCGTCGCTCATGTACTCCTGCTCCGCGTAGTTGTAGATCGCCTTGCCGCGCGCCTTGTCGGCCTCGCTGAACGACACGTGGTAGTCGAAGTTGAAGTCGCTGCCGTTCGACGAGACCCACGGGAAACGCCAGCCCATGCGCTGCTTGAACGCCTCGATTTTCGCAAGCGGCGCGCGCGACACGGCCACGTAGGTCACGTCGTGGTGCTCCAGGTGCGGCAGCATGCCGTCCACATGGTCGGAGAGGAACGAGCAGCCCGGGCAACCCTCGTCCCACTGCGGCCCGAGCATGAAGTGATAAACGATCAACTGGCTGCGCGGCCCGAAAAGCTGCGCGAGCGTGCGCGGACCTTGCGGCGTCTCGAACGTATAGGTCTTTGCCACTTTCACCCAGGGCAACGCCTGGCGCTTCGCCACGAGCGCGTCGCGCGCATGCGTGAACGCGCGCTCCTCGGCGAGCAGCGCCTTGCGCGCCTCCAGCCATTCGGCCTCCGAAACGATCTTGTGCGTCTCCATCGTCCAATCCTCCTTGCGTTTTACCGGCGCGGTTCAGTCGAACAGCGCCACCAGTTGATCGATTGCGCTCGTCCAGCCCTCGTTGTGCGAATCGCGCGCGGCCTCGTCGAAGAAGCGCTCGTGCTTGAGCATGAGGTCGGTCGCGACGCCGTCCGCGTGCAGCGTCACCGTGACGAGCGACTCGTGCTCGGGCGTGCTGCGCCAGGCCCACGTGAACACGAGCTTGCGCTCGGGCACGACTTCGAGGTACGTGCCGCTCACGTCGTGCTCCTCGCCCTGCGGCCCGCGCATGATCACGCGAAAGTGGCCGCCCACGCGCACGTCCGCCTCGGCGTGGATGCAGACGTTATCGAGCGGCTGCATCCAGCGCATCAGTTGCGCCGGTTGCGTCCACGCGGCGTAGACCTTCGCGGCGGTGGCGTTGATGCGGCGCCGGATGGTGAGGCTCGCAGACTGGGGGTCGGCTGATCCGGGTCCGGCTGAGGGTTGGGTCGACATGCATCCTCCTCCACGAAAGCGGCGAGACGATCGAGCGCATCGCTCCAGAAACGTTGATAGTGCGCGAGCCATTGCATCGCGTCCTCCATCGGCCCCGCCGCGAGCCGGCATGCGACGGTGCGGCCGGTTTTCGCGCGCGTGACGAGGCCCGCCTCGGCGAGTACGTCCAGATGCTTCATGACCGCGGGCAGCGACATATCGAACGGCTGCGCGAGCGCGCTCACCGAAAGCGCGTCGTGCTGCGCGAGGCGCGCCAGCAGCGCGCGCCGCGTGGGATCGGCGAGCGCCGCGAAGGTGCGGTTCAGGGTGGCGTCTTCATGCTTAACCATGCGGTTAAGCATAGACGGCGAGCCGGCGATGTCAAGGAACACGGTAAGCGCCGGCGGAGCGCGGCGACTAGAATGAGGGTTTCATCGCGCCGCGCCGCCCACGCCATGCCGTCCAAAATCCGCAACTCGCTACTCTGGATCTTCGACGCGTTCGAGCGCGAGCCCGGCTACGTGTGCAAGGCGATGTTCGGCTGCGACGCCGCCTATCTGGACGGCCTGCTCTGCCTCGTGGCCGCCGATCGCGACGCGCCGTTCAACGGCCTGCTCGTCTGCACGTCGAAGGACCACCACGCGGCGCTCATCGCGCAAATCCCGGCGCTGCGCCCGCACCCCGTGCTCGGCAAATGGCTCTACGTGCCGCAGGCCGACCCCGCGTTCGAGGATACCGCCGCGTTGCTCACCGCCCGCGTGCTCGCGCGCGATGCGCGCATCGGCGTGGAGCCGAAACCGCGCAAGCCGCGAAGCGCAGGCAATACGGGCAAGACCGGCAAGCGGCGCACCAACAGCCTGTTGCCCGAGTAACCCGCCGCTCAACTCGCCCAAAAGCCGCACGGCCCGCGCCGCCGTGAAGCGACGCGGGCCGTGCAGCCGCCCGAGGCGGGCCGCCAGGACCGCCGCGGGCGAATGGCCGGGTCATCCGGAGACGCGCATGCGCATTGTCAGATGGCCCAGCCGCCCAGGTAGAACGCGGCCAGCACGACGGCGATCACGACGGTGCCCACGTTCAGCTTGCGGATCTCGCCGCTCACCACGCGGCCGATCACGAGCGTGGAGAAGCCCAGCATGATGCCCGTCACGATGTTGGCGGTGAGGACGATGAACACGGCGCACACGAGGCCCGCCATCGCATCGACCATGTCGGACATGTCGAGGCGGCTCACGCTCGAGAGCATCATCAGGCCCACATACATCAGCGCGGGCGCCGTGGCGTACGAGGGCACGAGGCCCGCGAGCGGCGCGAAGAACATCACCGCGAGAAACAGCACGCCCACCACGGCGGCGGCGAGACCCGTCTTGGCGCCGGCCGCGACACCCACCGTCGATTCGATATAGGCCGCCGCCGGCGCGCCGCCGAAGAAGCCCGAGAAGATCGACGAGAGCGAATCGGCCGTGAGCGCGCGGGCGCCGTTGACGATGCGCCCGTTCGCGTCGAGCTGGCCCGCCTGCCCCGCCACGGCGCGGATCGTGCCGGTGGCGTCGAACACCGCCGTCATCACGAGGGCGAGGACGCTGGGCAGCACGGCGAGCGAGAGCGCGCCCTTGATGTCCATCGCGCCGATCAGCGAAGCATGGCCCGGCGCCGAGAGCGAAGGCCACGCGAACACGCCGTGAAAGCTCACGGCCGGATCGATGGCGAGGCCGAGCGCCGAAATCGCGACGATCACGATCAGGATCGAGCCCGGCACGCGGCGGCGCACGAGGCCGAAGATCGCGGCGAGGCCGACCACGGAAAGGATCACGGGCAACGAGGTGATATGGCCGAGCGAGACCGGCAGGCCCGCGCCGGGATTCTTGACGACGAGGCCCACGTCGTTGGCGGCGATCAGCAGCAAAAAGAGCCCGATGCCGATGCCCGTGCCATGCGCGATGCCGTGTGGCAGGTTGCGCAGGATCCACGAGCGCACGCCCGTGACCGAAATCCCCGTGAAGACGAGGCCCATCAGGAACACCGCGCCGAGCGCCACCTCGGGTTTGAGGCCCTTGCCGAGCACGAGGCCGAACGCCGTGAACGCCGTGAGCGAGATGGCGCAGCCGATCGCGATCGGCAGGCGCGCCCACAGGCCCATGAGCAGCGAGCCGAACGCCGTGGTCAGACACACGGCGACGAACACCGCACTGGTGTCGAAGCCCGCCTTGCCGAGCATGCCCGGCACGACGAACACGGAATAGACCATCGCGAGGAAGGTCGTGACGCCCGCAATCGCCTCCTGGCGCAACGAGCTGCCGCGCGCGGCAACGTCGAAATAACGGTCGATGAAGCCGGTGGACGAGCCCAATGAATCGATGGACTCGCCGTCGGCGGTGGACACGCCGGCAAGCGGCTGCGCGTGGGGTTCGATCATGGTGAGTGCCTCCTTTATCAGCATGCTGAAACGTCTCGCGGCTCACCGGCCCGATCCGCCATCAGGTTTGTCTCGAATGATTTAGTCGTGTCGACGCGTTGCCGGCGCCTGCTTTTTCTTCCCGGCCACAACCGCGCACACGCAAGGTGCGAGCGGCGGCGGCCGTGCGGCGCTCATCGTTTTGACATCTCTTTATGGATGGAGCGAAGGTTAGGCGAACGCGATATAGGCTCCCATCGCGCGATTCGCATTGAGGTCATGCCGAGATGCTTATATGCCCGCGAACAGGGCGCGCCACGCGGGGCGTCCCCGCGTTTACACCTGGCCGCGCCGACGGGCTGCGGCGGCAGTTTGCGCGAGCCGGGATCGCCGTCGAACGGGTTTGCGCCCCACGGCGCGACGCCGCGGACGTGGCGCACTTACGCGGATTGGCCCGGTGCGCGGGTTACACTCTCACGCATCCCGACCTGGTTTCCCCCGCCGCGCGCCTCGCGCCGGCTGCTTCAAGGAGTTTCTGTTGATGAGAGGCGGCCTCATACGTTTCGCACGTTCCGCAACTTCCGCTCGTTCCGCACATTCCGTTTCCCGCTTCCCGTACGCCCTGCCCCTGTTGCTGCTGCTCGCGCTCTCGGGCTGTAGCCTGTTCCGGCCGGCCCCGCCGCCCGAACCGGAGGCGCCCGTGGCCGTGGAGCCGGAGCCGGCCGCGAGCGAGCCCGAGGCCGCCTCCGCGCCCGAGGTGGCGAGCGAGCCCGAAGCCGCCAGCGGAGCGAAGCCCGCGCCGCGCAAGCCGCGCCCGGCGCCGGTGCATCGCCGCCGCCCGGCCCCGCCGCCGCCCGCGCCCGCGAGCGCCCCGCCCGCGCCGCCGCCGGCGCCGCTCGTCCAGGTGCGCACGCTCGAACGCGGCAGCTTCCGCACGCTGCTCGACAGCGAAGTGCAGAAAACCGACGGCAAGGTCGTGGGCCGCGCCGTCGACATGGTCGCCGGGCCCGGCGGCAAGCCCGTCGAGGTCGTGGTGAACCTCCAGGGCTTCATGGGCGTGGGCGACCGCAAGGCGAACTTCCCGTGGAGCGGCGTGCGCGTGAACACCCAGGCGAAAACGCCCGCCATCACGCTCGCCCTGCCGCCCAGCCAGCTCCAGGTGCCCGACCGGCCCAAGGCCGGCGCGCCGCAGCCGGGCGCGCCCGAAGCAAGCGCCACGCGCTTGCCCATGCTCGATGCGGACGTGGAACGCGCCAACGGCGCGAAGGTGGGCCGCGTGGTGGACGTGCTGCTCGACGGCAGCGCCGCGCCGCAGGCCGTGGTGCTCGACGTGAGCGGCACGCTCGAAAAACGTCATACGATCGCGGCCGACTGGACCGCGCTGCACTTCGTCACGAAGAACAACGCGCTCGAAGCGCAGCTCGAAATGTCCGACCAGCAGGTCGACGCCTCGCCGCCCTACGCACCCGAGCAGCCGGTGCGCGCCGTCACGCCCGCGCCCGTGCCGGCCGCAGCGGCCCCTGCTGCCGCCGCCGCGTCCAACACCTCGCCGGCCCCGTCCGCCTCGTCCGCCGCCAATACCCACGGTGCCAAATGACGGGCGGCACGATGCAACAACCGACTCCAGACACGCGCAGCGTGCGTGCACTCGACTGGCTGAACTTCTTCGTCGCGAACGTGCAGACGGGCTTCGGGCCGTTCATCGCCTCGTATCTGGCTTCGCACAAGTGGACTCAAGGCGAGATCGGCCTGGCGCTCTCGGTGGGCACGATCAGCGCAATGGTGAGCCAGGTGCCGGGCGGCGCGGCCGTGGACGCCTTGCGCAACAAGAAGGCCGCCGCCGCGTGGGCGATCATCGCGATCATCATCTCGGCCTTGCTGCTCGCGGCGAGCCCGACCGTCGTCGCAGTCATGGCCGCCGAGGTGTTCCACGGCTTTGCGAGCTGCATGCTCGTGCCGGCCATGGCCGCGCTCGCGCTCGCGATGGTGGGCCGCCAGAATCTGGGCGACCGGCTCGGCCGCAACGCGCGCTGGGCCTCAATCGGCAGCGCCGTGGCTGCGGGCCTGATGGGCTTGTGCGGCGAATACGTTTCGCCGCGCGCCGTGTTCTGGCTGACCGCGGCGCTCGCGCTCCCAGCGCTCGTGGCGCTCGCGATGATCAAATATGACCACCGGGCCGCGCCGCTCGCCGCCACGCCCGGCAAGCGCGCGGCGCCCACGGGCGAGCCGCGCGAGACCATCTTCGACTTGCTGCGCGACCGGCGCATGCTGACCTTCGCGGCCTGCGTGGTGCTGTTCCACCTCTCGAATGCGGCGATGCTGAACCTGGCCGCCGGAGAAGTCACGGCCGGCATGGGCGACAACGTCCAGCTCGTGATTGCGGCCTGCATCATCGTGCCGCAAGCCATCGTCGCGCTGATGTCGCCGTGGGTGGGCCGCACCGCGCAAGCATGGGGCCGCCGGCCCGTGCTGATTCTGGGCTTTTGCGCCCTGCCGCTGCGCGCGCTGCTGTTCGCGGCGGTCGGCAACCCGTACTTCCTCGTGCCGGTGCAGATGCTCGACGGCCTCTCCGCCGCGGTGTTCGGCGTAATGCTGCCGCTCATCGCCGCCGACGTGGCCGGGGGCAAGGGCCGCTACAACCTTTGCATCGGGCTGTTCGGGCTGTCGGCAGGCATCGGGGCGACGCTCTCCACGGCGCTTGCCGGCTTCGTCGCCGACCATTTCGGCAATACGGTGAGCTTCCTCGGCCTCGCGAGCGCGGGTGCCGCCGCCGTGCTGATGGTATGGTTCGTGATGCCCGAGACCCGTGACGCGCTCGAAGAGGAAAACGCGCGCGACACCGCCGCGTGAGTGCAGCGCAAGCCCGCCGGCGCCCTTCGGGGCGCCGGCGGGCGCGGCTTCATGACATCGAGGTGACGGTCGAGCGAACGCCGCCTGCGCGCCATGGGCGGCGGCAGGACGGCGGGAGACGGTGAGGTGCAACCGGGCTGGGCAACCTGCTCAAGCTACCTGAGCACACAACTTAAGCACGAAACCTGAGCACACAACCTGAGCACGCAACCAGCGCGGGGGACCGGCAGGACCGACCAGCGCAGGCGGGATGCTCAGGCGGCCAGCGCCTCGTCCAGACGGGCGGCGACAACGCCGTTGGGAAGATTGTCGAGCTTGCTCGCGAGGATCATCGCGTCGGCATTGGCCGGGCGATGACGGCGATTGGGGCTCGGCCGGAACACCGCGTCGCCACGGCGGATCTTCTCGCCAGTGAGCGCGCAAACGGCGCTGCGGCGCGCCGTGCAAACCCGCCACAACTGGTCGGAATAGCGGCCGTAGGTGGCGTCGCTCCAGCAAACGGTGATGCTGTCCGGATCATGACGCCGGATCAACGTAATGCCCTGCGCATCCCACGAACGCACGGTGGCGCGGCGCCGGTTGGCCGCCTCCGAAGCGCCGCGTGTGATGGGTACCGGTTTGCAACTTCTGCCGCCTTCGAATTCACTGTCCAGGCTTAGCGGCTCGGCAGCCGCCGACAGAAGGTCAATGGTTTGTTGCCAAACGCTGCCGGTATCTAATTTCGTCATAATGCACCTCGTGCACGTGGAAACGATTCAAATATGCCGGTCGAATAAGCACTCTGCCACGTCCGGATTATAGCGTGTCCAACTCGCAATCCACAGGAAAAACTCAATTTTCACACGATAATGCCAAACGCAAAAAACGAGATGGCGATGCTTTCAGTTCCGACTGTAAGCCTCCAATGTTGGTTTCTTTACATCCATGAACTTTTTTGCCGATTTGACGATGCTTAACAATCGAGTTACGGAAAAAATAACCGGTCCGAGGTGTGTTGTCACGACTGCCGCGGCTTTCGACCATAACTGAATTGCCACAACGCCCCATGCGGCCAGTAGCCGCATATCCCCTGAAACGCCCGCCCATAGCCACTCTGGCGGCTTTCCTCTTCATCAAACGCAGACCAGGTGTACACGCGCATGATGACCGATCAATGAAACGCAATGCGCCGATTTGACATAGGTATATCAGCCGCGCCGCATGCGAAACGTCAGTCTATTGGACGCGCAATTCTCGCACGAACCCGGCGCGATCCGAACGCATCTAATTTCGAGACATCCTACTACTCAAAAAGCAATTAATGGATTTTGAATATTGCTTTAGAAGCTTTCACGCGATGCAATCCACATTGTGCAACTCCCCGCATACGAATTGCGCCGGCGATAGCGCCGCCATCTTCTGCACCGATCGCGTGCAGGCTAATGCGCTATTGAAACGGCCGATAAAGACAAACGAATGAAGATATCGCACGCGACGCCGCGCGATCTTCAAACGCCGCGCCCCTGATCGAGAAATTCACCGGCGCGGCGCTTGAGCATGGCGCCGAAATCGTCGAGCCAGCCGATCGACAGCCGCCAGCTCTGCCAATACAGTTCGACGTCGAGCGCGCGGCCGGGCGTCAGCTCGACCAGTTCGCCACGCGCGAGATGCGGCGCGATCATGCGCTCGGGGCACATGCCCCAGCCGAGGCCGTTCAGGCAGCAGCGCAGAAAACCGGCCACATGGGGAATCCAGTGCAGCGGCGCGTCGATCTGCGCGCGCGTGATGCGGCGGATAAAGCGCTTTTGCAGTTGATCCTTGGGATTGAACTCCACGCACGGTGCGCCCCTGAGCGTCTCGCGCGTCACGCCATCGGCGAAATGGCGCTCGAAGAACGCGGGCGAGCACACCGCGAGGTAGCGCATGCGCCCAAGGCGGGTCGAGCGGCAGCCCTGCACGGGTTCGGACTGGGTCGTGACGGCGCCCTGCACGCTGCCGTCGCGCATGCGCTGCGCCGTGTGGTCCTGATCGTCGATCACTAGATCGAGCAGGATGCCGCGCTCGACGCAAAAGCCCGCCACGGCGTCGATGAACCACGTCCCCACGCTGTCGTCGTTGACGGCCACGCGCAACGTGGGCCGCGCCGCGCCGAGCGCGCTCGTGAAGGTCGGCATCGCCCCGCCCAGCTCCGCTTCGAGCAACTGCACGCGCTCCGTATGGCGGCACAGCAGCGCGCCGGAAGCCGTCGCAACACAAGGCTGGCCGCGCTTCACGAGCACGGTGCCCACGCGCTCCTCCAGCAGCTTCACGCGCTGCGACACCGCCGAGGGCGTGACGTTCAGCGCACCCGCGGCGCGGTCGAACGAACCATGCCGCACCACGGCGGCGAGCGCATCGAGCAGCGCATAGTCGAGCATTAGCGTTCCTTAATCCGGTTAATGAAAATGAGCTTTGCTTATGTATCCTCTGCCCGCAGACTAGCGCCATTCGCCGAGCCAGCGCAACCCGCGCCGACGCGCTCGCGCCCCAACTCACTCGCATCCATCATGAACTGGCTCGCTTTCACTCACGGCGCGGCGCTCTGCGCCTCGCTCATCGTCACGATCGGCGCACAGAATGCTTTCGTGCTGCGCCAAGGCATCCTGCGCTCGCACGTGGGCAAGATCGTCGTGCTGTGCACGCTCTCGGACTTCGTGCTGATCGGCGCGGGCGTGGGCGGCGCCTCCGCGCTCGTCGAGCGCTATCCGACCTTCGTGCACGTCGTGCTCTATGTGGGCCTGGCCTGGCTCGTGTGGTTCGGCATCGGCGCGCTGCGGCGCGCGGTGCGCCCGTCCCACGCGGTGCTGGAAAGCAACGCGGCGCCCGCAGCGGCCGAGCAGCGCGCCTGGCCGATCATCCTCATGACGCTCGCGTTCACGTGGCTCAATCCGCACGTGTATCTCGACACTTTCCTGCTGATCGGCACGGCCGGCGCGCGCGAGCCGCAGGGCAGCCGGCTCGCGTTCGCGCTCGGCGCCATGTTCGTGAGCGCGGTGTGGTTCATGGGGCTGGGCTATGGCGCACGCGCGCTCGCCCCGCTGTTCCGGCGCGCGGGGGCATGGCGCGTGCTCGACGGCGCCATCGGCGGCATGGTGCTGTTGATCGCCTTCGCGCAATTGCGCTGAAAGCGGCGCACTACGTCATAGCCTTCGGTGCGGCCCTCAGTGCAACGCTCAACGCGCCGCGCCGCCCGCCTTCATCTGCTGTAGCAGGCCTTCGACGAGTTCCGGCGACATGTAGTGCGGACCGTCGAAGAGATACACGCGATAGCCGTGGTAGGCCTCCAGCTGCGGGGCCAGCTCGGCGGCCGTGGCCGCGCGGAAGCCGCCGCCCTGCTTCGGCCGGAAGGCCTCCGCGATGATGCGCACGCGCTTGTGCCCGAGGTGCGCCGAGAGCGCGTCCGCGTATTCGCGCGCCGCCGCCGGGCCACGCGCGTAGACACCGCAACCGTCCTGCAACAACACGCCGACATCGCGCGGCAGCCACGTGTCGAGCCACTTCGCGAGCGCCTCGCCGCCGATGTTGCTGGTGTCGTACACGCTGATCCACAACGGGTGCGGCAGCTTCTCCAGCAATGGCGCGAGGCGCGGCGCGTCGGTCCAGGTGGGATCGACTTCGACCGGGAAATACCAGCCAGTGATATGCACGGGCGGGCGCACCGCCGCCAGCTTGAGCGAGCGCTCGACCAGCGTTTCGAGATTCGTGCGCGCCTTCCTTTCGTCCGAGTAGCCCGCAAGCCCGACGATCACGCCGCGCGCCCACGGCTCGTTGGCAATGCGCACCCAGTCGGGCACGCGCGGCGCGGGCAGACCCGCGCCCGCCATGAACGCGACATCGTCCACGGCGATCCATTGCACGAGCAACTCGTTCACGCCGAGCCGGTCCCAGTCGCCGCGCAGATCGAGGTGGTCGTTGTCGGGCTGCCAGACGATGCCTTGCGCGAGCGCGTCCGCATGCGCCGGAACCTGGAGCGTGCAACCGGCGGCGGCGAGCGCGCAGAGCACCGCGCACGCGAGCCGCGCGCAGCGGCGCGTGAGGCGCATACGGCGCGTGCCGGTGCGCCCTCGTCGGCCCTCGCCCATTGCATCGACTGCGCCGCCCGGAAGCGCTCTGCGCACGATCATCAGGTTTCCTCAATAAGAAAGCACGGCGCCGAAAAACACGCCGCCCGCCCGGTCGTCGCCCGTGAGACGCCAGCGATACTGCACCGTCACGTCCACATAGGAGCGCGGCGCGTCGTAGAAGGTATCGCGAAACCAGTAGCGCGTGGAAACGCCCACACCCATGCCCACCGGCACGCTATGGTTGATGCTCGAATCGTAATCCATGCCGACCACGGCATACGGAAACACCGTGAGTTTCGGGCTGATGGTGTCGAGCCGCCACGTGCGCCCCGCCTCGATATAGCCCGTGCCGTAATTCCAGCCGTTGCTCACGTAGTGGCCCACCTCGCCATAGTCCTGCACGGTCCACCACGACGGCACGTCCAGCCGCCGCTCGGTGCCGATGCCGCCCGAGTACGCGAGGCGCAGCAGCCAGTCCGATGGCGCGCGCGAGCCAATGGGAATCAGCCGCTCGAACGCCACGACGGCATTGATCGATTCGAACGGCTTCGCGCGCGCACCCACGGCGGCGAGCGCCGTGGAGACGCCGCTTGGCGCGTCGCCCTTTGCGCCGACGTCCTGATAGGCGCGCGCGTAGACTTCGAAATTGCGGTCGCCGAGCGAGCCGAACGGCCGCCAGTAGCCTTCGACGCCCATCTGCCAGTTGTTGTACGAGCCCGGCACCTCGCCCGTCGACACGCCGGGCTGCAACCCCGAGCCGCGATAGTTGACCGACGCGATGAAGCCCCAGTCGCGCGTGACGTCGGCATGCGCGTTGCGCAGATCCTGAAGCTGGAGCAGCGTGGCGGGCGCGACACCCGGCGGCGGCGAGGTGCCATAGTCGATCGCGCGCTTGAAGTAGCTCGCGGCGAGCGCGTCGAAATTCGCGCGATAAGCGCTATAGCCCGCGTCGCCCGTGGCTTGCGGCGGCAATTGGCCCGCTTCGTCGGCCTGCGTGAAATACGTGGCCGCGCGGCGGTCGTCGCCCGCGCGCTGCGCGATGTAGGCAGCGGAGAGCGGCGGCAGCGCGTCGACCAGCCCCGTGTCGAGCATGGCGCGCGCTTCGCGTTTCGCGCCGTCGGTGTCGCCCGCGGCCACGAGCGCGTCGATCAGTTCGAGCCGATGCTGCGGATTGCGCGGGTCCGCCGCCACGGCCTGGCGCTGGGCTTCGAGCGCACCCGCGCGGTCGCCGCGCTGCCCCGCGACAATCGCGGCGCGCCGGGCGGCGAAGCCGGGGTCGGCCGCGTACACGTCGCAAGCGCTGCCGTACTCGTCCACCGCGCAGTCGAGCACCGGGCGCGCCGCACTCGCCACGCTCGCCATGCGTTCAGCGGGCGTGCCCGCCGTGGCGGGCCGCGCGAGCGCCTCGCGCGCGTAATAGCGGCGGGCGGCGATCAGCGTGTCAGTGTCGTCGCCTGCGGGCTGCAATCCGGCCAGCAAGTCGAGTGCGCGCTGCGGCTGCCCCTGGGCCGTCCACACATCGGCGATGATCGCGCGTGCAACACGTTGATCTCGTTGATCCCGCGAGTCGAGCGGCGTAGCGCCCTCGCTGCGCAACGCCTGCGCGAAGTCTTCGTCGGCCTGCGCCGCGCGGCCTTGCGCCGCGCGCGCGTAACCGCGCAGCACATAGGGCATCAGCACCGGCTCGGCGCCCGACGCAATCGCATCGCCCGCCGCCGCCTCCAGGCCCGGCATGTCGTTTTGCTCCAGCAGGATCTGGCAAAGCAGGAGCCGGTTGCCGAGCCGCGACGGCGCGTAGCCGATCGCCTCATGCATGAGCGTGATCGCCTGGGCCGTATCGCCACGCGCCCGCGCGGCCTGGGCCGCCTGCACGGCGGCGGGCGCAAGCCGCGCGCCGATCTGCGTGCGCCGCTCGCGCAGCGCCTGGCTGTCGCCGAAACGGCGCTGCGCGTCCTGCGCCGCCTGCCAGGCTTCGCGATCGTGGCCGCCCGCCGAAGCCGCATCGATGGCGAGCAGGCGCAAGCGCAGCACGTCCGGACGCAACGCGATGACGTCGTTCGCCTCGCGCCAGGCGGCATCGTATTGCTTCGCGCCGTACGATTTGTAGGCCTCCTGAGCAAGCTGCCACGCGCGGCCGGTCAGATAGTCGGGCGGCCCCGAACCCTGCGGCGCGGCGCGCGGCGCGCGTGCGGCGGCGGCCGGTGCGCCGGGCCGCGCGAGCGCCGCCACCTGCGTGTCGATCTCGCGGCGGCGCGCCGTGAGCGTGGCGTCCGGGCCGATCTGCGCGATGGCATCGGAAAGCGTGCGGCTCGCCTCGCGCCACTGCCCGCGCGCTGCCTGAGAATTGGCCAGCAGAAGGCGCAGCGAAGCGACGTCGGGACGCTGACGGATCGCCTCGCGCGCATAGCGCTCGGCGCCAGCGTAATCGTGACGGCCATAGGCGTCATAGCCCTGTTGCGCCACCCGGTATGCCGCGCCGCTCAAGGGCAAGGGCTGCGTGCCGGGTGGCAACGGCTCGGCCTGAACGCGCCCCGCCCCCGCGAATCCCGCGCACAACACGGCGAGCAACAATGCGTGCGGCACCCTCGCACGTGGCGCACGGGGTATCGCCGCGACATGCTTCGGAGTCCGTTTCATGACGTGGCGGCGCCTTCGGCGCGCAAGCGCGCCTGTTCCGCAATCGCCGAAGCCAGCGCGTCGCGCGTAATCACGCCCTGCTCCACCATGAAGTCGCCAATGCGCCCATGTTCCGCCGGGCGGTAGCGCTGCAACGCGCTTTCGAACGCCGTGCGCTTCACCGCGCCGCGCTCGATCAGCAGGTCGCCCAGCAGCGGCACGCCGGGCGCGGCGGCGTCGTGCATCTCTGCCGGAGATTTCGCCTCCTGCCCCTCGCTCGACGCATCGGCGGGCGCGCCGCGCAGCAGACGCAAGCCCTCCGCAATCTCCCCCTCGCGCACGATGCGCTGCACGATCGGCAACGCGCAATGCGCCTGCAATAGCTCGAGCGCGGGCGGCGCGAGCGGGCTCGCGCACAGCAGCACCACATGCCCCCTGCCGTCGTCGCCTTGCGGCAGCACGCGGTAGCGCACCGCGAGTTCGAGCGGAAGCTCGCCCGCACGCTCCATGAGCCGCGCGCGATCGAGCCGGCCGCGCGGCAAATCGGCCTGGAACGCAATCGCCTCGGCGAGCGTTTCCTCATCGAGCCAGCCGTGCGCCATCAGCACGCGGCCAAGCGGCGCTTCGTGCGCATGATCTTCGGCCAGCGCCTGTTCGAGTTCCTTCGGCCCGATCGCCTGCCACGAGAGCAACAGTTCGCCGAGCCGCTGGCGCCGGTCGGTGAAGCCGTCCGACGAGGGAAAGTCGTGCATCGTCTTGTCCCACACGAGGCGCTTGCCAGTGGCGAGATAGACGAGATACATCTTCCAGGCGCGCGAAACCGCCATGAAATTCACGAAGTTGCCGATCACCATGCGCGGCACCGAGAGCACGCCATGCTCCCAGCCGTAGAGCCGCGACACGAAGTACACGCGCTGGATCACGCGCAGCAGCAGCGCGACACCATTCGCCCACAACACGATGGTGAGAAAGCGCGAGCCTGAGAACGGCGAGGCAATCAGGTCGGGATGAATGCCGAGGAAATCGGCGAACGTGAAAAGCAGGAACTGGACGAGCAGCACATAGGCCAGAATGCCGACGAACGCCGTGACGATCCCCTTGCGGTCGCGCGCGAGCAGATAGCGGTTCGCGATCGTACCGACCCAGCCCGTCTGCTCCCACCCTTGCAAGCCGATGCCCAGGGTCCAGCGCGCCCGCTGACGATAAGCGGTGCGAAACGTATCGGGAAAGAACTCGCGCACGCACAGCGGCATGGTCAACGTGATGTCGCGCTCCGGCCCGAAGCCGAACCACGATTTGCGCCGCGTGGCGAACTCCACCGGAAAGCGCGCGAAAATCGAATGCATGCCCATGCGGCCAAGACGCTCGCCCACGTCGTAATCCTCGGTGAGCGTTTCCGTATTGAAGGGCTGGTTCTGCGTTTCCTTCGCGAGCCCGGCCAGCGCGCGGCGCGAAAAGCACGTGCCCACGCCTGCGGATGGCACCGTGCCCGCCAGGCTCTCGCGCACCACGAGATCCTTCGCGTGCCACTCCGCGAACTCGTCCATGTAGGTGCCCGCAACCAGTTCGTACCACTCACGTTCGAGCGACGCCACCGGAAGCTGGATCATGTCCTTGCGCGGCAACAGGTAATTGAAGAAGCGCAGTTCGAGCGGATGCAGCACGTCCTCGCTGTCGTGCAGGATCACGCCCGCGAACTCGATGCCGGTTTCCTTCTCCATACGAAAGATGGCCTGCACAATCCAGTTCAGGCAATCGGCCTTGCAGGTCGGGCCATCGTGCGGCACCTCCACGCGATGCAACTGCTTGTAGCGCCGCCGCATGCGCTCGACTTCGGCGATCGTCGCGGCATCGTTCTGGTAGGTGCCGACGAATACCACATAGTTCTTGTAGTCGATCACGCGCACGAGGTCGGTGACCATCGAGGCGATCACGTCCTCCTCGCGCCACGCGGGCACCATGATGGCGAGCGGCTGCTGCTCGCGTGCATAGAGCTGCTCGGCGCGCAGCGGCTCGTAGCGCCGCTCGATCGTGAAGTGGCGGATAACGCGGCGCACCCAGTACCACGCGTCGATGAACAGGTCGTCGATGCTGGAGATCAGGATGACGACCGCGACCACCGCCGCCAGGTACTCCATGCCCTGGTAGTAGTGGCCCGCGAAGTAATTGAGCCACCATTCGATGGCGCTTGCGCTCACGATCCGCCCGGCTTGTTGTCGGCACCGCCGTCCGCACGCTCGTCCTGATTATTGGCGCTCTCCTGCGCCGCGCGCGCCGCAGCCGCCGCGGCCGTTCTCGCGCGCGCCCGCTGGCGCGCAAACCCTGCCGCGAGCAGCAGCAGCAACAGCACCGTGATCGCGATGCTCGGCACGCCCCATCCCGCCCAGTGCCGCGTGAGCCACGCGCGCTGGTCGTCCACGGGCGGCACGCCGCCAGGGTACTGCGTGTCGAAGGTCTTGAGCACGCCGCCTGCATCGACGATGGCCACGTCGCCTTGCAGCAGTTGCATGCCGGGCGGCAGCACGGGCGCCTCGCCCACGCCCCGGTAGACGATGCCCGGCGTGCTGCCCGAGCGCACCACCTGGATCAGGCCGAGATTCGCGAGGCCGGAGATATCGGCGAGCATCGAGCCGCCACGCCCCTTGAGCGTGAGGCGGCCGTCGGCGAAGCTGGCGTGCCCGGCCTCGCTGTCGAGCGCGACATCGGCCGCGAGGAACGGCGCTTTCGGCTGCGCGGCCTGGCCGGCGGCCGCCACCTGGAGCGTCGCGCGCGTGGGCGCCACACCGGCCGCGTTCGCAAGCCGCGCCACGCGCGGGAGCGTCGTCACGGGGTCGGCCAGATAGGCGTCGGGCACGATCACGTTCGCGGCGCGCGAGAAGCGCGCCACCATGCCCGTGAAGTTCTCGCCGAGCGGCCCCGTGCCGAGCACCAGATGACTGCCCGGCAAGACCGCCGCCGGATAGCCCTGCTCGCGCGGGCGGCAGCCGCCCGCCGGCTGGCGCTGGAACAGCACGCGCAACGTATTCACGGTGCCGAGTGCGTAGACGGGAATGTCGGCGCTCACGCGCTGCGCGTGGCCGTCGGTATTGAGCAGTTGCGAGCCGATCAGCACGCCGTTGAAGAACACCGACGCGGTCTGCCCGTTGCGGTCGGCCGCGGGCGCGGCGGCGAGATCGAGCACCACGCGGCGTGGAATCCTGCCGTCGCCCGAGACTGCCGCGAGATCGAAGCTGGCCTCCCAGGCGGCGCTCGTCAGCACGTCGAGCGTGCGGGGCGTGCCGCCGATCAGCGACAGCGCAATCGTGTCGCTCGAGCCGCCCGAGCTGAGATTGGGCGACGGGGCGAGCTCGTGCACGACGAGCCGGCGCGAGGCGTCGATGCCGCTCCACGTGCGCGACAACGCGCTCACGCCGAGATCGTCGCCCACCACCACGGTGGGCAGGCCGCCCAGATGCGCGAGGCGCAGCTCGCCTTTCTCGAACGGCGCCACGAGCGCGCCGCCGCCGTGGGTGCGCCAGGCGTCGAAGGCGCTTGCGGCATCCGCCGAAACGGCCAGCACCTGCGCGCGCAACGCGTCGAGCGCCGCGCCGGCTTGCGCGCGCAGCGCGTCGTCGGCGACCACGACGTTGGGCGCGAAGGCGCCCGCCGGCGCAAGCGCGATGAGCGCGCCGAGTTCGGCCGGATCCGCGATCTTGTGCGAGCCGCCCGCCGCCAGCGCGGCGAATGCGGGAACCGCCTGCAACGCGGCCGGCACCTGAAGCGTGCCGAGATTCACGGTGTCGCCCACGGCGGGCATGCGGGTCGTGACCGGCGACGCGCCGCCGCGCATCAACAGCGCTTCGAGCCGCCACGCCACGTCGTATGCCGAGGCGTCGAGCTTGCCGCCGCTCACGAGCACCACGGGCCTCGCGGGCAAGGCGCTCCACGCCGTGCGCACATCGCTTACGGCCGAGGTGTCGAACTGATACGTGAGACGCGTGGTGGGCGCGACCTTCCAGACGTTGCCGATCGCCGTCTGGTCCGTGCAGACGTTTTCATTGAGCACGGACGACCATTGCAGCCCCACGCGCACGAAGCCCGAGGGGCGCGGCGCGCCGTCCACGCCGATGCTGAGCGAGCCGTCGCCCTGCGCCTCGGTCACGTTGCGCGCCTGCACGGGCGAGCCGTCGAGCGAAAGGAGGAAGGTCGTGCGCCCGCCGTTGCCGCGCAGATAGTTCGCGTCGAGCCGCAACGTGGCGTTGCTGATCGGCAGGCCCGCGGGCACCGGCAGATAAAGCTCCTGGGCGGCGTCGGGCGCGCGCAGCACGATGGTGTCGCGCACGCCGAGATCGGCAAGCGTGACAGTGCGCGACTCCATGCGCCCCGCACCGAGTTGCGCGAACGCGCCCGCGAGCTCGCCAGGCGCGGCGAACGCACTGTGGCTCAGCGCCGCGAGGAAAGCCACGCCCACATACACGGCGAGCGAAGCGCGCGCCTGCCGGATCGATTCGAATCTCACGTGTCTTGCCTCATGTTGTCGGCGCGACGGCGCGGCCGCCGCCTGGCGAGCGCCAGCGGCGCGCTCTTTTGAATGCATTGATTGCGAAATGCTTTGATTGGCACTGCGATGCAACGGGTGCGGTGGCGTCAAGACGCCTCGTCGGCTTCGTCCGCCTCGCCGGGCTCGGGCCGCATGGCGAGCACGGGATGACGATAACCGGGCAGCGCACGGCTCGGGAACGGCTCGAACGCCTCGCCGGTGAGCGCCGCCACGATGCGCGCCGACGCGTGCCCGTCGCCATACGGATTGACGCGCCGCGCGTAAGCGCGCCGCTCCTCTTCGTTTTCGACGAGATCGAGCACGGCGCGCACGATCGCCGTGCGGTCGGTGCCGACCAGCTTGACCGTGCCCGCGGCCAGCGCCTCGGGCCGCTCGGTCACGTCGCGCATCACGAGCACGGGCTTGCCGAGCGCGGGCGCTTCTTCCTGCACACCGCCCGAGTCGGTCAGCACGATCGCCGCGCGCTGCATGAGGCGTACGAACTCGGGGTAGTCGAGCGGATCGGTCAGGTGCACATTGGGCGCATTGCCGAGCGTGGCGAGCACGGGACCGCGCACATTGGGATTCAGATGCACGGGATAGACGATCTGCATCTTGCCCGAATGCGCGAGCGTGGCGAGCGCCGCGCAGATATGCTCGAAGCCCTCGCCGAAACTCTCGCGCCGGTGGCCGGTGACGAGCAGCAAGGGGCGGCCCGTTTGCGCGGGTTCGAGAAACGGAAACTGCGCGTCGATGCGCTCGCGCAGCGCCACGTCGCGCTCGAGGCGCTCGCACATGAGATGCAGCGCGTCGATCACGGTATTGCCCGTCACCACCACGCGGCCGCTCAATGCCTCGGCCTCGAGATTCGCGCGCGAGCTGGCCGTGGGCGCGAACAGCAGATCGCTCACGACGTCCACCACGCGCCGGTTCATCTCCTCGGGCCACGGCTCGAACAGATTGCCGGTGCGCAGCCCCGCCTCCACGTGGCCAACCGGTATGCGGCGATGAAAGGCGGCGAGCGCGCCGGCCATGCTGGTCAGGGTGTCGCCGTGCACGAGCACGCGCTCGGGCTGCTCGGCGGCGAGCACGTCGTCGAGCCCGGCGAACAGGCGCGAAGCGAGACCGTTGAGCGTCTGGTTCGCCGTCATGGCGCCCAGGTTATGCGCAGGCACGATGCCGAACAGATCGAGCACCTGTTGCAGCATGGTTTGATGCTGTCCGGTCACGCAGACCACCGACTGCACGCCGGGATGCGCTTCAAGACGCTTGACGAGCGGCGCCATCTTGATGGCTTCGGGCCGCGTACCGAATATCGACAGAATCCGCACAGGCAGGTTTCCGGTGAGTCAAAGTCACGGCGCCGCGGCGTTGCCCCCGCGACGCCCCCTTTTATTTGCCGACTGTCTTCATGCCGTTGCCGCGAGGCCCCCTGCATCGCGCCGCACTGAGTGCGGCGAAGGGGCCGGTCAGCCGTACTGTACATGCTTCATCCAACCCACGCGCGCACATGGGCGCACCCGGCGCACGGGGCCCTCCGGCACCGCGCATTCGTTGTTCAACGTTTCGATACGTGCCCGGCGATTATTCCGGTTCTTGATTCAATCGAATGCATGACCTGCCTTTACGCCTGGGCGAAATGCGGGCGGCATGGAATATGGGGTGACGATCACAGGGCGCGCTAAATTCGCCCCGTCTTGCGCGCGATCGAAGTAAGCTCGTGCGGCAAGGCGATGCGTTCCCGGCGACGCTCAACCGTGACAGAATCGCGTCAATCAGGCTCCTGCAAAAGAACCACCGAGATGACCGACCTCCTCCTCGATGCATTCGATGCAACCCAACTGATCCCCGGCTTCAGCGCGCCTGCGCTGCCTGGCGAGCGCCCGGACCGCGCGACGCTCGAAGCCGCCGAGCACAACACGCGCCACTGGGTGAGCGCCGTGAGCGGCCCCTTGCCGCCCGGCTCCGACGTCCACCGGGACGAAACCTGCCGCATGTTCCGCGAGACCTTCAATCCCTACCGGCCATCGGTGCTCGAATGGCCTACGCTCGACCCGGCCGCGCTCAAGCGCATTACCGACCTGCCGATCTGGGACATTGCCGTGCAAACGGAAGGCAAGGCGCGCCTGCGCATGGCCGCCTATGCCGCCTCGCTCGACGACGCCGCGATGCGCTACGCCCTCGCGCTCAACGCGTGGGAGGAGAACCGCCACAAGGAAGTGCTCTCGCGCATGGTGGCGGCCTACGGCATCCCGCTCGCAAGCGAGCCGCCTTACCTCTACCCCAAAGACGCCGAGTGGGCCTATCTCGTGACGGGCTACAGCGAATGTGTGGACAGCTTCTTCGCGTTCGGCCTGTTCGAAGTGGCGCGGCGCTCGGGCATCTTTCCGCCCGAACTCATCGACACCTTCGAACCCGTCATGCAGGAGGAGTGCCGCCATATCCTGCTGTTCGCGAACTGGGTGGCGTGGCACCGCGCGCATCTGTCGTGGTGGCGGCGCATTCGCTTCGAGCTTAAAGTGGCGCGCGTGTGGGCGTTTCTGGGGTGGGAACGCGTCGGCCTTGCGCGCGCAATGGACGCCGAGGGCAACGAGCACAAGCAGGACAACAACTTCACGATGAACGGCGCGCAGTCCGTGACCGACGTGGACATCAGCGTGCCGGAACTCATGCGCCTGTGCCTGGCCGAAAACGACCGGCGCTTTTCGGGGTACGACGAACGGCTGCTGCGGCCCGAAACGATGCCGCGGCTCGTGCGCTTCGCACTGCGATTCGTGCGCGACAAGAAAACCTGACGCCCGCCTCACGATTTTCCGCGCGCCGCTTCGTTCGAACGGACGATTGCGGCGCGCGCCGCTTTCATGCGACGCTTCGCGCACCTACCGGCTGCGCGGCACGGCGTCCCGGCGCGAAGCTTCACTGCGCCTGAAGCGCACCTTCCGCAAAGCTGAATTCCGCACAGCGCACGCGTCTGTCACAGTGGCGAAGGACTTCGTCAACGACGATCAGCATGCCCCTATCGAGGAGAAATGGCTTGAAAATTCTGGTGCCCGTGAAACGCGTGGTGGATTACAACGTGAAGGTTCGTGTGAAGTCGGATGGCACGGGCGTGGATATCGCTAACGTGAAGTTCGCGATGAATCCGTTCGATGAAATCGCTGTTGAAGAAGCGGTGCGATTGAAGGAAGCGGGTGTTGCGACCGAGGTGATTGCGGTTTCGTGCGGTCCTTCGCAGGCGCAGGAAACGCTGCGCACGGCGCTCGCAATCGGTGCCGATCGCGCGGTGCTGGTCGAGTCGAATGAAGACCTGCAACCGCTGGCCGTGGCGAAGCTTTTGAAGGCGCTGGTCGACAAGGAACAGCCATCGCTCATCATCCTGGGCAAGCAGGCGATTGACGACGACTCGAACCAGACCGGGCAGATGCTCGCCGCCCTGGCAAACCTGCCGCAAGCCACGTTTGCCTCGAAGGTTGTTGTGGCCGATGGCAAGGCCACCGTGTCGCGTGAAGTGGATGGCGGCGCGGAAACGCTGTCTTTGACGCTGCCCGCAGTCGTCACGACCGACCTGCG
>NZ_QLSU01000056.1 GCF_003268775.1 Paraburkholderia unamae
ATGGAGATCAAACCCGGGAAAGACAGAAGCAAACCTCACTAAAACCGGACATTTCTATTGAGCCGGAGACCAGACATCTCTATCTGGCCATGACAATGGTTCTAGCAACAAAAATCACTTATGTAAGCTCACGAGCCGCCGAAAACAAACCCCCAAAGCCCGTGCTGTGACTTTTTCGAACATGTCTATGCACGATATGAAGTATTTTTTCTGGAGCGTCCACCACAGACTGTCTTCTACAAACCCCGCGCACATCCGAATCGGGTGTCGAATCGAGGGATCAAGGACCCGTCAGGTTCAACAAGGAGACAGCAGTGTCAGATATCTCGTCCAACGCGGCCGCACAGCGATATCGCAGCGCCACACCGGTCATTCGCACCCGGATGGCCGGCTGCATCGGGCATGCGATCGAATGGTTCGATTTTTCGATTTACGCGAACTTCGCCATTTTCTTCGGCCCGCAGTTGTTCCCGTCGACGGACCAACGCTCCGCGCTGCTCGCCGCGTTCGGGGTCTATGCAATCGGCTTTGTCATGCGTCCCGCCGGTGGCTGGCTCCTGGGTGCCGTCGCTGACCGCCACGGGCGCCGTACCGCGCTTGCCATTTCCGTCACCTTGATGGCCGTGGGTTCCCTCCTGCTCGCGGTATTGCCGCCCTACGCCATGATCGGCCTCGCCGCCCCCGTGGTGGCGACGATTGCCCGACTGTTGCAGGGTCTCTCTGTCGGCGGCGAATTCGCCGCGGCCTGTTCCTTCCTCGCCGAAACCGCGCCGCCGAACCGCCGGGGTTTTCACGGCAGCTTTTTGTTCTTCGGCACAGGAATCGGCTTGATCGCCGCCTCGGCAATCGCGTGGGTACTGAACCGCGTGCTCACCCACGAGCAGATGCTCCATTTCGGCTGGCGCATCCCGTTCCTGATCGGTGCGTTTGGCGGGCTGTTCGGCTACTGGCTGCGTACGCGCGTGGAAGAGACGGAAGCTTTCCGACGCACCGCCACGCGTGCCAAGGAGCGCAATGGCTCGATCCGCGTGCTTTTCACGCAATACGCGAAACCGACCTGGACGCTCATCGGCACCAGCATTCTCGGTGCCTTCGCCTTTTATCTGTTCATTGTCTACGTGCCGGTCTATGCGATTCACCGCTCGGGCGCCGAACCGGCGACGGCCTACGCAGCGAGCACCTTGAGCCTGATCGTGTTCACGGCGGTCCAGCCGCTCTTCGGCTGGCTATCGGATCGCATCGGCCGCCGGCCGCAACTCATCGTGATGGCGGCGATATATACCGTGTTTGTGTACCCGGTCGTGCTCTCGGTGGGCGCCTCATTCTGGTCGATCGCCCTCGTCGAGATCTTCGGCATCGTCGTCTACGGCCTCTATACGGCGATTGCGCCTGCACTCATGGCCGAGCTTTTCGGCGCCGAGATCCGTTCGCTCGGCATCGGACTCCCGTTCAATCTGGTCGTCGCGATTCTCGGTGGCACGACGCCATACATCATGACGTGGCTTCAGGGCCGCCAGCAGGAATACCTGTTCCTCATCTATGTATCCATCGGCTCGGCAATCAGCCTGGTCACCTACGTGCTGATGAAGGAGACGCGCGGGATCGCGCTGGACCCGGAACTCCGACACCATGATTGACGCATTGCACAGGCAACTTTCACGCGCCGCGATCACCACACAAGGCGACGAATGCGCCCTCAACCACATCGATCTGGGCGATGGGCCCCCGCTTCTGTTGATTCACGGTGGCCACGGCGGCTGGTATCACTGGATGAAGAATATCGAAGCCCTCGCTGCGCACTCGCGCGTGATCGCACCTGACCTTCCGGGTTTCGGCGCCAGCACCGCGCCGAAGAGCAGCTTCACGCTTCACCTCGCAGCCAGCGAACTGTTCGCCCTGCTCGACCGGCTTGGCATCGACACGGTCGACGTCGCGGCGTTTTCGTTCGGCGCGTGTATTGCCGCGCAGATGGCCGTGCGGTTTCCTCATCGCGTGCGCTCGCTTGCGGTGGTGAATCCGGCCGGAATGGGCCCGGTTTCGGCACGGCTCTCCGACACGCAGAACGAGGCGGCGCGAGTCGCGAAAGCGCATGGACTCGAGCAAGGCGTGCGCATTTCGCTCGAGGAAATCATGCTATGCGACTCCCGCCTCGTAACAGAAGATCTTTGCAGACTCACGGCTGACCACGTGCGGGCGACACGCGTGCAAACACGCCCCATTGCCAGGACGCATCCCACGCGCGCCCTGCTCGACAGCGTGCGCGCGCCGATGTGGCTGGCATTGGGCTCACAAGATCCCCACCAGCGCCACGAGCTTGACCTGCGCGCTCGCTATGTCGAGTCGATCTCCGCAGGCAATACCTCGTCGATGTGTCACGCCGCGCATTGGCTGCAATTCGAGGCGGCGCCGTGGTTCAACGACAACCTGGCGAGTTTTATCGACCGCGTTCGCGGCACCCCTCGCCCACCCCGTTCCATCGATACCGGAATCCAGACATGATTCTCGACACCTTTGCCCAGTACGTCGCCACTCAGGCGAAAGTCGATTTGCCCGCATCTACCCGTCATGCGGCGAAGCGCGCACTGATCGACTGGTTCGCGGCGCTACTCCCCGGCACCCGCACGGCACCCGCGCTGCAACTGCGGCGCGCGCACAGCGAGGAACTGGGCGTTGGGCGTTCGAGCTTGCCGGGCGCCGGGACGAGCGCGTTCCCGGCGACTGCCGCGTGGATCAATGGCAGCACATCGCATGCGGTGGAATTCGACGACATCTTCCGGGACGCCGTCTACCATCCGGGCTGCCCAACGGTTGCCGCAGCGCTCGCGCTAGCCGAAAACAGCAACGCGAGTGGCGAGCAACTGCTCAAGGCGATCGTCGCAGGCTACGAAGTCTCGACGCGCATTGGCGCCGCCGTGCAACCCGCCCATTACCGCTTCTTCCATACGACCGGCACGGTGGGATGCTTCGGCGCGGCCGCAGCGGGCGCGCTTCTCGCCGCGCCTGGGTCCACCGACGCGGCACATCATGCGATGGCGACGGCGGCGACCTTTGCGTCCGGCCTCCAGCAGGCCTTCCGCTCCGACGCGATGACCAAAGCCCTGCATGCCGGCCACGCCGCCGCAGTGGGCGTACGCGCGGCACAAGGTGCCGCCGCGGGGCTGACCGGTGTGACCGACATCCTGGAAGGCGCAGCGGGCTTCGGCGCCGCCTTGTGCGACTCGCCGAGCTGGCACGGCGTCACCGACGGCCTTGGCGTGCAATTCAACATCGAGCGCATCACGCAGAAAAATCACGGCTGCTGCGGCCACACATTCGCCGCCATCGACGCGTTGCTCGATTTGAAGCGCGAGCACGGCTTCACGAGCGACGCGATCCGCAACATCACCGTGCGCACATATGGGGCGGCGCTCGAGGTGGCCGGCATTCGCAACCCGCAAACGGCCTTTGAAGCGCGTTTCAGCCTGCCCTACGTCATGAGCCACGCGGCGATGTATGGCTCGGTCAGGCTCAGCGCGTTCGAGCCCGCGCGGCTTGCCGAGGCGCCGCTGCGGGCCTTGATGGAAAAGATCGAACTGGTCGCCGATCCGGCCTTGACAGCCACGTTTCCGAAGCAGCGTGCGGCGCGCGTGGCCGTGACGCTTGCCGATGGCCGCACGGTCGAGACGTTTGCCCCGTATCGCCGCGGCGATCCCGAAGCGCCGCTGACCGACGCCGAACTCGACGCCAAGTTCACCGAACTCGCCACACCGGTAATCGGCCAATCCGCTGCGCGATCGCTGCTCGATCGACTCTGGCGCATCGATGAACACCGTATTGCCGATCTCGCGCTCGCGAAGCTCATCGCCTCGCAAGCGTAAGCCGTGTCCTCACTCTGCCATGCCCTCTATCATGGGCATGGCAGCGATTTCGTCCATCAGCCACGAGCGAAATGCCGTGATCTTGCGCGACGGCCTGCGGCCTTCGGCAATCAGCAGGTAATAACCCAGCTTGCGCTTCACCGGGCGTTTGAACGGGCAAACCAGCGCGCCCGAGGCGATATCGTTGGCGAGCAGACGCGTTTGCCCGACCGCCACGCCAAGCCCCTCGATCGCCGCCTGGTAGGCGAGCAGCGAGTTCTGAAAGCCGCCGCGCTGCTGCTTCACGAGCGCTTCGAGATCGCTGCGCCCTACCGCATGCAGCCAGTCGAACCAGTCCTGGCGCCGGTAGCGCGATTGAAGCAGCCGATGGTTCGCGAGATCCGAAAACGTCTTCAGCGGCGGCCCGTCACGTAACAACGCCGGACTGCAAACGGGCTCAATGACGTCGTCGAACAAATGCTCGCTTCGGATACCGGGCCAGTTACCGTCGCCGAACTGGATTGCCGCGTCGGCCTCGACCTCGTTGAAATTCATCGGCGCCACGGTCGTGCTGATCTCGACAGGAATGTTGGGATAGCGCTGCTCGAAGCGTTGCAGCCGGTGCATCAGCCACTTCGCCGCGAACGTGGTGTACACATTGAGCCGCAGCGCCTCGCCCTCCGCACTGCCCACGATGCTTTCGGTTGCCGCCGCAATCGCCGCGAACGCCGGTCCCACTGCCTTGTGGTAGGTCGCCCCCGCCTTCGTGAGCCGCACGCCGCGCGGCTCTCGCTCGAACAACGTCACGCCGAGATATTGCTCGAGCGTGGCGAGCTGCCGGCTCACCGCCGAGTGCGTGACGCACAGTTCGGCCGACGCCCTGGTCAGGCTGCCCAGGCGAGCAACGGCATCAAATACGTGTAGTGGATTGAGCGGGGGAACCGTGCGAGACATAGCGTGTGATCGGCCTTGAAGGCCGGAATGAAAAACGGCAATTGATGTTCCAAAAACTCACATCAACGTACTGTATGCGAAGTAGTGTGTCAATCCCGCCGCGGGAATAATGACCTCACGATGAACACGTAATTGGAGACGAAGAGGAGAACCATGGACTTCCAGTTCAATGAGGAGCAAACCGCATTTGCTGACGCCGTGCGCCGGTTCGCGAAAGACACTCTCGCAGACGGCGCGCTGCGGCGGGCCCACGAACCCGGCTATGCGTTCGACGTCGCCCGGCTGCTGTCCGAACAGGGCTTGCTCGGCATCACGATGGACGAGGAGGACGGCGGACAGGGCGGCACGTTGATGGACGCCGTCATCGCGATCCAGGAAATCGCGCTGGTCTGTCCCAAGAGTGCGGATGTCGTGCAGGCTGGCAACTTCGGCCCCATTCGCACGTTCGTCGAGTATGCAAGCCCGGAACAAAAGCGCCGCTACCTCAAGGATCTGCTCAGCGGCCGCAAGGTCATCGCGCTCGGCATGACCGAGCCCGGCGCGGGTTCGGCGGTCACCGAACTGCGCACATCGGCGCGTGAGGAAGGCGACAGGTTCGTCATCAACGGCACGAAAATCTTTTCGACGCATAGCCCCGAGGCCGACCTTTTCCTCATCTACTGCCGCTTCGGGCCGGGGACGGGCAACATCGGCTCGGTTCTGATCGAGAAAGGCACACCCGGACTCACGGTCGGCAATCCGTCGTGCTTCATGAGCGGTGAACCGTGGTCGCAGCTGTATATGGAAGAATGCAGCATTCCGGCCGAGAATGTTCTGCTCGGGCCAGGCGGCTTCAAGAAGCAGATCGCCGGCTTCAATGTCGAGCGGGTCGGCAATGCGTCACGCGCCCTGGCGCTGGGCCGCCACGCGTTCAATCTCGCACGCGAACATGCCGCCATGCGCGAGCAGTTCGGCCACCCGTTGTGCGAGTTTCAGGGCATCCAGTGGAAATTCGCCGATATGGCACTCAAGCTCGAATCCGCTCAACTGCTGCTCTATAAGGCGGCAAGTGTTGCGCGCGGCACGCTGCCTTCCCCCAACGACACGGCGCTCGCCAAACTCGCATGCAATCTGGCGGGCTGGGAAGTCTCGAATGAGGCGCTTCAGGTGATGGGCGGCATGGGCTACAGTCAGGAGTCGCTGGTCGAATACTGCGTGCGGCGAACGCGAGGCTGGATGATTGCAGGCGGATCGATCGAAGTCCTCAAGAACCGTATCGCCGAAGGCGTCTTCGAACGCCGCTTCGACCCGCGCAAGTAAAGGGACACCATGAGCATGAATGAGACGATGGAGCCGGCTCCCCGCGCCGCGTTACGTAACCTGGCTCTTGCACGCTGCGTGCTGGCGCCCGAAAGCGTCGCGCTGATCGGTGCGTCAGACGACCCGGCAAAAACGGCGGGCAGACCGCTACGCTTTATCCGGCAGGCGGGCTACGAGGGCCGCATCTACCCGATCAACCCCAATCGCGATGTCGTGCAGGGCGAACGTGCCTGGCCCCGGGTTGCGGACCTGCCCGAAATTCCCGAGCACGCCTTCATTCTCACGCCAACGGAGGCCGCCATCGACGCCCTCGAGGCATGCGCGGACTTCGGCATTCCCGTGGCCACGATTCTGGCAGCGGGCTTCTCCGAGACGGGACCGGACGGCGAAGCACGCGAACAGCGCGTACGTGACATCGTCGCCCGCACCGGCATTCGCGTTCTCGGGCCGAGCGGCCTTGGCATGGTGAACGTGCGCACAAAGCTCGCGTTGACGGCCAACGCCGCTTTTGCCGAGCCGGATCTTCCAGTGGGCGGCGTGTTCGTGGCCTCTCACAGCGGCAGCATGATCGGCGGCCTGCTCTCGCGCGGCAAGGCCAAAGGCGTCGGCTTTGCCGGCCTGGTTTCCGTTGGAAACGAAGTCGACCTGAGCGTTGGGGAGATCTGCGCCGCGACGCTCGACGACCCCGCCATTACCGGCTACATGCTCTTTCTCGAAACGCTGCGCCATGCGGACAAACTGCGCGCCTTCGCCCTGGCCGCAGCCGAGCGCGGGAAGCCCGTCGTGGCGTACAAATTGGGCCGCTCCGCGGCCGCCGCAGAACTTGCCGTCTCGCACACCGGCGCGCTCGCTGGCGAGGACGACGTGGCCGACGCGTTCCTCAAGGACTGTGGCATGGCTCGCGTCGACACGCTGGAAGCGTTTCTCGAAAGCCTCCCCCTGCTTCGACAAATGCCCCTGCCCAAGCCGCAGGAAGCCGCGCGCGTACCGCGTGTCGCGGTCGTGACCACAACTGGCGGCGGCGCGGCCATGGTTGTCGATCAACTCGGTGTTCGCGGTGTCGACGTCGTGCAACCGCGTGAAGCCACATTCGCGCGGCTCGCGAGTGCGGGCGTGAACGTATCCAGCGGACGCATCGTCGACCTGACCCTTGCGGGCACCCGCTATGACGTCATGAGCGCAGCGCTTCGCGTGCTGCGTACGGCACCGGAATTCGATCTCGTCATCGCCGTCGCGGGGTCTTCCGCGCGCTTCGCGCCAGAACTGGTGGTTCGCCCGATTATCGACAGCGGCATGGATGACCCGACGTTGCTGCCGCTGGCCGCGTTTGTCGTGCCAGAAGCGCCGCAGGCGCTCTTGCGCCTGACCGAAGCGGGCGTACCGTGTTTTCGCACGCCCGAAGCTTGCGCGGATGCGATTGCCGCCGCTGCATCGCGCCGCGCGCCCAAGCCCTTCGCACAACACGCAGCGCCGGGAAAGAACGATACAGGGCATGGGCAGGCCATCTTGCTTGACGAGCTCACTGCGTACGAGCAGCTCGCGCAAGTGGGTGTGCCGCATGCGCCCGCGACAGCGATCCCGGTCGACGAAAGCACGCCGTTGCCTGAGGCGCTTCCCTATCCGCTCGCGGTGAAAGTGCTCTCCGGGCGGCTGCCTCACAAAACGGATGTTGGCGGCGTCGAACTGGGTATCGCCGACGCCGCTCAATTGCGCGCAGCAACCGCTCGCATTGTCGAGAACGTGAGACGGCACGAGCCGGATGTCCCGGTGGAGCGCGTGCTCGTGCAACCCATGGCCAAAGGCCTCGGCGAGGCGCTGATCGGCTATCGGCTCGATCCACAGGTGGGCCCCGTTGTGATGCTCGCGGCAGGAGGCGTCTATACCGAGCTTTACCGGGACCGCTCGTTGCGATTAGCACCCGTCGATCTCGACGAGGCCCGGGCGATGGTCGCTGAAGTCAAGGGACTGCGCGCGCTTGAGGGCTATCGCGGCAAACCACGTGGCGACCTGGATGCCCTCGCCAGGACGGTGGTCGCCATGTCTCGACTCGCCACCCTTTCCGATGTCTGCGTCGTTGAAGCCGAAGTCAATCCCGTGATGGTCAAGCGTGAAGGCGAAGGCGTGCTGGCCGTCGACGCGTTAGTGCGCATCAGGAAATGAAGCATCGCGCGCGTGCCGCAGGTTGAGGCGAACCCGGGATTCGGCTCCGTCTGCATTCGAAAGTCCCGAGACCGGCTCGACGCATTTGGCGAGCCGGCCAATCGCACATTGCGCGCGATCGGGAACGTGACCACGACGCCGCGTTCGAGCAACAACTCTTTGACGTCGTGCAAGCTCAGGTCGAACCGGAAATACCAGCGAACCGCGCAACTGATGACGACAGCAGGGAACCGGCGGCCGTGATATAGACCACGACCTCGCACCGATTGCCCGACTCGCCTTAAAGGTAGTCGACCTGATGCCTGCTGATGCGCACCCCTGCCAGTTCATCTCGAACACGCAGATGCTCGGGATGCGTAGCGTATGCCTCTAACGCATTGCGGTCCACGAACTCGGAATAGAGCACGACATCGCATGCATAGTCGATACGGCTAACGTCAATGCCTATTTCCAGCCGACTCATTCCTGGAATTTTTCCGTTAAGGCCTTCGAATGCTTCTTTAACCCGGTTGGCTGCCTCGGCCTTCTCTTCGGGCGATGTCCCGCGAACGTTCCACATCACGATATGCTTGATCAAGATTTGCACCTATGGTTTGCATTAGAAGCGTGTCGAGACACCCACCCGAGCGAGCACCTGCGAACCGGTCGTTGATGCGCTGCCCGGCTGGTTCAGCGCATTGATCCAGGCCTGTGTGACTGGTCCGTCTCCGCTCGCGTGCTGATAAATGCCTTCCGCGTAGAGGAAGGTACGCTTGGAGAGGTGGTACTGGACCACACCGCTCAGTTGATGCGCCCGATTGTTGTCCAGCGCCGAGTTGCCCTGCATGAACGAATAGTCCAGACCGGCCGTCCAGACTCCGGTGACATCCCACTGCACGCCGGTCTTGTAGACATCGATCTTTGCGCCGCTCGCCGTATTCGCGGTGTTCGTGTAAAGCAGCATCGCGAGCACGGACCCGAACTGGTAGTGTCCGCCGAATCCAAAATTGCGGATGCTGCCGTTGAGCCCCTCATACAAGCCCGAGTACCTGACGTTGACGAACGCTGCGCCCAGTCCGAGCGGGCCGTTGGCATAGTCGACTCCGAAGCTCATCGTCGAGTTCGCGGTGAAGTCACCCGCGACGCCGCCGAATCCGTACAGCGCGCCAATGTGAATCCCATATAGATCAGGACTGCGATATTTAACCGAGTTGGCGACACGGGTTGCGCCACCCATCCGGTCGAAATCGAACGAGCCCGTTGGATTGTCCGGCACGCCAAGCGAGGCGAACGGTCCCTGCCGGAAATCGTAAATACCGCCAGCGAGAAACGCGCCGTCGAACAAGCCGAGCGTCAGTGTCTCAAACATGAAATCGTACTGATTTCCGAGCGTCAGCGTGCCGAGTCGGTCATTCGATAATCCGACGTAGGCCGTGCGATTGAATAGCGCGCCGGCTCCGGGAATCGTCGCGCCGCTGGCGAGGTCGAACTGCGAGGTCAGTTCGAAAAGTGCCCGGCTGCCGCCGCCGAGTTCCTCGGTGCCTTTCAACGTCAGCAGATTCGGTGCGAAGATGCCCGTATCGAGGAACGTCTTCGACCCGCCTTGCTGATTGTTCACGTAAGTCACACCTGCGTCGAGCAGGCCAAAAATCGTCACGCTGCCCTGCGCGTGCGCTGCCATGGGCATGGTCAACGCAATAAGGCCTGCGCACAGTGAAATCCTGCTGTGCTTCATCTCCATGGTCTCCTGTGCCGCGCAATCGCGTCGGCGTTCGTGTCGTTCTTTTAACGGGCTGATGCGTCATTCGGCAATTTCAGAGCCGAGCGGCACGGGCGCGCGCCGCGAAGTGCGAACCGGGGCGGTCTCCTTCAGCGATATGGCGACGACGAGCCCTATGACGAGCGCGCCCAGTGCGAAATACATCGTGTGCGCGACCCCATAGTGTTTGGCCACGTAGCCCGCCAGCGCCGGCGCGATTCCCCCTCCGAAGACCTCACCGACACCAACCACGAGACCAGATGCCGTCGTCATCAAGCGGGCCGGCACCGACTCGGCGCTGATCGGCCCCACCGTGAGCGTAATGAGCGCAAAGACGAAGAACAGCGTCATGAAAAGCCACGCAAACAGTTTTGGCGGATTGGCGTCGCAGCGCGTCAACAACGCGAGGAACACCAGCGCGCCCAGCACGGAGAGGATCATCACCGGCTTGCGGCCGAGGCGGTCGGACAGCGACGGCATGACCAGCGCACCCAGCGCGCCGCCAAAGCCAATCGCCGACAGGATAAAACCCATCTGCTCGATGTCCAGATGCAGCGACTCGGTGAGGTAGCTCGGCAGAAACGCCGGCAGGATCACGAGGTTCGTCACCCAGCAGAACATGCCGATGATGTTGAGCGGAATGTTCCGGTAGCGGAATACGTCCGACCACTTGTGCCGCGCGGCGTCGTGAGTCTGCGTATGCCGTGCCGCGTTCTGCACATCGCTGTTGCGCAGGCAGCGGTAGAGCAGGTAGGCCACGACGAAACCCGGCACGGCCGCGAGCGCAAAGATCCAGTGCCAAGGCACGACCTTCAGCAACTGCGTGACGAGAATCGGTGCGACACCCAGCCCGAGCAACGGCATCATCGTTTGCTGCAAGCCGACGTTGAAACCGTGCCGCGACGGCCTGGACGCATCGATCGTCGCGACAATACTCACTGGCGTATAGGCGCCCTCGGAGAACCCCATGAGCACGCGGATCAGGATCAGCGTGCCAAGGCTCGCCGCAAATCCGCTCGCACTGCACAACACTGAAAACACCAGCATCGCCGGAATGATCACCTTCCGGTGTCCAATGCGATCCGAGAGGTTGCCCATGAAAATCGACGCAAAGCCCCACGCAACGGCCAGGGCGCCGGCAATATAACCGAGGTCCTGATAGTCGAAATGGCGCTCGTGCATCATGATCGGAAAGAGCGGCATGATCATGAAGCGGTCGATGCCCACCAGACCGAACCCGATTGACAACAGCGCAACCGCCTTCCACTCATAGGCCGTATCCCAGGCCTCACTGGACTGCTTCATGTTTCGTCTCCTTGAATATGTCTGCTATTTGACCGTACTGATACGCTATTTTTACTCAGTCGTACTTATTGATTTGCACGCTCTTCCGGCGGCTTTTTCGCTCGGCAGGCAGCCTGCCGACGCACTCTCGGGCCGACGCCGGCGGCGGCCGGCCCGTCATCCAGCTTACTCGCCAGATTGCTCTGTCGCGCGGCGCAAAGCGCACCGCATCGTCACGCCCCAGCGGTCGCACTGCCGCCGACAGGCGTCAGCACGAAGTCAAATGGCGAGCGCCAGACCGTGTTGCCGTCGCTGGCGCGCTCGAACGGCGCCACCAGCGTCTCCTTGACACCGAACACCGCATCGGAGTTGAGGTAGGCGTCGTCGCCCGCGAACGTGTGCGTCACGATCTTCTCGAAGCCGGGCGCAGTCACGATGAAGTGCATGTGCGCGGGCCGATAGGGATGCCGCCCGAGCGCGGCGAGCATCTTGCCCACCGGCCCGTCGTCAGGAATCGGGTACGACACAGGCTTGATGCCGATAAAGCGGTAGTACCCATCATCGCCGGTCGTAAAAATGCCGCGATTGTTCCATTGCGGCTGGATGCCCGGTTGCTGGACGTCGTAAAAGCCGTCCGGGTTGTCGGACCATACGTCGAGCCGTGCGCCCGCCACCGGATTGCCGTTGATGTCGACCACGCGCCCCTCGAACGCACAGGTCTCGCCCTTGCCGTCGAGCGTGATGGAGGCACCCATCTCCCGCTCCGGCGCGCCCACGACATGAAACGGGCCAAGCACGGTGTTCTCGGTCGCGCCGGCAGGGCGACGGTGGTTGAGCGCATCAACCAGCATCGACGCGCCCAATGTGTCGCTCAGCAGAATGAACTCCTGGCGCTCGTTGCCGCAGATCTGCCCGGTGCGGGTCAGAAAGCCGATTGCGGCTTCCCACTCCTCCTGCGTGAGCTGGACGTCCTTGATAAACGAGTGCAGGTGCTTCACGAGCGATGCCATGACGATTTTCAGGCGCGGCTCGACGTCTGCGCCCATGCGCGCATTGACTGCCTGAGCCGAGCCCTCTTCGGTAAAGAACTGGGACATGCTGAGGATTCCTTATAATGATTTGACGAACTGCTACTCGGGCCGTGCGCCTTCCCACGCGCGCTGTAGCAGCGCGCGGACGGCTTCACGTTCGACCGGGCGGGGATTCCAGTACGGATTTTTCACCGCGAGGTCCGCTGCGGCATCGAGCTGGGATTCCTTCAGCCCGAGGTCCTTCAGGGCGAGCGGCGCGCCGAGCGAGCGGGCGAAGTCGTAAAGCCCTCCACCGATCGAGTCACCGAACAGATCCACGAGGGGCCGCAGTTCCCGGGCCGCGGCCTGGGCGTTGTATGCCGCCGAATGCGGCAACACGATGGCGTGAGTTTCCGCGTGAGGCAGGTCGAAGCTGCCTCCGAGCGTATGGCAAAGCTTGTGATGGAGGGACATGCCGACCGTTCCGAGCACCGATCCACACAGCCACGATCCATAAAGCGCATCGGACCTCGCAGCGAGATCGTCCGGGCGCACGACGATCACGCGCAGCGCATCACGCAGCGCCCGCACGCCTTCGACGGCCATCAGCGACGTCACCGGATTGCGATCTTTCGCGTAGACGCCCTCCACCGCGTGCGCGATCGCGTTCAAGCCGCTCGTCACGCTCATCGCAACGGGCAGGCCAAGCGTCAGCGCAGGATCGTAGATCACGACTTCGGGGAGGATCTTCGCGTCGCGGATGGTCGTCTTGATGCCGTCCTCGGTCTGGCCGAGGATCGGCGTCACCTCAGAGCCCGCATAGGTGGTCGCGACCACGATCTGCGGTGCATCGTTGCGCCAGGCAATGGCCTTGCCAAGCCCGATCGTCGAACCGCCGCCAAGCGCGACCACGCAGTCCGCGCCCGCCGCCTCGAACGCGGCCAGCGCCTTGAGCGTCACGGCAACCGGCGTATGCATCGCCGCTTCGCTGAAGACGCCTGCTGCCAGCGGACCGATCCGTTCGGCCAGCTTCTGCGCGTCGGCCCGCTGCGACGGCGTCGAGAGAATCAGCGCGCGCTCGGCACCGAGCCGCCCAATTTCGCCGGCGACGGCTTCGGCGGTCCCGGGGCCGAACAAGATGCGGCCCGGATTGATTTCGTAGGTGAAGCTCGCAGTCATGAACGGACTCCGTACTCAGGCGACTTCGCCGACGCGAAGATGGAGCTTCGCGACGAGTTCGTCGAAGCGCTCGCGCAACAGTTCCGCGCTCTTCGCAGTGGCCGCGACGTAGAAGTCGGGGCGCAGCACGACATAGGTGGCGTCGATGCTTGCGAGCCAGCGCTTGTACGTTTCTTCGATATCCACTGCATCGCAAGGCGCGCCCGTTGCGCCCGGCGTGCCGATCCGCGCGGTCCGGCCTTCCAGAAGCGCGAGTTGCTCCAGCCGCTCGGGGCCAAGCGCGTGCGCCGGATCGGCATCCAGACCGATCACGAACCAGCCGTGGCCGACGGCCTGGTCAAAGCGGTCCCGCGTGCCGTTCACGTCGACCACGCCCTGCACCGACAACTCACCCGCATGCGCGGATTCGGCAGACCAGGCCCCCGGGCCCAGATGGCAAACGTCGGTCGGAACCGGCTGGTTATTGCGCGCCTTGAGATCGGCCTTCATTTTCACATCGCGCTCTGCTGCTTCCTTTTCGTCGGCAATGCAGATGATCTTCCCAAGCTCCTGGCTGAACTCGATGTAGTGCTTCGCGTGCTCGAGGCGCTCGGTCGTGTAGCTGTCGAGCACCGCGGCGGACAGCTTGCCTTCGAGAATCGCGTTAAGACGCCAGCCTAATGCGAACGCATCGCGCAAGCCCGCACACATGCCCTCGCCCGCAAACGGCGGCATCAGATGCGCCGCATCGCCCGCGATGACGCAGCGGCCGCGGTTCCAGGTCTTCGCCCAGCGCGCCTGGAAACGGTAGACGGCGCTGCGCTCGAGTTCGGCGTTCTCCGGCGTCATGCCCCACGGCTCGAGCAGCTCCCATGCGCGCTCGGGGGTCTGCAACTCCTGCGCCGACTCGCCAGGCAGGACCATGAACTCCCAGCGGCGCCGGCCCGGGCCGCCTGGCACGATGGTCGTCGGACGCTTCGGGTCGCACAGTTGCCACTGCATGGGCTGCGCGACGTATGCTTCCTGCGGGATGAGGTCGAGAATCAGCCAGTCGAAGAAGTAGCCCCTGTCCTCGTTCTCGATGCCGAGCGCGTCGCGCACGAAGCTGTTCGCGCCATCGGCGCCCACCAGGTACTTCGCGCGCACTGTGCGGGTTTCGCCGCCAGCGCCGGCTTCCTGCGGGTTGCGCGTGAGCGATACCGTCACGCCGTCACCGTCCTCGACCAGCCCCGTACCCTCCCAGCCGCGCAACTGCGTGACGCCCGGCATGCCGTCGACGATGCTCGTGAGACGCGCTTCGAGGTCCGGCTGGTTGAACCAGTAACGCACGCGCCAGCCCGACGCCGACTGGCTCTGCCAGTCGACGATCTGAAGGTTCTCGCCGCGCACGTCTTTCCAGTAATACAGCTCGTCGTGGTACGAGATAGCCGAGTCATGCTCCGAGTCGATCCCGAGCGTCGCGAGAATCCGGGCGATCTCGTGGTCGTACGTCACCGCGCGCGGCCGGCCATAGGCCTGCGACCAGCGCTCGACCAACGTCACCCGTTTGCCGCGCTGACCGAGCAGGATTGCGAGCAACGTGCCGACCGGGCCGCCGCCAATGATGGCGACATCGGCGTCAAAGTGAGTGTTTGCGGTTGAAGCGGGGGCATTCATGAACTGTCTCCTTGATTCGTCGCCCTGCTGGGCTTGCGGTGCGAAGGATGATGCTGGCTGCACGGATGACCGCCGTCCGGCTGGATGACATCTGCACTTCGCTTGGGACAGAATGTAGATCAAAACTGAATGCTCGTCACATATGGTAAACACTCACGTTTGATTATCAGTCAAATCGGAGGATCGCAAACAAAGTGATCCTGCGGTGCGTGTCATGGCCATGCTTACCGAAGCTGGATTCGTATTAGAATGATCGTCAACAATGAATCCAGGCAGACTTCGATGAATTCACCGGCCAATGAGGGCGAGCAGGAAGGGCGCGTGGCGCGCAGGCAGCGTCGTAATCGCGAAGCGTTGATCAAAGCCGCGGGCACGATCATGAGCGAAAAAGGGATCGATGCCGCCACGATGCTGGAAATCGCCGAACTCGCCGACGTAGGCGCGGGGACGGTGTACAACTATTTCAAGTCCAAGGACGAACTCGCAATCGCAGTGCTCGAGGAAATGATGCACGAGCTGGCGCTACGCATAGAAAGGGCGACCGCTGGCCTGGCCGACCCGGCAGCGGTCTATGCGTTCGGGATTCGCACCGTGCTTGAAGCGGCGACTACCGACATTAGCTGGAAGGAAATGCTGTACCGCTCGGAAGTCATCGCCGACGCGCTCTTCCGGCGCATGGGCCCGTTTGCGATTCGCGACCTGCGCAATGGCATCGGCGCGGGCGTTTTCCGCGTGTCGGACCCGGATCTCGTGTGGCACCTGACTGCGCACGCCATCGTCGGCGCCAGTCTCGCCATCACGACAGACCGGCTTTCAGCGAGTGTCAAGGAAGAGATCGTGATTCGATTACTGTGCATGACTGGCATCGGTATTGACGCAGCTACAGAACTGGCTGCGCGCCCCAGGCCGGCATCAGTGGTCAGGTAACGATTGTCCATGCGCACGCTGTCAGGACGTCTCGCCAGTCTTCAGGTTTCTGCGGAGAAGCGCGTGGGCATAGAGGACAGGCGTTCTAACCGCTAAAGCGATCCGATGCGTCGCTCTGACGCTTAGGCCCGGTCGTTCGCGCATTCGCTAACGCTCTGTACACGACGCTCTCCGCCGCAACGTTTTGGATTCGCTCAGCAGGCGTCCCGAGTGGCGCCGCGCGTACTCACGATTTGCGTGGCCGAGGGTCGCTCGCCGAGCGCCTCGGGAATTCAATTTTCATCTGCTTGATTTTTCAATGGCGGCGAGCGCACATCGCATTTTGTTGGCGTAGACCGCATTAAAACTGTCACCATTGCGACAGTCAATGTGTCACCACGCGCAATAACCTCAGAACTCCCTTTGTTCTCTGCCGTTTGCCGCCGGGCAACGCATGCGTAACTCAGACGCTGCGCATGTGGCCCGAGTTCGGCCATGAAGGGACATTCGCCCGTTTCGTCGCTCGGACATCCAGATGTCGGCTCCTAACGCATTGCGGACCTTCGATTGCGGCGCTATTGGGTGGGGCATTCGCTAATCGATCGGTTCGTGACGTTTCTGTTGGAGCAGTTCCGCAAAGACTGATTTCGAGCGCCCCGAACGCGTGTGGGGAACTGCCGGAAAATCGGCAGGCCCGAAAGCGGACATTTAACCGTTTGCGCCGGAGCAGACTCAATGAGAGAGTTGATATCGCGGAACGCCGCTTTCATTCGAACGACATGCCCCACACAACCTTCGCGACTCTGATTCTGAGCCCCCATGCTGCCAACCCTAGGGACTGGTCACCGTCTTTACAGTTAAGTTCGATGTGATTCAATGCGATTGCAGTGATCTCAGCCTCCGTGCCTTTGCGCAGGACAATCCTCGTAGCGGACGACAGTACCGTTACGTGCGCGTTTCTTGTGAGTGGGATGTCCCGCATAGCCCGGACGATTTGACCGACCTTCGCTACTTGATTTGACATTTAAGCACTCCGTCCATGATTGCCACTGAAGTCTTCGCCACGAGAGCTACGCTGGACGACTTCGAGAATATTCACTTCGGGCCACTTGGTTGTTGCAGCCAACGCCAGAATGAACCGGCTGCCGACGCGCCCTTGATCCTATATCCCAGGGCGCAAAGGCCGACCAATACGGGATGAGGTCGACATGCGGCCGGTTCACCTGAACCTCGGCATCTGGATCAGAACTGCGTCGGCGACAACAGTTACGGTTAAGCAGAAAATTCATGTGGCCGGTAGCAGGCAAGGTTACGCAATCACACTGTCCGCGCAATGTACGTTCGAGTGCTACTTCAGGCCATGCTTGTGCGTGAAAAAGTCCTATCAATCAGGTCTCCCGGTCTTGTATCCAAAGTTACGAGCAGTATTGCGCCGCCTGCTTTTTCAACGGCATCCAGGAGCCTTGTCCTGTAGGGTTTCTCAATGACTATGCAGCCGTCGCTGCCTTTTTCCCCAGAACCGTGAATCTCGAACGGAATCCTAGTGAAATCACGGCATCCGGCAAACTGTGCGTAAAGCGACTTAGGGGTTAGGACAGCGGCAGGGTCCCACGCGTCACCTTGATAATCACTCGGGCGCTCGATTCGATACAAGCCGGGAGGTATAGGTCCTCCGCGAATTCCCTTCTTCTCATCGGTTACCCGGTAAGGTGAGTAGGAGTCGAAAGAGCGCTCTCCTTTTCCATCGATCCGGCCACGCCCTCCACCACTCACACCATGAATGCAGAACGAGCAGCCAGCGACGCTTCCGACTATCGTCTCAGACCATACGTAATACACCAAATCAAAGTGTTCGGCGTGCATCGTGAGCTCCAACAGAAGTGTTCGGACTGGCAGCAACGCCCATGAACATTGGAATCAGCTTGGCACGCGGGCGCCGCTAAGGGAAGTAGTTATGTTCGGTACCCAACGCAGTCGCTTGACCGAGTCAACCCGAATCCGGAGCGACCAACTATATGTTGATCAAGTCGATCGGAGAGCGTCTGCAATCAGCACCAATGCGGTCACCATGCTGGCAGGTTGCCAAATGACGGATTCGGGTCGAGTCCAGCCAAACGAATCGGCCAAGAACCGCTCGTACCGCCCCCGTGGTAATCGACAGGGCGGGCTAGAGCCGGAGAACCGCCTTTGAGAACTCACTCGAATACGGTTCGCGGGAAGTAGAGCGAGACAATCCAGTTAGGCCGGTCGACGATCTCGCTGATGCGCAGGTCGGCGCAAACGCTGCACAACAGGTAAGCATCGATTGCGCTGATGTGATGTTGTCGCGTGAGAATGTCGATCATTCCAGAGACGGCAGCCCGAGCACCCTCCATCAGATCGGGACCGATGCCAGTAGTGACTTCGTAGCCTTTCGTATCGAGATGACGGCTGACAGGGCCCGGCGTTGTAAAGCGGGGAAACGCGAGGTTCGCCTTTTTGACCAATTCGAATTTCGCCGTCAGTGCTACGGGGCTCTCGATGGCCGTCCCGCATACCTCGCCGTCACCTTGAGCGGCGTGCGTGTCACCCACCGAGAATAGCGCGCCCTCCACCTCCACAGGGAGATAGAGTTCTGTGCCTGCGCCGATGTCGCGGATATCCATGTTGCCGCCAACACGACGTGGTGGAATCACGCTGTGCAAACCCGGTTCTCCCGGCGCGAGGCCGATCGTCCCGCAAAAGGGTTTTAAGGGAACACGTCCACCAGGGCCGTACATGGCCGGGATCTTCAGATCCGCCTCGTATTTCCAGATGTGCAGGGCCGGGTCGGGAAACTGGTCTGCGAGCAAGCCAAAGCCTGGAATGTTTGCCGTCCACCCCCAACCCGAAGGTGCGAATGACAACAGTGTGACCTTGACGGCGTCGCCCGGTTTAGCGCCATCGATATACATCGGGCCAACAACCGGGTTCACTCTCGCAAAGTCTAGCTGTGCAATGTCGTCGACGGTTGAACTGGCAGTGAGCTGCCCTCCCGATGCGTCGACGGGAAAGAACTCGACGGTTTCACCAGGAGCCACGGTCAACACGGGCTTTAGCGTCTGGTCCCAACCGAGGTGGCTCTGATGCTCATGAATTGAGTGGCGCGCCCAAGGTATTCTGCTCATTACCCACTCCCTGGAAGGCCGGCGAATTCAAACGTCAACCAGACCACGAAGGTTAGTCGGCAGTCTGTGCGTTAGAGCACATTCCTCTGTAAGAGCCGAACCGGCACGCTTTCTCGGGAAAGAAAACGTGGCCTACTTTCAACGCGATATGAACGCGTGCAGGTCTGTGCACGGCCACTCCTGAGCACGTCGGCTGAGTAAAAATTTGCCGCGTTGCAGATGCAGCATTGACCGAAATGCCTTGGAACCGGACGCTGCGGTAGCACGGGTAGGAACGGCAGAAGTGGGTCGGTCATGCCTGTCGCATAGGCGCTCGCCGGCGACCATCCTCGCGCTCGGTCGTCGGACACTGGTCGGCCACTTTGAGACATTCAAATCGGCGCGTAGATTGCCAACAATTCTCGCTGTCGACCGTCTTTTGGACTCAGCGGATCAGCAGTGTGTCAAAGTTCGGGACTCGCGAATGCTGACACAAGATACTCGATGAAGATCCGTACTCTCATCGGGACTCGACGGCCAGCTGGATAAACAAGATGGATGGGCACGCGCTCGGGCTGCAACTCTGGCAGAAGCACCTGGACCTGGCCGGAGCGGATCTCTTCCGCCAATAACCAGAATGGCGCCTGAGCAATGCCAAGGCCGCAAAGCACAGCCGCGCGAATGTGTTCGGCATCGCCGGTCAGCAGCGAGCCGTGCGGAATGTAGGAGACGACCTCCTGCCCGACTTTGAGTGACCAGGGGTAACGCTCACGGCCTTTCGCAAAGACGATGCAGGTGTGCTGATCGAGGTCCGGAAGCCGGATCGGGACTCCCTTCGCGGCCAGATAGGCAGGGCTCGCCACGAGCACGAAATCTGTCTCGGACAGCTTTCTGGCAGTGAGCGAAGAGTCTACGAGCCGCCCATGACGCACCGCCAAGTCGATGCCGTCACCCACCAGGTCAACGTACCGCTCCGATACCGACAATTCGATCGCGACGTCGGGATATCGTCGAAAAAAGTTGGGAAGTAGCGGGGTAATGCAGAGCCGACCGTGAGCCGGTGCGGTATTGACCCTGACCACGCCTCGTGGCGACTGCTGGCGATCGCCTACGGACGATTCGAGCGCATCGAAGTCGTCCACCAGTTGCCTCGCGGATTCGTAGAATGTTTGTCCTGCTTCCGTGATCACGACCTGGCGGGAAGTCCGCAAAACAAGTTGTGCGCCAAGATGCCGTTCCAGCGCGCCGATCTGTTTGCTGACCGCCGGTTGTCCGATCCCTTCCTCACGCCCGACGGCGGAGAAACTCCCGCATTCGACAAGACGCACAAACAGACGAATCGCGCTCACTCTATCCATACAGACTACCTTCATCAATTCCAGAATGGAATCGATGGTATGCCCGGATGCAGCGTTCCGGCAATGGATAAAGTTGCTTATGTTACGGGCTATGCAATCAACGACACCGAAACAGAAGGAACTGACCAATGAAAGCGATTTGTGTAACACCTGGCCGGGAACTAGAGGTTCGCGACATCCCGACACCGACCGCGCCAGCGCCGGGCCATGTGCTGCTCGACATGGATGCATCGGCGATCAACCATGGCGACAAGACTTTCCTGCGGATGCCTACAGCCGCCGGCAACGCACTCGCGCTCGACCGGCATAACGTCTGGGGCGCGTCGGGAGCAGGCAAGGTCGTCGCAGTGGGAGCAGGCGTCCCGGCGGAATATACGGGCAAGCAAGTGGCGGTCTACCGGTCGCTCGGCAGAAGTCCGGAGAGTATTGGGCTTTGGTGCGAACGGGCGCAGGTGCCTTATTCGACTTGCTTGATCCTGCCCGACCATGTTCGTGCCCGGGACTACTGTGGCTCACTCGTGAACGTGATGACGGCCTACGCCTTTCTCGACGAGATCACCGCAGCGGGCCATAAGGGCGTCATTGTCACGGCCGGGAATTCGGCCACCGGTTATGCTCTTGCTGCCCTCGCTCGCCGCAGAAAGTTGCCCGCGATTTTCCTGGTGCGCACCGAGTGGGCACGGGAGGCGCTGTGCCGTTTGGGGGCGGAGCACGTCATTGTCACCAGCGAAGGCTTCACCGATAAGCTCGGCGTATTGTCCGCCGAACTGGGAACGACGGCGGTATTCGACGGCGTCGGCGGCGACTTGCTAACGGGAATAGCGCCCGGCCTGCCGATGAATTCGACGATCTATATCTACGGGCTTTTGGGCGGCGCCATTCCGGTGTCTATTCAGTCCGGGCTCTTCATGATGAAGAACCTGACCTTGAGACGATTCAGCAATTTCGCGAGCCGGACGGTGAAGGATCACGACGAACTCGTCTCCGCTCTGAAAACCCTTGAAGGTGTGATTGACGATCGAACGTTCAGGACCAGAATTGGCAAGGAGTTCGATCTCGACCAGATCGAACTAGCCATGGCTTACGAATCGCTCGATGGCGCGAAGGCCGTCTTGCTAACATAGGTCGCCCGGGGTCTGGCCGCATCGGACGCGATTCACTATTCACGGCATAGTGAAGCCGTAAGAAGTCGGAATGAACACGACTATCGAGCGTCAGACGCAAGGGAACCTATCCGCATTTTTGTGTGCAAGGCGGTTTAACAGATCCTAACCTCGGGCGAGCGTAAAGCGCTCGCCAAACAGGATGGCAAACTGGTTCATCGCGGATTTCCAGTCGAAGGTTGCCCGTACCGACTTGGCCAGCACATTGCGCAGCGCCAGCCAGAGTAGTTTGATGGCAGCCTCGTCGGTGGGGAAGTGGCCCCGGGTCTTGATGATCTTGCGTAGCTGCATGTTCAGACTCTCAATGGCGTTGGTCGTGTACACAACCCGTCGAATCTCGGGTGGAAACACGAAGAACGGCGTGACGTGCTCCCAGGCTCGCTGCCAGCATTGCACAATC
>NZ_QLSU01000057.1 GCF_003268775.1 Paraburkholderia unamae
AGCGCCTCGGGCAACGCCAACCAGCTCGTCGCGCGTGTGGGCATTCGCCACAAGTTCTAAGCACAGGATCTTTTAGGACCGCTCGCCGGTGCGCGACATGTGCACCAGCGAGATGTCGGCTTGACGGTACCGACGGCCACGCGTGCAGTCCGTACATTCCGTTGAAGGCCCCACGTCTTGGCGCGTGGCCTAATCTGGCGCGCATATGACCTAATGAACAGATGTACGTCATCGGTTAATGGAGTCTGAGGGGGATCGACCTCCCTCAAGCCGGAACAATCAAGTCCCGTGCGAAGCCGCGCACGGAGGCAAAGAGCGCTACAGGCTCCAATCTCTGAAACAGCCTGATGGTGTACAGCGGAGCGTCTGCCGGTTTGCCAGTATCAGTTTTCCTGGAGTGACCTCTCGAAGGAAAACACGTGACTGCCTTCGCTTCTAGCCTTGCAGATTGATTGAAGGGCGACTTACCGGCCTCATCCGCCCACGCCGCCACGCGCTGTCACATGCTATCTGTGACAGCAATGACAGCCGACATGGTTCGTAGCGGAGAGCCATCGGCGCTGATCGTTGACGCAGAGCGGCAACGGTACGTCGAGTGAACACTTCAGGGTTAAGCGCAGCATCCGACACCTGACGCCGGGAGTTACATCAACGCGGGGACTCGAGGTGAGCGCGAGACTGCGCCCTGAGTCGATTGTTAGAAGATGGCTTGGAGTCGGGCTGACGTTTTTGTGCGGTTCAGCAGGACGAGCGGTTCGATCGTTATGTGCCCGCACGGCTCGCCTTTTTCATCAGCACACCATGAGCATTGCCAATGACGTTGTGTGAATGGTGAGTGAATTCCGCACGGCTCTCGCCGCGCTCGGCGATGCAACACGCGAACGTCCCTCTCAATGGTCACGTGCTTGGCACGATTGCTACACGTCTGAAAACGCCAGATCGAAGCCCCCCTTTTGAGCCGTCGGGGCAAATCCGTCAAATAGCGCCACAGGGAAGGTCTGTGAGGTTTCTCACCGCCGATGTGAGAGCCGCTTGCCGACAACCGTGGCAGCTAGTGCAAAGGCTCCGGTAATCGATAGACGGAAGGTTGGCCCCGCGGCGCTGACTCGCACCGACACACGCTGGGGCCGCCTCTAGCTATCATGGTGTCCAGAGAAACGTCGCTAGCGACGGTTGCCCTGACATCAACCGGTGATCTTGAACGTAGCGGCTGTTTCGGCCAAAAGGTTCGCCTGGTGCTGCAGGGCGTGGGCGGCAGCCGCTGCCTCCTCAACCAGCGCCGCATTCTGTTGGGTCGCGTTGTCCATCGCATTTACGGCCGTGCTCACCTGGCTCAGGCCGTGGCTTTGCTCACTGGAGGCTGACGCTATCTCGGCAACCAGTGTGTTAACACGCTCAATCGATTCGATTACCTCTGTCATGGTGGCGCCGGCTTCAGAAACAAGGGCCGCTCCCGAGTCAATACGGGCAGTCGAATTTAGGATTAACTCCTTGATCTCCTTCGCCGCCACGGCGGAGCGTTGCGCTAGCGTGCGGACCTCTCCAGCGACGACTGCAAAACCGCGGCCCTGCTCACCTGCTCTCGCAGCTTCAACCGCCGCGTTTAGTGCAAGGATGTTCGTTTGGAACGCAATTCCTTCAATGATCGTCGTGATTTCCGAAATTGCGGCCGAGCTTCTGCTGATTTCGCCCATATTGGACACCGCGCGGGATACGACGTCGTTGCCCTTGCGCGCAACGTTTGCGGCAGATGATGAAAGTGCGCTGGCTTGGGCCGCAGTGTCGGCGTTCTGCCGTACGGTGCTGGCGAGTTGCTCGGTACTGGCTGCCGTTTCCTCCAGCGACGCGGCTTGAGATTCAGTGCGCGCTGAGAGATCCGCGTTGCCAGCTGCGATTTCGCGGGTAGCGGTCGCAATTGCATCACTACCTTCACGCAGCGATTTTGCCGTTCGAATCAGGCCTGTCTGCATGGATACGAGGCTGCTCATCATCCGCCCCATCTCATCGCCTGATCGCACGACAATCTCGCGACGCAGGTCACCGCGCGCTATCTCTTCAAAATGAAAGATTGCCTCGTTCACTGGAGTCAGAATAGCGCGACGCAAAAACAGCCAACTGAGAAAGGCCGAGATCGCTCCCAGCGCGATCACGCTAAAACTACCAATCCTGAACCAAGTATAGGTGCGCTCGGTCTGCTGATAGTCGTTCTTTGCCTGTTCATATTGGAATGTTTTGAGCGCGTCGGCGGCCCCCTGCATCCGCGTATATACTTGCCCCAGATCCGATCTCAGCCGAATGATCTCGTCGCGATTACCGCGCGTAGTCGCATCCTGGTACAGCGTTAGTTCTTGCTCTATCTTCTCGTATTCCTTCGTTACCGCCCCCGCGAGCTCATTCTCTTTGTCGTCACGGGGGAACGACAGATAGCGCTTCCAGGCTTCATCCGCGCCCTCTCGCACCGCCTTTTCGATGGCATACATATTCTTGGCATCATTCGGGTCGAGCTGAATGGCTGCGCGATCCAGCGTAGTGCGTTGCCGCCCGACATAGATGACCATTTCACCAACCGCAATTGATTTCGGCATCTGGACTGCGTATGTCCGTCGGTTGGCGTCGTTACTCGTCGTCATGCCGATGAGGCCGAAGGCGCCGATGCCCACAAGGAACGAACCCAGAAGCGCCACGGCGAAACCAATGCGTGCGCTTATCGTAAATCTTGAAAACACTCTCTGCACTCCTTATGGTTATTTTAGGTACCACTAGCGGAATGCCAATGTCCCCATGTCGGCTTACGGCACGCGTATTGATTACTTGAACGCTATGACGATAAATCGCGATCGACTGGGACTTCGGTCACTGGTGGGCGACCTTGACAGCCTCCTAGTCAGGGGGCTGGGATGAGAAACAAATGGAACGGGCGTTCACGCACCGTACGCCCGCCTGTCTGCGGTTATGACTGTGCTGACACTGCCGATGGGGTTTCGGATTCGACACTCACAATCGGAGCGCGCGTCATCGTCATAACCACGCTGGCACCAAACAGGAGCAGCAGTCCAGCAATGCCAAACGCCCAGTCGTATCTGCCAGTCGCCTGAATAACATAACCGGTTGCTATGGGGGCAATCATGCCGAAGGTATTTCCGCCCACCACGATGAATGCCATTGCCTTTGCGATGTGCTTCGAACTCGGCAAGAGATCGTTCAGCAATGCATAGTTCAGAGATGTTGTCGAAGCAATCCCTGCAAGCGCGATCGAAAAGATCAGCAGCAGAACCCCGAGATTCGACGTAAAGGGTACTGCGAGGATTGCCGATCCCGTCAGCATGGCAAGAGCGACAGCTTTGCGGCGTTGGCCCGTTCCAACGCCAACCTTTTTGAGGCGCTGATCACTGAAGCGCCCAACAAGAATGCACAGCAGTACGGCTGCGGCGTACGGAACCGCTGCAAGGACGCCGGTATGCGCGAGACTCAGGTGCCTGGTCGTTTGCAGGTAGCTCGGCAACCACGTGAGGAAGAGGTACTGGGTGTACACGTTGCAACCTTGCGTGAGCGCGAGACCCCAGAGCGTGCGCGATCGAACCAGCGTCTGGAAGCCGTGTTTCGTGCTCGTGTCCTCGTCATCTCCGACGGCCCGTTTCGACTCGCGTTCGCGGATGATTTTCTCGCGTTCATCCGTCTTCAGCCAACGCACTCTCTCTGGGCTGTTAAAGAAAAGCAGCCACGCACCAAGCCAGACGAAGCCGATTGCGCCGGCAATAACAAAAGACACACGCCACCCAAAGAGCGCGACCAGCGTCCCGAGCATCACGGAGCAGATGGCAGGCCCAGCATAGGAGCCGCTGTTGAACATCGCGGAAACCATGCCGCGCTCGCTCGCCGGGATCCACTGGCGAATGACCTTGCCTCCCACCGGGTTGCTCGTCGACTCACCCGCGCCCATCACGAGTCGTGCGGCGATCAGTGTTGCGAAGTTCGTTGCGGCGCCAGTCAGAGCCGTCGCCGTCGACCAAACGAGGATTCCAAGGGCGGCCATGCGCTTTGCGCCGAGACGGTCAACCAGAAACCCCATCGGGAGCAAAAAGAGCGCGTAACTCCAAATGAACGAGGAGAAAAGGTATCCCATCCCTACTGGCGAGAGACCGAACTCGTGCTGAATGGGTTTCGCCGCGATCGAGAGTGCGATGCGGTCCATGTAATTGATCATGGACAAGGAAAACAGGAAGACGGCGATCCATCCTCGACGGTACGACATGGTTGTCTCCGAATGTCGACGGCATCGTGCGCGAACGCCGAATACCGCATTAAGAATTTTGTTACGCCTAAACGCATTACGGGGACCAACAGCCCCTACCCTGCGAACGCTGCGGCAGCGGCCTTAGTGCCAGAGCCAAACGTTCTTCGTTGTATCAACGTACAACGGTGGTCAGAAAAAGCGCCGCATTGTTTCGCGGCGTTCTCTCCGGCGCTGCAACGCCCTTCCGGAAGCCTCTCAACTAGGGACATGGTCCCGGGCAGCCAAGTCGATATACCCTTCTGGCTGCCTTTCCGCCATCGACAACTGCTCCCGCGCGAACCCTTGCCTCCCTTGCCGAATCGTTTACATATTGTTCTATGTGATCATAAAATCCACAGAAGCTAAGCGCAAGCGCTTATGCCGTAGCTTGGAGAAAACCCCGATATACCGCTGCAGCTGCGCCCACGGATTCCCGATGGAGAATTCGGCGCTGACCCAGTTGCCCGAAGCTCTTTCGCGGGCAGTCACTTGAACCTGAGAAACAGGAGGACCGCGGCATGAGCCGTACCATTGCTTACGTCGGCTGCCGAACGACGCGTGAGCGCAACGCCGAGGGCAAGGGCATTTCCGTGTACGAGGTGCACAGGATCGGCGCGTGGCAACACCTTCAGACACTTGAGACGCTCGCGAACCCGACTTTCCTTGCAGTCAAAGGGGCGCATGACGTGCTATACGCGGTTCACGACGACCAGAATGAGGTGAGTGCGTATCAGGTCGGGCGTCAATCAGGCATCCTCAGCCCGATCAATTCGCAGACTGGCGTCGGCAGAACCCCCCCTGCATCTCGAGTTTTCGCGTGACGGCTCTTCGCTGGTAATTGCGGGCTATGCAAGCGCGTGTGTCACGCGTGTCCCGCTGGCCTCGGATGGCTCACTACAATCACCGCTGCTGCCGGACGTAGCCTTGACCGGAGAGATTGGGCCCATCGCGTCGAGCAGACATCGTCTCATCCGCACCAGTGTTCACGTTACGCTACGCGCCATATAAATACCGACTGGCACATCATCCCCGACAAAGGTCTCGACACGGTTTTCGCGGTGAAGTGGCTGGCCGCTGGAACGACCGTCACCCGCAGCGCTCGCTCGTGTGAGGGCACGGGCCCGCGACATGCGGCGTTTCATCCTGATCATCCGTTGATCTACGTCGCGAACGAGCTTGATTCCACACTCACGACCTGGTCGTTTAATTCCACAACAGGTGAACTTCGCGCACTCGACACGGTTTCGGTCCTACCTCGCCACCACCACGGGGAGACACGGGCCGCAGGGATCGTCATTTCGCCCGATGGGAACTCCATTTACGTTAGCATTCGCGGGCATGACACTGTCGTAACGCTCCGGCCCGATATGATGACGGGTCTCCCGGCAGTAGCACAGTGGACTTCGACACAAGGCATGGGGCCGCGATTTCTGTGCTTCGGACCGGATGCGAGAACTCTCTACGTCGTCAACGAAAATTCGCACTCAATTGTGGAGTTGTCAGTTGACCATGAACCGGGTCGCCTCAAGCCGACAGGCAGACGGATTGAAACCGGGAGCCAGGTATGCATCGTGTTCGGGCGCATCGAAGGCAAGCGTTCTTGAGCAACCCGCCGCGTACGACGAGCAAGCCGCTTTCTTGCTTCACGGCGCGCGCGCTTCTTTTGGGTCGACTGGCATGGCGTCGTCGCGACGCTCTTGCCCAACGTGATGACGGCTCGTGCAGCAGTAACACAGTGAGACTCGACTCGAGGCATCGCGCCACGCCGCCTGCGCAGAACACAGCCCAACATCCACTCGCGCGCTCGCAGGCGCACGGCACCGCGCAGCGCGGTAGGCCGTAGCTGCAATCGGTCTCCTCTAAAACCGCGGTCAAGGTCGGTGTATGGATAGCATCGTCCGCTTGCTGCGCAGGCACAATTCGAGATCCGGGCGCGTCGTAAATTAATCTGCATTGCAGATCAATCCAACGTATCCGGCTTGTTCCTCGGCAAGCTCCGACGAGCGCCGAGAAACAAAGCCACGCTTCGCGCGTCTCCCCTCGTGCAAGCAGCTTAAATGAGCAAGTTTGTACGTATTTGACGACTAGAACATATCGCCACTCTTCATAATTCGCGAAGAAACCTCAAATTTGGCGTGTTCGTGTTTACACCAAGTTCTATTATTGTATCGCGTTGTATTACGATACATTAGTAGCAACGAAACGAACTAAATCCACCGGAGGAGAGATGGTTACTCGTCGTAACGTGTTAAAGGCACTTGCTGCCGGTTGCGCGACAGCTTCCGCAGCACCGGTAATTGCGGCCACAAACAAGTCATCGCCAGTTGGTCTGCGTTCGCGCGTGCCTGCGCACGCGTGCGATTGCCATTCGCACATCATCGGACCGTACAACCGGTATCCAATGGTGGAGTCCAGGGTCTATACGCCACCTATGGCCTCGGTCGATGAGTTAAAAGCCATGCATGCCAAACTTCGGATCGAGCGTTCTGTGCTTGTCCAGCCGAGCTTCTACGGAACCGATAACTCCTGCCTTCTGGACGCGCTCAAAGAACTCGGCTCGACCGCAAGGGGCGTCGCGGTCATTCCTGCCAATCCCACTTCGGGTGAGATTGATCGTCTGCGTGCAGCAGGGATCATGGGCATTCGTATCAATCAGACCGGTGGCAGCAAGGATCCTAAGGTGCTCAGGGGAGCGCTCGAAGCGGCTGGCCGGCAGGCTGCAGAACAAGGCTGGTGCGTTCAGGCATTCTTCCCGCTAAAGACAATCGCATCGCTGGCAGACGTCATCGAAGCTTCGCCTGCACCCTTTTTGCTTGATCACTTTGCGGGAGCAAATGCGACAGGGGTCCAACAGGAAGGCATGGACAAGGTCTTGGGCCTCGTCAAAAGTGGGAAGGCCTATGTCAAACTGTCGGCGATGTATCACAAATCCCCCCCTCCCGATTATCCCGGCATGGCAGAGCTCGCCGCTGCGTTCGTAAAGGCGAACCCCCACCGCGTTTTGTGGGCAACGGACTGGCCTCACACCAACTCAGAAAAAGTTCCCGGCCGAAAGAAGGACGATATCAGCCCTTTCTATCCGATCGACAATACGAACCTGCTCGCGAAATTCTTTGAGTGGGTTCCTGATGATGCAACTCGGAAGACAATTCTTGTTGAGAATCCCGCGCATCTGTTCCGCTTCGCGTAACTAGCGACATCTCGGTTTGTGGAGTCTCCGTGGCGGGAGACTCCGGGCACGTTGCCGTTCAGACGTGAATCTGGCGAAGCCCCAGCCCAAGGCTCGCTATCCCCTTCTTGCCTGAACTCGAACGTGACGAAGCCGGTACCGGCGCGTGAGCGCGTTTGGCAGTCGCTGCCTGGATTTCATCTTGGACGGGATCGTCCCTTGTAGAGGGTGCTTCAAGCGTTCGGGTTCGCGAACTGTGCAAGGTCTTTGCGGGTGAATTGACAGAGCCGGCGGCCGACACCGTGTCCGCACATCGATGGAAGCGCAAACCTGCCTCGATAACGTGTCCCATTTCCCACCAGCAATCAGAACTTGCCGGATTCTGGGAAGATGCGGCCACACCAACCATAGCTTTAATCGGAGCGCGCGGGGAGCGCAACGTCACATCCGTCATCGACCATATTCAGCTCGATATCTGTTTGCGACGCGTCTACTGCCAAACACAGTTCCTACGCCGAGCAGAAGCGGCCTCTATTCCTTGGAAGCTTCCACAGGCATCGTTGCGGCCGAACGAGCCCCGTCAGTTGTAGCCGAGAATCGCCACATTCTTTACATCCGGCCGCTCGGGGACGTTCGAAGCGATTGTCAGCGCGCGGGTGTTGAGAAGATTGAGGTAGCCGTTCGTGTCAGTCGCCCCGCCGTGTCGCGGTTGAGACAAACGCACGATTTCGCTACCTGCGCCGGCCGCGCAACTTCCGTTACTTGAGATCATTTACGCTCCCTAATAGATCAGTTGATCAACGCCCTTGCTTCGACGATCCAGATTTGATTTGCCGGCGTTTCGCCATGCAGCTCCGCGAGACTCTTCGCGATCCCGATTCAAACGGATTCGGATGCATCTATCTCGGCAACACGATGAGGAATCTTTACCCGGAGCAGGCGGTCCAATCTCATCTTGCAATTGACGAATTTTCTTCTGGATACCGATCCAATCTGTTCATCATAGACCTGCATGATGCGTTCAAGCGCTCTCATCGCCTGCTCGTCGAGGGTCCATCTACCATTAGATTCGGACTCCATAGAAAGTCCGTCAAGAATCTCTTCCGCATCACGGTAAAGACGATATCCGGCACTGCCGCACCCCGTTTCCCAGAGGAAATACGACATATAGGTGACGCGTACGAGCTCACACAAGAGTTGGCGGCTGCCTTCGCCCGATCGACACGCCGCCAGTGTCAGATGCGCAGAGAGCGACAAACCCTTGACGTGTTCGGTCGTCAATGGGAGCAGCATGTGCTTCGGAATTGCTGCTCGCGCTTTCCTGGTCTCCGGCTTCGTCTTGCGCCCGTTCTTAGCCATCGCCCCCTCCTGATTCTGGTGCCGCTGTACTACAGAAATCGCCGCCCGCGGCCCTCTAGGACTGACTAACGGTGTGCGGCTGAGTGGCCTCGATGATGCCAAGAAACTCGTTTGCGTCCAGCGATGCTCCACCGATCAGGCCGCCGTCAATATCGGGCATGGCGAAGAGCTCGTCTGCGTTTGAGGCCTTCACGCTGCCTCCGTAAAGGATGGCGACGGACGACAACGACGAACTCCATGAGTCCAGCACCTGACGCAGGAATGCATGGACATCCTGCGCTTGCTTCGCGCTCGCACTGCGGCCTGTTCCAATTGCCCAGACAGGCTCGTAGGCGACGACGAATCGCCTCGCGTCGTCGGTGGGACGCATCTTGAGGATCGCTGTCAGTTGGCGCTCAACGACCTGCCGGGTTTCACCGCGCTCACGTTCATCTAACGTCTCTCCAACGCAGAGCACGGGCACAATTCCCACGTCGAGGCATCGCGCCACCTTGGCGGCGACCATTTCGTCCGTTTCACCATGGTACGTACGTCGCTCCGAGTGACCGGCCAGCGCATACGCAACGCCGAACTCGCTCGCCATGCGAGCAGAGACCTCGCCGGTATATGCACCTTCCTCGTGGGTGGAAATGTCTTGCACACCCCATCGGACCGACGTCGCTTTCAGCATTTCCTGCGCCTGTGCGAGGTACAGATGCGGTACGCAAACACCAACGTCGCAATGAGCTTCGCGTGTCGTGAATCCAGCCACGAGACGCTTGAGGCGATCGCCATTGGCTTGAATTCCGCCGTGCATCTTCCAGTTGCCTAGTACGAGTTTCTTTGGCATTGCATACTCTCTTGCATTCCTGCGTCAGTCGTCTGCGTAACCTCTGTATAGAGGTCCTTCCGGCGTCGCCGCCTGTTGTGCGGGTCTCAATACCCGAGGTTGTAGAAAGCGCGCGTGCCCGGGTAGCTGGCGATATCACCGAGATCTTCCTCGATGCGCAGCAGCTGGTTGTACTTCGAGATGCGGTCGCTGCGCGAGAGCGAACCGGTCTTGATCTGACCCGCGTTCAGACCGACGGCGATGTCGGCGATCGTCGAGTCTTCGGTTTCGCCCGAGCGGTGCGAGATCACAGCCGTGTAGCCCGCGCGCTTGGCCATCTCGATGGCTGCGAAGGTTTCCGTCAGCGTGCCGATCTGGTTGATCTTGATGAGGATCGAGTTGGCGATGCCCTTCTCGATGCCTTCCTTCAGGATGCGCGTGTTGGTCACGAACAGGTCGTCGCCCACAAGCTGAATCTTCTTGCCGAGCTTGTCGGTCAGCGTCTTCCAGCCTGCCCAGTCGCTTTCGTGCATGCCGTCTTCGATCGACACGATCGGGAACTTGTCGGCGAGGTTCGCCAGGTAGTCCGCGAACTCCGTCGACGACAGTTGCAGGCCTTCGCCCGCGAGCTGGTACTTGCCGTCGTGGTAGAACTCGCTCGCTGCGCAGTCGAGTGCGAGCAGCACGTCTTCACCGGCGCGGTAGCCAGCCTTTTCGATGGCTTGCAGGATGGTCGAGAGGCATTCGTCGTTGCTGCCGAAGTTCGGTGCGAAGCCGCCTTCGTCGCCCACGGCCGTGCTCATGCCGCGATCCGAGAGGATCTTCTTGAGCGCATGGAACACTTGCGCGCCGCAACGCAGCGCTTCACGGAAGGTCGGCTGGCTCACCGGCACGATCATGAATTCTTGAATGTCGAGGCTGTTGTTCGCGTGCACGCCGCCGTTGACGATGTTCATCATCGGCACCGGCAGTTGCATCGCGCCCGAGCCGCCGAAATAGCGGTACAGCGGGAGGCCGGCTTCTTCAGCTGCGGCCTTCGCGACGGCCATCGACACGGCCAGCATGGCGTTGGCGCCGAGGCGCGACTTGTTGTCGGTGCCGTCGAGTTCGAGCAGGGTCTTGTCGAGGAAGGCTTGTTCCGACGCGTCGAGGCCCATGATCGCCTCGGAGATTTCGGTATTGATGTGCTCGACGGCCTTGAGCACGCCCTTGCCGTTGTAGCGGCCGGCTTCGCCGTCGCGCAGTTCGATCGATTCGCGCGAACCCGTCGACGCGCCCGACGGCACCGCTGCGCGGCCCATGGTGCCCGACTCAAGCAGCACTTCGCATTCGACGGTGGGATTTCCGCGCGAATCCAGAATCTCGCGACCGATGACATCTACGATTGAACTCATGTTTGTGGCTGTCTGACGAAAGGTGTTAGCTGAACGGGTCAGCGGAATTCTCGTACACATTGTATGATAGTGCAACACAGTACAAACCATAGCCGAAGTATCTGCCGAGCAGGCTATGCAGAATTGCTTCACAACACGGACAGTCTGATTACAGGAGGGCCACATGAAGGCCGAGTCGAAAATCCGCGAGGAAATCTGTAACGTTGGCGCGAGCCTTTACGAGCGGCGTTATACAGTGGGCAGCGCCGGTAACATCAGCGCGCGACTGGAAGACGGCTGGCTCATTACGCCGACCGACGCGTGCCTCGGACGCCTGGATCCCAACGAGATTGCGAAGGTGAGCTTCGAGGGCTTGCACGTCTCTGGTGGACGCCCCTCCAAAACTCTCGCCCTGCACCGGCGCCTTTATGAGGGATCGCCCGAGACGCAAGGCGTGGTCCATACCCACTCGACGAATCTGGTTGCACTGACTCTGGCCGGCGTGTGGAGTGAAAATGATGTGCTTCCACCCATTACTCCGTACTACGTAATGAAGGTTGGGCATGTCCCCCTCGTGAAATACCGGCGCCCTGGCGCACCCGACGTTGCCGAAGAGATCGCTGCACTCGCGTCAAAGGTTCGTGCGGTACTGCTGGAGCGTCTCGGCCCTGTCGTTTGGGAAAAGTCTGTTTCGCATGCGTCATTCGCGCTTGAGGAACTCGAAGAAACGGCCGCATTGTGGCTCGCCAATGGGAGAGCGTCCTCGCCGCTCCCCGACGAAGCCATCGAAGAGCTTCGCGCCACGTTTGGAGCCCATTGGTAATCTCTCCCCTGTTCGATCGCCATTTGCATAAGCTGGTGGCTTCCCGCACCCGCCCCGCGCAGTAGTCAGCCGCGGGTTGGCCCCCTGGCACCGAATTCCGCGGGGGGCATTGGCAATGCGGGCGCCGTAACAACGCCCGTCCGAAAGACTCCACGAACGCCTTGTGTACTAGGATGGTCACCGGAGCTACCGATCACCGGCGTAAAGGACGAAAAAAACCCGCCGAATGGCGGGTCGAATCCATATCGAGGTAGATATGGTGGAGACAAGTTCACGCCTCTCATGCCTGCTTGTCAACTTTCAAATCACGGTGCGCATCGAAGAGCCTTTTCAAAGAAGTCGACAGTTCCAAAATTGCCGGACTTCAGCGCCAGGGCAAGTTGAATCTTGCCACTTCCAATAGTCCAGGGCACGCCCGGATCGATTGGGGCGCCAATTCGCAGCGCCGATACGTCCAGCGCCTTCACAACGGCTCCCGAGGTCTCTCCGCCTGCGACGACAAACTTGCGCACACCCGCTCGTTCGGCCAGGGACCGTGCGATCGACGCCAATGCACGCTCCATTAGCTGGCCTGCTTTATCTACGCCCAGAGCGTCCTGCGAACGGCGCACGACATCCGGCGTTGCGCTTCCGTAGATGAGCACAGGTTCGTCAACGACACGCTCGGCCGCCCACACGACAGCGGCTTCGATCTGTTCGTCGCTCCGCGCAAGCTCAAGCGTATCGAGCTGGAAAGCGGGCCGGCTTTCCATCCAGTGCTTCACCTGTGCATTGGTAGCGACCGAGCAGCTACCCGAAAGCACGACACTGTGTCCATCTATTTTGGGAAGCTGCGAAGCAGCTGCCGCGGCTACAGTCAGCGCCCCACTAGCACGAAAGTTTTCCGGCAAACCCATTGCGACGCCGGATCCTCCCGTGACGAGACGGTGAGACTTCAGGGCAGCCCCAATACTGATCAGGTCACGATCGGTGACGGCGTCGACGATCGCGTATCGCGCGCCGCCCGTCCTGATGGCGGCAAATGCTGCCGAGATAGCCTCAGAGCCTTGCGCGACAGTTCGAAGCCCAACCGATCCCACCTTCGATGCCGTTTGCCCCTGGAGGACGCGCACAAGGTTCGCGTCGGTCATCGGCGTCAGGGGGTGGTTGCGCATACCTGATTCGCTCAACAGCACGTCACCGACGAACAGATAACCGTTATAAATAGTTCTGCCATTCTCCGGGAACGCCGGGCACGCGATTGTGAAATCGACGCCGAGGGCATCGGCAAGCGCGTCGGCGACGGGCCCGATATTGCCCCGTGCCGTCGAGTCGAAAGTCGAACAGTACTTGAAGAAGAACTGCTCGCATCCAGCCGCCTGCAACCACTCCAGCGCCGCCCGGGACTCGCGGATTGCTTCCTGAGGGTCGACCGTGCGAGTCTTCAGCGCGATAACGATAGCGTCCGCGTCCGGAACCTCGATAGTCGTCGGCACGCCGATAATCTGGACTGTACGCATGCCGCCGCGAACGAGCGTACTGGCGAGGTCTGTTCCGCCCGTAAAGTCATCGGCAATACAGCCGAGAAGAGGCTTCTTCAAAGGTAACTCCTGACCGAATCAATCTGCAATCAGCGACGAAGCGGAGGATCTCCGCTCCAGTGCTGAGCGACGCATCACATGAACTCCACAGCGGCAACTGATTCCGAACCAAGCATATGATGTCAATTGTACGTTATCGTATAGAGATACAATCTAGGGGTTTGCTCCAGGTCTGCGAATCAAACGAGACTGGCTACAGGCGGAATCCGCAATTGGAGCGCCACGCACGGAAAGGCGACCCCGTCCCCGGCGCCTCCCTGTCCCGTCAATCCTTAGAGCAAGAAACCCGTGCTCACAAAGTTGGATCTTCGACCATCCACGATTGCATTCAACAGCGCCTTGTCGTCAGCAGAATGTTTGGACGCAACCATTGATCGAATCGAGAACGCACGCAGCGCGTCGCTTACGGATAACGTGCCTTCTGCGGAATCCTTCCGGCCTGCGAACGGGAAGACGTCTGGTCCCCGCTGACACTGACAGTTCAGGTTGACCCGGCAAACCTGATTGACCAGCTGATCCGTAAGTGTCCCAATCTGTTGAGCGTCGTTGCCAAAAAGGCTCACCTGCTGACCGTATGGCGAGCGAATGACGTATTCGAGCGGTTCCCTGACATCATCAAACGGCACAACTGGCACCACCGGTCCGAACTGCTCCTCATGGTAGAGCCTCATGCGCTCATCAACGGGAAAAACGACAGCCGGCCGAAACATCGTAGCTGCACTATCTCCACCGCCGTCGTTGACCACGCAAGCACCAAGGCGCACGGCTTCCGAGACACATTCGCCCAGATATGCCGGTTTTTGCTGATCCGGCAAAGGCGTCACCTGGACGCCAGACTCCCACGGCATTCCACATCGCAGACTGTTGACGGCTTTCGAGAGTCGCGCGACAAAGGTGTCGGCGATTGAGCGGTGAACAAAGATGATCTTCAGTGCGGTGCATCGCTGCCCATTGAAAGACAGTGCGCCGGCGACACATTCACGCACCGTGACGTCGAGGTTCGCGTCCGGCAGAACTATCGCCGGATTTTTTGCGTCCAGCCCCAGCACCGCCCGAAGGCGGTTCGACTTTGGATGCGCCTTTTTCAGCGTGTCAGCAACACGACTCGATCCGATCAGGGCAAGGACGTTGATGTCGCCGCTTCCCATCAGATAGGGGACAACCTGCTCTCCCCGTCCGTAGACAGTGTTGATGACGCCGGGAGGGAATGCCTTCTGGAACGCAAAAAGCAGGGGATAAAAAAGTAGCGCACCGAACTTGGGCGGTTTGAGAACAACCGTGTTGCCCATGATCAGCGCCGGAATAAGCGTTGTGAACGTTTCGTTTAGCGGATAGTTATAGGGACCCATGCACAGAACGACCCCGAGAGGCGCGCGCCGAATCTGCGCGATCGTTCCGTCCACAACCTGGAAGCGTGAACTTCCGTTATCGAGCTCTTTCAGGGCATCGACGGTGGCAGCGATATACTGCACTGTACGATCGAATTCCTTCTGTGCGTCCGACTTCGTCTTGCCGATCTCCCACATGATCAGGCGGATAACTTCGTCGCGCCGCTCAACCATCAGTCGTGCAAAATGCTCGACACAGGCTATTCGTCCAGCCACAGTCATCGTTGGCCAGCGGCCTCGACCACTATCGTAAGCAGACACCGCTGCATCGAGCGCGTCTCGCGCCTCTTGCGTGCCGCCGAGCGGGTAGCTGCCGAGTTCTACTGGCGAAAGCGAGCCGTCCGCCTGACGGAAGTGAACGGCCGATAGGACCGTCTTGCTGTCGCCTTCGTAGCGACGCATCTCTCCCGAGACGAGCGTTTCCCGTTGATGGAGGGGCGTAACGCGTGCGTCGGCCGGGATGCTATTCGCAAGCGGAAACAGCGCCGAGAGTTCAGGATTAGTCGTCACGATGAAGCTCCTGCAGTTGATGTCTTGGATACCGCGGAATCGGTGCTATCAGCGTCCAGTTCGGATGGCCAAACAATACGCATCAGGTTGGTTGATCCGGGCTTTCCGAAAGGGACACCAGCCGCGACGACTAGAGGCCTGCCCGATTCGCAGAGCCCCTCTACTTGCGCCGCCTCGGATGCGATCGCAACGATGTCCTCGATACTGTGCGCCCCGGCGCTAAGGCGCGAACTTACGCCCCATGCCAGTGCGAGTCTTCGAGCGACTTCCACGTTGGGCGTCAGGCTGAGAATCGGGGACCGCGGGCGGACGCGCGAGATGCGCAACGCAGTAGCGCCAGACGACGTGTAGGTCACCGCTGCGCCGATGGGCAGCACGTCTGAGACGGTGTGAATGGCAGCGCCGATCGCATCGGTTGGATTTGCAGAGTGTTGAGCAGCCACTGCATTCATCAACTGACGCTGCAGCGGATCCGCTTCGGTGCGACGAATGATGCGCGCCATCATGGAAACGGCGTCGACAGGAAATGCGCCCGACGCCGATTCCGCCGAAAGCATCACCGCATCCGCGCCGTCATAGACTGCGGTCGCAACGTCAGACGCCTCTGCGCGAGTGGGGGTCGGCGTGGAGATCATCGACTCGAGCATCTGCGTCGCCACGACGACAGGTTTGCCGGCGTCACGAGAGAGCCGCACCAGGCGTTTTTGGACAAGAGGCACATCCTCGGGGGGCATCTCGACCCCGAGGTCACCACGCGCGACCATGATCGCGTCGACGACCTCGATAATGCTGGCAATGTTCTCGACAGCCTGCGGCTTCTCAATCTTGGCCATGACGGCCGCACGCCCTTTGATGAGCGAGCGCGCTCCAATCACATCCTGCGCCCGCTGCACAAACGAAAGCGCGACCCAGTCGACGCCGAGTGACAGGCCGAATTCAAGGTCGTCCCGGTCCTTCTTCGAAAGGGCTGCAATCGACAGACTCGCTTCCGGAACGCTAACGCCCTTGCGGTCAGAAATAACCCCGCTAACAAGGACTTCCGTCTTAATCGCCTGATCTGAAACGGTAAGCACCTTGAAGCGCAGCTTGCCGTCGTCGACGAGCAGATGATGTCCCGGTTGCAGAGCCTCAAAGATTTCGGGATGGGGCAAATAGACCCGCGTACGATCACCAGCGTCGTTTCGGCAATCGAAGCAGAACTCCTGGCCCTGCTCCAGGCTTTCCTTTCCGTTGCTAAACGCGCCGACGCGCAGCTTCGGCCCCTGCAGGTCAATAAGGATCCCGAGCGGTCGCCCGACCTTTGCCTCGACCGCTCGCACGGCCGCATGCCGCGCAGCGTGATCCGCATGCGAGCCGTGACTGAAATTTAACCGGAATACATCCGCGCCCGCGCGTGCGAGCGATTCAATAACCGCCTCAGTCGAACTGGCCGGCCCAAGAGTCGCCAGTATTTTCGTAGCCCTGCTTCGTTGCATCGATATGTCCTGTTGCCCGCGAGATGCGGGAATTAGAAGATGTGCTGCAATCCGTCGCCAACCACCAGTCTGGTGGCTGAAGCTGGAATTCGTGGGAGACCAGGTGGAAATGACCGCACTGCGGCCGGATCGGGTTTGTCCAGCGCATAATCTGCAGCCTCGTCTTGATGTTTCAGGCCCGGGAACGCGCAATCAGCAACGCGGTCAGTGACGTTTCGCAATTCGCTCGTGCGAGCTCTCCGAAACGTATTGCGTTGCGCGCTGCGCGGCGTCACGGAGCCATCATTGCAGGCTCCTCTGCGTGGGCCGGCTTCCGGGGTTCTGCCTTTCGCTTCAGCTAGTCGATACATGCCTGAACTCAAGGAAGTTCCACCCTGCGCTCAACGCAAGCCATAACGTCCCCGAGGACGCCAATGTCCGGCCGTCCATCGGCTTCGTTATGTTTTTTATAACCACAACGAACAATTTCAGATAAACCTTCACGCTTACCTGCATAGATGGCATCACGCCTCTCTCATCCCTTTCGAAGACAAAGGATATACAACATATTGTGCCGTATGCTCATAACGTACAATACTAAATGAGCAAAATCAGCGCGGACAGTCGCGTAAACCCGAGCGTCATTTCATCGGAGAGCCGACCCGGCGCCCGGCGCTGCCTAACCGACAAAATACATACTGATTTGGATTCTGACCTGGTTTCGAGCAAACAGGTCACCCGCATATCAGGCCTTCAGGGACGCTTGCGAAGAAACTGCAAGCGCCCATGCGTTGTACGTCATGCTAATAACGTACAACGTAGGTCGGAAGAGCGGGCTTTGAAACCGTTCAGTTGGATTAACACTGAAGTCGAGGGCTGCCGTTCAAGGCGAGGGGCGGCGCGCGCTATCCAGCGCTCGCTCTAAACTGAACGCTCGGCCGATAGGGGGCGCGCGTTCGGATTTTCTCTGTCGCTTAGGCGCCTACCCCCACAGTTCAGAGCGCGTGCATTGGACGAATACTGAAGTGGATTTCGGCCGCCTAGTTACCGTCGAGAAACCATGCGCAGTTCACGCGGTGCTCGGTCACAAGCTAAAAATGCACCTCCGGGACGGCGCGCGCGGCGGCTTCCGCTTCGTCTTTCGCCTCTTCCTGCGCCTTGATCTTGCTAACTACATCGAGATGTCTGCGCATAAACGCCGCCGCATGGTCGCGGCTTCCACCTTCAATGAGATCGAGCATCTCCAGGTGTTCCTGACATTGTCGGATCAGGCGCGTCCGGTTTGTGGCGGCCTTGTATTCCATGAACCGTCGCAGCTGGTTCTGCCGCTCCATCGATTCGATGAAAAACCGGTTGCCGGAACATCGCACGAGCATCTCGTGAAATTCGGACCCGTGTTTGAAGAGCATTGGCCGAGGCAGCTTAAAAATATCTCCTTCGAGCATTTCGGTCTGGATTTTTCGTGCCTTGGCAAACCCGGCCTTGTCGATGCGAAAAGCCGGCTCCATCAATGCGGCCGGCTCGATGGCCATCCGGAAACGATAGCTCTGGATGTACGCGTCGCGGTCATGAACAAACGGGTTGATTTTCCAGCCCTGACCCGGCTTACGGGAAATCATGCCCTCGTTGGCCAGCCTCGAAAGTACCTTCAGCAGCTGCCCCCGCGGGACGTCAAAACGTCGAAGCAGCTCCGCTTCGTAGAATTCCTCGTTGATTTCCCCGCTTAGACAGTCGTCCGCGACGCGCAGGTAAAGGTCTTCGAGCGGATCAACTCCGAATGGGAGTTTCGCAATGTCGATGCCATGGGCGTCGAGCGCCAGGAAAATCCCGCGGTTAGGCTCCTTGACGACAATCCCCTGTTCGGCAAGCAAAGCAAGGCCGCGTCGCACCGGGGAACGTGACAGGCCCAGTTCGGAAGCGAGCGCTTCCTCGCGCAGATGGTCCCCCGCTCGAAGCGAACGCGTGCGAGCAATGTCGATGATTTTTGCCGCGACTTGGTCGGCCAATGCGCCAGTTGTCTCAGTTTTCATGGTGAATTGAACAGTACGTGCCTGTTCATACCACAAATTGTCGTTCGCCGAAAGAGAGCACACAGTATCCGGTCAACTCGGCGGACCAGCGCCCCGGTTTCGCCACTGCTCATTGGGGTCTTCCCGGACATCAACGGCCTTTATAATGTTCTATATTACCATCCAGTACAATATTTTCGCTTTCTGCCATGAATAGCAAAACTCGCATTAGTCTCATCCACGCGACGTCGGTAGCGATTCAACCGATTAATGAAAGCTTCCGCCGGTTGTGGCCGGACGCGACGGTCTACAACCTTCTCGAAGACTCACTCACTGCCGATCTCGAGCGTGCAGGCGGCGACATCATGGTGATGGCCCACCGGTTTTCGGCGCTTGTCCGTTACTCGCGGGACACTGGCGCCGATGGGATCTTATTTACGTGTTCGTCGTTTGGGCCGGCCGTCGAAGCAGCGCGCGCCAGCATTGATGTTCCCGTGCTCAAGCCCAATGAGGCGATGATCGACGAGGCATTGGGCATCGGCCGCAAGATCGCACTGGTCGCCACGTTTCAACCCGCACTCGAGCCAATCATGCAGGAGTTCGATGAGCTTGCTTCGGGAATCGAGTTCAACCCAATATTCGTGGAAGGCGCGCTGGCTGCCTTGAAAGCTGGTGACCAGGAGACCCACGATCAGTTGATAGCGGAGGCGTGCGCCCTTGCGTCGCAGAGCGATGTCGTGTGTTTCGCGCAATTTTCGATGACCAGCGCTCACGCAGCGGCTGAAGCGGCGGCCCGACGGCCGACGTTGACGACTACAGACAGCGCGGTCAAGAGTCTAAAAAAACGTCTCAGTCGCTGAACGACCAGAAAGCCCAACCAGTTGGCCTGTCGCTCCCCGGCCCTTAGTACGGGGAGCCGAACAGGAATGTCCCACAGCCACGTCGTCTGGATAAGGTCCCTCGGGCGTACGCGGTGACGGTTGTCTGCCCTCGGTGCGGAGTTCCGCTCGGCGGTAACGCATGAGACAACGCAAATATTTCGTATGCCGAATCATTTTCCCGATATGGCGCTGCAAGCATGGCAGTTGACCGAGGCGCGGCGATTGCCGGCCTTCGATGTGCTTGTCACAGGATTGCACAGCACGTGCACCGGCGCGATGCCCCCGCGTCCTGATCGCGTTTGCGCTGGGCGTCCGCTGCCCAGACGACCGGCGCCCGCTCTGGCGCACAACCTTGAAATCACGCGGTTCGTGCTCAGGGTATCCACTTAGCGCGCATTCGTTTACTTATTGCGTTTTGTAAACATAGAATGCACCTCACACTACAGGAAAGCAGACAGTGCGTCCGCCCTGACTGCGGCGCATGGAGCCAGAGAGAGCCGAGAGCGTCCGATGCCACGCCGGTCCGGTGATGCTGCGCGTAGTGTCGCGGAAACGAGGGGCCGCGGACGAGGACCGTGAAGGTGCTGCGAGGGTGGATCTATCATATCGGTAGTACTACTTAGCGATGCCTCAGAAGCGAAGAATTTTTTTGGCCCGACGAACAGCAAAAGAAGAGGAGACGTGTCGTGCAGAGAGCATGTCGCAGTATTGCAGCCGTTACGACGGTATTGGTGTCGCTATATTCGACGGGGGCGGCCGCCGCGTCAGAAAAGATCACAATTATCGTCGGCGGGATCAACAAGCTGATCTACTTGCCCCCAAAACTCGCCGAGTCCCTCGGCTACTTCCGCGACGAAGGCCTCGATGTTGACTTGCAGTCACAACAGGCGGGCGTTGACGCTGAGAACGAACTCGTCGCTGGGGCGGCACAGGCCGTGGTCGGCTTTTACGATCATTCGATCGACCTTCAGGCAAAAGGCAAAGAGATTGAGACCATTGTCCTGTTCGGACTCGTTCCCGGTAGCATGGAAATGGTTCGCTCGGATATGTCCACGCAGATCCGGAACATGGGTGACCTCAAGGGCAAGACACTCGGCGTAACCGGACTCGGTTCGTCATCAGCCTTCATTGGCCAGTTTCTTGCGGCACGCTATGGGCTGAAGACCTCAGATTATTCGACGCTGCCTGTTGGGGCGGGGAACGCCTTGCTCGCAGCCGTCAAACAACGGCGAGTCGATGTTGTATGGAGCACCGAGCCGACCACGTCGTTGCTGCGCGCGACTGGCGACGCCAAAGTCCTTGTCGACCTCAGCAGTGTGGAAGGAACAAAGGCGGCCCTTGGCGGCCTGTATCCCGCATCAAGCCTCTATGTCCAGCGGAACTGGGCTGAGAGCCACAAGGACGACGCCCAGAAGCTCGCGCGGGCATTCGTGCGAACGCTTCACTACATCCAGACACACTCGGCAGAAGAAATCGCAGACAAGATGCCCTCCGATTACTACGGAGGCGACAAAAGTCTCTACGTGAAAGCACTGAAGGCTTCGATGTCGATGTACTCCCCCGATGGGAAGATGCCGCAAGGAGGTCCCGAGACCGTCCTGAAAGTGATGACCGAATTCAATTCGAACATCAAAGGCAAGCACATCGATCTGTCAAAGACATACACGAACCAGTTCGTCGAGCAGGCGCAGGCCTCACGCTGAGCGTCAGGGATCCAATTCTGCGCGGATAGTAGACCCACCGCCTCGCAGTGGGGTCATCTTGTTCCATATCATTAGGAGTACGTATTTAACAAATAAATAGAATACACAATGAATCTGGCACAACTACCCACCACTCACATATGAGATCGCTTGGAAATCGCACAATGAAAAAAACACTTCTCGCCCTCGCCACGCTTGGCACCTTTGCCGGCGTCGCACATGCTCAGAGCAGCGTCACCCTGTACGGCATCATCG
>NZ_QLSU01000058.1 GCF_003268775.1 Paraburkholderia unamae
ATGGCGACGTTCGCCGCGCGCAAGCTCGCCGATATCGCCGAGAACACGGCCAGCATCCTCTCGATCGAACTGCTCGCGGCGGCCCAGGGCGTGGATCTGCGCGCGCCTCACCACACGAGCCCGGCGCTTGCCCGCGTGATGCAGTCGGTGCGCGCCGAGGTGCCGCACTACGACCTCGACCGCTACTTCGCACCGGACATCGCGGCAGTCACGAAGCTCGTGCAGAACGCTGCGATCGCGGCGCATAGCCCGTTCGCGTTCGAATCCGAGGCGCAATAACGCGCAATCAGTCGAAAACCACGGCACGGGCCAACGCGATGAACGCTCCCGCGTACCAGGGCATCAAGGACTTCATCCTCGCGCGCATCCACGCGGGCGAGTGGAGCGAGGGCGACCAGGTGCCTTCGGAGAACGAGCTGGCGCGCGAATTCAAGGTTGCGCGCATGACCGTGAACCGGGCGCTGCGCGAGCTGACCGCCGAGCAGGTGCTCACGCGCGTGCAGGGCGCGGGCACCTTCGTCGCGCGGCCCAAGTACGAGTCGACGCTCGTCGCGATCCGCAGCATTTCCGACGAAATCCTCGCGCGCGGCCACCGCTACCGCGCCGAGGTGCTGGAGATTGGCGAGCTTCGCGCCGACGAGGCGCTGGCCGTCGAAATGGGGCTCGCCGCCAACGACCAGGTGTTTTATTCGCGCGTGTTGCACCTCGAAAACGACGAGCCCGTGCAACTGGAGGAGCGCTGGGTCAATCCGGCCATCGCGCCGGGCTACGCCGAGCAGGACTTCACGCATATCACGCCGAACCAGTACCTCGTGCGCGTCGCGCCGCTGCAAGGCGTGGAGTACCGCATCGAGGCGCTCGCGCCGGAGACCGACACGCGCGCGCGGCTGGCCATGGGCGAGGCCGAGCCTTGCCTCGTGCTGCACCGGCGCACCCGCTCGCGCGGGCTCGTGGCGACGGTGGCCAATCTCTGGCATCCGGGCAGCCGCTACCGCTTCACCGGACATTTCTAGCGGGCCGCGTAGGTCGGGCCGCGCAGGTCGGGCCGCGCAGATCGCCCCGCACGGCTTGCCGCCATTTCCTCAGACTGTTGCACACGCCATGCCGACCGCCGTCGGCATGGGTCTTGCTGCGCGTTCGGAAGGACGGGCGGCGCGCGCCGGCGATGGCGGGGCGGCCCGCAAAACCGCGCGCCGCGCGCCACAGCCCGTATTATTGAGATGTGTGCGAACTGTGTGAGAACCAGGAAGGAGCTCCGCAATGGACGATGCCAACGCCACGCTCATGCCGTTGTGGCGAGCCAATCTGGCGCTGCTCACGCGCGAGGTCGGCTCCGCCACGCGGCTCGCGCGCATGATGACGTTTTCCGCGAGCCACATGAAGCTGATCGTTTCCGGCGAGCGCGACTTCAGCGCGGAATTCGTGCGCGGCGTGGAGGCCGTCACGGGCCTGCCCGAAGGCTGGATGGACCTCCATCACGACAGCGGCGACGTACCCGACGACACCCGCGAAGCGATCGCGAGCGAAACGCCGCGCGCGCGCTTTCGCGGCACCGCGCACCCCGTGCGCAAGGCCCCCGTGCTGCGCGTGGAGCCGATCTTCGGCCAGGGCGCGAAGCGCGAGGAGGCGGCCGCGCCCGCGCACGCGGCCGATGCGCACCGGCGCCTCGCGGGCATGCGCAAGATTCGCGATCTGGCCGCGCAGGACGTGCGCAAGCTCGAACGCTACCTGAGCGTGCCGCCGGTCGAGCCCGCGGTGCTGCGCGCGCGCATCGAGGACGTGATCGCCTACGCCGACCCCGACGAGCGGGTGCGCGCCGATCTCGAAGGCCGGCTCGAGCAGATCGAGAAGCATCGCGAGTTGCTGCTGCGCCATGTCACGCGGCTGCACGCGCTGCTTTCACGTCTTGGCGACGATTGAGGCATCGGCCAGCAGGGTGGCGATCAGAGTGACAATCAGCGCTCCTGAACGCGCAGTTCCGTGAGGATCTGGTCGGCGAGAAAGTCGCATGGCGGCCGGTTCGAGCGCGCGCTGCGCGCGAGCACCACTTCGAGCTCGGGCAGCGCGGGCAGGCCATGCTGGCGGCCGAGCGTGACGAAGGTCTCGGGCACGGCGCAGCGGGCGAGCGGCGCGATGGCGAGCCCCGCGGCCACCATGCTGCACAGCCCCATCAGGCTCGGGCTCTCATAAGAAGTGCGATAGGCGATCTTGGCGCGCTCCAGCGCCTGGATGGCGTTCGTGTGCGCGACGCTGCCGCCGCCGAAGAGGGCGACCGGCAGCGGCCGCTCGCGCCAGATTTCGCGCCCGCTCGCCGCGCTCACGGCGGCGGGGGGCGCGGCCCACACCATCGGCTCGAAACGGATGAACTCACCGGCCAGCCCGCGCGTGCGCGTGATGCACGCGAGGTCGATCTTGTTGTCCTTCAGGAGCGGCATGAGTGCGGTGCTCGGCAGCCCGATCACCTGGATTTCCACCTTCGGCCAGTTCGCCGAGAACTTGCGCAGCACGGGCGGCATGAGCGAGGACGCGTAGTCGTCGGGCACGCCGATCGACACGCGCCCGGTTACTTCCGGGTGCGCGAGCGAGGCCCAGGCCTCGTCGCGCAGCGCGAGCATGCGCCGCGCGTAGGCGATGAGCGTCTGGCCGTCGGGTGTGGGGGTGACGTTGCGCGGCGCGCGAATGAACAGCGGCTTGCCGATGGATTCCTCGAGTGCGCGGATCTGCATGCTGAGCGCCGCCTGCGAACGGTGCACGAGCGCGGCGCCGCGCACGAAGCTGCCGGCATCGGCAACGGCCACGACCATGGCGAGCACGTCGAGATCGAGGGTCTTCATCGGTATCAGAAAAATTGATCGAAGCCTTCAATATAACGCGTTTGTCTGAACACGGCGACGCGCCGATACTGGGTTCGTTCCGACCCTTCGCGCCGGCTTCGTCCGCTTCTTCGCTGATTAACTCGCTGGTGACTTCGCCGGTTTGCGCGCCTATGCCTTGCTTCGTCTGGAGAACCCCATGTTGATGTCGCCGCCCGTCGATTTGACCTACGAACGATTCCAGCAACTGCAACTGCGCCTCGACATGTCGCGCGGCAAGCCTTCGCCCGAGCAGCTCGATCTCTCGCAGGCGCTCATCGACGAAGCGGGGCAGGCCGGTTATCTCGCGCGCGACGGTTTCGACTGCCGCAACTACGGCCTCCCAAGCGGCTTGCCCGAGGCACGCGAACTGGGCGCCGAACTGCTCGGCGTGCCGGCGGCGCAGGTGATCGCGGCGGGCAATTCGAGCCTCGAACTCATGCACGACGCGCTCACGTTCGCGCTGCTGCATGGCGTGCCGGCGGGTGAGGGCGCGGGCGCGCCGTGGCGTGCGCAGGGCGAGATCGCGTTCCTGTGCCCGGCGCCGGGCTACGACCGCCACTTCGCGATTTGCGAGGCGCTGGGCGTGCGCATGATCGCCGTGCCGATGCGCGAGGACGGCCCCGACATGGACCGCGTGGAGGCGCTGGTGCGCGACGATCCGTCGATCAAGGGCATGTGGTGCGTGCCGCTCTACAGCAACCCCACGGGCGCGATCTGGTCCGACGATGCGATCCGGCGACTCGCGGCCATGCCCGCCGCGCCCGACTTCCGCCTGTTCTGGGACGACGCCTACCGCTTTCATCACCTCACCGAAGAGGCGCACGCGACGCTCGACGTGTTCGAGGCCTGTGCGGCGGCGGGGCACGCCGAACGGGCGCTGATGTTCGCGTCGCTTTCGAAAGTGACGTTCGGCGGCGGCGCGTTCGCGTGGCTCGCCGCCGCGCAGCGCAACGTGGCGTGGTGGCAAAAGCACGCGGCCGTGCGCACGATCGGACCGGACAAGCTCAACCAGTTGCGCCACGTGCGCTTCCTGCGCGATCGCGCGACGCTCACCGCGCTGATGTCATGCCACCGCGCGTTGCTCAAGCCGAAGTTCGACGCCGTGGACGAAGTGTTCCGCACGCGCCTCGCAGGCGTGCCCGGCGTGAGCTGGAACGTGCCGCGCGGCGGCTATTTCATCAGCCTGTATGCGCCCGAAGGCTGCGCGCGGCGCACCGTGGAACTCGCGGCGCAGGCGGGCCTGATCCTCACGCCCGCGGGCGCGGCGTATCCGTATGGCGTCGATCCGCAGGACAGCCATTTGCGGATCGCGCCATCGTTTCCCTCGCTCGACGAGGTGCGGCTCGCGGCCGAGGGGATCGCGCTTTCGCTGCTGCGCGCCATCGACGAGCGGCGCCAGTAAGGAGGCCAGGCGGGGCCGGGCGCGGCTCGCGCCGATGTGCTACAACTGGCGGGTGTCGCCCACCAATGTGGCCCGCGAACGTGTAGCTCACGATCGTAGCCCACGACCGTAGCCTGAAACCCGCGAGGTTGCCGTGCCAGGTCTCGCCGCATCACTGCAACGCGCGCTCGCGCAACGCGAGCGCGAAGGCCGCGCCGAAAGCGCCAGTGCGCCCGCCGCTCGATCGCTCGCGGCCGGTCCGGGCTGGTCGGTCGACGACGTCGTCTGCACGCTCGGCCCCGGCGACCGCCCGTACGAAGAACGCCACGCGCGCGCTTGCCTCGCCATCGTGGCGGCGGGCACGTTCGGTTACCGCAGCGGCAACGCGCGTGCGTTGCTCACGCCCGGCGCGCTCATGCTCGGCGAAACGGGCGCCTGCTTCGAATGCGGCCACCGGCACGCGGCGGGCGATCGCTGTATCTCGTTCCATTACGACGCCGCCTGGCTCGACGAGCAGGCCGCCGCCGCGGGACTCGCGCCTGCGGCGCGGCGCTGGCGGGCCGCGCGGGTGCCGCCCGTGCGCGCGCTCGCACCGCTCGTCGCGCGCGCCTGCGCCGATGCGCTTGCGCAGGAGCGCGGCAACATGGGCGCGGCGTGGGACGAAGTGGCGCTGGCGCTCGCCCTCGCCACCTTGCGCGTGATGGCGAGCGGCAAGGACGCGCTCGCGCCCGCCGCGGTCCCGGCACCGGGCGCGGCGGCCGTGGCGCGCGTGGTCGCGGCGCTGAACCTCATCGACGAAACACCCGACGCGGCCCACACGCTCGCGAGTCTCGCTATGGCGGCGGGCGTGAGCGAGTTCTACTTTCTGCGCACCTTTGCGGCCGTGGCGGGCGTGACGCCGCATCAGTACCTGCTGCGCGCGCGGCTGCGCGCCGCCGCGCTGCGTCTCGCGGCCGACGACGAAGCGAAGATCGTCGACCTCGCGTTTGCGAGCGGCTTCAACGACCTGTCGAACTTCAACGCCGCGTTTCGCGCGGAGTTCGGCGCGAGCCCGCGCGCCTGGCGCGCCGCGCAGCAGGCGCGGCGTCTCGCCCGGACCTCGTGGCCGGACGCCGCGCGCCTGAGCCGTCCATGACGCGAAGCAAGTGCGTAAAGCGCGCCGCTTTGAGCTTCGCATCGTGCCTTGCGTTGTGCCTCGTGTTGGCGAGCAGCAACGCCCTGGCGCAAGCGAGTGCGCGCACCGAGAGCGGCACGCAAGACGACGTCCCGAACGCCACGCTCGAGCGCGACGTGCATCTGTTCGTCGTGCAGCGGGACGGCTCGGTCGTGGAGGACGACGATACGGTGCTGCGCGCCAACACCACGGCGGGCGTGGACCAGATCGCGCAGCGCTACGTCTGGTTCAATAAGGATATCGAAACGATCACGCAGCTCTCGGCCGAAACCATCGACCCGGACGGCACGGCGCACGCGGTCGGCGCGAGCGGCATTCGCGACGTGCAGGAGCCGCGCTCGGCGGGCGCGCCCACGTTCGAGGACGGCGTGCTGCGCACCGTGATCTTTCCGGGCGTGCAGATCGGCTCGCGTGTGCATCTGCATTTCGCGAAGCGCCGCGCGAAGGCGCTCGAAGCGGGCACGTTTTCGTACTTCGTCGAGCCCGATTCGGACATGCCCGTCGACGCCCAGCGCCTCATCTTCGATCTGCCCGCCAACCTGCCGCTGCATGCCGACGCGCGCGGCTACACGGCGCAAGCTCCCGTGACGGAAAACGGCCGCACGCGCTACGTGTTCGACTACCGGCACGGCCCGTACGCGCCGCTCGAAGCGGGCGCGGTGGCCTATGTGAACTGGGGCGACCGGCTGATGGTCTCGACGGTGCCCGACTATGCGGCGTTCGCCGCGCGCTACCGCGAAGCCGCCGCCGACCCCACCGCGACCGATCCCGCCATCGCGGCGCTCGCGCAGTCGCTCACGGCGGGCGTGAGCGATCCGCGCGAAAGGGCGGCCCGCATCTACGACTGGATGCGCTTCAACATTCGCTACGTCGCGCTCTTTCTCGGCGAGACGGCGGCCGCGCCGCATCGTGCGATCGACATCCTGCGCAACCGCTATGGCGACTGCAAGGATCACGTCGCGCTGTTCACGGCGCTGCTCGCGGCGGCGGGCATCCGCGCCGAGACCGCGATGCTCGATCTCGGCCCCGTCTACACGCTGCCCGAGGTGCCGGGCTACGGCGCGCATGCGATCAACCATGTGATCGCGTGGCTGCCCGAACTCGGCGTGTTCGCGGACACCTCATCGGGCGGCTACGCATTCGGCTATCTGCCGCCGGGCGTGATGGACCGCCCGGCGCTGCTCGTCGATGAAGGCGTGCTCACGCGCACGCCCGCCACCGAGCCGCGCGAGCGCAGTGCGCGCCTCTCGCTCGCCGTGGGCGAGTCGGGCGACGCGGCCTACAGCTATTACGTGCAGGACGTGGGCGCGGGCGCGGAGCCGGAGCGCAACACGTTTCGCCGCGCGACGCACGCGGGGGCGCAGCAGCTCGCGGCGCAGCGCCTGCGCATGACGGGGCTGGCGGGCACGGCGCGGGTGGCCGCCACGAGCCCGGCCGCCGCGACCGGCGGACCGTTTTCGGTGACGATGCAAGGCACGCTCGACCACGTGATCTGGCGAGACGGCACCACGGCGATCCCCACGACGAGCAGCTTCACGGGCGGCATCGCCACGCAGATCGACAGCTGGCTTGCGCAGCCGCGCCGCACGCAGCCGTGGGCGTGCATCGGCGGGGCGTTCGAGGAGAGCGCGCAGATCGTGCTGCCCGCGTTCGCGCAGGTGACGGATCTGCCGCAGGACGCGAGCGTGAACGACACCGCGCTCGCGTACACGTCGCACTATGTGTACGACGCGCGCTCGCGCACGCTGCAAATCGAGCGGCGTCTTTCGGCGCGCTTTGGCCACCAGATGTGCTCGGCCGACGAATTCGCGCAGATGCGCGATGCGCTATTGCAGATCGAGCGCGACACGCGCGCACAGATCGTCGTGCGCGCGCGGGGGAAGGCGGGTGCGAATGTTGGACCGAATGTGGGTCCGAATGTGGGTCTTTAGCCGCCGCGCGTGACCACCGGCGTCCACACGCCTTTTTTCACCTGCCAGAGCGTGGAGGCGCCGTTCTTGAGCGAGCCGTCCTGCTCGAAAGCGATGTGGCCCGTCACGCCGTCGAAGGTGATCGCCTTGAGCGCGGGGCGGTAGACCTCGGGTTTCGCCGATTTCGCATTGACCATCGCGTGGATCGCGGCCCACGCGGCGTCGTAGCCGAACGGCGCGTAGGCGAGCACGCCCGTGCCGAAGCGGTTTTTGAAGGCCTGCTCGAAGCGCGGGCCGTCGGGCAGTTGCGCGAGCGGGCGGCCGTACTCCCACGCCATCGCGCCTTCGCCGGCCGCGCCTGCGGCCTGGGTGAAGTCGGGGTTCGCCACGCCGCCGCCGCCCACGAACTGGGCGTTCACGCTGCGCTCCTTCATCTGCTTCACGAGCGCCGCGCCCTGGCGCGCGAGGCCGCCGAAGTAGAGCAGGTCGGCGTTGGCGGCCTTGATCCTCGCGAGCTGCGGACCGAAGTCGTCGGACACGCCTTCCGCGAACTCGCGCGCGACCACGTTGCCGCCGTGCTCGCGCACCGTGCGCTCGAACACGTCCGCCTCGCCCTGGCCGAAGGCGCTGCGGTCGTCGACGATGGCCACGCGTTTGGCCTTGAGCACGTCCACGGCCCACGCCCCGGCCACGCCCGCGTTTTGCGCGTCGTTCGCAATCACCATGAAGGTGTTGGCGAAGCCCTGCGACGTGATGACGGGATTGGTGGCGGCGGGGCTGATCATCGGAATGCCCGCGCTCTCGTAGATACGCGAGGCCGGAATGGCCGTGCCCGAGTTGAAGTGGCCGATCACGGCCGCCACGCCCTGGTTGGCGAGCGTGGCCGCGGCTTGCACGCCCAGGCGCGGGTCGCTGCGGTCGTCGAGCGGCACGAGTTCGAAGTGCGCGGTCTGATCGCCGATCTTGAGGTTTTGCGCGTTCGCCTCGTCGAGCGCGAGCTGCGCGCCGTTTTGCAGGTCGTGCCCATAGTTCGCGTAGTCGCCCGAGAGCGGCGCGACGAAACCGATGCGCACGTTGAGCGGACCGGCCGCCTCGGCAAGCGCGTTGACGCCGAGCGTGAGCATGAGCGCGGCCGCGAGTGTGGCGGTGCGCTTGACGAAAACTTGGGCGGCAGCGCTTCTCAGCGTGGCGGCGAGACTCATCGTGACTCCATGCGCGGTGGCGGCGCGGTGTTCCGCAATGTTTTTGTGGTATCGCGCCCGGCGCGGCGTCTGCGGGGCGTCTCGTCTTCGGGGTCTTGCCAGGGTCTTGCTCGCGGGGCGCCGCTGCGCGCCCCGGTGGAACTAGTTGCCGGTCTGCATGGCGAAGAGCGCATCGCGCAGGCGCACGAGCGGCGCCATCGTGTCGGCGCTTGCCCAGCCTTCGAGATCGTCGAGCGCGCGGTTGCAGCCGTCGAGCACCACGTCGAGATCGACGGGCACGCCGTTGGCGAGCGCAAAGCGGATCGTCGCTTCGAAGCGCTCGCACTCGTCCTCGCCGTACGAGATGTCGAGCGTGTCGGCGATGGTCTGGGCGATGTCGCTGCGTTCGCGGTCGCTCTCGTCGACGAAATCGATGATGCCGCGCGCCACGTCGGGTGCGTGGTAGAGCGCGATGTCGAGCCACACGGCGGCGTCGAAACCGCTTTCGTGGCTCTGTTCCTCGAAGTATTCGATGGCTTCCTGCTCGTGGGTCTCGCCGGCGTCGACGGCGAGGCAAAGCTGCTCGAAATACTCTTCCTGTTCACTGCGGATTGAATCGGACATCGGTCATTCTCTAAAGACGGTGGGCGCGGCGGCTGTGCTGGCCTGCCGCCGCGATACATGCGGATCGCATTATAGGCCGAGCGCCCGGTCCGCCCGTCCCCGGCCCGCCGTCTTCAGTTCAGGCGGCTTCAGTCTAGGCCGCATCCACGGCCCAGGCGTCGAACCACTCGCGTGGCCGCGCGATCTGGTCCTGCGCCGCGACGATCTCCAGTTCGTAACGGCCCGCGTCGTAAGTCGCCTTCACCACGGCGTTCACCGCCGCGAGCGTGTGCTCGAATGCGCGGCGCAGCGAGTCGCCGAGCATCAGGCGCGCGACGAACACCGCGCTCGTGATGTCGCCCACGCCCACGGGCTGGCGCGCGAACGGGTAGAGCGGGCGCTGGCCGAGCCACGCTTCGTGCTCGGTCACGACGAGCATGTTGAAGCGGTCGGCGGGGCTGTTGCGATCGAGCAGATGCTTTACGAGAATCAGCTTCGGGCCGCGGCTCAGCACGTCGCGGCAGGCGAGCACGGCTTCTTCCGCGGTCTCGATCTCGCGGCCCACGAGCCGTTGCAGCTCGCTGTGATTGGGCATCATCGCATCGGCCACTTCGGGCATGTTGCGCACGAGGAACGCCTGGATGCCGGGCTCGACGTGACAGCCGTTCTCGGCGTTGAGCGTGCCCATCACCGGGTCGCAGAAGTAGCGCGCCTGCGGATTGGCGGCCTTCACGGCGCGCACCACGTCGATCACGGCCTGGGCCTGCTCGGGGGCGCCGAGGTAGCCCGAGAGCACCGCGTCGCAGCGCGGCAGCACGCCGATCGCGCCGATGCCCTCGACCAGATCGACGACCTCGTCCCCGCCGATGGCGGCGCCGGTCCAGTGGCCGTATTGCGTGTGATTGGAGAACTGCACGGTATTGAGCGGCCACACGTTCACACCGAGACGGCGCATGGGAAACACCGCGGCGCTATTGCCCGCGTGACCGAACACGACGTGGGACTGGATGCTTAAAACGTTTTTCATGGCCGGTCCAGGATCTCGTTATGGCTTGCGGCGCGCTTCGCGTGGCGCGCCTTGCGCAGGTGCAGCAACGATAACCGAATTCTCCGCGCCCGGTCGATGCGGGCGTGGGGCAGTGTTGCGTGCGCGTCGCGCACGTTGGCCATGCTTGCGTTGTGCCGGCTACACCGCCAGGGGTTTGCCACGCAGTTCGCTACTCAGTTCGCCACTCAGCTCGCGATAGAGTGCCATGTAGCGTTGCGCCGAAGCGGCCCAGCCGAAGTCCTGCTGCATCGCGCGCGTGCGCGTTTCGCGCCAGTCGCGGCTGCGCGCGTAGAGCGCGAACGCGCGGCGGATCGCGGCGGTGAGCGCGTCGGGCTCGAAGCGCTCGAACACGAAGCCGGTGGCGAGACCGTCGGCGAGGTTTTCGAGCGAGGCGTCGACCACCGTGTCGGCGAGTCCGCCCACGCGATGCACGAGCGGCAGCGCGCCATAGGCGAGCGCATAGAGCTGCGTGAGCCCGCACGGCTCGAAGCGCGAGGGGACCATCATCACGTCGGAGCCCGCGACGATCTCGTGCGCGAGCGTTTCATCGAAGCCCAGTTCCACGGCGACCGCCTCGGGATGCTGATGCGCCGCGCGCGCGTAGCCCTGTTCGAGACTCGCGTCGCCGGTGCCGAGCACGACGAGTTGCCCGCCGCGCCCGACGATCTCGGGCAGCGCCGCGAGCAGCAGGTCGAGGCCCTTTTGTTCGGTGAGCCGGCTCACTACGCCGAACACCGGCGCGTCGTGTTTCTGCGTGAGCTTCAGGCGCGCCTGTAAAGCCGCCTTGCAGCGCATCTTGCCGCTCTGGCGCGTGGCCGAATAACGCGTGGCGATAGCCGCGTCGCCCGACGGATTCCACACCGCGTAATCCACGCCGTTGAGGATGCCGACGAGGTCGTGGCCGCGTCCGCGCAGCAACGCTTCGAGGCCGCCGCCCTGGGCGACGGTCTGGATTTCCCGTGCATAGGTCGGGCTGACCGTCGTGATCTTGTCGGCGAAATAGAGACCTGCTTTCAGGAATGAAAGCTGACCGTAGAACTCCACGCCGTGCATGTCGAAGAAGTCGGCGGGCAGGCCGAGCGCATCGAACTGCTGCGCGGGGAAAATGCCCTGGTACGCGAGGTTATGGATCGTGAAGATGGAGCGTGCGCCGCCGGGCGCGGTCGCCGCGCCGCGCTCGCGCGCCGCCGCGCGCAGATAGGCGGGTGCCAGGCCCGCGTGCCAGTCGTGCGCCTGAACGATCGAAGCCGTCCACTCGGGGTCCAGATGCAGCGCGAGCTGCGCGCCCGTCCAGCCGAGCAGCGCGAAGCGCTGCGCGTTGTCGCCGTAGGGCACGTGTTCCGCGTCGAGATAGGGGTTGCCGGGGCGCGAGTAGAACGCGTCGGCGCGGACCACGTACACGGCGAGTTCGCTGCCGGGCAGGCGGCCCAGTTCGAGCGTGGCCTCGGGCGCGCCGAACGTGCGCGCCAGGCGCGCGACGGGGCGCAGGTCCGCGAGGCCCGCGACCACGGGCGGGAAGCCGGGCAGCAGGAGACGCGCGTCGGCGCCCTGTTCGATCAGCGCGGCGGGCAGGGCGGCGGTGACGTCGGCGAGGCCGCCGGTTTTCAGGAGCGGATACAGCTCGCTGGCTACATGCAGGACGCGGAGGGTCATCGGGAGTCGGTCCTCTCGGTGATCGGGGTTGGGGCGGGGTCGGGTCGGGGTTGCGTTGCGGCGGCGCACGCGGGCCGCCTGTCGCGCGGGCAACAGGCTCCTCGCTCGCAGGCGACTAGGTGGCCAGCTTGTTCAGCGCCTCCTGCGTCACCAGCACCACGCCGTTCTCGGTGCGATAGAAGCGCTCGCTGTCGCGCGCCGCGTCTTCGCCGATGACGGTGCCGTCGGGAATCGTGCAGCCGCGGTCCACCACGACCTTGCGCATCCGGCAGCTCGCGCCCACCGTCACCTGTGGCAACAAGACTGCCTCGGCAATGTTGCAGAACGACTGCACGACGACATTTGACGAGAGCACCGAGCGCGAGATCTGCGAGCCCGAGATCACGCTGCCGCCGCACACGATCAGGTTGGTGCCCGAGCCCTGCAAGCCATTGAGGTCGCGCACGAACTTGGCGGGCGGCAACTGCTCCTGGTAGGTCCAGATCGGCCAGTCGCGGTCGTAGAGGTCGAGCGCGGGGATCGTCGAGGCGAGGTCGAGATTGGCGGACCAGTAGGCGTCCACGGTGCCCACGTCGCGCCAGTAAGGCTCGGCGCTCGGGTCCGACGAGACACAGGACATGCTGAACGGGTGCGCGATCGCATGGCCGTCGCTCACCACGCGCGGAATGATGTCCTTGCCGAAGTCGTGGTCGGTGGCCGAGCGCGAGATGTTGTCTTCGAGCAGATGGATCAGGTAGGCCGTGTCGAACACATAGATGCCCATGCTCGCGAGCGCGATGTCGGGGCGGCCGGGCATGGCGGGCGGATCGTCGGGCTTCTCGACGAAGCCGGTCACGCGGCGTGCCTCGTCCACGGCCATCACGCCGAACGCGCGCGCCTCCATGCGCGGCACCTCGATGCAGCCCACGGTGCAGTCGGCGCCGCTTGCGGCATGGTCGGCCACCATGCGCGTGTAATCCATCTTGTAGATGTGGTCGCCGGCCAGCACGACCACGTACTTCGGCCGGATCGAGCGGATGATGTCGATGTTCTGGTAGACGGCGTCGGCCGTGCCGCGATACCAGTGCGCGCCTTCCACGCGCTGCTGCGCGGGCCACAGGTCGAGGAACTCGTTGAATTCGCCGCGCAGGAAGCCCCAGCCGCGCTGCAAGTGGCGCAACAGCGAATGCGCCTTGTACTGCGTGACGACGGCAATGCGGCGGATGCCCGAATTCAGGCAGTTCGAGAGCGCGAAATCGATGATGCGGTACTTGCCGCCGAAGTACACGGCCGGCTTCACGCGCTTGTTGGTGAGCGGCCCGAGGCGCGTGCCGCGGCCGCCCGCGAGGACGATCGCGAGCGTGGTGCGTTGCAGATCGTTGAGGCTTGCCGGAGTTTCCATGGTCGTCTCCTTGTTGTGCCCCCGGTAAGCCGCCGCGGCCCGTCCTGTGCTGTCGGGGCGCGTGCGGTTCTTTTCTGGTGCGCCGGTCGCGTCCCTGATGCGATGCGCAGCGCATGCGCGACTGCCATGTAGTGCATGCGCGGCTGCCATGCGCGTCGCGGGCGTCTTGCGCGTCCTGCATTGACTGTTCTAGCACCGAATGCGGCGCAGCGCGAATCGCCGTTGCGATGGTGTGCGAGGGGCCGCTCCCAGGCAAGGAGCAAACGGCGTGCCGCTTGCGCACCACAACCGGCAAGCGGCGCGCAGGACGGCTAGAATCGCTGGCTACGCGGGCGTCCAGCCCGCTGTCCGACCGCTGTCCGACCTTCAGCCCGATCCCTCGTCGATGAGAGCCATCCTGAACCGCACGCTCGCCACTTTCGCCGCCGCCCTGAGCGCCGCCGCGCTGATCCATCCCGCCTTTGCCGCCGATCCCGGCGCCAGTGGCGCTGTCCTTGCCCCTTCGGCCACTTCGGCCCCCGCGGTCCCTTCTGCGCAATCGCAGACGAGCGCCGCCGTCGAGACGCCCGACGGACCCGCCTACGGGCCGGAGCTGCAAGGCTTCGAATATCCGCATCCGGTGCACGACTTCGCGTTCGTCTCGCAAGGGCAGACGCTGCACATGGCCTATATGGACGTGCAGCCCGCGAAGCCGAACGGCCGCACCGCCGTGCTGCTGCACGGCAAGAATTTTTGCGGCGCGACATGGGACGCCACCATCCGTGAACTGCACGCCGCGGGCTATCGCGTGATCGCGCCCGACCAGATCGGCTTTTGCAAGTCGAGCAAGCCGGGCGCATACCAGTTCAGCTTCCAGCAGCTCGCGCGCAACACGCACGCGCTGCTCGCGGCGATCGGCGTGCACGAGGCGACCATCATCGGCCATTCGACGGGCGGGATGCTGGCGGTGCGCTACGCGCTCATGTATCCGCGTGAGACCGAGCAGCTCGTGCTCGTGAACCCGATCGGGCTCGAAGACTGGAAGGCGAAGGGCGTGCCTTCGATTTCCGTGGACGACTGGTACGCGCGGGAGCTGAAGACGAGCGCCGACGGGATTCGGCGCTACGAGCAGGCCACCTACTACGCGGGCCAGTGGCGTCCGGCGTACGAGCCGTGGGTGCAGATGCTCGCGGGCATGTATCGAGGGCCGGGCAAGGCGCAGGTGGCGTGGGACTCGGCGCTGCTTTACGACATGATCTACACGCAGCCCGTGATCTACGAGTTCGGCCAGTTGCAGATGCCGACGCTGCTGCTCATCGGCGACAGGGACACGACCGCCATCGGCAAGGATCTCGCGCCGCCGGATGTGCGTGCGCAACTGGGCCGCTATCCGGTGCTCGCTAAGGCCGCGCAGCGCGCGATACCGCACGCCACGCTCGTCGAATTCGCCGATCTGGGCCACGCCCCGCAGATGCAGGACCCGCAGGCGTTTCACGCCGCGTTGCTCAAGGGACTCGACGCCTTGAACGCCACGCACTGAGCGTGCGTTTGCAAACCGGCGCGGTGGCGACACCGCGCCGCGTTCCTTCGCCTTCCTGACTTTCCTTATTTAACGGCCACTTCCTTCAGTTCGTCGCGCGCAAGCGCGGCCATCTCGAACGAGCGCAGGCGCGCGGCGTGATCGTGGATCTGCGCGGTGACGATGAGCTCGTCGGCGCCGGTCTGCTCGATCACTGAGGCCAGGCCCGCGCGCACGGCGTCGGCGTCGCCCACCACCGAACACGCAAGCGAATGCGCCACGCCCGCGAGTTCGAACTCGTTCGCTTCGATCTGCGCGACGGGCGGCGGCAATTGCCCCGGCGTGCCGCGACGCAGGTTCACGAACTGCTGTTGCAGCGAGGTGAAGAGAAAGCGCGCTTCCTCGTTGGTGGGCGCGCCGAACACGTTCACGCCCACCATGGCGTGCGGCTTCGCGAGCGTGGTCGACGGGCGGAACTGCGAGCGATAGAGGCGCAGCGCCGTGAGCAGATGGTCGGGCGCGAAATGCGAGGCGAACGCGAACGGCAGGCCCATGGCCGCTGCGAGTTGCGCGCCATAGAGGCTCGAACCGAGGATATAGAGCGGCACGTTCAGGCCCGCGCCGGGCACGGCCCGCACACGCTGGCCTTCGACGGGCGCGGCGAAATAGCGTTGCAGCTCGGCGACGTCGTCGGGGAAGCTGTCGGCGCTGCCCTGAAGGTCGCGGCGCAACGCCCGCGCCGTGGTCTGGTCGGTGCCGGGCGCGCGGCCAAGGCCCAGGTCGATGCGGCCGGGGTAGAGCGCTTCGAGCGTGCCGAACTGCTCGGCGATCACGAGCGGCGCGTGGTTCGGCAGCATGATGCCGCCCGAGCCCACGCGGATGGATTGCGTGCCGCCCGCCACATAGCCGATCACCACCGACGTCGCCGCGCTGGCGATGCCCGTCATGTTGTGATGCTCGGCCAGCCAGAAGCGTTGGTAGCCCCAGCGCTCGGCATGCTGGGCGAGGTCGAGCGTGTTGCGCAGCGCGGCGCCCGCATGCGAGCCGGCGGGAATGGGCGAGAGGTCGAGTACGGAAAAGGGGATCATGAGATTGCCTGAGGCGTGAATGGGGTGCCGCGACCAGGCTGTGGCGGCGCGCGAGGAACGCACCGGTGCCGGCCGCAAGGCTGTCGCAAGGTGCGGCCATTGTGCCAAAGCAGTTTCGTTCCTGCTGACGGCCCTCGGGAACCCATGCGGGCGGCGTGGTTTCAGGCACGGTTGATGCCGGTCACACGATGACGCTTATCTGAATATTAGCGAGAATAATTATTATTTAAATGCTGCGACATCTTGTCGTAATTCAAATAGGTTAAAGCGCGGTATCGATATGCTTACTGAATTATCCCTTGCGGATAATTTTTGGAAGGCAATTGTCAATGCACTGAAAAAGTTACCGTTTTTGCAGATTTGGAAACGCTTTTTCCTGGGCTCCCGGAAGCGGCTTCCGGATCTTGCTGCTACAATTTTTCGCGTTGAATCGGGGCTCGACCAAGATTCGTTGCGTTATGCAATCAGGTTATTGCCTGATCAATTGCGTATTTGATTTGCGTTTCGTCATAAAAACCCCACATCATCAAACCGGTTTTCGGCGGCGTTTGGGTGATGTGGCTACGGCGCGCATTTTATTTTTGGACATTCAAGGCTGGGAAATGGTAAGTGGCGAGACGCTCGACCCGGTCGGCGCGACGCTGACGGTTCGCGGGTTGCGCGCAACCGGCGGCAATCGCCCCCGGAATGTGTGCGACGGCGAGGCGGGTCAGGGCGCGAAGCAGCGTGCGCGCGTGTGCGCGGCCCGCCAGGGCGGTGACGCGGCATGACGGTACCGCTCGTTTCCGCGATGCCCTCGCCGTGGCCTGCGCTCGTCTGGCTGGTGGTCGCGCTGTGCGCGGTCGCGGCCCTTTACGGACTCGTGGCCGCCTTCACGATGCCGCGCCTCGGCACGGCATCGCTCGTGCGGCAGGCCGCGCGCCGCGCGCGGCGCACGCAGCCGGTGCCGGTGAGCGTGCTCAAGCCCTTGTGCGGCGCCGAGCCGCGCCTCTACGAGAATCTGGCCACCTTCTGCGAGCAGCGGCACCCGCGCTTTCAGTTGCTGTTCGGCGTTTCGTCGCCGGCGGACCCGGCCATCGCCGTCGTGCGGCGGTTGCAAGCGGCGTATCCGGGCCATGACATCGAACTCGTGATCGACCCGTGCGTGCATGGCAGCAACCTCAAGGTGAGCAATCTCATCAACCTCGCGGCGCGCGCGCGTTATGACGCGATCGTCGTTGCCGACAGTGACATTGCCGTCGAACCCGACTATCTCGAGATCGTGACCGCGCCGCTCGCCGACGCGAGCGTGGGCGTCGTGACCTGTCTCTACAGCGCGCGCAGCATTGGCGGCTTCTGGCCGCGCGTGGGCGCGCTCTTCATCAACGAGTGGTTCGCGCCTTCGGTGCGCGTTGCGCATTCCACGGGCTCGCGCGCCTTCGGCTTTGGCGCGACGCTGGCGCTCTCGCGCGCCACGCTCGAGCGCATCGGCGGCTTTCACGCGCTAAAGGATTGCCTCGCCGACGACTATCTGCTCGCCCGCTATGCGCGCGATCACGGCCTCGCCACGGTGCTCGCGCCGGTGGTGGTCGCCACTGACGTGATCGAGCCCACCTTCGGCACGCTCTGGCTGCGCGAAACGCGCTGGCTGCGCACCATCCGCTCGGTGAATCCGGCGGGCTTCGCGTCGTTGTTCATCACGTTCCCGACGCCGTGGCTCATGCTGGGCGCGCTGTCCTACGCCGTGCTTGCCGTGGGCGCGGGCAGCGGCGTGTGTGTGGTGACGCGTGCGGCGATGGCCGCGCTCGCCACGGCCACGGTGAGCGGTATCATTGCGCGTTTGGTTCTGCATGTGCGCGCAAGCGGAAGCTGGCGCGCGTTCTGGCGCGATTTGCCACTCGTGCCGCTGCGCGACGTGCTGCTGGCCCTCCAGTGGCTGGCCGCCGCGTTCGGCTCGCACGTGATGTGGCGAGGCGTGCGCGTGAGCGTCGCCAACCCCGAGGCCGATGCGCCGGGCGCCATGACGGGGCCCGCGAATGCGCGGCGGCCGGCCGTCGAGGGATCGGACGCTCGTTGAGCGCGTTCGCAGCGTTTGTATGATCCTTCGTTCGCCGTGTTCGCCGATCCCGCGCCGACTTCACATCGAATGTCATATCCATCATCACCCGATAAAACTACGGGTACCCGGAGTACTCATTTCATGAAAACGCTGTTTCTACAGGCCCCGTCGTATGACGGCTTCGACGGTGGCGCGGGCTCGCGCTACCAGGCAAAGCGCGAGATCCGCTCGTTCTG
>NZ_QLSU01000059.1 GCF_003268775.1 Paraburkholderia unamae
TGCCTGCGAAGCTACCGTGCGTTTCTTCTTCATCGGCATATCCATGATTTTTACCTCTCATGATATGCCTCGCCCACGAAATGACGGATAGGTCCCGTTTCCTTGTTTTCGTGTCGGTCTGCGAGCGTTGCCCCTGTGCGGGGCGGCACCTACTTTTCTTTGCAGCGGCAAAGAAAAGTAGGCAAAAGAAAGCCGCTCAAACCGCTAACGCCTGCCACCGTTCACCCCGCGCCACGCCAGCTAGTGGCTCCGGAGCGTCTGTCACCTCGCACCTTTGAACGTAGTGACAAAGGGCTCATCCTTCCGGCGGCGCTACGCGCCCCGAAGGGCATAGCCAAAACCACAAACCCCGCGTAGCCAGGGTGGGTTTCCCATGCAGACCTTTCCGCGACGCGCGAAGCGAGCAGCGGGAAGTATGACTGCCTTGTCACTCAGTTCGAAGGTGCGGGGTGACGGATGCTCCGGAGCCACTACCTGATGCGGTGCGGGGTGAACCGTGGCAGGCATTGGCGGTTTGAGCGGCTTTCTTTTGCCTACTTTTCTTTGCCGCTGCAAAGAAAAGTAGGTGCCGCCCCGCACAGGGGCAACCCTGGCAGACCGACACGAAAACAAGGAAACGCGAAAAAACAAAAAACCGCGAAAAGCAAAAAAACCACCCCAAAACCTAATTAGGAAAAAGCCCTTCCCCAAGCCCCGCATACCCAGAAATCGCCCCCCCCACCTTCCCCCTACGCCTCTCAATCACCACCCCAACCGCCGCCACATCCTCAAACTTATCCGGCTTGGCAATCGCGACCCGCACCCAGTGCGCACCGAACTCCACAATCAGCAACCGCGCCACCGCTTCAGCAAGCGCTTCAAGCAAGCGCACCCCATGCGAAGCGAGCAACGCATGCAGCGCGCCACGCACGGCCGCATAATTGACGGTGTCTTCGATGCGATCGGTGCTGCACGCCCGAAGCACGGGTACGCCGATGGCAAGGTTCATGCGAACGGGTTGGGCAACGTCCTGCTCGCTGCTGTCGATGCCAATCACCGTCTGCCCAATGAAGTTCTCGATGAACACGATGTCCATGCGCGCAGGCAGCGTCTCGCGAGCGGGCAAATCGGGCCCATCGAGCGCCCCGGCGCCGGCGCAAGCGCTGGAGAAACCATCAAGGCAGGCGTTGTCGATCGGGTTTCGATACATGGTGTCCTCCGCCGCAATGCGGCAAATGGCGAGTTGATGCGAATCGGATCGGCGCAAAGCGGTACACGGTGCCCAGGAAGCGAAGCACTTTGCGCCAAAGCTGCAACACCCGGGTCCGCCGCCGCGTCTATCCGTGTGTTTAAGTACATCGGTCCGTACGCTGCGGCACGGCATGGCGCGAGGAGAAGCAAAAAGCGGGCGCACCCGCGCAAGTTGTTGAGATTGCTTATTGAACGGAACCGGCATCGGGCGTAAAGTTTTAAGCCAACGCCGGATGACAGGGCGGGACACTCAGCGCGCACGCAGCCTCAGAAGTCGCGGCGCCAGGGGAAACAGAAGTTCGATAAAGCGGCGATGATCGTCGCGCATGGTTCAACAGGGTGATGCAACGAAGGGCTGTTCCTTCGTCGCAATGCCTGCCCGTGCGCACGGCATTGACGCAACGGAGACAAACCCCATGTCGTTGCTCACTGACAGCAATTTGCACGTCCGTGAAGTCATGAATGTCGTCAACCGCCAACTGGCGACCCGTCCCACGAGCGAGCCGGTTGCGCAGTCGTGGGCGCGCTGCGTCAACGAGTTCAAGCTCGATCCTTCACGTTTCTCGCCTCCGCCCGTTCTAACGGACTACGAACTCAGCCAGCGCCGCGAAGCCGTGAGCGATCTGATCGCCTGCGCGCGGCTCGAAATGACCACGCTCTATCAGCAACTGGCCGACCCGGAGCTGGCCGTCGCGCTCGTCGATGCGGGCGGGGTCATCGTGCACCAGGTCTCGTCGATGCCGTTCGCCGAAGCGGTCGCCGCCGACGGCTTTCGCGTAGGCGCGATGTGGAGCGAGCGCGAAGCAGGCACCAACGGTATGGGCACATGTCTGGCCGAGCGCGAGTGCATTGCCGTGTGCCAGCACGAGCACTTCTATCCGCGCTATACGTCGCTCACCTGCTCGGCCGCGCCGATTTTCGACGACCGGGGCGAGATCGCCGGCGTGCTCGACGTGACGAGCCGCTCCAAGCTCTTGCAGCAGCATTCGCTCGTGCTCGTGGGCATGTCGCGGCAAATGATCGAGAATCGCCTGCTCGATGCGCGCTACCGGCACGCGAACATGATTCATTTTCATAGCCGCCCGGAATTCGTCGGCACGCTGCATGGCGGCAAGCTGGCCGTGGCCGACGACAGCACGGTGCTCGCCGCCAACCGCAGCGCCCTCTTCCAGCTCGGCTTTCGCGAGCTGAGCGAGTTGCGCGGCCGGCGCATCGAGGAGGCGTTCAACGCGTCGCTCGAAGACATGATCGCGCGCAGCATCCGCGGTTCGTTCCACCCCATCACCGTCTATAGCGCGAATGCGAGCAACCGCTTTTTCCTCGTCGCGCAAACGCCCCAGAACAGCGCGGGCCTGAGCACGCGCATCGCGGTGTCCGCGCCCGTGCCGCGCAGCCGCGCGCCCGAAAAGCGCCCGCCGCCGCGCATCGATGAGATCGCGCACCTCGAATTCGGCGACCCGCTCATGGCTTCGCAAATCCAGCTCGCCGCACGCGTGGTGCAACGCAAGATTCCCATCGTGCTGCGCGGCCAGACGGGCACCGGCAAGGAGGTGTTCGCGCAGGCGCTGCACAGCATCAGCCCGCATGCATCGGGCCCGTTCGTGCCGGTGAATTGCGCCTCGCTGCCCGAAAACCTCATCGAGAGCGAACTGTTCGGCTATCGCGCCGGGGCGTTCACCGGTGCGCAGCGCGAAGGGCGGCGCGGCAAGATCGTGCAGGCCAACGGCGGCACGCTCTTTCTCGACGAGATCGGCGACATGCCGCTCGCGTTGCAGGCGCGCCTGCTGCGCGTGATCGAGGAGCACGAGGTCACGCCGCTCGGCGCGGAAACGACCGTCAAGGTCGATTTCCAGCTCGTGAGCGCGAGCCACCGCAATCTGCTCGAACTCGTGCACGGCGGGCAATTCCGCGAGGATCTCTATTACCGGCTCAAGGGCGTCGAGCTGACGCTGCCGCCGCTGCGCGAGCGCGTCGACAAGCTCGCGCTGATCCACCATCTGCTCGCGAACGAAACCGACAACGATCCGCCCGAGCTCTCGCCCGAAGCGCAGCACGCGCTGCTCACTTACCCGTGGCCCGGCAATATCCGCCAGTTGCGCCACGTCTTGCAGATGGCGATCGCGCTGTGCGACGGGCAACTGATCCGCAGCGAAGACCTGCCCGCCGAAATCACCCAACGCGGGCCGCAGATCGAGGCCCCCGCCGCCGCGCACGCGCCGGCGCAGGCGGCGCTGCAACACCAGGCCGACGACGCGGACCTGTCCGCGCTCAATGCGCTCCAGCTAAAAGAGCGCGAGACGGTGCTCTCGCTGCTCGACGAGCATCGCTGGAACGTGAGCAACGTGGCCAAGGCGCTCAGCATCAGCCGCAACACGCTGTACCGCAAGATGCGCCGGCTGCATATCCGGCTCTCGCACGACAGCGCGGCGCCCGATGACGACGACGCATGATCCACGGGTGATCCACGCATAACGCACGCATAACACACGCATGAAAAAACCGGCATGACCCAGGCGCCCGCCCGCCGTCTCACGGACTTTCGCGCCGACGCCCGCTTCGCGTGGTGCGTGACCGGCTCCGGGCATCTGCTCGAAGAGTCGCTCGCGCTCGCCCTCGCGTTGCCGTGCGTCGATCTCTTTCTTTCGGCGGCCGCCGAGGAGGTGCTGCCGCTCTATGGCTGGACCCTGGCGAAGCTGCGCAACCACTTTCGTGTGCTGCGCGACAACAGCGCGAGCGGCGTGCCGGTGGGCATGCTCTACCAGGGCATGTATCACACGGTGGTGATCGCGCCCGCCACGAGCAATACCGTGGCCAAATGCGCGTTCGGCATCTCCGACACCTTGCCCACCAACATGTATGCGCAAGCCGGCAAGCAATGCATCCCCGGCATCGTTTTTGCATGCGATACCGAGCCGACCGTGGTCACGCACAGCCCGAACGAATGGGTCGAGCTGCGCCCGCGGCGGATCGAACTCGACAACGTTGAGCGCCTGTCGCGCTTCGAACACACCACGCTCGTGCGTTCGCTCGACGAGCTCAAAACGGCGCTCGACGCCCGCCTGTCGACATTCGGTCTCGCATGGATCACATCGTCTTCCTGACCGGCCGGCTCGCCGAAAAGAGCCTCACGCGCGTGCTGGACAGCATGGCGCCCACGCCGTTCAGTTGGGAGATTCGCGAAATCGGCCTCCAGGTCGCCGCGCTGATGACGGCCGACATGATCCGCCGCCGCGTGAGCGCGCCGCTCGCGGCACAGCGCGTGATCGTGCCGGGCCGCTGCCGGGGCGACCTCGCCGCGCTGAGCGAGCACTACGGCGTGCCGTTCGAGCGCGGCCCCGAGGAGGTGAAGGATCTGCCGCAATACTTCGGCCGCGCCGCGAAGCCGTTCGATCTCACGCACTACGAAACAGCCATTTTCGCGGAGATCGTCGATGCGCCGCATCTCGACCCCGACGCCATTGCCACGCGCGCACGCATATATGCCGCGCAAGGCGCCGATGTGATCGACATCGGCTGCCTGCCCGATACGCCGTTCCCGCACCTCGAAGACGCGGTTCGCCGGCTGAAGGAAGAAGGCTTTCGTGTAAGCGTCGATTCGATGCGCAGCGAGGAACTGCTGCGCGGGGGGCGTGCGGGCGCGGACTACCTGATGAGCCTGAACCTCGACACGCTATGGATCGCCGACGAGGTGCCCGCCACGCCCATTCTCGTGGCGCGCCAGCCGGGCGAGCCCGCCACGCTCGACGCGGCGATCGAGCATTGCGCCGCGCGCGGCCGCGCGTTTCTCGCCGACCCGATTCTCGACCCGATCCCGTTTGGCCTTGCCGCCTCCATCGCGCGCTATGTGCAACTGCGCGAACGCTACCCGCAGGCGCCGATCATGATGGGCATCGGCAACGTGACGGAGCTGACCGAGGCAGATACCAGCGGCATCAATGCGGTGCTGCTCGGCATGGCGGCCGAATTGCGCGTGAGCGCCGTGCTCACCACCTCGGTGAGCCTGCACGCGCGGCGCGCCGTGCGCGAAGCCGATGTGGCGCGGCGCATGATGCATGCGGCGCGCGAGGCGCAGGTGCTGCCCAAGGGCATCACCGCAGACCTCGCGACGGTGCACGCCAAACGCCCGTTTCCCTATAGCGCCGACGAAATCGACGAACTGGCGAGCCAGGTGCGCGACCCGAACTTCCGCGTGCAGGTCAGCGCCGAGGGCATACACGTGTACAACCGCGACGGCCATCGCCGCGCCATCGACCCGTTCGCGCTCTACCCGCAACTGCAACTCGAAGCCGATGGCGGCCACGCCTTTTATATGGGCGTGCAGCTCGCGCGCGCGGAGATCGCGTGGCGTCTGGGCAAACGCTTCGATCAGGATCAGCCGCTGGACTGGGGCTGCGCCGTCGAGCGCGATGCGCAGGATCTCTCGGCATGGTGCGCTCCCGGCGAGACCATGAAGAAACGTTGAGGGCGCAACGGTGGTGGCGCGCGCAAGATCAGCGCGCCATCGCCGCCCTCTCCTCCGCCACGTGGCCCGCGCGTGACCTGAGCGCGCCGCGCAACGCGCCGATAGCCTGCGCGTAGTCGTTGGCGCCGAACACGGCGGAACCGGCCACGAACACGTCGGCGCCCGCGTCGGCGATCTGCGCGATATTGGCCGCTTTCACGCCGCCGTCCACCTCGATCAGCAAGCGCCGCCCGGTGCGCTGCATCGACGCGTCAACGCGCTCGCGCAAGGCGCGCAGCTTGTCGAGCGTTTCGGGAATGAACGCCTGGCCGCCGAAGCCGGGATTCACCGACATCACGAGCACCACGTCGAGCCGGTCGATCACGTGGTCGAGCACCGCGAGCGGCGTGGCCGGGTTGAGCGCAAGCCCCGCGCGCACGCCGCTCGACTTGATGAGCTCGAGCGTGCGGTGCACGTGCAGCGACGCCTCCGGGTGAAACGTGATCACGCTCGCGCCCGCCTCGGCGAAGCCCGGCACGAGCGCGTCGACCGGCGTCGTCATCAGATGCACGTCGAGCGGCACGCGCGCATGCGGGCGGATCGCCGCGCACACGCACGGCCCGACCGTGAGGTTCGGCACGTAGTGGTTGTCCATCACGTCGAGATGAATCCAGTCCGCGCCCGCCGCCGTGACGTCGCGAACTTCGTCGCCGAGACGGGCGAAATCCGCCGACAACAGCGAGGGGGCAATCAGGGTGTCGCGCATGGCTGTCTCCTTCGCGGCGGCTCAGTGGTAGCGGCGCGCCATCGCCTCCAGCGGCAACGGCTTGATGCGCGACGCCTGGCCCGCGCAGCCGAACGCCTCGAAACGCTCCACGCACACGGCGCTCGCCGCCGCTGTGGCCGCCTTCAACGCGGCGCGCGGATCGAACTCGGCGCGCGCGTGCGACATCGACCGCCGCATCGCGCCGCTCATCGCGAGGCGGATATCGGTGTCGATATTGACCTTGCGGACGCCATGCGCAATGCCGCGCCGGATTTCCTCGACCGGCACGCCATAGGTCGTCGGAATCTCGCCGCCGTATTCGCGGATGATCGCCAGCCACTCCTGCGGCACCGACGACGCGCCGTGCATCACGAGATGCGTGTTCGGCACGTGCGCATGAATGTCGGCGATGCGGTCGATGGCGAGAATGTCGCCGGTCGGCTGGCGGCTGAACTTGTACGCGCCATGCGAGGTGCCGATGGCGATGGCAAGCGCGTCCACGCCTGTCGCGTCCACGAAACGGCGCGCCTCGTGCGGGTCGGTGAGCAGGCTTTCGCGCGTGAGCAGGCCTTGCGCGCCCACACCGTCCTCCTCGCCCGCCGAGCCGGTTTCGAGCGAGCCGAGGCACCCCAGTTCGCCTTCCACCGAAACGCCCACCGCGTGCGCGGCCTCCACCACGCGGCGGCTCACGTCCACGTTGTAGTCGTAGGCGGCGGGCGTTTTCTGGTCGGGCATGAGCGAGCCGTCCATCATCACGGAGGTAAAGCCCGAGCGGATCGCCTGCTGGCACACCGCCGGGCTCGCGCCGTGATCCTGGTGCAGCACGAGCGGAATGTCGGGGTGTGCCTCCAGCGCGGCCAGCACGAGATGCCGCAAGTACGGCTCGCCCGCGTATTTGCGCGCGCCCGCCGACGCTTGCAGGATCACCGGGCTCGCCGTGGATTCAGCGGCCTGCATGATCGCGTGGATCTGCTCCATGTTGTTGACGTTGAACGCGGGCACGCCGTAGCCGTGCTCGGCGGCGTGGTCGAGTAATTGACGCAGTGCCATGAACGCCATTGCAAACTCCTTGAGGTCGAATCGGAAACGGGTTGCCGCGCTCGCCTGGGCTTCAGGGCGCGCGCCGGGTGATGTGCCGGGTCACGCGCCGCGCTTCCTGCACCACCGCGTTCGCATTCAGTTCGAAATGCTCGAAGAGCGCGGCGGCGGGCGCGGATTCGCCGAAGCGGTCGATGCCCACCACGCCGCCCTCCAGCCCCACGTATTGCCGCCAGAACGCGCGCACGCCTGCTTCGACCGCCACGCGCGGAACGCCCGGCGGCAGCACCGCATCGCGCCACGCAGGCGGCTGGCGCTCGAACGCGCTGGTGCATGGCATCGATACGACGCGCGCGGCGACTCCCGCTTCGGCGAGCAGCGCGGCGGCTTCGAGCGCCAGCGCGACTTCCGAGCCCGTGGCGATCAACACCACGCGCTCGCCTTCAGCGCGCGGCCAGTCGCGCAGCACGTAGCCACCGCGCTCGATCGCGTCGATCTGCGCGTCGTCGCGGGCGACGAACGGCAGCGTCTGGCGGCTGAGCAGCAGGCAAGTGGGGCCTTCGCGCTCCACCGCGCTCGCCCACGCGCGCGCGGTCTCGACGGTGTCGCACGGCCGCCAGACGTCGAGGCCCGGAATGAGCCGCAGGCTCGCCGCGTGTTCGACCGGCTGATGCGTCGGGCCATCCTCGCCAAGGCCGATCGAATCGTGCGTGAACACGAACACCGCGCGCGTTTTCATGAGCGCCGCCATGCGCAGGGCGTTGCGCGCATAGTCGGAGAACGTGAGAAAGGTCCCGCCGAACGGTATGTGTCCGCGATGCAGCGCCACACCGTTCATCACCGCGCTCATGCCGAATTCGCGCACGCCGTAGTGCAGATAGTTGCCGCCTTGCAGGCCGCCATCGTCGGCGTGGATGGCCTGCGCCGCGGGCCAGTCGGTCAGGTTCGAGCCGGTCAGGTCGGCCGAGCCGCCCAGCAGTTCCGGCAATACGCGCGCGAGCACGGCGATGGCCTGCTGCGAAGCCTTGCGCGTGGCGAGCGATTGCGCCGCGCCATTCGCGTCGCGCAGCATCGCCTGCACGGCGTCGCGCCAATGCGCGGGCAACGTGCCCTCCATCCGACGCGCGAACTCGGCCGCTTCGTGCGGATAGTGCCGCCGATACGCCGCGAAACGCCCGTTCCAGTCCGTCTCGGCCGCCTCGCCGCGCTCCCCGGCATCCCAGCTCGCGCGAATATCGTCAGGAATGCTGAACGGCGGATACGGCCAATCGAGCGCTTGCCGCGTGGCGGCGACCTCCTCGGCCCCGAGCGGCGCGCCGTGCACGTCGTGCGTGCCCGCCTTCGAAGGCGCGCCCTTGCCGATGACCGTGCGGCAGCAAATGAGCGTCGGGCGACCCGCCGCGCGCGCGCCGCGCAAGGCGCGGTCCACCGCTTCCACGTCGTGGCCGTCCACATCGCGCACCACATGCCAGCCGTAGGCGGCGAAGCGCGCGGGCGTGTCGTCGGCGAACCATTGCGCCACGTGCCCGTCGATCGAAATGCCGTTGTCGTCGTAAAGCACGGTGAGTTTGTCGAGCTTGAGCGTGCCCGCAAGTGAAGCCGCTTCATGCGAGACGCCTTCCATCAGGCAGCCGTCGCCCGCGAAGACATAGGTACGGTGATCGACGATCGTATGCGCGGGCCGGTTGAATTCGCGTGCGAGCAGCGCTTCGGCGAGCGCCATGCCGACCGCATTGGCGAGCCCCTGCCCGAGCGGCCCCGTGGTGGTTTCCACGCCCGGCGTGACGCCCACTTCGGGATGACCCGGCGTCTTGCTGTGCCACTGGCGAAAGCGCCTGATTTCATCGATCGGCAGGTCGTAGCCCGTGAGATGCAGCAGCGCGTAGAGCAGCATCGAGCCGTGGCCGTTCGAGAGCACGAAGCGGTCGCGGTCGGGCCACGCGGGGTTGCGCGGGTTGTGCTTCAGATGCCGGTCCCACAGCGCCACGGCAATCTCGGCCATGCCGAGCGGCATGCCCGGATGACCGGACTTCGCGGCCTCGACCGCATCGACGGCCAGCATGCGCAGCGCGTTGGCCATCGGGCGGGTCGCGCTCGCGGCGGATGAGGTAACGGCGGAATCAGCGACGTCGCTCATGGCAAGTCTCCTGGTAAGCGATAAGCGGTGTTGCACTGCGCGCTCGAAGCGCTCCAAGCGCCCTAAGCGCTTCAGGCACGCGCGCGCCGGTCGATCAGTTGCAGGATCATGGGCGTGAAAATGAGTTGCATGGCGAGCCCCATCTTGCCGCCCGGCACGACGATCACGTTGGGACGCGACATGAACGAGTCGTGCAGCATGGTCAGCAGATACGGGAAGTCGATGCCCTTGGGCCGCGCGAAACGGATCACGACAAAGCTTTCGTCGGGCTGCGGAATCTCGCGCGCCGTGAACGGATTGGAGGTGTCCACGGTGGGCACGCGCTGGAAATTCACATGCGTGCGCGAGAACTGCGGGCAGATATAGTTCACGTAGTCGGGCATGCGCCGCAGGATCGTGTCCACCACCGCCTCGTGCGAATAGCCGCGCATGGTCTGGTCGCGATGCAGCTTCTGGATCCATTCGAGGTTGATGATCGGCACGACGCCGATCAGCAGGTCCGCGTGCCGCGCGATATCCACGCCTTCGCTCACGGCCGCGCCATGCAGGCCCTCGTAGAACAGCAGGTCGGTGTCCGGGCGCACGTCCTCCCAGGGCGTGAAGGTGCCCGCGTCCTGCTTGTAGCGCTGCGTTTCGGCTTCGTCGTGCACGTAGTGGCGCAGCTTCCCCGCGCCGTTTTCCGCGTAACTGGCGAACAGCGTTTCCAGTTCCTCCAGCAGGTTCGCCTCCGGGCCGAAGTGGCTGAAATTCGGCATGCCGTCGCGCTCGTGCTGCTTCATGGCATCGCGCATGCCGTGGCGGTCGTAGCGATGGAACGCGTCACCCTCCACGATCTGCGCATCGATCTTTTCGCGGCGGAAAATATGCGTGAAGCTCTTCATCACGGTCGTGGTGCCGGCGCCGCTCGAGCCGGTCACCGCGATGATCGGGTGCTTGATGGACATGCGCGTGTCTCCTGATGTGAGTATTCGGATCGGTCGCGGGGCGAGGCCTTATGCAGAGAACCCCGGCAGGAACAGCGAGCGCCGGCCAAAAAGCGGCGACGTGAAGGGCTGATCCGTGCCGCGGTCGTATTCGTCGTGGTAACGGCCGATGCGCTCCACCTCGTTGCGCGAGCCGAGAATCACGGGCACGCGGCCGTGCAGCGTGCGCGGCGTGACGTCCAGAATGCGCTCGCGCCCGGTAATCGCCAGTCCTCCCGCCTGCTCGACGAGAAAGCTCATCGGGTTGGCTTCGTAGAGCAGGCGCAGACGCCCTTCCATGACCGGCGTTTTCGAGTCGCGCGGATACATGAACACGCCGCCGCGCATGAGGATGCGATGCACCTCGGCCACCATCGAAGCGATCCAGCGCATGTTGAAGTCGCTCGTGCGGCAGCCGCTGCGGCCGTCCTTGCACTCCTGCACATAGCGGCGCACGGGCGGCTCCCAGAAGCGCTCGTTCGAGGCGTTGATGGCGAACTCGCAGGTATCCTCAGGAATACGAATGTTGGAATGCGTGAGCACGAAGTTGCCGATGTCGCGCTCCAGCGTGAAGCCGTGCGTGCCGTTGCCGACCGAGATCACGAGCATGGTCGCAGGCCCGTAGACGGCGTAGCCCGCCGCGACCTGCTCGCAGCCGGGCCGCAAAAACGCGCTCTCATCCACCGATGTGTCCACCGACGCGCCCTCATGGCGCAGCACCGAAAATATCGAGCCCACGACGCCGTTGATGTCGATGTTCGAGGAGCCGTCGAGCGGATCGAAAGCGAGCAGATAATCGCCGCGCGGGTAGCCCGGCGGAATCGGATAGATGTGCTCCATCTCTTCGGAGGCCATCGCCGCGAGCAGCCCGTCCCACTCGCATTGCTGCACGAAGGTTTCGTTGGTGGTGATGTCGAGCTTCTTTTGTTCCTCGCCGTGCGTGTTGATGCTTTGCGCCGAGCCGTAGTGGCCGCTCAGCGCGCCCTTGGTGAGCATGGCCGAGATCGACTTGATCGCGGCGGCCACGTCGATCAGAAGCGCGGCGAGCCCCGCATTGCGCGCCGGGCCCGCGCCGCCCGGCTGACGATCGAGCGTGTCGATCAGGAATTTGGAAAGGGTCGTGCGGCCGTCTTGCATGGCGATCTCCTGAGATGGGTGTTCGGTCAGCCCGGCGGCGCGCCGGGTTGCTCCGCGCGCGGCGGGGCAAACACGCGGCTCGCGCGCACGTCCACGGCGCCGATCAGCGTGAGCGCGGCGGCGTCGATCGGTGCGCCGTGCTGCATGGCCGTGGCGAACAGGCGATTGGCCTGGCGCAGACGCGAGCGGTCGAGCGCGTTGCGCACCGAGCGCGCGTTGGCGAAATTCGGCTGGCGTATGCGCAGCGCGAGATAGTCGGCGAAGGCGCGGCGCGAGTCGGCGTCGAAGCGGTAATGCATCGTGGCGAGCATGCGCTCGGCGATCTCGAGCAGTTCCGTTTCGCCGTAGTCGGGAAACGTGAGGTGATGCGCAATCCGCGAGCGAAAGCCCGGATTGCTCTCGAAGAACACCTCCATGCGCTGCTCGTAACCGGCGAGTATCACCACGAGGTCGTCGCGCTGGTTCTCCATGGTCTGGAGCAGGATCTCGATCGCTTCCTGCCCGTAGTCACGCTCGTTTTCGGGGCGATACAGGTAATACGCTTCGTCGATGAAGAGCACGCCGCCCATGGCGCGCTTGAGCACGTCGCGCGTTTTCGGCGCGGTGTGGCCGATGTACTGGCCAACCAGATCGTCGCGCGTGACCGAAACCAGATGATTGCGCCGGATGTAGCCGAGCCGGTGCAGCACTTCGGCCATGCGCAGCGCCACCGTGGTCTTGCCCGTGCCCGGATTGCCGCTGAAGCACATATGCAGCGTGGGCGCGCCCGCCGCGAGTCCGAGCGAGGCGCGCGCGCGCTCCACCAGAAGATGCGCGGCGACTTCGCGAATGCGCGTCTTGACGGGCGCAAGCCCGACGAGATCGCGGTCCAGCTCGGCCAGCACCTCGCCGATGCCGGAGTCGCGATAGAGCGCGGCGAGATCGATCTGCCCGGGTTGCGCATCTTGCTCGCGCTCGCGCGGGTTCCCGCTCTCGCTCCCGCGCGCGACGGTGACTGCCTCGGCTTCCATGGTGGTCGCTTCGTTCATGGCCCCTCCCTGGGCGAATGTCGCCGGATGTCCCGATCCGGCTATGCGGGCTCGATCTCCCCTGGTCAGCGCTCGCCGCCGTAGCGCTCGCCGGCGGGCCGCTCGCTCGCATAGCCCGCAAGCCCGTAGCGCTGCGCGCGTCCCGGCCCGTCCTCGCGGGTCAGGCGAAAGCCCGGTTCGTGGTCGGGACGGTTGACGATGAACGACAGGCGCATCGTCTCGAAGCCGCGCACCGAATCGAACGCGTTGACCTTGATGTAGTGCTGCGCGCGCGCCGCGCGGCATGCCCGCACCTCCTGGAGCACGCCCGCCGCGTCGTGCAGGTCGAACATCGGCAGCCCCCACATTTCCCAGTAGGTGTTGCGCGGATGCGGGTCGTCGGTGAACTCGACCGAACAGGCCCAGCCCTGGCCGAGCGCGTAGTCGATCTGCAAACGGATTTCCTCGTCGGTCAGATCGGGCAGAAAGGAAAACGTACCTTGGGTAAGACGCATGACGCACCTCGTCGGTAAGGGCGGCGCTCAGGCCGGGGTGGGCGTAACGGCAAAATCGGGCGTATCGGTCGAGGCGTAGTTGAACGTCACGTCGCGCCAGGTGTCGAGCGCCTGCTTGAGCGGCGTGCAATGGCGCGCGGCGGCATCGAGAATGTCGGGACCTTCGTGCACGATGTCGCGGCCTTCGTTGCGCGCCTTCACCATCGCTTCGAGCGCGACGCGGTTGGCCTGCGCGCCCGCCTGAATGCCGCCGGGGTGGCCGATCGTGCCGCCGCCGAACTGAAGAATCGCGTCGTCGCCGAAAAGGTCGAGCAACTGGTGCATCTGCCCCGCGTGAATGCCGCCCGAGGCCACCGGCATCACCTTGCGCAACCCCGCCCACGGCTGGTCGAAGAAGATGCCGCGCGAGAGATCGACTTCGTTGTGCGCCTCGCGGCACACGTTGTAATAGCCCTGCACCGAGAGCGGATCGCCTTCGAGCTTGCCCACCGCCGTGCCCGCGTGCGCATGATCGACGCCTGCCATGCGCAGCCACTTGGCGATCACGCGAAACGAAATGCCGTGATTGCGCTGACGCGTGTAGGTGCTGTGCCCCGCGCGATGCAGGTGCAGGATCATGTCGTTCCTGCGCGCCCAGCGCGCCATCGACTGGATCGCGGTCCAGCCGATCACGAGGTCGATCATGACGATGCATGAGCCCAGCTCCTTCGCGAATTCCGCGCGCTCGTACATGTCCTCCATCGTGCCCGCCGTGACGTTCAGGTAGTGGCCCTTGACCTCGCCGGTTTCCGCCTGGGCGCGGTTCACGGCCTCCATCGAGAACAGATAGCGGTCGCGCCAGTGCATGAACGCCTGCGAGTTGATGTTCTCGTCGTCCTTGAGAAAGTCGAGCCCGCCGCGCAAGCCCTCGTACACCACGCGCCCATAGTTCTTGCCCGAGAGGCCGAGCTTGGGCTTGACCGTCGCGCCGAGCAGCGGACGTCCATACTTGTCGAGACGCTCGCGCTCCACGACGATGCCCGTGGGCGGCCCCTGAAACGTCTTGAGATAGGCAACGGGAATGCGCATGTCTTCGAGGCGCAGCGCCTTGAGCGGCTTGAAGCCGAACACATTGCCGATGATCGACGCCGTGAGGTTGGCGACCGAGCCTTCTTCGAACAGATCGAGTTCATAGGCGATGTACGCGAAATACTGCGGCTCGCTCGCGCTCGATGCCGGCACCGGCTCCACGCGATAAGCCTTTGCGCGGTACATGTCGCACGCGGTGAGGCGATCGGTCCACACCACGGTCCAGGTGGCCGTGGACGATTCGCCCGCCACCGCCGCCGCCGCTTCCTCGGGATCGACGCCGGGCTGCGGCGTGATGCGAAAGAGCGCGATGATGTCGGTTTCCTTCGGCGTGTAGTCGGGCTGCCAGTAGCCCATCTCGCGGTACTTCATGACCCCCGCGGCATAGCGCTCGCGCGGATTGGCCGCATTGCGCTGCGGGGCAAGAGAGTCGATCACCGGCTGGCTGAAGTCGTTCATGACGTTTCCTCGTAGGTGGACTGGCGCGCTACCGGAAGAACGAAGCGCTTGTGTTGCACTCTAGGCAAGGACGTCACCCTTGAAAATTCACGATTTCATTTGGGAGAGTTAACCGATTCCTTATCGATCGATCGTGCTGTCACACGCGTGGGCGGCGCGCGAGGCGCGCATGGAACACTTTGCTGCGTTCCAGGCACAGTGACGGCATGGCGCGGCGGCCGCGACCCTCGCGAGACGAGGCCGCGCGCCCGGCATGGAGCTTGCATGGCAAGCCGGGCCCATGCAGCCAGGCGCCACGCCGGGCCGAAGGCACCATGCCGTATCAACTTATGGAGGATGCATCTATGCAGTGGACGACTCCGAGCTACACCGATATGCGTTTTGGTTTTGAAATCACGATGTATATCGCTACGCGGTAAGCCCCGCGTGGGCCGCGCCATGCGGCCCTTCCGTTGAAGCTGCGTTACCCATGGACATGCGCGCTCACCCATGATTCACGAAACGATCGTCACGACGGCGGCGGCCGACGGCCGGGTTCATATCGCGCCAATGGGCGTCCGTTACGAGGACGACTTCGTGATCCTTGCGCCGTTTCGTCCATCGGTCACGCTCGACAATATCGTCGCGTCGCGTGCGGCCGTGCTGAACTTCACCACGGACGTGCGCGTCTTCGCGGGTTGCGTCACGCACTGCGCCACCGACTGGCCCACGCTCGCGGCCACGCGCGTGGCGAGCGTGCGGCTTGCCGGTTCTCTTGCGCACGCCGAACTGGAACTGCACGAACTGCGCGACGACGAGGAACGCCCCGTGCTGCGCATGCAATGCGTACACCGCGAAAACCATGCGCCGTTCACCGGCTTCAATCGCGCCCAGGCGGCGGTGGTGGAAGGCGCGATACTCGTGAGCCGCCTCTTCATGCTGCCGGCCGACAAGGTCGACCGGGAAATGGCGTATCTCCAGATCGCCATCGACAAAACCGCGGGCGACGCCGAGCGCACGGCCTGGCAGTGGCTCACCGCAGCCATCGAGCGCCATCGCGCCGGCGCGCAAACGCCGGGGCACGCCGCGTGCGCGCCCACACCGCGTTGAACCTGACTTTCCTCTGTTGCGCCCGCAATTTTTCGGAGAACATCGATGACCGCATTGCTCGCGAGCGTTCGCTCGCATGACGAAGCGCTCGACGCCGTCGCGGCCGGCGCCGAACTGATCGACCTGAAGGAGCCGGACGCGGGGGCGCTTGGCAGCCTGGCGATCAACGACATCGCGCACATTGTCCGGACGCTGCGCGCGCGCTATCCGGTCAAGCCGATCAGCGCGACGATCGGCGACGTGCCCGCGCACGCGCTGGACGAGATCGCCGCGCGCGTGATCGAGGTGGGCGATGCCGGGGTGGACTATGTGAAGGTGGGCGTGTCGCCAGGACCCGCGGCCCGGCGCTGTCTCGACATGCTGGCGAGCCTTCCCGCCGCGGTGGTGCCCGTGTGGCTGTGCGACGGCGAGATGAACGCGGAGCTGGTCGAGCATGCGCTGGAGCTGGGGTTCGTCGGCATGATGTTCGATACCGGCGGCAAGGACGGCAGCACGCTGTTCGATCACGTGGAGGCGCAGACGCTCGCGCAGTGGCTGCGGCTCGCGCGCGAGCATGGCGTGATGGGTGGGATTGCGGGGTCGCTGGGGTGGGAGCAGCTTGAGCAGATTCGTGCGCTTGCGCCTGATGTGGCGGGGTTTCGGACGGCGCTTTGTGTTGATGGGCGGCGGTCGAGGATTGATCCTCAGCGGGTTGCGCAGTGGGTGGGGGCGTTGCACTCTGGGAGTCGTGATGGTGGGTATGCCGGTGGGCGTGCTGGGGTGAGTTTGCAGTCGGCGGCGGGGCTTGGGGCGCGGGGTTGATTGGCTGGTTTTTTTGCTTTTCGCGGTTTTTTGTTTTTTCGCGTTTCCTGAACCTATCCGCATTTTTGTGTGCAAGGCGGTTTAACAGATCCTAACCTCGGGCGAGCGTAAAGCGCTCGCCAAACAGGATGGCAAACTGGTTCATCGCGGATTTCCAGTCGAAGGTTGCCCGTACCGACTTGGCCAGCACATTGCGCAGCGCCAGCCAGAGTAGTTTGATGGCAGCCTCGTCGGTGGGGAAGTGGCCCCGGGTCTTGATGATCTTGCGTAGCTGCATGTTCAGACTCTCAATGGCGTTGGTCGTGTACACAACCCGTCGAATCTCGGGTGGAAACACGAAGAACGGCGTGACGTGCTCCCAGGCTCGCTGCCAGCATTGCACAATC
>NZ_QLSU01000060.1 GCF_003268775.1 Paraburkholderia unamae
CTACCCATAATCTGCCAGGATCCTGCAAATGCATCAACAACTTTCCGCTTTAAACCCTTGCTGCACGGGGCTCTTCGAATTTTTCAGACCCGACTTAGTAGGGTTCCCTCAAGCAGTGCATGATTGGCCTCGATGGCGGTGGCGGCGCCCTTAAAACAAAAAGCCCGCTCGGCGGGCTTCCTGTCAACGTCGCATCGGGCCTCAGGCTGCGGCAGCGTCCTTCAGCTTCTTCAGCGCGCGAATCTTCAGCTTCACCGTTGCCGGCTTTGCATCGAACCAGCGCTCTTGACCCGTGAAAGGGTCCTTGCCGAAGCGCTTTTTCTTCGCCGGGACAGCCTGGACGCCGATTTTCACCAGGCCCGACAGTGTGAACTCACCTGCACCCTTCTTATGCACCGCGCCCAGAATCGTGTCTTCGAGCGCAGCCAGAACGGCTTTGGCTGCTTTCGGCTCGACACCGGCTTGCTCGGCAACGTACGTTGCCAACGAGGCCTTCGTGAACGTTTCCTTCAGCGGCTTGAGTACGCCATTGGTCGCAGCCTTCTTCGCCGGAGCAGCAGCCTTCGGCGCGGCCTTCCTGGCTACCGGCTTTGCGGCCTTCGGTGCTGCTTTCGGTGCGGCCGATTTTGCGGCCTTCGGGGCTTTCGTTGCGGTCTTCGTTGCCATGAATGATCCTCTATCAGGTTGAGAGCCGCTTAAGACGGGGCACGACGCTTCGCGTTACTGCACCGTCTTAAGCTGGCGCTAAGCGTATCAACGGTGTTAGCGATTCGCAACAGGAAAACGCCTTCTGGCAAGCCGTTTTTTCATCTCCAGCGAAAAGAGCCCATGACGTACGCCCAGTTTCGCAGCGGCCGCGCGTGAGAGCCGCGTCTGATTAGGAAGAACCGCGCAGTCCCACCGCCGGCACGCATCTGCGTGTCGGTAAGGCAGGCAACACGTCACGTCGTTCTGTGGCTTTGCCGAACGCGACACACGTAGCAACCCAGGACCACCTCAAGCAGCGCGCGGAACAATAAGGGCGCCCAGAATGGTTGACTGCCCAGCTCCCAACGGACGTCCGCTCAGAAAAGGAGGCCGTCTACATGGCCAAAGCCATTCACACGGACTGGAGAAAATGCTCGCCAGCCTGAGCGGGTGGTGCGCTCGATCAGCTACTGCGTCCTCAACACGACAACGCGACACTGCCTCTGTAGGGCCTCTCTGGCCGCTCCCCCGCGGATCGAGGAGCGGTCCAGGTTGTTCGGCGCTGTGGGCTCAGTAGTCAGACAGCGAACCCAGAAATGTCGCAACCTTCGCCTTGCTGGTTTTCTGCAATCGAGCCATGAGCGCGTGATCGATTCGTTTCAGCCCGTAGGTTTGAGCGATGTCGTGCTGCAATCGGCTCCATAGATGGCTGGCGACCTCAGCGTCAACCATCTCCCGGTGAGCACGACACGATTTCGGTAACCGAAGCATCTCCGCCAGGCTAGACAGGCGGTGACTCTGGGCGCGTGGGTAGATCCGCCTGGCGACGAGCATCGTGCAAGCAAACGAATGCTCCGCTGGCGCTCCAAGAAGCCCCAGTTCGGCCTCCCAGAACCGTTTGTCGAAACCGGCGTTGTGCGCAACGACAGGATGATTTCCAACAAACGCTGCAGCTTCCCTCATGACTTTCGATACAGGAGGAGCCGATGCGATCATGTCGTTCGTGATGCCGGTGAGAGCAACGACATCGGACGGGATGCGCCGTCCTGCGTTCATCAAGCTCTGGTAACGATCAACAATCTGACCGTCACGCAGGAGGATGACGGCAATCTCGGTAGCGCGGTCGGCCCAGATTCGGCGAAAGCCCGGTTGTTTCGAAGTCGAGTACCGCAACAGTTTGCATGTTTCTTTTGTTCATTAGTCAGTTGACGCCGTACTACGCACGCTTCCCACGCCTGACGAGCCGCCCAGGCAAGACGCCTATATCCTGATGCCTGGCTGCATGGAGAACACCCTTGTACAAAGCCAGATGGAGTTCTTCGTTCTTTCTTCCCGTCAGGCTGACAACGCCTTTGCTTGTTCGCCCGGCTGCCGCTCAGGCCAGTTCGCCAACCAACGACACACTCCGAGCCTGGATTTTCAGGGTATTCGTGGCGACGCGCCCGGAGCCAGATGCGTTGAGTGATTGGCTCTACGCCTCGTGAACCGCCATTCTTTTATATCGACTCTAACGCCGACGCGGGCTACCGGGGCGAACGCGGAGGGGTGACCGATGAAACGCCTGGAATGACGCGCAGCTCAGGAGCTGCGCCTTCATCTCGCTGGAGTTGAGGATTGCGAATTCACAGGCATCGGGCAGGCCGCGGGACCGCATCCGGCGATGTTTAAAATCGCGTAGTTTAATCAAAAAATAGATGCATTATGATAATAAAAATTATCACTATAGCTTGGTTGCATCGAACATTTGTTGAAGAAACCTGGATCAGTGATGCACGGAGGTGATGTCCGACGGCGCCTCTGGCGCGCGGCTATTCGGAGGCCCGGCGTAACTGAGCAGGGGGTTTGCAGCGCAGCGAAATTTGCGCCAACATGAGTCAATCGCCCTGGCCTTCGGGGCGGATTAGTACAGCGTTTCCACACGTCATGGCCGACCGCTTCGAACTCGTTGCTATTGCGCTGCCCATCGGCTGTGCACCCGAATCACTTCCACCGCCCGTGATCGCGCTGGTCGCCGCCTGCTGGCCGGGCATGAGTCGCGCCCAACTGCTTGATCGGGTGCGTCGCCACGCGTTGCGGGGATCCTTACGCTTCTGCCCGGGTCCAGGGCCCGAGGGGGTGAGCCGCTTCTCACTTGTGCTGGAGTCGGCCGAAGTACGCGCCGAGCTCGTGGCGCACGTTCGGCGGATCGCGCGCCGTCGCACTGCACGCCGCGCGAAAGTGTCGTCCCCGCCGGCGCGAGATGAGCGGCAACAGGGGCTCTTCTAGTCAGTGTTCCGCGCTTCACGCTGCGGGCTTCCTCGGGAGAGCCGGACGGAGCGGAAGCGCGGCAAGTTACGTTGGTGCTGGCAAGATGGCGCGACGTCCTTGGTATCATGCTCGAGCGTCGTCGCAATCGCGGGGATGGCCAATGGAGGTCGTCGTTGGATACAGCCAGCGTCAAGGAGCAGGTGTGGGCACTTGCGGCAGAGTTAAACGCCGTGCTCGGCGCATCTCTCGTCCAGCCATGTCAACAGAAAACCGCCGTTAAGAAGATAAGCCTTACCGGGCTCAAAGACGAACGGCTTTATATCAAGCCCGCCAATGGGCGCTACATGATTGCGCTCTCAGGCAACTCTCTGGTCGCCCGAATGGAAACCTATATGGGGCGCCTGACAGGCTGCGAGCGCCACGGCTATTGCCACCCGCAAACGGGCCGGGAGCCGTACTGGTACGTCAATGACTATGCCCAAGTTCGCGCAGCCGCCTATTTTTTTGCTGGAGCCACGTCGTCTGCGGATGTCGGTCAGATAGCCGGTGCCATGTCTGTGGTCCACGTCCAACCGGTCGATGAAATATTTCACGAAGCAGAACATCAACCCGTCACCACGGTATTACCGGACGGCCCAAGAGCGTTACGTGACCTCACCGCGAGAGCAGCCCGGCAGGCGAAGATCAACGCCCCGCACATTGCACCGCTAACAGAATATGTAAGCCAGTTGCGCAGCCAGCATCCGAGCTGAGAGGTGGCTTCGGGAATTCGGACGGTTCGTTGAGTGGAAAAGCTGGGGCGTGAGTCGGCCATAATGGCCGGCAACAAGGAACCAGAAGATGACGAAACGAAACCGACGGACCCACTCGCCAGCGTTCAAGGCAAAGGTGGCCCTGGCAGCGCTCAAGGGCGACAAGACGCTGGCAGAGCTGGCCCAGCAGTTTGATGTCCATCCGAACCAGATTACGGACTGGAAGAAGCAACTGCAGGAGCGGGTTGCCGATGTGTTCGACGCGGGCAACTCGGCGCCAGCGGCACCGACAGTCGACGTGAAGGTACTGCACGCGAAGATTGGGCAGTTGACGCTGGAGAACGATTTTTTAGAAAGCGCGCTCAGCAAGGCGGGACTGCTGGGCGTAAGGCGATGATCGATCGTGATCACGCCCTGCCGGTGACACAGCAGGCGCGGCTGGTAGGCATCAGCCGGTCGAGCGCCTATTACCAATCGCGCGGGGTCAGCGAAGCGGATCTGAAATTGATGCGCCGGATTGACGAGCTTCACCTCGAGCATCCATTTGCGGAGGCGCGAATGCTGGCACGGCTGCTGCATCGCGAAGGCATCAAGGTCGTGCGCAGACACGTCAGCACCTTGATGAAGCGCATGGGCGTCGAAGCGTTGTATCGCAAGCCAAACACGAGCCGCAAGCGTGCAGCCCACAGGATCTGGCCGTACCTGCTTCGCAACCGGAAAATCGACCGGGCCAATCAGGTCTGGGCGCTCGATACGAGCTATATCCCGATGGCGCGCGGCTTCGTATATCTGACGGCTGTCGTGGACTGGGCGAGCCGTCGGGTGCTGGCACACCGGGTGGCGATCACGCTGGAGAGCTGCCATGCTGTCGAGGCGCTGGAGGAAGCGTTTGCGAAATACGGGCTGCCTGAGATCGTCAACACGGATCAAGGCAGCCAGTTCACCGCAACCGAATTCACCGACGCAGTGCTCAGCCGGAGCGTTCTTCTGTCCATGGATGGAAAAGGCGCCTGGCGTGACAACGTGTTCGTTGAACGGGTGTGGCGCAGCGTCAAATACGAAGAGGTCTATCTGAAAGCCTACGACTCGGTCAGCCACGCCCGCCGCTCAATCGGCAACTACCTGAGCTGGTATAACCAGAATCGACCTCATTCCAGGCTGGCCGATCAGACACCGGATGAAGCATACTTCGCCACGCTGCCAGCGATAAAATCGGCAGCTTGATTGCCTCAGCGATTCCACTTAAAAACTCGTGGATCCTGTCCGAACGAATGAGGCCACCTCTCGCCGTGCGCCGAAAAAGCTCTGGCAGTTTTTGCAGATAAGTTGTCATTTTCCACAAATTCAGACCAGTCGAATCTGGATAAAGTACCAATCATGAAGACGCTTCAAAGCACCGGAGTTTGCGGTTCTCGTGCTTCGAGCCGGCAGTGAAAAAAAGTTCTGCACTGTAGATGGCCGCCGTGCGTCGCTTACCGATGATGCAACTGTCGCGCGCCAGTCAACGCCATTGACAGGTCGCCGAGAGGTCAACCGTAGGGTCAGGGGAGTCAATCGTCATGAAACTCATCTTTTCGCAAGTGGCAAAGGCGATAGTGTCCATATGCGCCATTCAGAAGCTGGACATCCTTGTCTGTAATTCGGAGGGACAGGAAATCCCGTACATCATGTTGTTCACCATGTATGGTTTCGTCTGAACGCGGAACCACGGCTTTACACAGAAGGAATTTTTCATGCGAACGATAATTACACCGGTACTCTGCTTCTTGATCTTCTTCCCGTTGGCCGCAAGCGCGGGTGTGGTCGATGCAAGCTGCTCCGCGGCGGAGCTCAAGATTGGGAAGACGCGTGCCGAGGTCCGGGCCGAACTTGTTCAGGCAGAACGCGACGGCTGGATTCCGAAAAACTCGGGCAGGCAGCGGGCCTATCCGCCCGATATGTCACAGACTCGCCGGAATCAGGATGTCTATGATGCAGGCGCTGGTTCGACACCATACTATCGGGTGTCGAACCAGCAACCTTGAGAAACCACAGTGGCGTCGGCATGTCGGTGATGAAATACCGCCGCATCCTTATGTCAAAGCGTTGGCGAGCGACAATCCCTAGAATTTATGTCGAATAGCGAGCCGATAAACCATCTGGTGATTATTCGACGAATCTCCGGACCCGCCAATGTCGGCGACCGCCAGCGTGCCCGTCGACGATGTGCCGGAAGCACGTTGCCAGCCGCCTGAGAAGTATACGTCGGTACGCTTCGACAGCAGATAGTCCAGGATGAACGCCACCTGATTGTAGTGCTGATTGCCGACGGATTTGCCTTGTGCCGTCGTGACGCTCCGCGCATTCGTATAGTCATACGCGACGCCGACGGAAAACGCCGGTGTGAAACGGTAGTTCAAACCGATGTCATAGTTGTTGAAGATGGCCGTACCGTTCAGGAACGCCGCACCCAGATTAGCGTATTGAGTATTCGAGTACGAGGCGCTGACTGCCGCGTTGCCGATCGTGTAGGTCGCCGCGATGACGGCGTCCTGGTAGGCTTGTGCGACCTGATAGGCCGAGTTCAGTGATGAGGCCAGCAGATTGAAGCCGCTTGCATAGTTGGTGAACCATCCGTTACCTGGTGTCGCCGTCGGGTGTTTGAAGTAATCGAACGCCGCGCCGACCTGAAGCGGACCGTGTGTGTAACCGGCTCCAATTGAGTAGCCAGACGTCGAAGTGAAGTCGCCGGGTACGCCGCCAAGGCTATATACAACGCCAAACGAGAAGCCGTGGAAATCCGGGCTCATGTAGCGTACCGAGTTGTTGAATCGCACGCTGTTACTGGTATTGTCGAAATCTCCCGGATGCCCGCTCGGCAGGTCCCCAACCGCTGCGGAACCGGTAAGAAACTCAGGGAAATACCACACCATATCGTATTGACGGCCGAAGGTGAGAGCGCCGTAGGTGTCACTGCTCAGTCCGACGAACGCTTGCCGGCCAAACGCCGTGCCGCCCTGGGCAAGTTGTCCGTTATTCACGTTGATTCCAGACTCGAGAGTAAAAATGGCCTTGAGACCGCCTCCCAGATCTTCCTTGCCCGTCAGCCCCCAGCGACTGCCGTCGATACCGTCCAGCGAGTCCATGTAGACGGCTTTGCCTCCACCCACGTTGGTCTGGTAATGAATACCGTTGTCGATCTCGCCATAGAGCGTGACGCTATTTTCGCTATGCGCGACGGAACTGGCGAGCCCCACGAGCGAGCCGACAATGATTTCTATTTTTTTCGTTTTCATGAGAGATCCACATTTCAAAGGCAATACAAAAGAACAGTCCACCCAAGGTCCATCGATTCAGTGCGTGATGAAAGGTCAGGATGAAAAGGACTTCTTCAGGTCTTTCTTCGTCAGGCCATAGCAAGCACCCATCAGGGCCACGCAAGCCGCTGCAACGAGTATTGGTGCAGCGGCCACGCGAAACATCGCGTCGGCGGTCCAGTTGTTCGCGTACAGGACGCCTGCGAGGTAAGTGCCGCCCGCAGCGCCGAGTCGACCGAATCCATACGCCCATGCGACGCCCGGGGCGCGCAATTCCGGGCTATAGAAGAGCGTGCACAACGCGATGGCGCAGGTTTGACCGCCGCTAATGCAAAAGCCGCAAAAGAAGATCGTCGTGAGTAAAGCCAGATGCGATGAGCCGATTGCTATCGAGATTGCATACATCGAGACAGCGCCGCCGACGTAGACCGCGGACAAGATTCTGTAAGGACTCGTGCGGTCCATGATCGGGCCCATCAGAAGACTGGCCACCATGCCGCCGATGATCACGGTAATGGTCGCCCAAACCACGAGCGCCGGTGGAAATGAGATGGACGCGAGAACGGTCGGCAGCCAGCTTTGCAGAAAATAGAAAGTGGCCAGGTTGACGGCGAACACGGCCCACAGCAGGAACGTCCCCAGGCGGAATTGCGCGGAGAACAATCCGAGCACGCTTGCATCCACAGCCTTCTCTTCGTGAGTGACCAGTTCGGTGTCCGATTGCAGCGTGAAATCGGGAAAGAGGCGCCTGGTTGCGTGAAGCAGCTCAGCCTGATCCGCATTTCTCGACAGATAGGCCACGGATTCCGGCAGCAGCGGGATAAGCACGACCGTCAAGCCCAGTGCCGCGAACCCGCCCAACCACATTGGACCTTGCCAGCCAAACCGCGGAATCAAAGCGCTACTGCAAATTCCCGCGAAGATAAACCCCAGCGCATACCCCATGTAGACGAGAATGACGAAAGTCGCGCGGGTTCTCTTCGGGCTGAATTCCGAAACGAGGCCGACCGCGCAAGGCGTGGCCGCTCCCAGGCCGATGCCCGTGAGGAACCTCAAGGCGATCAGTTGCGGCACGCTAGTGGCAAAGACGGTCAGGACGGTGAACAGACCGAAAGCAGCGGTTGCCATGAAAGCAATCTTCTTTGTGCCGAAGCGCTGGGTCGCGAACGGAATACCGAAGTTGCCGATCAGCAGTCCGAAGAAAACCGCAGAAAAAATTGCGCCGAATACCGCCTTGGGCAGTTGCCATTCCTTCGCGAGAACGGGCACGATGAAGCTGATGACCTGGGTGTCGAAGCCATCGAACAGCATGAGCAGCGCACAGAAGGCGACGATGAAATACTGCTTCCTGCCGATTCTGCGACTGTCGATCAGATCGTGCACGTTGATTTGTCGTATTTTCATATTGTTCTCCTCGCGTTCAAAGGGATGGTTTGGACAGGGTATTTAATTCTGTTTTATTGTTTTAAAAGTGAGGCGCAGTCGGTTGTAAGTTAAGATAAAATGTAGTGGGTTTGATGAAGCAAAAATTGAATTGACCAACACCTACCTCATTGCTGAGGTTAATTTATTCTGCGAATAGAACGGTGATGCATATTCAACCGCCGAGGACCTTGTCGTGCCGGAGCGAGCGACATGCGCCGTGACGCGGCATTGTTTCCCGTTCTGATATTCTCTGAAGAAGCCGATCTGTCTCGCCTGATTTATTATTTCGTCATTCCATATTTCATGGAACTCAATGAAATACGGCTCGTCTGAACCATGAAGTCATTTGATTGCACGGAGAAATATTGCCGCAGTTCAGACAGCATTTTTTATTCTTGTGTTGCCGGAGTGGCGCTCCGCTCGGCAGATTGTGCGGTGGGAGCGGTCAATCGAAGCGTAATTCGCGGTCGGTGGCTCGCTGAACTTCGCGGTGCCCTCCACATCGATCCACCACGATGCCATCGTGGCTTTCGTCTGACTCATGAACCGCGCACTTGCTCTGAGATGCTGGCAACGGTAAAGATTGCGCCGGGATTCATCACGTACGGAACGCCGATCAGGCTCGCCGTGTAACCGACGAGCTGAAATGCGTAGGCCCGAGGCGTGCGGTCAGGACGTGCGATGTAGAGACAGAAGCCGATGCAGATGGTGAGCGCGGCACTGAGGACCAGGGGTTCATTGACTACGGCCGGAACGAGCAATACGGTCGCTGCCGAGCCCGCGAATGTGCCGGGAAAACGGACGAGCTCGCGGCTGATTACCATCTACTCTGCCGACTCTTTCTCCGCATGAATATCGCTACAATATCAACCTGTCGCTAAAAAATGCCAGATATGGAACGTTACGTTAGCCTTCCTGATTTTGCGGATCCCGACGCGATCGATCGGCCGGCGGTAGCGCTGCGCATGCACCTGGACGAGCATGCTGCGGAAATCCCCATTCACAAGCATCGAAAGGGGCAACTGGTGTTGGCATTGCACGGCGCCGTAACCTGTCAGGTCGCGGACGCCTTCTGGATCGTCCCGCCGCAGTGCGGAGTCTGGATTCCCGGCGAGATGCCGCACAGTAACCATGCCACGCCGAATGCCCAGCTTTGCTATCTGTTTGTAGAGCCTGGCATCGTCGACTTACCGAAGGATTGCTGCACGCTGTCCGTTTCGCCCATGGTGCGGGAAATGATCCTGCATCTCGCGGGAGCGCCGCTGGACTATGAGCAAAGCGGCCATACCGACCGGCTTGCGCGCGTGCTATTGCATGAGCTGACGTTGATGCCGGTCGAGCGCCTCTATCTGCCGGTTACAGATCATCCGCGCATCCGGCAGATGGCGGACGCATTGAATGCCAATCCCGGCGATCGCAGCACCATCGCACAATGGGCCAAACGTCTTGCAATGAGCGAGCGTTCGCTGGCAAGACTCGTCGTCAGTGAAACGGGACTGACGTTTGGCCGCTGGCGGCAGCAGTTGCAACTGCTCGTTGCGGTGCGTGAGCTTGCCGGCGGCGCTTCCGTGCAACGTGTGTCGGACGAACTCGGCTATGAGTCGGTAACCGCTTTCATCACCATGTTCAAGAAAGCGCTCGGGCATTCGCCAGGTCGTTACTTCGCCGCGCTGGCGCGCACGCAGTCGAAGGCCGTGCCCGTGTCGACGGATTCGACTGAGGTGGATGAGCCAGCGGATGGCCTGGCGGACGCGGCGACCGACGTGTGAAATCGCGCGCGCCTCAGCGCGTCGATGAAAGCACGGCGCGAGCGGCTGCAATCATGTCGTCGAGCCATTCCTGATACCTGTTGATCATCTCAGCGCCGAAACGCGCTTCCTGTCCATCACTTCGCCTCGCCCACGCCAGGCCGCCCGGAAAAAAGAGAAATGCTGTAAATCAGGCATTTCGCCGAAGGGATTGCAGGCGGCACCGCTTCGTCAGCCCTAACTACGACCACACATTCTGCTGCATCCCCCGTAATCTTTGCGCACTCGCCACTGAATTCGCATTGCTCTTACGGAGTTGCAAGATGACCGACTTATCGACGGGGACACCCTCGATCCTTTCCCTGAGTCAGACGAAAGTCGACGACGACCCACTGGAAACCGCTGAATGGCTCGATGCGCTGGATGGCGTGGTCCGGCATGCGGGTGCTGAGCGGGCTCAGTACTTGTTCGATCGGCTCGTGGCCCACGCTTCGTCCAACGGTATCGCAACGGCGCGCCTGAATATCACGCCCTACGCGAATACGATTGCCGTCGATCGGCAGCCTCCGTATCCGGGCGACCTCGATATCGAAGAAAAGCTTGCCGCTGCGCTGCGCTGGAATGCGCTGGCCATGGTAGTGCGGGCCAATCGCGCCTACGGTGAATTGGGCGGCCATATTGCCAGCTATGCGTCGGCGGCCGACCTGTTCGAAGTAGGCTTCAATCATTTCTTCCGTGGTCCGAACGATGCACACGGTGGAGATCTCGTCTATTTTCAGCCTCATTCGGCGCCAGGCGTTTACGCGCGGGCTTACCTTGAAGGCTTTCTCAACGAGACGCATCTCGAACATTACCGACAGGAAATCACCGGTACGGGCTTGTGTTCCTATCCGCATCCATGGCTGATGCCGGGCTTCTGGCAGTTCCCGACCGGCTCGATGGGCATTGGGCCGATCAACTCGATCTACCAGGCGCGCTTCATGCGTTATTTGCAGAACCGCGGACTGCAACGCACGGAAGGCCGCAAAGTGTGGGGCTATTTCGGCGATGGCGAAATGGACGAACCCGAGGCGATCGGCGCGCTTTCGCTGGCCGCGCGCGAGGGGCTCGACAATCTCGTGTTCGTGATCAACTGCAATTTGCAACGGCTCGACGGACCGGTGCGCAGCAATGGCCGCATCATCGACGAACTCGAAGCGCAGTTCGCGGGGGCGGGCTGGAACGTTATCAAAGTGCTGTGGGGTTCGGACTGGGACGCCCTGTTCGCACGTGATCGCACGGGGGCGCTGGTGCGCGCGTTCGCGCACACTGTGGACGGCCAGTTCCAGACTTTTTCCGCCAACGACGGCGCCTACAATCGCGAACGCTTTTTCGGTCAGAACCCGGAACTGGCCGCGCTCGCCGCGCATCTGAGCAACGACGATATCGACTGCCTGCGGCGCGGCGGCCACGATGTGCGCAAATTGCACGCTGCCTATGAAAAGGCATCGAAACACAAGGGCCAACCCACGGTCATTCTCGCGAAGACCATGAAGGGCTTCGGCATGGGCTCGATCGGCCAGGGGCGCATGACAACGCATCAGCAAAAAAAGCTCGACATCGACCAGTTGAAGGGATTTCGCGACCGCTTTCGCCTGCCACTCTCCGACGCCGATGTCGAACAACTCAAGTTCTACAAACCCGAGGAAAGCAGTGCTGTCATGCAGTATCTGCATGCGCGCCGGGCAGCGCTGGGCGGCTACCTTCCGAGAAGGCGCGCAGCGGCATCGCACACGCCGTCTGTGCCCGCGATGTCGTCGTGGGGGCAATTCGCGCTCGACACAAACAACAAGGAAATGTCGACCACGATGGCGATCGTGCGCATGCTCGGCAACCTGTTGAAGGACGCCGCGCTGGGGCCGCGCGTGGTGCCCGTCGTCGCGGACGAAGCGCGCACCTTCGGCATGGCCAATCTGTTCCGGCAAGTCGGTATCTATTCGCCGCTCGGTCAACTGTACGAGCCGGAAGACATGGGTTCGATGCTCTATTACCGTGAGGATACGGGCGGCCAGATTCTGGAGGAAGGCATCTCTGAGGCGGGTGCGGTGTCGTCGTGGATTGCAGCGGCGACGTCTTACAGCGTGCACGATCTGACGATGCTGCCGTTTTATATCTATTACTCGATGTTCGGTTTCCAGCGTATCGGCGATTTGATCTGGGCCGCAGCGGACCAGCGCGCACGCGGTTTCCTGATCGGCGCGACGGCCGGCAAGACGACGCTGGGTGGTGAAGGCCTTCAGCATCAGGACGGCACGAGCCATCTTGCGGCCTCGACGATACCGAACTGCCGTGCGTACGATCCGGCCTTTGCGTACGAAGTGGCGATGATCGTCGACGAAGGCATGCAGGAGATGATCCGGCGTCAGCGCGACGTGTTTTACTACATGACGGTCACCAACGAAAACTACGCGCAGCGTCAGTTAGCTGAAGCGGATGTCGATCGTGTCCGGCGTGGCGTACTCAAGGGGATGTACGTGCTGGAGCCTGCGCGGGTCGAGATCGCCCAGGTGCAGTTGCTGGGCTCGGGCGCGATTCTCGGTGAAGTCCAGGCAGCGGCCCAGATGTTGGAAGACGACTGGGATATCGACGCGGCCGTATGGAGTGTGACGAGCTTTACCGAATTGCATCGCGACGGCGTGTCCGTGGAGCGCGCGCAGCGGCTGCTGGAGAGTGGCGAACCCGCGCAGCCTTACGTGACGGAATCGCTGGGCGCCTCACGTGGACCGGTGATCGCCGCGACTGACTATGTGCGCGCCGTGCCCGAACTGATCCGGGCGTACGTGCCGTCCCGCTATGTTGTGCTCGGCACCGACGGCTTCGGACGCAGCGATACACGTGCGGCGTTGCGGGCGTTCTTCGAAGTGGATCGTGCGTCGATCGTGATCGCCGCGTTGAAAGCACTCGTCGACGGCGGGCAGCAGGACTCGGGCATAGTGCGTCAGGCAATCGACAGATATGGGCGAAACGCAAGCGGGCTGATCGACCCCTGGCTTGTCTAGAGCCCATTGCCCTGTGGGCTCCATGAGAGCGGCGCGCGAATTGGATGCTCGAACGTTTCGCGCTTTCATCGGTTAATCGTGGGCAATCAGATCGAATGAAGCGCGTCCGGCTATGTGAAGAGCTCGGCGCCGCCTGTTGAAACGCTTGTTGTTGGAGACGAATGTGCGGGTGACACCAATAGAGGTGCCGGATATCGGCGATTACAAGAATATTCCGGTAATCGAAGTTCTGGTGGAAGTAGGACAACGTGTCGAGCAGGAGCAATCGCTCGTCATGCTCGAATCGGACAAAGCGACGATGGATGTGCCCAGCCCGACCGCTGGCGTGATCAAGGAACTGAAGGTTGCGGTTGGCGACAAGGTGTCGCAAGGCGCACTGATCGTGCTGATCGAAAGCGAGGGCGAGCGGCACGACGAGGCGGTGCCTGTGCCTGCCGCTGCCACCGCTGTGGGCGATCTCACGCGGCCGGAGCCGAATGTCGCGATAGTGCCAGCGTACGAACTGAAATCCGCGCCCGCGCCAATGCATCGCGCCCCAGCGCGCGAATGCGAGCCACATCGCGAAAGCCATGCATCGCCAGCGGTGCGCAAGCTCGCGCGAGAACTGGGCGTCAAGATATCACGCGTGCAGAGCACCGGTCCGAAGCAGCGCGTTACTTTGGAAGACGTTACCGCGTTCGTCAGGAACGCGATGACGACATCGACCGGCACGCCCCCAGTCTCGACGCCGCCTGTTTCGGCGAACGGAGCGGAACTGGCTCTATTGCCGTGGCCGAAGGTCGATTTCGCGAAATTTGGTCCCGTCGATTCGCAGCCGCTGTCGCGCATCAAGAAGATCTCCGGCGCCAACCTCCATCGCAACTGGGTGATGATCCCGCACGTCACGAACAACGACGAAGCGGATATCACCGAACTGGAGGCACTGCGTACGCAGTTGAACAAGGAATACGAAAAGGCGGGTGTGAAGTTCACGATGCTGGCCTTCGTGATCAAAGCGGTCGTTGTTGCGCTGAAGAAATTCCCGGCGCTCAATGCAAGCCTCCAGGCCGACAACCTCGTGTTCAAGCAGTACTACCACATTGGTTTCGCCGCTGATACGCCGAATGGTCTCGTCGTGCCCGTTATCCGCGATGCGGATAAGAAGGGTCTCGTCGACATCGCGAAGGAAATGGGCGAACTGTCGAAGCTTGCCCGGGAAAGCAAGCTCAAACCCGATCAGATGCAGGGGGGCTGCTTTTCGATCTCGTCGCTCGGCGGCATCGGCGGCACGCACTTCACGCCGATCATCAACGCGCCGGAAGTAGCGATCCTCGGCCTGTCGAAGAGCGCGATGAAGCCGGTGTGGGACGGCCAGCAGTTCGTGCCGCGCCTGATCCTGCCCCTCTCCCTGTCGTTCGATCACCGCGCCCTGGATGGCGCGGAAGCGGGCCGTTTCAACGCATATCTGGTTTCGCTATTGGCCGATTACCGCCGGATGCTGCTCTGATGAAGCGGGCGAGCGATTCTGCACGAAGCGGCGATAACGCTTCTTTCTGCTTGAACAGAGATGTGCGAGCAACACAACAGGGGTTTTCATAAGCGTGATAGAGATCAAGGTGCCGGATATCGGCGACTTCAAGGACATCGACGTCATCGAAGTCAACATCAAGGCGGGCGACGTCATCGAGAAAGAGCAGACGCTGCTCTCGCTCGAGTCGGACAAGGCCACGATGGAAGTGCCCAGCGACGTCGCGGGCACGGTCAAGGAAGTGAAGATCAAGCCGGGCGACAAGGCTTCGCAGGGCACCGTGATCGCGCTGGTCGAGGCATCGGAAGGCGCAGCGGCGCCGGCCGCGGCTCCGAAGGCCGAAGCGCCCAAGGCCGAAGCGCCCAAGGCCGCAGAAGCACCGAAGGCCGCCGAAGCCTCAAAAGCACCGGCACCGCAAGCCGGCAGCTTCGGCGGCAGCGCCGACGTCGAATGCGACATGCTCGTGCTCGGTGCGGGCCCCGGTGGCTACTCGGCGGCGTTCCGCTCCGCCGACCTCGGCATGAAGACCGTGCTGGTCGAGCGTTACTCGACGCTCGGCGGCGTGTGCCTGAACGTGGGCTGTATTCCGTCGAAGGCGCTGCTGCACACGGCGCTCGTGATCGACGAAGCCGAAGCGCTCGG
>NZ_QLSU01000061.1 GCF_003268775.1 Paraburkholderia unamae
ATGGCGTCCTTGTCGCGAATGGCGTCGAGGCCGTCGGCGGGCATCATCACGCCGTGCTGGCGGTAGTAGTCGGCGCCCCAGTCGAAATCCTCGAACTCGAACGCGAAGCGTTGCGTGGTTTTCGCCAGCGCCTGGAGCACTTCCTTGCCCGCGGGCACGACTTCCTTGCCGATGCCGTCGCCGGGAATGGTTGCGATGCGATAGGTCTTCATGTCTCCGATCCTTGAAAGTGTGGCGAGTGTGGCCTCACTTTACCCATCTCCGGGTTCAAAAACCGGTGCTAGACTCAAAGCATCATTAACTTGAATTCACAAGTGGCAACCGTGACCGATACCGTGCAACCCGCCGATCTGGGCTTCTTTTCGACGCTGGCTTCCTCGGGCAGCCTGAGCGCCGCCGCGCGCGAGCTGGGCCTCACGCCGGCTGCCGTGAGCAAGCGGCTCGCGCAAATGGAGGAGCGCGCGGGCGTGCCGCTCGTCAACCGCACCACGCGCCGCATGATGCTCACGCCCGAAGGCGAGGTGTATCTGGAGCACGCGCGCCGCATTCTCGACGAGATCGACGAACTGGGCGAACTGCTGGGCGGCGCGAAAAAGCACCCCAAAGGGCTCCTGCGCGTGAACGCGACGCTGGGTTTCGGGCGCAGCCATATCGGCCCGGCGCTTTCGCGCTTCGTCGTGCAGTATCCGCAGGTCGCCGTGCAGCTTCAGCTTTCGGTCATGCCGCCGCCGCTCACCGACGACTCCTACGATGTCTGCGTCCGCTTTGGCGAGCCGCCCGACGCGCGCGTGATCGCCAGGCGCCTCGCGCCGAACCGGCGGCTGCTCTGCGCCTCGCCCGCGTATCTCGCGAGCCGGGGCGCGCCCGCCACGCCGCACGATCTCGTGAAGCACAACTGCATCAGCATTCGCCAGGGCGACGAGGCCTATGGCGTGTGGCGGCTGTCGAGCGAGCGCGGCAACGCGCGCAAGGCCGAGCCCGTGCGCATCAACGGCAACCTCACGACGAACGACGGCGAGATCGCCGTGAAGTGGGCGCTGGACGGCCACGGCATCCTGATGCGCGCCGAATGGGACATCAACGAATATCTGGCCGATGGGCGGCTCGTCGTCGTGCTGCCCGACTATGAAACGCCGGGCGCGGACATCTACGCCGTCTATGCGCAGCGGCACCAGCTTTCCACGCGCATTCGCGCGTTCGTCGACTTTCTGGCGGCGGAACTGGGCAAGTCGCAGCGTTATCAGACTTTGCGCGGCGTTTGAACTTTCATGGGTGCGCGGGAGCACGGACCTTGCCGTCCACGAGCAACGTGCGCTTGTCGGGCGTCACGTCGTACTCCACCGTTTGCGTCGGCGTGACGGCGCCATAGGACACGCCGTTGACGTAAATCGCGTCGTGCTTCAGTTCGACCACGTCGCCTTGCACGCGCGCCGTTGTCGGCTCGCCTTTGAGCACGGCGCCCGCGCAACCGCGCGAAGCGTAGGTGTGGACCGAGGTGCCGGGCTCGGCAGCGTTGCCGTTGTCGTCCGGATAGGCGAACTGCGGAATGAACGGGCCCTTGCTCGAAGCACTTGTCGCGTTGCACGGCGACCCATTCGTGCCGCCTGCGACGTGGGCGCTCGTGCAAGCGATCAGGCAACCGGCCAGTGCCGCAAGCGCGGGCCGCACAAAGTGATCGATGCGGGTGTCGATACGGGTTTCGTTGCGGACGTCGATGCTGATATCCATCATGTCGTGAGCTCCCTCGAATGGAAGTCGAACGCATGGATCTCCGGCCGCGCGCGCGTCAACGCTTGAACATGACGCTCGCGGTTGCGGGGGCGATGGGAGAGGACGTGTGCTGGTGGGTGATTGTCCAGCCGTCGCCGTGGCGTTTGAGCGTCATGGTCAGGCGGTTGTCCATCGAGCGCAGCGTCACGCCCTCGGTATTCACGGCCTTGAACGACACGAAGGCGTGAATGACGGCGAGGTCCGCGGCGACGACCGTCTGCACGTCGCTGAAATCCACGACAACGCGCTCGTCGCCCAGCGAGCCGAACCAGCCCGCCACCATGTCGCGCCAGGGCGCTACGCCGTCATAGGACCACACGCCCCACATGTCGAATACGCGCATGTCCGGGGCGTACAGCGCGACGAACCTGTCGACATCCTTGGCCAGCACCGCGGCCTTGTAGTCGGTCAGGACGTCGCCCAAGGCCTGATTCAAGGCCTGCTGGCCAGCATCATCGGGACTCTCCACTGCATCACCTCCTGCGTCATTCAGTCGTCGCAAGACACCTCTTTTTTCGGCGCGACGATGATCACCGGGTACGTGCCCCGGTCGAGTTCCACGCGCACGACCACGGCGGTGGTGGTGGCGTCGCTATCGTCGTACACGCTGACTTTCTCGTTCTTCAGCAGCGTCACGCCCACGCAGTTGGAAGCGTGGCTTCCGTCGTCGGCGACCTTGCATTGGATCTCGTTGTCCTTGATGTAGCGAATCCTGTCCCTCTCCGGCGTCGCCAGATAGTCGCGCACGCTTTGCGGCGAACCGGCGATGCCCGTGACGTAACCGACGGCGCAGTCGCGCTGCGCGCCCGGATCGGCGGAGGACGCTTGTGCGATCGCGGGCATGGCCGCGAGCGCTGCGATGGCGAAGAGAGGGGAGAGGACTGAGAGTGATGCGCGCGTCATGGTTTTGCTTGTGCGGCGAAAGGGAAGGGGCAATTCTAACGCTTCATCGTAATCCGCTAAGATCGACGCCGAATCCGCCTATCGTGGCAATTTCCGCAGCAATTACCGAGCCCAACACGCAATGGACCGCATCGACGCCATGAAGGTATTCGTCGCCACGCTCGACGAGGGGAGCCTGGCGGGCGCGGGCCGGCGTCTGGGCCGCTCGCCCGCGGCGGTGAGCCGGGCCATTGCGTTTCTCGAGGCGCACACCGGCACGCCGCTCCTGCACCGCACCACGCGCACGATCCGGCTGAGCGAGGCGGGCGAGCGCTATGCGCTGGCGTGCCGCCGCATCCTCGCCGATCTTGAGGAAGCCGACCTGCTGGCCGCCGACGAGCGCTCGGCGCCGCGCGGCCTGCTGGGCGTGACGGCGGCGGTGGCCGTGGGCGAGGAGGTGCTGCGCCCGCTGGTCGACGAGTTCATCGACCGTCATCCCGAGGTGTCGATCCGCCTGCACCTGCTCGACCGGCCCGTGAGCCTCGTCGACGAGGGCATCGATGTGGCCTTGCGCATCGCGCATTTGCAGGACTCGACGCTCGTCGCCATTCCGGTGGGCGAGGTGCGGCGCGTGGTGGCCGCTGCGCCCGCTTATCTGGCCACGCGCCCGGCCATTCGCTCGCCCGCCGATCTCGCGAGCCACCCGATCATTTCGATGACGCACTTCGGGCTCGACGCCTGGAGCTTTCCGGCGGCTCGCCCGACGGCGCTGCCGCAGGTCGTGCAGTTCACGCCGCGCTTCATCGTCAATACGATCCGCGCCGCGCTCGCCTCGGCCGTGGCGGGGCATGGCGTGACGCGCCTCTTTTCCTATCACGTGGCCGCGGCGGTCGAATCCGGCGCGCTGCGCATCGTGCTGCGCGACAACGAGCATGCGCCGCTGCCCGTGAATCTCGTGACGCCGCACGGCCGGCTTTCGGTGCCGAAGGTGCGCAGTTTCGTGGATTTCGCGGCGCCCCGGCTGCGCGAGTATTTCGAGCGGACCCGCCGCATCACCGACGCCGACTGAGCGCGATCCCGAGCGTCATTCAACCGGCGTGCGGAAGAATGACTTACGCGCGTCGGCGATTCTCTCGCCGCGCGAGCCAACCTAGACTGACTCCCACATGCCACGGGTGCGTTCGCACCGGTTTCGGGGAGTTGTCATGCAGCAAGCCGTCCCGCTTCCGGTTGTGCCAACCGCCCGCAACGCCGGGCGAGGCGCGTCGATGCGCCTTGTCGATCTTCTTTTCGCGACGAGGGCCAAATGAACTCCACGGTTTCTTCTTCCGCACGCGCGCTCAGGCAAGCGCCGGGGCAGCCGCGCGGCTACGCCGAGCGCAACGTGCAGTACTGGCGGCGCAACCTCGTGGTCTGCGTGTTCGGCTCCTTCACGACGCTCGTGAGCCTGAGCATGCTGCTGCCCTTCCTGCCGCTCTATGTGCGCCAGCTCGGCGTGAGCGCGCAGTCGGCCGTGATCCAGTGGTCGGGCGTCGCGTTTGGCGCGACCTTCCTCGGCACGGCGCTCACCGCGCCGCTCTGGGGGCGCCTTGCCGACCGCTATGGCCGCAAGCCCATGCTCGTGCGCGCGGCAATCGGCATGGCCGTGGTGATGTCCCTCATCGGCGTGGCGCACAATGTGTATGAGCTCGTTGCGCTGCGCCTGATCGCCGGCCTCGTGGGTGGCTACGCGTCGGCTTCCACGGTGATGGTCGGCACCCAGGCGCCGCGCGAGCGCGCGGGCTGGGCGCTCGGCATCCTTTCCACGGGCGCGCTGGCGGGCAACCTCGTCGGGCCGCTGGTGGGCGGCGTGCTGCCCGACTGGATCGGCATTCGCGGCACGTTCTTCGCGGGCGGCGCGATGATCGCCGTGGCGGCGCTCCTGACCATCCTGGTCGTGAAGGAGGAATTCCACCCGGCGAGCGACGCGAAAGCGCGCGCGGGCGGCGCGGCGGGCGCGCGCGCACCCGTGCATCGGGTCAACTACGCGGTCGTGGCGGCGCTGCTCGTCACGGCGATGATGGTGCTGCTCGCCAACATGTCGATCGAGCCGATCATCACGGTGTATATCGGCGGGCTTGGCGTGGATGCGGCGCACCTCGCGCGCGTGGCGGGCGTGGTCATGGCATGCTCGGCGCTCGGCAGCATGCTCACGGCGGCGCGTCTTGGGGCGCTGGCCGACCGGTTCGGAAGCTGGCGCGTGATCGTCGTCTGCCTCGTGCTCACGGGGCTCGCGATGGTGCCGCAAGCCTTCGTCACGCACTGGTGGCAGCTCGCGGGCTTGCGCGTGGTGATGGGCATGACGCTCGCGGGCCTCTTGCCTTCCATCGGCAAGCTCGCGCGGCAGTCGGTGGACGAAAGCAGGACGGGCAGCATGCTCGGCTACCTGCAATCGGCGCAATTCAGCGGCCAGGTGGTAGGCCCGGTGATCGGCGGTGTGATTGGCGTTCATCTCGGCCTGCACGCCGTGTTCTTCGTGACCGGCGCGCTCCTGATCGCTTGCGGCGCACTCGCGCACTGGGCGCCGCGCCGCGCTCAAGCGTTGCCTCGCGGCTGATCGGGAAGCCGACAAGCCGGCAGGCGCCTGTTACTCGAAGGTATGCGGAGGGAAAGCAACATGAGCACTCAAACGGACGATCGGGCGCTGCTGCGCTCGCTCGGCATCCAGAAGCCGATCATCCAGGCGCCCATGGCGGGCGTCACCACGCCGGCGCTGGCCGCCGCCGTGTCGAACGCGGGCGCGCTCGGCTCGCTGGGCGTGGCCGCGATGAACGCGGAGAACGCGCGCAAGGCGATCCATCAGACGCGCGAACTCACCGCGAAGCCTTTCAACATCAATGTGTTCTGCCATCGTCCGGCCACGGCCGACGCGGCTGTCGAGCGCGCGTGGCTGGAATGGCTTGCGCCCGTGTTCGAGCAATACGGCGCGACGCCGCCGCAGACGCTCTCGGAGATCTACACGAGCTTCGTCGTGGACAAGTCCATGCAGGCGATGCTGCTCGAAGAGAAGCCGGCCGTCGTGAGCTTTCATTTCGGCCTGCCGCCCGATGCGGTGATCGCCGAACTGAAGCACGCGGGCATGCGTTTGCTTGCGAGCGCAACGAATCTCGACGAAGCGGCTGCGGCGGTCGAGGCGGGCGTGGATGCGATCGTGGCGCAGGGCATCGAGGCGGGCGGTCATCGCGGCGTGTTCGACACGACCACGCGCGACGATCGCCTTGGCACCTTCGCGCTCACGCGCCTGCTCGCAAGCGAGTTCGACGTGCCCGTGATCGCGGCGGGCGGCATCATGGACGGCGCGGGCATTGCCGCCGCGCTTGCGCTCGGCGCGCAGGCCGCGCAACTGGGCACGGCGTTCGTGGCCTGCCCGGAGACCGCGATCGACGAGGGCTACCGCAGCGCGCTGCTCGGCGATGCGGCGCGTCATACCGCGTTCACCGCGGCCATCTCGGGGCGGCTTGCGCGCAGTATCGTCAACCGTTTCACCACGCTCGGCGAGGACCCGAAAGCGCCGCGCACGCCGTCCTATCCGATCACCTACGACGCGGGCAAGGCCCTGAATGCCGCCGCGAAGGCCAAGGGCGAATTCGGCTACGGCGCGCAATGGGCGGGGCAGGCCGCGGCGCTCGCGCGCGCGTTGCCCGCCGCCGAACTGGTGGCGCAACTGGAGCGCGAAACGCGCGAGCGCATCGAACGGCTGCAATCCGTGTGGGGCTGAGCGCGCTGCACCTGGATTGAGAGGGCTGCACACGTGAATGAAACATCGGCGCGCGCGCCGATGTTTCGTTTCATCCGGAGAAAGGCGAATTCAGGCGGGCAGGATCTGCGCGATCACCACGAGTTCGACGGCGAGATTCGCGGGCAATTGCGAATGCGAGAACGCGGAGCGCGCGTGGCCGGCTTTTTCGCCGAGCACGGCGGCGAAGAGATCCGAGGCGGCGTCGAGCACGACAGGCTGCGCAAGGAAACCCTCGGCGCTGCTCACGTGGCCCTCCACGCGCACGATGTGATGCAGGCGCTCGAAGCCGCCCAGGTGACGCTTGATCTGCGCGAGCACGTTCAAGGCGGTGAGCTGCGCGGCCTGCTGGCCTTCTTCGAGCGTGAGCTCGGCGCCCACGCGCCCGCTCCAGCGCAGCTTGCCGTCGGCTAGCGGTCCCTGGCCGGAGATGAAAAGCAGATTGCCCGCCTCGGAAACGGCGGAGTAATTGCCGAGCGGTTGCGGCGCGGCGGGCAGGGTGAGGCCGAGATCGGCGAGCTTTTGTTCGACGGACATGCGGTTCTCCTTGAATGGTGACGGCGCGGCGCGCGGTGCGCCTCATGCCTGATGCACACTCTAAGCAGGCGCGCGAGGACGGTAAATATCAGCGGCACACATCACTCGCTACACCGTGTAACGAATCGCGCGGCGCGGGCTCGCCCCACCGTGTAGCCTTCGGGAAAGCGCTTGAAAATACGGGCAAACGCGCATGCAACGCAAATTCGACGATCTGCTGCTAGGCAGCATTGAACTGTTCTGCCAGGCGGCCGAACTGGGCAGCTTCACGCTGGCGGCCAATGCCGCGAGCGTCACGCCGGCCGCCGTGAGCCGGTCGGTGGCGCGGCTCGAAGAACGGCTTGGCGTGCGTCTGTTCGTGCGCACCACGCGCCAGATCCGCCTGACCGATGCGGGGCGGCGCTACTTCGAACAATGCCGCCAGGCGCTCTCCCAGCTCGTGGACGCCGAGCGCGAAGTCACGGGCGAGCAGACCACGCCAGCGGGCGTGCTGCGCATCAGCATGCCCACGCCCTATGGACACTACCGCGTGTTGCCGCTGCTGCCTGCGTTTCGAGAGCGCTATCCGCAGGTGCAGGTCGAGACGCACCTGAGCAACCGCAACATCGACTTCGCGGACGAAGGCTTCGACCTCGCGATACGCGGGCGTGCGCCGGCCGACTCCAGCCTCGTGGCGCGCAAGCTGGAGGACGCCGAAATGGTCGTGGTCGCGACGCCCGCGTATTTGAAACGTGCAGGCGTGCCGAAGACCGTGGCCGATTTGCAGGCGCACGAATGCATCCAGTTCGAGATGCCGAGCAGCGGCCGCAATGTGGCGTGGACCTTCGAAGGATTGAGCGAGGAAGGCGACGTTCCCACGCACGGAAGTTACGGAACATCCGGCGACGCCCTCGCGGGCGTGACGCTCGCGCGCGCGGGTGCGGGTCTTTTTCAGACTTACCGTTTCGTGGTGGAGGACGACTTGCGCGCGGGGCGCCTCGTGGAGGTGCTGCGCGAGTCGGGCGGCCGCACAAGGCCCTTTATTCTGCTTTACCCGCACGCACGCTATTTGACGTCGCGCGTGCGGGCTTTCGTCGATTTTCTCGTGGCGGAACTGGCGCCAGCGGTGGCCGCGCCCGCGCCCGTCCCACGCAAGCGCGCGCGATGAGCGGCGGGGCGCGAACGGAACGAGCGCCTCAGTGTCCCGCGCTCTGCCCGCCATCCACGTGCAGGATTTCGCCCGTCACGAACGGCGCCGAGTCGAGATAAAGGATGGCGTCGACGATATCGCTCATTTCGCCCATACGGCCCATGGGATGGAGCGCGGCCAGCGTCGCATGCGTTTCCTCCGCGTGCATCGGCGACTTGATGATGCCCGGCGACACGACATTCGCGCGAATGCCGGCGGCCGCATATTCAATGGCGAGCGACTTTGTCGCCGCATTCAGCCCGCCCTTGGTGAGCGAGGCGAGCACCGAAGGCACGTTGTGATTCGCCTGATCGGCGAGCGTGGTCGTAATGCTCACGACGTGGCCGCTGCCGTTCTTCTGCATCTGCTCGATGGCAAGCTGCGTGATGTGGAAAAAGCCGTTGAGATTCACGCTCGTGATCGCGGCATAGTCCTGCGGCGTGTATTGCGTGAAAGGCCTGGCGATGAAAATTCCCGCGTTGTTGACGAGCGTGTCCACGCGGCCAAAGCGCGTGACGGCGGCCTCGATCACGCGGCGCGCGGTGTCCGGCTCGCCGATGTCGCCCGCGACGCTCACGAGATTGGGATCGTCCGAGGGCGCGATCGAGCGCGAAGTCGCGACGACACGATGGCCGCGCGCGAGAAAGGCCTTGACGGTTTGCGCGCCGATGCCTTGCGACGCGCCGGTAACGATGACGACTTTCGAAGTGCTCATGATGTGACTCTCTGCATGTAGGGTTTCCGGCTCGGGTTTCGCTGCTGGCCGGTCGAATCGACGGACTCGATGGATGCAGACTGTAGGCGCATCCCGCTCGCTTTCGAACACCCACCATGGACAAAGAGTCTTGCGCCGCAAGAACAAATGCGCGGGGATGGATAGGGGAGCGTGGCGGGGCGCGAGCCGTAGGCGACTCATTCTCTGAGCGAATGAAACCCATTGATTGGCCCGGCTTATCGTGTTGATCGACATGCGCTTTCAGGCCGCGCGAATCAAGCGGACGCCAGGCGTTTTCCCTGACGACGCATCTGTAGAACACGGCATGTGATTCGTTCCATTGCCGCCGGCGCTTTCGACTTCACAACCGCGCCTTACATTGCGGCGTGATCCTGATGCCTCGACTGATGCAAAGCTGAAGCGCGGCATCTTGATGTGCCTTCGCATCAATTCATTCGCCGCAGCGCCATCTTTGCCGACGGATGGCTCCGATGTCGTGCTTTGCCATGAATGTGGCGACGCAGCACGCCATCGTTATTTACCGGTTTGGACCGCTTCTCAGAATCATTCTCAAATAATTGCGCGCAATTCAAACTTACTAAAAGCGATTCTCTTATTCACTGAATATTTTCCGCATCCATACAGCCATTCGCGTCTGGATATGGAAACCATCAATTTCTTTGCTGTGCATTATTACCGCGCCTTCCTCATCCTTACGTCCAGATCGAAGCGCCGCAACGGCGCCGCTTCAACGATTGCGTCAATCACTCAAGCGTTGATCCACCTGTTCTGCCGCTCAAAGGAGCCGACTGATGAAAAAGACGTTGTTGGGTTTTCTTGTCGTGACGACGGCCGTCATCGCCGGATGCGGAGGAGGCGACAACTCCGGCTCCGACCCGGCTTCGTCCACGCCGCCCAATTCCAGGCTGCTCGCGAATATCGCCGTGCCCAATGCGTCGAGCCCCGCTTTCAGCTTCGATATCGGCTATGTGGAAGCGGGCAGGTACTATCTCTCCGATCGCAACAACAAGTCCGTGGATGTCGTCGATACGAAATCGAACACGCTGCTCGCGCAGATTCCGGGCGGCTTTACGGGGGCGGGAGCGAGCACGGACGCGTCCGGGCCGGATGGCATCGTGGGCGTGACCGGGACCAATACGCTCTATGTCGGCGACGTGGATTCCGTCAAGATCGTCGATACCTCCGCCATGAAAACGGTCAAGACGCTTGCCATCAGCACGTCGGGTTCGCGCGTGGACGAAGGCTGCTACGACCCCGACGACCATCTCGTCATGTTCGCAAGCCCCGGCGATTCGCCGCCGTACGTGACCTTCATCTCGACCACGACGCAAGCAGTCGTATCGAAGCTCGTCTTTAGCGGCTCGTCCGGTCTGGAAGCCTGCACGTACGACCCGGCTTCGAAGAACTTCCTGATCAACAACGACGGAACCACCGCGAACCCGGACGGCCAGCTTGACGTCATTCCCGCGAGTTCCGTTACGTCGGGCGCGCCGGCGGTGAGCAAATCGTTTGCGCTCGGCAAATGCGGGCCTGCGGGCATCGCGCTCGGTCCCAACAGCGACGTGCTGATCGGCTGCGATCCGCCCGCGGGCAGCCCGCTCATCACGCAGGTCCTCGATCGCAACACGGGCGCGCTGCTGGCGTCGGTGCCATTCGGCGGCGTCGACCAGGTGGCTTACGACGCGGCGTCGAACCGCTACTTCCTCCCCGCGCGCCATTACGTGACGAGCGGCACGGCCGCCTCGTCGGGCTTCACGCCGGAGATGGGCGTGATCGACGGCGCCTCGCGCAAGCTGCTCTATACCGTCGCGGTGGGAACGGGCGCGCACTCGGTCGCCATCGACAGCAACCTGGGGCAGGTCTACGTGCCGTACCAGCCGGGCGCGGCGGCGTTCCCGAACGGCGGGATATCCGTGTTCGCGACGAAGTAGTTGCGCCGGCAACGGCTTTCATCGCGCGAGATTTACCGCGATGCGGTGCGATGGGAGAGCGGCGGACGCGAAGCGCGTCCGCCGGCCGCTTTCAGGCGCTTCCCGCAAACGCGACCTTGAAGGTTGCGACGGCATTGCGCAATTGCGTCGCCTGGTCGCTCATCGACTGCGCCGCCGCGGTCGCCTCTTCGACCAGCGCGGCATTCTGCTGCGTGAGCTGGTCCATTTGAACGACGGCCTGGTTCACCTGTTCGATGCCCGTGTGCTGTTCGCCGGAGGCCGCCGCGATCTCGCCCATGAGCTGAGTCACACGCTGCACGGACCGCACGACCTCGTCGATCGTCTGTCCGGCCTCGTCCACGAGCCGGGTGCCGGTGCTGACCCTTTCGACCGAGACGGTGATCAGTTCCTTGATCTCCTTCGCCGCTCCCGCGCTGCGCTGCGCGAGCGAGCGCACCTCCGCCGCGACCACGGCGAATCCGCGCCCCTGCTCGCCGGCCCGCGCCGCTTCGACCGCGGCGTTCAGCGCCAGGATATTGGTCTGAAACGCGATTCCCTCGATCACGTTGATGATCTCCGAAACCTTGGTCGAGCTATCGGAGATCTCCTGCATGGTCTCGACCACGCGGCCCACGGCCGCGCCGCCGCGCGTGGCGATTTCCGATGCATTGATGGCGAGCGCATTGCCCTGTTTCGCGCTCTGCGCGTTCTGGCGGACCGTGGCCGTCAACTGCTCCATGCTCGAAGCGGTTTCCTCGAGTGATGCCGCTTGTTCCTCGGTGCGCGTGCTGAGATCCGCGCTGCCCGTTGCGACCTGCGCCGACCCTGTGACGATGCTTTCGCTGCCCGCCCGCACGTGACCGATGAGGTTGGCGAGGTTCGCATTCATCTCCTTGAGCGCGCGCAGCAACTGGGCGGCCTCGTCGCGCCCCGCAACGTCGATCTGCGAGGTGAGGTCGCCGCGCGCGACCGTTTGCGCGACTGACACCGCCGCGCGCAACGGGCGGGTGATCGAACGCGTGATCACGATCGCGATGCCGACGCCGGTCAGCGCGGCGAGCGCCATCATCGCACCGGCCGCCGTTAATGCCGTTCGATAGGTGGCGGAGGCAAGCTCGCGCGCGCGTGTTGCCCCTTCGCTGTTCAGCCGCACGCTTTGCTCGATCAGATCGAGCGCGCTCTGGAACGTCTGGCCGGCCTTGCCGTTCGCAACGGCGCGCGCTTCGGAGAAGGCGGCCTCCGTGGCCGCGTCGGAGATATCGAGCACCTTGGCGTCGTGCGTCAGGTACTCGCTCCACGCTTGCTGAAAGCGCTCAAAGAGTTGCGCTTCCTCCGCCGACACGATGTGCTTCTGATACGCCTGCATCGCGCGTTCGAGCCTGGCAAGCGAGTCGTCGTGCTGGGCGCGCTGCGACTGCCGCGCGGCGAGATTGGGCTCCATCGCCAGACGCAGTGACGTGCGGCGTATGCCATTGGCATAGGCGCGTATGTCGCCGAGTGTTTGCACGCCGGGCAACCAGTCGTCTGCAATCTTGACGGTTCCCTCGCTGTAAATTCGCGAGGACTGATAGGTCGCAAACACACCGGTCAGGCACAGCAGAATGACGAGGACACCGAAGCCCGCACCAAGACGCATGCCGATGCTGATGTTATGGAGAGTGTGATTCATGGGTATGGTCCTCCGCGCAACGTTTTGAAGACTGCAACTGATGTCTCGAGTCAGGATCGACACAGCAAAGAAAAGGCCGAGCGAATGACTGTCATTAACGGCCGACATTTCAAATGTCTTAACCCTGCTTTACAACATCAAACGTTTGCGCGTGACAAGCCTCGGGATACCACTGAAAAAGCGGAGGGAATAGGCGAAGCGCTCGATCGTTTACGCAGAACGCGAGTCGCGCGAGGCATTGCGCGTGCACTGACCGTACGACCCGTTGCCATTGCCTGGGTTGTTCGCTGTGTTGATGTGGTTCGTGCTCTCCGGGCACGAAGGAGGTGTCAGATGGAAGCGTCGCGTTCGTTGTCTGCATTTAGTTCATACACTGGCCTGCCGGGTCGGGAGATCGGCACACGTCCTTCCAGATTCATGCGCCATGTGGCGTATGGAGCCGCGCTTTTCGCCTTGTCGCTGGCGAGCGCGCGGGCCGACGATCTTGCGCCGATCCTGCCGCCGTCGTCCGTGACGTCTTCGACGATACCGGCCAACGGCGATCTCAATCCTTATGGCATTGCGTTCGTGCCCGCGGGCGTGCCCTCGTGGAGTGCGCTCAAGCCAGGCGACGTCGTGGTCTCCAATTTCAACGCGAAATCGAACCTGCAAGGCACCGGCACGACCATCGTCAAGATCGTTCCCAACGCCACGCCTGTGACCTTCTTCGAAGGGCATAACCTCGGTCTCACAACGGCACTCGCCGTGCTCAGAAGCGGTGTGGTGCTGGTGGGCAACGTCCCGACCAAGGACGGCAAGACCGTCATTGCGCCGGGATCGCTCCTGGTCATCAACGCGCAGGGCCGCTTGATCAGGGAACTGAAAGATGCGCGATTGCTCGACGGCCCCTGGGATCTCGCCGTCATCGACGGCGGGCAATTCGCCAAAGTCTTCGTGTCGGACGTGCTGAACGGAACGGTTGCCCGGATCGATCTCGCTATCGGCGAAAATGGTGTAACGACGTTGCCGAGTTCGACGATCATCGCTTCGGGGTACGTGCACCGCACCGATCCGGCGGCGCTGGTGGTCGGCCCGACCGGGCTTGCCTACGATCCGCAGCATGATGTGCTTTATGTTGCCTCGACGGGCGACAACGCCGTGTTCGCCGTCTACGGCGCGGCTGGCGCGAATCATGACGGCGGCATGGGGAGGTTGATCTATCAGGACAGTACCCATCTCCATGGACCGCTTGCTCTTGCGCTTGCGCCCAACGGGCATCTGGTCACCGCGAACGGCGACGCCGTCAATGCCGATGCGCAGCAACCGAGTGAAATCGTCGAATTCACGGTGGATGGCCAATTCGTCGCAGAGATGTCCGTCGATTCCACGGCGGGCTCGGCATTCGGTCTCGCATTCGGCGTTGACGGCAAGGGTCATTCGGCATTTGCGGCGGTCGACGACAACACGAATACGGCGACGGTGTGGATGTTGCGAGCGAACGGTCCGTGAGATGGATGTCACGATCGCTTCGATCGGCGCAAATGATAAGGTATCCGAATGATAGGTGAGGGTCTGGGGGCTGCTGCTTGCCCTGGATGCCTTCGCGGTCCTCTCCGCCACGGACGACCGGGCGCGTGGCGGAGCGGGTGTGGCATTGTGCTTGCCGCCAGTGGTCAAGCCCGCGCGGATCCGGGCGGGCGGCACCTGCCGCCGCGATGAAGCGGCAGCGTTCTGCCCGAGGTCCTTGACGGTCCGCGTTTGATCGGCTATTTGCGCGTGGGTGGTGGCGGCGCGGCTGTGCGAAACCGGCTTGGCGGGCCCGGAAATTATTTTTCGATAATCGCTTGACGGGTGATTCAGCGACCTGCATAATTCGCCTCCTTCGCTGATCGCTGCGAACGAAAACGCAGCGATTAA
>NZ_QLSU01000062.1 GCF_003268775.1 Paraburkholderia unamae
CAGTCGCTCACTCAAAGCTGACAGGTTCTGAATAAATTCAAAAACCTGACTTACTTTAGTGTGAGACTCTTGATACTTTCGCTACTCCCGACTTCGCTCCGAAGAAAAAGGTCAGGCCGCGTCACCGCATCAAGCGCCCACACTTATCGGCTGTAAATTTTTAAAGATCGATCGCGAAGTTGCCGTTAGAACTGCTTGACCACCGGCTTCTTTCTGCGTTGCTGCGTCAGCAGCAGAGAAACGAGATTATGAAGAATCTTTTTCGCTTCGTCAACCCCTTTTTTTCGCTTACCGCTTAAAAAGCTGTCGACTCCTGCGTCCGCCGGTTTCCGCGGCGGCCTTCGCAAACCCGGATGTCAGAGACATCGAACTGCGAAGGGGGCGAATCTTAACGCCACGCCAGCGAACCCGCAAGCCCTTCTTCATCGACTCAACAAAAAAGGAGGCGCACTGTGCCTCCCTACATAGCGGATCGAGTCCTCACGTTTTCGAGCCGCCCTTCGGCGGCCGCTTGAACATCGCCTTGCACGGCGGCGACAGCTCGTCATAGTGCTGCTTCATGCATGCCGCGATCTTCTCCTTGTTCGGAATCTCTCTCGCGCAGAAGTGAAACGCATCGCCGCGGCATGCGTGCTCCTGTTCGTCGCGCGACGCGCCGACGCTCGCCATCGCACAAGTCAGGCCGACCAGCAGCGCGCCCGTTTTCATCATGCCCATGCGCGGCTTCATCATGGCGTTCTCCTCGTGATGAGTGTGACGCATCACTCTGCAAGGGCCATTCCCGGCACGCCGCTTGCAGCACTGCACTCACTTCCCACGATGAGGCGCTGCGCTCTCGCAGCGCAAATGCCATGAAACCATCGATCACCCGCGTCATCGCGCTCTGCTCGGCCATCGCCATACCCGGCGTCCCGCTTGCCGCCCACGCGGACGACAGCGCCAACCCCTGCGCCGCGCTCAAGCGCATCGTCGCGGCCGCACCGCAGCATTTCAGCTCGCTCAGCCCCGACGACGGGCGCGCCGTCGCTCAACCCTACGGCGACGACGCGCAATGCGCGGCGAGCGGCGGCACCTATCACTGCATCTGGAGCGTGCGAGACGCCGGTTCGGGCACGAATGCGCTTGAAGGCGTGGGAGCGGACATCGCCTCGTGTTTGCCCGATGCGACGCACGATCTGAATTCGCCGGGCCATCAGCACTTCTATCTGGGGCAGCGCGGCAGCCGCACGGAGATTACGGCGCAGACCGACGGCTCGGCGAAAGTGAAGCTCAGCGTCTCACATCAATAGGATCCGTCGGCCGCGCGCTCACGAGCGCGCCGCTCCATCGGCAGCCACCCGCCGCCGCGTCGCCCCGGCCGCCCGCGCGGCACCCTGCCGACGGCCGGTGAGCACCGTCTGGACGATGACCGCCGCAAGCAGGAACGCCCCGCTCGCAAGGTTCTGATAGTAGGGGCTCAGCGTGCCGACCTGATTGATGACGTTGTCGATCACGCCGAGCAGCAGCACGCCGGCCAGCGGTCCGGCCATCGTCCCCACGCCGCCGGTGAGCAGCACGCCCCCGATCACGGCCGCCGCGATCGACTGCAATTCGTAGCCCGTGCCCGCGCCCGACAACCCCGAATCGAGATGCGACGCCAACAGCGCGCCGGATAACCCGGCGAGCGCGCCAGAGAGCCCGTACGCGAGCACCTTCACGCGCTCGACGCGCACACCCAGCATGCGCGCCGCCTCCTCGTTGCCGCCAATAGCGAAGATGGCCGCGCCGAAGCGCGTGTGGTTGAGCAGCGCCGCGCCGAGCGCATAGACCACGATGAGCATCCAGATGAGGTTGTTGACGCCCAAGATCGATCCGTTGGCGATGCGCGCAAAAAAGCCCGGATTGGCGATCAGCAGATCCTGGCTCGCCAGCACGAGCGCGAGGCCCTTGAGCCCGAGCAGCGCCGCAAGCGTGACGATGAACGGCGCCATGCGCGCGCGGGCGATCAGCAGGCCGTTGCCCAGCCCGACCACAAAGCCCGCCGCCACCGGTGCCAGCATCGCGGCGCCCCATCCATACGGCGCGGCATAGGCGGTCAGCACGGTGCCGAGCCCGACCATCGACCCGACCGAGAGATCGAAGCCGCCCAAAATGATGACGATGCTTTGCCCCACGGCGACGAGGCCGAGGAACGCGCCGTTCGAGACGATATCGGCGAGATTCGCGGGCCGCAGGAAATCGGGGAACACCATGCCGGCCACGAGCGCGACGACCACGAGCATGGCGATCGCGCCGCGCGACTGCACGAGCGCGATCAATTGCGTGCGGCGACCCGCGCCCGGCGCGGCGGCGGTGGATGTGGGCGCGTCCAGCCGGGCGGATTGAGTGGGCTTCGGCATTGCGTCAGCCTCCCGAGCGTTGCAGATAAAGCGCGACGACGATGAACACCGCCTTCAGGATCTGCGCGTAGGTGAAGCTGATGTTGTTCATGATGAAGCTCGCGTCGAGCACTTGCAGCAACAGCACGCCGAACACCGCGCCGACGATCGAAATGCGGCCGCCCGAAAGCGGCGTGCCGCCGATCACCGAAGCCGCGATCGCGTCGAGCTCGAAGTTCACGCCAACGTAATTGGGATCCGCCGCGCCGAGCCGCGACGAGGCGAACACCCCGGCGAGTCCCGCGAACGTGCCGCTCACCGCATAGACGAGAAAGAGCGTGCGCCGCACCGGAATGCCCGCGAGGAACGCAGCGCCACGGCTCGCGCCGACGAGAATCGCATAGCGCCCGAAGGTCGTGCGCCGCACCACGAACGCCACCACCGCGGCGAGCGCGAGTGCGATCAGCATGACGATGGGCAGCGGCCCGAGCGCACCCGCGCCGAGCAGGTCGAACGCGGGCGTGTCGGGCAGATTGACGCGCGAACCGCCCAGCAGCGCCTGCGCGAGACCGCGCGCGGCGACCAGCAGCGCGAGGCTGGAGATCAGCGGGTCGATCGCGAGCAACGCCACGAGCAGGCCATTGCACAGGCCGACCACGGCGCCCACCGCAACCGCCCCCACGAGCGCCGGTCCCACGCCGTACGGCAGAAACACGGCGACCGAAGCGCTCGCGAGCGCCATCACCGATCCCACCGAAAGGTCGATGCCGCGTGTGGCAATCGCCAGATTCTGGCCGAGCGCGATCAGGACGATCGGGGCCGCTTCGAAAAGCAGGCTGCGCGCGGCGAACGGATTCGAGAAGCCGGGCGTCACCGCGAGATTGAACGCCACGAGCGCGGCAAGCGCAAAGTACACGCTGTGCTCGCGCAGCACCGTGCGCCAGGCGTGCGCGCGCGGCGCCTCGCCGGAAGCGGAAGCCGCGGAACGGTTCGGGGAACCAGAAGAATTCGAGGAACTCAAGCTTGCCTCGTTCGATTCAGGATGGGTCGCCATCGGAGCGGTCATGGTCGAGTGTGGCTGAATGGGCTTCGCGCTGCTCAGGCATTGCCGCCGCCCTGATCCGCGCCGTTGCCGGTGGCCGCGCCCGCCAGCACGGCGAGCACGTCGTCCGGGTGCGCGCCGGCGGTCGGCATGCCGCCCTGGGTCGCGCCTTCGTTGAGCACCACGAGGCGGTCGGTGAGCGCGAGCAGTTCTTCCATCTCCGACGACGTGACCACCACCGCGAGTCCCTCGCGCGCCAGTTCCTGCACGACGCGATGCACTTCCTCCTTCGCGCCGACGTCGATGCCGCGCGTGGGATCGTCGAGCAGCAGCACGGTTGGACGCGTCGAGAGACAGCGCGCGATCAGCGCCTTCTGCTGATTGCCGCCCGAAAGCGTGGTGATGAGCGCGCCGGGGCCGGCCGTCTTGATGCCGAGACGTTCGATGGACTCGCGCACCAGTTGCGCCTCCTTCGTGCGCGAGATGAAGCCGAAGCGCGAGATGCGCGGCAACAGGCTCGCCACGATGTTCTCGCGCACCGAGAGGCGCGGAAAGATGCCTTCGGCGCGGCGGTCTTCGGAAAGAAAGGCGAGGCCGCGTCCGATCGAGCGGGCGGGAGTCGCATGCGCGAGCGCGCGCCCGGCGATGTTGACCTCGCCGCCGTCGGCCTTCTGCGCGCCAAAAATTGTCTTGAAGGTTTCCGTGCGGCCCGAACCGAGCAGCCCTGCCAGCCCGACGATCTCCTTGCGCGCCACGCGCAGCGACACATCACGCACGCGATTGCCCCATTCCAGATGATCGACGGCGAGCGCGGGCGTCGCATCTGCATCCGCCTGGGCGGCGCCCGAGCGCTCGGTCCATGCGTGCTCGCCCGCGCTCTCGCGGCCGAGCATCGCCGCGATCAGCGCCGCGCGCGGCAGTTCGTCGGGCGTGCCCGTGCGGACCACCGCGCCGTCGCGCATCACCGTGAAGCGGTCGCACAGCCGGTAGCATTCGGACAGCCGGTGACTCACGAACAAGAGCGCGATGCCCTCGTCGCGCAACCGGTCCACGACTTCGAACAGCACGTCCACTTCCGCGCCGCTCAAGGCCGAAGTCGGCTCGTCGAGGATCAGCACGCGCGCGCCCAACGACACGCCGCGCGCAATCGCCACCATCTGCTGCGCCCCGAGTCCGAGCGAGCCAAGCCGAGCAGCCGGATCGACCGCGAGCCGGTAACGCTGCACGATTTCGGCGGCGCGCTCGAGCATGCGCCGCCGGTCAATCAGGATGCCGAATCGTTTCGGCTCGTGACACAGGAAGATATTGTCCGCCACGCTGCGCTCCGGTATCAGGTTGATTTCCTGATACACGGCGCACACGCCCGCGCCCTGCGCGGCGCGCGGGCTGTCGAACGCAACGTTCGCGCCGTCGAGCGTGAGCGCACCCGCGTCGGGCTGGTGAAACCCGGTGAGCACCTTGATCAGCGTGGACTTGCCCGCGCCGTTCTCGCCCACGAGGCCATGCACTTCGCCCGCGCGCAGCGTGAGCGAAACGTCGCGCAGCGCGCGCACCACGCCGAAGGTTTTCGAAACGCCGCGCGTTTCGAGCACGGCGCGCGGCGTGGTGGAAGCGGCGCGATTTGCGGGGGCGCGCGTCGTCATCGTGCGGGCGCGGCTCAGTAGACCTTGCCCTGCGCGAGTGACGGCTGCGCGTTGGTCCTGTCGAACAGCGCGTCGTCCATGATCTGCTTCTGCGGCACCGGCCGGCCCGCGAGATAGTCTTCCAGCGACTTGAAGGCGAGCGGGCCGAAGCGCGGATTCGTCTCGACGTCGGCGGCCACGATGCCGTTCGAGATATCCGTGACGATCTCCTTCGTGCCGTCGATCGAGACGATCTTCACGCCGTTGAGCTTGCCGGCCTGGCGCAACGCCTTGATCGCGCCCACCGTCATCGTGTCGGCGTGGGTGTACACGGCGTTGACGTCCGGGTGCGCGAGCAGGATCTGCTCCATCACTTTCTGCGCCTCGGTCGTCGACCAGTTCGCGGTCTGCGCCGCGGCGATCCGCATGCCCGGGTAGGCCTTGAGGCCGTTGGCGAAGCCGTCCGTACGCTGGCTTTCCACGGTATTGCCATAGCCGCCCTGAATCTCGGCGATGACCGCCTTGCCGCCGGTGGCGTCGGCGAGCGCCTTGGCCGCGCGCTCACCCTGCTTGTAGAAGTCCGAGCCGAGGAACGTGATGAAGTCGGTGCAGACCGTGCCCGCCGTCTGCCTGTCGATCGTCACGACCGGAATGCCCTTCGCGCGCGCCTGGGCGAGCGCGGGTTGCAGGCCCGTGGAGTCGTTGGGCGCGATGATGAGCGCCTCGGCGCCCTGGTTGATCATGCTTTCGATGTCGGCGACCTGTTTGGCCTGGTTCGCGTTGGCGTTGGTATACAGGAGGCGCTTCACGCCCGCTTCCTTGGCCGCCGCGCGCACCGAGGCGGTCTCGGTCGCACGGAACGGGTTCTGCTCGTTTTCCGATTGCGAGAAGCCCACCACCATGTCGCTGAGCTTCTTGCCGCCCGGCTTGGGATTCGTGCAGGTCTCGCTGGAATTCGCCTGGACTTTCTGCGCGCCGGAATCGGACTGCGCGTACGCGCTCGCGGCGAAGGTGCTCGCGAGGCAAAGGCCGGCGGCAATGAAGGCTGACTGGATTCGTTGATGACGCATGGCTGTCTCCTGTGTCGACCACACGGGACGCTCTAGCGCCTGGTGCGGCTCCACAAAGCGATGAATGACATCGGCGGCGCGGGTTCTGGGCCCGCCCCGGTTCTTGTTGTCTTTCCTGATTCATCCGGCGCGACGATGCACGCAACAGCAAGCCACGCATCACGCCGAATTATTACGGCCACTGCTTCAACTAATATTACCAGTCAAATTTCGTTGATATTAATGAGGGTATTCACGGGGGAGGCGGGGTCCGGCGCGCACACCGAGGTGCGTTCGATGAGCGGCCCGTCGAGCTTCACGGTGCGGTGGCGCACGGGCGCGCCGGCGCTGCGGTTCTGTTCTTCCTGTAGCAGCGTTTCGACGGCCCAGCGGCCGAGCTCGTAGTTGGGCAGCACGACGGTGGTGAGCGGTGGATGCGTATGGCGCGCGATTTCCTGGTCGTCATAGCCCATCACCGAAACGTCTTCGGGCACGCGCTGCCCGAGTTGCTTGAGCGCCTCGATCGCGCCGATCGCCATGAGGTCGTTCGCGCAGAAGATCGCGGTGGGCGGATTCGGCTCGCGCATGAGCGAGAGCGTAAGTTCGAAACCCTTGCCGGAGCTCCAGTCGCCGTCGCGCACGAGGCGCTCGTCGAACGGCAGGTCGGCAGTCGCGAGCGCCTGACGGTAGCCCTTGAGACGGTCCTTCGCGGCGTCCTGCCAGGTCTCGCCATTGATGAAGCCGATGCGGCGGTGCCCCGCCTCGATCAGGTATTCGGTGGCCGTATGACCGCCCGCCACTTCGGCCGGCACGACCGAGGAAAGCGCGTGATCGGACGAGTAGCAGTTGAGCAGAACGGCCGGCACTTTCAGCAGCGCGGGGGGCACCGCGACCTTGCGCGTGTACACGGTCGCGTAGATCACGCCGAGCACGTTCGGCATGGCGAGCGTTTGCAGCACCTGCTGCTCCATCTGCGCGTTGCCGTGGGTCGAGAACACCGCGAGCAGGCAGCCGTTGTTCCAGGCGGCGTCGCGCGCGCCGTCGATGCTCACCACGGGGTGCGGGCTCGTCGACACTTCATCGGCGATATAGACGATCAGGTTGCGCTCGCCGGCCGGCGCGGGCGTCTGGATCGCGCGAATCGGCAACTGATAGCCGAGCAACTGCGCGACTTCGTGCACCTTCTGGCGCGTGGCTTCCGAGAGCTTGGCGCCGACCGCGCCGTTGAGCACGAGGGAAACCGTGGATTGCGACACGCCCGCGGCCTTCGCGATGTCGGTCATGGTCGGGCGGCGCTGCGTCGATTTTTTCATCGGATGTGGGGGCGGCTGCGGATAGGCTGCGCGGCGCGGCGGCGCGCGCTCGGGGCCGCGCTGTTGGCCCGAAGCGTAGCATTAATAATTTGGGCCATCAATTGGCGTATGTCACCATTTTTCCGGCGCTGCATCGATCGGATCGAGCGACTATATTATCTTTTATTAGTAATAAATCATTCGTCGGGAGCGCGCTCATTTGACCTCCAGATCGACACCTTCGCGCTTGCCGGCCGCCGCGCAGGCGACCTTCGACACCGCCGCGCTCGACGACGGCCAGCTCGTCACGCTCGCCCACGGCGAAACGCGCGCGCTGGTCGCGCCGCACGTGGGCGGCTCGATTGCCGCGTTCTACGACACGGCCGGCCACGCGCCGCCGTTTCACTGGCTGCGCCCGGCCACGCGCGCCGCCCTCGACGCGCGCGATCCGCTCGGCATGGCGAGCTTTCCGTTGATGCCGTACTGCAACCGCATCCGTGACGGGCGCTTTCGCTTCGAAGGCGAGATGATCGACCTGCCGAGCGGCACGGGCGCGCTGCGCCATGCGCTGCACGGCCACGCGTGGCGGCGGCCGTGGACCGTCGAAGCGCGCACGGACAGCACGCTCACGCTGCACTTTCTGCACGAGCCGCACGCATTCACAAGCTCGCATGGCCCGGACTCGCATGCGGGCACAGGCTGGCCGTTTCGCTATGAAGCGCGCCAGCATCTGACGCTCGACGCCAGCGGCCTTACCGTGCGCCTGTGGGCGCGCAACCTGGCCGCGCGGCCGATGCCGTTCGGCCTGGGCCATCACCCCTACTATCCGCGTCCGTCCGGCACGCGCATCGCCGCGCGCGTGCGCGCGATGTGGGAGATCGATGCGGAAGTCCTGCCGGTTTCGCTCAACGCCCATCCGGCCGTGGACGCGTTGCAGGCCGGACTGCTCGTCGACGATTTCGATCTCGACAACAACTTCTCCGGCTGGCGTCACGAGGCGCAGATCGAATGGCCGCACGAAGGCCGCCGCCTCGCGCTGCGCGCGAGCGCACCCCTCGACTTCTTCGTGCTGTTCAGCCCGCCCGGCTTGCCGTACTTCTGCGCGGAGCCGGTCAGCAATACGACGGACTGGCTCAATCTTCGCCATGCAGGCACGGCCCAGCGCATCGACGTGGGCGGCACCGTGCTCGCACCCGGCGAGACGCTCGAAACCCAGCTTGCCTGGCTACCTGAAAGGCTTTGAAGCGGCGGCTCTGAAGCTGCGGCACCGCGCCGGTTCCCGATTCCAGCTAGCGTCGCACTGCGGTTACTATTCCAGGTTGAAAGCCAAACCAGAAAACGCGGCTCGCCCACGCGCGCCGCCACAACGACAACCTTGAATGGAATCCGTATCGGCGTGAAAACGCCAACGCGGGTCGACAGGAGACAACACCATGGACCGCCCACGCGCCGTCAACGTCCAGACCTTCATCAACGAGCATCCGTTCTCGCCGTTTCAGTGGTTCATCTTCGCGATGTGCTTCGTCATCGTCCTGCTCGACGGTTTCGACACGGCCGCGATCGGCTTCATCGCGCCCTCGCTGCTCGGCGAATGGGGCATCTCCAAGCCCGCGCTGGCCCCGGTGCTGAGCGCGGCGCTGTTCGGTCTCGCTTGCGGCGCGCTCGTCTCGGGGCCGCTCTCCGACCGCGTCGGGCGCCGCTCGATGCTGCTCGGCGCCGTGCTGCTGTTCGGCGCGATCTGCCTCGTTTCGGCGTTCTCCACGAGCATCGGCGAACTCACGTGGCTACGCTTCGTCACCGGCGTGGGCCTGGGCGCGGCCATGCCCAATGCCGTCACGATGATGGGCGAATACTGCCCCGACCAGCGCCGCGCCACCATCATCAATCTGATGTTCTGCGGCTTTCCGCTTGGCGCGGCCTGCGGCGGCTTTCTCGCCGCGTGGATGATTCCGCACTTCGGCTGGCGCAGCGTGCTCGTGCTCGGCGGCGTGACGCCGCTTTTGCTCGCCGTGCCGCTCTTTTTGCGCATGCCCGAATCGGTGCGCTACATGGTTGCGAACCAGCGCCCCGTCGAACGCATTCGCGCCGCGCTCGCGCGCATTTCGCCTGACGCCGCCCAGGCACAGGTGTTCACGATGACCGAAAACACCCCGCACACGCAGGGCAAGGGACTCGGCGTCGTGCTCTCGCCCATGTACCTGGTCGGCTCGCTCATGCTGTGGGTCGCGTACTTCATGGGGCTCGTGATCTTCTACGCCTCGATCAACTGGATGCCGCTGCTGCTCAAGGACGCCGGCCTCGCGCCCGCGAGCGCCACGCTCATCTCGGCGCTCTTCCCGCTCGGCGGCGTGGGCGCGGTGCTGTGCGGCGTGCTGATGGACCGCTTCAACGCGAACCGTATCATCGCCGTGTGCTATGCGCTCACTGCGCTTTCGGTGTGGCTCATCGGCCAGGCGGTGGGCAACGTGGGCCTGCTCGTGCTCGTGGTGTTCGTGGCCGGCGTGCTGATGAACACGGCGCAATCGTCGATGCCCGCGCTCGCCGCCGCGTTCTACCCCACCCAGGGGCGCGGCACGGGCGTGGCCTGGATGCTCGGCATCGGCCGCTTCGGCGGGATTGCGGGTTCGTTCCTCGTGGCCGAGCTGGCGCGCCGCCACTTCACGTTCGCGGGCATCTTCGCGACGGTCGCCGTCGCGGGTCTCATTGCGGGCGCGGCGCTGCTCATCAAGCAGGCCGCGCGGCCGCAGGTCAGCGGCGAGGCGGCGGCGAAAACGGAGTCGTTCGGGCACTGAGGCCCGAACTCGCGCACGGCGGCGCAAGCCGCCGTGGCATCAGCCGCCGAGCGCGCCGAGATTGAGCGTATGCGAATGGCCGATCCACACAGCGGCGTCGCGATGGTCGCGCAGCGCATCGGACGTGTTCGGATGCACGAACACGTCGAGCGAGCCGTGATTGAGCGTGAGCCACGCGACGATCTCGGCGAAGCGCTCGCGCGACATGGCGAGTTGATACGACCACATCGGGTGCGGGCCGACCGGGCGCTCGTGAAAGCGGCCGATCTGCACGACCTGGCCAAAGCGCGCCTCGATCGCTTCGCGCAGCGTCCATGCGGCGTCGCGCGTCGCCGCGTCGAAATAGATGTGCGCGTGCCAGCTGGTGATATCGGCGGGATCGAGGTAGTTCATGGCGGGACAGGACTGCGGTAAGGGTTCGAACCGTCATTGTCCATCGAATGCCCGCGCCGCGCAGGCGAACGCGCACCGTTACGCTTCAGTGCGCGCCGTTTGAATACGTGTCGCCCACCATCAGGCGCACGATTTCATCGCCGTCGGTCTCGGCCACGCGCCGCTCGCCCGCCACTTCGCCGCGCCGCAACACGACGATGCGCTGCGCCACGGCAAAAATATCGTGGAGATTGTGCGAAATGAGGATCACGGCCACGCCCTGCGACTTGAGCGCGCCGATCAGCTCCATCACCTTGCGCTGCTCGGGCACGCCAAGCGCCGCCGTGGGCTCGTCCATGATGAGCACGCGCGCGTTCCAGTAAATCGCGCGGCCGATCGCAATGGCCTGGCGCTGGCCGCCCGAGAGCATTTTCACCGGGCCGCCTAGCTTGCGCGGCGGGATCACGATATCGAGCCGTTCGAGCACCTCGCGCGCGACCCGCGCCATCTGCGGGCGATCGATCACGTTCAAGCCGAACAGCCGCCGCACGGGCTCGCGCCCGAGGAAAATGTTGCTGCCCACGTCGAGATTGTCGGCGAGCGCGAGATCCTGATAGATGGTTTCGATGCCTTGCGCCCGCGCGTCCTGCGGGTCGCGCAGTTGCAGTGGACGGCCTTCGAAATGCAGTTCACCCGCGTCGGCGCGATAAACGCCGGAGAGAATCTTGATGAGCGTGGATTTGCCCGCGCCATTGTCGCCCGCGAGCGCGAGCACTTCGCCCGGCATGAGCCGCAGTGAAACGCGCTTGAGCGCCTCCACGCCGCCGAAGCGGATCGACACATCGCGCGCCTCGAGAATCGGCGTGACGCCCGCGTCGCTCATTGCGCGCCTCCCAGCCGTTCCTTGTACTGGTCGATGAGCACGGAAAGAATGATGACGATGCCGACCACGATGAACTGCCAGAACGCGTTCACGTCGATAAACACGAGCCCGAACTCGATCACGGCGATGATGAGCGCGCCGATCAGCGTGCCGATGACATTGCCCGTGCCGCCAAAGAGGCTCGCGCCGCCGATCACGACCGCCGCGATCGAATCGAGCAGCATGGGCTCGCCCGCGTTCGCCGCGCCGGCCGCGAAGCGCGCCGTGTAGACAATGCCGCCCACCGCCGCGAACGCCGCTGCGATCAGATAGATCGCGAACAGATGGCGGCGCACGTTGATGCCCGCGCGTATGGCCGACTGCGGATTGCCGCCTATCGCATAGGTGTACTGACCGAAGCGGGTTTGCGAGAGCACGAAATGCATGATGGCGAGCAGCACGGCCGTGAGGATCACGGGCGTCCAGCCGCTGCCGAGCCATGCGAGACCGGCATTGTTGACTGCGACGGTCATGCCGCTGCCCGCGGCGAGAAAGCCCACGCCGCGCGCGACGCCATACATGCCGAGCGTGCCGATGAAAGCGGGCACGCCCAGTCTTGCGATCAGCACGCCGTTCACGAAGCCCGGAATCAGGCACACGAGCATCGTGAGCGGAATCGACATCAGCAAGATCCAAGGCGAAGCGCCGCCGGGAATCGTGAACTGCGCCACGCACACGGCCGCGAGGCCCATCACGAAACCCACCGAAAGATCGATGCCGGCGGTGATGATCACAAAGGTCTGGCCGATGGCGAGCAAAAGCGGGGCGCTGGCCGCGAGCCCGATCGATTGCAGGTTGTACGCGTTGAACACGAACGAGCGATGCGCCGATATCCGCGCCCACGCCTCGAAGAAGACGAGCAGCGAGCCGAGAAAGAGCCACGGCCACACCTTGCTGACGAGCGCGAGCCGGTCGAGACGTTTGTCGTTCATGTCGTGGGCGTGAAGGGCGCGGCCGGGGCGTTCAGTTCGAGTAGATGTACTGCTTCATCTCCGGCTTGTCGATATTCGACTTGTCGAGCACGACGAAGCCCGTGCCCTTGTAGGTGGGGATCTTCTTGCCGTGAATCACGTCGCCGGCGAACTTCACGGCGTCGTAACCCATCTGGTCGGGAAGCTGCGCAATGGCGATATCCACGAGACCGCTGCGGATCTGCTCGTCGATGCCGGGCACGGCGTCGAACACGACGACCTTCACCACGCCCTGCTTGCCCGCGTTCTTCACGCCTTGCGCCGCGCCTGCGCCCGAAAACGTGTTGGCGCCGAACACGCCCGCGAGATCGGGATTGCGTGCGAGCACGGCAGCCACGTGCGAAGCGGCGCGATTGGCGTCATCCTCGTTGTATTGCGTCTCCAGCACCTTGATGTTGGGGTGCTTCTTCATCTCTTCCATGAAACCTTGCGCGCGCGCGTCGGTGCTGGAAATGCCAGGCTTGTTGTTCTCGCAATAGACGGTGCCCTTGTCGCCGATCGCCTTGGCCAGCGAACGCGCCGCCACGCGGCCGCCTTCCAGGTTGTCCGAAGCAATATAGGAGAGCGGGAAATCGGCGTCACCCTTGCCGGTTTGATAGTGTCCGTCGCCGATATAAGTGTCGACGGTGATGACCTTGATGCCGGCGTCCGCGGCTTCCTTGAGCGGGCCGATGAGCTGTTGCTTGTCGACGGGTGAAACGAGCAGCACGTCGGGATGCTTGGCGATGAAGGCCTTGAGAATCGGCACCTGCTCGGTGGTATTCCAGGCCTTCGGCACCTGGAACAGCAACTGGATGTTTTCTTCCTTCGCCGCGCGCTCGGCGCCGCGATGCATGGTGAAGTAGAACGGATCGGTAACGCCGGGCAACAGCGCGACAACGGGGTGCGCCGCATCTGCGTGCGCCACGCCGGGCAGCGTAGCGAGCGCGGCGACGGAGATCGTGGAAAAAGCCATCAAACAGCGGAGAGCGTTGCGCAACATGTTTGTCTTCCTCCAAATGAGTCCGACGCACGGCGCCCAATCTTCCCGAGGCGACGACGCCCGGCAGCAGTGGCTCAGTATACTGAGGCGCACTGCTGCCGGGCCTGGTGTTTTCCTGCACTCGCAGTGCTGTTTATGCACGACGGGTGCGGCCGTCCCGATTTGTGGGATGACTGACTATTTCATTGCAGGAACAACCGATACGCCGGGTTGCTCGTCTCTTCCCAGTGCGGATAACCGAGCGTGGCGAGGAAGCGGCGGAACTCGGCGTCTTCCGCTGCGGGCACCTGGATACCCACCAGAATCGAGCTATAGTCCGCGCCCTGGTTGCGGTAGTGAAAGAGGCTGATATTCCAGTTCGGCGCCATCGACGAGAGGAAGCGCATGAGCGCGCCCGGCCGCTCCGGAAACTCGAAGCGGAACAGACGCTCGTCGTGCGCGAGCGGCGAGCGGCCGCCCACCATGTAGCGGATGTGCTGCTTCGAGAGTTCGTCGCCGGTGAGATCGACGGTCGGAAAGCCGTGATCCACAAAAGTCTTCGCGATCTGCTGCGACTCGCCACGGTTGCGGATCTGCACGCCCACGAAGATGTGCGCGCGCTCGGCGTCGTCGATGCGGTAGTTGAATTCGGTCACGCTGCGCGTGCCGACCAGTTCGCAAAAGCGCTTGAAACTGCCGCGCTCCTCGGGAATCGTCACCGCGAACACCGCTTCGCGCGCTTCGCCCACCTCGGCGCGCTCGGCCACGAAGCGCATGCGGTCGAAGTTCATGTTCGCGCCCGAAGTGATCGCCACGAGCGTCTGGCCTTCGAT
>NZ_QLSU01000063.1 GCF_003268775.1 Paraburkholderia unamae
GGGCTTGGGCTTGGGCTTGGGCTTGGGCTTGGGCTTGGGCTTGGGCTTGGGCTTGGGTGGAGGGTGGAGGGTGGAGGGTGGGAGTTCGATGTGCTGAGCTGTCCCGAGAACGTGGCATTCCTCGATGATTGTGGCAGCTTCATGGGTGTCACAATCAAGCGCCTCGTACATGAGATCAAGCGTCACTAAAGCTGAAACCGCCAAACCAGGATGCTTGCCCAGTTGAGCAACCAGCACATTTTTCAGGGGATCACATCATGAATATACAGGCCGATATGCTGACATTGAAGGGCCGCATCAAACGCAGCTGATGTCAGAATGGCTGCATTGCGGGGAACCGCCGACTTTTGCATTCAAGGAATTTCGACGCTTCTATCGATGGATCATCCACTAATAGTGGCCATCCCTCCCGAACACGCAGACCTCGTGACTTGCAGCTCTCGGTTCTTGGCAAACGTGTTCGGATCCGAACACTTTGTCGCCCGGATGGGCTCCGCATCTAAATCTGGAGCCCCAAAGAATATTGAGGTCGAACACTAGCGTCCGGACGAGGTACATGAGTTTCAGTGGCCAAAAGGTATTCGACTCCGGCCACTTGGCCGCGCTTGCCAATGCGATCCCCAATTTGATGCAGAGCCACTTCGCGCAGCTACCGCACAAAAGTGTTCGGATCCGAACACCCACGCGGCCACGATAATCTTACCGCCGCAATAAAAAAGCCTCGCGAGTTGCGAGGCCATTTATCTTCCGCTTACAAACTCACTCCGACTGAACCGAGAACATCTTCGCGACGGTCTCCCTGAGTGCGTGCTCTTGCTCCTCGGAAATGACTCCAGCTTTGAACTTGAACGTTAGCCCCGCGACATCTTTCGTTATACTGCCTGCCTGCACATTGCCCGCGAATATCTTGAGGATGCTCCGTCCCGCTGCGTCACGCGTCGACACCCCGCGAGTCGCTGCAGCAAGAATCGCAGGAGCAATCTTAGATTCAAGGAGGTCACCCGCTAGTACCTGCGGCCACAACTCCGTTAGCGCCTTCTGCCCAGCATCGCCAGTCTTCTTCAGCGCGCTAACAATCTCCTGTGCCTGATTTGATTGCAAGAGCGTCGGCCTCAGGTCCAAGTCACGCTTAACGAAGTCAGGAAGCTCATCGAAGGCGAGGTATCGGTAGAGTTCGTTTCTAGAAATGCCCATTGTCTTGGCAAGACGTGTCTTATTCGGAAACTCACTCTCCGCGCGGCGAACGGACAACGCAATCTCATAATCGGAGAGATCGTCCCGCGTCACGTTCTCGACGAGCGCGAGCGCGGCCATATCCTGGTCAGTGCAGTCAATTACCACACTCTTGATGGTCTCCCGATTCAGGAGCTTATGCGCACGCCAACGCCTCTCTCCGGCTACCAACTGGTAAACATCACCGCCCACTCGCCGCACTAGCACCGATTGCAGTAGCCCCGTCTCTTCAATTGAGCGCGCCAATTCATGCAGCTTCGTCTCATTGAATTCGCGGCGAGGTTGCCATGGGTTCGGCGAAATTTCGTTGACCGGCAAATCGGTCCCTACTCCTTTATCTTCAAGCTCTTGGATTCGGATTTGCGCGGCCGTCAAGGCACTGGTAAGTCCTGGCATGGTTTGCGGACTGCGAGTGCCCTTATCAGCCTCTTTCCTCACAGGCGTCATCTCTGCCGGCGACGCCAAGCCTGCGGTCTTGGCCAACAGCTGTGCGCGAATATTGCTCATGCCTCCTCCTTCCAATTCTTGACAAACATGTCATCAAGCCAACGCGCGTACTGCATCAACGGTTGCTTCACGCGCTGAAGCGACTTAGCGGTTGAATGCGTATTCGTGATATCCAGTGCCGTAGAGAATGAGAGCGCCCCACCACTCATCACTGAACTTGACGGAATTTCGAATGGGTCCAACCATTTCCCATACGCTGTCTGAGCCCATTGCCGAACCACCGGGGCCGATGAAGTCTTCCCGTAGTCCACCTTGGAAAGAAGGATGGAGATGAACTCATAGACCTTATCTTCCTCGTACGCGAGGAAGTCGCCCGCGACCTCCGAAAAGAGACGCCAGAACGCCATCGAGCTGATGAAATCCAGGTTCTCCGGAACCATCGGCATAACGAGCGCGTCTGCGGCTAACAAGGCGTTGAGGTTCATGTACGACAGCGACGGAGACGTATCCATCAGGATGTAGTCGTATTGGGAACGAAGCGGCTCGAGGCCTTCGCGAAGCACCGACCAGAATCGAAAACCCTTCATCGTCTTCTGCCGGGCCGGCAATAGAAACTCAGCGCCATACAAGAACGTGTGCCCGGGAATTATGTCAATCCCATCCCAGTAGGTACTCTGGACTTTCGAATTCAGTCCGCCTTCGATCGACTGATCATAGATGTAGGGGAGAACGGTGTCCTCACCGCTAATCTCCTTCTCCGCGTACAGTCCACACAACTCCGAAGCAGAAGCCTGCGGGTCTAGGTCGATAATCAGGACTTTGCGTCCGAGCAGCGACAAGGCTTGTCCGAGGCAGACGGTCGTAGTGGTTTTTGCAGAACCACCTTTCAGCTGAGCTGTCGTCAGCACCCGCCCTCTAAAATTGCTGTCCGGCTCCCCAAGTCGCGTTTGATAGATGTCCGAAGCCATCTTTACCCACGTGCGCACCTCGGCAAGTGTGAACGTCCGGCTGCGCCCGCTGCCGTTGAGCGTGCCAGACGGAAGCCCTTGGTCAGCCTTCGTTACCAGATACTGGATCTGCTGGCGCGACAGATTGCACATGTCGGCCAGTTCACTGATAGTAAATATGGGAGCAGTCTTGCGCGGCCGCGGCGCGAGAATTTGTTCGCGCAGGTTGTCCGCAAACGGTGCGAGTTTTTCGGCGAACTCTGCAACCTCGCGAAGCGTCGTGCGACGGCTCTCAATAGGGAGGGCTGTAGCCACTGCATCCATTCTGCACTTCTCCGTGTTTTTGACGATGAAGTGCAGAATACATCATTATGTGTAAACAGAGTTGTATTCAGCCTAATTTTTTAGTCGAAACACGGAGATTCCATGCAAGTTCGTTGAATTCAGGCTCAAATCGCATGTTCGCAATGCGATTTGAAATCGCGTCAGCAAGGCAGACTTGCACGAAACCACTACGTGCGACATCCCACTGCCGTTTCGTCACTACAGTGCAAGAACGTCGTCTACACAAAAACCACCCCCGGGTTGGTTTTTGTGTAGACGGCTGCCCCTCTTATATTTTTCATTTAAATCAAATAGTTATCGAAAAATCGGCTGCAATTTTCGGCAAGTTTTCCCCCAGTTTGAGTCTACGTTTGTTTGTTTTTTGTAAACATAAACCTACAAACCAACATACAGCCGCAGGAAAACCCTTTCTTATCAATGCAAAAGCCTGTGAATAGAGACGGTTTTTGTGAAGACTGGGGCGATTTTTGTGATGGAGTGGGCAGAAATTGGGTTTGGATGGTCGGAAATTGTGAGAACGTCGGGTGGTTTTTGGGCGCAAGCTGCAAGGTAAGGGGTGGTTTTTGTGCGGAGAAAGGACACAACATCGGGGGTGGTTTTTGTGTTGACAGCCGCTGCTTGCCTGATAGAGTGCCCGCATTGAGCTGAAAGAACGAATGGAAAATCCGACGCTTCCCGCCACGCCGCATCAACTTGCCTTGGACATCTACGACGACATGTCCGGGAAAGACGTGCGGATAGACCAAGCGAGCCGGGACATCGGGTATCTCCGAAACAACATCTTCACCCGTGTCGGTGGACTAGGTATCGCAGCGCGGCGCGTGCTCGATGCCGCATACTTCATCGTCGCGTCGAAGGCGCCCGACGAGCTTATTGACGACAAGGTTTACACGTTTTCCGAGGACATAAACTACTTCAAGTGGCTGATGCGCTACGACAGCCGCAACCACAGCCATCTCGTCACCCAGATGCGTGCCGCCGCGAAAGCCCGCGTTGAAATCATGACAGCCCCCTCAATCGAGGAACTGACCGAGAAGGACTCGTGGGGCACGATAAGTCTGCTTGGCGATTGCTACATCGAGAGAAACGTGGTGTGCATCCTGCTCTCAGGGCGGGTGATTCGATATCTCATCAGCCCGTACAAGGCTCATTGGCTAAGTCTTCGCGATGCTGCGAAGTTTACGCTGTCGCTTGCGCGCGCAGTCTATGACCGGCTCATTCCATGCGAGGGCCATGGTGTTACCGAGTGGTTCGCGTACGAAGACGTTCTGGAATGGCCAGGGAAGGTCGGCGTGTCGCGCAGGGTCTTCAAGGAGTTCCGGAAACATTTCCTTGAGCCTGCTGTGCAGCAGCTCAACGAAGAGTCGGATTTTGAGGTCAGTTGGGAAGCAAACGCCGCGCGCGTGTCCGCGGACAAAATGAAACTGCGCTTCCGGTTCACAAAGAAGCAGGGTGCGGATGCCGCGCGCGCAGGCATTCCTGATGAAATGTACCTCGTGCTTCATAACGAGTTCGCCTTCGATGAACTGGACTTCCTCCGCCTCGCAAATAATCGGCACACCTGGACGGATGAACGCTTGGTGCAGGCCATCGAGTACACGCAGACCAGGTTGACGCAGGGCAAGGTTACCATCAGCCCCAAAGGCTATCTCTTCAAGTCGCTCGAAGGGAACTACCGCATTGGCGGCGCCGAAAAGAAGATGCTGGCTGTTCAGTCGCAACAGTCCCAGCATTTGCAGGAGGAAGCGCGCGTCCGTGAAAACGCGGAGGCGCAGCGACGCGAGGCTGAGAAAGCCCAGGCCGAAATTGCGGCCGCTAAGGTCCGTTCGGAGGCCGATGCGGGCAGGGAGTTCTATGAGGCGGCGGACGCCCATATCCGAAAGGAACTACTGCACACGTTTGTGACGGGTCTGCTGCACCAACGGCAAATGGTGAGGGTTGGCGTGTCGCGTGAGTCGCTCACTACCGAGAACATCCTTACGGCAAACCGGCAACTCGCTGAGACTTTCTGCACCCACGTGTGTACGCGCATGAAGAAGGTAATCGACGCGCGTGCGAAGTAAGCGCGGTGGCGTCCGATCACCGGATACGTCTTCACCTTGTGAACCTGTTGAAGCATCTCACCTCGGCCAGCGTTCGCTGTCGTCGCGTTGATCCCGACTGTCTCACCATCATGTATCTCATGGATGCCGCGTGGGTGCGCTCGTCGCGGGTGTACGTCCAGCGACTCGTGCGTGCCGCAGTCGGCACGAGATGAGCGCCGGGCGGGGGAGCCGGTTGAGTATCTTATGCGCGTGAAGGAGGGGGGGGCTTACCTTCTGACGACACTCCTTGAGCATGCGGGGCATCGCAGTATCCGAGGCGCCCCCATCAGCGCCGTTCGGCGCAGCGGAGAGCTTGTAGACTCTTCACGCTTCGTCGAAGGCGTCGGTGCCACGCTCGACGGTCTCTGCCCAGCAAGCGCCCTAACGCCCGATTCTCGGGCGTTTACGTGCCACGGTAGTAAGTGCAGGTTACGAGCGCGCCGATTGACCCAATTGCGCACGGGATGTGTCGCGGCATCGAACCTTCTCTGCAATTGAACTGGCTAGAAGACCTGGCAAGTGCCGATGGAGTACTTACGCGGGTTCACGTACGCGACAGTTCATGGAATTTGTTTGGAATGCAAAATAAATAAATCTCTCAGCCAGCTACACGCTCCTGGTTCGGACTGCGCAAGAGGCGGCGTGCGTCATCGGCAGGCAAACGCGCGAGAGAGCCAATGGCCTAGTATGTTTTTCAACATTATGGGCATATTGTCTAACTGCCATCGGCCGTTACCCGCTTTGAGAGTCTGACGAGTAAACGCAACCAACGGTCTGCCAAAATTTTGCCCCCGCACACGGCAAGCCGCCCAAGGCCAGTCATCAGGCAAAAGGGGGGCTGCCGGGGCGCGCAGCGGGCGCGCCAACGTCGTACAACTCCGACGTCCCGATGTCGCGGCGCGCAGTACGCGTCGGGCACCTCGCACACATCCACGGCGGCTCGACTCCCAACACTCGTTACGAACCCGGCCATCGGCGAGTGCGGCGTCGAGGATAAAGCTTTCGCGGGAGGACTCATCGACCTAACGAATTCAGGCCGCGATTCTACAAATATTCGCAAAACATTTGTAGTCCTACACAATTGCACTGTGAATGCTATCTTGGCATGCAAACCAGCGCACGCATCGGGTGCGAGACAAGAAGAATTCTCCGGGCCGCACTATGGACATCGCGTCCGGAGACTTTGGCGACTGGCTACACGGCGATGTTCCTCCGCAAGCCGATGCAGCACACTATGGTTGCAGTTCGACAGAAAAGCAGCGGTCTACGTGGAGCGCCGAACGCGTTGGCCCGGCGACCTGCGGCGCCCAGCCACGATTGGCTTTCGGCGCGCCGGGGCGACACGGAGAGCAGCGATCACCACAGATGCCGCGGTGATCGCCAGCATGGTACCGCCAAGATATGGACCCACGCTCGTATGCACCTGCTCGGGCAGCGGCGGCCCCAGTGACTTTGCAACAAAATCCAGAAAGGTTAGTATCTCCCACAGCAGGAACAAGGCAAAGCAGTGGGCAAGGTATTCGCGCAGCGGCGTGCGACTCATGAGATAGAGGGAAAGCATCGCGAGCACCACAAGCGTCGAATCGCCCCAGTGGTCGGCGCGGTACCACGCAGGCAGCCAGCGCATGGCGGCCTCGGCGCGCAGCCCAAGAATCCACGCGGCAGTGTTGCCGGAGGCTAATGCGAGAGTGGTAAGAAACGGGGCCTTCATCTGGCAAAGCTTACAGAGCTTCGGGCGACGACGGTAGGGGGGCGAGATCACCTCGCTTGACGCGCGAGCCCGGCGGCTTCGTGATCTTCTTGGATCGCCCTGCAACCTTTATATTTACGAGCCTCGTAGGCGGTCGCAGGAGCCGTCGAACGAAGTATCCATGCGAGATGCTCGGCGTTCATCGTTACGGTGCCAATGCGAACGGGATGAATTTCATCGCACGGCTCCTTTCCTTCGAAAAGTCCGCCGAAAACTCGCTTACATCATGGCACTGTTTACCGGGGGCCGCTCATTTTCGGAGAAGAAGACGAACATGAAGAAGCGTTTTGCGGAACAGCAAATCATTGGGTTTCTGAAGGAAGCCGAGGCCGGTATGCTGGTCAAGGAACTGTGCAGGAAGCTCGGGTTCAGTGACGCGTCGTTCTATACGTGGCACGCGAAGTTCGCCGGCATGGAGGTGTCAGACGCACGCCGGCTGAAGGACCTGGAGGCCGAGAACGCGCGGCTGAAAAAAATGCTGGCTGAGGCAATGCTCGACATGGAAGCATTGAAGGTTGTCGTCAAGGGAAAGCCCTGAGCCCGCAAGCCAAGCGCGAAGCAGTGGTGGCGATTCGGGGGAAGCTCAATCTCATCGCGGTTCAAGATCCACGCGAACAATCCAGCCATTGGTTTCGTGATTCGCGCTGGGATATTTTTCGAGCACGGCTGGATCATGACCCGGAATTACATGCGCTGGCGAATCGGCAAGCCGGTTCACGGTGCGGTATCCCTCCAACATGTCGGCAAGGTTGTATATACCGGGGAACGGGCGGCCATCTTCAATATTTGCGTAAAGGTGCGACGCATCAGACGCGAGTACCACCCAACCGCGCGCAGTATGAATTCGCACAACCTGGAGGCCGCCTGTGTGGCCGCCTACGAGATGCAGGCTAAGGCCGGGGGCCAGCGTCGACTCGCCGTTATGGAAGACCACACGGCCTGCAAACACGCGCCCGACCATTGACTTCACGTCTTCCACATGAAACGGGTGACTGAGTACGCCGTGGCACATGCAGCGTCCGGTGCAGAACGACATCTCAAGGTCCTGCACGTGAAAGCGCGCATTCGGAAACAGATCCGAATTTCCAGCGTGATCATAGTGCATGTGCGTCACGATTACGTCTTCGATCGACTGAGGAGCAATCCCGATCGCGTTAAGGCCTCTTGCCACGGCATGGGTAATTGTCCGTCCACGCTGGTTTGCGACTTCGGCATCGAAGCCGGTATCGACCAGGAAGGTTCGGTTCTGACCAACAATGGCCCAAACGAAGTAATCGAGTGGCATGTTCATGTCATGCGGATCGCCACCAAGAAAGTTATCACGCGCAGGGCGATCGTGATGAGCATACTTAATTGCAAAAATCTTGTACTTTTCGAGTGATGATGTCATATGGAGTCGTGCTGTCTCACGAAACAAAGCAGTGCCGCCACACACCAAAGTTCAACTAAAACTTGTGGCGAACGGCCACACGCATCGCAGTCTGTTCGTCGCGCGAAGATGGACTGAAGCCATTGATGCTCGCCACAGCCTCTTGAGCCAAGGAGTCTCTTCCGCTCGCGTGCTGATATACGCAAATGGCATATAAATCAGTGCGTTTGGAAAGGCTATAGACCGTGCCTACTTCTGCCTGCTGATATCGTGCACCATTGTCCCCGTTCACTGGACTGCGTTTCGTATAATTAACACCCACACCAACCAGTAGGGCCGGCGTGATGCGATAGTCGCCGTTAATTTCGAAGCTATTAAACGCGACATTTCCGGAGTAGCCAAGGGGATTAGGGCCTGACTGCGAGCCGAGAGAGTCAAACTGCGTTCGCGTGGCGACTGCTCCGGCTTGCGCGTCTCCCATTGTTATGCGCAATGCTGCCCCTGCAATCGACAACGTTTCTGCCGATGCAAATCCCGCGTAGGCTGGGATGGATTCGCCGGTTGTCGTCGATCCGAAAGTTCCAATATTATTCGCCGTGCTGCTTCCCTTGTTCGGTGTATTTCCGTAGAACGAAACATTGGGATTGCGTGCGTTAAAGTAACCGAGACCCATGGTCAGCCAGCTTCCCGAATAGCCGGCACCAAGAGACCAGATCTGGTTCTGCGTCGGTCGACCCGCGACGCCTCCGATGCTGTACAAACCCTCCCAGCTAAAGCCACGGTAAGAAACACTGCGAAACTTGATGGAGTTGTTGACCCGATTTGTATTTGAGAGGTTATCGACGTCGTCCGCGTGAGCGCCCATGCTTCCTGCCCATTGTCCAGTCACAGTCAACGGTTGCAGATAGTCGAGCATCGGATCGTATTGACGGCCGAGTGTGACCGTGCCCAGCGCGCCCTGAAGGCCGACGTAGGCCTGACGTCCAAAACCGGCACCTCCCTGCGCGAGCGCACCGTTGCTGGCAAAAAAACCATTCTCAAGTACGAACAGCGCCGCCAGTCCGTTGCCCAGCGCTTCGGAACCGCGCAATCCCCATCGGCTGCCGCTCAGGCCCGTAATCGTCCGTCGCCCATGAAGACCTGACTGTGACCTGTCGGCGTTGATGCCAACCGCGCGGCCTGCGCATTGTTGGTGTAGTTGATCCCGAGATCCACCACGCCATACAGCAATACACTACTTTGAGCCGATGCTGAGCAAGCGAAGGCTATCGCCGCTGCTGCGGCAATGATGCGTTTCATTGTCTCCTCCATTTAACGTGGAGTGCTAATTAAAATATTTAAATTACCGACGATATCCCCGTTTGTAAGGTACTTTCCTGTGCGATTGATTGATATCCCGGAAGAGTTCTCTTCCGCGGACGCAGATCAGCAAGGGCGCATTAGCGGAATGCGCCCCTCGGACGTCAACGAATGATGAAGGGATTCGGAACTTCGTTGCCAGCGTCGAACCAGACAGACTTGGTCTGAAGATATTCCTTGACGGCGTCAATACCGTTTTCCCGTCCAATACCCGAGCGCTTGTAGCCACCAAATGGAGACAGGGGGCTGACGGAGCGGTAAGTGTTGACCCACACTGTTCCTGCCTGTAAGCCATTGCTCATCCGGATTGCCCGACCAAGGTCGTTTGTCCAAATTCCGGCGGCGAGTCCGAACTGACTGTCGTTTGCAATCTGAAGTGCGTTCTGCTCTTCGTCGAACGGTATGACTGCAAGAACCGGCCCAAATACTTCCTCACGCGCGATTCGCATGTCTGGCCGCACATCGGCAAAGATGGTCGGCTGCACGAACCAGCCTTGCGCGCAGACCTGTTCGGTCGCCCGGCCACCACCCAGAACGCACCGCGCGCCTTCCTGTTTGGCGATCTCGATGTAGTCAAGGACGCGCTGGAACTGCGGTTGGGTGGTGATTGGCCCAACCTGTGTGTCGTCGGCTGTCGGGTCCCCCAGCTTTGCTGTACTGGCGAACGCCGTGAGTTTCTCGAGGAAGCTGTCGTAAATCGACCGCTGTAGCAATAGCCGCGACCCGGCAATACACGTTTGTCCCGAGGCGGCGAATATCCCCGAAATTACGCCCTTGAGAGCGTTATCGAGATTGGCGTCGTCAAACACGATGTTGGGTGATTTACCACCAAGTTCCAACGTCGCGTGCTTGATGTTCCGTGCGGCTGCCTCGTAGACATGCTGGCCGCCTTGATCACCGCCGGTGAACGCGATCTTTGCTACCAATGGATGGTTGACGAGCGGCTGACCAACCTCTGCGCCGAATCCGGTCACGACATTGACGGCGCCGGGCGGGAATCCCGCCTTTTCGAAGAGGCGAGCAAATTCCAGCGCAGACGCCGACGAGAATTCTGATGGCTTCCATACCACTGTATTGCCAGCGGCGAGCGCCGGGGCGAGCTTCCATGAAGCGAGCAGGAGTGGTGAGTTCCACGGCGTAATGATGCCCACGATGTTGACGTTCACCCAGAATTGACCCACCTAGACATGTAGTTTTCATCGAATTTTGACCCACGTGATTGAATGCCCTGCTCAACCTTTGAGCAGG
>NZ_QLSU01000064.1 GCF_003268775.1 Paraburkholderia unamae
TTCGATGAATGTCCAGCGCGCCTGTGATGTCAATCAGGACAACCAACCGATGCAGGAACCGCTGCAAGCAGAACCCCCGGGGGCGCATTCCCGGCAGCCCTGTCCTGCATTCTAATCCGACCGCGAGGCCGACCGCATGGAATCTTATCTGGTGTCACTGGGCGCGGGCGTGCTCATCGGCGTGATCTACAGCGTGATCAAGGTCCGTTCGCCCGCGCCCCCGCTGATCGCCCTGGTTGGCTTGCTGGGCATGGTGATCGGCGCGCAGGCCGTGCCTGCCCTGAAGCCGCTGCTGGGTCTTTAACCAACGTGAGGAAACGCCCGTGAGCGCAACCGACAGCCAACCCGATCTCATTCTTCATAACGCACGCATCACCACGCTGGACCGCGCCAACCCGCTCGCCAGCGCCGTGGCCATCGCCAACGGCCGCTTCGTCGCGGTCGGCAGCGAGGCCGACGTCATGCCGCTCGCGGGGCGCGCCACGCGCGTGATCGACTTGCAGGGCCGCCCCGTGCTGCCCGGCCTGATCGACAATCACCTGCATCTTATCCGCGGCGGCCTGAACTACAACATGGAGCTGCGCTGGGACGGCGTGCGCTCGCTCGCCGTGGCCATGGAGATGCTCAAACAGCAGGTCGCGATCACGCCCGCACCGCAATGGGTGCGCGTGGTCGGCGGCTTCACGGAGCACCAGTTCGCCGAGAAGCGCCTGCCCACCATCGAGGAACTCAACGCGGCCGCGCCCGACACGCCCGTGTTCATCCTGCACCTGTACGACCGCGCGCTGCTGAACGCCGCCGCGCTGCGCGTGGTGGGCTATACGAAGGACACGCCGGAGCCGCCGGGCGGCACGATCCTGCGCGACGCCACGGGCACGCCCACGGGCCTGCTGCTCGCCAATCCGAACGCGACGATCCTCTACGCGACGCTGGCCAAAGGGCCGAAGCTGCCGGCCGAGTACCAGTACAACTCCACGCGCCATTTCATGCGCGAGCTGAACCGCCTGGGCGTGACGGGCGCCATCGACGCGGGCGGTGGTTCGCAGAACTATCCGGACGACTACGAGGTCATCCGCAAGCTGCACGACGCGGGCGAGATGACGGTGCGCATCGCGTACAACCTCTTCACGCAGAAGCCCGATGCGGAGAAGGAGGACTTCGTGAACTGGACGCAGAGCGTCAAGTATCACGATGGTTCGGACTACTTCCGGCATAACGGCGCGGGCGAGATGCTGGTGTTCTCGGCGGCCGACTTCGAGGACTTCCGCGTGGCGCGCCCGGAGCTGCCGCCGGAGATGGAGGGCGAGCTCGAAGGCGTCGTGCGCGTGCTCGCGCAGAACCGCTGGCCGTGGCGCCTGCACGCGACCTATGATGAAACGATCAGCCGCGCGCTGGACGTGTTCGAGAAGGTCAACCGCGACATCCCGCTCGAAGGCCTGAACTGGTTCTTCGATCACGCGGAGACGGTTTCGGATCGCTCGCTGGACCGCATCGCGGCGCTGGGCGGCGGCATTGCCGTGCAGCACCGCATGGCGTACCAGGGCGAGTATTTCGTGGAGCGCTATGGTGCGCGCGCGGCCGAAGCCACGCCGCCCGTGGCGAAGATGCTCTCGAAGGGCATCAAGGTCTCCGCGGGCACCGACGCCACGCGCGTGGCGTCGTACAACCCGTGGGTGTCGCTCGCGTGGCTCGTGAGCGGCCGGACGGTGGGCGGCCTGCGCCTGTATGCGCAGCGCGATCTGCTCGATCGCGAAACGGCGCTGCGCATGTGGACCGAGTACGTCACGTGGTTCTCGAACGAGGAGGGCAAGAAAGGCCGTATCGCGGTGGGGCAGCTGGCCGACCTGATGGTGCCGGACCGCGACTTCTTCGCCTGCGCCGAGGACGATATCGCCGACACGACGGCGCTGCTCACGGTGGTGGACGGCCGGATCGTGTGGGGGGCGGGCCCGTTCTCGGAGCACGACGCGCCGATCCCGCCCGCGATGCCCGACTGGTCGCCGGTGCGCCAGTATGGCGGCTACGGCGGCTGGGGCGCGACGCAGCAGAGCGGCGCGCCGTTGCAGCGCGCGGCGGCCGCGGCGCTGTGCGCGTGCGCGAGTGCGTGCAACCTGCATGGCCATGCGCACGGCAGCGCCTGGGGCAGCGCGCTGCCGACCTCGGATGCGAAGGGCTTCTGGGGCGCGTTCGGCTGTTCGTGCTGGGCGATCTGAGGTGGCGGCGCTCACGGGCCGGGGCAACCCGGCGTGGATTCGCGCGCTGCTCGCGCAGCCGTGGGTGGCGCCGTTCGTGCGCGTCGCGCTGGTTTCGGCATGGCTGATCGGCGGCGTGAGCAAGCTGCTGGACTTCGACGCGGCGGTCGCGGAGCAGGCGCATTTCGGGCTGCATCCACCCGCGCTGTGGGCCGCGTTTGCGATCGTGGTGGAGATCGGCGGCTCGCTGTGCGTGGTGCTGCGCCGCTTCACGTGGCTGGGTGCGGGCGCGCTGGGCGTGCTCACGCTCGTGGCCATGCTGGTCGCCAACGACTTCTGGAACCATGCGGGCGCCGCGCGCTTCATGGCGCTGAACAGTTTTTTCGAGCACCTCGGGCTGATCGCGGCGCTCGTGCTGGCCACGCTGCTGGAAGATGTGCGCGGCGCCGACCGTGAGTGACCCGCACAAACCAATGATGAAACAAGGAAATTCGACGATGAAAGCATTTCGTTCTGTCCTGCTCGCGCTGATGGTGGCGGGCGGTCTTGTCACCGCGCCCGCGTCGTTCGCGAAGCCGCCTGTGATGGAGTCCGAAACACCGTCCGTGGCGGTGGGTGCGCAGTACGACACGACGCACGTGTACGTTGCCCCGGAAGATTTCGACCGCTTCACGGACAGCTTCGTGGCGACCTTCGGCGGCAGCAAGTCGAAGCAGGGCGTGTTCCAGGTCACGCCCACGCCGAGCCAGACGATGTCGCAGCTCGTGTTCACGCCCTCGGGCACGATCTCGGTGTTCGGCTTCAAGACGCCGGTGCCGTACCCCTTCGGCTCGGAGCGCACCGGCTACCTCGTGACCGACATGGACGCGGCGGTGAAGGCGGCGCGCGCGCACGGCGCGGACGTGATCGTCGACACCTTCCCCGATCCGGTCGGGCGCGACGCGATCATCTCGTGGGCGGACGGCGTGAACATGCAGCTGTACTGGCATAACCAGGCCCCGCACTACGACGCGCTTAAGACGGTGCCCGAGAACCGCGTGTACGTTTCGCCGAAAAGCCTGCACAAGCTGGTGCATGACTTCGTGAAGTTCTCGCACGGCAAGGTGGTGTCCGACGACGCGAAGGCGCCGGGCATCGAGATCGGCCGGCCGGGCGAGACGTATCGCCGTGTGCGCATCGAGTCGGGCTTCGGCAAGATGACCGTGCTGGTGACGGACGGTCACCTGCCCTATCCGTTCGGACACGAAACGACCGGCTACGAGGTGGCGAATCTCGACGAGACGCTGCAAAAGGCGCAGGCCGCGGGCGTGAAGGTGCTCGTGGCGCCGTTCAGCTCGGACGGACGCAACGCGGCGATCGTGCAGTTCCCGGGCGGCTACATCGCGGAAATCCACGCCAGCGCGGCGCAATGAAACACGAGGACACGATCCTGGCGGCAGTGGCGGGCTATGTGGACACGCTGAGCTTCGTGGCGCTGTTCGGGCTCTTCACCGCGCACGTCACGGGCAACTTCGTGCTGATCGGCGCGGGGGTGGCGGGCTACGGACAGGGCGTGCTCCTCAAGCTGATCGTGTTCCCGGCGTTCGGTGCGGGCGTGGCGGGCAGCAGCGTGCTGCTGCGCTCGCTCGGCGGGCGGCACGCGCGCCAGGGCGCGCGGCTGCTTCACGCGGTGCAGGCGGTGCTGATGCTGGGCTTTTGCCTGGCGGGCGTCTGGGCGTCGCCGGTCGCGCAGCCCGACACGCTGCCGGTGGTGGTGGCCGGCGTGCTGGGCGCGTTCGCGATGGGGGTGCAGAACGCGCATCCGCGGCTGATCGTGCGGCCCGC
>NZ_QLSU01000065.1 GCF_003268775.1 Paraburkholderia unamae
CACACCTGTTATAGGATCAAGCCTTACGGGCAATTAGTATCAGTTAGCTTAACGCATTACTGCGCTTCCACACCTGACCTATCAACGTCCTGGTCTCGAACGACCCTTCAAGGGGCTTAAAGCCCCGGGGATATCTCATCTCAAGGCGAGTTTCCCGCTTAGATGCTTTCAGCGGTTATCTCTTCCGAACATAGCTACCCGGCGATGCCACTGGCGTGACAACCGGTACACCAGAGGTTCGTCCACTCCGGTCCTCTCGTACTAGGAGCAGGTCCCTTCAAATATCCAGCGCCCACGGCAGATAGGGACCAAACTGTCTCACGACGTTTTAAACCCAGCTCACGTACCTCTTTAAATGGCGAACAGCCATACCCTTGGGACCGGCTACAGCCCCAGGATGAGATGAGCCGACATCGAGGTGCCAAACACCGCCGTCGATATGAACTCTTGGGCGGTATCAGCCTGTTATCCCCAGAGTACCTTTTATCCGTTGAGCGATGGCCCTTCCATACAGAACCACCGGATCACTATGACCTGCTTTCGCACCTGTTCGACTTGTGAGTCTCACAGTCAAGCACGCTTATGCCATTGCACTATCAGCACGATTTCCGACCGTACCTAGCGTACCTTCGTACTCCTCCGTTACCCTTTGGGAGGAGACCGCCCCAGTCAAACTGCCTACCATGCACTGTCCCCGATCCGGATTACGGACCAAGGTTAGAACCTCAAACAGATCAGGGTGGTATTTCAAGGACGGCTCCATGCAGACTAGCGTCCACACTTCACAGCCTCCCACCTATCCTACACAAACCGGTTCAAAGTCCAATGCAAAGCTACAGTAAAGGTTCATGGGGTCTTTCCGTCTAGCCGCGGGGAGATTGCATCATCACAAACACTTCAACTTCGCTGAGTCTCGGGAGGAGACAGTGTGGCCATCGTTACGCCATTCGTGCAGGTCGGAACTTACCCGACAAGGAATTTCGCTACCTTAGGACCGTTATAGTTACGGCCGCCGTTTACCGGGACTTCAATCAAGAGCTTGCACCCCATCATTTAATCTTCCGGCACCGGGCAGGCGTCACACCCTATACGTCCACTTTCGTGTTTGCAGAGTGCTGTGTTTTTATTAAACAGTCGCAGCCACCAGTTTATTGCAACCCCTTCACCCTCAGAGCGCAGGCTCTTCAAGCTACAAGGGCGTACCTTATCCCGAAGTTACGGTACCAATTTGCCGAGTTCCTTCTCCCGAGTTCTCTCAAGCGCCTTAGAATACTCATCTCGCCCACCTGTGTCGGTTTGCGGTACGGTCACTGTTGAACTGAAGCTTAGAGGCTTTTCTTGGAACCACTTCCAGTTGCTTCTGCTCCGAAGAGCATGGCCTCGCACCCTTGAATTCCGCGCCCGGATTTGCCAAAGCGCCTTCTCCAATGCAAGGACCGGGACTTCCAACACCCGGACAACCTTCCGCGATCCGTCCCCCCATCGCATTCAACAATGGTGCAGGAATATTGACCTGCTTCCCATCAGCTACGCATTTCTGCCTCGCCTTAGGGGCCGACTCACCCTACGCCGATGAACGTTGCGTAGGAAACCTTGGGCTTACGGCGAGGGGGCCTTTCACCCCCTTTATCGCTACTCATGTCAGCATTCGCACTTCCGATACCTCCAGCACGCTTTTCAACGCACCTTCGCAGGCTTACGGAACGCTCTCCTACCATGCGTGCAAAGCACGCATCCGCAGCTTCGGTATATAGCTTAGCCCCGTTACATCTTCCGCGCAGGACGACTCGATCAGTGAGCTATTACGCTTTCTTTAAAGGGTGGCTGCTTCTAAGCCAACCTCCTGACTGTTTTAGCCTTCCCACTTCGTTTCCCACTTAGCTATATTTGGGGACCTTAGCTGGCGGTCTGGGTTGTTTCCCTCTTGACACCGGACGTTAGCACCCGATGTCTGTCTCCCGTGATTGCACTCTTCGGTATTCGGAGTTTGCTATGGCGACGTAATCCGCAATGGACCCATCAACCATGACAGTGCTCTACCCCCGAAGGTGATACACGAGGCACTACCTAAATAGTTTTCGGAGAGAACCAGCTATTTCCAGGTTTGTTTAGCCTTTCACCCCTATCCACAGCTCATCCCCTAACTTTTCAACGTTAGTGGGTTCGGTCCTCCAGCACGTGTTACCGTGCCTTCAACCTGGCCATGGATAGATCACCTGGTTTCGGGTCTACACCCAGCGACTGAACGCCCTGTTCGGACTCGCTTTCGCTACGCCTGCCCTATTCGGTTAAGCTTGCCACTGAATGTAAGTCGCTGACCCATTATACAAAAGGTACGCCGTCACCCCTTGCGAGGCTCCGACTGTTTGTATGCATGCGGTTTCAGGATCTATTTCACTCCCCTCCCGGGGTTCTTTTCGCCTTTCCCTCACGGTACTGGTTCACTATCGGTCGATCACGAGTATTTAGCCTTGGAGGATGGTCCCCCCATCTTCAGACAGGATTTCACGTGTCCCGCCCTACTTGTCGTACACCTAGTTCTTCCATTCCGTTTTCATCTACAGGGCTATCACCTGCTATGGCCGCACTTTCCAGAGCGTTCGATTAACGGTACAGATAAAGAGTACAGGCTGATCCCATTTCGCTCGCCACTACTTTGGGAATCTCGGTTGATTTCTTTTCCTGCGGCTACTTAGATGTTTCAGTTCGCCGCGTTCGCTTC
>NZ_QLSU01000066.1 GCF_003268775.1 Paraburkholderia unamae
TGTTGGCGTTCACCGAATCCTGACCCACAGTTTTCATCTAAATTTGACCCACCCCGAGACAGCGTAGTACATCTATTCCGGTGTGGATAACTCTTCGTCGTCTGCTGCTTTTACAGTTCGCTTTTTAGCCGTTCTGGATTTTGCTGAACTGGTCTTGAAGCGCCACGATTCGTTACCTGTCTCCACGATATGACAGTGATGGGTGACGCGGTCCAACAACGCTGTCGTCATCTTTGCATCCCCGAACACTGCAGCCCACTCGCCGAAGCTCAGGTTGGTCGTAATCGCTACGCTAGTGTGTTCGTACAGCTTGGAGAGCAGGTGGAACAGCAATGCGCCGCCTGTCTGGCTGAACGGCAGGTAGCCCAGTTCATCAAGGATCACCAGATCGACGTACATCAGCTTGTGCGCAATCTGCCCCTGCTTGCCAGCTGCCTTTTCAAGTTCCAGCGCATTGGTCAGTTCAACGGTCGAGAAGTACCGTACACGCTTGCCGCGACGCTGCACCGCCTCGATGCCGATCGCTGTTGCCAGATGTGTCTTGCCTGTTCCAGGGCCGCCGATGAACACGACGTTGTGCGCGCTTGCGATGAACGACAGGTCGTACAGTTCACGAACCAGCGCTTCGTCAACGTGTGCCTGTGCGAAGTCGAAGCCCTTAAGATCGCGATGCGCCGGGAAGCGCGCCGCCGTCATCTGATAGGCAATCGAGCGCACCTGCCGCTCAGCGGTCTCGGCGAGCAGCAACTGATGCATGAACCGCTCTGGCTCGAATTCCGTATGTCGCGACTGTGCGAGCAGTTCCGGCCAGCTGCTGGCCATACCATGAAGCTTGAGCCCCTTGAGCTGGGCAATGATGTCGTTAGACATGAGGATCCTCCGGCAGGACGGGACGCAGGCTCTCATAGCGCGAGACGTCTGCGGTCGGTTCTTCGGTCAAGTGCAGCTTTGTCGCTGTCACGGCGCGCATTTCCATCGGCGCCTTCAGGCGGCTGAGTACGTTGAGCACGTGCTCACCACTGGGGCGCCCGGAATCGAGCGCAGCCCGCACTGCAAGAAGTACGGAATCCAGACCATGCTCACGCACCGCGGCTAGCACCTGCGTCATCACCCTGTCGCCACCCGGGTGCTTCAGCAGATGTCGCTGCAGATCCTGAAGCGGTTGTGGCATCGTGGCGAATGGCGCACCGTTGCGCAGCGCGCCCGGCTTGCGTTCGACCAGGGTGATGTAATGACGCCAGTCGTAGAACGTCATGTGCCGCTCGAAGCTGCGCTCGTGGCGAGCGATCTCGTGGTCGTCTGCGACGATGCTTAGGTACGTCGGATAGCAGCGCAGGCTTACGAGCTGGTTCGTGTGCTCTGTGGGCACGCTGTAGCGGTTACGCTGGAAGTGGATGAGGCTGGTCGAGGACACACGCAGTGTTTGCTCCACGTAGCCGTCGAACGGACGCGGGTTGGGCATCAGCCGCGTGCGTTCGTCCTGCAGCACCTCTTCGATGGTCAGCTCCGGCCATTGCGGGTGACGCACGCGCCACGCCTCATGGCACTGCGCGGCGATCCATTCGTTGAGGACTTCGAGCGATTCCCAGCGACGTAATGCGGCTTCGTGCCAGATCTGCCTGCGCCGGTCCTGCACGTTCTTCTCAACGATGCCTTTTTCCCAGCCGGCTGCGCGGTTACAGAACTCAGGCTCAAACAGGTAATGGCTGCACATCGCTTCGAAGCGCGCATTGACGGCGCGCTCCTTGCCCCGGCCGACCTTATCGACGGCCGTCTTCATGTTGTCGTAGATGCCACGGCGCGGGACGCCGCCGAAGGCGGCAAACGCCCGCGCGTGCGCGTCGAACAGCATCTCGTGGCTTTGCGTGGGGTAGGCAACCAGCCAGAAGGCTCGGCTGGCGTTCAGCTTGACGTGCGCGACCTCCAGACGCCGCCGAAGACCACCAATAAAGGCGTACTCACAGCTCCAGTCGAACTGGAATGCCTCACCGGGCTCGAACGCGAGAGGTACGTACGCCTTGCGTCTCGGAGCCTCATCCTGCTGCTCATGCCAGCGACGAACAAAGGCACTCACGCGGCCGTAGCTGCCGGCATAGCCTCGCGCCCGAATCGCCTCAAACATGAACTGCGCTGTGCGCCGATCGCGCTTTGGGCGGTGGCTGTCGGCCTTGAGCCAGCCCGTCAGCTCGTCGGCCCAATCATCAATGACGCTTGGCGTCGTGCGTTTCGGGTAGTTCGGCTCGGTCGCCTCGGTCTGGCGCAGCCATGTGCGCACAGTGTTTCGGGACAGGCCCGTGCGCCGCGCAATCTCGCGCAGCGGGACCTTCTCGCGGAAGTACATCCGCCTGATCTTGGCCAGCATGCCCACCGTGATCACCTCTGTATCCCCTGCTCAAAGGTTGAGCAGGGCATTCAATCACGTGGGTCAAAATTCGATGAAAACTACATGTCTAGGTGGGTCAATTCTGGGTGAACGTCAACA
>NZ_QLSU01000067.1 GCF_003268775.1 Paraburkholderia unamae
GGCAGATCGGGCGTCACGCTGCGCAGCGTGCCCGTTGCGTCCCATTCGAGCAGCACGTTGCGACGCCAGCCGTCGGGGAGGTAGGCGTGCCCGGCAAAAAGCGCACGCGCGGTCGAGTTCGAGTCGATGATGGGATTCATGCGTGAAGTTAGTGCTTGAAAGCGGTGCTCAAAAGCGACGTTCAAAAACGGTCTCGCCGCCGCGCACCACGCGGGCGCACAACGGACGGCCGATCCAGTAGGCCAGTTCCGCGAGCGATTGCACGGACCACACGGCGAAGTCGGCGGGGCGACCCACGCCAAGCTCGCCATGACGCTGCACATCGCCGAACGCCTGCGCCGCGTGGCGCGTCACGCCTTGCAGCACCTCGGGCACGGTCATGCGGAACAGCGTGGTCGCCATGTTCATCATGAGCAGCAGCGACGTGGCCGGCGACGTGCCCGGATTGCTGTCGGTCGAAATGGCGATCGGCACTGCGTAACGGCGCAGGAGATCGAGCGGCGGCAATTGCGTTTCCCGGATGAAGTAGTACGCGCCGGGCAGCAGCACGGCCACCGTGCCGGCGGCCTTCATGGCGGCCACGCCCGCTTCGTCGAGAAACTCCAGATGATCGGCCGACAACGCGCCGTGACGCGCGGCCAGCGCCGCCCCGCCGCCGTTGGAGAGCTGCTCCGCGTGCATCTTGACCGGGAGCTTGCGCCGCGCGGCGGCCTCGAACACGCGCTCGCTCTGCGCGAGCGAAAAACCGATTCGTTCGCAGAACACATCGACGGCGTCGACGAGTCCTTCGTCTGCCAGCGCGGGCAGCATGCGTTCGCACACTTCGTCGATATAGGCGTCGGCGCGTCCCGCGAATTCGGGCGGCAACGCGTGCGCGCCAAGAAACGTCGTGCGCACCGTGACCGGATAGCGTTCGCCGAGGCGGCGCGCGACGCGCAGCATCTTGCGCTCGGACGCGAGATCGAGGCCATAGCCCGACTTGATCTCCACGGCCGTCACGCCTTCGGCGAGCAAGGGCTCCAGACGCGCGGCCGACTGCGCGAACAACGCGGCTTCGTCGGCGGCGCGCGTGGCACGTACCGTCGATACGATCCCGCCGCCCTGGCGCGCGATTTCCTCGTAGCTCACGCCCGCCAGGCGCTGCGCGAATTCGTCGGCGCGCTGGCCGCCGTAGACGAGGTGCGTATGGCAATCCACGAGACCGGGCGTGACCCACGCGCCGCCCAGGTCTTCACGCGGCCATTCGGCGAACGAGGACGACAGTTCGGCTGCCGCGCCCAGCCACGCGATCTTGCCGTCTTCCACGGCAATCGCGGCGTTTTCGACGGTTTGCCCCGGATCGCCCTGCGGGCACAGCTTGAGGTTCTGCCAGAGAGTGCGTTTCATTGCGTGTGCACGGCATCGTGCGATGCCGCGTCCGTGGTGTCGTGCTGCGGCGAGTGAGGCGTCTGAGACACGCCGAGCAGGTCCAGCGCGACGGCGAGCAACGCGCCGGCGCCCTGCGTTTCGATCTGCAACGGGCGCAGTGCGTCGAGCATGTCGATGCGCAGCGTGTCGCCCGTTGCGAGGCGCACCTGGCGGCAGCCGTCGACGATCACGGCCTGCTCGCCCTGCGCGCAATAGAGCAGCAGCGTTTGCGCCTGCATGCGGCGGCGCCCGTTCTCGCGCCACACGTCCAGCGTGCCGCGCGCCGCATCGCGACGCACCATGAGATTGAAATCGCGCGTGGCGCCGTTCACGAGGCGGGCGTCGATGGCCGCTTCGCCCGCAAAGTGCGCCACGTCCAGTGGTTGCGTGAGCACATGCGTGCGGCCCGCTTCGTCGAGCAGCATGCCCGCGCCTTCGAGCAGCGCCAGCGTGCGGTCGATGCCCTCGAAACGCGAGAACGGCCCGGCCTGCGCGACATCGGCCACGCTCACACGCCATGCGAACGTGTCGAGCGATGCGCTCACTTGCGAGCCCGTACGCGGCGTCGCATGCGCTATGGCAATCTCGCGCGTGACGCCGCCGCCGTTCTTCCACGGCGACGCCACGAGCGCCGCCCCACGCAGCAGCGTGAGCTTCGCGTTCTGTACGTTGCTCATCGGCCGAGCATCGGCAGCTTGAGGCCCGCTTCGCGCGCGGTTTGCTGCGCAAGCTCGTAGCCCGCGTCCGCGTGGCGCATCACGCCCGTGGCCGGGTCGTTGAGCAGCACGCGGCCCAGACGCTC
>NZ_QLSU01000068.1 GCF_003268775.1 Paraburkholderia unamae
ATGTCTGCGATTGAATCGGTTCTTCAGGAACGCCGGGTCTTTGCGCCTTCAGAACAAACGGTGGCCAGTGCCACGGTGTCCGGCATGGACGCCTACAAGGCGCTGTGCGCCGAAGCCGAGCGCGATTACGAAGGCTTCTGGGCGCGTCTCGCACGCGAAACGCTGACGTGGCAAAAGCCCTTCACGAAGGTGCTCGACGAATCGAAAGCGCCGTTCTACACCTGGTTCGAAGACGGCGAGCTGAACGCCTCATATAACAGCCTCGACCGTCATGTCGAAGCGGGCAACGGCGAGCGCGTGGCGATCGTCTTCGAAGCCGACGACGGCACCGTCACCAACGTCACCTATCAGGACCTGCTCTCGCGCGTCTCGCGCTTCGCCAACGCACTGAAGAAGCGCGGCGTGAAGAAGGGCGACCGCGTGGTCATCTATCTGCCGATGTCGGTGGAAGGCGTGGTGGCGATGCAGGCCTGCGCGCGTATTGGCGCGACGCACTCGGTGGTGTTCGGCGGCTTCTCGTCGAAGTCGCTCAACGAACGCATGGTGGACGTGGGCGCCGTTGCGCTCATCACCGCCGACGAACAGATGCGCGGCGGCAAGGCGCTGCCGCTGAAGAACATCGCCGACGAAGCGATCGCCATGGGCGGTTGCGAGGCGGTGCACAGCGTGATCGTCTACCAGCGCACGGGCGGCAAGGTCGCGTGGCACGAAGGCCGCGACCTGTGGATGCATGAAGTCTCGGCGGCGGAGAGCGACACGTGCGCACCGGAACCCGTGGGCGCGGAACACCCGCTCTTCATCCTCTACACCTCGGGCTCGACGGGCAAACCGAAGGGCGTGCAGCACAGCACGGGCGGTTACTTGCTGTGGGCCGCGCAAACGATGAAGTGGACCTTCGATTACAAGCCGAGCGACGTGTTCTGGTGCACGGCCGACATCGGCTGGATCACGGGTCACAGCTACATTGCCTACGGTCCGCTCACGATCGGCGCGACCCAGGTCGTGTTCGAAGGCGTGCCGACGTATCCGAATGCGGGCCGCTTCTGGGACATGATCGCCAAGCACAAGGTCACGCTGTTCTACACCGCGCCCACGGCGATCCGCTCGCTCATCAAGATGTCCGAGGCCGACGCGAAGGTGCACCCGAAGAGCTATGACCTTTCCTCGCTGCGCATTCTCGGCACGGTGGGCGAGCCGATCAATCCCGAAGCGTGGATGTGGTACTACGAAAACGTGGGCGGCAAGCGCTGCCCGATCGTGGATACGTGGTGGCAAACGGAAACGGGCGGGCACATGATCACGCCGCTGCCGGGCGCGACGCCGCTGGTGCCGGGTTCGTGCACGCTGCCGCTGCCGGGCATCATGGCGGCGATCGTCGACGAAACGGGCCAGGACGTGCCGAACGGGCAGGGCGGCATTCTGGTGGTGAAGCGCCCGTGGCCCGCGATGATCCGCAACGTGTGGGGCCAGCCGGAGCGCTACAGGTCGGGCTACTTCCCCGAGGAACTGGGCGGCAAGCTGTACCTCGCGGGCGACGGCAGCGTGCGCGACAAGGACACGGGCTACTTCACGATCATGGGCCGGATCGACGACGTGCTGAACGTCTCGGGCCACCGACTGGGCACGATGGAGATCGAGTCGGCGCTGGTGGCGAATCCGCTGGTGGCGGAGGCTGCCGTGGTGGGGCGCCCCGACGACACGACGGGCGAAGCGGTGGTGGCGTTCGTGGTGCTGAAGGCGACGCGTCCGCAGGGCGATGAAGCGGTGAAGCTCGCCAACGACCTGCGCGCGTGGGTGGGCAAGGAAATCGGTCCGATCGCGAAACCGAAGGACATCCGCTTCGGCGAGAACCTGCCGAAGACGCGCTCGGGCAAGATCATGCGCCGTTTGCTGCGCTCGCTCGCGAAGGGCGAGGCGATCACGCAGGACGTGTCCACGCTGGAAAACCCCGCGATTCTCGATCAGCTCGGCGAG
>NZ_QLSU01000069.1 GCF_003268775.1 Paraburkholderia unamae
TCCACCGTCTTCAGGTCATACTTCTTCGCGGCCACTTCCGAGTGACGCAGGAAGCTCGAATACACGCCCGCATAACCGAGCGCCAGCGTTTCGCGGTCCACGCGCACCGGGCGGTCCTGGAGCGGACGCACGATGTCGTCGGCGGCGTCCATCAGCGTGTAGAGGTCCGTGCCGTGGTTCCAGCCCATGCGCTCGGCCGCGCCGATGAACACTTCGAGCGGCGCGTTGCCCGCACCCGCGCCCATGCCCGCGAGCGACGCATCGATGCGGTCGCAACCTTCTTCCACGGCCACGATCGAGTTCGCCACGCCCAGCGAGAGATTGTGGTGCGCGTGCATGCCCGTTTGCGTTTCGGGCTTGAGCACTTGTTTGACGGCGCGGAAGCGGTCACGCACATCGTTCATCGTGAGCGCGCCGCCCGAGTCCACCACGTAGATGCAGGTCGCGCCGTAGCTTTCCATCTTCTTCGCTTCGACCGCGAGGTTGTCCGGCGTGGTCATGTGGCTCATCATCAGGAAGCCCACGGTGTCCATGCCGAGTTCGCGCGCGTATTCGATGTGCTGCTTCGAAATGTCGGCTTCGGTGCAGTGCGTGGCCACGCGCACGATGCGCGCGCCCGCGTTGTACGCGGCCTTCAGGTCGTGAATCGTGCCGATGCCCGGCAGCAAAAGCGTAGCGATCTGCGCGTGCTTGACCACGTCGGCCACGGCCTCGATCCATTCGAGGTCGCTGTGCGCGCCGAAGCCGTAGTTGAAGCTGGAGCCTTGCAGCCCGTCGCCGTGCGCGACCTCGATGCTGTCCACCTTCGCCTTGTCCAGCGCGCGGGCGATGTCCTGCACGTTCTGGATCGAATACTGGTGGCGAATCGCGTGGCTGCCGTCGCGCAGCGTCACGTCGGAGATGTAGAGTTTCTTGCTCGGGTTGGTCATCGCCTTAGGCTCCTTGCATGCTCAGAAGCGTTTGCGCCATGCGTTCGGCGGTGGCGAGCGCGGCGGAAGTCATGATGTCGAGATTGCCTGCGTAAGCGGGCAGATAGTGCGCTGCGCCTTCCACTTCGAGGAACACCGAAGTCTTCAGGCCGCTGAACTTGCCGAGGCCCGGAATGTTGAGCGGCGCGTTCGCGGGAATCTCGTCGAACTGGACCTTCTGCTTCAGGCGATAACCCGGCACGTAGGCGTGCACCTTAGCGACCATTTCCTCGATCGACTGCTCGACCTTCTCGCGGTCGGCCATCTCCGAGAGCGTGTACACGGTGTCGCGCATCATCACCGGCGGCTCGGCAGGATTCAGCACGATGATAGCCTTGCCCTTTGCAGCGCCGCCCACCACTTCGATGGCCTTCGACGTCGTTTCAGTGAACTCGTCGATGTTCGCGCGCGTGCCGGGCCCCGCCGACTTGCTGCTGATCGAGGCGACGATTTCCGCGTAATGCACCTTCGCCACGCGCGAGACGGCCGCGACCATCGGAATCGTGGCCTGCCCGCCGCACGTGACCATGTTGACGTTGGGTGCATCGATATGCGCGTCGAGGTTCACGACCGGCACGCAGTACGGGCCAATGGCCGCGGGCGTGAGGTCGATCACGCGGATCGGGGGCTTGAGCTTGCGCAGCAGCGCATCGTTCTTCACGTGCGCACCGGCGGAAGTGGCGTCGAACACGAAGTCGATGTCGTTGAACACCGGCAAACGCGTGAGCCCTTCCACGCCTTCATGTGTGGTCGCCACGCCCAGGCGCGCGGCGCGTGCCAAGCCATCGGAGTTCGGGTCGATGCCGACCATCGCCGCCATCTCCAGATGCTGGCTGTTGCGCATGATCTTGATCATCAGGTCCGTGCCGATATTGCCGGAGCCGATGATCGCGGCCTTGAGTTTTTC
>NZ_QLSU01000070.1 GCF_003268775.1 Paraburkholderia unamae
AACGGCGATTGGGGCTTTATTGCGACCTCTGATGGAAAACATCAGTGGACCTACAAGGGCCGTCCGCTATATCGCTTCGCACAGGACAAACAGGCCGGTCAGGTGAATGGAGACGGATTCAAGGGTATGTGGCATACCGTGAAACCCTGAAGTAGCTCAGCGCGCGTTCGAGTCAGTGCAGCAGTACGATGCCAGCAGCAGTTTCGCGTTTCTCAATGACCGATATGTGCTGAATGCCGGGATGTTCGATGTCTCGCGCGACAACGTCGCGGCGCTCACCACGGTCAATGACGTCGAAAGCATGGTCTTCGACAGCCCAAGGACAACGTGAGCCGCGATATCGCTCGATGCGACGATCACGCGACAGTGGAATTTGATCACCAAATTTACCGCTTCGGATGCGAAGATCAACGACAACCCTCAAGGCGCGGCAGCGCGGCGATGGCGCCCTGGCGGCCGAACGTTGGCACGCGCTAAAGCCAGAGACGCGGTAGCCCCAATGAAGATGAATGCTGTAATCCTCGAATCCGAATTGACCTGCCCTCTGTGCGGCTTTGCCTGGAAAGAGGCCATGCCAACGGACGCTTGCAAGTTCTACCGGGAGTGCCCGTCCTGCCGTGCCCTCTTGCGCCCCAAGCCAGGTGACTGTTGCGTGTTCTGCTCCTACGGCTCTGTGGCCTGTCCGCCGATCCAGCTACAGCGATGCTGCTGCACTCCGCAAACCGACCGATGATGTTGACACGCGAGAAGCTCGACTCCGAGCGAATGGTATCGACGGGTGCGGAGGTGCGTATCCTCGCAAGCTCTCCCGGCTGAGAAAGCTCATCACGACGCGGTCAACGTATCACCGTCGACGTGGACGGGCTCGCCAGCGGCCAGCTCTGGCTGGGACGAATAGCTGAAGTTCCGGTAGCTGCCGTCGGCCATTCGCAACTGAACCTGATAGTTGGTGGTCTTGCGCACCTCATGTTCGATACCGTTACCCGAGAGGCCTCCACCAATGGCCGCCGCGATTGTGGCGAGCGTGCGGCCACGCCCCTGCCCGATCTGATTCCCGAGCATCCCTCCCGCGACGGCCCCGCCCACAGCACCGAGCCCGGTTGAAGGCTCAGGCGCCTGAACCGCATTGATTGCGACGATTGCGCCCGAGTCCGGATCGAGGGCCGGCTGCGTCGGCAGCGTGGACTCGGACGCACGTCGATAGACCGCGGCATTCGTATACCGGGGCACTGGCGCATCATGCTCATGACGGACGGGTTCGGGTCGTATCGACGTTCTGACGACAGGGGAGCAGCGACAAGCCCCGCATTAGGCACACGTGCGTGCCCGCGTGAGCATCGGCAGCGACTGCCTGCACGATCCGACGCCCATACCCGCCTTTATCGGACGCGCGAGGGTAGACTACCTCCCGGCAGTCGTACACTCGAATCGGCTCGCTCAACCCCTGCGAATTATGAGTAGCCAGTAGCCTGTGCCTTGAGCGCCTGACGACTGCGCGGGTCGTTTCCTGCGGGGTGACCGGAGCGCGCGCGGCAGCTGCGTGACCTGCCTGCCGCCGATCCAACCAATGCCTCCGGCCTCGCCCCCGGGACTATCGTAACCTGCGGTTGCTCGCATAGGCACTCGCTGAATACCCCGGACGGAATACGGCCCTGTCACACGATCGTTGCGCCACCGTCAGTAATCAGAGTCTGACCAGTCGCATAGGACTGCTGCATGAAATATAGGTAGCCTTGAGCAAT
>NZ_QLSU01000071.1 GCF_003268775.1 Paraburkholderia unamae
CCATCGAACGCGAAACGAAGTCGCGCGGCGCCAGGTCCTTCAGCGTCGGCGCGTAGCGCTCCATGAAGCGCTCGCCGTTCGAGTTGCGCAGAATGCCGCCTTCGCCGCGCACGCCTTCGGTGATCAGCACGCCCGCGCCGGCCACGCCGGTCGGGTGGAACTGCCAGAACTCCATGTCTTGCAGCGCGATGCCCGAGCGCGCCGCCATGCCAAGGCCGTCACCGGTGTTGATGAACGCGTTGGTCGAGGCCGCGAAGATCCGGCCCGCGCCGCCCGTGGCGAACAGCGTGGTCTTGCCTTCGAGGATATAGACGTCGCCCGTTTCCATTTCGAGCGCGGTCACGCCCAGCACGTCGCCTTCGGCGTCGCGGATCAGGTCCAGCGCCATCCATTCGACGAAGAACGTGGTCTTGGCCGCGACGTTCTGCTGGTACAGCGTGTGCAGCAGCGCGTGGCCGGTACGGTCAGCCGCCGCGCAGGCGCGCTGGACCGGCTTCTCGCCGTAGTTGGCCGTGTGGCCGCCAAACGGGCGCTGGTAGATCGTGCCGTCGGCGTTACGGTCGAACGGCATGCCCATGTGTTCGAGTTCGTAGACCGCGTGCGGCGCTTCACGGCACATGAACTCGATCGCGTCCTGGTCGCCGAGCCAGTCGGAGCCCTTGATCGTGTCGTAGAAGTGGAAGTGCCAGTTGTCTTCGCTCATGTTGCCGAGCGAGGCGCCGATGCCGCCCTGGGCCGCCACCGTGTGCGAGCGCGTGGGGAACACTTTCGAGAGCACGCAGACCGACAGGCCGGCGCGCGCGAGTTGCAGCGAAGCGCGCATCCCCGAGCCGCCAGCACCGACGATGACCACGTCGAACTTGCGACGCGGCAGAGAATTCTTGATTGCAGCCATTCTTTTACACTCTCCAGAGAATCTGAGCGGCGTAGCCGAGGCTGCCCAGCAGCCATGCGATCGTGAGGACGTCCAGCGTGATGCGCAGGCCGACCGGCTTGATGTAGTCCATCCAGATGTCACGCACGCCAACCCACGCGTGCAGGAACAGCGCGACGAGGGTGACGAAGGTGGCGAGCTTCATCCACTGCGCGGCGAAGATCGAGGCCCAGCCGTCATACGAAAAGTCGTGCGCGCCGAAGAACACGACGAGCAGCACGACGGTGTAGATCGCCATGATCACGGCGGTGGCGCGTTGAGCGATCCAGTCGCGAATGCCGTAGTGAGCGCCGACGACGAGGCGCTTCGGACCGATACCGTTTTTAGCCGACATTTTTTAGAACGCTCCGAAGAGTTTTGCCGCAAAGGCGATCGTGAGGATCGTGGAGATGATCACGACGACCAGGGAGGTCGACTTGCCTTTTTCCTTGCTCACGAGGCCATGGTTGAAGTCCATGCACAGGTGACGCACGCCAGCGCAGAAGTGAAACAGGAACGCCCACCCGAGGACCAGCACGATGAGCTTGACGATGATGTTGGAGAGGAAGCCCTTGAAGACCTCGAAGCTGAGCTCCGAAGTGAGGCTCTGGTCCAACAGGAACAGGATGAAAGGCAGGAACAGGAACAACAGCACACCGCTGATGCGGTGGCCGATCGACACACGGCCGGCCAGAGGCAGGCGGTACGCGAACAATATCTGCCCAAGCCCGATGTTCCGGTATTCCGGCCTCGGTTTTTTTGTGGCTTCTGCCATGCTAGACCCCT
>NZ_QLSU01000072.1 GCF_003268775.1 Paraburkholderia unamae
TGTTACGGCTTTTTTGAAATGTCCGGTTCTGGCTCATTAGAAATGTCCGATTTCTGCCCTAGTTGACGCGCACGCTCGCGTGAGGCGTCGACCAGGGGCGAACCATGAACGGACGTGAGCTGATCACGGCAAGCATGCGCGAACTCGAGCGGGTCAAGGTCATCGAGGCGGTCGTTGAAGGCCGCCTGCGGTGTTTTCAGGCGGCTGAGCGGCTGCGGCTCAGCGAGCGGCAGATCAGCCGGCTGTGCCGGCGCTATGAGGCCGCAGGCCCGGCAGGCCTCGTGTCGTGCCGGCGTGGGCAGCCGAGCAACCGGGAACTGCCAGTCGACCTGCGGGCCCGGGCCATGGCGCTGGTGCGCGAACGCTACGCCGATTTCGGGCCAACGCTGGCGTGCGAGAAGCTCGCTGAATGCCACGGCATCTGGCTGGCAAAGGAGACCGTACGTCGATGGATGCGCGATGCGGGCCTGTGGATTCCGCGCGCGCAGCGTCCGCCGAAGGTCTATCAGCCACGGGCCCGGCGCGCGTGCCTGGGTGAACTCGTCCAGATCGACGGCAGCGATCACCGCTGGTTTGAGGAGCGCGCACCGGCCTGCACGCTGCTGGTGTATGTGGACGACGCGACAAGTCGCCTGATGCACCTGCACTTCACGCAGACCGAATCGACCTTCAGCTACTTCGAGGCGACGCGTGCATACCTGGAGCGTCATGGTAAGCCGGTGGCGCTGTACAGCGACAAGGCAAGCGTATTCCGCAGTGTCAGGGCCCACGAGACCGGACGCAGCGTGACGCACTTCGGGCGCGCGATGTACGAACTGAACATCGAGACGTTCTGCGCCAATAGCAGCTCGGCCAAGGGCCGTGTGGAGCGTGCCCACCTGACGCTGCAGGACCGCCTGGTGAAGGAGCTGCGCCTGCGCGGCATCAGCACGGCGGCGGACGCGAATGCGTATGCGCCTGCCTTCGTGGCTGCCTACAACGTGCGCTTTGCGAAGCCGCCCAGGAGCACGTTCAACGCGCACCGGCCGTTGCGTGAGGACGAGGATCTGGACGCCCTGCTCACCTGGCGCGAGACGCGGCGCGTGACGAAGTCACTCACGGTGCAGTACGACCGCGTGATGTACCTGCTCGACGATACGCCACAGAACCGGAAGCTGGTGCATCGCTACATCGAGGTCTGGGAGTACCCGGACGGACGCATCGAGTTGCGGGCCGATGCGCGGATACTGCCGTACCGCGAGTATGACCGGCTCACCGAGGTGGACCAGGGGGCGGTGGTCGAGCACAAGCGTCTGGCGCACGCGCTGGAGGTGGCGCAGGCGTTGCAGGCGCAGCGTGACGACCGGCGCGCGTCAGGCTCGCCCTCGCGCACGAACCGCGGCATCGAGGTGCGCCAGGCCGAGCGGGTGCCGGGCACGAAGAAGACGCGCGAGTTCACGCAGGCGGACATGGAAGCGGTGATCGTGAAGCTGGCGCAGGACGCAAAGCCAGATTCAAAACCTGGCCGGCGGTCTTCGAGGGCTCGCTGAATGTGCACCAGCGTCCTGCTGCTCCAGACGCTATCCTTCAAAACGGAATGGAGATCAAACCCGGGAAAGACAGAAGCAAACCTCACTAAAACCGGACATTTCTATTGAGCCGGAGACCAGACATCTCTATCTGGCCATGACA
>NZ_QLSU01000074.1 GCF_003268775.1 Paraburkholderia unamae
AGTCGGGTCTGAAAAATTCGAAGAGCCCCGTGCAGCAAGGGTTTAAAGCGGAAAGTTGTTGATGCATTTGCAGGATCCTGGCAGATTATGGGTAGTTTCCTGCAAATTTTGTCGAGGTCTGGATGGGTCCGAAGACAGCGATGAGCGAAGGCGATTTGTTCCGGCATCCTCTGCGCGAGCAGATCAACCTGAAGCATCCGCTGGTGCGTCTGGCCGATCTGATCAACTGGGATGGATTGAATGCGTCGATGAGCGCGAGCTTCGTCTCACGCAAAGGTCGGCCAGCCACATCAGCGAGGCTGATTGCTGGTTTGTTGTATCTCCAGCATGCGTTCGATCTGTCGGACGAGGAAGTGGTCTGGCAATGGGTGGAGAACCCGTATTGGCAGGTCTTTACTGGCGAAACGTTTTTGCAGACCGAACCGCCGATCGATCCGTCGAGCCTGACCCGCTGGCGCAAGCGTCTGGGCGAGGCCGGTGTTGAAGAACTGCTGACCGAGACGATCGAAGCGGCGAAGCGCGCGGGCGTGATCAAGGCTTCCAGCGCGAAGCGGGTGATTGTCGATACAACGGTCATGCAAAAGGCGATCGCTCATCCAACCGATTCGCGCCTGCTCGAGCGGTGTCGCGAACATCTGGTGAGGGCCGCCGCGCGGAACGGATTGAAGCTGCGGCAGAACTACAATCGCGAGGCGCCGCGCCTGGCGTGTCAGATTGGCCGCTACGCGCATGCGAAGCAGTACAAGCGCATGAAGAAAGCGCTTCGCACGTTGCGCTCGCGCGTTGGGCGGGTGATGCGTGACGTGGAGCGTCAACTTGATTCGGTCGCTGACACTGGGCGCATCGCGCTGCAGGAGTTGATCGGTCGCACGAAGCGGATCCTGTCGCAAAAGCAGAAGGACAAAAACAAGCTGTACGCACTGCATGCGCCAGAAGTCGAGTGTTTGGCGAAAGGCAAGGCTCGCACACCCTACGAATTCGGTGTGAAAGTGTCGATCACGACGACACACAAGGAAGGGCTTGTGGTTGGCGCCCGCTCGATGCCGGGTAACCCATACGACGGTCACACGCTGGCTGAAGCGTTGGAACAGGCGGCGATCCTGAGCGACGTGAAGCCCGAAGTCGCCATCGTGGATCGCGGTTACAAGGGCGTCGCTGTCGAGGGAGTGATGATCTATCACCCGGGATTGCGGCGCGGTATCACGCGCCAGCTGCGCGCAATGATCCGACGACGAAGCGCAATCGAGCCTGCCATTGGTCACATGAAGACCGACGGGAAGCTCGATCGAAACTGGCTCAAAGGCGCGCTCGGTGATGCGATTCACGCTGTGCTGTGTGGTGCCGGCCACAACCTGCGCATGATCCTCAGAAAGCTGCGGATTTTTTGCGCCCGTGTTCTGTTCGCTTTGCTCAACCGCTCGCCCACTGTCGTCTTCAAGGCATGAGGGCTAGCGCCGCACAAAACGAATTGTTCAGGCCGGACTA
>NZ_QLSU01000075.1 GCF_003268775.1 Paraburkholderia unamae
CGCGCACCGGCGAGCGGTCCTAAAAGATCCTGTGCTTAGAACTTGTGGCGAATGCCCACACGCGCGACGAGCTGGTTGGCGTTGCCCGAGGCGCTCTGGGTATTGATCGCGGCCACAGCGCTCTTGCCGGTCGAATCATCTCCCGATGCATGCTGGTACACGCCGAGCGCGTAGACGTCCGTGCGTTTCGACAGGAAGTAGTCCACGCCCAGGGTGTACTGATAGTACTTGGCGCCGCTGCGGTCCGTACCGTTGGCGAGCGTGACGCTGTTGCCGTCGGTGTAGTCGAACGCGAAGCCGGCGAGCAGTGCCGGTGTGAACTGGTACTTGAAGTTGGCTTCGACGTTGTTGAACGTGGCGTCCGTGCCGTGCCGGTAGATCGTCGTGCCGTTCGCACCGAGGTTGCGGAAGCTGATGTTCGAGTAGGTTGCGCCGAGCGTGGCGGCACCGAAGGTGTAGGCGCCGGCCGCGCCGATGACCTGGTACGTGTTGGCGTTGACGAAGCCGGAGTAGATCGGCGTTGTTACGGCCGCAGCGGTCGTCGTCGACGTGCTGTTGCCGAAGAGGCCGCCGACATTCGACGGCGTGCGTGCATTCAGGTATGCCACGCCGAGGGCGAGGGGGCCGTTGTTGTAGCCCGCGCCGAGGGACCAGATCTGGTTCTGCGAGAAGTTGCCGGCGGTGCCTCCGAAGCTGTACGTGCCGCCGAATTTGAGGCCGGCGTAGTCTGCGCTGGCGAACTTGACGGTGTTGTTGTTGCGGTACGTGTTGTTGAAGTTGTCGAGGTCACCCGGGTGGGCCGAGATGTTGCCGCCCCACTGGTCGGCCACTTCGAAGGGACCCACGTAGTCGGCGATGGAGTCGTACTGACGACCGAGCGTGACGGTGCCGAAGCGCGAGCTGCCCAGACCGACATAGGCCTGGCGTCCGAACAGCAGGCCGCCCTGGCTGAGCTTGCCGCTGTTCACGTCGAAGCCGTTCTCGAGGACGAAGAGCGCCTTCAGGCCGCCACCGAGGTCTTCAGTGCCGCGAAAGCCGAAACGGCTGCCTTGCATCACGCCGCTGGCCAGGCTGTACAGGTGCTTGCCGCCCGTGTTCGTGTTGACGTTGAAGCCCTCGTCGATGATGCCGTACAGGGTGACGCTGCTCTGAGCATGTGCGACGCCGGCAAAGGTGCCAAGCGTGGCGAGGGCGAGAAGTGTTTTTTTCATTGTG
>NZ_QLSU01000076.1 GCF_003268775.1 Paraburkholderia unamae
GTACGGCTGCCAGAACGTCTGCACACGACGCTCGCGCTCCGCCGCATCGGGCTCGCAGCCCTCGCGATAAACAGGCTCGCCGCGAAACGTCTCGGCCGGACACAGCGACGTCGTGGTCTGCCCGGGATACAGGCTCTCGTCATTCGGCGGACGGTTCAGGTCGATCACGTAGCGCGAAACGCGCGCGCCGAGCACCGTTGCGCCCAGCGCCTTCGCGAAGGCGTAGAGGCGGTCGAGATGCCAGTCCGTATCCGCTACGGTCAGCGCGATGTCGGTGTACTGTCCGAGCATGTCAGCAGGAATATGCGTGCCCAGATGCGGAATCGAAATGATCAGCGGCGCCGTGCCGCGTTCCAGTGAATAAATATCGGTCATGGAATAAAGGCTCCGTGAAGATCGCGCGCGCTCACGCCTGGGCCAGCAGCCTGGCAAGCGCCGCTCGATAGTCGGTGTAAAGGCGCGCCTCGTCGCGATGGCGTCGCGCCTCCACGACTTTCTCGCCGCCCGCATAAACGTCTAGCACCGGCGTTTCGCCGTGTTCGCAGAACACGATCGACGAGAGCCACGTGAGCGGCTGTTGCTCCGCCAGGTTCGGATGCTGCGCGTCGAGCACGATCCAGTCGGCGCGTGCGCCCGCCTTCAATGCGCCCACCGCGCGCCCCGTCGCGCTTGCGCCCCCGCCGAGTGCGGCCGCGAAAAGCCGGTCGGCAACGTACGTTTCGTTCGGCGCAGCCAGCACGTTGCGCTCGCGCCGCGCGAGACGCTGGCCGTATTCGAGCAGCCGCAGTTCGGCGCGCCAGTCCACGCCGATATGGCTGTCCGAGCCAACGCCGAACGCGCCCCGCGCCTCCAGGTAATCGTGCGTGGGGAAAATGCCGTCGCCCAGGTTCGCTTCGGTCGTGAGGCACAGGCCCGCAATCGCACCGCTTCTGGCCAGCGCGGCGGTTTCATGCGCGTCGACATGCGTGGCATGCACGAGGCACCAGCGCGCGTTCACGTCGAAGCGATCGAGCAGCCATTGCACGGGCCGCGCGCCTTCGGTCGCGATGCAGGCGTCGACTTCGGCCGTCTGCTCCGCGATGTGGATATGCACGGGCGCACCGGGCGATACGTGATCGAGCCCGTCGAGCAGCGCACGCAGCGAGTCCTGCGAGACGGCGCGCAACGAATGCGGCGCCACGCCATAGCGCAGCGC
>NZ_QLSU01000077.1 GCF_003268775.1 Paraburkholderia unamae
CAGCCCGACACGCTGCCGGTGGTGGTGGCCGGCGTGCTGGGCGCGTTCGCGATGGGGGTGCAGAACGCGCATCCGCGGCTGATCGTGCGGCCCGCCGTGCCGAACACGGTGATGACGGGCAACGTCACGCAGGCGATCCTGGACGTGGTGGACATGCTGCACGCGGGCTCGCCGGAGAGCGTGCGCGAGGCGGCGCGAGCGCGGTTCGCGAAGATGATGCCGGCCATCGCGGCGTTTGCGGCGGGGGCGATCGGCGGAGCGCTGGGCTTGCGCTACGTGGGCTTCTGGGCGCTGCTCGTGCCCGCGTGTGCGCTGGCCGTGCTGGCGTGGACGACGGGCGAGCACGAGCGCGCGGCGACGGCGGGCCCCGCGTGACGCGATCAAGAACGGCAGGAAAGGCAAGGAAAAACATGGTGTCGAGCACGACGCGCGGGCGTCGAAAGAAGAGAGCCGCGGGCGTCGCGGCTGCCGCCGGGCTGCTGCTGATGGGCGCCCCTGCCGCCTTTGCGCAGACGGCAACGAACGTGCCGGAAAGCACGCCCACGTGCGACGTCAAACGCCCCGTGCCCGGCTTCAACCGCTGGCAGGAAGACTGGGGCGTGCTCGCGAATCCGTGCCTGCCGCGCAGGCCGTTTGACGGGCCCAAGTACATCCCGCTTTCGAGGAACGATCCCACCTGGTATCTCTCGCTCGGCGCGAACCTGCGCGAGCGCTTCGAACTCAACAACACGCCGCTCTTCGGCCTTGGCAGCGCACGCCCCGACAACTGGGTGATCCAGCGCGCCGAAGTCCACGCCGACGCGCGCTTCGGCGAGCACGTGCAGGCGTTCTTCCAGCTCGAAGACGCGCGGCCGTTCGGTAAGGACTCCGTCACACCGGTGGACAAGAACCCGCTCGACATCGAGCAGGCGTTCGTGGCGTTCGTCTACGGCGTGGGCGGCGGCACCTTCAAGGCGCGCGTGGGGCGGCAGGAAATGGCCTTCGACTTGCAGCGTTTCGTTTCGGTGCGCGACGGCCCGAACGTGCGCCAGGCGTTCGACGCGCTATGGGCCGACTACGAGATCGGCAAGTGGCGCTTTATCGGCTACCTCACGCAGCCCGTGCAGTACCGCGACGCGGCCGTGTTCGACGACGTCTCGAACGGCCACCTCACGTTCAGCGGCGTGCGCGTGGA